>RIAZ01000100.1 GCA_003762615.1 Muribaculaceae bacterium Isolate-037 (Harlan)
CCTTTCGTGTAAGGGGCTCTCACCCGCTGTGGCGCGCCGCTCCATGCGCTTCCACTAGGCTCACTCCAACGTCACGGACGGTCCTATAACCCCGGCACATGCCTTGCGACACCGCCGGTTTGGGCTCCTCCCCGTTCGCTCGCCGCTACTTGGGGAATCGTTCTTACTTTCTCTTCCTGCGGGTACTTAGATGTTTCAGTTCCCC
>RIAZ01000101.1 GCA_003762615.1 Muribaculaceae bacterium Isolate-037 (Harlan)
CCTTTCGTGTAAGGGGCTCTCACCCGCTGTGGCGCGCCGCTCCATGCGCTTCCACTAGGCTCACTCCAACGTCACGGACGGTCCTATAACCCCGGCACATGCCTTGCGACACCGCCGGTTTGGGCTCATCCCCGTTCGCTCGCCGCTACTTGGGGAATCGTTCTTACTTTCTCTTCCTGCGGGTACTTAGATGTTTCAGTTCCCC
>RIAZ01000102.1 GCA_003762615.1 Muribaculaceae bacterium Isolate-037 (Harlan)
GCCCCATTCGGAGATCCACGGGTCAATGGGTATTTGCCCCTCGCCGTGGCTTATCGCAGCTTGTCACGTCCTTCCTCGCCTCCGAGAGCCAAGGCATCCCCCATGCGCCCTTCGATCATTCCGTTATTTCTTGATGTATCGAAGTACATAGTAACTGGTGTCATTTCTGACACCTTGCCTAAGCCTTTTTTATACCATCAG
>RIAZ01000010.1 GCA_003762615.1 Muribaculaceae bacterium Isolate-037 (Harlan)
GCATGAGGGCTCCACCTCTTCCCATTCCGAACAGAGAAGTTAAACCTCATCACGCCGATGGTACTGCGAGAGCGGGAGAGTAGGTAATCGCCGCCTTATGGAAGCCGACTGAGCGATCAGCCGGCTTCCTTTTTTTGTTGTGGTTGTCGTTGTTATCCCCGGAGGGGATAGCAGCTACTTGGACTTCTTGGACCTCTTGGACCTCTTTGACTTCTTTGTCAATACTGTCATTGATGTCAAATCGGCAATTTGATAATTTGTCAGATTATCAGATTGCCGATTTGTCAGATTGTATTGCTGATGATTATGTGAATTTGCGGCGGTAGATGGTAGGGGAGAAGCCTGTGTGGTGCTTGAAGTATTTCCCGAAGAAGGATTGGTTGGGAAAGTTGAGTGCTACGGAGATCTCTTGGATTGTCATGTCGGTTGTCTTTAGTAGGACTTTCGCTTCCATTATGACGTAGTTCTCTATCCAGTCACCGGCGGTACGTCCGGAGAGTTCTTTCACTACGGATGAGAGATGCTTGGGAGTGATGAAGAGTTTGTGAGCATAGTATGCCACCTGACGTTGTGTGCGGAAATCCTCGCTCACCGACAGGATAAATTTTGCCATTATCTCCTCTTTACGTGATTTCGGGGATTCAACCTTTCCGGAATTTTTCTTATAGTTGATGTCCATCATTTCATAGAGAGCTGCTTGTAGCATGCAATGCACCTTCTGTTTGAGAAATGGTGTCTTCTTTTCCCGTAGTTTCAATCTTATGAACTTTAGGAATGTCTTTATGCCTTCGGCTTCCTCTTCAGTGAGGTCGGTGACCGGTTCGGTACGGTGATGCATGAGGAGAGGAAGTATGTCGGTAAGTTTCGGAAGTACATCCTGCACAAGATGTTTCGAACAGGCCATTATTGAACTTTGAAAATCTTCTGAATATTCGGATAGGTATATGTAATTCTTAGGTTGGATTACGATAAGGGAATTTTTCTTTAATTCGTATTCACGTATGTCGATTCCAATCTTGCCTACCCCTTCCGTACAGATAGCTATGACGAGAGCATCAAGACGGAGGGGATATATGTCGGACATGTGGAAAGAGACACCATGATCAAAGACTATTATGTCTTCGTTCAGGTTGTCTGCATTGACATTGCGTACAATCTGGTGGATTGTCACGAGATCTGAATTGGATGATGTATTCTGAGTATGCATAATTCGGGTCTGGGATTTGTCCGACAATTTAGGATATTGGTATCGGGATCACTATTTCTGTCGTGATGAGAATTTGCGTGCAGCGGCTCTTCCTATGAAGGATATATGGTTGATTATGGTAGATGTCAGTCCGTAGTGGTCCTTCATGATATGAAATCGTTCAAGCAGGGATTTCATCTTGTTCTTGTCGGTCATGCCGTCGCTTAGATAGTCGATAGCCACGGTATGCAGATTGACACAGTTGCCGGGTTTTGATTTGCGGATGCATCGTATTGTCCAGTCATAGTCTGCTGAAAACCTGTATGATGTGTCGTAGAAGGGAGCGATATCCTTCTTGACCATGAACGCCTGATGGCATACCAGCATGCCGTCGGCAAAGGATTGGAATGACAGCACGTCAGGCACTGACAGGTGGCGTGGGGCAATGAAATTGCGTTGACTGTCTACAATCACGGTATCAGCATATATTATGTCGGGATTCTTCATAGCCTCAGCGGCATATTTTCCGAGAATGTCGTCGGAATGGAAAGAGTCGCCGGCATTAAGAAACAGTACGTATTTCCCCTTCGCCAGCCTCAACCCCTTGTTCATGGCATCATAAAGCCCCTTATCAGGCTCGCTGAGGATACGTAGGGAAGGGATTCCGAGTTTACGGGCTATTTGCAGGGTGTTGTCGCTCGATGCGCCATCGATTATTATGTGTTCGAAGTCGCTGCATTTCTGTTCTGCCACAGATTTCATTGTCGCAGGCAGATGGGCTGCCGCGTTAAACGTGATTGTAATTATGGAGATAAGAGGTTGCTGTAGCATGATGAATAATCTGACGTTTTAGGTCAATGCAAAATTAATGAAAAATAGCGAAAAAAGAGGTATTAAACCATATTTTTTATGGATCCTCGGGCATTTCTTTATTTAGAATCAATTCAAATTACGCCGAATAGATGAGATTTAGTTGTAATATTCGTTAGGAAATTCTAATTTTGCATCAAAATAACTCAATAATAATAACTAAAAATAAACATTAACTATGGCTTACGTAATTGGCGATAACTGCATCGCATGTGGCACTTGTATGTCGGTATGTCCGGTAGACGCAATTTCTGAGGGTGATATCTACAAAATCGATCCTGATACTTGCATCAGCTGCGGCAGCTGCGCACAGGTTTGCCCCAACGATGCTATCACTGAGGGTTGATAATCTCAGTATGCAAAGGAATGAAGGCTGTCTTAGATTACTAAGATGGCCTTTTATCGTATTCTTCAGACGATTCCGGGCGTGGGGATGCTGACCGACGGATAATGCACTATTGTATATAAGGCCGTTTTTTATTAATTTTGTAAAAAATCATCCGTGTACCCAACTTTTTACGTTCGGATTCGGTTAATGGATATAAAGAATTGATAAATCTCTTACTATATAAAATGGACAGAATTAAGGTTAAGATCATAAATAAGAGTCATCATCCGTTGCCATCCTACGGCACTTTCGAAGCTGCTGGAATGGACGTGAGAGCATATCTCCCGGAGGGTGCTGTGACGCTGAAACCACGTCAGAGAGCATTGATACCTACGGGGCTATACATACAGCTCCCGCAAGGATATGAGTGCCAGATACGTCCGCGCTCCGGACTTGCGCTCAATTACGGGCTGTCAATAGCAAATTCTCCGGGCACTGTCGATGCCGACTACAGGGGGGAGATTGGGATAATTCTGATCAACCTCGGTGAAGAGGATTATGTGGTCAACGACGGAGAGAGAATCTGTCAGATGGTAATAAAGCAGTATTCCCACGTGGAATGGGAGGAAGTGAGCGAACTCGACCGCACGAAGCGTGAGAATGGCGCGTTTGGTCATACGGGCGTAAATTAAAACCCTGTTTCGGATAGAAACAAGTCAGATTCGTAACAAGTCAGATAGAAATAAGGTCCCTCTTTAAATATTCTCCATTGAAAAAGTATCAACTGATCATATTGCTCGTGTGTGCAGTCTCGGCTGCATTTATCTCCGTGTATGCTGCCGATGGCGGTGAGATTCGCCGGAAAGCCCGTTATTATTATCTTGAGGGGGCACGTTGCCAGGCGGAGAACAACCATCTGGCGGCTTTCGAATATTTCAAGAAAGCATTCATGACCGACCCCTCATACGAAGAAGCGGCATCTGCCTACGGCATGAATCGCCTTATGGTGAAGACCGACACCCTACAAAGCAACCCCGAACTGAAGCGTTCGCTCGATTATATGCGCAGATTTGTCGACGCATATCCTGCCGACCGTAATGAGGCTAACTCGTATGCCTACGTGGCTGCGCGCCTTGATTCCATTGAGGAGACGATAAGGGTGTATCAACGTCTTGACTCGCTATATCCGGGGAAGGAGATGACGCTGCTGCAGCTTGCCGATGCATATATGCACGCCCACCGCGAGGCTGATGCCATAAAGGCATTGTGCAGATATGAGACAGCGCAGGGGAAATCTCCCCAGGTATCGTTGAAGAAGATGAGTTTTATGTTGGCTGCCGGCGACACCGCCGCTGCCATAGATGAGGCGACTGCCCTTATCGACTATAACCGTCGCGAACCGTCGTTCAGGATACTGAAGGGGAATCTATACGAGGTGATCGGGAACAACGACTCCACGCTCGCATACTATAAGCAGGCGGAGGAACTGAATCCCGACAATGGGGCGGCAAAGATGGCGCTTGCCAATTTCTACAAGAATATAGGCGACAGCGTGGCTTTCGACAACAAGATGTATGAGGCACTTCTCTCGGAAGACTTCATACAGGAGGAGAAGATCGCGATACTTGAGGAATATCTTCAGTCGCTTCTCAACGATAAGAGCGACACCGGACGCGGGGATCATCTTTTCAGTGTGCTGATGGAGCAATATCCTCATGAACCCGCAGTGCTCGACCTGGCGGCGCGATATAGCGGTGCGAAGGGAGACTATAAGGATGCCGAGGAGCAGATAGGATATGCAATCGACCTTGACCCCGCCAACGTGGCTTACTGGGGGCAACTGATGCGCTACCAGCTTGCCGACGAGCGTGGCGCGGATGCGATGACCTCATATCGCAACGCTGCAAAGCATATCGATATACCCGACGGGATGAGGCTGATGTATGCCGCTGCCGCCGTTGATGAGAAGAAGTATGATGAGGCTGAGAATACTTATGCCGAGATGATACATCAGGTTAACCCAGAGCTTCCGCTGACAGATTCCGTCACCGACACGCGATTCAGAAATTCATTGAACTTCGATGACCTGACCAGGCTAAGTTCTATCTACACTATGTTGGGCGACACCTACTACAGTGCCGGGGATCTTGACAAGGCTTTCAGGGCATACGACAACTCTCTATTCTTCTATGCATCGAATCCGGTCTCACTCAACAACTATGCATATTTCCTCACGGAGAACGGCGGGGATCTTGACAAGGCTTTGGAAATGAGTACCAAGGCAATCGAGGGTGAGCCGGAGAATGATACTTATCTCGACACGTATGCATGGATCCTTTTCAAGAAGGGAGACTATAAGGAGGCTCTTGAATATCAGAAGAAGGCTATGGAGATTGCCGAGAAAAATGGTGATGTCGCAGCCGAATATTATCATCATATCGGCGATATACTCTTCATGAACCATCAGCCGGATGAGGCGGTGAAGAATTGGAAGCGTGCGCTGGAACTGGAGCCGGATAATGGGTTGCTGAAGAAGAAGGTGGCTCACAAGGCTTTCTTCTATGAATGATATGACGGTTGTCGCCGCCGTCTCCCAATGGATACGGCATCGGAAAAATGAATAGACAGATGAAACAGACAATAAGATATGCCGTATGTGTCATTATGCTGTTGTCAGGGTTACTGATGACGGCGGCACAGGAGGCTCTCGACTCTTCAAGACGAAGCGAGGTGGTGGATTCCATTGTGGCGCAATGGAACGAATGGGAAACGGTATCTATCAACGGAAAACTGAGGATGCCGGGGCTGCCTCTTAGTCCAAGTGTGAAGATTTATATGGAGCGCGACAGTGCGGTGTTGATTTCATTGAGAGCTCCGCTGATGGGTGAGGTGGGGCGTGCCGAGATTTATGCCGACTCGCTGCTCGTGGTCAACAAGATGAAGAAGACATACGTGGCGGAACCCCTTACCGGCTTCATGGCAAATTATCCCATCTCGCTTTCCGATGTGCAGAATCTTCTGCTCGGACGTCCGGTGGTGGTAGGTGAAGGTCTACTGTCTTCCGGATCGCCCGAATCCATTGAACTGTTTTATGAGAATGACGGACAGTTGTCGATGATACCCGCATTGGAGAATGAGCTTGAGGGATTCAACTACGGATATTTGATTGACCGGTGGATGCGTGCTGCCGCACTGATTGTGGTGCCTGTGGAAAAGGAGGATACCTATGTGAGTGTGGAGTATGAATATCCCGGCAAAGGCTACGACATAAATGTGATGTATTATTCCCCCGATAAGAAGAGAGGAGGCACACTGGAACTCGATGATCCTGTATGGGATGGAAGCGGGATATCTCCTATAAGGCTCAAAGGAGGGTATACCCGGATGAAATTTGATGATTTCATAAAATCATTCTAAGTAAGTCAGAAGTCAGAGTAAGTCAGAAGTCAGAGTTAAAGTTATGAAGCGTGTTCCCCGTAATGCAGTTGTGTCGTGGATGGCACTCATGTCGTTAGTCCCATCGGATTATCTGCCGCTTATGCAGGCAGCCAATCCGCAGCAGCAGACCACCGCCAAAAGTCGGCGTGCCAAGTCTTCAGGGAATAAGGCAACCCAGCAGGCATCTAAGAAAGCAGCTCCGCAGACGGCGAAGAAGAAAAGTGCCAAAGCTACCGGGAAACGGAAGACAGAGACATCTTCCGACGTGAAGAGACAGCAGGAGGCTACAAACCGAGAGATTCGTCAGACAGAACAGCAGATAAAGGAGAACGACCGCTCGATAAAGAAGGGGCTAAGTGAACTCGGTAAACTTCAGGACGACATATCCGTATCAAAGAAGCGTATTTCCGAGACAACCGGTAAGATAACGTCTTTGTCAGGGAAAATCAGTAGCCTTGAATCCGGAATATCCGGGAATGAGGCGGAATTGCAGAAGCTTCGTGATGAATATCTCAAAGCCGTGAAGAAGATGAGGTCTGCGAGAAAGAACCGGTCGGCTCTTGCTTTTGTATTTGCATCTGATAATTTCAACCAGGCGTTGCGCCGCATGCGTTATCTGAGGCAGTTTTCCGAATGGCGCGACAGGCAGACTGCCGCCGTGGAGGAGAAGACCGCACAGCTGAAGACGCAGCGCGACCAGCTCTCATTAGTGAAGAAGGAGCAGGACCGGATGCTGATTCAGCAGAAATCAGAGCAGGCGGTCTTGCAGAACCAATATGGTAAGCAGGATGCCTTGGTGGCTCAGTTGAAGGCAAACGGTCAGGCCCTACAGGCGCATCTGAGCAAGAAACAGGCAGAGGCAAACGTATTGCGCAACAGAATCGCGGCATTGATTGCCGAGGAGCAGAGAAAGGCAGAGGAGGAGCGTAAACGCAAGGAGGCTGAGGCGCGACGTGCTGCCGAGGAGAAGGCTCGTAGGGAGGCTGAGGCACGACGTGCGGAGGAGGAGAGACGTGCACGTGAGGAACAGGCGCGTATCGAAAGGGAGCGTATTGCCGCTGCTGAGGCTGCAAGATTAGCGGAGGAGAAGGCGCGTGAGGCTGAACTTCTCGCCAAGAAGGAGGCAAAGGAGAAAGACAGGAAATCGAAGGCTGAGGCGGAGCGATTGAAGAAGGAGCGGGAGAAAGCGGCACAACAGGCTCGTAAGGAGGCTGAACTCCGAAAGAAGGAACTGGCGAAGAAAGAGGCGGAGGAGAGAGAGGCTGCCAAGAAGAGGGAGCGTGCTGCGGCTGATAAGGCGCGAGAGGATGCCAAGTTTGCAGAGGCACGCGGACGTGCCGCACGTTCTGAGAAGAAAGAGGCGGCAACTCCGGCTAAGGCACAGAATGGCAACTTCGCCGCAATGAAGGGAAGTCTCCCTAAACCGGTGGCGGGTTCATTCAGGGTAACGTTGCGCTTCGGACGCCAGTCTTTGCCTAATCTTCCGCACGTGGAATATGACAATCCCGGTATAGATGCCGAGGTAGGAAGAGGGAGTGCCGCCCAGGCAGTATATGGGGGCACGGTATCCGGTGTGTATATGGTGCCCGGCTTTAACACTGTGGTCATAGTGAGTCATGGCAACTATTATACCGTGTATGGCAACTTGTCGTCGGCAGCTGTGAAGGCGGGGGAGGATGTGAAAGCCGGTCAGCGTCTTGGTGTGATTGCCCCGGATGAGGATGATGACAAGCACAGTGTGCTCCATTTTGAGGTATGGCGCAACCGTGAGAAGCTGAATCCGCTTGAATGGATCAGATAGACTCACTCGCCAATCAGATAGACACACACCAATCAGATTAGCGCGAGACGCCTGAGCCTTGTCAGTGAATATATGCCGGATATAATCAGTATTGCGGTCATCACTGCATAGCCTGTCGTAGTGGGAATGAATGAGGCGAGGAATACGCTTGAAGTGGCTATTACTGCCATCGCCATCATCATCATCGATTGGCGTGAGAATCGGAAGGAATATAGTTTCCGGTTGACAATATAATAGATTATCAGGCAGAGTGCATTGTCAGCCACGAGCGAGTAGCCCAATCCGGTAAGCCCGAAGAAATGGAAGAATCCGCAGCTGAGCGAAAGGGTCAGCAGGTTGCACCCTACACCCTCCATCCAGAAAAACAGTTTCTTATTACCTTTAGCGAATGAGATATAGCCGAGCGGAGTCATCAGTGCGCGGAACATTATCCCCAGTCCCATCCATCTCATCAACTCCGTGACGGGGAGAAATTCTGGCGAGAGTAGCACCCGTATGAGAAATGGGGAGGAGATTATTAGCAATCCGGAGGAGGGTCCGATGATGAGTGCGGTGACGATGAATTGACGGTTGACCACATCTCGCATCTCATCATTATCACCTACCGATTTCGACAGGCGCGGGAAATAGTCCATTGCCATCACCGCGAACACTATCCCGGCATATTGCGCCGTAACTGAGTTTGCCGCCTGATAAAGACCTACGGCATCCGTCGAGCCTGTGGAATTGATGTAGATATTGATGAGATATTGGGAGAGGGATTGCAGCAGGTCATTCGACATCAGCAGCATCCCCATCAATAGCAGACGCTTTATTATGGGGCGGTGGCGGCTCCAGCTGAACGGCTCCCTCTCCATTGAATATTGAGGTCGGGTAAGCACACGACGGTAGAAGATAAACAGTGTGGCTGCCAATATTATCATGGCGGGCACTATGCCGCGTGTGCCGAAGAGATAGTATAGCGGCACTCCGGCTACCAACCCCGTCACTCCCCCCACAAGCGAGGCGCGTGAGATGTTTTTCACGTCATGGAATCCCTGAAGCACCGATAGATGTCCGGTGTAAGCCACCGACAGTCCCACTGCAATGCCGAGTAGCATGAACTGCCATTGCATCGATGGGTCGCCAAACGTCAGGATGCTTAGCCAGTGGCTGAAAACCACGCATACAAGGGCGGCAAGAACCGCCGTGAACGTTATTAGTCTACGAGCCACCGACAGGATTGTGGCGAGATTGCGCCGGTCATCGCTGGCTGCCGCCACCTCCTTCACTATGGCAAGATTCAGACCCAGTGAGGAGAAGCGTTGCAACGTCAGCGAGGAGGAGGCGAAGAGCGACGAGACGCCCATGCCCGACGGTCCGAGAAGATATGCCACGAATTTCCCCCGAGTCACGTTGATAAGGATCTGAAGCACCTGCACGCTTCCGAAGAGAGAGATCCCTTTCAGTATGTTTCTATAGGTGTTCTCTTCCTTTACGCGCATAAGATATGTGGGGTTGTCCGGTTATTACAAATCTTCATAACCAATTAACGGAGATATGCCGGAAAAATTCGCTAAATTCGCGAGTAAATGGAGAAAGTAAGTATAATAATACCGGTCTACAACCGGAAGGAGCTTCTTGCACGCACTTTGTCAAGCGTTGCGAAGCAGACATGGCGACCGTTGGAGGTGATAATCGTTGACAATGGTTCGGACGACGGCACCTACGAATATGCGCTTGAATGGCGTGATGCCAACAGCGTGGAGGGTCTTCATGTGGAGGTGATGCGTGAGGAGCGCCGGGGTGCCTGCTATGCACGCAACACTGGCTTGTGTGCAGCCACCGGAAGGTTCACTCTATTCTTCGATTCTGACGACACGATGCGCCCTACGCTCGTGGAGAGAGCGGTTAATGGGTTCCGTGACCATCCGGAGGCAGAGATTGTATGCTGGAAATGTCTTATACACACACTTGACGGAAAAAGTAAGGTGGCTCCGTTTTATCCCGACAGGGGTATGGAGTGCCATCTCGTGCATGCTCTTCTGCGCACCCACGGATATATGGCACCGACAGAACTCTTCCGTAAGGCGGGGGGATGGAATGAGATTCTTCCATGTTGGAACGATTGGGAACTTGGGGTCAGGATGCTCCTTGCCGTCGGGGTGTCGGGGAGAGAGCGAAGGGGAAAAATTGCTGGCGTTCCGGAGATTCTTGCCGACATATATTCCCAGAAGGATTCAATCACCGGGGATAGCTTCTCTCGTAAGGTGGGTCTTTGGGAACGGAGTCTTGAAGCCGTGAGGCAGACGATATCCGCGAGTCGGTCGGAGAATAAGAGGGGGATGCTCCAGACGGTGGCATATCGCGGAATGATATTGGCAGCATGCTATAAAAAAGAGAGCAGACCCGACCTTGCGGCGGATCTGCTTAATGGTATGTCGGACGACAGAAGTCTTTCGTTGATGGCGAAGATAGTGATGAGATTGCTCTATCATTACACGGCATCAGGCGGGAGAGGGGCGTGGCGCATAGCGAGATTATTTCTTGCGCCGTCTGACTGATTTTGCTGCCCCGCTGTTGGATGACGAGGAGGAACTTACCTTGGGCTTCTTGGTAGATGAGCGTTTCTTTGTGGCGCGTTTCTTCGCACGTGCCGCCGATGAGGGTTTCTCTTCCGACACGCTCTCTGCCTCCACTATTGTGCGTTCAGGAATAGTGTCGGCGGCTATACCCTGTTTGCTTTTCTTGGCGTCCTCTTTCTCACGCATGGCGAGATACTCCTCACGGTCGGGCACCCAAAGGTTCTTGCCATAGTTGCGCAGACGGTTGTCGATACTGTCTTGCGCACGCTTGCGGTCATCCTCGTCGGGAAACATCTGTGCCATGGAGAGGTTGCGCAGATTGCGGGTCTTATAGATATCCCCCTTATACATCGTGAGATTAAAATAATCATCTATGGAATGTTGGGCGAGATTATTGTCGTCAGAGAGGAATACGTATTGCTGGGCGAGATAGGGGCGCAGGGCATCGAATTTCACCCAGAACATCGGATATTTCGCCTCGCCGCCGAAGTCGCCGGAGCGGTTGAGCACCGGACAAAGTGCCTCGACACGGGTCTTCATCCTGTTGGAACGGCGGTCAAACTCCCATTTCTCGATTATATAATAGTTGAGCACCTGGGTGGTCGGCACGTCCGCCTCCTCTATGACAAAACGCGGATTCTTCTCCGTAGAGCCTTTGGCTTCCTGGGCATAGATGTCGAAACGTTGCAGCATGTCGGCGACGTTTACCTTGTATTGATCAGTAAACATCTCGCGTCCGTCAAGATATTCGTAGGCGGGAATCTTCCCATCGACCACGAGCCGCAGGATTATACGGAAAAGATTCTCCTGCCCGTCAATCACGTCTTCCGGGAAATAGAGCGGAGAATTTTCAGGCTGCGTGAGGTCGAGCTGGCGGTAGATCTGGCGCATGTAGGAGAGATCGGCATCATGCGGCTCCTTAGTCTCAAAAAAGCCCTGCATCCTGTCGGAGATGACGGGACCACCTTGCACCCCTTTCTTCTCTTTCTCACTGCGTTTGCGCACTCCGCCTGCATTCTCCACCTGCGCATGGAGGGAAAGACCGGAGAGGAGAAGGATGATTGTCAGTATTGTTTTATTAAGAGTCATGATTCGGTGGGTTTTAAATTCAGTTGAGTGCGACGTTGATGGGGGAGATGTCGCGTGTTATGCCGTCCGGTCCTTTCGCCTTCACGTCAGTGATGAAGAAGTTCTTGCCGGGCTTAAGCCGCTTGAACTGTTCCTTCTGCCGACGCGAGAATGATGCACCGTCCGACACTTCCGGTATGGCATTTCCCATGGAATCGAAGAAGACGGTTGAGAACGACACCACGGTGTATGTCACGTTGAGAATGTCGTCGTCAATGGCTGCACCGAGCGATTCCGCAGCCATAAGTGCCGCCTTGGATATTTTCTTTGGTGAACCCTTATAGTGCACCACGTTGCCTTGCGCATCCTTTATCGGGATATATGGTGTAGGGTCGGGGAGCTTGCGCACCCTGAACGTCATGGAGCCGACGTTGCGGGCTGCGCCATCGGTGTTTGCCGTGACGGAGATCACCGCCTCCGAGCCTACCGTCTGCGGACGCGCTATCCAAGAGTCACCGCTGCGTGTGAGCGTCCCGTTGGTCATGGTTGCCTGTATTGCATTCATCGGGAAGCCCGGCACGGAGATGCTGATGGGGTTGTCGATGCCGGCATACAGCACGTTCATGAGCGTCGGTGAGATGGTAGCCATAGGCTCCATGACGGTGTAGGAGGATTTGAACTCACGTCGGTCGATCGAGCCGTCACCCTTCATCACCTCAATGTAGCCGGAATAATCGTGTGTGCCCACTGTGGTGGCGTTCAGCTCGAGCAATCCCTTGTCGTTGGGGAGTTTCGATCCGTTGACAAAGACGGTGGGGCGTTGTGTAGTGTCGATGGCGGCAAGGACGATGTTGGCTGAGTATTTATCCCCTCTCATCACCATCTTTGAGTTGGGAATAACGTAGGCATCAAGGGAGTTCACCCTCACGTCGGAGATATCCACGTTGGTGATGAGATTGGTAAGAGCCTCACTCTCTGCCTGACGTATGTCGTTCTCAAGTTTTGTCAACAGGGTGACGGCGGCTATAGCCGGCATATTGTCGAAATTCCTGTTCTCCCATGAGTTCTCCCCCTCATCAGGTTTCCCTGTTGAGAGCATCGCCTCCATCGCTTTCCTCTTGGTCGGGTCGGTAATGAGCGAACTTACATATTCACGGAAAGCATTTACACTCTCCCTCAGTTTCTTCCCCTCATTCCTCCCGGGACGCAGCATGGTTACGGATGCCGCTTCCAGATCGTCGAGATTCACAATCTGCTCGGGATTGGCATCATTGCCGTCAGCCTGACGGGCGATCGCCAGTTTCAGCGAGTCGATGGTAAGGCATAATGACTGCGACATATCGTGCAGACGGTCCCCCTTCTCATACCATTCCCCCACTTTCGTAGGGTTCTTATCGTAGAGTTCGCTGAGATATCTGAACTGCACCTCATTCTTGGAGGTCATGTTCCGGTTTGTGGTACGGAGCCCGTCATGCACCTGGTTAAACCCGTTGAGCACATCGCTCGAGACGTTGAGGGCGAGCATGGCGGTAAGGACGATATACATAAGGTTTATCATC
Organism: Muribaculaceae bacterium Isolate-037 (Harlan); assembly: GCA_003762615.1. Lineage (GTDB taxonomy): Bacteria > Bacteroidota > Bacteroidia > Bacteroidales > Muribaculaceae > Lepagella > Lepagella muris. The sequence continues at coordinate 12,815 of RIAZ01000010.1, forward strand.
CTCTGACGCGGTGACATACGGGCTACGTTGTTTCCTCCTGCCATTGTTCTCTTTCGGATTTAATCGTTGTCTGTTCTGTCGGTCTTGACAAATGGATTCGCCCCCGGCTGACCCATCATCGGATTATGCATCCCGATGGTCATGGCGGTGATCATCTTCTCATATACGGAGTTGATCTGCTGCATGTAGCGCGCCATCTTCTCCGACTCCTCGCAATAGCGCGATGACTCGTTGGCTGACTTCTCATACATGTCGCGTATATCCTTCAGACCACGGTTTACACGGTCGATATTGTCAAGCTGTCCCGACACGTGTTTCAACTGAATCTCATAGATGGTGTTCAGTCCGTTGAGATTACGGTTGAGGTCAGCCATCTGTTCGGCATATCCGAGCGCACTCTGCGAGATGTTGTCGGAATTATCGGTGATTGCCTTATATGATTGCAGAAGAGTCTCGCTCACCTCATTGAGTGCGCGTGTGGTCTCCTGAAGACGATCCATCTGTTCGGTCATGCGGAGAATGCTCTGGTGAAGGGTCTCAGCCTCTTCTGCCGGAATGGGAGCTGCTGTTGCTGCAGCTGTACCGCCTACTGCCGCGCCGCCACCGGATATGATGCCCGTCGCGGGCACACCTGCCGACACTATGCCGGAGAATCCTCCTCCGGCAGTGTTCTCGGCAATCTGCCCGTCTGTCGGGGCTGACTGTGCATCCCCTGCGACTACGTCGCCGGTGATGATGATGCCCGAGCCGGATTTGAAGTCGGGACGTTCGTCGGGATTCTTGGAGTCAAGCACGGGAAACACCTCTTCCCATGCGTATTCCTTCGGCGGACGGTCGAACGCCGTCAGTATGAACATGGCGATCTCTGTGCCCATGCCTATGCAGAGAAGAAGGTTGCCTCCGGGGAGATGCAGAATCTTGAAAAGTGCACCCCAGATCACGATTGCCGCTCCGATGGAGTAGGCGAAATTAAAGAAACGTTGTCCACCGGGTCCGTGAAGGAAACGCTCGATGAAATTAGCATATTTGCGAATCTTTACCATGTCTTTATCTCTTTTTCTTTTGGGTTCCTTTGGCGAATCCGATCTGAGAGCGAACGTTGCGGAATCCTATGTAAGATCTTTGTTCATTCTGATATTCCCACATGCGAAGGTCGCTGCGTATGCCGCTCGCCACGTCTTTCCATGAGCCGCCACGCACGATCTTGCGCTTCATCTTGTAGGGGTCTTCCTTAGCCGCATCGTAGCGGTATTCCGGGTTTATGTCGGCGGTAAGGTTGTCGATGCTTTCCGTGAAGGCGGTTGAGGTCCATTCCGACACGTTTCCCGCCATGTCATACAGCCCGAAATCGTTGGGCGTGAATGTGCCCACCTGCGAAGTGATGACGTGTCCGTCGCGCACATAGTCGCCATCCATAGGCTTGAAGTTGGCATAGAAGCATCCGCGTTCATCGTAGGGGAGGGTTTCCTCCCAGGGATAGGGGGATTCGGAATTACCGGCACGTGCCGCATACTCCCATTCAGCCTCCGTCGGCAGACGGTATGGCTCCACATAGATGTTGTCCTTACCGAGCGAACGGCGCAGATAATCGGTGCGCCAGTTGGAGAAAGCATTTGCCTGTTCCCAGCTCACCCCTACCACCGGGTAATTATTGTAGCCGGCATGTGAGAAATACATTCTGGTGTAGGTCTCGTTGTAGGCATTGTCGAAGTCGTTGATCCAGCACGTAGTGTCGGGATAGACGTTGACGATGTAGGTGTTGACGAAATCAAAATCGCCGGTGAGCGGGCGGGTGATTGTCTCCCGTATGATTTCACCATCTTCCGAGAAGTATGCGGTGTCTTTTGAGATTACGGGTAGTTCCGTCGGCACGGGTTTGTCGGTGTTGTATTCGCGGGTCAGCGGGTCGAGGCGGTTCTTACGCTGTGCCGCCGCCGTGTGGTTGAAGATTTCGTAGCGGTAGTTGAGTTGCGTCGGGTCGAGTTCCTTTTTCCCGGTGATGGGATTTGTGCGGTATACGCTCTCGATTGCACGCTGTTCATCCTCATTGGGGTTTCTCCATGGGATAGCCTTGCTCCAGTTGAGGTAAGGCGTCACCGGGTTCCCCTCCTTATCCTCCTCGATCTTGAAAGCCTCGTCCCCACCGTAGGCAGGGTCGGCAAGGCGTTCGCGGATAATGGAGTCGCGCACCCAGAATACGAATTGCTTGTACTTGGAGTTGGTGATCTCGGTCTCGTCCATCCAGAACGCATCGACCGATATGCCCCGTGGGTTGGCTTTGATGCCGGTGATGGAATCATCTTTCGACGGACCCATAGCAATTGAGCCCCTATCGACGAGCACCATACCGTAAGGCGTAGGCTCTGCCCATGCCGATCCGCCGACTCCGGTCACTTCGCCGCCTGCTGATGAGTTGCGTGCGCTGAAGCAGGACGCCAGCATGAGCGGCATAAGCGGAATCGCGACCGCCGACAGAAGCCGGGGTGTTGAAAACGTTAAATATTTATAAAGTCTTTCGGTCATTATGTTAAGCGTTACATTATTCTGATGGATCGGTGTTTATTTCGGTTTTTGCCTGACATATCGATTTTCAGTCTGAATCCCGCCACAATCTCATGGCTGCCTGACGACACTTTTGCAATTGATGATGTCGGATAGTCGTAGGCATAGCCGATGAAGAAGTTCTTGAACTCGGCACCCGCCATTATAGATACGGCATCATCCCAGCGGTAGCCTATCCCGACGAAGAGAAATCGGTTGTAGGTGGCTCTAAGGGTCAATGCTGCCGACAATTTGCTGAAATCAGTCATCATGAGCAGGGACGGCTGCAATAAGAATAACGTGTTTCTCAATGCAATATTGCCGCCGGCGTCAAAATATAGTGTGCGATTCAGGTTTGTCTCATATTGCAGGGTCTCGGTTGATTCCGACCCCTCTATCTCCATCTTTACGGTAGGGGCGGTGAGGTGCATGCCGGATAATCCGATATGGAAGAGAGGATGGGTATAGGAGAGCCCAAGAGAGGCATCTAATGCGTTTCCGGTGAGATCCTGCTTCGGAATGGAGGGATCTTCCGGTTCGTGATAATCGTCATCGTCGGGTATGTAGGCATCGGTGGCACGGAAACGAGAGTTGTAGTAGCCGAGTTGCAGCCCGATGCCGAGTTGTCCCTTGAGGAATTTGAGCTTGTAGCTCCCCTGTGCCGAGATTAGTAGATTGGAGAAGAGTCCGATGCTCTCCTGAAGCATGGTGACTCCTGCGCCCACTCGCTTGTTGAATACCTTGAAGGGCATGTCGGCGGTGGCGACAAAGCTTTTAGGCGCGTTGGTGATTCCTATCCATTGCAGGCGTCCCGCACCACGGATACGGAGCCAGTCGGTGTCGCCTGTCGCTGCCGGATTGTAGAGGGTGGGGAGTGCCCAATGCTGGGTGAAGAGAGGGTCGTTCTGGGCATACGCTGCCGATGCCGACAGAAGTCCCAACAATATCAGAGGGAGAAGCCGGAGCGTCGTCGTTATTTTGCGTGATAGGTTGCTCATTCGAAATAGAAGGTGAGTACGACCATATTTGATTTTACTTTCGATAGGGCTTGCGTCATCTTGAACGACTCCGGATCATCCGTCAGGTCCGGACGCTCATGATGCAGTATGTCGGTCAGTCCGAAGCAGAACTTTATCTCTGGATTCAGTTTGAAGAAGGGGAGATAGAAATCGGCTCCCAGTCCGACGCATAGATAGGCGTCGGATGAATTGAAGAGGAGCGGCTCGGTGCGTTTCTTGCTGACGTCAAACGTGGCCATAGCTCCTGCCGACACGTAGGGACGCACGTTGCGCATACGGTCGCCTGAGATCTTCAGGTCGAGCGGTACAACGACGTATGCCGATTTCACGTCCTGACGGTTGAGCTTGTCACCGAGGGCATCCTGCATCACTACCCCCTTACTCCCGAAATACATTCCCGGAGTGAGGCGAAGGTCGAGATATTTGTGCAGACGAAGGCTGGCAAGCACGTTAACGCAGAATCCGGGTGAGAAGGAGGGCACCTCAGCCACCCATTTCTCCCCGTCGTCGGTCATTAGTCCGTTGTGGGTGAACGATAGGTCCTGCACGTGCATCCCGACAGAGAAACCAAGGTGCCAGGGCTTCAGGTCGGCATACGGACGGTTGAGAATCTTGTCGCCCGGCTTGGCGATTATCTCCGGAACGACGGAAATAATCATTACCAGGAGAAAAACGAGACGCAAGGGTAAGAACTTTATATTGCTGAAGAACTTTATATTTCTAATGTCGGTTATCATGTGGTAAGCAGATGCCAAAATATTTTGACATCTATATGTAATAACGTTGTAGACAACTTGGATATTGTCACAATATTTGACAGATAAAATGGTTAAAAAATAAAAACGAGATATGAACTGGGCAACCCTAATATGCGACAAGCGTCTGGGCATGGAGGAATTTCATGATCCACGGGTGCATATACGCAGCGATTTCCAGCGGGATTACGACCGTATGATATTCTCATCCCCTTTCCGGAGATTGCAGAATAAGACGCAGGTGTTCCCTCTGCCGGGAAGTGTGTTTGTGCATAACCGTCTTACCCACAGTCTGGAGGTGTCATCCGTCGGACGCTCCCTGTCGAGGGAGGTCGTGGCGCGTCTTTCCGGGCGTTATGCCGACGGCGACGTGGCGGAGTCGCTTGCCAGTATCCCCGACATTGTGGCGGCGGCTTGCCTATGCCACGACCTCGGTAATCCCCCCTTCGGGCATTCCGGCGAGATGACGATATCAACATGGTTCAGCGAGGGGGCGGGATTGCAACTGAAGGGTAGTCTCACTCCGCAGCAATGGGCGGATTTCGTCAATTTTGAAGGGAATGCCAATTCTTTCCGTCAACTGACGCATCAGTTCTGCGGACGCCGTAAAGGTGGGTTTGCAATGACCTATAGCACACTTGCCTCAATTGTGAAATACCCCTGGTCATCGCTTAACGTGGGGAGTAAACGGAAGTTCGGTTTCTTCGCTTCGGAGGAGGCAGACTATCGTAAGGTGGCAACCGAACTGGGCATTCCGGAGATTGCCGACGGTGTGTTTGTAAGGCATCCGCTGGTATATCTGACGGAGGCTGCCGACGATATATGCTATCAGATAATGGATATTGAGGATGCCCACCGGTTGGGAATCCTTTCAATAGGAGAGGTGAAGGAACTTCTGTTGGCTTTCTTCCGACCTGCCGACATCGACAAGAGGGTAAGGGCTATGTCTTATCTCGACGACCCCAACGAGCAGGTGGGTTATCTCCGCTCAAACGTGATAGGGGAGCTTGTCATGGGGTGTGCCGATGTGTTTGTCGATAATGAGGGTAGACTGTTGGCAGGGGAGAAGTTGTCGCCGCTGGTGCAGCTTACCGACCCACGGCTCAGTGAGGCGTATGGAAGGTGTGCTAAGGTGGCAAGAGAGAGGATATATGATGCCCCGGACGTGGTTGACGTGGATATTGCCGGCAACAGGATACTGACGTATCTGATGGATGTACTGATGGAGGCGGTGCTCAATCCGGAGAAGAACTTCTCCAAACTGTTGCTTCTGAAAATGCCGAGGCAATACGATATACATGCCGAGAGTCTGTATGAGCGGCTACAGAGTGTGCTCGACCATGTGTCGGGGATGACCGATGTATATGCGCTGGATCTTTTCCGGAAACTCAACGGACACTCCCTTCCCGCCGTCTGACCGATTCTCCTTTCTGACAAATTGACAAAATGACAAAAAATGAAAAATAGACTTGGAATATTATTGATGTTGCTTGTCGGGTGTATGGCGGCTCTTGCCAAGGACTATACACCGGATGAGATTGTGAATCCCAACATCGCTGACCGCAGGGTCTACGTCGCTGACCCCGGCAATCTGGTAAGCTCATCCGTGAAGGCAAAGGTGAATGATGAGCTGTATTCGTTGCGCCGCGCCACGGGTGCAGAGGTAGTGGTGGCGGTTGTGCCGTCAATTGGCGACATGCCGATAGAGGATTTCTCCGAACGGCTGTTTGCCCGCTGGGGTATCGGCAAGTCGGATAAGGATAACGGTGTGCTGATACTGATAGCCCCCGAACAGCGACGTGCACGTATCACCACGGGCTACGGTGTGGAGGGTGTGCTTCCCGACATATCTGCAAAGAAGATAATCGACCGTTCGATAGTGGCAAACATGAAGCGTGACGATCTTGACGCGGCGGTGGAAGCATCGGCACATGACGTGGCGCAGGTGCTGTCTGACCCCGTTGCAGCCGCCGAACTGAAGAGCGATCAGAAGGAGGCATGGGAAGGTGGCGGTCAGCAGGAGTCTATCTCCGGCGACACGATCCTATCGTTTATTGGATGGCTTGCATTCGGGTTCTTCCTCGTGGCGTTCGGACTCTTCTGCTACGACGTTGTGCGTGCGCGTGGTAAGGATCGCTACCGCAAGGCTATGATATGGTATGGGCATCGCACTGCCTACTGGATAATAGCCGTATGTTCGCTTGGTCTGGGTCTGGTGCCTGCCTTGCTTGCGGAATGGCAATACCGAAATGCACGCAACAAACCGATGAAATGCCCGTCATGCGGTGCAAAGATGCGTAAGTTGAGTGAGGAGGAGGATAACGAATTGCTTAACCCGTCGCAGGATTTCGAGGAGAAGATAAAGACGGTTGACTATGACGTATGGGTATGTCCGGAGTGTGGGGTAGTGGAGCGTTACCCGTTCCGTGCCAAACAGTTGAAATATACGGAATGTCCGAAATGCCATACCATTGCCATGTGTCTTGTGCGTGACCATACGATAGTGCCCGCCACCACGCGTCAGACGGGTGTAGGCGAACGGATATATGAGTGTCAGTTCTGTCATTATCGTGAGAATAAACGCTACACCATCCCCAAGAAGGATGATGGTTCGGCAGCTGCATTGGCAGCCGGAGCCATACTCGGATCCGGACGCAGAGGTGGAGGCGGTGGCTTCGGTGGAGGCGGCTTTGGCGGTGGTTTCGGAGGCGGTTCCACCGGTGGAGGTGGTGCCAGCGGAGGTTGGTAAACTAATCAAGGGTGCAACAAAATGAACAAATAAAATTTATTATGAAAAAGAAAAGAGAGGTTCTGTCAGGGGTGGGCACTATGCTGCTTCTGATGTCAGTGGCTTCATGCAACAATAATGCAAAGGATAAATCTGCTGAGGCGGATGCTTGCGGTGCATCATTAGTGGAACTTGAAAGTTATAAATACGACGTGATAGCGGCATACCCTGATAGCGATGCCCTTGACGTGGAGGGTGGAAAATACTGGCGGTTCTCCGGCAGTGGCATCCTCCCATTGAAGGTAGGCGATAAAGATGTCACTACATTGCGCGATTCATTGATGCGTCTTGCCAAGATGGAGATGCCCGGGAAAGACAAGGCTGCACCATTGCTTGACGATGATCTGACAGCCACAACCGTCTCACCCGATTCCGCCAAGGCATGCAGCCAGTCTGTCAACCAAATCAGCGTGGCACTCACCACTCCGGAACTGGTGGTATGGAAAAACTTTTACTACACCTACATGTGCCGTGCCGCACATGGATTCTATTCCACCACCTACATCAACTACGGAATAGAGGATGGTAAGATACTCTCAGTGGCAGACCTCATGCAGCCCGGCTACGAGCAGAAATTGACGAAACTCATCCGCAACCGTATTTCAGAAAACAAAGTGCCGTTGCTTGAGTCCGTTGATAGTGTGTCGATACCCAACAACTTCGAACTCACCACCGACGGCATCAACTTCATCTACGGACTATACGAGATAACCCCCTACGCAGCCGGCGAGATCACGATCGAGTTCAAGAGCTACGAACTTGACTCCCTTCTCACCCCCGCCGCCGCCACCCGTTACTTCGGCATCCTCCCCGACTGACATCCCCCTATAGCTACATAACATTACCGCTTAATTTCGGCAATAAACTTGATTTATTGCCGAAATTAAGCGGTGTCTTACTATTTTTTTTCAATAATCCTTGGGGTTATACATAAAATGAATACGATAAAAGATTGGCTATTTTGAGACTAATGTATTCAGTAGCTGTATTACTTTATGAATCTCGGAGTATGCTTTTAAATCCTCAGGGGAGGCTTGGCAGAGCTGGCATAGCTTTTCGGAATTTGTCGTGGCTCTTTCTAAATCACCATTCTCTGTGAGGTATTTGTAGAGATTGGTGCGTATGAAATACCGTTTCGTTTTTTCATACCCTGGCATATACTTCTGTAGTTCGGGCAGTAGTTGCTCATAGCTCTCATATCGTCGGCAAACTACATTTGGTAAGAAGTGGAGCAGGAACCAAAATTCTGTGCATGGATTTGTTTCTATGAATATTACTCTTCCTGAATATTTCTTTGTGTTGTACTTTTTCTTTGCCCGTTGGTACAACTGCATTTCAGAAGGGTATTGAAACAATCTATCCATATCAAACAGGCATACGACATAATCATATTGCTTGTTCAGGTAGGATTCTACCAGCTTCAGAATATGATTGATGTCGCTATGCTGTGGAAAATCAGGCGCAACTTTGAATGGATAGCGGCATGCTATTCTTAAAGAGTCGAAATAGAACCATTCAGTTTCTCCTTCACCGATGATGGCTATACTTTTTGTTACTGTCCGTCCCATGTCATTGGTTGTTTAGGGTGAGGTATTGGCTGCCAAGGAACGGAAGTTTTACTAATTTCCCTTGCTTGTATGCGTTGTAGGGGGAGAGGTTCTTGTGCAGGCCTAAGTTGGAGAGCCGGACTATACGGGTTTCTCCAAGTTCGTCTTTGTCGGTAAACCATATTATGTCGCGACGGATGAAATCTTCGTTAAGAAGATTGATATCGTGGGTCGTCAGAAGCATCTGGGAGGTGCCATCGCTGTTTGCAAGGAACACTTTCAGAAAATAAGCCAACAGTTCGTAGTGGATGCTTGTTTCCACTTCGTCAATCGGTACGAAACGATTGGTCTTTAAGAGGAAATTTAGAATAACTGCCAATCCCATGAACCGCATTGTGCCATTTGATTCATATTCCTCCGACAGTTCATATAGTCTGTCGCCGACTTTATGCTTGAATGTCAATTCTGTATTGGTGATTTTCCCTTTCCTGAGCATATCCGCCTTTGCCTCATCACCGATAGGGGCATTTTGAATCAATTGTTCCAATTCCGGGGTGATTAATTCTTCCTCTTCATTGAGTGCAACATCTTCAATATTGAAATCTGATGCCTTCAGAAAATTAAGGATGAAATTTTTCAAATCTCCGTTCTCATCTTTATCCAATTGAGATTTGATGTATCCTGACAGCAACATACCGGGAGCCAATACATCTTTCACTTGTTTGGCAAAGTAATCATACACCTCATTAAGTCTTGTTCTTTCCACGTTGCTCTTGCCAAACGCTGCAAGCACGCTACAATTATTGATGGTATTGCCTGAGATGATTCCTTGACTCTTCTTGGCCATTTTAAGATTTGTGCCAAATTCTATGACTGAGGAATCAGTCGAGGCATCATAGGTGCGGCTATACAGTTTGGTGGGACGAATGGAATCATATACAATCAAGGTCTCTGAATGGATATACTTTGCATCCAGTTCAAAACTAAGGATATATTTGGTCTTATTGATATAGAATACCATCGACATTCTTGTCTTTTCATTTCTTGACGAGTCATCCAACATGAATGGAACGACTTGCGTTGTCTCATTTCGGTCTTTGGGCATTCTTAGAACCAACATCCTGAAGAAATTAAAGGCGTTTAAGATATTTGTTTTACCGGATGCATTAGCCCCATAAATGATCCCGATTTTCAGTAATCTGACCCCTTCTTTAACTTCATACGAATATTCATCAGACATAAAAGTGTCTGATGACGGTTCAAAACTGATTTTTTGAGCAGATTTAATAGAGAAAAAATTTTCGATGCTGAATTCTGCTATCATAATTGTCGATTCTATCTGATTTGTAATGAAGTTGTCATAACTTCAATGCAAAAATAGAAATAAAAGATGATATAATGAAATTTTAGTGGTATATTTTGTAGTTTTATTACGAAATATGGATTTAAAACTTAAATTTAAGCGACTTTAATATGGCAGATTATAATATCAATGTGACTTCCCTTGAAGAGTGTTGGCGATTTGAGGGGTGACTTATTGGTTACGGGTCGGGTGATGGTCAACTGATTTCCGTGATACGATATCTCTGTCAGATGATAGACTTGAGTGTATCAGGGTGATTCGGTTGTATCGGTTGTATCGGTTGCGATACAACCGATACAGGCGATACAGGCGATACAGGCGAATCACTTGGGTCGTTCGAACCAGATGAATCACTCGAATTGATATGGCTCAATCAATAGGAGTATCAGCCACTTTTTCAGGGATAAAACTTGAAAATTGGGAACTTGCGAGCTGCAATTATGGTACGGATGGAGTTATGAACACTCTGTAGCCATCTGTTGTCTTCTCAATATATTTTTTCTCCAATAGGCTTTTTATTTGTTTGTTTACAGATCTTATGCTGATATCGGCATTCTCTGCCAATGATTTGTTTGAAATTGCCGGATCCAACATAAGTGATTTTAGAATTATTGGGGCACTTGACGTCAAAAATTCAATCTTTTCTCCGTCATACCACCACACATTCTCTCTCTTGTCGGTGATAAATTCAATATCAGCTTGCATCTCCTCATTTACTAAATTGGTGAAATATCGTCTGAAATGTCTTATTTCATCAAGAGTTGCTTTAGCACCTTTAGATGGCAGGATTCCGACTATTTTGTCCGACATACTCAATGCATCAAGATATTCATACTTCTTTCGGCTCCTTACCACTATCATTGGATAATTATGGCGAGCAAGAATGAAGTTGACCAAAAGTCTGGCAATACGTCCGTTTCCATCTTCAAAGGGGTGTATCCTGATATAACGATAATGGAATAATGCAGCCAAATCTACGGCGTTAATCTCACCTTTAGATTCTTCTTCATTATACCAATCTATCAAATCAGTCATAAGTGCAGGCGTTTCCTCCGGTGAAGCATACTCAAAGCGTTCTCCTGTGCGGGTTATGACGCTATTTGGTCGTGTTTTGTATTGACCTGCGTGCACTATATACGATGTGTACTCACCACCAGGAAGTTTCCTATAGACCTTATAGTCTTCCCGTAGAAGAGTTTTATGGAGCTGGCGAATGAAATTTTGTGTTAATGGCATATCCTTAGTCAAGGATTCAACCTCCATCAGTTTAAGTCCGACATCACTTGCTTTCATGTCGTTATAGTCTTTCAATTCCCCTTCTCCCATCACTTTCCCAAAAATTAGCAGAAGTTCTGTTTGTCCGTATGTTAGGGTGTTGCCTTCAATATGGTTGCTATTATAATTGAAGTCAACCGTAAATCGCATACTGAGTCTATGCCTGTCAGATTCATCTAAAGGCATAAGCGATTGCCATTTTTGATATGTTTGATCAATTGTCATTTGATTCTTAATTATTGTTAAAAGAACCTATATTGGTTCATATAAGGAACCAATATAGGTTCTTTTAACATTTTTTTACATTGCGATATTGCGGAGTTAGTCTTTGTCAGAAGAATGCAAATATACAACAAAATGTTTTGTCTTGAAATAAGTTGGGTCATATTTTTGATTGCAGAATTGTCTTTTCAGTTCTGGCATCTTATGAGTGGGTTGATATTAAGAGGAAGTGCGTTTTTATATCAAGGAGATTATTGGCTTGATATCAATGAGATTGCAGTTGATATAGGATATGTCTTCTTGATATTATGTTGGTTACTTAACGTATGAAAGGTTACTTTTATACATGACGCCTCTATTCATTCCTTCTTATAAGAATGAAGACTTCTTTCTTTGTCATCTGTTTCCGACTCCATGTTACCTGTCGCTTGTTATTTGTTATTTTGCGCGAAGCGCACTGAAGCGTATTGCAAAGTTAGGTATGGAGTATTTGATGGGTATGTTATTTTGATACTGATATGTTCCGGTGATTCTCCTGTATCGCTTGTATCGGTTGTATCGCTTGTATCACTCCGATACAACCGATACAGGCGATACAAATAGGTATAAGTAGATATAGATATGCTTTGATATACATACAGATACGCCCATATACACATGGATACACTCAGATACACACCGATACGGGCGAATCACTTTGTCGTTTACGGAATAATTATTACTTTTGCTATCATGATGAAGTATCGCATGCTTTAAACGGTCAACGATAAACGGTCAACCGTAAACCATAAACGATAAATTAAAAAAACGTCTGGAGGATGAAGCTATCGTCAGCTATATGTGGATATGTGGCATGTGTATGTGCCATGATTTTATTGGTATTGTCATTGGTTATTGATCGGGCTGCGGCACGGCATGAGTCGGAGAAGGCAACCCGTATCACGCGCACTATTCAACATGAGACGCTTAATTCTGTCAAGACTCAGCTTGAGGCTGACGTGCCGATGAAGACTGTGCTTGACCAGCTTGTCGGACTGCATATTTATCCTGATAGCCGTTCGTTTATTTTTGATGGGGATCAGCCCTTCCAGGAGATGGATTATGCCGGAGATGAGAGGTTGCAGCGCGCCTTGCGTTCTGCCATAAATAATAAGGAAATATTTGAGGATGACAGCAAGATTAATCTGAATGGTAAAGACTATATCCTCAACAGATCCGCTATACCGCATACTAAGCTACAGATCTACACACTGACCCCGTATTCTTCCGTGACCGGCTCTTTCGTGCATCTGAAGAAACCGATTCTAATTCTGATTTCGGTCGGTTTTATCCTTATGATGGTGGGGATAGTCATAGTGGTCAACGTCGGTATGCGTCCGCTGAAACGTCTTGCTGTCGCGGCTGACGAGATTGGTGCCGGAAATTTTGATGCACCACTTCCTGAAAAGGTCATATATAGCGACGTGAAATGTCTTCGCGATGCAATGGAGCGTATGAAATCGTCACTCAGTGAGCTTATCGAGCAACGTGCTGCTGAGGCTGCCGAGAGCGGACGGATAAAGAGTGAACTGGAGATAGCAAGTGCACTCCAGCAGTCGATGCTTCCGAGTATGTCGCAGGTGAAGAAGATGAATGATTGCGCCATTCAGAAGGGGGCGATATTGAAATCGGCACGTGAGGTGAGCGGAGATATGTTTGACTTCTATAAGGTATCCCCACGCCTTACTTATTTCATCATAGACGATGTGAGTGGGAAGGGGGTGCCGGCTTCGCTCGTGATGGCTGCCACGAAATACCTTTTCCGCTTTGCCGTGAGTCAGAATCTGGGTCCAAAGGAGATTTGCAACTGCATTAACCGGATACTGAGTGAGGGGAATACCCGCTACATGTTTGTGACGGCTATTGTAGGGCTAATTGATGAGGAGAAACGATGTGTGACTTTGGCAAATGCAGGTCATAATCCACCGATAATGTTGCGAACCACTTCCGAAGGTGTTGACGGGGAGTACATCAAACTGACCCCATCCCTACCGTTGGGACTGATGGAGGATACCGTCTACTCTGAAACGGAACTGACTCTCTCTCCAGGTGATAACCTGTTGCTTTATACGGATGGTTTCGTTGAGGCTGAAAATGAGGATAGCGTGCAATTCGGTGAACAGGAGTTCCTGAAAATTGCAATTGAATATGCAGCGGAGGGAGCCTATCCGCAGCAGCTTGTGGAGAGATTGGCAGATAGGGTTGAGGGTTTCTCCGGAAACAGGCTTAGTGATGACATGACCGCGCTGAGCATCAGTCTTCCCGCTAATGAGGAGGAGATCCGGTTGCAGCTTGGATATGATAAGCATGAACTGGAGAGGATCGTGAATGTGGTCAGTGATGCCAAGATGCGCAACGGTTGGAGCGAAGCCGCCGAGATGCGCGTGAATTTGGTGATAGAGGAATTGTTTGCAAATGTCATAATGCACTCCCATCCTCAAAATGCGACAGATAAGATCATAATCAGCATCCTTCCGGAGAAATCATCCGTGAAGGTTACTATAGAGAACACCGGTGAACGCTTTGACCCGCTCTCCGATGCCCCGACACCGGATTTAAGTTCGGATCTCGACGACCGTAATCCCGGTGGTCTTGGTCTGCATCTGGTATTCAATCTCTCTTACGACGTGAAATACAGATATGAGAATGGAACCAACATATTAACTCTAAATATAAAAACCGAATAATAAAAACTGAATAATAAAAAACTAAATATGAATATAAATGTAACAAACACTCCCGATCTCCTCACAATAGCATTGGCAGGTCGTCTTGACACTGCCACATCCCCTGATTTTGATAATCAAGTGGCTCAATATCTCACTCCCGCAAACGTCAAGGATATAGTCATCGACTGCAGCGAACTGGAATATATCAGTAGTGCCGGATTACGGTCGCTGATAATCGTGCTGAAGGCTGCAAAGGGTGCCGGGCACACGGTAAGACTCACAGGCGTGAAGGAACAGATACGCACTGTCCTTGACATGACGGGTATCTCATCACTGTTTAAGTAACTGAAGTTTCGCAAGCTGCACTTCAGAGGTTTATAGTTTAAGGTTTAAGATTCACGGAAATCTATGAATCTTTTCATTATACAAAATTTAATGATCATAAACCATAAACCATAAACTTTAAACCATAATTCCCCTAACTAACAACAGACATGTTAACTCAATCTCAATTAGGTATATATATTGACAGCCTACAGAATGAGGCGTCAAATCCCTATCATAATCCGAGGCTTATGCTACTTCGCGGAGTGACTGACCCGCAGGCTCTCGCGGATGCTATAGGGAAGGTCATCGCCGCACACCCGGCAATATCAGCAGTAATCTCCCTTGACGATGACAGCAACCCCGTATGGCGACATGGTGCTCCCGTCAGTGTGGAGGTAGAGAGGGTGAGCCATGAGCAATTGATGAATAGCCTTGATGCGCTTATCCTTCCGTTTAATCTTGAAGGGGGTGCATTGAGCCGCATCAAGATATTTGATACCGACCGCGGAATCTACCTCTTCATGGACTTTCACCATACTATCTATGACGGCGTTTCACGCAACATCTTCCTCCGTGATATTGCGCGTGCCCTAAATGGCGAGGAGTTGCAGCCGGAGGAGACGTCGATCTTCGATCTTGGCGAGGAGGAGGCGGCACGTCGCAAATCGGCTGACTATGAGCTTGACCGCGATGCATGGACCGAACTGCTGAAAGGGGCGGAGACTGAGACGGATCTGATCCCGGATGTCAACACTCCGGCTACCGGAGAATATGCACAGTTGCACCATGACATGGGAATTGATGCTGCCGACTATGAGGCATACGCGAAACGCATGGGTATGCCGCGCAGCGTGCCCGCGACAGCCGTATTCTCCCTCCTTATAAGCCGTCTGTATCGTCGTGATGACGTGACGTTTGCCACAATATATCATGGTCGCGACAACAGCCGTTATGACCATACCTTCGCCATGATGGTGCGTTCCCTCCCCGTCAGGGCAATCATTACGAAAGAGACAACAGTGGCATCCCTCTTGGAGCAGGTGAAGAGAAATTTGGGCATAGTGCGTAAACATTCACTCTATTCATTTGCGGAAGCCGCTCAGGATTTTGGCATCAACTCCGACCTGATATTCGCCTATCAGGGTGAATACAACCGTCTGGCGGAGATAGCAGGGTATGAGCCGGAGCAGGTGCCGTTGAAATTCACTGCGACGGGTGCGAAGATAACCCTCAATCTCAACATCATAAACGGACGGCTGGTGCTTACCGGCGATTATCGTGCCGACTTATATTCATCCCACTTCATGCAGGCATTCGCATCGGCTTATTCCGAACTACTGCGCTCGATGATGCGTAGCAGCGGGGATACTCTGACGGGCACATTGTCATCAACAGATGAGGCTGAGATGAGGAAACTCGAACGCTTTTGGTATGGCGGCGAGGGGATCATATCCGACAAGAGCGCGACAATACCCTCACTCTTTGCAGAAAGTGCGCGGCGCAATCCGGATAACGTGGCGGTGGTGTATGATGGCAGAAGTCTTACGTATCGCGAACTCGATTCAATCACCGATGCACTTGCAGCTGAACTCATTGACCGCTTTGGCATACGCCGTGGCGACCGTGTGGGTGTTATGATCGAGAGGTCGGAACTGATGGCGGTGTATCCGCTTGCCATAATGAAGGCGGGGGCTGCATATATGCCGCTTGACCCGCACTTCCCGCAGGAACGACTTGAATTTATGGTGGAGGATGCCGGTCTTGACCTGATCCTTGCCGACACCGGGATTGTGGCGGAGAAACTTCCGGCATATAGCGGACGGGTGTTTGAAGCGTCGTCGCTTGCCGGTCTTCCGAAGGATGCGGCAAAGGTTGATATGTCGGAGTCGGAGTTGCCGATGGTGATACTCTATACTTCCGGCTCGACCGGTAAACCTAAAGGAGTTGAGCTTACGCAGCATAATATCGTGAATTTCTGTGGGGCATACATAGAGATGACCGGACTTTGCGCCACCGATCGCACCGGCGCGTATGCCGCCTTTGGCTTCGATGCCCATATAATGGACCTTTATCCTACGCTCATCAGCGGCGCGACGGTGCATATCTTCAGCGTGGAGCTGCGTATGGACCTCACGGCTATGCACGACTATATCGAGACTCAGGGTATCACCGTTATGTTCATGACCACTCAGATAGCATGGCAGATGGCCACGCTATTTGACTTCACCACGTTGCGCATCCTGTCGGGTGGCGGCGAGAAACTTCCTCCGTTGAATCCGCTCCCTTACCGCTTCTGTAATGCCTACGGTCCGACGGAGTGCTCGGTGTTTGCCACTGCCTTTGAGGTGACAGCCCCGACCGACGGAAGAATCATAGGGCGTCCGATACCGGGTTATGAGGTGCGCATACTTGACCGCGACCTAAATCCGCTCCCCGCCGGACTTACCGGTGAGATCGTAATCATGGGCGACGGGGTAGGTGTGGGCTATCTTAACCGTCCGGACCTTACCGCTGAGAAATTCATCACGATTGATGGCGTGAAGGCATACCGCACAGGGGATCAGGGTCGCTACACTGCCGATGGTGAGATAGAGTTCATCGGTCGTATGGATGGCATGGTCAAACTGCGTGGACTCCGCATCGAGCTTGGCGAGATCGAGGCTGTTGCCACCAGACATGAGGCTGTCAAGGCTTTCTGTGCTGTGGTGAAGGAGATTGGCGGCGCACAGAACCTTGTGGGTTACTACACCACGAAGGATGGTGCCGCGCTGGATGCCGAGGCATTGCGCGCATTTATGTCGGAATCGCTCACCGAGTTTATGGTGCCCTCCGTCATAATGCCATTGAAGGAGATGCCGTTGACCCCCAACGGTAAGATCGACCGCCGGGCGTTGCCTGTGCCGGAGGTTGCCGCTACCGAGATAGTGAAACCGGAGGGTGAGAGTGAGACTGCATTGTTCCGACTCGCTGCCGATGTGTTGGGTCATACCGATTTCGGCGTAACCACCAACCTGCTCTCCGTAGGTCTGACCTCGCTTATGGCGATGCGCCTTGTGGCTGCAATCATGAAGGAGAGAGGGGTGAAAATCACTGCAAAGACCATAATGTCTGACCCCACGATAAGTGGTATCGCTTCCGCTGTCGGCAATGCCGATGCGGTCAGCACTCCGGCTGCCGAGTCCCCTCGTCAGCTGCGACGTTACTATCCGCTTACAGAGAATCAGCGCGGCGTCTACATTGATTGGGAGATGAACCGCCGCGCCCTGCAATATAATATTCCTCAGGCATTCCGTTTTGCCGACGGCACCGACCCCCTGCGTCTGCGTGAGTCCGTAATTTCGGTATTGAAGGCGCATCCCGGACTGCTGACAAGGCTCACCGTGCGTAATGGCGACGTGATGCAGATGCGTTGCGACGAGATGCCGGAGATTGCCATAACGGAACTTGATAAACGCCCCGACTCACAATTCTTCCAGCAGAAGATAGTGCCTTTCGACCTTCTCAGCCAGCCGCTGATACGATGCGAGATATTCACATACGGCAAAGAGGTGTATATGCTTCTCGACGTACACCATATCATCTTCGACGGCGTGTCGGCGATGGTGTTCAGCAATGACCTTGTGCGTGCATATTCCGGCGAGAAACTCACTCCGGAGAGCTACACGGCACTTGATCGTGCGCTTGACGAGCGTGAGCTGATGGCAGGCGACGATGCAGACAAGGCCCGCGAATGGTTTGACTCATTGATCGGCGATTCCGAACCGACGTCATATCCCCACAGCCGCACTCCCGAATCAAGCATATCGGGAGCGATGGGGCGTATCAGGCTACTTATGGACTCTACGGAGATAAAACGTTTCTGTTCCGCCAACGGTCTGACGCCAAGCAACTTCCTTCTTAGTTCATTCCTACAGTTGCTTCACCGCCTTATCCGTGAAGAGTCGGTGCAGATCGTGACGGTCAATAACGGGCGTGCCGATATGCGCCTGCTCAACGATACGGGTATGTTTGTCAAGACTCTCCCTGTTGTGTCGCGTTGCAAGAAGCCGGATATGACGCCCGCCGAGTTTGCCAAGGGTGTGCAGGAGCAGTTCCTCACATCACAGGATTACGACTTCTATCCCTTCACCGAACTTGTGAGCAGCAAGGGTGTTCGTCCCGAAATCATGTACGTGTTTGAGGGTGGCATATCAAGTGTCACAGAGGGGGCACTCCCGTCGGAGAAACTGCTGTTGAGTCTTGACACCGCCAAGGTGCCTCTGACGGTGCTGATATTCGAGCCTAATGCCGGGGAATATGAGATAGTGGTGGAATACGACAAGTCGCTTTATGCTCATAACGACATGGAGTTGTTGGCTACGATGATGCGTACTCTCACGCTGAGTCTGCCGGAAGCCGCCACCGTTGCTGACGGCAAGATGGTCAACGATGAGCAGGCGAGAGTGCTTTCACAGGTGCGCGACGGTATGCATTGCGACGTGCCATATACTACGTTCCACCGCGAGATGGAGAACCGTTGCGACGAGACTCCCGATGCTCCGGCTGTCATAGCCTGCGACAAGCGTATGACCTACCGCGAGTTTGATGATGAGTGCAACCGCATAGCGAATGCACTGATTAAGCGTGGTGTGAAGCCGGGCGACAGGATCGTGATCCTTCTGCCGCGCCGCTCATATCTCATCAGCAGCATCTACGGCGCGATGAAGACGGGTTCAGCCTATATACCCTGTGATCCGGAATATCCGGTTGACCGCATACGTCTCATCACGGAGGATAGCGACGCACGCTACATAATCACCACTGCCGACAAGGTTGATTCATATCCCGGCAAGGCGATCGACATAGAGGAGCTTCTGAAGGAGACCGACACCACACGCCCCGGCATATATCCGGAGGGTGAGTCGGTGGCATATATGATCTATACTTCCGGTTCGACGGGTCGTCCTAAGGGTGTCATGATTCCGCAGCGAGCCATCTGTAACTACGTCTACGGCTATCGCGAACTCTTCTACCGCAACCGTCCGGAAGTCAAGACAGAGATGCTGATTGTGACCATATCGTTTGATGCGTCGCTCAATAATTTGGGCGTGTCGCTCACGAGCGGTCATGCACTTGTGCTTGCCAACGAGGAGGAGTGCAAGGATGTGGTGCTTCTCTCCAAACTGATGCTTGAAAATCATGTTGACTCAGCCGACGTCACACCAAGCCGCCTTGATGCAATGCTCGAATTGCCGGAGTTCCGTCAGGCAATATCGCAATGCAAGCATCTCAATATCGGAGGTGAGGGCTTTGGCTCGGCTTTGATCAACAAGCTGTTTGCCGCCGGATTCGAGGGTATGGCGGTGAATGAATATGGTCCGACAGAGACCACTGTCGGCAGCAATCAGGCGAGTCTGCGACCCGATTCTCCGGTGGTTGCCGGTCCGCCGTTCGTCAATTTCCGCCAGCGTATCGTCGACGCATGGGGCTCTGAACTCCCCGTCGGTGCGCAAGGTGAATTGTATATCTTCGGGCGAGGTTTGGGCTTAGGCTACAATAATCTTCCCGAAAAGACAGCCGAGGCATACATAGATTTTCATGGAGAACGCGGCTACCGCACCGGCGACCTTGCCGGAATGACTCCGGAGGGCGACGTGGTTATAGCCGGGCGTATCGATCATCAGGTGAAACTTCGCGGACTCCGCATCGAGCTTGGCGAGATTGAGGCTGTCGCATCACGTTTCGAGGGTATCAAGCAGGTGGCTGCGGCTGTCAGGGAGATGAACAAGATACAGCATCTCTGCCTATACTACACGCGCAGCAGCGATTCAATCGACAAGGAGGCTCTGCGTGCTCATCTCGCATCATATCTGACCGAGTATATGGTGCCGGATGCCTATACCGAGATTAAGGAGATGCCATTAACCCCCAACGGCAAGATTAACCGTAAGGCTCTTCCCGATCCGGAGGTGGCACCTCTGACCGAATATGTCGAGCCGGAAGAGGGACTTGAAGCCGACATAGCTGCTACCTTCGCTAAGATTCTCAATTCTGAGCGTATCGGTGCGAATGATGACTTCTTCAGCATAGGTGGCACGTCGATCAGTGCGATAAAGGTGGTTGCAGCTTTGGCGGGTGCAGGGCATCAGATCACGTATAAGAACGTGTTTGAGTTCCGTACCCCGCGTGAGCTTAGCCGCCATATCCTCGGCAGGAAGTCGGACGAGGGGAAGGCACAGGTGGCAGAGAGCGGAAGTGTCTCTGAGTTTGCGTCGGTGCTCGACACCAACACCCTTGATGCGTTGCGCAATGGCGAGCGTCAGACGATGCACACTGTGCTGCTGACCGGAGCGACTGGTTTCATGGGTATTCATACACTTTGCGAACTTCTGAAAGACCCGACAGTCAAAGTAATCTGTGCCATACGGCGCAAGAAAGGTATCTCGGCGGAGACACGACTCCGCACGCTTCTCTTCTACTATTTCAACCGCACATTTGAGGAGTGTTTTGAATCGGGTCGTCTGAGCGTCATTGAGCTTGACGTGACCAAGCCGATACCGGCAGATGAGTTACCCGCCGACATCGACACGGTGATTAACTGTGCCGCAAATGTGAAGCATTTCTCGGCATGTAATGATATTGAGATGGTCAATGTGGAGAGCGTGAGGAATCTGATTGAATATTGCCTTGCATCGGGTGCGCGTCTGGTGCACGTATCCACAATCAGCGTGGCAGGGGAGAGCCTTAACGGTTATCCCGATCCGTCGATACTTCTCGATGAGCATAAACTTGACTTCGGGCAGAGTCTTGCCAATCAGTATGTAAGTTCAAAATATGAGGCAGAGCGGCTTGTGCTCACCAACGCACGCGACCGTGGACTTAATGCGAAGATAATGCGCGTGGGCAACCTGTCGGCACGAAGCAGCGACGGCGAGTTCCAGATCAACTTCCGTAGCAACGCCTTCATGGGTAAGTTGCGTGCTTACTCCGTGCTTGGGTGTGCACCTTATGCCGTGCTTGATGCGCCGTGTGAGTTCTCGCCGATAGATGAGGTGTGCCGTGCGATACTTGCGCTTGCCGCCACTCCGAAGGAGATGAGGGTGTTCCAGCCGTGCAACAACCATCGTCTGCCGCTTGGCGACGTGCTTCATCTGCTGTCGGAGATAGGTATCAAGGTTAAGCCGGTGGAGAGCGACGAGTTTATCCGCGTGCGTTCGGAGGCTATGGGCGATATTGACAAGGTGGAGGCACTGCAGCCACTCATGGCATACGAGTCGGAGGCGTCGTCTCATTCCACGTTCATCCGTTATGACGCAAGCTATACGAATCAGGTGCTCTATCGCCTCGGTTTCCGTTGGAACTATACCTCCCACGATTATGTGAAACAATTCCTGAAGGCGATTGAGTCACTAAATTTCTTTGCGTTATGACAGCTGTAAACAATACGGCATCACGTCGCAGTTCGTATCTTGTGGGGAAAGCGTTCCGCAGTTTCCTTCTTGCATCGGTGCTCACGGCTGCCGCCTCGCAGGTGGGCAACCTGATAGATGGTCTGATGTTGAGTCATTTCATAGGAGAGGACGCCATGAGTGCCATCAATATCACCACGCCTGTCACGCAGACGATGTTTGCCATCTGTATCCTTATCGGGGTCGGCGGCTCGATGCTTGCCGGCATGGCGATAGGGAATCATCGCAGGGATGAGGCGTCGGGCATCTTCTCAATGGTGGCTACGAGTGCTGTGGTAATCGGATTGATAATCGGATCTTTGGGGATGGTGTTTTTCCATCCCCTCATATCCACCCTCTGCCCGGATACAGCTCTTATGGGCTACACCGGAGATTATCTTCAGATAGTATTGCCGTCGGCAGCAATCTATATGCTAATGGTTGTGGTACAGATGTTTGTTACTCTTGATGGTGAGCCTAAGAGAGTTACCGCCGCACTGACCACGTGTACGGTTGTCAATCTGTCGCTTGACTATGTTTTCATCGTGCCGCTGAATATGGGTGTCACCGGTGCGGGTATCGCGACTGTGGTCAGCTATGTTGCGGCAATCACTGTGCTGCTTCTCCATTTCCGGAAGGAGGGGACGTTGCGCTACACATTGCCGCGTCAGGCGGCACTGATAAAGTCTATTGCCACTATGGGGCTACCGTTCGGTATTGCCACGGTGCTGGTGGCGGTGCAGATGCTGGGTAATAACCTTGTGGCGATCAATCTGATGGGCACGGCGGGTATTGTTGCCCTGTCGGTTTGTATGTATCTGCTGAGGTTCTCGATGATTATACTGACGGGTACCCTTGAATCGTTTCAGCCTGTGGCGGCTATCCTCAAAGGGTCGGGCGACAACCGTGGCGTGTCGCTTGTGCTTGGTAAGGCGTATGGTTTCCTGGCATTCAGTCTTACGCTCTTCGCGTTGATCATGATTCTGTTTCCGGGTTGGATAATAAGTCTGTTCGACATTACTGACCCTGATTCGATGGATATGATGCATAGTGCGTTGCCTGCGTTTGCGTTCAACGTCATACTTCAGGCTGTAGTGTATCTCCTGATTCCCGTCTATCAGCTTTATTCCCATCGAAAACTTGCGTTGGTAATCTCTTTCGGTCAGCCTCTCATGCCACTGGTGTGCTTCTGGGCATTGACCACATTGTCAGCTCATGGGTGTGGGATAAATCCGTGGTGGGGTTTTGCGTTGGGTCAGCTTCTTGTGGCGGTCATCGTGTATTTCTGTACTTTATCACGCCGTCATGATGACAGTGCGCCATTCGTTCTGATACCGCGTGCGAATCCCGACCGTATTTTCGACACTACGGTGAAGCCGGATTTCGGCAGTATGCAGGAGGGTCTGAAGGAGACTGATGAGTGGCTGAAGCGACAGGGTGTTGGTGATGAGATTCGCAACCGTGTTGTGTTGGCTATGGAGGAGTCTGTGAAGAACGTGATTCAGCATGGTCTTTCGAAGCGCAGGAAGTCGGCGATTGATGTGCGTATCTCTCTCGAACCGGATAGTATCCGGTATGTGCTCAATGATGAGGGTGTGCCTTTCAATCCGATGACGTGTAAGCCGGATGGGGGGTATGGTCTTACTATTGTGCAGAACATCTGTGATGATGTGAAGTATGAGTATCTGTTTCATCAGAACATTCTTCAGTTGGAATGGAAACGGCATTGATTGTGGAGGTGCCTGCGGGTCTGACTCCGCAGCAGTTGAGTGTGGAGGCCTATAGGGCACTTGCCCGGTTGTTGCGTGAGGAGTGTTGTCTGGAGGTTATGCCTGATATAGTGAAGGATTCCAACGGGAAACCGTGGTTTCCTTCACGTCCGGATCTCCATTTCTCGGTGTCGCATTGTAGGAGTGCGGTAATGGTGGCGATATCTTCGCAGCCTGTAGGTTGCGACATAGAGGATATTGTGACTGATGATGATGTGGGGATGCTCCTTGAAGTGGCGTTCAGTGATGAAGATAGGGAGCGCATACTCGCCGCATCTGATCCCCGCAAAGAGTTGACCCGGCTTTGGACTATAAAGGAGTCAAACGTAAAACGTCACGGTGTAATCCCCGACGATCCCCGTCTCTGGCCTTCAATGACTATCCCTTCTGAACTATCTGCAAACACACATACCCCATCTGCAACCCCCCACAAACCGATATACATCAAAACCGGCATCACGCAGACCTACGCCTGGAGCATCACCGGCAATTACCCCGTCCCTCGCTTAAAAAATATAATCCTATAATCTTTTATTCAGTAGTCTTTCTATTAGCAGGTAAGGGGCAGTTTGGATTACTTTATAGATACATAAATCATAAAAAAAAACAGATATTTAAAGTTGTAATACGTTTGATTTTTTGATTCAAAATATAATGGTCTATTTTTAGAAAAGAGCATCTAAAATGTGCGAATTTATGATCCGTGGGTACACTCCATAGGTTTTAATTCTTACTTCAAAAACTGGAATGCGTAATTGAATACCCTATAAAATAATTGACTCGTCATACTCAATAATACAAAGATAAATTGTATCTTTCCTCTAAAGAAAATTTTTTATTTATTCTGCTGGTGTAAAATCTCGTAGATTTTATATAAATTTGCACTTAAATTTGAAAAGTATGTCAACTCGGAATAACGTTGAGTTTTATGAACTTCTGAAATCTCGCATCAAAGAGAAGGTCTCAATCTTTTTGATGAGTAATATTTTAGAATATACTATCAATATCAATCAAATCATACGGTTAAATGTATATATAACAAAAGATATGAAACAATTTATTGTAGCATTTATATTTTTGGCGTTTGTAACAAGTTCATATGCCCAAAAAATAAAAAAACACGAAATAGACAAGTTTACAAAGGAGGAATTTGTACAAACTTCTTCTGTTAAACTATTTGATGTGTTTGGCTTTATGAGAAGACATAAATTTGAATGCTACATTGAGAAACATGGGGATATAATCACAATGCCAGCTATTATGGGATTTGATTGTGAGAATATTAATATTGACAAAAACAGTGGTGTTATATTTTTATTGGATAATGATGAAACAATTGAATTGTTAACTGAATTTATAGGAGATACTGACAGGTATAATAGGTTTTCTACCTGTTTTAAATTATCTCCAGAGGATGTGGAAAAACTGAGAAATAACAAAGTCGTATCTGTTCGAATTAATTATGTTGGTGGACACTATGATGCAGAAGTGAAAGAAAAGAATCAATCTAAAATTTCTAATATGCTCAATTTGGTCCTACCTAAGTTGTGATTTCGATAAAATGAATTTCCATTAGAGCAATTAAACTTGTTTCTCTAATGGAAATCCAAAACTTGGATTTTAATAAGATTGATTGATGAATATTTTCAATAACGTTGGCTTGTGAATATATCTCTTTCTGCCATCCTTTTTATATGGTATATCTTTGATAATATCCATGTGATAATATAGAACATTTCGGTTATGCCCAACCAATTGAACGGCTTCGCCGGTTCCAATCCAAATGGTAGGATCTATATTTTCCGATATCGTAGAAATATTAACGTATTCCCAACGAAAACCACCTGCAGTGGTGCGTTTACCCTTACAACATTTAACAATACAACTACTGTCAATTCCAACTAATTCTCCAGCAGATTTCGTGGAATCAAATTCGGCAATAGGTTCTCTATTAAGAGTTAACTGACGTACCGGAATACTTATATTTTTGCTTATCTTTGTTATTATAGCATCTGTAATCGGATGTTCATTATGATAGATAAGTGCTGAAGCTTGAATTTTCGCTTTATAAGAGTTTGACTTTTTCTTTCCATACCATATATTCTTTTCTCCAGAACGAGATTTGGACATTTTTGCACAAGATTCTTGTGAATGCTTTTTGCCGAACATTCCGTTTTTCTCTCCCTTTAAACTAAGGGATAAGCGTTTCCTATGTTCTTTATCAGAATCGATTTCTCTTCTCCATTCTCTCCATTTGGGATCTTTATATAGAGCTTTCATTCTCACGCTTTGAGCTTCTTTTTCTTCTAATGTTCGAGGAGTGCCAGGTTTCCCTATTCGTGCTTGACTCATTTTTGCTCGTTGTTCTTCTGTGAATTTGAATCCGCGAGTGGTATAACCGCCAAGGGTCATATTATATCCATTGGTATAGCTATCATACTTTTCAATATAAAAAGATTCCAATTCATCGAGTTTCAGAGTTGCATCAAAACTGCAATTAAATTTAATTCTTTCAATCACTTCGTATGAGAATGAAGATGGTCCATATTTTTTACGAGCAGCGTCAATTTTATCGCCACCATATCTCTTGTTAATATTCAAAAAAGTTTTTCGTCGTCTTCGTTCCTGTGTGGTTTGTCCAATATAGATTTTTCCAGAAGGACTTGTGTACTTATATATAATACCTATCATACACTGACCTCCTTTCTAAGTAGAATATTGATGATTGTGAAAATCTGATTTCTGACTATAAATATACCGAAGCTCTTGTCACAAAACAATGTATCGCTATAATCAAGCGATATATAAACAGAATAGAATTCTGTAATCCCATTTATTGAATTTTTCATTTGTTTGAATTTTAAATACTTCCGATATGGAAGCATAGTGAGGGGACAACGAAAGGAAGTCTCCTCTTTAGGGATTACGTTGCAAATTTAATAACAAATTTGGATATTTCAAAATACATATTCATTATGAGACGGCACTTTGAAACAATATTTTAGTTATATACGCGAGTTCTGGATAAGGACTCCACAAAAAAATTGAAACGGCAGCTTGAAGAAAGTTACTGTTCTATTTGATAATATTACTGATATTTAGTAATTTAAGGGTATGTAAATGAGATGCATATCATGGTTACTAGGGATAAATTTAGTGAAATTTTTTTGTATTGCAGACGATTTTTGCAAAGAATTTGAAGTCGAGATGTCAAAAACGCTCTCCCTACCTCAAAAGACGCTCCAATACGTAAACGCATGATGTCCGATTCGGAGGTAATCACAATCCTGATCTGTTTTCACTTCAACAGCTACTGGAATTTTAAACATTATTATCTCGGATGCGTGTGTCAACATTAGCGAGACCTTTCCACGCACATTCTCCTATAACCACTTTGTGGAGGGCATGCTGCGCTGCTTTGTGGCTCTTACAATGATTCTGAGGCTCGCATGTTTCGGAATATGTTCGGGCATAAGTTTTGTTGACAGCACATGCATTCCGGTAATCCATAACAAACGCCAGTTCAACATGAAAGTCTTCAAATGTATAGCAGAAAAAGGAAAAACTCAATGGGATGGAACGTAGGTTTTAAGCTGCATCTATTCGGTCGAGGCTACGTCGTAATCGATACCCTCTACATCGGTGCCGAGAAATTCCCCGTTCATTCCGTCAGCACCTTCAACATTTCAGGCGTGATTTAGCCCTTAAATGTTAAAAATGAGCCTTGAAGCAAAACTTTTCACTGAAATATTTTATAGTATAAATACAAAGTTGTAACTTTGTAACCGTAAAACAAGTCGATTATCGGTTTCTACCGAGTCAAAGATAACCGAACCCGTTAGCATCCCGTTGAACTGCTGGCGGGTCACTTTTTTATATATGAATCAGAAGCCACGTTCTATTGATGAACACATAAAGCACCTTCAAAATCGAGGAATGCAATTCCCCGACATGAATTCTGCTGTTGAATTTTTTTCTCGTATCAGTTATTCCCGGTTGAAATATTATTGGCGTGACATGATAGATGATGAAACCGACGGTGATTTCATCGAGGGTGCCTCGTTTGATACCGTGATTGAACGATATTTGTTAGACCACGACCTCAGAATGATATTGTTTGATGCAATCGAAACTATTGAAGTCGCTTTCAGAGCAAAAATCATCAATCACATGTCGAAAGCAGCAGACAATGGCTTATGGTATCTTGATTCTTCATTATTTGAAGATAAACAAAGGCACCAAGACTTTGTGCTTGACCTTAAATACGAGTTTGAGCGAAGCACTGAACCGTTTGCAAAAAAATATATAGCTGAACATTCTAATTGGGATTCGGAATCATTCAGTGGAGACAATCCGGATGCGTGGTTGATTATTGAGATCGCAACTTTCGGAACATTATCCAAAATGTACAAGAACCTTAAAAGTCAGTTACCTCAGCGGTCGGCGATTGCTAATGATTTCGGACTCTATTCCTCAAAAGACTTTTCTAATTGGATTGAAGTTATCTCATTGCTCAGAAACATAGCGGCCCATCATTCCCGACTTTGGAACAGAAGCTTTAGCAAGAAAGTTTCTGATCCAAAAGGGAAACGTGACCGTTGGCTGAACGGAGCTTTTACCGAGCAACAGAAGAAAAAGCCCTATGCCGTAGCATGTGCAGTGGCTTACTTGTGTCGAGCTATCAATCCTCGACATAAGTTTTCGCTCTCTGTCAAAGAATTAGCCAGCAAATATCAAAATATTTCGTTTGGCAAATATGGGTTTCCTATCCGTTGGGAATCAGAGCCTTTGTGGAGATAAACCAAATTTACACATTCCAAATGGCTGACAAATTCAACACATATCAAGAGGGTATTGACTTGGAGTTGTTTCGCTCGTTTTGTGAGGAACATGGTAGGCTTATGTCCTTTTCTAAAGGGGAGCATTTTACAAGACAAGGAAATATGTGCCGGCATTGGGGATTCATAACCAAAGGTCATTTTGCTTATACGGTCATTGACTCGTCAGGAAATGAAAAGATTGTCGGATTTGCATTCCAAGATACGCTCGTTGGCGACAGCTTCAGTATTATCAAAAAAGCAACAAGTCTAACTGATATTGTTGCAATTTCTGATACCGAGGTAATAACTTGTGATGCTACTGACTTTCGCTTACTACTAAATTCAGACCTTAACATCCGGGTAGGTTTTGCGGAAAATTTGTTTGAAGACATATATACCCGTTACTTGCACCTTCATTCACTATCGCCCAAAGAAAGGTATCTACAGATAATAAAAGATTGTCCTGAGATTCTTCAATCTATATCATTGAAGCAGCTTGCTTCATATCTTATGATAACGCCGACCTATCTCAGCCAAATTCGGAAACAACTCTTAATCGAGAAATAATCTCAGGTTAATGCAACTCTCAAAATAGTTTGAGAGTTTTGTCGTAGTTTCGCTATAATTTTGCATCATGGAAACTACTACGAATAATATTCTTATAATTGGTGCCACATCAGGCATAGGATATAGGTTATGGCAACATTATGTGTCGGAAGGTCATAATGTTGCCGTAATTGGGCGAAGGAAGGAAGTCCTTGACAAAATGCAAAAGGATTTTCCGGAACAAACATTCCCAATATGTTGTGATATTTCCGACCTATCGGCTATAAATGAATTATTCAGAAATATCCCTGAAATATTTAGCAATATAGATATTGCTATTGTATGTGCCGGAGTCGGAGAATTAAATCCGGAACTTGATATTGATACCGAATTATCCACTGTATCAGTTAATGTGCAGGGTTGGACCAAAATGGTGGCAACACTCTATAAGTTATTTGAACGACAACAGTCAGGGCAACTTGTAGCTCTGACGTCTATCGGAGGACTTCAACCAACTCCTATAGCTCCATCATATAGTGCGTCGAAGGCGTTTCAGATAAACTATATTAAAGCTCTTCAGAAAAAATCCAAGAATATACCAATAATTGTCACAGAGATACGTCCGGGTCTTGTTGACACAAGAATGGCTAAAGGGGAAGGGTTGTTTTGGGTAATGCCGTTGGATAAGGTGGTACCCATGATAATAAACGCTGTTTCCCGGAAGAAAAAACTTCAGATTGTAACAACTCGATGGTGTCTAATAAATTGGATTTTAAGACATTTAGTATAACTGTAGATTTTATTAGTGGAAATCAATATAAATATGA
This sequence comes from Muribaculaceae bacterium Isolate-037 (Harlan), assembly GCA_003762615.1. Classification (GTDB taxonomy): domain Bacteria; phylum Bacteroidota; class Bacteroidia; order Bacteroidales; family Muribaculaceae; genus Lepagella; species Lepagella muris. Next base: position 42,749 of record RIAZ01000010.1, read on the forward strand.
AACATAGCTTAAGTATTCTATTATTAGCAATTTTCTCTTTTGTAGTTCATGCCGAGGATTACAAAATAAATGTAATCTCGGATAGTCAGAGAAATTTCATATTATATCCGACTGAAACAGGTGTATTCCTTAGACTTGATACACGAAATGGTGTTATTGATGGTATAGTCCCTTCTGATCAAAAAAAGAATAAGCGAATAAATGCTATACCACTAACCGAACAAGCTGAAGCCGGTCGTTTCATATTGTATCCTACAGATCGTTTTTTGACATGGATACTTCTTGATTCAAAAACAGGAGAAATGTGGAATGTCATATTAAACTCAAAAAATAACAACTATATTAATAAAATAAAGGAGTTTGAATAAATCGTCAATTAAATTCAAATTCCGACCAACAAGCAAATGAAAACCAAACTGATCATATCATCACTTCTTGTGTTTTCAGCGTTTTCAATGAAGTCACAAGAGGTCACCAACACCATTCCCTCGCAAGAGCTCAACGAGATTGTGGTTGAAGTCCGTAATCAGCGTTTAGGTGCTGAGGTCTCAACATACTTGGAATAAGAAGTTCCGTCGGTAGAATTAGCACTTCGTTCTGCAGCTTTTGAGAGTCTGTCTTCATCTGACATACTGGCTATCCATTTCGGATTGCTTAGGAAAGATTCTGTCTTAGCGTATGTTGGAATGAAACGACTTAACCATGTGCTATTTTATTGAAGGGATGGCTCCAAAGAGTCCGTTGCGATATGACTTTTGGAAGGATTTGATTTTACCGAGACCTCTGAACTCAACAAGAGAGTATAGGGATGTGGCACCTGATTCGTCTTTTTCGGTAAACCAGATTGAATCTTTGCGCAGTAGATCATCTACCGTGTTCAGCAAGGGATCGTAGTGAGAGGTAATGAGCAGTTGGGATTCGTTTTTCTCACGTAGGAATTTTTCAAGAATGAACTCTACCAGATCGGGATGTAATGATGATTCAATTTCATCAATTGCCATAAATGCCTGACGTTCGATAGCTTCATATATTGCTGTCTCTATGCCAAATGTACGACGGGTTCCGTCTAATTGAAGATTATTTGGCAACATATATGTCTCTATTCCACGACTGTTTTTTACAGTGTGTTGAAACATTGTTTTAATGCTATCAAAATTACTGTTGCTTTTGAGTCTTTCTTTCTCTTCTGCCGATACTTTATTATCGGCAATCATTGCTGATACAAATGCTGTCGGGAGAGTAGTACTGACCTTGTTGGTCTGTACATCCGTGATATTGAAGTCAGCACGATGCACGAAGTCAAGCATATATTTTTTAAGGGCTTCGTTCTCATGTATCTTCTTCCCGGCTATCTCAAACATGTTGGTCTGCGGGTCAATGATTGGTAAAATCTTGCTACGCATCCAATCACGTGCATCATCCATTTTAGTGATGGATATGTTCACTTGATTGCGTGCTGCAAATATCGACATATTGGGAAGACATTTTAGTGTTAGTTCTTCCAATGCCGTCTGACTGATTTTCACCACAGCCGGATTAAACTTGATGAATGATTGCCCCCCATTCAGTTCCCTATTGAAGATTAATGTAGGCTGATTAGTAGTGTAATAATACAATTTTTCATTATACACTTTGGAACTATCTATTTTAAGAATATACCAGTAGCGTACAGATCCTACAAAAAAACGTAGGGAAAATTCTGTCGGTTGATTTTTCGTTTCTGTGTCAAGTAAGAAAGGGATGACTCCGGTAGGCTCATCAATATCCTGGCGTTTCTCAAACCAAAAATCTTTAAGATATGAAAAAGCCTCCAACAGATTGGATTTTCCGGACGCATTTGCTCCATACACTAAAGCAAAACGAAGCAGACGTACTTCTGGAGAGAGCTGCACAATATGATAAGGTTCAAAAGTGGTATCTTTTGTAGCCTCAAAACTAAAAGTAGTCTCGTCTCTAAAGGAGAGATAGTTTTTTATTTTAAGTTATTGTATCATTGTAAATCTATTTTCGCAAATTTAATGATAATATGCCAAATGTCAAAATAAAATTGTGGATTATTATAAATCTATTTTTTTTGATTATTGCGGACTTGGATAAGTTTTATTTGGTGGCGAATTTGTGGCAGATATTTTCAATTAGAAGTTGGGTGGAGGGATTTTTTCGGGTGTGAACCAACTTGAACCAAAAGGGGTGAGGGTTATTTTAAAATCTTTACATAAATTTGCAGTAGGAAACTTTTAAAGTAACGCATCATGAAAATCTATTATCTGTTTACGCTGCTCTCTTTCATGGGATTGTATGCCGGCGGTTGCTCCCAGTCGAATGGAAATGAACCTGCTCCTACTCCGGATCCTACACCAGAACCACCTGCCAAGAAGTTGGAGATTAAAATCTCTGCGTCTGTCAAGTCTACTAAAGCCACTGACTTCGGATTTGAGAATGGGGATAAGATTGGTCTGTATGTGGTGAATTATTCCGGTACCACTCCGGGTTCATTGGTTGCGTCAGGTAATCAGGTGGATAATATGTGCTTCACTTATTCAGGCACATGGACGCCGACGTCACCTGTGTATTGGCAGGATAATAAGACTCATGCCGATTTCTATCTCTATTATCCGTATCGCAGTAGTATCGCTGATGTCAATGCCTTAGCTGTTGAGACTTATGCCGACCAGAGTGTGGAGGCTAATTATAAGGCATCCGATTTCATGATCGGAAGTACAAAGGACGTTGCTCCGTCGGAGTCTGCGGTGTCGATAGCAGCCACTCATCTTTTCAGCCGCATAAATATCAAGGTGGAGGCGGGTAACGGTTTCACTGAGAAGTCACTAAAGTCTGAGGATATGACCGTAAGAATAAACGGATTGAAGAATAAGGCAAACGTGAATCTTGTTTCCGGCGAGATACAGCCGACAGGGGAGGATGAGACTATCATACCTTATAAGTATGGCGAATATTATAGGGCTATTGTGATTCCCCAGTCGGTGGAATATGGAAATCTTATCACAATCGGTGTGGGTGGAAAAGAGTATAATTTCACTAAGGAATTCCGATTCGAATCAAATAAGGAACATAATTTTACAATCACAGTCAACAAGACTTCCAATGGTATCAACGTAAATATTGATCCGTGGGAGAATGACGGCACTGATAATGGCGGTTCCGCTGAATGAAATGGTTGAAGTTGACTAATAAAGAATCTGCAACATGAAACAATGTCATAAGATATCATCCGTTGTATGTGGCGGCATCCTCGCGCTGACTGCATGTACTGCGGAGCAGTTTGATGATCCGAGAACGGAATCGTCAGAAGATATGCGCATATCCCTTTCCGGACAGATCATGCAGGAGTTTGTGACCCGTGCAAACGACGACGGCTTTGCCGACGGCGATGTCATGGGCGTATATATCGTGGACTATGAGGGATCTAATCCGGGTGTACTGAAGGCAAATGGGAATCGTGGCGATAATGTGCGGCATACTTTCGATGAGCAAAGCTACAAATGGAACTCTGCCTACGACGTATTCTGGAAAGATAAGCACACTAAGATTGACGTCTACGGTTATTATCCGGTAGGTTCGCCGGATAACGTGAATGCCTATCCCTTCACAGTCTCCACCGACCAGAGCAAACTGCCTGCTGACGGCACGATGGGGGATTATGAGGCTTCCGATTTCCTTTGGGGTAAGGTGAGCGCAGTGGAGCCTACCACCAATGTCATACGTCTGCCGATGACTCACCGCATGGCAAATGCCCGTGTGATGCTTGAGGAGGGTTCCGGCTTTGCCGACGGTGAATGGGTAGGTCTGAAGAAGCAGGTGCTTGTAGCCAACACTATTCATGAGGCTACCATCGACCTTGCTACCGGAACAGTCACCCCCGTAGGGGAAGTGTCGGCAAAGGCTATCATACCGTCGAACAATGGGAATGAATGGCGTGCTATCGTTGTGCCGCAGACAGTGCCGGCTTCAACCATGATGTTCAGCATCACAATAGATGGCATACCGTATAAATTCTCCAAGAGTGAGGATTTCACCTACGTTTCCGGTAAGATGAATAATTTCACCATCCGCGTCGATAAGAAGGAGAGTCAGGGCGACTACACCCTCACTCTCATAGGGGAGAGCATTACGGCATGGGAGAATGATCTGGTAAGCCATGATGCCACTTCTCATGAGTATGTGATTGTCAACTCGTCGGCAGGCGGTCTGAAGGAGGCTATAACTGAGGCAGGGAAGGATTACAAGACCTTGAAGAATCTTAAAATCACCGGTGAAATAAACGCCATGGACTTTTACTTCATGCGTGATGAGATGGAGATGCTTCAGTCACTCAACCTAAAGGAAGTCTGGATAAAGGCTTGGAGAAATGATACAGGTGATGCACAGTATGGTGGGGTGCATAATGAGAATCAGATCCCGAATAGTGCTTTTTATCTGAACTCAAAGAATAGTGGTAAGAGGAGTCTCAATAGGATTGTGTTGCCCGATGCGTTGAAATCAATTGGTCCAAGGGCTTTCTATGGCTGTCAAAATCTCACTGGCTCACTTATAATTCCGGAGGGTGTCGTGGATATACAGATAGGTGCATTCACCGGGTGTAGGTCGTTAACCGGTTCACTATCTTTGCCTTCCTCATTGAGATATATTGGAACGTCTTATAATGGAGATACAGGTGAGTTTGACGAAACAATGGATGAGGGGAATGATTATTATAATGGCACGTTCTCCGGCTGCGGATTTACTTGCGAACTGATTATCCCGGATAATGTCGAGGTGATACGTGGATATGCATTCGACAATTGCAAGAACCTGTATGGAAGCATAAAATTACCTCACAAGCTAAGGTATCTTGGACCGAGGGCGTTCTTCTTGTGTAAAAATCTGACCGGTTCTCTTGAATTGCCGCAGAACGTAAGCAATATTCCTGACGAGTGTTTCACCGGTTGCGGTTTCAACGGCACTCTCACCCTGCATGACGGTATTAATTCAATAGGAATGGATGCGTTTAAGGATTGTCATTTCAAAGGTGAATTGAATCTGCCGAAGAATCTGAAAGTTATCAATGACAACGTGTTTTTCGGGTGTGATTTCTCCGGAGAATTGAAGTTGCCGAAATCGTTGGTGACAATCGGTGACCGTGCGTTTGCCTACAACTGGCGTCTGATGGGCACTCTTGAATTTGGCGAAGGACTCCTGACAATCGGTGCCGGCGCGTTTGCCCACTGTCGGAGCATTGAGGGTCTGGTTTTTCCGGAGAGTCTGGAGAATATAAGATATGAGGCAAGCTATTATGAGGATGGGGGTGCCTTCCAGGGATGTTACGGAATCGGTTCGATAGTGAGCAAGAGTACCGTACCCCCTTACATACAGCAGGGTGCTTTCGATGGTGTCGCGAAGGATAATTTCACTGTGGAGGTGCCGGAGTCAGCCGTCTCACAGTATCAGACAGCTGTGGGGTGGTGCGACTTCAAGCGAGTCGCTGCCCATCACGAGCTTGTGTGCCGTCCGTCAGTTGCATGTGCAATCACTTCCGAGCACAAACAGACTCTCGTGATCAATGCTGAGGGTGAGTGGGAAGTGATGTCAAAACCCGACTGGTGTGATCTGTCACAAATGTCGGGCAAACAGAAAACGGAGCTTACACTCACCATCAAACGCTATGCCCAGACGGATGAACCGCGTGAGGGGGATATCGTATTTCGTCTCAAGGGGAAGGACTATACGAGCAAATGCCACGTGACGCAGTATGGCTATGAATATGAGGAGGATCAGATAATCACACTCCAGCAAGCCACCCGTGGCAACAACGGAGGTATCAACATCGTGATTATCGGCGACGGATATGATGCACGCGATATTTCCGAAGGTAAGCTTCTGGAGGATATGAAGGAGGGTGTGGAACATTTCTTCGGGATAGAGCCATACACCACATATCGTGAGTATTTCAACGTATATACAGCAATACCACTCTCGACAGAGACAGGTGTGGGGACGGTAAACAGTATCCGCTACAACCGTTTCAATACGACCTATACCGGTGGCGTGGGTCTGAAATGCGACTATGATGCAGTGTTTGACTATGCCATGAAGGCACCGACAGTCAATTCCGGAAATCTTGACCAGACGCTTATCATCGTCATTCCGAACAGCACCGATTACGGTGGCATCTGCCAGATGTGGGAATCGGGCGCGGCAATAGCGTTCTGCCCTAAGAGCGATTACGGCTATCCTCTTGATTCGCGCGGAGTGATGCAGCATGAGGCAGGGGGACACGGTTTCGGAAAACTTACCGACGAATATATCTATCACAATGCATTTATCGATGCGTGCGGATGCACGTGTTGCGGTCATGTGGATGCTGTCAACTTTGCAAAATCATTGGGTTGGTATGACAATATCGAACTGACGGGGAAGATGCATAGCGTAGGCTGGAGCCATCTGATTTTTGATCCACGCTACAGCAATATCGTCGACATATTTGAGGGTGGATACATGCATAACAGGGGAGTGTATCGTTCGGAGCAGAACAGCTGTATGAACAACGATATCCCATACTACAGCACCATCAGCCGCGAGAGCATCGTGAAGCGCATAAAACGTTATGCCGGAGAGACGTTTGACTTCGAGGAGTTTGTGGCAAACGATAAGCAAGGCACGATGCAAGGCACGCGTGGACTTGACACGGGTTCATCGCAGCAACGCGGTCAGAGTTTCGGTCCGGTCATCCATAAGGGAAGCCCGTTGGGTAAGCGCAACAGATTCAATTCCAAGAATTATTAAAGACTAAATAAGCAATATGAAATGCAATAAGATATCGCTGCTTATCGTTGGATTGGTAGCATTCGGATTCAGTGCCTGCGGCAATGATGATTCCTTCAGGGAGCCTGAACCGACCGACTCACGGATGGTCATGAATTTCAATTTCTCTCATCCATCTCAATCGCGTGCCACTGAGACATCGTTCGAAGTGGGAGACAGGGTCGGTCTGTACGTGACCGATTCCAAGACGGAGTTTGAGATTGCGGGAAATGTTGTGAACAATGAGAAGGCTACTTTCGGAGCTTCCGGTTGGAGCTTCAGCCGAGACCTCTATTGGACCAAAGGCGAATATAATGCATACGGATATTATCCTTATCAGGATGATATCCCAAGCATTACCGACCTGCCTTTTGAAGTGAGAACAGATCAGGCTACCTCTGAAGCTGACGGAGCGTTATCCGGGTATGAGGCATCTGATTTCCTGTATGGCTCATCGAAAGGCATCCAGGCGTCGGCTGATCCGGTCAACCTGCTTTTCAGGCATGTAATGAGTAAGATTTCGGTAAGAATGATAAAAGGGGAGGACTTTGAGGGAGAACTCCCCGATGATGCCACTGTCTATATCCATAATACTGTGACGGAGGCGACTGTTGATCTTCAGGTCGGCATAGCCACCAAATTGCAGCGAGGAAAAAGCAACACCATCACAGCTTGCCCTGCCGGAAACCACACTTACTCTGCCATAATCGTGCCGCAACGACTTGACAACCGTGTCCCGCTGATCGAAGTCGTGATGAAGGGTGTGTCTTATCTGTTTGAAAGTAAATTCATATTCAAGCAGGGCACTCATCATCTTGTCAATCTTGTGATTGACAAGAATCCTGATCAGATCAAGATTGAGGTAGGCGGTGAAATTGAGAATTGGAACTGATAAGGAATGCAGTAAATTGAAATATAACACATCAATAAATAACACATCAATATATAATAATTACAGCACATCAGAATAAAATAATGACGAAACAAAAAAGAAAATTGCTTACAAATATATCACTATTGCTTCTTGTCATATTTTCGGGAATAGTGGCAGTCTATATTCATGGGCTGCCCTATCCCTTTTTTAATACCGGTGTTGTCGGTAGTGCTGATTCTGCTGTTGGAACCGTGGACCCGACCGTAATGGTGGAGGATATTCCGGACATCATTCCAGACTTCATTAATGATGCGAGGATTGTAGCGGATAATGATTCGGCATTGACTGTCAGTGCTGTGGAAGAGACGACCGCGTCAGATAAGGGAGCGACCGGTAAGGGTGTGGATGTAGCATCCTCAGTCAGATTCGAGGACTCCGATATAAGCCGTATGCAGGCAGGTAGCCATCCATTTGCTAAGGAGGCGAAAAAGGTGCTGACCGGTGGACTTGAACTCGATGACTCTATAAGCCGCAGGAAAATCCTGAATTATTGCGAGCATTTCCGGACAGCATACACCACAAAGGATATCGACTTCATACGTCAGGTGCTGAGTGATGATGCCCTTATCATTGTCGGGCACACGGTGAGGAGAGTTAAGGATGATTCGGGGATAACGATCTCGGCAGACGTGAAATATAATGTCAGGTCAAAGCAACAGTATCTCAAAAATCTGACGGCGGTGTTTGCTGCCAATAAGAAGATTTCGGTGGATTTCTCTGATTTCAGGATAAGGCGTCATCCCACTATGCCGGGTATATACGGTGTGATGCTCAGGCAGAGATATGGTAGCGACACGTATTCCGACGACGGCTATCTTTTCCTGTTGTGGGATTTCCGGAATGTCTCGATGCCTCAGATTCATGTGCGCACATGGCAGCCTGCAGCTGATGTCGGTGATGAGGACGACGTGATAGGTATCGGGGATTTTAACCTTGAATAATAAAGTATGGGAGGAAGAATTATGAAAATATCGGTCAATTTGCTTCTCTTGCTGACATTCCTTTGTTCTCATGGCGATATGTCGGCGATTGATTTCAAGATAACCTCTTTCCGCAGCCTTCCGAATGACGTGTCGGCTTTCATAAGTCCGGTAAAGGATCTTAATGATGAGGATTGCGCCCTCGTCAAGGTGATTGCGTCGGAAGACTTTGCTTTCTCCACTCCGCTCGGCATCGTGAAGCGGGTTGACAATGTGGGGGAGATCTGGCTATATCTACCCCGAAAGTCGAAGAAAATAACTATCAAGCATCCCAAATATGGTGTGCTCCGCGACTATGTCTTTCCGGATAAGATAGAGAGCCATCTGACGTATGAACTCCGCATAGAGGAGCCGCATAATGCGGTGTATGCCGCCGATCTTCAGCCGGGGGTGGTTCCAGTAGTGACGGATACGCTTTTCCTGACAAGGACAGATACCGTCGTTGTTGAAATGCCGAAGGGCAGAGTCCCGTTCAGCGTTTCCGCTATTGCCACGTATACTTACGGCGGCAACACCGGGAGTTCATTAGGCGGCATAATGTTGGCAGCGATGAGGACGCATGGCGCATACTTGCGTGTGGCATCTGATTTCGGTAAGGGCGCAAAGGCGGGCGCAGTCTCAGACAGATACGGATATATAGGGGATAACTGTCCTTTCTATTCGGGGGAGACACGCAACATCGGTTTCCAGGTTTCCGCCGGTGCGATACATCGCCTGTCGTCGGTGTTCAATATCTTTGAGGGTATAGGCTACGGGTCAAACCGGAGATATTGGCAGCTGGCGGCTTCGGAAGGTGGTGGATTTGTAAGAAATTCCCATTACAGCTTTGATGGAGTTATCGTAGAGGTGGGCACGACGGCATCGTTCGGCAGATTTATATTTGCAGCATCGGTCGCTACAATCGAGGGTGCGCAATGGTATGGCTCAGTTGGTGCCGGTCTTAAACTCTGACATTATGATATTCAAGATAGCATATAGGATATTGGTCTTAATGGCAATGACATTTATCGCGTTGGCATTCAGCGGATGCTCAAAGTCGGGCGAACCCTCCCATCTGGAGCCGATTATTAGCGATTTGGAGGTGGATGAGGTCTCACGGACTTCCGCCAGATTGTCGGCAATGGTAGAGAACAGGGGGAACGGTAGTTTCGAACGTTTCCATTTCGTGATTACCGGTGATGGTGATATTGAGATAAGAACGGAAGATATTGATCGACCTTCGGGAAAGGTGGTGACAACGGTTGCAGGCTTGCGCCCCGGATGCGAGTATAGGTTGTATGCCGAGGGGGTGAGGAATAATGCCGTGGTGAAATCCGAGACATTATCATTTTTCACTCTTCCCAACGATCCGCCCACGATATCAGCGTTGTCGGTCGTTGCTGCGGGTCCGACTGCCGCGATATTGGAATTTGATGTCGTTTCCGACGGTGGAGAGAGGGTGTATGAGGCGGGATGCTATCTGAAGAGGTCAGGAGAGACTTCTTCTGTAAATATTGAGGCATATAATTTGTCTGAATCGAAAGGCACATATCTGGTTCATATAAATTCTTTGGAGAAGCATTCCGATTATGTCATCTCCCCCTACGCGGTAAATTCCGTAGGCGAGACGGTAGGGGATGAGGTGATTTTCTCCACCACAGATGCAGTGTCGCTCAGTCGCCCCGGTGATCTTGGGATGATTCTGAAGGATGATGAACTGACAGATGATACGCTTTCTATTTCCGGATATATGAATGGCGATGATTTCAGATGCGTAAGGCGTCTTGCCGGAGCTCCCGTCATTTCCGGCGCAGATTATCACGGTCCATACATATCTCATCTTGATATATCAGACGTAGTCATCAGCGCAGGGGGTGCTTCCTACGATGGGAGCCGTTTTACTGAGCCGGATATAATCACTACCGGTCTGTTCGCATCATGTGACAGGCTGGAATCAGTAGCTCTTCCGCTAAGTGTACACACCATACAGCGTAACGCCTTCTCCGGCTCCCGGAATCTGAAATCACTGACGGTGCCGGCTATGGTCTCTTCGCTGTCGCCTTCGGCAGACTGCGATGCGCTTGAGAGGATTGACGTCTCGGAGGGTAACGCCACATTCAATGGTCATGATGGGGTCGTGTTTAATTCCGGGATGACTGAGATTGTGTGGTTCCCTCATGGAAAGAGTGGGGAATTTATCGTGCCTGCCATGATAACGGAGATCGGTGAGGAGGCATTCGCTTCCTGCCGTATAGAGAAAGTGATATTGCCGAATGGTGTTCACGAGATAGGGCGTAATGCTTTTGCCGGATCAATGCTTCGCGAGATAATGATTCCCGATAATGTGAGGAATATACGCGAGGGGTTGTTTCAGAATTGTGGAGCCTTGAAGAGGGTGGAACTCGGCACATCAGTGGAGTCGGTCGGGGATTATGTTTTCGACAACTGCATGATTGATGAGATCCGGCTGCATTCTTCCATACCCCCATACGTGTCGGCAAATGCATTGAGCAACAATCTTGGTTTGCTTGACCATTGTAAACTTATCGTCCCCTCCGGAAGCAAGCCCATCTATCGGAATCATTCGTGGTGGGGACGTTTTAACAGTATCTCAGAAATTGAATAATAATATGACAGATATATCTGACGACTCATTTCAATCTGTGGAGGATTCGGATTCCGGCTTTGTCACGGATTCGGATTCCGGCATCGGTATTGACGTCGGCTCATTAATGTCGGCTAAATATTCGAATATCATCACGCTTCATGGGTCGGAGTCAGCTCCGTTCAGGCTGTCGTCAGCGATCAGATATGGCAAGCGGTATGTGCTCAAGAGCATAAACAGCAAGTTTACCAATGATTCGCTGTATCAGGTGCTGCTTGCGAAGGAATTTGAGTTGGGTATCAATGTAGATCACCCCAATATTCGCCGCACCATAGCTTTTGAACATATCGACGGCATCGGGAATGCCATAGTGCTGGAATATGTGGATGGCGAGACTCTGGATGAGGCGATGATGAAGAGTCATCTGAATCCGGAACAGGTGCGTCCGATTGTGGTGCAGATTGCCGATGCGCTTGACTATCTGCATTGCCGTCAGATATTGCACCGCGACATAAAGCCGGCGAATATAATGCTCACCTATTCGGGGCAGAGGGTGAAACTGATTGATTTCAGCCATTCCGACAGTGAATCGTTTGTGATTCTAAAGACAGCCGCCGGCACCAACAAGTATATAGCACCGGAATTGCTTGATGGCGTGGCGCAACCGTCGGTGAAAAGCGATATCTATTCTTTCGGGGTGATAGTGAAGGCACTTGCCCGAATCTCGGACGATTCCGAATTGATGAGAGTGGCAAAAAGATGCAGTGACCCTAATCCCGACGTGCGTCCAGATTCTTTCTCCGGTATATTGCGTCAGTCATCTGGATGGAGAATCGTCGATTCAATAAGGTCTTTTCTTGAATCAAGGATACTTACGTATATACTTGTGTTGCTCCTTATATTGATATGGAGTTTCATAATCATCTCTCTGATATAATCAATCATCCCTCTAATATAATCACCAACAGATATGGAAAATTATGAAAAGGAACTTATCGGTCTCATAAAGATAACTGATAAGAATCTCGGTTATCGTCCGCAGACTCCGAGCGAGTTTAATCAGTTGATTGTGGCTATTAAGAAGAAGGTGGGGCACTCAATAAGTCTGTCGTCTGCCAAGAGACTGTGGGGCTACGTCAACTATAGTAATGTCCCCTCCGTCAATATCCTCAACATATTGTCGCGCTTCAATGATTTCGATGATTGGGAGGATTTCCTGCGTCGGTATGGCACGTTGGGGCTTGATGAGAATTCCCATTTCCTTAATGATAACATGATTGAGTCTGACAATCTGAAAGAGGGTGACATGCTTCTCATCAGTTGGGAGAAGGATAAATCCTGTTCGCTTCTCTATCTCGGAGACCACAGATACAGGGTTTTGGAGGCGCAGAACATAAAGCTTCTGCCGGATGATGAGTTTATGATGCACTCTGTAGCTGTCGATCTTCCGTTCTATGCGGCGGATATAAGGCGTGGTGATGAGGTGATAACCGGCTACGTGGGTGCACGCAAATCCGGCATAAAGTCAATATCCCTTAAAGAAGCAGACAAGTGACTATGCCGGAGTTCGGAAGAGGTTGTGGGATGATGGTCAGAACATCGGTTTGTGATTGTAGTCGTAGAGGTTGCAGGTCACAGTGACACCATCCACACTGAAGATTATGTTGATGTGAAGATTCTTCTTAATAAGACCTTTATTGCTGAATGCCTCTTTCAGACTTCCCGAACGTGTGACAATTCCCGATTCCTTATACTCCTGCGATCCTTTGGGATTGGTCAGTACTACGTAGACCACCTGAAACATCGGTTCGTTGTCCGGATCCTCTTCTGTCAGAGGTATAAGGTTGGCAGGCTGATTGAAGAAATGCACCAGCTCGGTGTTCTCTGAACTCCTTTCCAGTACTATCAGCGCACGTTGTGTGTCATATCCTTTAGCCGGATCATACTTATACCCGGGCACGACCTCTTCAATATTGACTTTCTTCAAAGCATCGCTCAGGTCGAGAGGATCCTCCTTTGTATAGTATTCGCAATCGGTGCTCCATATCCATTGCTTGTTGTGGATAGAGTAGATTGAGTTTTTCGGGAATCCCCAGATACGGAATTCTCGTATAAGAAACCGGCAATCTTTATAAAGCTCTTCATCCACCTCATCAAATAGACCTTCTGCTGTGACAGCGCGGAAGTGGACCCTGTTGAGAAGCGGTAGGAAATTCAGCCTTAGTATGTCGTTTTCAAAATCGGAGCCTGATAGATTGTTGTTGTCGGCTTTGACAAGCGAGTGTGCGCCATACAGACGCTCGAATCCGGTGACACACTCATGATGAAACGCATCGTCTATTTCCTGATGATTCACATCGTAGGGATAGTAGCCGAAGAAATCTACGCTTCCATCGGATGGCCAGTATTTGGTGGGTGAATATGTCCAGATGTTTCCGTCATACGCCACGGGCTGGTTGTGCATGAAATTGGGCGAGAAGATTGTGGGGGAGTTATTCGTGTCGCGATAGCAGGCAAATATGCCTATTTTATCCCCTGCGGCAAATGCCACGTCGCTTCTCGTGGATTGATGTTGCACATTGGCGGAGTCGGATATGGAGAAGTATACTGCACGAGCCCCGGCATCCGGCATCTCTTCAACTGTATCCGTGCAACTGAAGCATAATGCCGTGAGCATTGATAATATGATATGTCGGTATCTTTTCATGTCGGTAATTGCTTTTATTTCTGTCATCCCTCTATTTCACTACCCCAATTCGAGTTCTCATCTTCATTCCAATCAGCCACTTCCGCACTGAGACTTATGGATTTCGGAGAGATTGACAATTGCAGTTCGTAGGCTTTCCCAGATTTCAGATTGAGTGGTATATTGGCTGAGCATCGGTTGACGGTTTTGATATAGCCATCGGTCAGCAGATCATCGTGGGTAGTAATATTGTAGGTGACTGTTATCATGCAGTCGGTCGGTCCTGAGGGGATAATCATGAGGAAATTGTTGTGGGAAGTCGATGAGTTGTCGCCGCTGCCTGTCATGAAGCCGTTTGCGTCAAGGTGATAGCTGATCTCTTCGGATGCATTCGACTGATTGGTGACTAAATCTCCCCATACGCCGGTGCGTAGGTTCAGTGTGCCGGAGATTGCGAACTGAGGGGATTGCAGTGTCAGTCCGGTTATGGTGATTGTGGTGTTGGGGTCGAGTCCCTCAGTCTTTGGCTGGAGGAAACTTATGCGGGAGAGTGCATGATTGAAGTTAAACTGTACAGTTCCAGACATAAGGTCGATCATGTTGGCGGCATCCGCATAGAGAAGATCTGTCTGGCGGAGTAGGTCTGCGCTCATCTTGAATGAGAGCTTCGGATCGCCTGCCTCCTTCTTGCCGGAAAGAGAGGTGATGCCGAATGTTTCCCCGAATGAACCGGCGTATGGTGCGTAAGCGAAGAATGAAATGTTATTCCCTGTCCAGCTCGTTTCGGGGGAATAGGTCCACGTGCCATTAGCGGGGGAGTCTGCGGATGAGAGCCATTCCACCAATTGATTATACATGAAGTTGGGCACGTGTCCGCCTGCAGCCTCGGGATTGAAACCCTGCTGACCGGTATCGAAGGCGAACACTCCGTAGCCTGTGAGTTTAAGTTTTTCCACGTCTATCACGGAGGCACGCGTCGTGGAGTTACCACGTAGATAGGCGTCAAACGTTATTACTCCGCTTGGCCCTTCTCCCTGATACTCTTGCGAGCAGCTGCCGAGAGAGAGCTCCGCTGCGATGGCGAGAGCTGATGGAAGCCACTTTATGATGCGGTCAGTCAGATATATTATGGATTTCTGCATCTGCTTATTGTCTGTTTAGTTGTTGTGAGAGAGATCCTAAATCGGGATGTTGAAGTCAATGTAGTCATCCCAATCATCAATCCAGGCATCGATACCGCTGTTGCCTGTCGAAGCGGGAGGCAAGGGAGGGTCGAGTCGCAATTCAAGAAAAAGGTCGAGGTTGTCGCCACGTCGGTTGGGGGAGTCAGTATTTCCGGAGATCAGGTTGCCTATGGGAAATAGGAATTGCTTTACGGTTTTTCCGTCGGCAAGCATGATCTGGAGCTCAAGTCGGTTCTCTTCCGGAGTGGCGTTATGGTTGGCAGGCAGTCCGAAACACCGTAGGTTTGCCGTAAGCTTACCTGAGTCGGAGGCGGAGGGGAGAGACTGTCGTGACCATTGTTCAGAGTCAATGATATGCGTGACGGTCAGGCGGTTGTTGGGTTGTGGGGTGCCGTCAAGGTTACGCGTGGCAGCGAGTCCGCTTATTGCGGCGCGTACAGCCCGTATGTTGCTGATGTTCTCAGTGAGGATTGTGAGGTGGAGAGAGTGGATTATATTCTTAGGATGGAGAGTGCCGATGGTGTCCGGCTCGGTCATTGAACCTGTGGGGATGTTCTCGACAGGTTCTGTCAGAGTCATGTCGGCAGCCAGCCATTCGGGTTCTCTTGCAATATATTTGTCGCCGTCGGCAGGATGAGGATACCATTGAGGAGCATCCTTTTCAGCCGCGACAGCGGCGCAGTCTGTGGTGCCCAATCCTTGGAAATTGATGTTGTCAAATTCCTTTTCCGAAAGGTTAAACACGGTGATGTGGTATTGTCCTATGGGTAGAGTCGGAGTGACGGCAAGTATGTTGTTGGATATAGTCTGAACGATTTCATCGGTTTTCGTATTCCTGCACATCACGGTCATCCCAGTGGGGACTTCTTTGCTGAATCCGCTCCAATCTATGTTTATCCGAGTCTGCCTGTTGGTCAGCGCAGGGACTTCCGGATTGGAGCAAGAACAGATCATTGCACACGACACGACGCATGTGCCGCAGGATAGTGCTATCCGCAGTCGTCTTAGCAAGTTATGTGTCGGTCGGGGGAGCATAGGGGGTATTGTTTATGGTTTATGGTCTATGGTTGAGGGAGGAGATGCTATGGATATTGACCGGGCACACCCATATTTATACAAGTGGTTTGTGTGCCCGGTCGAAGAACCTTTATTTCCTATAAACGATTGCTCTTATAGTAGTTGTTTGGTGAAATGGTTATTACATTGGGATTTCATTGCCATTTTTCCATTCGTCATCCCAGTCGGAGACTGATACTTGGAATTTGATGGGTTCGTCCAGAATCGGGTCGCCTGGCACTTTCCCATCGGGAGGTGTGATTCCCGGTGGTATGGAATCAGGAAGATTCGGAGGATACACACCGCCACCTGTAGATGGTCCGCAAATATCGAGCACATATTTATATATTTTTCCACGTTGCCAGTCGATTTCTATAGGCACGCAGGTATAGCCGTATGCATTTTCATCCCATTTGTCGGTATGGGGAAATAGCTGATGAGTGTGGGAAGCATTCATATCTGTTTTGTCTGTCGGGGTATTTGGATAATCATCAGTCTCTTTTGATCCATGAAATGCCTCTATGCGACAATAAAGAAGGATGTATGCCTTTTGGGTGTTTACGTTCTCAAAGGTGATTCCCGGCTGTTTCCCTTCCCAGGGTTTGACTTTCTGAGGGATCAGCATAAGGCTACCTATATTGTTTGCAGATAAAATACTTTTGGGGTCTGTTGTGAGTGTTATGGGTGTCTCATGAAATGATCCGTATGCAACGTGGGAATCAGTCTTTGGTTCCCACGTATGTCCGCAAGAGAAATCATCAGTAGATTCGTTATCTTTAAACTTATAGTTGGCTGAAAGGTCGCCGATTGAACTGGCGTTTACAATCCATGCCCCTTTTATCTTGACAATACGGTGGTTGTTGTTGCCTGTGCCACCTTTCGCCCATATTTTAATCTGAGACAGGGCGTGTTCAAAATTGAGGTTAACATTACTTGTCGCACCATGCACGTGGGTAAAGGCCACTACCAAATCCCTCTGAATATTACCATCCAGATAATTAAGATAATTGTCGCCATTTTTACGTGTGGAGCGTTTGGGTGAGAATCCTTTAAGTTCCGGACCGTTGTCTTTATTGAATCCAAGTTTTCCATTCCCTCCAAAAATATCGGGATATTCCTCATCCGTATTTATGCGAGAGGTGAATCCCCAGAACAGGACATCGCTTACGTCTGATGGCCAGTAGATCTTGGTGTTCAGATCCCAGCGGTCAGAGGCCTCTTCTCTGGCATTATAACGTTTAGCAATTTCCGGATTAGTCTCTCCTATGACGAAATTGTCAAGGAAAGTTCCTTGGGAAGGATTTACACCACGGGCGAAAACGCCGAAATCACCGAGATTGCCAATTTTGATTTCTGTTGCACGCGTGGAGCGTCCCACGGATGCAGAGAAGGTTATGGCTCCACCTTTAGGGTCAGTGTTCTCCGTAACCACGTCATCGCTTACACACGAACTGACCATCAATCCGGCAAAAGCTGTCAAGGTTAAAAGTTTTGTGTTAATAATAAGTGATTTATAATTGATTTGATTGAGTTGTTATAATTATTTCATTGGAATCTCCACCACTTCCGTGTCGTCCCAATCGTTCACTCCCGGGGTCATTCCGGTGCCGTCGGCTGATGGGAGTCTCAAGCCGCTCACTACAATATAGACGTTCTTGGGATCGGGTGCGTCATGCACCTGGTCGGTGATGTCGTAGGTGTAGTAGTATTTGGAAGTTGTGTAGATTCTCAGATAGTGTTTCACGTCATGAGGGGAGACATCGCCGAATATGGCGAATGTAGCGGTAAGGGAGGCATCATCGTTAGTGGTGAGTCCGAACGGCACTGTCGTGTCGTTTCCTCCCGGTAGCGCGGTGGATATTCTCCAATGCTCAGCCACACCTGTGACCACGGCACTCGCCTGAAGGTCGGACGAGAAGTTCTGTATATCCACGCGCACATGCCATATTGCCGACACGCGTTGCGGGGTAAATCTCACGGTATAATGGACAATCTCATGTCCTTTACCGGTTTTCTCGTCGACGTTCAGTTGTGTGTCGTGGATGTGGGCGTAGAGATGATCTGCCGGATTGTGGATCGGCTGGTCCTCGCTCTGTGGGGGGCGGGGTGCACCATCGTCGCTACGGTTGAGGGGGCTGAGTAAAGAGTTATAATCGGTAGTAATGACGGTAGTTGTCAAGGTGTTGCCCCTCTCGCGGTTGAAGTCGGTGTCACCGTTGTAGCACACCATTGTGTAGTTGCCTGCGGGTACCTTCATCTGGTACGTGACAGCATCTCTTCTCACACCGGAGAACTCCGCCCGCGTGCCTGTGCCTCCCCCTGTGGGGAATGCCCACACCACCATGGTGGAGGGATGAGCATCCGGCTCAAGACTCCAGTCGAATTCTATGTCTACGATGGCTCCGTGGGTGTGGTCGTAGCATAGCTCGCGCTGTGAGCATCCTTGTATGAAGATGGCTGTGAGACAAATGAATGTCGATATGAGGTTAGACTGTCGTATCATCTCTCACCTCCTTTCGTGTATTTATTGCAGGCGGGCTTGCCGATAAGCCATATCAGGGATATTCCGGCACGTGTAGGCACGAGCCAGTGCAGACGGTGGGTGGAGAGCCATACATCGCATTCATCGATGGGACGGTGCTTCTTATATGTGCCCCATAGATAGCCAACTCCCAGAGAACATTCTATGTAGAGACGGCGTGCCACGGGGAGAGAATATTTGTAGACGATGCCGACAGCATAGTTCCATTTGTCGGAGAGTACGCCCTTGCGCTCTCCAAACTGGAAATCGTAGACAGCCATCTGTCCGTAGAGTCCGATGAAGTGTCCGGCGAAACGGTCGCTGTAGGAATGTAGTCTACCCAGACGAGTGTAGAGTGACAGGTCGCCTCCGTAGATGCGCCAATATTTATGGACTGAGGCCTTGTTCCAGCGTGCATACATCCAGTTCGCCTCAGCCGACAGATGCTTGCCGATGGGGATCTCCACCCCAATGTTGGGGGTGAGGGCGGCATCATACAGCAGATTGGTCTTTAGTAGAATCGTGAAGTCAGGTCTGCTCTTGGCAGAGGGTGTGATATCGGTTGCATACATCGTGCCGGAAGCATGGGATAGTGGAGAATCGACTGTGTCGGTAAATGATTGTGTAGCCATTGACAGTGAGTCGGCGTTTGCCTCCGGCATATTTTCGCAAGGGATGGGTTCCACAGTCTCCCATTCATATATTATGCGGTAGTGTGCGTTGCGCATTGTAGGAAATAGATGCTCCGACATATATTCCCAGGCGCGTCCTCCATTCAGGTCCTGCAGCTGTTTCTTCCTTCCGCCCACGATTCTTTTCCCTTGGAATATCCAGATGGGTGTGTGTGATATAATGTCGAGCACCTCATCGCGCCATGGCATGTCGGTGTCTGTCACGAGTGTGTGAAGCATCTCCCAGTCTACGTCGGATGGGAGTATGGTCACGATTGAGTCGGGGAGGTTTGTGTGGGAGAGGATGTATTCGCGGGCGGAGAGTGCGCGTCGTTCGGAGAGCCGGCGGTTGAGGTCGGATGGACCTTCGGGGGATGCGGAACCTTTTATAGACACAGATTTTAGCCTTACGGTGGGGGCGGAGGCAATACTGTCGAGCAATGATGTGAGATGTCGTAGCCGGATGTTGTTGTCGGAGAAGTTTGTGTCCAGACGTGAATATCCTTGCCGAAAATGGATCTGAGTGTAGATGGTGTCACGATTGATTTCTGTGTTATCCGTATGTCCGCAAGAGGAGTCTGTTCCGATAGTTCTTGCAGATATAAGAGTCATATCGGAACTTTGTGTTGCGTTAATCAAAAGATAACAAAATAACAGATATATCGTAAAAAAGAATTTCATGATATAACTAAAAGTTAATCAGAAAAAGAATTTTGCAAATTTATATTAAAACAAATAATCTCCAATGATTTTTTATGTTATTAAATGCTAAAAGATGTTAAGTTGAGGGTTTGGGGGGCATAAGTGGATGATTATAAGGTGTGGTGTATGGTAATTATGGGCAAAATTATCAAGAAATCCGATATTTTTATTTTAGTATACTCAGTATTACCGGCTGCTTATCGGTTTGCGCAGGCGTAGGGTTGAGGATTGGTATGGGAACTGCAACAGGAGAGTGTCGCCCTCTCCACGTTGAGCCTTGATGTCTTTATTGAGCGGCATCCCTTCGGAGTCATACCACATGACGCTGTACGTGTCGGGATATGGGTCGGGATTCAGTATGGCCTTTACCATTCCGGTCTTCCAGAACGTGGGATTGATCTTTGCTCCTGAGAGGTAGATGAGAAGATACCTTCCGTTGTCTTTCACTATTGCCAGTCGATAGTCGCCGCCGAGCCTGAGCAACGATTCGTCAAGGGTACGGTCGAATACCATCCAGTATCCTTCCAGCGGATCGTCGGAGGCGTTTATCCGTTCCTCAATCATTGCAGTGTCGCTCCAATTGGGATGAGGCTCGTATGATTGCGGGGTGAGGTCGAAGAATGATATGTCGGTCAGGGTTATGTCTGCTCCAGGATAGGCTGCGAATCCGAATGAGGAGCAGTCTTTGCTTTTGTAGGGGCATTCGAATACCATGTTCTCATCGCGATTGCCGCCGGAGAGGGTGATTGTCTTGTTTTTTATTGAAAGATGCCAGAAATTGGTGCCTGTATAGCAGTCGAATTTCTTGGAGGGAGGGCAGGTGGTGATCTTCACCGCCTTATCGAAGAACACCGCCTCCACGCATAGTCCGGATGATGATGATATCTGGTCGGATTGCTCGATGGCGCGCACCGTTATTGAAAGCGTGTCGTTGTCGGTGGATATGAGCATGAAGCTCCAGGCGGGATTCTTTGCGGTATGCTTGCGTCTGTCGGTGGAGGTGTAGGTGGCTTTTTTCGAGGGATGGAAGGCGCGGTTGGAGGCGCGGAAGGTTATGGAGAGCTCGGAGGTGGGTCGGTTTAGGGGTATGCAGTCATACACAATGGAATCCGACCGGTTGCATATCGTGATGCCGTCGGGCGTGGCATAACGGAAGGGATTGTATCCGCGCCCACGGTTCCAATTCAGGCTCTTGCCGACAGTGGATGGTGACGGACTCATAGGGAGTGCCTGCAGTCCGGATAATATGAGGATGATTATGGTCAGTAGACGTAGGGATAAGATCATGATATGAGATTTGTGATGCCGGTCACGATGCCTACTATTGCGAATAGGAGTATGATGGTGCCTATTATCCGGTTGATGAGCCACATCGACCGCAAGTTGAAGTGAGCCCTCACTTTGTCGATGGCGAAAGTGACCATCCACCACCAGGCGACGGCACCCGTGAATATTGCCAGGAATCCTATTATGTAGTGGTAGAACTTCACTTCGGGTACCGGGAAATTGAATCGTGCGAAGAGACCGATTATAAGGAAGAGTATCAGTGGATTGGAGAATGTGAATAGGAATCCTCCGAGTATATTCTTCTTCGGTGACACCGGTTCGGGTCTTACGGCGGGTTTGAGAGATGATGCCGGGTTCTTCTTAAAGAGGTATATTCCGAATCCGATAAGCACCGCACTCCCGACAAGCTGTATGACGTTCTGGTTGTGTTCGAGAAATTCCTGGATGAACGACAGACCGAATCCTGTCAGCAGGCAATAGAAAAGATCGGATATGGCAGCACCCACTCCGGTGTAGAATCCGGGGCGTCGTCCTTTGTCGAGCGTGCGCTGTATGCATAATATCCCTACCGGACCCATTGGGGCTGAGATAAGGATTCCTATGGCGATGCCACGCCAGATCATATAAAAAAGACTTTCAATCAAGTCCATCTTCAATCAACTTAATGGAGTGTGCCGCCATTGATGCGGCACGTTCTCCTGTCAGTTAGTTATAATGTATCCACCGTTGGCTGTAGGGAGGCAACGGTAGCGTCTTAATCCGTATTTTGTGTCGCCGGCGGCTGCCGGTCCTGACAATGGAGTGCCGCCACCCATTGTCACGTCGTAATGAGATCCACATTCAGGACACACTGCCTCATACATATCCCCTTCGACGTACACCCTCACCGTGCGTTTCATCTCCACGGGGCATGCCAGGTCGTATGCGAGAGGCATGTCTGCCGTCATTGTGTAGGGATCCATTCCGCTTATCAGAAGCACGCCACCGAATCCGGTGGCGGAAGTCTGGGTATATGGGAATCCTAAAGGTTCACGCCCCTCGTTGCCGGAGAGGATGAAGTTGCGGGAGGATCCGAATCCTGCCACGCCGTAGGTGTTCCAGGTGCCTTGGTCTGCCAGCGAGATGTTTACCGGTAGGGATGGTATGCGGTCATCGTCTACGCTGTGGCATCCGGCAGTGATGGATGCGAGAATGGCTACGACGGCATTTATTGTCAGCAAACGCCCGATTCTCATGCGAACGGGATTGCTCTAAGCACCTGACCGAACTGGTCTGCCATCTTCTGGAGCGGACCGCTCACCATGGGCTTGAGCATGGCGGGTATGGAGATGTCGATCGTCACCTTTGCCTTTGATGTGGATTCACCTTCGGGGGTGATGTGAAGCGAAAGGGAGAGTGCGATTCCCGGAGGAAGTCCTTCCCCCGCGAGCTTTATAAGCGTAGGCTCGACTTTCTCTTTCATACGGAATGTCAGTGCGCCTACCGGACCGCCGGGGACTGTCACAGAGTCGGGCGTGACTGAGATGCTGTTGAACATCTCCAATTTGTCGGCGGGAATCTTGTCGGCGGGCACTTTTTCAAGAAGGCTGCGGAGATTGTCGAGATTCGATAGCTTGGAGTAGACGGCTCCGGCGGGAGCCATGAGCGAGATTTCTTCGCTGTTATATGTTGCCATATCTTTTTTATTGCTTTTGGGTTATTCTTTGAAATCAGGAGCCCAATCTGCCGGGTCTTCTCTCCATTCGCGGAGAGCTTCCGTCTCAGCCGGACTGATGTAGTTTTTTTCCTCGGCAACTTCCAGCATTACGGAATACGTGCAAAGAGGCACGAGGGTGATGTCAGCCTCATGGAAACGCTTGATCGCCATAGGGAACTGATAGCTGAAAAGGCATGTCATACCAATCACTTCGCTCCCGTAGGTCTGCAAGGTCTCGACGGTCTTCAGCGAGCTGCCTCCCGTGGATACAAGATCTTCAATCACCACGATTTTCTTTCCGGGCATGAGATTCCCTTCGATAAGGTTCTCAAGACCGTGGTCTTTCGGGGTGGCGCGGACGTACAGGTATGGAAGACCCAATGTGTCTGCCACGATGGCTCCGATGGCGATTGCGCCGGTGGCAACTCCCGCAATGGCTTCCACGTCGGGGAAATGCTCGAGAATGGCACGCGCGAACTCTACCTTTATCAGATTCCTGATGTCGGGATATGAGAGTATGCGGCGATTATCATTATAGATAGGGGAGTTCCATCCCGAAGCCCACACAAACGGATTTTGTGGCTGTAGTTTGATGGCACTCACCTGAAGGAGTTTCTCGGCAAGAATTCTTTCCGTTTTTTTCATAATACAGTGGCGATTATTTGAATTAAAAGACCTGTAGCATTTTGAGAAAAGGCGTGATTGCCCTTTCCACGAAAGTGCAAAATTACACTTATCTACAAAAACATCCAAACATAAAACGTCAAAACGGAAGAAAAAATGATTGTGGAAATGTAAAAATGTGTTAATTCGCACTGATTTCATCAGAATGTTACCCCGAGAGTGAACACGCTCACGTGGGCGGAGGGGATGCTTCCGGTGATCGCTTTCCCTGCGGAACAGAGTGTGGAGCCCGTGGTGCATACGTCGTCGACGAGCAGTATCCCCTTCCCTGCATATTCCTGCGGATCCGGCACGGAGAATATATCGGATGTGTTGGAAAGGCGTTGCTGATGAGAGAGTGAGGTCTGCGTGCGGTGCGGACGTATGGCCTTCAGCGCGAGGCTTACCGGTATTCCTGTGGCGTCACTTATTCCCTTGGCGATGTGGTGGGTCTGGTTGTAGCCGCGTATAGCCTGCTTGATGAAGTGCATGGGCACGGGTATGATCACGTCTATGTCATTGAAAAAGCCGGAGGGGAATAACTCTTCTGCGGCGATTCTTCCGAGCATCTGTCCGATTCCGGGATAATGTCGGTATTTCATATCCTGTATGATGGTCGAGATCGGGGCGTTGCGGTTGTAGAGGAAATGCCCGGTGGCGCGTTCAAACGGGAATTTCCCGGCAAGACGCTCCTCAATTGGGTTCAGCGGGCGACGGTGGTAGCCGGAGCGGGGCAGTTCGGCAAGACATTTCGTGCATACGAATCTCTCGTGGGGCGCAAGCTTGCCTTCGCATACGTGGCATGTCGCGGGAAATACGAAGTTGAGGAGATCGGTGAGCCAATGTTTCATTATTCCGGTTTCATGATTTTGAGGTTAGGGAAGGGTCTCGCAGTATGTTTTTCACGGCTTCCGATGCGAGCGAAGGCTCGAATCCGCGTGCCATTATATGACGGTATAGGCGCATGCGGTTGTCGCGTCCCGATTCCCCGAAGAGGTCAAGGGTGCGGGCTTTCGCAATGGCGGTACGCATTAGGGCGGCATGATAGTCGTTCTCATCAATTGCACTCAGTCCTTCGGCAATTTCATCCGGACGCAGGCGTTTGGCGGCAAGGGCTGTCTGGATCTTATATTTGCCCCACGACGAGAAACGGCATTTGTCGCGTGAGAAACTTCGTGCGAACCTTTTATTGTCGATGAATTTGTTCTCTTTAAGGAAGTTGATCGTTTCGGCAGTCTGTGAGGAAGTCAGCCCTAACTTATATAGCTTCTGCTTGATGTCGGCCTCACATTGTTCGGAACGCGCACATATATCCGCCATGCGGATGCGTGCAGCTTCAAGGGTGATGGGTTGTCTCTCGTTCATCATAGATTTGCGTTGTTGGTGGCCTTGATAAAACGAAGTTTACCGAAAGAGTCGCGTATGACCTGCACATCGTCAAATCCGCAGTCGGTGAGATAGCGGCTCAGTTCATCGGCATGACGCGGATTGATCTCAAAGTATAGCTTTCCCGCCGGGGATAGTTTCCTGACAGCAATCTCCGCGATGCGTTTGTAGAAGAGTAGAGGATTGTCGTCGGGAACAAACAGGGCAATCTTAGGCTCATAGTCAAGCACGTTTGGCTCCATGCCTGATTTCTCGCTCTCATCGATATAGGGAGGATTGCTCACTATGATGTCGAAGATCCCTTCGGGGGAGACTGTCAAGATATCCTCCTTTATGAAACTGACGTTGGCTTTCAGATTTGATGCATTTTCACGAGCCACGGCAAGGGCGGCGTCGGAGATATCGACAGCTGTGACGGTAGGAAAACGGAGGGAGCGGGCGAGTGCTATGGCGATACAGCCTGAGCCGGTGCCGATATCAAGCACACGCAGATCCTCGGTCTCTCCGGCATCGGATACTATTATGTCGACCAGTTCATCGGTTTCCGGACGAGGTATCAGCACGTCGGGCGTCACTTTCATTTCCATGCCGTGAAAACGGGCCTCACCGGTGATATACTGTATCGGTTCATGCTTGACGAGTCTTTTTAGAATCGCATCTATTTCCGATTTTATGAAAGGGGAGAGAGAGGCATCCTCATGCATGATGATGTCAACCGTGTTCCACCCCTTGAGATAATGGAACATTATACGGATTATGGCTTCAGTCTCGCCATTGCCATAAAGTGGGCGCAAAATTTCGCGCAATTTTCTAAGAGTGTCGCGCATGGAATGAAATTATTGAAAAACAAGACTATAAATCCAGTCATCCCGTTGCCTGACGGCTTTCGGAAGAAAGAATTACAACAAAATTAACATTAAAAAGAGAGAAAAACAAAAAATAATTTGGATAAAAGAAAAAAAAGATATAATTTTGCACTCGCAAAAGGGTCCTATAGCTCAGTTGGTCAGAGCACCTGACTCATAATCAGGGAGTCCTTGGTTCAAGCCCAAGTGGGACCACAAGTAAAAATTACCAAATTAAGAAAATCGCTGAAAATCAGACATTTCAGCGATTTTTCTTTTGCCCTTTTCCATCGAAAATCGGCAAAATATTGAAGTCTGCGGAGTATAATTCGGGAACAGTCAGAATTGATGCCGTTTTGTTCACCAGAATCGCCGTAACTCTCTGATAATACGATGATAGCAGAAATCCAACTCGATTTTAGGGCTCAATTTCATCGTTTTTCTACATAAAAATCAGGACCCCACTCTTTATGTTAAAGTAGCTGGATGCCAACAGTTAAATAATGTTGAGAGCAGGAAACCTTAAAAGTGAGGAATCGGATATAGGAGTAGATTTGAGGTGATTTTAGGACTTTGTTCCCGATTCTTACACCTGAAATGATAATATTTCTCTGATATTCAATTTTCTGCGCCATAAGAGCATGACACGTGATAATTAATTTTGTGTCAAATTAAAATTGACTCTTATGTATCAGCCAAATTATTACACGCTGTCCTTCATGATGAGGTCGGCTCGCTCCACCAGAACAGGTGAGGCACCAATCTACGCACGAATAACTGTCTCAGGACAACGTGCGGAGTTCAACATCAACAGAAATGTTGATCCTGAAAACTGGAATACTGCCAAAGGCATGTCCAAAGGTCGTTCCAAACGAGACATCGAACTGAACAAGTATCTCGAATCAATACGTGCGCGAATCAGTGAGATTCATGCCCAGCTCGTGAAGGATGAGGAAGTAATCAACCCTGTCATTCTCAAAAATCACTATCTCGGCAACATTGCCGGGCCAAGGTTGCTTGTCGAGACATTCAACGGTGTCGTAGCCCAATACAAGGAGAAACTTGAAATGGGCGACATCTGCTTATGTACCTTCCTACGCTGGGAGCGTTGCGGCAAATATCTTTCGGAGTTCCTAAGCAAGCGTGAGGGTTCTCCGGATATACCTATCAAAAAACTCACAAGCGGAATGATTGATGATTTCGAGCACTTCCTCCGCGTGACCAAGGAGAACGGCAATAACGCCGCCGTGAAATATATCCGCTATCTAAAGAAGGTGACCCGCATAGCTCTTGCCAACAAGTGGATGGACGAGGATCCTTTCATCAACAAGCGATATACCCGGACTCAGGCTAAGCGCGAGGCTCTCAACGAAGATGAGTTGAAGCGTATCATGTCGCTCAACCTGACAGACCTCCCCAGTCTCGAAAAGGTTCGTGACACCTTCATCTTCTGCTGCTTCACAGGATTGGCGTTTGTTGATGTATCGACGCTTTCCAAAGCGCAGATTGTCGAAGACGAGAACGGAGAACGCTGGATAAAGAAGCCTCGCCAGAAAACGGGAGAAATTAGTTCTATCCCACTACTGGGTATTCCGGCCAAGATTCTGGAAAAATACAAAGACCACCCGATGGTGGTTTCAAAAGGCATCATGCTCCCGGTAATCTCCAATCAGCGAATGAACGCGTACCTGCTGGAAATAGCGACTCTCGCAAAGGTGAAAAAACACCTTACAACGCACATCGCCCGCCATACTTTCGCCACGGTATCACTCAGAAATCACGTGCCTATCGAGTCAATATCGAAAATGCTTGGGCATTCAGACATTCAGACGACTCAGATCTACGCAAAGATGGTGGATGAAGCAATCTCGGAGGATATGCAGAAGATGCGCTCCAAGTTTGACAAGATGGAGGATGCGGTTACTCCCCTCAAAGAAAAACCGACGGACTTTGTTAGAGAACCACCGAAAAAACGTGGACGTCCGAGAAAAAATCCTCTTTGAGGAATGACAGAATGAAGGGCGACAATCGAGCATGGCACTCGGTTGTCGCCCTTTTCAGTCCAGTTTATATGTATAGCACAATCACATCAGTATCTGGCGTGGAAGTTGGCGTTGAGCCATTCTTCTATCTCGGCTTCATCATAGATGGTCTTGCCACCTATTTTATAGTAGGGAATTATGTTTGCGTTGCGGAAGTTCTGAAGTGTCCGGCGGTGTAGTGACAGTCGTCTTGACAATTCGCGGTCCTCGATGAAGAACCTTCCTGCCAATGGCGGACGGATATTCGGAGCGATTGCCTCAAACATTTCCGCCAGCTCCCTTGCCTGAGCATAGAATGTCATCACGCTGGGATGGCGTTTGGTGATAATATCATCTGTCATTGGCATCCTCCGGCCTCCATCCGGTTGTCGTCAAGATAACGCCCTATCTCAGCTTCGCTGAACAGGCAGTTTCCTCCCAGCTCTTGAAAGAAGCCTATCTTTCCGCTTGATTTCAGTGTCTGAAGTTGCCGGACTGTGATACACATGGCATTTGCTGCCGCGTATGATGTGAGCCATCTTCCGGAACCGGCAGGAGGATGAAGCAGTTTCCACATGCGGCTCACCATTGTGTGAAGTAACTGCATGGACTTCACCATGTCCTCAAATACCTCCTTGTCTATTTCGATTGTCTGCATAGGCGATACTGTTTATGAATATATCTTGGCGGCTTTGGCGGAGAATGTCACGCCGAAACGATTGTCGATTACCAGCGATTCGCAGAACTTGCGGCCTCTGCGGTCGATGAAGCCGTAGATGGGCGATGTGTACTTATATCGTACAAGCTGCTCGATATCCTTGTCTGTCAAGTCGTAACCGTGGATGTGGCGCGGGATTGAGAATCCGCAACACTCACAGGCTATTGTAGCCGGGAACACGGTCAGCCCGTGGTTGCCGCATTTCGGGCAGGTGTAGCCCGAAACCTTGCTGGCAAAGGACTTCTTGTCAGTGATGAGCGAGAGAATAAGGGGATGGATCCAGTTCTCATACTCCCTCATTACAGGCTTTGTGGGCTTGCGGTTCTCCGCGAGCGCGTCAACCTCGTCAATCTGGCTGATGAACTTGCCGATGTCGGCAAGTTCGAGGTGGCCGGCGTGCGAAAGGAGTACACGCGCCTTCTCTGTCGGCTCGATGTCGCCAAGAAGATACTTTACGAATCCGTTGTCGATGAGACGTTGGAGGCAGGCTCCGCAGTCGCGGTAGCTGCTCACGGGAAGAAGCGAGGGTGTATCACCACCTGTGTTGACCAGTTCATTGAGGTCGTGCAAAAATGTTGCGGCGGTCAGGGTTTCGGGTGAGTGATCCGAGAACGAGTAGATGCTCACACCTGAGATTGTAAATTCTATATTACCCGTTACACATTCCGCATCATCGGGCAGTTCGGCTGTGCCAAAGAAATCGACACCTTCGATATTTGCCGCGATTCCCACCTCTATACATCTTGCTGAGTCAAAAGCCATTTCTGTACGGATGTTGATGAGTTCATACACACGCTGCTCGTCGTCGCTGAGAAAAAGAGGTGTACGCTCGGTAGTGATGATTCCGTGGCAGTAAGGTATCTGCTCTTCGGGGCAGAACGGGAACGCCTTTGCCTCCGGGAAGCGACGTTCAATGTGACGTTTCAGATGATGCGGCAGCGAGGAGACCGATGTGCGGGGTGAAGATATAAGCCCTTTCTCGAAAAGAAGGTCTGCGGCCGCCATTGTACGGGCGGGCAGGAAGCCAAGTTCCTCGATAGCCACCTCCTGAAGGGTAGCCATGTTGAGCAACTCGTGTCGCCACTCCACCTTCGGGTTGACCTCCACGACCTCAGCCATGACAGTTTTGCCATTAAGTTTCATGAACTTGTCATACAAGCTCTGAGCCTCTGATTTCTTTGTCCAGAGTTCAGCCGGTGCCAACTGGACAGATTTCCCATTCCAAATTCCGGTGATGCCGACGCCATAGCGGGTCTTCTTTGGGAGCTTGACTTTCATGTTGTCGTAGCTGTTGCAAAGGAGCCAGAGCGCGGCGATGTCCATACGCTCCATCGGGAACGACTGCTTGCCATACATCTGGGCGAAAGCCTGTTCCACATTGGCACGGAACAGAAAGTTCATTCCGTGGTGAACGAAACCGGAGCGGGCTATACGTGTGATGTTGCGGCCTGACTCGCGGTTACGGTAGGCATAGGTTATCGCCCGGTTGCTCAGTGTGGTCAGCCACATGCGGCTGGTACGGCGTCCGGCTTTTGCTGCCTGACATAGAATAGCGAATAGAGCCTGAGCCTCACTTCCGTTGTTTGAGGCGAAGATGACCTCTGCAGCCTGCTCGACAAGAGCCTGAAGCCTGACGACCGTGCTTTTGTCCTCGTCGCTGACCTTGAATTTACCGCCCACATTGTCAGCACGGATACCGTACAGGTATCTCTTGGGGATAAAAGGGAGCGTCTTGATGAAGTCGCTGCCGCCGGCGTAATACTGAAACGGAGCCGGGCTGATGAAGTCCGGGGCCACTGAGGTGATGACGATGCTGCCGGTGTCGTTGGTGTAATCGCCGTTTTCGGTACGGTCGGTGCAGTTGAGGGCACGGGATACAGCGAAGGCGATTTGAGCGGAGTGTGCGATTACGAGATTCATAATATTATTTATTTTATTGATTATTACTTGTTTGAATTATTGAAAGAGGTTTAGAAAAGACATGGGGAGGGTCTGCCTCCCCATGTCGGTGAAGAGGACAGCCATTAGAGAATGGCAGGTATTATGTCAGTCGGTGATTATACTTTCGGTCCCTTCGGCTTACGCTGTTGCGCCTGCTGCTGTTCGTTCTTGGGAGCCGTCTGACCCTTCTGGAGCGGGTCTGTGATGTTTTTCGTAGCCTCGTTGGTCTTCCCCTGATTGTTCACGGCATACTGGGTCTTGCTCTCCTCGGCCACACCGACAACATTCTTGTTGTCGGCATAGTGATATTCAGTGACCGGACGCTGTTTCTCCTTGTTGAACTGTAGAAATACCGTGCAGGGCTGACCCTGCTTGTCAGTGACATTTACCATCTCGATTTTTTTACCAGCCATATAGTCGGCAATCTGCTGTTCTGTGAAATGTGTAGAACCCCACTTGGTAATACGTTTGGGGTTGCCATCAGAATCAACCCATGTATTACGTTGTTGTGTCTCTCCGGACTGCTCCTGTTTGAGCGACTGCGTGCGGACGAACTCGACATCACGCTTGTCGGCATTATACTGGAGGTCGCTGGTAAACTTGCGGCCGTTGTTCAGTTCGATTTCCTTACCATGTACCACGCCGCCGTCTTTCAGGATACCTATCTCTTTCATCGAAAGCTCGGTTTTGCCGATGTGGTTCTTTATAAAGATTTTATCCACAGGCATGGCCTCGATTTCGTTGGTAAGACGGTCAACGCTGACCAGACATTTCTTCATCTCCCCTGTCATGGGGTCGGCAAGTTCCACAACTTTGCCGAGATTGCCGGTTCTGAGAAGCTGCTCCTTGTCCTCCTTCGAAAACTCATATCCACGGAAGGGGACGTCAAGCGTTGGCTCGTTCTTGATGAAGTGTGGCGCAAGGGTGAAACTTCCATCGGGCTGCTCCTTGAAGGAGAGGCGGGCATCGAGAGTGAATTTTTCATCGCCGAACTGCGGGGTGACGGTAAAGAGCTGGGGCGACTTGTGGTTGTAGAGCATCGACTGGAGTGCGCCGGACTGTTCGAGAGTCTCCCGCTTAACGCCCCACTGCTGTTCGATGGTGGCCCAGTCAATCCTGTTGGGGTCAACGGGTGTCGCCTTGGCTGCGGTGGTTGTCACTTCCTGACTGGTCTGCACACTTTCCTGTTCGGGCTTAGGCTCTGTTTCCGGTTCCTGCTGTACTTCCGTCGGGGTCTGTCCCTGTACCGTGGTCTGCTCCTGAGACTGAGCCACTGACTTAACATCCACCTCGTAAGGCTTGAGCATCTCGCCGTTTGACGCGGGGTCTTGGATTAGGTCGGCCATTGCCGGAGCGATAGCGTCATAGCGGTCGGCAGGGAGCTTGAAGAAACCGAAAAGCGATGGATTCTGCGCCTGACGGATGAAATTGGATATGAACGCCTCGATGGGGTTCTGGTTTTTGTTGAACTTAACGAGGTCGCTCAACTTGGCAGTCTTGGCGTCTGCCATCTTCGGGGTGCCGTCGGGATTCTGACCGATGACTGCGCCTACCTGTCCCGTCTCGTTATTACGGGCAATCAGCACTTCCTGTTCCTGGATATTTTCCATAAACTTATATAGGGGGATTTTATGGCACCTTAGCCGGTGCCGAGGTTATTGAATCTTTCATTGCGGAGCTTCCTTCGCTCCATTCCTTCCGGACTGCGGGAACTGACAAATGTGCGGTCGATATATTCCTGCACCTGATGCTCGTAGTGGAATACCACTGAGCCGTCCTTGCTGATCATATACTCGATTTCATCGTCAGCCCTTAGTTGTCGGATTTTTCTCACACTGAAGCCGAATAGCTTCATCACGTGCTCGGTGAGATAAATCATGCGGCCGTTGATTGAGAGCACCGGAGGCTCTTTCTTCTTCATCATGCACTTGAGCATCTCAAGCATGATTCTTATCGCGGCCTTGGCGAATTTCGGGAAGGTTCCCACGTCGTTATAGTCAATTTCCGTTTTCTTCATTTTGCGTTTCGTTTTCGATTACGATGCAAAATTAGCGAGACCGTATCCCCCCGCCGGGAGAGTACCCCAAAGTAACCCTCTTGTAAATTTTACCTCATTGATAATCAGTGCTATAAAATTGTTAAAGTGCAAATTTTGGGGTACTAACCTTTTATAATTATTTGAAAGACAGGCGATTTATGTACTTCAAAAGTATGTCGGAACAGGGATTGAATGTAAAATGTCGCTTGTCGTGTCACATTGAGGCATTGCGAGGCTACCGAGTACCATAGTCCCCGGAAATGATGAATGCCTCCTTCATTATGGTTTTCTTTGCAGTGTGAAAGGATTCACGCCCTATAATTTCCCCCAACCTTTTTATGAAAAGAAAGAATGATGGCCGAGGCTACGACCTCGACTATTATAATCTGTATCTGCGCCGTTACCTGACGGTGCATCATTTCCCCGAAGCCGATGATGCCCTGCTTATTGCCGCACGCGCCGAAGCTGCGACTGACACTTATGTGGAATCAAGGCTGGCCGGGGATGAAGTCTATGTATCCTCTGAGAAAGCCATTGCCAGTCTGCTTGATGGCTTTGAGATTTCGCCGTACGATTTTGTAAGCGGCATACTTGCAGACGAATTTTCAGACCATATTTCTCTCGATGAACGCTCCATTGAGTTCTGGACTTATACACTGCTGGAAGAATTGCAGTCGGAGTTCAAGGATGTGGAATTGAGCGAGGAATATCTCAACACCAACGAAGGTGTGATTTTCAAACTGGTAATCTCCGGTCGGATTACCGAATATTTCGAGGAATATGGCCTTTAACCGATTACAGACCATGCGCGACAACATTGAGGCTATCAGGCTTGTCCTGAGCCTTGGTGTTGCCGGACGCACAGCGCAGACTCCCGAAGAGCGGGAAGTGCTGCGCAAGTATGCCGGATTCGGCGGGTTGAAGTGTATTCTCAACGATGCCAACGAGTTAGTGGATGCCGCCAAATGGAGCAAGTCGGATATTGAACTGTTTGCGCCTACGGTTGAGTTGCGTCGTCTGATTCACGACTATTCGCGTGACGACAAGGAGTTTAACCGATATATGGAGTCGTTGAAGGCGTCAACGCTGACCGCTTTCTATACTGACAGCCGTATTGTGGATGCGATCTCCGATGCACTGAAATATCAGGGAGTCGAGATAAAAAGTTTTCTTGAGCCCTCTGCCGGTCAGGGTGCTTTCATTGACTCTTTTCTGCGCAATGACAGATACCCCGGTGCCGAGGTAATGGCATACGAAAAGGATTTGCTGACAGGCAAAATTCTGTCGGCATTACACCCATCTATACTGACTCGCATAGAGGGGTTCGAGAAGATTGAGCGCGACTTCAATGGTTACTTCGATGTCGCCGCCTCGAATGTTCCTTTTGGCGACTTCGCGGTTGCAGACCCGGCGTATGCCGTAAGCAAGGAGATTGGCTACCGTCAGGCGGCAAAGTCGTTGCATAACTACTTCTTTCTCAAAGGTCTTGACCAAGTGAGAGAGGGAGGTCTGATTGCCTTTATTACATCGCAGGGTGTGATGAATGCCGCTTCGCCCTTTATAAGAATGGAGTTGGTTAAACAGGCTGACCTTGTGGCGGCTCTACGTTTATCCAACAATACTTTCAGCGACAATGCCGGAACTGATGTAGGCTCAGACCTTATCATCATGCAGAAGCACACTGGAAAGAAGTCATTATCGGCTGATGAAGAATTTTTCATTCAGTCAGTTGTTGACCGGGGTACGAAGGTGCCGGGCAATAAATTCTTTCAAGCGTTTCCGCAAAATGTTATCTGCACTGATGCTAAGGTTGGCACTGACCAGTATGGCAAACCGGCTATCGTGTACCACCATGACGGAGGTATCGACGGCATTGCCGGGGATTTGCGCAAGGCACTCGACGAGTCGCTACACATGCGTCTGAATCTGGAATTGTATAATTCCAACGGTATCAAACCTCCTACGCCAGACCCGGTTACACCAACTCCTACGCCTACACCCAGGCAGGAGGCGAAGGTGGAAAAGAAGTCAAGCCTTACCAATACGCCTCTGATGCAGCAGTATCAGGAGATGAAAAAGAAACATCCCGATGCTGTGTTGCTTTTCAGGGTTGGTGACTTCTATGAGATTTTCGGCAAGGATGCTGTCACAGCCTCGGAGATTTTAGGTATAACCCTGACCCGTCGCCAGACCGGTATTGACAGCCGAATAGAATTGGCTGGTTTCCCGCATCATGCCCTCGACACTTATCTGCCCAAACTTGTGCGGGCCGGTAAACGTGTGGCAATATGTGAGCAATTGGAAGACCCTAAGCTGAAAAAGACACCGAAGCAGAAGGTGGTAGAAACGGTTACCCCAAATCAGCTT
Organism: Muribaculaceae bacterium Isolate-037 (Harlan); assembly: GCA_003762615.1. Classification (GTDB taxonomy): domain Bacteria; phylum Bacteroidota; class Bacteroidia; order Bacteroidales; family Muribaculaceae; genus Lepagella; species Lepagella muris. The sequence goes on from RIAZ01000010.1 coordinate 77,830, forward strand.
CCAAAGGTAGAGCCAAAGCCTGAGCCTAAACCGGAGCCAAAATCTGCCCCCGCTCCCGTAGAGCCACCAAAGGCTGAACCAGCCAAGGAGATAGAGACCGACGGCAGTCCTGATTATACCGATAATCCTGACCCTCGCCTGTATGCCTACAATCTTTTTGGAGAGTTGGAACCAATCGGAAAGCCTCGCCGTCAGCCTAAACCTACGGAGGATGCTCCAAGGCCGAAGCCAAGTGTTGAGGTCAAGGACATTCCCGTAAAAAAGTTCCGTCCGCTCAATGAAAAGGAGCTGGAATTTTATGGTTCTCTGAACTGGGAGGATAATCCGCCCATCAATGGTTTCTATGAGACAATGATGTCTATTGCCCACCGTCAGTTGGAGGAAATGCGTCTGGAGCGTGAGGCGGAGGAAGCCGCCAAACAAGCCGCTGCCAGTGGCGAAACTATCCAAGAAGGTGGTACAACCATTCAGCGCACCGAAGGCGATTTTGTTCCCGGTCAACGCTCCACCATTAAGGCAGAGACAGTCGAGGTTGATATGTCGCCCCGTCCTTTCTCGGAGGACATTCAGTTCTTCCACCACAACGGCAGTATGGTGGTACAAGATGTTCTTGTGGGCTTCCTCTCGGAAGTCCGCAAGAACAGCGCGACATTCAATCCGTTGGAGTTGAAGCCGGAACAGGCGAAACGCGCTTTGCTCTATGTCACAATGTCGGAAACATACCAGCAACTCTACAACTATGAGGCTGAAACGCATGAGGCTTCGGCTGAACTGCGCGAACACCTTAATCAGTATTATGATGAGTTTGTGGAGAAGTACGGCTATCTCAACGAGAAACAGAATGTGAAATTCATTCTCATGGACGCCAATGGGCGTGACGCACTGGCTCTGGAACGCGGCGAGAATGGCAGGTTTGTCAAGGCTGACATCTTCGATCATCCTGTGTCATTCGCCATTGACGAAGTTACTTCAGTAGATACTCCGATGGAGGCGTTATCCGCATCGCTCAACAAATACGGTGAGGTCAATCTCGAATATATGTCGGGGCTGGTGGATATGGATAAGGATTCTTTGGTGGATAACCTCGAAGGACACATCTATTATAATCCATTAGTCGAAAACTACGAGATTAAAGACCGATTCATCGCCGGAAATGTCGTGGCTAAAGCCAATGACGTTAGGGCATGGATTGACCGGGAGGAAGAACGTATCAAGAATTTCCCCGGCTATGACGGCGTTGAACCGTTCATCGCCATGTCGAAAGACTCCCTCAAAGCATTGGAGGAAGCCCGGCCCCGCCGTATCGAGTTCGATGAGCTTGATTTCAACTTCGGTGAACGATGGATTCCCACGGGTATCTATTCGGCATATATGTCGTATCTGTTCCACACTGATGTAAAGATTGCATATTCTTCCTCAATGGATGAATACTCGGCAGAGGCGAGCCGCAAGAATATGACCATCTGGGAAGAGTTCTGCGTCAGAGGTTATTACCGTACCTACGACGGTATGAACCTGCTGAAACACGCACTTCACAACACTGTCCCCGACATCAAGAAGTCGGCGGGCAAAGATGAAGACGGACACGACATCAAGGTGCCGGACAACGAGGCGATTCAGCTTGCCAATACCAAAATCGACGAAATCCGCAACGGTTTTGCCGACTGGCTCGAAGCCCAGTCGCCTGAGTTCAAGGAGAAACTCGTTGACCTCTACAATGACAAGTTCAACTGTTTCGTCCGTCCGCAATATGACGGGTCACACCAGACGTTCCCGGATTTGAACATGAAACTCCTCGGAGACCGCTATGGAATCCGCTCCATTTATCAGTCACAGATGGACTGTATATGGATGCTGAAACAGAATGGCGGTGGCGTGTGCGACCATGAGGTGCTGCGCCCATAAGGGCATATAGTAAATGTAGGATTAGCAACCTACCCGGCAAGGATTTTCAACGCCGGTCATTAGCCAACTTATCCACTCAGCCGAAAGGCGGTGGGGAGTGTCGCATGTTGGAAACGGCATAAGTCAGCTAACTATCGTGCTGCTACTGAATGTCTAAATGAAACGATAGATATGAGGATGAAGACTACACTGTTTGAACGACAGTCCGAGACGCTAAATGGTAAGCATCGACCGAAGATAGTTAATACGGTCGTTCTGCAATACTTCTGCCTACCGACTTCGGGCATGAGAGCCGAAAACCGATTGCAGGTCAGCCGCGATAAGCGGAAAAGGGCGAACGTCGCATCCGACAATCTATCATGCTATGTTGCTATATGTCTAAATGGGGATTACCTAAACCGAAACGCCTACAGAGGTAGGCTATGGGAATATCGTTCCCTGAATATTCGGCAAGGTAACAGAGTCTTCGTAGTAGTCCGAACGAGGGAAAGCCTCGTACATGGCGAAGGAAGACAGTGTTTATTATTTTAATATGTTTAACGAATGATGTGTGAGACATTATGAGAAATTCTGAGAATGTATTAAACAGTCTGGCTGGGCACAGCCAAAACCCAAACTACAAGTTTGAACGGCTTTACCGATTGTTGTTCAACGAGAATCTGTATGCGGATGCCTATCAGATGATGTCCCATAAAACGGGCAACATGACGAAAGGCACAGACGGTCAGACCATCAGTGGCATGAGCGTCAAACGCATAAAGTCCATCATTGCCAAGTTGCGGGATGAAAGTTATCAACCGCACCCTGCCAAAAGAATTTACATACCCAAGAAGAACGGCAAGCAACGCCCTCTCGGTATTCCTGCCTTTGAGGACAAGCTCGTTCAGAAAGTCGTGCAGATGATTCTTGAATCCATCTACGAGGGCAGTTTTGAAAAATGCTCCCACGGGTTCAGACCGCATCGCAGTTGTCATACGGCAATGGCTTCAATCATGGAAGGATTTGACGGTACGAGATGGTTCATAGAGGGCGACATCAAAGGATTCTTTGACAATATCGACCATGATATTATGATAGGGATTCTTTCGGAGCGCATCTCGGACGAGCGTTTCCTCCGTCTTATTCGTAAGTTCTTGAAAGCAGGATATTTGGAACAATGGACATTTCACCATACTTACAATGGTACTCCCCAAGGAGGTATCATCAGTCCTATACTGGCGAATATCTACCTTGATAAGCTGGATAAGTATATGGTGGAATATATCTCGAAGTTCAACAAGGGCAAGGCGCGGAAACGCAATCCTGAATACAAAAGGATAGCGAGCCGCAAGGACAAACGAGTAAGGAAACTTAAAGCCGAAAAGGATGAGCAGAAAAGGCGTACGCTCATGGAGGAAATAAAATTCTACCATAGGGAAATGCAAAAACTGCCTGCCACCCTTGATATGGATGAGGATTTCAGACGCATGAGGTATGTACGCTATGCTGATGACTTTCTTATCAGTGTCATTGGAAGCAAGGAAGACTGCGTAAGGATTAAGGAGGATATAAAAATCTTCCTGCTTGAACAGTTGAAACTGCAACTCTCGGATGAGAAGACACTGATAACTAACGGGCATGACGTAGCAAAGTTCCTTGGCTATGAGGTCACTATCCGTAACACGGAGAAGACAAGCACGGCTAAAGGTGCAAAGGGTCTTCCCAAACGCTCACTTGACCATAAGACAGTTGTCAGAATGCCTATGGAAGTTATGAGAAAGAAACTTCTTGAATACGGGGCAATGCAGATAACAGTCAAAAACGGCAAGGAAGTATGGGAATCCACCTCACGCCCCTATCTACGCAGTAATGATGATTTGGAAATTCTGAACAGATACAATTCTGAAATCAGAGGACTTTACAATTATTACTGTATTGCCAATAATGTCAATATCCTCGGCAAGTTTCATGGAATCATGAAAGAAAGCATGTGTAAGACTCTGTCGTCCAAGTACAATTCCACACTAAGAAAGATTATCCGCAAATATACGAGGGATAAAATCTTCAGAGTGGAGTACGAAGACAGCAAGGGCAAAGTGCATACACGCGAATTCTATCATGACGGGTTTAAGCGAAAGAAAGATGCACGCATCGATGATGCGCACATCGAGTCCAGCTACCGTGCCATGCAACCTACAAGCCTAATGGCAAGGTTGAAGGCAGGTAAGTGTGAATACTGCGGAGCGGAAGAAAACCTTAAAATGGTACATGTCCGTAAGCTCAAGGATTTGGAGGGCAAACAACCATGGGAAAAACTCATGATTGCCCGAAAAAGGAAAACAATGGCAGTATGTGAATGTTGTTATCGCAAAATTCATGCACACTAATAGACTGAGAATGAACATGGAGAGCCGTATACATGGAGACGTGTACGTACGGTTCGGTGGCGAGTATGTGGAAACCTGCCGTCTGAAAAGACGGCAAGGCGCTACGTGCTTAGCCTGTGGTACCGGCAAGACACTGATAATGTGCATAGCAGCACATGAAATGAAGCGTCTCGGACTGGCACACAAACCGATGATTATCGGTCTTAAAGCCAATGTAGCCGAGATTGCCATGACTTATCAGTCTGCCTATCCCAATGCCCGTATCTTGTTCGCCGATGAAAAGAGTTTCAAGGCTGACAACCGCGTGGCGTTCTTCAACCAGATCAAGAACAACGACTATGACTGTGTAATAATGTCGCACGACCAGTTCGGCAAGATACCGCAGTCGCCGGAGATGCAGCAGCAAATTCTTCAGGCTGAACTTGATACGGTTGAAGAAAACCTCGAAGTGCTGAAACAGCAGGGTCACGACGTAAGTCGTGGTATGTTGAAAGGTCTAATCAAGCGTAAGGAAAACCTGACCGCCAAGATTGCGACCATTCAGTACCAGATGGACCAAAACAGAGACGCTGTCGTTGACTTCAAGCAGATGGGTATCGACCACATTTTTGTTGACGAATCGCATCAGTTCAAGAACCTTATGTTCAATACCCGCCATGATAGAGTGGCGGGGTTGGGCAACTCGGAAGGCTCACAACGTGCGCTGAATCTTCTCTACGCAATCCGTACCATTCAAGAGAGAACAGGTAAGGATTTGGGAGCGACATTCCTGTCGGGTACTACAATCAGCAACTCGCTTACAGAGTTGTACCTGTTATTCAAGTATCTCCGCCCGAATGAGCTTGAAAGACAGGAGATTCGATGCTTCGACGCATGGGCGGCAATCTTCGCCAAGAAGACCACCGACTTCGAGTTCAATGTCACAAATCATATAGTGGCAAAGGAGCGTTTCCGCTACTTCATCAAGGTACCGGAGCTGGCTGCTTTCTACAATGAAATCACCGACTACCGCACTGCTGAAGATGTGGGAGTGGATAGACCTATGAAGAACGAGATTCTTCACAATATCCCGCCTACAACGCAGCAGGAAGCCTTTATTGAGAAACTGATGAAGTTTGCCGAGAGTGGCGACGCCACTATACTCGGCAGAGCGCCACTGTCTGAAACGGAGGAAAAGGCAAAGATGCTCATCGCCACTGACTATGCCCGCAAGATGGCTCTTGATATGCGTATGATAGACCCCAGTTATGAGGATGACCCGAACAACAAGGCCTCGTACTGTGCCAAGATGATTGCTGAGTATTACAAAAAATACGATGCTCAACGTGGTACACAGTTTGTTTTCAGCGATTTGGGAACTTATAAGCCCGGCGAGTGGAATGTCTATTCCGAAATCAAACGAAAACTGATAGAAGATTATGGTATTCCGGCTCATGAAATACGCTTCATTCAGGAGTGTAAGACAGAGAGGTCAAGGAAAGCGGTCATCGAGGCTATGAACAGCGGCGATGTGAGAGTATTGTTTGGCTCGACTTCAATGCTCGGAACAGGCGTAAATGCCCAACAGAGAGCGGTTTGTATTCATCATTTGGATACGCCGTGGCGTCCCTCTGACTTAACTCAGAGGGATGGCAGAGCCATACGAGCCGGAAACGAGATCGCCAAGTTATATGCTGATAATAAGGTTGATGTTATCATCTATGCGGTGGAGAAATCTCTGGACTCCTACAAGTTCAATCTTCTTCACTGTAAGGCGACATTCATCGACCAGCTCAAATCCGGCGCACTCGGAGCGCGTACCATCGACGAGGGTGCAATGGATGAGAAAAACGGTATGAACTTCTCGGAGTACATGGCTATCCTCAGTGGCAACACTGACCTTCTCGAAAAGGCTAAACTTGAAAAACGCATCGCGGCACTGGAGTCTGAGCGCAAAGCCCACAACAAGGGCATTTCCGATTCCAAGTTCAGGCTTCAGACCATAAGCCACGACATTGCCAACAACGAGGCGGCAATCAGTCGTATGAAGGGGGATGCTGCCCGGTATCAATCGGTAGTTAGACGAGACAAGGACGGCAACCCCGTCAACAATCTCACTATCGACACCTGCAACCTCCGTGACGAGCAGAACATGGGTATCCATCTGCAAGGTCTGGCTCTGAAAACTGACACTCACGGTCAGTACAAGCGCATCGGAGAAATCTATGGCTTTCCCATCAGCATTATCTCGGAGCGCACAGTTGTTGACGGCAAGGAATCCGTACAGAACCGATTTGTAGTCGAGGGCAACTACAAATATAAGTACAACAACGGCTTCATCGCAATGTCGGACACCCATGCCGCCTGTATGAACTTCGTCAACGCTCTGGAGAAGATACCCGGTATCATCGCTCAGTACGAGGAACGCACTGCCAAACTCAAAGCCGACGTACCCCAACTCGAATCCATCGTAGCCAAGCAGTGGGGCAAAGAGGACGAGTTGAAGCAACTCAAATCCGACCTCGCCGCCCTCGACCGCAAAATCACCGCAGAATTGACACCAAAGCAAGAGGAACAGGACGGCGAGGAAAACAGGCAAGGGAAGGAAGGGCATAAGGTTTCGGTTGATGAGACTACATCCAAGGGCAATAAGAAGTCTATGGTTGCAGAGCCACTCTCGATGTATCGCTCCGCCGTCCCAATTAATGGGATGAGAAATCCAAGACTATAATTATGAGTGTGAAAAATGGGGTCTGGCAGAAGCCAGGCTCCATTTTCACATTCATGCAATACAATACGGGCGTATTGTAAGTGGGTATTCTGAAGGCCGGAATCAACAGGGCTAAGATGCAATATAGATTCAAGGTCTGGAATCAGGCAGGATGCGCACATTGATTGAGAATACCATATATAACCCTTATAGTATGGATTAGATGTATTTATTTCAAGATATAGCCCGACTATTCGAGCGGTTTCTTAGGGGTGGAATGGGAATTGCAATAGGCTGATAGTTAAAAATCATTAAAATTAGCAAATTAAAGTTGAAATAATGATAAGCGTTATCTTTTTTCAATTATCTTTGCAACATGGTTCAGGCCAACAAGGTATTCGATTGCGGGCAACCTTGACATGTTCATCGCTCCCGCCGATTGGAACAGGCCTGACCTAAAGCAGATAAACCAAAAATTATAATATCCAATGTCTAACCCCCTAACATCACTTGCTTATGAAAAAAGTGCTACTCTTTTCAGGCCTGTGTGGTTTGTCTGCGCTGTTGCTCCTTGCCCGCTCTCCGGGCGGTGTCGAGGGAGTTGACGCATGGTTCAAGGCCGTACCGATAACGGACAACCTACAGGGACGCTACCAATGGCTCGACTTCTCGGGCGACTCGGTGGTGCAGTATGCCCAGAACAGGGTTTCCGGATCCTATGTGTTCACACAGGACAGGACCCTGCTCAAGTCACTGAATTTCAATCCGGCACTCGACTTCTCGAAGGGTGACACCCCGAAATGGAGCGAGCTGCGTCGTTCGTCACTCATCCAAGGCACGATTATCGGGGTGTTCGCGCCTTACACGTTCACAACCGAGGGAGTTGTATATGGGGTCGCAAGCGGTGACGGAGGCGGCAGTCTCGTCACCAGCGACCAGATTGTAAGACCCGGAAACATAGAGCCTCTTGACTACGGGGAGACCCACGGCGAGGATCTGCTCTACACGGGAAAAGACTCCATACCTGAAAACACATTCAAGGAACACGCCACAAAGGTGCTGACCTATTACCGCGCGGCCAATCCGAACACATCGGTATGGGGCGGTCCCGGCGGCACGTTGACAATCGGCGGCGCGTATTCACCCACAGACGAGCATTTCAACGGCCCGTTCGACACCTCCAATTTCGACAATAAGGGGTTTGAGGGGTATTCGCCTGAACTGTTGGTGTATAACCGCATCCTGACTCCCGGCGAAAGAAGGAAGGCGGAGAGCTATCTCGCGATGAAATACGGTATCACCCTCAATGACTCATATCTTGACGGAGACGGCAACCTTGTGTGGGACCGTGACGAAGCCGGGGTATATCACAACCGCGTCACGGCGATTTCAAGGAACAAGGCCGGTGATTTCCTCCAGCCCATGTCGGCCACCTCTTATGAGGAGGGCCCGTTATACACGTCGCTCCCCGAGAACGACAGCTATCACAAATCAAACTCATACGGTCTTCCGTCAGAGGCTCATCTCCTTGTCATGGGACGCGAATACGGGAATCCTATGCCGGACAAACTGTCGCTGTTCTGGGGCGACGACGGCGGCGCGTTGGATACCTACACCTCTCCCAACGATACCTTGTGGCACATCATGAACCGCACATGGCTGGTGAAGCCCAACATGCCGACGGTGGCCGACACCACCGCGGCGCGCTGGACCGGAACGGGCATGACGGTTACACCCGAAGGCTTCCTTGACGTGATAAGTCAGGACGAGAACAATGCGGGAAAGGCACTGACACCGGAACTGACCGACGGCACGGGACTCATCGAGTTCTCATGCCCCTCGTCACATCCCACGTTTGATGTCGGGTTTTCCAAATCGGGCGACAGCGGATGCACATACGGATTCCGCATCGGCAGTGACGGCAGTGTCAAGGCGATAGCCAACGGCGAGGCCGCGACTGCCAATGTCACAACCGATGTGAGCGGTGCGGATGTATCGGTCATGCTCTCCGACGGGGTTGTCTATCTCCGCATTGACGGCGAAGGAAGCGCGGCATATACCGTCGCCATTCCCGAAGACGCGAGAAATTCGACATATCGCGGAATAATCAGCGCGGAAGGCTCGGCCAATCCGCTGTACCTGACCTCCGTGCGCTCCAACGGCGCGGTGGAGACGGGATATTTCGCAGAACTGGCGCATAACTTGACACCCGACAAGGAGTTCTACCATTACAGCCGCAACCGTACCGTCATGCTGATTGACCCCACTGGGGAAGGTCAGTTCGACACCGACAACACGGTGATGGTACGTTGCTCACCTCCGGACATATCCCGTGGCAAGACCATGTTCCACAATATATTGTGGGATGCCGACGGCAGCGGTTCAGACGTGTTCACATTCGCGTATTTCGACGGCATTGATGCCGATGTGGATGTGGAGCCGACAACCTGTGTTGACGGAGTTCCCCAAAAAGACGGTGCAATCGACATAGGCATAAACATAGGCACTCCTATATACAGGTATTCGCTTACCGTTGACAGCGTGGCCGGTATGAAGAAAGACGACCTCGTGGCAAGCGGCAGTTTCATGGGCAAGACCCACAGGATTGAGAATCTCGCCACGGGATCATACACTCTTACGGTGACACAGGGCGGTGGAAACGACATCCACGGCAAGGGCAATCTTCTATACACTACATATTCCCATACCGACCGCAGGTTTACAGGCGGTGACGTGGAGTGGACAGTGACGGAGACCGGCTCGTGGTATCGCATCGGCGCGGAGCCTTCGGTAAAAGAGGACATAACCCAATGGGGATATGACGTGCGTGGCGACAAGGCCTATTTTATCATTGACGGCTATACGAGTCTGACACAGGGTGTCCCCATTAAGCCCGGTGACACTCTCGGTCTCAGAATCAGCGGCATATATGTACGCTGGTATCACAATGGCGAGGAAGTCCTCAAAAAGAGCGCGTGGACACTGCGCCTTTGGAGAATGTGCATCAAGTACGGTCGCGGTGACACACATATCACCGGTCTTACAATCAACGGCACACCAGTCGAGGACTTTGAGATTTACGGCAATGTCCAGATTGAGACACCCAAGACCAATACCGTCACCTACACTGTCCATGTCGGCAACGGATGTGACCCGTCGATGCCCAACGGCATAGAGCCTAAGCAACCTGTTGTGATAGGTCAATCAGACCATCCCGGAGGCGATGAGCCCGGAGGCAATACCCGTAACAGCAGCCTTTCGGTTGATGCCGAGGATGGTACAGCCCATATCTTCAACGCCATTCTTGACCGCGAACAATCCGGGCCCGCCACCCTCATGGTATTCGACGCATCAGGCCGCCTCGTGTTCGAGGGAGAGATGGAGGGTTCCGACATCAAGACCAAGCGTTTCACAGTTCCGATGAACGGTGTGTATATCGTCAAGGCAATCACAGCCGAGGGCGAACATACCCAAAAGATTCTTGCGAAATAACCGGAAACAACACAGTAACAACATAATAAACCGATTATGAAACGGATATACAGCATAGCCGTTGCCACAGCTATACTCTCTGCGGTGGGTTTGTCGGGCGCGTGGTTCCTTTCGGGGCCTTCCGCCGGGGCGAACAATTCGCCGGGCAGCAGCGGCATAAACATAGAGGCTGACAGCCCTTCCTCCTCTCCGGGGACGGTGCTCAGCGAAAGCGGCAATTCCTCTCCGCAGCAGCAGGAAAAAGTAAAGGACGCCGGCATAGCGGCCACGCAGCCGGCAAAGACCAATGCCAGTAAGCAGGACGCGGACAAATATTCCCGCATACCTGACGGCGAGTCGGTAAAAGGGTCGTTCCGCAAGGGACAAGCTGACAGTCTCGCGGTGGCCGGCGGCGCAATCTCTTTCTCAGGAGGTACACTGCTGCGCGACACCGAGCTGTCGGTGTCGGTGCTTGCCGAGGATGATATGCCCGAACTTGATTTCGCCATGACGAATGTCACGGCACAGGGCGAGGGATACCGGTTCCTGCCTCACGGCACCCATTTCTCTGAGGAAGGCGCGACCGTAAGGCTCGGCTACGACCGCACGAGGATTCCGAGCGGTTACACGGAAGACGACATACGCACGTTCTATTACGATGTCGAGCAGGAGCACTGGGTGGCTCTCGACCGCATAGCCGTCAACAAGGAGCTGGCCTATGTGGAGTCAAAGACTACCCACTTCACCGACATGATCAACGGTGTCATTCAGGCTCCCGAATCACCCGAGACCGACGGTTTCGCGCCCACCATGATGAACGATATCAAGGCTGCGGACCCGACGGCGAAACTCAACATCATCACTCCTCCGACGGCTAACAACCGTGGCTCCGCCAACCTGCAATACGCCTTCGAGATGCCACCTGCCCGTAACGGCATGGCACCCTCATTAGCAATAAGCTACAATAGTGACGGTGGCAACGGCTGGCTCGGACAGGGCTGGGACCTTTCCGTCCCCTCGATAACGCTTGATACCCGCTGGGGTGTTCCGCGCTATGACCTGACCAATGAGACCGAGACATATTCGCTCTCCGGCTCGATGCTCTCGACGATGGATGACAACGGAGCGATGAGCGTCGCCCACCGTGGTGACAAGATTGCCCGTAAGTCCGACCGTCAGTTCTATACCCGTCAGGGCGGCGATTTCTCGCGCATAATCCGCAAGGGCAGCAGCCCGGCCGATTACTATTGGGAAGTTACCGACAAGCAGGGCGTGGTATATACCTACGGAGGCGAGGGCGCGGTGCTCAAAGGCACCATTACCGACCTCTCCGGCAATACCCGCGAGGTGATTTCAGAGTGGAAGCTCAAACGGGTTGTCGAGACCCACGGCGACTGGATAGAGTATGAATACACGGCTGTTGACGAGCCTGTGCGCGGCGGATTGGTTGCGAAGGCAATCTATCTTTCCAAGGTCAGCGCGGGCAATGCCGAGAGTGACGGACCTCACACGGTTGTCACCCTCACCGGCAACAAGACAAAACGTCAGAAGGCCAACAATGCCCGTTACGGCTACCTGACATCTTCCAACCGTCTGCTCGAAAACGTGCAGATTGACTTCATGGGCGGCAAGCTGCGCAGCTATTCGTTCTCGTATGTTGACGGCGCGTTTCACAAGGATATGCTTGAGAGTGTGCGCCAGTTCGATGACAAGGGCAACGAGTTCACTTTCCAGAAGTTCGACTATTACGATGACGTTCAGTCGGGCAACGGCTATGTGCCTTTCAAGTCCGAGTCAGAGACATGGAACACCCACAATGACGGCCTCGATGCCGATTTCATCAACCCGTTGCAGGGGATGGATATGTTCAGCGACAAGCCTTCCGCACTCGGCGGCACGACAAGTTCATCGGTTGGTGGCTCGTTCTATGCAGGTGTCGGCCCCGACGATCAGAGCACAACCACAACGACAACAGGCGGTGGCGGCTTTAACTATTCAAATGACAAATCAAAGGGATTGTCCACGTTTGTGGATTTGAACGGTGACGGTCTTCCCGATAAGGTTTACCGTGATGGTGGAGCGTTGTATTATCGCCCTCAGTTAAGGGATGCCAATTCCGGTGAAATTTCTTACGGAGAACCGATTAGAGTCAAGGGCATTTCCGGATTTTCTTCGTCCAGCAGCAACACATACTCCGGCGGTGCCGATGTTAAGGTAGGTTGGGGTCCGGTAGCTGCCACTGTCGGCGTTGATTTATCGAAAACCACAACAAAGACAAAGGAATATTTCTCTGACATCAACGGTGACGGTTTGATTGACCTCGTTTCAAATGGCAAGGTTTATTTCAACCATATCGAATTTGACGCACAGGGTAATGCCGTTCCGACATTCACATTGAGCAGTGCTGATACACCCAGCCCGATTATCTATGACCCCACCAACATAGACACATCCGTCGGTGCCATTGACCCGGAAGAACAGGCAGAGGTGCTGCGCATATCCCCGATGGAAGATGCTGTCCGCGTATGGGTTGCTCCGAGAGTGGGCGTAGTCAATATTTCGGGCACAGTTTCGCTTGTTACTCCGACCGGAGACTATGATGCCGATGAGTATGAAAAAGCGGATGGTGTCCGTGTGGCTATTCAAAAGGGCAGCTCAGAATTATGGAGTCAGTCCATAGCCAAGGGGGATGCCTCCGCTCACAATGCTGCGGCTACGGCTGTATCGGTCAACAAGGGAGACCGCATATATTTCCGAGTCCAGTCAGGTACAGAGGAAATGGGCAATGGTGCGTTTGACGAGGTTGTATGGCATCCTGTCATAACATATACCGGGGCTGAAGAAATAATGCCCAATGGATACTCGACAACAAAATATGAGCCGGAAGAGGGTGCGTTATATTTTGCAGCCACTTCATTGAGTATTGCGAAAAACAATCCAACGGTCGGCATATCCGGCAATTTCACAAAGCCTGAAACCACGGATGACGTCACGCTTACCATTGTTGGCTCTACGGACCGAAAGGACGTTAACGGCAATGACAATCCGGCTTATGTCGAGAAAACGGTATTTACTCGTACATTCCCGTGGAATGAAAGTTTTAATGACGATGTTTCAGTATCGTTGCAAAACAACGATGGTCTGACAAACTTCCGGTTTGTCGTAAGTTCGGAATCAAATGTGCGCTGGGATGCTGTCAAGTGGAGTCCTGTCGTGTCTTACGCGGATTCAACCGGGACACAGCAGAACCGCCCTGTCTGCCCGGACTATACGTTGTACGCCAATCACATAAAAAATGCCCCGTCTTATACAGCAACTACGGCGGATACAATTCTTTATGTAAAACCCGCTATAACTTTCTCAAATCCGTCTTATAACGGAAAAGTCACATTGACAGCGAAGACAACCGACAGACTGTTGGGCAAGAAATCCTTCGCCGTTATGGGTGGAATTGTGGCAAATGACTCTATTTCCATTCTGAAATCAGACATCGGCAGCGATAAGGTTTGGTTTGAATTGTTCTCGGATGATTGTCTTATAGGTGATGCCGTGTCAAATGTCGCTGTCCAGATTAAATCTCCGTCGGTGATTTTGCCTCAGACTGTTGATGCCAACCTGTATGCAGCCAATGACCCGTCTGGATTCGGACATCTATATCGAGGCTGGGGCGGTTTTGTGTATAACGCATCTGAAAACCGTTACTCCCGGCCTATTGATGAGTCTTTGCTGACATTGCCTGAAGATGAAAATGTCACTCTTGACCCATTGACAATGGCGTTTACGCCGTTGAGTACGGATTTGAATAAACTTGACCGTTGGAGCGGTCAGCGCGAGGAGATATTCATCACTGCCACAAACATGGGGTCGGCCCGTCTGACCGAACTGGATGTTGTCCTTACGAATCCGTTTGACAATATAGGAGCAGTGGCCGGCATTGCCGGTGAACATCTGCAAGGCACTGGTGCGGCTGCAATCTCTCAGGAGATGGTAAGCAACAGCCGTGTTGTCCAGACAGGTGTCATGCTCACCTATAATGATTCCAAGGGCAGCTCTACAACCAAGTCTATGATGATTGACCTCAACGGTGACGGTTATCCTGACATTGTAGCCGGAGGTAAAGTTCAATACACCAATACACTCGGCGGTATAAGCGGAGAGGTTCTCGGTGGCATAGGCACTGTTTCAAGTGAAAACCAGTCAAAGGGATTTGCCCTTAGCAGCGATGCGATAATGTCAGTCAGCAATACTGTCGGACACATTGCAGGTGGCAAGGCAAGCAATTCCAATCAGGAATCCAGCAGCAAGGCAAAAGGCGGTATTCCTGTATCTGCAAGTATCCCTCCGTCTAATGAGGATTGGAGTACAGAGAGCTTCGTCGATGTAAACGGTGACGGTCTGCCCGACAAGATAGTCTCAGGTGGCAAAGTTCGCATCAATCTCGGTTATGCCTTTACAGAGCCGATAGACTGGGATATTGACCGCATACAGGGAGGCAAGGGTCAGTCTTTCTCGGCTGGGGCATCCTTCAATATCGGTTCAAGTAGTTTTGCCGGAGGATTTAATTTCGTAACCTCCAAAAACGGTGAGGAGTATAATCTTACGGATATAAACTCTGACGGACTGCCTGACAAGGTTTGGAAATCCGGCGATAATATTATGGTCGCCTTGAATACCGGTATTGGTTTTGACACCCCGTTTGTATGGAAAGGCGCAAAGGCTCTCAATGAGTCTGCATCCACATCTGAAGGTAGCAATGTAGCCTTCACGGTCAACATTACTCCTAAGATTATTCCGATTAAAATATCGGTTAACCCCGGTGTTTCATTGAGCCATAGCATCAACCGCACGAAATATTCCTTGCAGGATGTTGACGGTGACGGCTATCTGGATATAGTTGAGTCTGACAGCGAGAGCGAGCTGAAGGTTACCCGCTCGGCTATCGGTCGTACCAATATGCTCAGATCGGTCACCAACTCTATTGGCGGTCGCTTTGAGGTGGACTATGCCCATTCAACTCCTACCTACGGGCATCCCGGCGGCAAGTGGGTAATGTCGGCACTGACTATTGACGACGGTATCCATGACGACGGTCCGTTGATGAAGTCGGCGTTTGAATACTCCGACGGTTTCCGTGACCGCCATGAGCGCGACTTCCTCGGTTTCGGCAAGGTTATTACAAAGAGCCTTGACACCAACAGCGGCAACAGCGTATATCGCCAGGCCGTTCAGGAATTTGCGGTTGATAACTATTATGCCTCCGGCAACCTTGTGGCCTCCTACGTCACCGACGCATCGGGCAACAAGTTCACCGAGACAGTCAACGAGTATGACACATACAGCGTGACAGCCAATAAGGATAGCTACTCTTTCGCTCAGAAGGATGTCATTTACAGTGACCGTGCATCGGCGTTTGTTCCCCTCCGTTACACTGCCAACAAGCAGTATGAGGGTGCATCGCAGGGCATGGTTATTTCCGAGGCTTGGAACGAGTATTATCTCAACGGCTACCACGGAGAACTGAAATCCTACCGTTACAGTGACAAGGGCAACCTTGGCAGTAACGGTGCAGGTGGTTATGACTACGCAACCAACATCCAGTACACATCCAACGACAGCAAGCACATTTTCGGTCTCCCCACCAATGTGACGGTTGTCGGAGGTGACGGCTCGATGTATCACAATGTGTCGGCAACTTACGACACCAAATATCCCAATCATCTGACGCAGGTGTCGCAGCAGCTCGGTTCGGGCGTTGCAGTCACCGACTACAAGTATGACCGCTACGGCAACATTTCCCAAAAGACCCTCCCGGCAAACGGTACAGGTCAGCGTATGTGGTACAAGTACCGCTACGAGCCTGAGATGAATATGTATGTCGAGCGCATAGACGACGCATGGGGTTACCGCAGCGAGGCCGGTAATTTCGATTACCGCTACGGCATCGCCCTTGAACGCCGCGACCTCAACAATTTCTACTACGAGACTGAAATTGACAACATGGGTCGTGTCACCAAGGTTCGCGGTCCCAACGAGCTGGCGACAGGCGTTGATTACATTATCGCGTTTGAGTACAAGCCAAAGGCAGAGTTTGGCGAGTCCGGCATATCCGCTCCGGCATACGCTGTCACCAAGCATTACGACATCCAGCATCCCGGTGACGACCTTGAGACCGTGACATTCGTTGACGGTTTCGGCAGACCCGTACAGGTGAAGAAAGACGGCGTTGTCACGACAGCATCCAAGGGTTCGGGCGCATCCGACCAGAATGTGATGATTGTCAGCGGGCGCAATGTCTATGACGCTTTCGGTCGTGTCGCTAAGGCTTACTATCCTACAACCGAGGGTATGGGTGGCAAGACTTCGTTCAGCACCACGTTTGATAATGTCAATCCGACAATCACGGCTTATGACGTTCTCGACCGTGCATTGAGCGTGAAACTTCCCGACGATTCGGAGACGACTACCGAATATTCTCTTGACAATGGTGCCAATGCCCTTGTAACGACAGTTACCGACGCGCTCGGCAACAAGCAGGCAACGCATACCAACGGCAGCGGCAAGACGGTCAAGTCCGTTCAGCTCAGCGGTCCTGACGGTGATATTGTAACAACGTTTGAATATGACGGCATCCAGCGTCTCGTCAAGGTTACTGACGCAGATGAGAATGTCACCACGTCGGTTTACGACATGGGAGACCGCCGCACGGAGGTCAACCACCCGGCAAGCGGCATCACGTCATTTACTTATGACCCGCTCGGCAATGTCCTGACCAAGCAGACTGCAAACATGGCGGAGGAAGGAAAGATGATAACCTACACCTACGACTACCACCGTCTGACAGGTATCAATTATCCTGACCACCCCGAAAACAATGTCAAGTATTACTATGGCAGCCGCAACGCCTCCTACAACCGCATCGGTCGTCTGATGATGCGCGAGGATGGAACTGGCGCGATAGAATACTTCTACGGCAAGATGGGCGAGGTCTCCAAGACACGCCGCACTCTCATAGTGCCCAATCAGGCGATTGCAACCTACGTTACCCAGTGGACTTACGACAGCCACAACCGACTCATCGAGATGATCTATCCCGACGAGGAGAAGGTTACTTATTCCTACAACCTCGGAGGTCTCCTTGAAAAGGTTCGCGGCGAGAAGTCATACGGCTATGACTACATCACCAAGTTAGGCTACGACAAGTTCGAGCAGCGCAGCTACCTGAAGTACTGCAACGGCGCGGAGACATTCTACACCTACGACAACCGTCGCCGCCTGAGCAATCTCGCTGTCAACAGCGGAGGCACATCCATTATGGACAACGCCTATACGTTTGATGCGGTCAGCAATGTACTTTCGGTGGCAAATAATGCTTCTCTCCCTGCCAACGGCAATGCCGGCGGCCAGATGTCGCACACCTATACTTATGACGGTCTCTATCGTCTCGCCACCGCCAAAGGTACATACACCGGAGCAGACAACAAGTCCGCATCCTATACCCTCGCTATGGGCTATGACAATATGCACCGCATCAAGTCGAAGAGCCAGCATCTCACTCAGGACAACGTTCAGTTCAACGGCACCCTCAATGTCGGTTACGACCTCACTTACGCCTACAGTTCGGAAGAAGGAAAGAAATTCCAACTCGAAAGTGTAAAGGATGTTAATTACCGCACTGAGGAGACTCCCGAAGGTCAACAAGTGGAGAACGGTCACATCTACCAGTACGACAAAAACGGCAACCTTATTTACGTCAACACCAATCGCGTAATGACGGATGGCCATAGAGATAACAGTGTCGGAGAGCGCAAGCTTATCTGGGATGAGGAGAATCGTCTGCTTGCTGTTGACGACAACGGCTTCGTGTCCAACTACTGGTACGACGCCGACGGAGAGCGCACTGTCAAGACATCCGGAGAAAGCGATCAGGTCTATGTCAACGGAGTCTTCTCCGGTGGCTCGACCAACACCGCGAAATTCTCCCTCTATGTCAGCCCGTACCTCGTGGCTAATCAGGGAGGTCGTTACACCAAACATATCTACGCTGGTTCGCAGAGAATTGTGTCCAAGGTCGGCGATTTCGCCTCCTACGGCTCAGACCCGCGCCGCATAGAATATGCCGGTGCCAACACCGACGGCCTTTCGGTTGACTACAAGTCAAAGTATGCAGCGCAGCAGCAGGTTATCAAGGACAACTACAAGTTCTTCGATGTACCGTACAACGGCACTGACAACGACAACTATGCTGACGGCGAAGGATTCTGCTGCAATGACGGTTCAATGGAGGCGGCTGTTGCGCAGGCTCGGAAGGCTCAGACCCGCGCGGTTTCGCGGTCTTTCAAAGATCCCGACAACTACGAGAACTTGCAGTTCTTCTATCACCCCGACCACCTCGGAAGTTCCAGCTTCATTACCAACCTTGACGGTGAAGTAGTTCAGCACATCGAGTATGTCCCCTTCGGCGAAGTCTTCATCGAGGAGCGCAACAACGTGTGGAACACTCCTTATCTCTTCAACGCTAAAGAGTTCGATGAGGAGACAGGTATGTACTACTACGGTGCCCGCTACTATGACCCACGTATCAGCCTGTGGATGTCAACTGACCCAGCACAAGAAGAATATTATAGCCATTCTTCCTACTGTTTCTCAGGCAATAATCCTATAATATACATAGATTACAATGGAAAAGAATGGACTGATTTAGATGGGCAGGTCATAACAGATACTAAGAATATCAAGAAATTCATATTTTATTCAAAAGATTTCAGCAAACAAGCAAAAGTGCAATATAATGACGGCATCAAAAAGTATGGAGCTGGAAGTGTAGCCATGAGTCAGACAAGTACTACTCAGGCTTTCTCAGAAGATTGGAAAAATATGAATGGAACTGAGATTTCTGAAGTATTAATTATGACGCACGGGAAGAATCAATCAATTCTTGTTGGTGAAGGTCAGCAGTTTACGGCAACAGGAGATGGGAAAACTAATATTTCAAGGTCTCCTGCTCCAAATATTCAAGATCTTCCTCAACCGACTGGCAATATTGAAAATGCGATGTTATATATGTATTCTTGCCATTCTGCAGACACAAATCCACATCCACACGGAGAAGGAGATCATCAACAAGGAGCTTTGCTTGGGTCACAACGACCAATAGCGTATGTATTTGCTCAATATTTCAAATTTTATGGAGTGCAAGGCACAAGTGAATCTGTAAATTACCATTACGGCTTAATGGATTTATTTTCGCCTTCATCAGATTATTTGCAACCATATCCAGCAAATGGAGGTAAATGGCGCATTTACTACAATTCCAATAACTCATTAAGAAAGCAGGGCAAATGACAAAAAAAAGACTTTTTCTCATTGTCGTATTTACTGCGACAATAGTCTTAAGTCTACTCTCTATCGCTTATAGCAAGCACTATATCAAATATAGTGCTTGCTATAAGCTCACTACACTTAAGACTCCGTACTATCCTGATGCCTATAGGTTTATAAATACTAAAGAAGATCTTGAGGTTTGTATTGAATCGGTGAACGATACTGTTGATGTTAAGAATTTCATTGAGTCCAATAAAATAGACTTTAGAAGATATTCCTATGTGATGGTATTTGGTGCCCCTATTAAGGAGATGTATTATAGTTTAAAAACAACTATTTTTGACGATAAATCACCAAGTTATGCAAAAGCAATAAAATACAATAAAAAATGTGTTTTTATAAAATATGCTCATCCAACCGGGTATATATATATATACCGAATAAAAAAGGACCTAAGCCTAACAGGTTTCAATGGAATCTAATGGCATAGTCTATGTAAACACCAACCGGGTTATGACTGACGGACATAGGGACAACAGTGTCGGTGAGCGCAAGCTCATCTGGGATGAGGAGAATCGTCTGCTTGCTGTGGACGACAACGGTTTCGTGTCCAACTACTGGTACGATGCCGATGGTGAACGCACTGTCAAGACTTCGGGCGAAAGCGATCAGGTCTATGTCAACGGAGTTTTCTCCGGCGGCTCGACCAACACCGCTAAATTCTCCCTCTATGTAAGCCCGTATCTCGTGGCAAATCAGGGAGGTCGCTACACCAAGCATATCTACGCCGGTAGCCAACGCATCGTGTCCAAGGTCGGCGATTTCGCCTCCTACGGCTCAGACCCGCGTCGCATCGAGTATGCCGGTGCGAACACCGACGGTCTTTCGGTTGACTACAAATCGAAGTATGCAGCCCAGCAACAGGTAATCAAGGACAACTACAAGTTCTTCGATGTTCCCTACAACGGTACTGACAATGACAACTATGCCGATGGTGAAGGGTTCTGCTGCAACGACGGCTCTATGGAGGCGGCGGTGGCAGAGGCACGGAAGTCTCAGACCCGCGCGGTTTCGCGGTCGTTCAAAGACCCCGACAACTACGAGAACTTGCAGTTCTTCTATCATTCCGACCACCTCGGCAGCTCCAGCTTCATCACCAACCTTGACGGTGAAGTGGTTCAGCACATAGAGTATGTCCCCTTCGGAGAGGTCTTCATCGAGGAGCGAAACAACGTATGGAACACGCCTTATCTCTTCAACGCGAAGGAATTCGATGAGGAAACAGGTATGTACTACTACGGTGCTCGTTACTATGATCCACGTCTCAGTCTGTGGATGTCAACGGATCCAATGGAAGAAATTTCGCCCGATATATCCAGTTATACTTTTTGTCATAACAATCCGATAAATCGTGTTGACCCATTAGGATTAACTGACTATTTTAACGAAAATGGAGCATATATTCAAACCATAGATGATCAAAAAGATGTCAGGGTAATGGTTTTTATAACGAAGAAGGATAAGGATAAAGCTGCACTCGCAGTCAGCGAAGGCAAATGTATGGCTGTTCCATCAAGAGAAGTTGTAAAGACCATGAAAGAAACATATGATCTAACCGAGAAAACCGGCAATGAACATGGTTTCCGGGTTGGAAAAAACGGCACGATTTCCCCAATTGTTGAGGGAGAGGGCGATGTTGTTAACGATGCTCACTGGAAAGATGCAATTGACGCTCTTGTCAACGTTGGAGACAGGGTTTCCTATGATGTGCATTCTCACCCGCAGTTAATCTTCCATGAAGGTGATAGCAAGTTATTATACAATAATTTACCCTCTCAAACTGACATAGATAATACTGTTGGAGATAGTCCTAATGTAGTATTAGGTTATAAGATGGTTCAGCTTCCTAATAATCATAATACAATTGGTGGTTCACCAAATGTAACCGTTGAAAAACGAATACGATTCTATAACAGGACTGGGGCATTGAACTCTGACAATTACAAATTCTCATCATTTGAGAGAGCTGTAGATAAGATTCATAAATGGAAACCAAAGACAAAATAGCTATTAAATTAGCAATTATGTTAATTGGTGTATGCACCCTGATTTCTTGTAAAGCAATTATCTCCCCCAACACGAATGGGGGAGATGATTACTCTCTCATAAAAGTATTAGGATATGCCTATGCCAATCCAAGTTCTGGTGATACAATTAATACCATACCATCATATTCTTTCAATTTGCCTAAAAAAATGGTAAAAAGGGTGGATTATGATATGGGGATAACTGTTGTAGAACTCAAAGATTATCAGTACATTTATATCATATATGAACCAAATAAGTTTTCGGATTATAGTGAACTTATTAGTCATCTTAAAGTTTATTTGGAAGAGTCGGACAATTCTCGATTAAATAAACTTAGCAATCACATTAATCTAAATAAAAACACTAAGCGTTTAAATCGTTTTTACAGAAAAGATAATTTTGAAATTGGCATACTCAATGTCCTTCCTCAAAATTACGAGGACCTTTTTAGTGTGATTGAAAACTCGTTTAATGTACAGTATCGAAGCCATAATTAGGTCATCACGAAATTCTCATATGAGTGTTTGGTGAGATACGATTGATAGATAAACAGAGTTCAATAAAATTCTCTTAGAATTGAGGCTGGAATCAGGTTTTTACTAAAACTGATTCCAGCCTCATAATATAAATGTTTGTCGTTAAGCGTGACGTTCAGAAAATTAAACTATGACAAAATCTTTTAGGTGAATTAAAATTGGAAAATCTATATGCGGGTAGAATTATAATTTTGTACATCAAAATTCGCCCCTTGAAATTAAATTCACAAAAATTATTCCTATGTTTTTAATATACCTTCGAAACATATCTATTTGGTATAATTCACAACATCGGTTATTTCGCTCATAGAATCAACCAATCAAGAAAGAACAATGTTATGGGATGTTTAACATTTCCAAAACAGAAAAAAGGCATATTTGTTTTGAGTATCGTTTTGTTGTTTAATATAGTGATTCAAGGAATATTACGCCCGCAGATTGAGCATATACTTTGCCTAAATCTATGTGAATTGCATTATTCCCCTTTATAATTTCGCTTATTTCTGCTATCTCGCGTTTAATCTCATTGCCAATTATCTGACAAAATCCCTTATAATGATTTTGAGCCTGAATAAGAATATTGAACAGACCTCTTGATGGATCATCGAGATTATAATTGGTTTTGAGGTCTAAATAAACCCGCTCAAAAGGGGTTTTATATATTGCAAAAAATGTCTGGGTAGAACAAGTACGAAGATGTTTTTTATCGGCTTGACTTAATTTGAATACCGGAAGAAACAGCTCATCAATCATATTGATAAACAAATCTTCCTTGTTCTTATTGAAATAGAAGATAGCCCCTCTTGTCTGGCTTATGTTTTTCTCCAGCATAGAAACGGATATGGCATCCCATGTTCCGGTTGCCATCAGACGGTAGCAGTTACGAAGGATTTCCAGTCGATTTTGTTCCGTTTTTAATTTGCCCATCTTCATAACAAAAGTGCGGGAGAACGCGCCATATGCGAAACCTGTGGAAGTGGTTGAAGAAATGACACAGCTCCCCCGCACCTATATACGGAGTGAGCAATCATATCCATCCTCTTTCTTCTTCAAAAACTTCCACATTTTCGCACAGAAAGATGGACTAATGACTCCTCTATTTTACAAATTTATTTTCTGCAAAGATAGTAAAAATTTACCGAATGAACGTTATCTACAAGTCAATAATGCTATCCCATATGAAAATCTCCCGCTTTCAGGAACCAAAAGCAATATCTGATCTCCTTTTTCGAGAGGTTTTGTTCTAATCAGTTCATCCAAGGCAGCAAAAGGAGCAACAGAACCGACATTGCCAACCCATGTAAGATTCGTATACCACTTGCTTGTTGGAAGACTAACGCCTTTCTTCTTTAGTTCCTCGTCAAGAATGTTGTAAAAGTACATTGAAGAAATATGCGGAATTACGTATCTAATACGATTTTCATCTGCTTTGTTCTTCAGAAGAGCATGTTGGGTAGCTTCGGCGAATAGCCGCATTATATGCTCGTTCAATAATTTCACATCCTGCTTAATGCACCAGATGGACTTGTTGGAGATGTCATCTGCGCTGAATTCCTTCCAACTTTTCAGATTTCCGTCCGGTGTTTTTTCACACCATTGGTACATGCACGCAGGAAGTCTGTTTGCATAGGAAATGACTTCTACCCATTCCACTTCAAGATTGATTTCGCCACTGGGTTGATTTTCCAGAAGTACCGCAGCGGCTCCATCAGAAATCATAAATCTCAGGAAATCTTTCTCGAAAGCAATATATGGTCTTTCAGTTATTTTTGCAATGTGAGCGTATTCTTCTTCAAAGAATTTCGACAACAAAGCAGGTGATGGCAATTCTGATGTAGTGCTTATTGCGTTTTGTGTATTACCGCATTTTACAGACATAAACGCTGCCTTAAATGCTTGTATTCCACTCAAACAAACACCTGCACACGATATTATCTCCATTGGTTGCTCAAATGCTGCGCCATGTATCATAGAGGCTTGAGAAGGCAACATTTGGTCAGGGGTGGATGTTCCACACGCCAAAAACTGAATAGACCTTTTATCTGCACTGTTGGGAAGGAGCTTGTCAATGGCTTCTTTGGCAAGTTCAGAATTGGAATGAGTGATGTTTTGGTTTTTATCTATGGCATAGTATCTTTTCTTTATACCATTCTGTCGCAGAATTATAGGCATTACACGTGACTTCTTGTCTCCTATTCTGCCCAGATATGCCTCAATTTCATCGTTCTCCACAGGATTGTTGGGAAAGAACGATGAGGTTTTTGTTATATAGACTTTATTGTCGGCCATAGTCACATAATGCTCGTTATGAAATCGACCGCAAAGATAATGAATAATCTGAAATTCTCCAAACAAAAGTTACTCAACCGCACTCAATCAGCCATTCTTGAGGGCAAACATGAACGAAAGGAGCATTGATACCCAAACCGCAGACGGCAGTCGTAAATGCAGGTTTGAAAGGTATGAAATCCTGTAATTCTTTCACAACAAACTAATAAACGAGACAAATAATCTACGGTATTGTTTCAACCCTTCAACAACAATTATACTTAATATCTATAAAAAGATAATCGTTAGAGCTTCAGTAATTTGTAGAGACTGATCATTTGGTTGCGAAGTTCAACCGTATTAAGCCCCATTGAAAGAGAGTCAAGGTATGCTTGACCATAAAAAATACAGATAAAATGTTTTGCGGTATTGACTATATCAATGTCATTCTTGATTTCATTATTTTCTATGGCTTTGCTAATCTGAGCTATCCATATCGCCAATTCCTTATTTCTATTTTCTAAGTATCTCTCGTGCAGATCCGGGAAATACGAACTTATTTCCAGTATTAGCGAAATATAATATCTGCTGACATTACACACCGGCATCTCCGACATAATGCTACAAATACCGGTCATCGTATGCTGGCATCTGTCCACATATTTGTTGATGAAATCCAATAGTGACTCAAACGACGGAGAAGTTATTTTATGTTTTAAATCTTGTTTGTCAACAAGGTAATGTTTAACAACTTCGTGGAACAGATTTAATTTACTGCCGGCATAATATGTTATAGCTCCCCTCGTCATGTTTGCTTCTTTTTCTATGTCACTGATGCTGACCGAGTCGTATTGACGGGTCAAGAAGAGCCTGAATGCGGCTTTATAGAGCTGTTCTCTTCTGTTGTTCTTATACATACGAAGACGCTTTTAATCCACAAAAATAGAAAAGATTTGGCAAATGCACAAATCTTTTCTTATCTTTGTAATTGCATTACAATCATAGAGTATTGTAGGTGACAGGCAGTCGTGAATGCGAAAATGTGGAAATTTTCTTGAAGAATCACACTGCCTGTTACCTTTATAATAACGATTATTATCCATATCTCATATTCAAGCAGATGATATTGAAATGTTGTGTCTATCCATTGATTATTAAACGTTTGAAAATTGTAGCCTTATCGCTATCCATTTATGTCACGGATAATCTGCATTGTCATATTGAGAAGTACGGCTTTCCGATGTGTTTTACATATAGAGTATTGAGGCTTATATCACGTCTGTAACCTAAACAGGCTTACATTCGGACAATCCATATTTTCTCAATCTCGAATAGAGGGTCGGGCGTGTTAGTCCCAATATTGAGGCGGCGACGGTTTTATTGTTTTTGGCCAATTTCATTGCCTCTATTATCTCTTGCCTGTCCTGACTGTTTTCACGGCATGTTCTGGACGGAGGTTCAAAGTGTAAATGCCGTGCCTTTATCAGAGGTGAGTCGCACGAAAATACGGCATTGTTGATGCAACAGCGCAGTTCGCGAATATTACCTTCCCATTTGTGGCTTGTCAGATGTCTTTTCGCTGATACTGAGAATCCTTTCGCTGATATTTGAGGATTATTCCGAGTAAGTTGTGAGACAAAGAATTCGGCGAACGATACGATTTCATCCCGGCATTCCCTCAATGAAGGGACATAGAGGGAATATTGCCGGATTATGTCATAAAACTCGCGGAGCAATATGCCGGATTTCATCATAGCGGAGAGATCTTTTGAAGACGAGGTTATTATCCGCGCGTTGAATCTTACAGGGTTCGATAAACCGACAGGATAATACACACCGTCTTCGATGGCATGGGACAATATTGCCTGCGCAGCCAATGGCATGTCTCCAATTTCGTCAAAAAACAATGTCCCGTTGAACGCCCGCTCAAATAACCCCGGACTCTTTCTGCTGCCTGTACCCACCAATTGTTCCGGAATCGACGCCACATCCATTAGAGAGCATTTTACAGAGACGAAAGCCTTGTTGAATCTACTGCTGTCATTGAATATGCGTCTTGCGATCACACTCTTTCCTACACCGGACTCACCGTATATAGTCAAAGGGGCAGTTAATGGTGCAAACAATCTTGCCTTACTGATGCACGCCTTATATAGTGTTCCCTGATATTCGTACAACTCCTCGCAGCTTTCTTTATCCGCGACAATCCGCGAAACAAGCATACAAAAGTCTTTGCGATTGATGAAGCGCTTGTCGATATAATCTATTGCGCCTTTCCGTATAAGACTAATGAGAAGTGCATTGTCATCTTTATCAAGAGCGCATAGGACAGGGGTGGCAGGGCTAAGCTCCAATATATCCGTTACAAGTCTCATACCATCACAAAGATGGCAAGACACATAAATGACGATAATGTCGAAAAGGCCGTTAACAATCATCCTTCTCGCAATCTTGTGATCGTCGAAATACCTCACTTCAAATTTATTTTTGTCTACCCATTCCGCCAACCGTAGGCAAAAGGTGCGGTCGTGGTCATAAATGAGAATCTTCTTCATTTATCAGGCAATATCGCAACTGTTTAGTTAAACCATACTCTGTCGGTGATCAATTCACGCAATACATGATACATAACAATTGTAATGTTTTGATTGTTCGAATCCAACGGTTTTTACTGTCGGAACTTTACATATGTAAAATCATTTTACATATATTTGTGATTTACTGGCACTTCTGAAAAGATGACAATACTTAACTCTCAATCCTGTTAATTAGGAACATAGCAAAAAATTCCATTAGAGACCGAACAAAAATAGTTCAAAAATATATGTTAATGTCACAACTCAAACAATGTAAAAAAATAGATACAATAAATGGATTTAATTTCACTTACCGAGACAGAGTTCTTCCGAAAGCTGACCGACGGAGAGAACGACAACCTACACATAGCCTACAAGGACTTTGTGCTTCAAGACAGCAAGAGCAGTTGGCCGACTCAATATGACTCTATATCAACAGTATATATAAATTAAACGTATCAGACCTATATGGTAAAAGATTCCACTCAATGCAATTGCGACGGAGTCGCGGAAGGTCATATCGAAACGACAATCGGTATGACCGGAAATAACAAGTCACTTGACAGCGAATCGCTCAATATCTTTATTCTGATTGAGCATGAGTTTTTCATCGGCGTGGAGACCGGGGAACTCGATAATCTCAAAGATACATACGCTACATTCACAAAGACGGTTGTCATGCTTTTTCACGGCAGCCACAACAAATCGGAGGTACATTCAGCACTAATTGTAGCCGAGGATCATCTGACAATCATCCTTGAAGATTCCACCCATCTTGACGAGAATTTTCTCCGCTTTGTAGAGCGTGCAATCAAATTCATCAAGCGTTATATTGACCGAATTGGGGAATGGGTGAAGAATAACCCCATGTACGACGGCGAAGTTGCAATCGTATCCGCAACCGTTTCAGAAGACAGCATTGCCGTTGAAGAAGTATCGTCTATCCAGTGGGAGGGTAAATTTACAGAATTGGTAGAGCTTGTTCTCGCGCTCCTGATTTCGGGGAAAATATCCGCTGAAACCGATGCCGAGTTTATCAGGACTATATTCCGTGTCTTCGGTGTCAAGAAGAGTCTGACCGAATACTATAAAGCCCTGAAAAAGATTGAAGAGAAGCATCCTAAGGATGATGACATGCCCGGTCGTTGCAAGGCACTTCGGCAGTTGCTCGAAGACACCGAGGAGGAACTTCAACGCAGGTACCTCGGCAGAAGGGCATGAAAAATCCGCAGCCATACGGATTTGCCGTACAACTGCGGATATGATAAGGATCAGTCGCTGTTAGCTTCCTGTGCCAGACGTACCTTCTCTCTAAGTACAATCTCTCTCACGTCCTGCTTCACTTGGTCGTAATTGTCCTGTATCGCTATCTCCATAGCCTCCTTTGTAGGAATGTCAGTCAGAATGGGGATAGGCTTGTAAGCCTTCTCTTCCCTCGCTACCGCTTTTGTGTCCACCACAATCTCGGCATGGAATATCTTCTGGTCGATACGCTCGTCGAAGTTGTCGCTCACCGCTCCGACGAACATTCCCTGCGTAAGCGTGGAAATCTTGCTTGCCGGAATAAGGCTGTCCATCTGCGTATTGATGGAGTGGCTCACGTCCTGACGGTTGATTGATATGGACTGACGTTTCTGGAGAACCTTGCCGAAACGCTCGGAGAGGGTCTTGGCGGTTTCACCGACAACCTGTCCGGAGAATATGTTGCCGACGGTGTTCATCACAACCGCCGCCTCCTTGTCGCCATAATCACGTTTCAACTGAGAGAAGTCCTGAAAGCCGAGGCAGACAGCAACCTTATTGCTTCGCGCCGTGGCGATGAGATTGTCGAGGCCCTTGAAATATATCGTCGGTAGCTCGTCTATGACCACACCCGATTTGAGCATATTTTTCTTGTTGATGAGCTTGACAATACGGGAATTGTATAGACCGAGGGCGGCACCGTAGATGTTCTGACGGTCAGGATTGTTTCCGACACACAGTATCTTCGGATGCTCCGGGTTGTTGATGTCGAGGGTGAAGTCGTTGCCTGTCATTACCCAGTAGAGTTGTGGCGAAATCATACGCGACAGCGGGATTTTAGCCGATGCTATCTGACCTTGGAGCTGGTCCTGCGCCCCGCCTTTCCATGCGTCCATAAACGGCGAGAGATAATTCTCCAGTTCACGGTATGATGTGAGTATCGGAAATATATCCTCATAGTTGCGGTTAAGAAACTCGATCGCGTGGGGGAAGGTGCAATACTTGCCACCCTCGTAAATTTTCAAAAACCAAATAATAGCGGCCAACAGGATAATAGGCGACTCCACAAAGAAATCACCCTGCTTCTGAATCCACGTCTTATTCAAATTTAAGAGGATGGTGTATGCCGATTCGTATGCGTCGGCAATATCGGTCATGAAATCCGGGTGTATCGGGTTGCATCTGTTGCTGCGCATAGGGTCATCGAAATTGATTACATAGAACTTTACCCCCTTCGGGTACTTGTCCTTGTTCTTCTTCAGATGATTATACACGATTGTGGAGAGATCCGGAAATTTGAAATCATAGCAATACAGCGCAAATCCTTTGTCTATCTGCTGTTTAAGAAAGTTGTTGACCACGGCAAACGACTTGCCTGAACCGGGAGTGCCAAGGACAATCGAGGCCCTAAACGGATTAACCACATTTATCCAGCCCGAGTGCCAACGCTTTTCGTAGTAGAACCTTGTGGGGATATTTATGGAATAGGGATTCTTTAACTGACGTGTCTCCTGCATGAACGATTCGTTCTCATCGTTGAAGCGGTCGTCCATCATGTTGTTCTTCAACATTCGGCTTATCCATATACCCGACATCAGCATACCGACATATCCAAGTATTGTGGATATGATGTAGGTATAGCGGTAGCCGAGAGGCAGAAGCCATGAGTTGAACAGAAACACCACGACACCAACGGCTCCCACAATTATTATATGGCGCCATGTTATAGCCTCGTCCTTGACACCTTTCGTGCCGAAGCACGAAAGGGCAAGCATAAGCATCGCGAACAGTTTTGAGTTGAACGTATTGGCGAAAAGCCCGCACTCATTGTTGAAATTATTCAGGATTTTATCGACCACCATGTAGAACTCATTGCTGTCAACGGTCTCCACACGGGTGAAAAAGTAGAGATTGGCCACCACCAGCACAATGCTGATGGCCCGAAGAAAATCCATTATCTTGGCCAATGCCCTGAGGTCATCTTCTTGCTGACTCATATATTATTAAGGTGTTAAGGTTTGCGTCCGCGACGGTGCTGACGCTTCATGCGGCGAATGAACGCCTCTTCATCCGGATTGTACGACTGCCCCTGTTGGAACAGGTCGAGTCCGGGTACCGAATTATCATCGAAATCATCAAACAGACTCTTCTGACTTACTGTCGGAGGAGTCTGTTGCTGTGTTCTGTTGTCAGGTCCAGTGTTACCCTCTGACTCTTGCATCGGTTCTTGTCTCGGCTCTTGACCAGAAGGCTCTGACGGCTGAGTGACAGGAACGGTCGGCGCCTGACGGGAATCCGGCTCTTGCGACGGACTGAATTTAGTTTCAAGCGCGTTGGCGGAGAACGCCTTGCCAAGACGGGAGCCGTTGAGGACATTGAACGTATCATGGTCGATGAACGTCACGCCATAAATCCCGCCTTCATCCGTGTACCTGAAAACGACATCAATATTCTTCTCCTTTAATCTTGCCATGAAATCATCCTTGCCGGAGCAATGGGCAAGTGCGTCAGCCACTCTTTGTTTTGTGGGAGTGACATTGATTTTCTCTTTCGCTCCCTCATACTTGCCGTCAATAGCCTCACGTCCGGCGAACTTGCCGAGACGTGAAGCCTTGAATGGAGCCGTTATCGGTTTGCCGTCATCTCCAAGGGCGAAATATACCAGTCCGTGATACTCACGACCGTTGATCCTGCCGTCGGTCTGCTCACATCTGATATTGAACAGGCCAAGCACCGCGTTATACTCGCCTATGGTCTGGAACCGGTAACGCATACCGATAATTTTCACCGCTGAGGCAACCTGTTTCTTCAGGTCGCCCGAAGGGTCTATCTTTAGCAATGGTGTTTCAGGCGTGACCTTCTCGCGCTCGGCGGTCTTCAGTCCATACTTGCTTTCAAGTTCACGGGTTATCTCCTTGCTGCGGTAGAAGTTGTTCCTATCTGAGATACAACTGCCGTCAGTCCGTATTCTCAGAGCCACGATGTGCATGTGGTGACGGTTGATGTCGGTGTGCTTATAGACCATATAGGGTTGGTCACCGAACCCCATCTTTTCCATATACTCGCGGGCGATTGCCGTCAGCTGTGCATCGGTCAGAACATCATCGGGATGCGGATTGAGGGAGATATGTACCATCGGCCGCTCTGTCTTTGTAGTGGATGGCATCCACTGCATGAAGTCGGCGAAGGCACGTCTGATGTCAACCGAGCCGGAGCCGTCATTGTAGATTTTGTTGGTGTCGAGTAACCGGCCCTTCTCCTTGTTGATCTTCTCGCCGTTGTAGCAGATGGCTCCGTAAAGCGAGTTGCCTAACGAGATTTTTGCAACCATTCCTCGTCGAATTTTTGTGCCAGAGCTGCGATGTCCTGACTGACGGAGATAAGCCGAATCATCAGTTTTCTGATTTCTTCGAGTGCCGCCGACGCTTTTTTCTCGGTGAAATTCTGATTGAGCGTTGCGACAAGATTGTCGTAAGATACACCGATTGTACGATAGAGGGCATTAAAACCGGAAAGTTTGTCGATGAAAATACGGGTATTCTCATCAACGTAGAAGACCTTAAAAGGCTTCTGAAAGAGGAAATGCTTGATGAAAGCCGCCTTGTTGTCGGCCTCCGATTGCTCGAACATGGCGAGAAATCGGGCATTTTCCTCGGCGTTGAACCGCACGACGTAGCGGTTCACGGAAGGGTCAACCTTAGGTCGCCGTCCTCCGTGGCTGGAGTTTTTACTCATATTATAGTGAAAAGGCATCGCGGATTGTCGTGCCGGAGCCGCCGCAGGCGTTGAAAGGTTCTCCAACTCTGGCGGAGAACCACACCCTCGGAGAGCAAGGGTTGTGAGGCACCGAATTTATTTCGAGTGCCCCGCAACATACCTTGCTCATCCATGTGGATGCTTGTGTATCAACGAATTTACAGGGAATAATCGAAGTTGAGTGCCAAGAGGTGCCGGTCAGACCTCTTTAAGCATGGAATCCATCGAAAAAAGCGTGGCTCCGGTGGCTGCGCCCTGCCTTGGGCGCGTGCGATTGCCTTATTAAAGTTACAAAAAATCTCTGACATGACCAAAAACCGGGGTTCCGGGTGTCGCTGAGAAGCGCGTGATAACCGAATCAAGAGCCACAAATGCCCCAGCCAGTTCCTCCATGACCCGAAAATCATGCAAAAAAGGTGTTATTCAAAATCGCGTCACTTTGAGGCAACGCGAGGCAACCGAGTACCGCATATCCCTGAAATTATGCCTGACGGACAGACATATAGTAACTTTGCAACGTGAACATAAGCCAACACGTCTGCCGTCACATTCAAGTTAATGTCTATAGGAATGCTCGACCGCATGAACGTAATGACAAATGTCTGCACAATCAGATTCATAATTGAATAATCAAATATTCGGGCATACGCCAATGCCTGTGTACGTCAAAGCATCCACGCTTTCAAGTTAATGTCTATAGGAATAGCCGTATGATAGTTTTGACATTCGCACGCTAATGTAAACGTCCGTGTAACGGTACATTCAATTACAGAATCAACCAAGTGCTAACAAGCACATTCACTTATCCGCTTGCACATATACTTATGCAAGTATATAAGTACATTTGGCTACGTCGCCAAATATCCCCGTATCCTTTCTGAACAGGCAATTCCCGGTTTTGTCGCTAAGACCGGTCGGCCGGTGGCGTGCCTTGTCGGAATCGGAGTGTGATAATCAACCCTATTGTTTAACCCTATTTTTCCCGCAATGAAAGATCCCGTATTCGTAGCCTTTTCCACCCAGAAGGGAGGAGCCGGCAAAACGACCCTGACTGTGCTTATGGCGAGTTATCTCTACTACGTCAGGGGGATGAAAGTCCTCGTTGTGGACTGCGACTATCCCCAGTACAGCATCAAAGAGATGCGCGACAGAGATGTGGAGATTCTGAAAATCAACAAGACATTTCTCAGAAATTTCAACGAACTGCGTCGGCGCACCCAGTGCGATCCTTATCCTATCCTCATTGCCAAGCCGGAAGATGCCCTCGCAAGGGTACAGGCGCGGATAGAAGCCGGACATGAATATGACATCGTTCTGTTCGACCTTCCCGGAACCATCAACAATCCAGGTGTGGCAAAGACGGTATCGCTCATGGATTACCTTTTCTGTCCGGTAGCCGCCGACAAGCTGATTCTTGAAAGCTCGCTTGCCTTCGCCATGAAGGTGCGCGACGAGATTATGACGCTCAACGGCAGTTCGGTCAAGGAGATGTATATGGTCTGGAACCTTGTGGATGCCCGCGAGAAGACCGACCTCTATGACCGCTATGAAGAAGTCTTTGAGGAACAGATGCTGCAAACTATCAAAACCAGACTCCCCGACACCAAACGCTACCGACGTGAGGGGTCGAAGGACGAGGCACGCGCCGTTTTCCGATCGACGCTGTTGCCGCCTGACAAGACTCTGCTGAAAGGCAGCAGGCTTGTGGAACTGGTCGATGAGATTCTCGGTATCATCAGACTGTAGCATGGCTTATGGCAAAAAGATATGACAATGATTTCGATGCCGAAGGTTTCGTTGAGAACTTTCGCGCCAAAGATGAGCCGCCCGCCCCCCGGACTCTTAAAGAGAAGCAGCCTGTAACGGAGGAACAGGACGGAGTTGCCAATAGGAAAGAGAAAACTGCAACTGAACGTAGCGAAAGGCAGAAACCGACTGACTCGGCTGATGACTACAAGGCCGCATATATCGACGACCTGAAATACCGGTTCCCGGAATATGGCTGGCCGCAGGTCAAGATAAATCCCGCTTTCTGTTCCCGGATTGCAAATCTCGAAATCCTGTGCGGCAACCGCAGGGCCAATCTCTCGACCTTCATCAACAATGTGCTGGAGCGGCACTTCCGTGACTGCGAGGCACAAATCAAGGAACTAAAGAAAAAGTATAACGATAATGAATAATTCCCCTTCCTCTCCATTCATGGAGAAAGTATCGGGAGCGGTGTCAGGCGCACTGTCTGACGCTCTCGACCGGCAGTCGCCGTCGCTGGCGGCAGCCAAGAACTATCAGGAGCGGTTCCTGTCGAAAAACCGCATCAACTCCAACTGTCGTGTCTATATCTCCGACGAAATGTTCGACCTGCTCAACCGCATGGTTGCGGCAGTCGGCAAGAACAAGGCTTCGGTCGGGAACTATGTCACCGAGATTGTACGCGAACATCTGGAGCGGCACCGCGAGTCAATCAACACCATCTACCTTACCAATACCCGGCCTCTGTTCTGATGGAAGTATTGCTGATTGTGGCGTTGCTGGCAAGCAACATCTATCTCATCGGGAAAGTGCTGAAGAAGCCGGCGGAAAAACATCCGCCAGCTCCGGCCACAAATTCCGAAGAAACACCTTCTCCGGCATCATCGGGACCAGACGATGATTCTCTCGTGGGTCGCAGTCACTATGACATGGACAGGCTCAACACCTTGATTGATGCCAAGGTCAATTCCAGAGTTGACGAGAAAGTGGATGAAATAGTGACAAGGATAAGAACAGAGCTGACCAGTCCGGAAGATGTAGGTCTTCCGCCTGAAGAGCCGGCACAGCCTGAACCGGAGAAGACTATCCCTCAGGAGAAACTCGACGAGGTTTTCACCCACCATACTGTGGGCGAGTCATTCGGCAACGCCCCTGAAATCACGGAACGTCAGACAGGCGGGCAGGACTTCAAGGCACTTGAAAGTGCGGTACGTGTGGCAAAGGATGAGCCCCACACTCCCGAAGAAGCAGCGGCCGCCAAGGAAACGCTCAAAGAGATTCAGGGAACCGTCATCGAAGAACGGCTGTCGCTTGATCCGAAAGTGCGCATGCGTATCCTCTCGATTATCTACGGCGACGAGGATGAACCGCTTACCAAAGAGGTCATCGCCAAGAAGAAAGTGGTCTATTCCAAGACCATCGACACTGTTGACATTGACCGGATCAATCTCAATATCTTAACTTGATTATTAACGAATCTGAAATGCGTATGAAGAAATTCCTCAATAAGATGTATAACCGTGTCGTAGCGTGGATGAACGCTCCACACATGCGCCGTACTATGGCGGCAATGCTCCTGCTCACCGCCGCTGTCCAGATGTGGGCCGCAGGTGACGGAATGTCAGGTATCAATCAGGCTACAAGCATGATAAGTGGATATTTTGACCCCGGCACCAAACTCATTTACGCCATCGGTGCTATGGTGGGTCTCATCGGCGGTGTCAAGGTCTATGGCAAGTTCTCGTCAGGCGATCCCGACACAAGTAAAACAGCCGCCTCGTGGTTCGGTGCCTGTATTTTCCTTATCGTCGCCGCTACCATTCTCCGCTCTTTCTTCCTCTAAATGGCTTCGTATTCCATCAACAAGGGTATCGGCCGGACAGTGGAATACAAGGGGTTGAAAGCGCAATATCTTTTCATCTTCGCCGGAGGTCTCATCATTGACTTCGTATTGTTCGTAATCCTTTATATGTGCGGTGTCCCGCAATGGTTCTGCATCGGGTTTGGTGCCGCGAGTGCCTCAATTCTGGTGTGGTACACTTTCCACCTGAATGGGAAATACGGTCAATACGGTCTGATGAAGATCACATCGGTGAAATATCGTCCCCGGTATATCATCAACCGCCTACGGCTTAAACGCTTAATCAGACATTGACAATGAGAAATACACTTAAAGCCACAACACTGGAATCGAAGCTGCCGCTCCTTGCCGTGGAACACGGCTGCATCATATCGAAAGATGCCGACATTACAGTTGCCTTCGAGGTTAGCCTCCCGGAACTGTTCACCGTCACATCGCAGGAGTATGAAGCCATGCACGCCGCATGGTGCAAGGCTATCAAGGTGCTTCCGCATTATTCGGTGGCGCACAAGCAGGATTGGTTCGTGTCGGAGAATTATAAGCCGGAGTTGCAAAAAGATAATTTGAGTTTTCTTGACCGCTCCTTCGAGCGTCACTTCAACGAGCGTCCGTATCTGGCGCACAAGTGCTACCTGTTCCTGACAAAGACCACAAAGGAGCGTATGCGCCAGCAATCCAATTTCTCCACCCTCTGCCGTGGGCGTATCACCCCGAAGGAACTCAATCACGAAATGGTTGTCAAGTTCATGGAAAGTGTCGAACAGTTCGAGCGTATCATCAATGACACCGGCTATATCAGGCTGCGCCGTCTTTCTGATGATGAGGTGGTCGGCACTGACAAGGCTTCCGGACTTATTGAGAAGTATATGTCGCTGACAATGGACGATGTAACCTGTCTGGAGGATATAGACCTTGATGCACGTCAAATGCGCATAGGCGACAAGATGCTGTGCCTTCACACTCTGTCAGACACCGATGATCTTCCCGGCAAAGTCAGCACCGATAACCGTTATGAGCGGTTATCGACCGACCGCTCGGATTGTAGATTGAGTTTCGCCTCTCCTGTCGGGTTGCTCTTACCCTGCAACCACATCTATAATCAGTATATCCTGATTGATGACCATGACGAGAATCTGGCGAAGTTCGAGAAAACCGCGAGAAACATGAACTCCCTTTCGCGGTATAGCCGAAGCAATGCTATTAACAAGGAGTGGATTGACCGCTATCTCAACGAGGCACATTCCTACGGACTGACCTCAGTCCGGGCCCACTTCAATGTTATGGCGTGGAGCGATGACGCCGAAGAACTGAGGCGCATCAAGAATGATGTCGGGGGCCAGTTGGCAACAATGGGATGTATGCCACGACACAACACTATTGACTGCCCGACACTGTTCTGGTCGTCTATGCCGGGAAATGAGGCTGATTTTCCTTCTGAGGAATCGTTTTATACGTTCATCGAGCCTGCCGCCTGTTTCTTTACAGCCGAAACCAACTACCGCAGCAGCCTGTCTCCATTCGGGATAAAGATGGTCGATAGACTGACCGGAAAACCGATACACCTTGATATATCGGACGAACCTATGAAACGTGGAATCACAACCAACCGAAACAAGTTCATTCTCGGTCCGTCCGGTAGCGGTAAGTCATTCTTCACCAACCATCTGGTGCGACAGTATTATGAACAAAATACACATATTTTGCTGATTGATACCGGAAACTCTTACGAGGGTCTTTGCAATCTGATTCATAATAAGACGCATGGCGAAGACGGTGTCTATTACACCTACACCGAGGACAGTCCGATTTCGTTCAATCCTTTCTACACCGATGACGGGGTCTTTGATGTGGAGAAGAAGGATTCGATAAAGACCTTGCTGCTGACACTCTGGAAGTCTGAGGATGACAGAGTGACAAAGACAGAATCCTGTGAGCTTGGCTCTGCGCTGTCGATGTTCCTTGGAAAGATGGCTAAGGATAAGAACATAGTTCCATGCTTCAACTCCTTCTATGAGTTTATGCGTGACGATTACCGTCAGGAAATGGCACAGCGTCCTATCCCCATCTACAAACAGGATTTCGACATTGACAACTTCCTGACCACCCTGCGCCAGTATTACCACGGAGGCCGTTTCGACTTCCTTCTCAACTCTAAAGAGAATATCGACCTGTTGAACAAGCGGTTTGTGGTGTTTGAAGTGGATTCGATCAAAGAGAATAAAGAACTTTTCCCGATAGTGACAATCATCATCATGGAGGCTTTCATCAACAAGATGCGACGTCTCAAAGGTATCCGCAAGATGATAATCGTGGAAGAGGCTTGGAAGGCTCTTTCGACCGCTAATATGGCAGAATACATGAAGTATCTGTTTAAGACTGTCAGAAAGTATTTCGGTGAGGCAGTGGTGGTTACGCAGGAGGTTGACGACATCATATCGTCGCCGATTGTCAAGGAGACCATCATCAACAACTCAGACTGTAAAATCTTGCTCGACCAGCGCAAGTATATGAACCGCTTCGACCAGATTCAGGAACTGCTCGGTCTGACCGACAAGGAGAAAAGCCAGATACTCAGTATCAATATGGCGAATAACCCCAACCGCCTATATAAAGAGGTTTGGATTGGTTTGGGCGGCACACAGTCAGCGGTCTATGCCACAGAGGTAAGCAAAGAAGAATATCTTTGCTACACCACCGAGGAGACGGAGAAGATCAGAGTTCTCGAAATGGCTGAAAAACTCGGCGGCGACACAGAAGCTGCCATTAAACGAATTGCTAACGAATAATATATGTTTGAAGATATTTTTGAATTTCTCGAACCTGTGCTAAACGTGTTCACAGCGGTTGTAATCTTCAGCCTTGGGATTACAATCTGTGTCGGCTGCATAATGCTGGCTTTCAAGGTCTGTGGCCGGTTCAATGCTTTTGTCAGAGAGAAGGCTGAAAAGACTATCAACAAATGGGCCGGTCGTATCGACAATGTTGTCGTGTGTATCGGTGAACGGATCGGTCATTTCGTCAAGGAGGCCATCGAAAAGTCGAAGACCGGGATTCCTGTTGACATGCGTCCAAAAATGGTTGGTGACTGGTTTTGTCCCGACGGGGCCGATATGACAATCAGCGAACACAACGGTTATTACAAGGTGAAATTCTCAGGAACAGGTCTTCCTGCCGAGATTATTCCGCAGGAGTTTATACTCCGGGATATTCAGGGGTGGCTCCATGACGATAACGTCTATTGTGCCGAGGGTCGTGATGTGCTGGCTATGGCTATATCGAATGACGGCAATGAAATATTCGTTGCGGATCTGGGCAGGACATTCTACCGGATGCGAGATATGACAAAGACAGAACTAAAGACCTTTGATGAGGCAGCCTTGGATGATTTTATCAATGCCAATCAGTCAGCAGAGAATAAGGATATTCTGACCGAGGTTCACGAAGTCGTGGAGAAACTCACTCTGTCTGAAGATGTTCGTAAAAGGCTCCGCAAACTGGCAATCAAGGATGTGCAGGCCAATGATGTAGGCTTTAACATCAATGTCATCGAGTGAAAATGATGCGTGTACTATGGGCAATAATCGTAGGTCTGTTCATCGGACTGCTTGCCCTGATAACCTTCCCTCTGCTTCTGCTCTATGTCGGAGTGAAAATAATCGGAGGCATGGTCTCTAAAATCTAAAGAAATGCGTATGAAAGAATTGAAATTTATCCTCCCTCTCGTTCTGTTTTGCCTGCTCTTCGGAGCGGGCAGGGCAAACGCCCAATGGACGGTGATTGACCCGTCGAACATCGCCCAGTCGATTGTCAACTCTTCCAAATCACTTGTTCAGGAATCAACGACGGCGACAAATATGGTGCGAAATTTTCAGGAGACGGTAAAGATTTACCAGCAGGCGAAGAAATATTACGACGCACTCCAGTCGGTCAACAATCTTGTCCGTGATGCCCGCAAGGTGCAGCAGACAATCCTGATGCTTGGAAACATATCCGGCTATTACGTCAATAATTTCCAGAAGATGCTGACTGACCCGAATTTCACGTCAAGCGAACTGTCGGCTATTGCATCGGGCTATACCCGGATTCTTGAAGAGGCCGGCGGAGTCCTTAACGACCTGAAACAGGTGGTCAATATCACGACACTCTCGATGACCGACAAAGACCGTATGGATGTTGTGGACGACTGCTACAAGGAGATGAAACGGCTGAAAAGTCTGACGGCGTATTATACCAATAAGAATATTAGTGTATCATATCTCCGCGCCAAGAAGAAGGCTGACATCCAAAGGGTAATCAATCTTTATGGAGACGGCTCTGAGAAATACTGGTGATGCCTATGCTGTGTGCCATTGATTTTTCCAATCTCCATACCATACTCCGGTCGCTCTACGATGAGATGATGCCGCTTTGTTCCGACATGGCGGGAGTGGCTCAGGGGATTGCCGGATTAGGCGCGCTGTTCTATGTGGCCTACAGGATATGGAGGTCATTGGCTGCTGCCGAACCTGTGGATGTATTTCCTCTGCTGCGTCCGTTCGCAATCGGACTGTGCATAATGTTCTTTCCATCTATAGTTCTCGGCACCATCAACTCTGTCATGTCGCCGATTGTGCAGGGCACAGCCTCGATGCTTGAGGGTCAGACTCTCGATATGCAGAAATATCGGGAGGAGAAAGACCGGCTTGAGTATGAGGCTATGATGAAAGACCCGTCAACGGCCTATCTGGTTGATGACGCTGAGTTTGACCGTCAGATTGATGAGCTTGGAGTTACCGAAATAGGCACCGCCGCCGGAATGTATATCGAGCGCGGAATGTATAAGGTCAAGAAAGCAATCCAGAATTTCTTCCGGGAACTGTTGGAAATGCTCTTTCAGGCGGCGTCGCTAACCATTGACACGATTAGGACATTCTTTCTCATTGTTCTTGCCATTCTCGGTCCGATTGCCTTTGCCTTATCGGTATGGGACGGATTCCAGTCAACATTGACCACATGGATCCAACGCTATATTCAGACCTATCTGTGGTTGCCTGTGGCTGATTTGTTCTCCACCATTCTTGCCAAAATTCAGGTGCTGATGCTCCAGAACGACATATCGGAACTGACCAACAATCCCAATGTAAATATTGATGGTTCAAATATTTGCTACATCATATTTATGGTGATTGGGATTGTCGGCTACTTCACTATACCGACTGTTTCTGGCTGGATTATTCAGGCAGGAGGCGCCGGAAACTATAACCGTGCGGTCAACAACACCACAATGCAGGCCGGCTCTATGGCGGGCAGTGTCGGCGGTGCGGTTGTCGGCAATATTGCCGGACGAGCCGGAAGATTATTAAAGTAGAATTATGGAATCTTTAGCTCGCGGTGTGAAGACACCGCAATTTAAATCATTAAAGAATATCGAGACCTCTTTCCGTCAGATACGTCTGTTCGGGATTGTGTTCGTGGCGATGTGTGCGGTGGTGGTTTCCGTGGCTCTGATAATGGTTTTCAATTTTGCTGAAAAGCAGAGAGAGAAAATCTACGTCCTCGACAATGGCAAGTCCCTGATGCTTGCCTTGTCGCAGGACATGGAGCAGAACCGCCCTGCCGAGGCTCGCGAGCATGTGCGTCGCTTTCATGAACTGTTCTTCAACCTTTCTCCCGATAAGTCCGCAATCGAGCACAATATAAACCGTGCCTTGATTCTGAGCGACAAATCGGCTTACAACTACTATACCGATTTCTCGGAGAAAGGTTACTACAACCGCATTATTGCGGGGAATATCAACCAAGTGGTACAGGTTGACAGCGTGGTATGCGATTTCAACAATTACCCCTACACTGCCAAGACCTATGCCAGACAGATGATTATCCGTGAGTCGAATGTTACACAGCGAACACTGGTGACAACATGTCGCCTTTCAAATGTGTCGCGCTCTGACGACAATCCCAACGGATTTATCATTGAGGGTTTCAACATCCTTGAAAACAAGGATATAATGACAACTAAACGATAATTATGACGAAAAATAAATCTCCTCTCGCCAGACTTATTGATTGGGTCTGGCGGGAACCAAAGGGAAAGGCCGGCGCAAAGCTGAAACAGGTCTGCGACGATATGCCCCACAAGCAAAGGCTGATGGTCGTGACCGTACTGCTCTCGGCTTTCGTACTGATTGCTTTCTTCGTGTTCGGTCACGCCTGCTACAAAATAGGAGCAAAGAGGGCTGTATTCCAATACGAGGTAGAGCATATCCGTGGTCTCAATGTCCCGGCTTTGGATACAGTCTCTAAAAAGACCGTCGATTATACGGAAATAGAGATAGACCTCCCCGAACTAAAAGATTCTGCTTATGACGATACAGGAGTGGAAAACGAAGATTAACTCATATTTCCAGCCCAAGACTACGGCGGAGCGTCAGAAGATGATGAAATATCTCGTGGTGTTCCCTGCCGCTATACTTTCGGGTGTGGTAATTCTATGGCTGCTGTATTCTTCTCTGAACAAGGAAGAAAACAAGACGGGCGACGCTTTCAATACCGAGATACCAGCTGGTGAAAGCGAGAAGATTGGTACAAAGGTTCAGGAATATGAAGCCGCTGATGCCGCCAAAGAAAAACAGGCACGGATTGATGTTGTCGGATCCCTTGACACAATAGCAGCTTCTTCACAACCGGATACTATTGCTGAACCTTCTGCAATTCAAGAGTCAGCCGAACAGTACCAGCAGGTGCAGGCTTCGATTCAGGATTTCTATGTACCTGACTATAGCCGGACCGAACAGGTGGCAGAGTTGCAGGCCCGCATTGAGGAACTGGAGGCTCAGAACGCGATGGTTACGCAACAGGCACAGCAACCTGACGAGATGGCGATGCTTGAACGATCGTATCAGCTTGCCGCCCAATATATGGGTAACGGCAATGGCGGGAACTATCCTCCTCCCCAGCAATCCGAGGAAAAAGGAAAACGGAATGTGCAGCCGGTGGCTCAGGTGAACCGCAGTGTGGTTTCTTCGCTCAGTGCGTCATCTGACCGTGACTTCAACACCTCAGTCGGAGGGAAAGTCTCTGTTGCCAAGAACACTATCGCAGCTGTTGTGGCAAACGACCAGAGTGTGATTAACGGTCAGGCGGTTAAGTTCAGACTTACCGAACCGATGTGGGTCGGCAATGCACTGATACCCCGGAACACTCCGCTTGTCGGTGTGGCGAGATTACAGGGCGAGAGACTGGAGGTTGCCATTACATCAATTGAGGCAAACGGCTCTGTGTATGAGGTGGACTTAACGGTCTATGATTCCGACGGTCAGGAGGGTATCAATATCCCTAATTCTATGGAGTCTGACGCTCTGCATGAAATCGGTGCCAATATGGGCTCCACTATGGGCAGTTCTATAAATCTGACCACGAATACCGGTGCGCAGATTGCCTCAGATGTTGGTCGAGGACTTATCAACGGTGTCAGTCAGTATCTCAACAAGAAACTGCGCACCGTGAAAGTCCACCTTAAAGCCGGGTATCGGGTGATGATTCACCAACCCGAAGATGTCTAATATAATTTACTAATAATGAGAATAAAGACTATTATACTATCCGCTATAGCCGTTCTTGGCATGGCATCCCCGGTCTTCGCGAAATCGAAGACAACCGTCAATAACACCGATAATAACGTGTCGCCTGACACTGAGCAGGTAGCCGAACACGACATGAACGTGTACGGTGCCAACTACACCAACGGCGACAAGTTCGACGGTCTTACCCGCAAAGTGGGCTTCGACCGTATGATTCCCCCTCACGCTCTGGAGGTCTGCTACGATAAAACCACACATATTATCTTCCCTGCGGAGATAATTTATGTGGACCTCGGCAATGAGAACCTTGTGGCAGGTCTCGCAGAC
The DNA here is from genome assembly GCA_003762615.1 of Muribaculaceae bacterium Isolate-037 (Harlan). Lineage (GTDB taxonomy): Bacteria > Bacteroidota > Bacteroidia > Bacteroidales > Muribaculaceae > Lepagella > Lepagella muris. The sequence goes on from RIAZ01000010.1 coordinate 121,544, forward strand.
GGCACAAAGAACGTACTTCGCGTGAAATCAGCGTTTAAGCGTTTCAAAACGGAAACAAATCTGTCGGTGATTACCGATGATGGCTCTTACTATGTTTTCAACGTCAAATTTGCGAAAGAACCTCTGCTCCTGAGCATTGAGATGTCCGACTTTCTCCATGACGGTGAAGCTGTCAACCGTCCCAATAACGCTCAGGAGATATACTTGGAGCGTCTCGGATCGGAGTCGCCGATGCTTGTCAAGCTGATTATGAAGAGCATCTACAAGCAGAACAAGCGCGAAATCAAGCATATCGGCTCAAAGCGTTTCGGGGTGCAGTTCCTGCTGAAATCCATCTATGCCAACAACGGGCTTCTCTATTTCCACACTGAACTTAAAAACACATCAAACATTCCTTTCGATGTCGATTATGTCAGCTTCAAGATTGTGGATAAGAAGGTTATCAAACGGACTGCCATGCAGGAGCAGGTACTCGAACCGCTCCGCGCCCAGAACTATGTGACGGTGGTGCACGGCAAGCAGTCGGAGAGAACTGTGTTTGCTCTGGAGAAATTCACCATCCCCGACGACAAGCAGCTTGTCATCGAAATCGCCGAGAAAGAAGGTGGTCGCCATCAGTCCTTCGTAGTTGAGAACGAGGATATTGTTAGAGCCAATATAATTGACGAACTTTCAATCCAGTAACCTATGAGAAAAGCGATAATGATAATCGCTGCTATGCTCACCCTCTTCGGAGGGCGGGCAATGGCCCAGCGATGCCTCCCCGGAATGTCGGCAGTAGAAATCAAGACTGACATGGCAGACGGTTTTTATACCGGCAACTCCCGCAACTGCGGTTATTCTTTCGGAGTGTTCTACTCAGTTTATAAGGGTAATGCCAATACTTGGAGCTTCGGAGGTGAGTATCTCCAGACCTACAAGCCATACGGCGCGAAAGGTCGTATTCCGGTGGCACAGTTCACTGGCGAGATCGGCTACAATCTCCATCTGTTGAGCGACTATTCGCAGACATTCCACCTCTACGGCGGCGTGTCGGCTCTCGGTGGTTACGAAACAGTGAACTGGGGCAAGTCTGTGTTATCCGACGGCTCGACGCTCCATGATGGCGACAACTTCATCTATGGCGGTGCGCTGACATTACAGGCTGATTTCTATCTGTCAGATAAAATCGTCCTGACTGCCAACATCAAGGAGCGGTTCACTTTCGGTAGCGATGTTCAAATTTTACACACCCAGTATGGTGTCGGTGTCAAATTCATAATCGAGTAATGGCTATGAGATACACTGAAAAAGACATCCGCAATATTCCTCTTACGGAATTTATGGCTGCACTCGGTGAAAAGCCTGTCAAGTCCTTTGAGGATATGAAACTGTATTATGCCCCACAACGTGATGACCCTGAGCCAATGCTGGTTGTCAATACCTCCACCAACAAATGGTATGACTATGCCACAGACCAGACCGGCGACATAATCGACCTTGCCGCCCTCAAAATGAATCCGGCACTCTATATGAATCCGCACGATTTCATACTGAAATATATGAACGAGTATGAGCAGGGTAAGGAGCTTTCGGCAATGGTGCGTCGCCCGCAACAACCGACGATTATCAACCTCGACATAAAGAAGGTGAAACTCACCGACTTTATGAAGGCTCTCGGTCAGGAACACCCGGTGGCTGCCGACGGCAACCTTAGGATTTACAATGCTCCATACGATGCCAATCCGGGCCCGACAATGGTAATCAACACCGAGACAAACCTATGGCGTGATACAAAGTCCGGCGCATACGGAGGAATATATGACCTCGCGTATGAGCTGACAGGCTCGTGCAATATGTCGGAACTGAACCGATATATATCTTCTGAAATGTCGGTTTTGGAGAAGTCCAAAGATAAGGAACAGAATACGGAACCGGACAAGCAGGAACAGGAACCGGATAAACCCCAACGGAAGATGCGCCTATGAATATCGACGACATCAAGAAAATTTCGCTTGTCGAGTTCCTCAATCAGTTGGGCTATCAGCCTACCGGACGCGACAGCAAAGGTCTGTGGTTTTACGCCCCGTATCGCAGTGAGAGAAAACCATCGTTTCATGTAAATCCACGGAAAAATGTATGGTTCGATTTTGGTAGCGGTGCCGGAGGCGACATCTTCACTCTTGCCGGAGAACTGTGCGACTCGACCGATTTCATCAGACAGGCGGAGTACATAGCCGAAAAGATGCAGATGCCGATTGCAAAGCCTTACAAACCTGAGCCATTCATTGAGCAGCCGACCTTTGAGGATGTGAAAATCTCTAAATTGGTATCGCCGGCATTACTGAGTTACCTCGTAAACCGTGGCATACCTGCCGATATAGCACAACGATATTGTGTGCAGGTGGATTATAAATTGCATGGCAAAAACTATTATGCCATCGGCTTTGAGAACAGCGCACACGGCTATGAACTGCGAAACGCCTTCATCAAAGGCAGTTATCCGCCAAAGCATATCACCCATATTGCCAACAGCAACGCTCGGTGCAATGTATTCGAGGGTTTCATCGACTTTCTTTCGGCGGAACGCCTCGGATTGAATGACGGAAACGACAGTGTTGTGCTTAACTCCGTGGCAAATGTCGGCAAAGCAATCCCGACTCTGGCGAAATATCCGCTGATACTGTGCTATCTCGACAACGATACTGCCGGGCGTGCCGCAGTCGCCAGACTGCGCCGCGAGTTCGGCGACAGGGTGAGCGACAAATCCGCGCTCTATCCCGATCACAAGGATCTGAACGATTACCTACAATCGCTCAAACCCAAGAAATCAACAAAACTAAAATTCTAAACAGACACAAAAATGGAAAAGACAAATAAAAAATCATTTGGCGTTATCGCCATTCTCTCCCTTGTAATCGCTGCCGTGTGCAGCCTCACATCATGCTCCGACGACCTTGATGTGCAGCAGTCCTATCCCTTCACAGTGGAAGTCATGCCATACGCTGACAAGATTGCCAAAGGGCAGACCATCGAACTGCGCTTCGAGATAAAGCCGGAAGGCAACTATGCCAACACCCTCTATACCATCCGCTACTTCCAGTATGACGGCGAAGGCTCGCTCAAACTTGTTGACGGCCCGGTGCTGGTCAACAACGACCGTGTTCTGCTCGAAAGCAAGACCTTCCGCCTCAATTACACCGCAAAATCAGACCAGCAACATCGCTTTTTAGTGGTGGTTGAGGACAATTTCAATTCTACCCCGTGGGAACAGACATTTGAGTTCAATGGTAAGGATAGTGGCGATGATGACAGCGGTAAAACACTGGGCACAATAAGTTCTGCCAATTCTGTAACAATAACACCGATTGCCCGATGAAAAAAAATCTGATGTTCTTTATGGCGTTGCTGACCCTTGTGGCGGCAACGCCGACCGCAAATGCAAAGCGGTCGATTATGGAGCTACCGCTATTTGAGCGGGCGGTGCTGATTATAAAAAAATTTGAAACGCTTCATAAGCCAAAGCACTGGCCGACGATATGCTATGGTCATGTCGTTCAGCGTGGAGAACATTTCACACGCCGGCAATACAGTGAAAGCGAGGCTGATGCTCTTCTTCGTCGTGACTATGCCAAATTCTGCGAGTTATATAAGGAATATGGACGTGACAAATATATTCTTGCGGCTCTCGCTTATAACATTGGTCCCGGAGCCGTCAATAAAAGCAGCGTTCTGAAAAAGTTGAAACACGGCGACCGCAACATCTTCAAGTCCTACACCTCCCACTGCCATTACAAAGGTAAGTGGCACTCCGGGCTTCACAAAAGGCGGCTTACTGAACTTGCCGTTTTATACGTCCCCTGAAAATCTACAGCGATGCTATTCTATCAAATGGAATGGCATCGCTGTATTGTACTTTTATCAATCCCAATCATTTAATGATTCGATATATCTATCAACATCAAGTATCTGGACATACTTTTTGCGATTCTCCAGACAGGATTGACTATTACAATTTTCGGATTGTGATTGGATATGAACTGTTTCTATTTCCGGACTATCCTTTTCGATTTCCTCTTCCATGATTATTTTGCGACTTCTTCCTTGAAAGAATTGGCGGGCTTGAATGCCGGGATGTTGTGAGCCGGAATGACGAGTGTAGTATTCTTGCTGATGTTACGGGCTGTCTTCTCGGCTCTCTGTTTGACTACAAATGAGCCGAAGCCACGGAGATACACGTTTTCGCCGTGTGCGAGACTGTCCTTCACAACGGTCATGAACTGTTCTATTACGGTAACAACCGCAGCCTTGTCAATGCCGGTTGTCTTTGCTATTTCATTCGCTATTTCTGCCTTAGTCATTTTATACTGCTTTGAATTTGATACGTTTTTATATTGCAAAATTACGAAAAATCGCTGAATTTCGGAACGAATCACCTGCACAACGCCGCCTTTTGGCGGCCGAAATTTTTGGCAAAATGAAGGTGACGGAGGTCTTATACTCCGCCACCTTCATCGCTGATATGGCACTGGCTATGCTCTCTTTCTCTCTGCTATCATCTTCTTGTTGGCGTTGATGATACCTGCTATCTGCTCGGTGTACTCACATATTCCGTTGGCGAAGGCTCGGCATTGGATTATGTGGTAGTCGTCAAGCGAGATTTCTATGGTGGCTATCTGCTTGTTGCCGATGTAGGCGGTGAGGGTCAGCGTACTTTCTTTAAGAAAATATTTGGCTGTACCGCAACATATAGATTGACTTTCACCGATTTTATAGTAGTCGTCGATAGTGTCGATTGAGTGGATTTCAATCTCTCCGTCAGTCATTTCCATTCCGAAGTAGCGGGATTTGAGTTCCTCGAACTTGGCTTTATCCTTGATGGCTTGCTGACGTTCTTTCTCTCTCTGCTCCTTGATGTGCTGGCGGTTGACCTTAGCCACATATATGTCATGGGCTACTTTGAGGTCATTGGGTGCTATCAGCGAGGGAGAATTGAGGTCTCTGCCCATACGCTCCAACATCTTGATGTAGTCAAACCACATCTGCGGGTCTTTAACCTTGTAGCCGTTGCGCTTGGCTATCTTAATGGTATTCCAATACTTGTCAATGTCTGACTTATTGGCTGGTCTTGCACAAAGGTATCGTAACAATCCTATCTCGTTGGCTTTCATCAGTGTCTCGGCTTTTGGGTTGGTCAACAACTCTTGGAACATAGTCACGGGGTGGATATGGTGGACTGAGTTCTTGAACCCGTTGCGCTTTATGGTGTCAGTGACCTTGATGCGTGGATATACCCATTGGTCTGAAACGTACATATAGGCGTCTCCATCATTTCTGATTTCAAGTGGTGCGCTGAATGCAAAAGTATCAACATAGCAACCGAGAGTACGAGGGATAGCGACAACGGTCTTATTGCCTTTGGAGTCAATGAAATACTGTCCGATTTCAAGATAGGCGGGTTTCACTTTCATGCCCTTGCGCATTTCAACCATCATCAGGAACATTCTGATTACCTGATAGTCTTCGATGGTGGTGATTACGTTGAAATAGGACTTTTCGCGGATAACACGCTCTTTTGTATCCTTGATTTCAATCTGAGTGCCACATTCGGGGCATAGGCACGTTCCGTTTCGGGTTTCCAGCCACTCATGACCGCATTTCATACAGGTACACATTCCGTTCTTCAACCGATAGCCATAGTGATTGATGGTGGAGTTGAGTGCCCAGTTCATTTGGGGAGTGGTGAGCGGGCGCAGTCGCCCACTCAGTTCCACTATATGCTGTTGCTTCTTATTGCGAGGTTTCATATCCTTGGAGTTTTAGAAGTCGAAAAGATTGGGTTGAACATTGATTTCTGCTCCGGCTTTGGGAGCGGTGGCGGTCGGCTTGGGTTGAGCCTTCGGAGCTGACTGCCGTCTGATTTCTCGGAGTTGCTCCTCCTTGTATTGCTCCATAGCCTGCTCTTTGAGTTCGGCTTTGTCCTCATCGGAGAGTTCCGGCTTGGATACCACGATGTTGCAGTTGACTTTTCCGCCTTCCTCAATCTCATTCTCGTCGAAGTAATGAACCAATACGTTCATCACGGTAGCGTCATCGACACAGCACAGACCGCTCTTCTGAATTTGTCCGCACAGATAGTTTACTGCGCCTTCCATACTCTTGGACGGGTTCGCCATCTTGATAGCGAATGTGGGTTCTGCGATGCAACGCTCTTGGAGCATCTGCTGCATAGCTGCGATTGCAGCGTTGTTGGATTTCATAGTAGCCATATCAGTGTTATATTAAAGGGTGAATAACCAAAAGATTATCATTATTGCGGTTATAATGGATATTACCCAGCCCGCACCTCGGATTACAGGTCTGACCATCGCCCACACCAGAGTTCCGATTATTGCTCCGACGATGATAGCCGCCACCTTTGCAACCTTTTTTATTTGGTTGAACCTGAGGCTTTGAGCTTCGCTTTGACCTTTTATGTGGCTGTTTGTTTTCATCGTTGCGACTTTTTTTTATTTGTATATCACCATCGGTTTTCGCTTGCTTGACACCTCAAAGGCGTGTGGTGAACAGAGGGGATGTTCGCCCTTTGACGGAAAAATACGAGTGCAAAATGAAGTATTCGCCGGAGCTTACGGAGGCAAATACCATTTTGTGTCTGGAGATTTTTCAGTCAAAAGGCAAAAGAATATCCCCGGCACCACACGTTAACCATTGGCAAGCAAGTTAAAATCGCTGTTGATTAGACAATAACAGGAGCCACGACTCCGGCACGGTGAAAACATACGGCTACATAATCACTATGAAAATTTCGTAATATTTAAATGTCTGTAAATAGAATTGTCCAGTCCCGGAAAGGCGAGTCTGTGATATGACGACAACGCAGGAAGGCGGCACATCACTGTCTCGGCCCGTGGACTGCTGCTAACGGAGAGTGGCGCAACGGCTCAAATAACGAACGATGGAGGCGGCGTAAGAACACGGAGTGGCTGATAGACTTTGCAGGTACAGCGAAGCAACCTGCTCAGGCTATCAGCCACTCGGTGTTTAGCCGACTCTTCAATTCTGATAATGCGGTCAGCGGTAGTGCCGGACTCGATCCAAACGCCGCTGACGGCATTGCCCAATACCTGCGATGCCTCGCTTGCGATTGCCAAAGTCGAGCCGTTGCGCTTATCGCAGTTTAGAATCGAATAATCCTACCGATTTGTAAGTGCCTGATTTTCGTAGTCTGTATGTCAGAAAAATTTCGTAAATTTGCATTATAAAAGTGCAATAGACATGGATACGCCTTCATCTTTCAGCCTTGAATTGCTGACAACATATAAAGAGAATTCCTTGCTTGAGGTCAAATCGGCCCGTGGCGGTCTGCCCAACTCTTTGTGGGAGTCTTATTCCGCTTTTGCAAATAGCGAGGGCGGTATAATTGTGCTTGGTGTAAAAGAAAACGCTAAGGATGGTTCGCTTTACGTCGAGGGTCTTGATGACGTGCATAAGTTGATGAAGGATTTCTGGAACATGGTGAACAACCGGCAGAAAGTCAGTTGTAACATACTGACTGACTCAATGGCTGTTCTTGACAAGATTGAAGGGAAAGATGTGATTGTAATACGCGTGCCACGAGCTGAGCGCACTTCACGTCCGGTATATGTCGGTTCTGATCCACGCACAGGAACTTATCGCCGCAACTTCGAGGGCGATTATCATTGCTCAATTGATGAGGTTTCGCTGATGATTCGCGATTCTGCATTGGTGACGGATGACAATAAACTGCTGACCGATATTGATGTGTCGGTATTCTGTCCAGATACGGTAAAATCATATCGCAATATATTCAAACTCATTCGCCAAAACCATTTATGGAATAAAGAGGATGACGCGATGTTTCTGCGTCGTATCGGTGCCGTGCGTGAGGATAAGGATACCGGAAAGTTTCATCCGACCGTGGCAGGACTTCTTATGTTTGGCTACGAATATGAGATAACCGCAGTATTCCCCAACTATTTCCTCGATTATCAGGAAAACCGCACCAATGGCATCTATGCCCGCTGGACTGACCGCATAACATCGCAGTCAGGTGACTGGAGCGGAAATGTGTTTGACTTTCTTCTGAGAGTAATTCCCAAGTTGCAGGCTGATTTGAAAGTGCCCTTCATGTTCAAAGGCAATCATCTGGATGAAGACACTCCATTGCACAAGACGGTGCGCGAGGCAACCGTAAACATGCTTGCTAACGCGGACTTTTACGGTCGTCGCGGCGTGGTTGTGCAGAAAGGAGTCGACGGTTTCAGATTCGCTAATCCCGGCAGTATGCGTGTGTCGCTTACCGAAGCGATACAGGACAGCGCATCAGACCCACGCAACGGAGTGATGATGAAAATGCTTGCTATGGTAAAATACGGCGAGCGCGCCGGCAGTGGTCTTCAAGGTATTTTCAAGACGTGGCAGAGCGTGTATCACTGTGCGCCCAAACTGGAAGTGACTACCTCCGGAGGTGTTGACCGCACAACTCTTACCCTCGGCTTTGAAGGTCACCAGCCCGACATCGAGGCTATGAAACTTCTCTATGATAACCCGGATGAGCTTATTGAGGTAAGTGATACGCCGGAAAGTAAGGGAGAAAGCAAGGGAGAAAGTAATGGAGAAACAAACTATATTACCAAAAACACAGGACAAAGTAAGGGAGAAGGCATAAGTGTCGAACCCAATCCCTTACATAGTAATGGAGAAAGTAACAGAATAAGAGTTATCAGACTTTTATCGGACAATGGAAATCTCACGCTTCCTGAAATTGCAGATAAACTTCAGCTATCTCTTGGCGGAGTTGAAAAAATCGTAAGACAGTTAAAGAAGGAAGGCAAACTGTCACGAGAAGGTTCTACCAAAGCCGGGAAATGGATTGTGAAACTTGAAGATTAGTAGAATCTCGATAATGATTTTTAACACCGGAAGTGTTGGATAATCGATGAAAAATCAGTAATTTTGCTCTCAGTCATGTCCCACATGGCGTAAGAACATTGAAATCTGTAGGAGTAGAGATAGGGAACGTACCCTGAATACTCTCGGACTAAATGACTGATGGATACGATACTTAATTTATAGTCCCATTGTCCAAGTGGGACCACGAGGACGGTAGAAATACCGTCCTTTTTTTGTATCTATGGGTCAGCGTAACGGTCATACCTCGGAGGAAATGCAGAAGTTGCTGATAAATCGTGAACGAGAGTTCTTCACCGGTAACAAGTATGAGCAGGACAGCATAAAACGGAACATCCGCTATTGGGAACACGAACGTGGCTTAGACAAATTGTTCCTCTACTGCGACCCAACAGAAGAATAACCCAACTCAATGCGCCCTGACAAATCCAACCTATTTGTCGGGGTACATTATTATAATACAATATCAAGGGAATGCTTATGATTTACTCCGAGAGTCTGGTTATGTTTTTTCGTCTGAATGGATTGAGACCTTAAACTCAAGTGTCGGAAGCGAACTTAGCCTAATGGGGATAAAACGCCCAATAATAATTAATCAAATATCCAATCACCTCCATTCTCACGAATGTGTTTTAGTTCAGATTTAGCATCCCAAGGGTCTGGATCATAGGGCTCATCATAATCAGGAGAAGATGTTAATTCTATTGGTTTGTTTGGACTTAATTCAGAAATAGGTATTTGAGCTTTATCCCCATATTTTTCGACAATGACATAGTTTGAATTATATTCTATTCTTGTATATTCAAATGGAATTAGAATATTATTCATCGAAAACAGCATAGCCTTTCTCCAAAGAGCGCACAGTAAAGCGAGTAGAACATTCAGGAGCTGCAATTCCTTCATACTCTAAAGGTAAAACAAAAGTGCCTTTGCAGTTGATTAGACCGTATTGTAGTCGAAGATAAGGTGAAGCGGATAATTTGTATGAGACAGGAATATAATTGCCGACTCTGACTAACGGCCAATCGCCAGTAAAATCATCTAACACGGTGGAAAATGAAGCCGGGATTACTATGTTCCTTTCATTATCACAAAAACCTATTTTAGTTCCTGTGATAAATGGAATAAGGAATCGTTTGTCTTGCTTAAAATCGTATAGCAGACCGTCAATGATTATTTTGGAAGATTTAATCTTTGGCATATTTGTGTTCTATGACAAGTCGTTTTTCTACTGTCTGACGGACATATTCTTCAGGGGTTTCCTTACGGATAGTGTCGTCTATATAATCCCGAATTTTGCCTTCGGGTGTTACTAATACTGTTTCAGCCATTCAGCTATATGTAAAGAAATCCCAATGAGAGTGCCACAGGCCGACCAAAGCCTATTACCCTCAAAGGAGTTTCATATTATCTTGTTTATGATTTGGTCTATTAAGTGGCAGATGCAGAGCATCTATGAATGCAAAGTTAATACTTTTTTTCTGGCATTTTGTGTATTACGCAGCTATTACTTATCGACATTAGGTATCGTCGTTGTTCTATCTGATAGGTCCCAAAGGAAAATAATGATATAATTATCCTTTTTGCATAGTACAATAACACCGCTTTACTCTCTAATCTGTAACGCATTATGCCCAAGATAACTCAATTTTACATACGTTCAAATTCATTGATGTGAATATTCGGTTTGCTTCGGATAATCGACCTCACGTTAATTACCCGGGATTATGATTTCTTTCGATGATCTCTTCCCATCTTAAAACTTGTAATAGTATTTGGACAACAGAGGATTATTGGAGAAAATTTTGTAATTTTGCATTTTAATAAGCATCAGAAATGACGAAAGAAGAACTGGTCAACAAGCTCAACGATATAGAATGGGAGGATTTCGAGGTTAAAGAGGCTTCGGGTGGTCTCCCTAAATCCATGTGGGAAACGGTTAGCGCGTTTGCCAACACCGCCGGAGGATGGATTGTGCTCGGCGTGAAAGAATCAAAAACAGATTTCGGCTCCGTGTACAAAATCAAGGGTGTGGATAATCCCGAAAAAATGGAGCAAGAGATTATAACCACCTTGCGCTCGCGCACGAAGTTCAATGCCGTCATATCATACAGAACAAGCAAACATGTTATCGAGGGCAAGACTGTACTTGCTTTTGAGATCATGGTATCACCACACAAGCCGGTAGCAATAAAAAGCACAGGAGAGGTATATGTTCGGTCTGGAAGTGGCGATGTGTTAGCGTCAGATTTGGAAGTCGATGCCATTGTTCGCGATGCAGCGTTTGGCTCCCGATCAGAAACAGAAGTAGTGGGTAGTGGATTTGAAGATGTGAACTTAGAATCGTTGGCATCATATCGAAGTTATCTGCGGGATTTCAACCGTTCGCTCTCATACCCTAATCTTAATGATGAGGATTTCTGCAAGAAAATCAATATCGTTTTAGGGTCAGGAAAATTGTCGTATGGCAGTTTGCTGATGTTTGGTAAACGCGATTCCATATTACGGGTTCTCCCAACATTTTGGGTGGACTATATGGAGATACCCGGCGAATCTTACAGCGAAGCGGCGCAACGATATACCTATCGTATGCCGGAACAAGAGAATATTTGGGAGAGTTTTCAATTGATTATGCGCCGATTGCGCAACTTCGTGGATGCGCCGATTGCGCAACTTCGTGGATGCGCCATATATTGAGGGACCGGACATATTTGGGACAGAAGATAATTCTCAACTCTTTTGTCTGCGTGAAGGCGTAGTTAATTTTTGCGCCCACTCGGATTATTTCGCTGCGGCCCACCCTACAATCAGAGTGTTTAATGATAAGATTGTAATGCAGAATCCCGGTCGCTTTATTCTTGATGCGACTGAGTTTAGAAGCAGAGTGCTGTCTATGCCACGCAATCCGAGTATCATTAAATTCTTCCGCCACCCCAAACTTTCGGAAAATGCAGGATATGGCATAGACAAGATTATCAGGTGGAAAGAATTAACTGGCTGTGAGGTTAAGTTTAATAGCGATTTGCTTATCTCCACTGTCACGTATCCACTTGCAAAAAACAATTCTCGCCAGACTATGCAATCCAGAAGTGAGAATGAGGAGATAAATGAGGAGATAAATGAGGAGATAAAAAAGGTATTAGACTTCATCTCCCAAAATCCAACCATAACCCAGCCCAAAATAGTATTGCAGTTTGGGTATTCAAAAAGCAAGGTAAATCGAATTATCGCTAAGTTACGAGAATTGGGTCTGTTAACTCGCGAGGGGTCAAATAAAACCGGACGATGGGTAGTAAAAAAATAATCTATCAGAACACTTGCTATAAATCGCTTCTGCCATTTCGCCTAAAACAATTCATATGAGTAGACAACATGGTTTGGTTCGGGCAATATATATACCCGTCAAACCATAAACCAATATATATAGCTGGGCAAAAGAGAAAATATAGGCTATGCTACAAAGATGGCTCGATATTTATTTTCTCATTGAACGATTGCATCATGGCGAGGGTAACCGGCTCAAGAGACTTGCCGTGAAATTCAAAGCACCCCATACGTTGTGATAATTTCCACAATTTTCAGGACGTTGTATTATTGATGAGCCATCCTCACTTATTAAGTGATTTAATCCATTGGGCGATTATCTCTAATACCTCTGGAGAAACCCTTTCTTCAATCCCTCCTTGTGTACGGATAACGCACCCACAAGGTCCGGATCCTTGACTTTCTTGTAAATATTACAGAAGTTTCGATTGGAAGTGAGCCAATGACAGTGGAAAACTGAAAATATACCCTTTTGGGTATGGTGCATGATGCATGGTATTTATAATTTTGCATCAGAAAATATAATATATGACACAGCAAGAAATGCATAAGATAAAGGATTGCCGTATTCTTATAATTGGATATGGTAGCCTGTCGGAGTTTATCAGTGACGAATTGCAGAACATCGGATTTTGCCGGATAAGGCGGTCTGATGATCTATCTGACATTGCCGACTTTGATATTGTAATCGTGGTGAATACCGGTCAGCCGACCGCTGCCGTTCCAATATTGTATCCTTTTGATTTCATTGAGGGTGGTGGGGTGATAGTTAGGTTGCCTGGCGATGATATTGGTGTTCCAGATGATGCCGATATGCGGATATGGGCGGCAAGGTATATGAGCGGTTACTGTGCCTTTTGGAATATGGAGGATTGCGAGTGGCTTGTTGCGTCGCTACCACTTATAATGAAAGGGGAGTCATCTGCACAGGCACAACGGACAGCGGCTGTGATTTGTGCTCGGATTTCCGCAAACATTGCAGTCGGAAGGGTTGTGAAACACTTTCCACGATTTTATTTAGCTGATAACCGCTCTCTCCTCTCAATTAAATGAGCTTGTAATAGGTTTCGGCAGGGATAGACACGGACGTGTTCATCATCCGGGGCATATTTGAGGTCGGGCGGATATTTGGCGCGGGTCAGCAGGGACATTCGGTGCTCTCTCCCGACGAGATCTTGGTCTCGGTCTCGATTGTGGAGTGCTTGATACCCATCGACTGCATCTTCTTGCGTATGTCGTTGATTACGTTGTCCATCTCCAAAGGGTCGCTGATGATGACGTGGGTGGTCATCGCTGTCACGGTTGTGCTCAATGGCCAGATATGAAGATGATGCACCGACTTGACCCCCGGAACGTCTGAGATTGCCTGGCGCACCTTCTCATAGTCAATACCGTCGGGAACCGCGTCAAGCGACATGCGCATGCTCTTCTGCAGAAGATCCTTAGTAGACCATCCAACGATTATGGCTATCACAATACCGATGATCGGGTCAATTACGTATAACCCGGTGAAATGAATGATTATACCCGACACGACGACGCCTACCGATACGAGTGCGTCGGCTGCCATGTGGAGAAATGCCCCCTTTGCGTTGAGGTCGCGGTTCTTATCGCGCATGAAGAGCCATGCCGTGATGCCATTCACCACAACGCCTACGCCTGCCACCCAAGCGACGGCATCACCATCGACCGCCTCCGGATGGATCAGTTTAGAGATGCTTTCCACAAGGATTGCCCCGACTGCCACGCAGAGCAGCAGCGCGTTGATCAGTGATGCCTGCACGGTCATCTTCCTGTAGCCATAAGTGTAGCGTTCAGTCGGTTTGCGCTGCGACATCTTGAATGCCACCATGGCAATTATAAGCGTGGCGACGTCGCTGAGGTTATGCCCGGCATCAGATAGTAGCCCCATTGAATTATAAATGAGTCCGTATACCGCTTCCACCACCACGTATGCGGTGTTCAATACGATTCCGAGGATGAATGCTGAATTGAGGTTGCTTACGTCGATATCATGATGATGCTCATGACCGTGGTGATGATGATGTGCCATGTGGTTTATGTTTATTGCTTAATGGTTATAGTGTATGGTTTAATAATTAGGGTGTTCAGTTAGTTGTTCCGTATTCAGCTCACTTTTTTAAGTGTTTCGGTTCTATCTTTCACCCAATTGCGGGATAGATTGGCCTTGGCCCAGTCATCTATCTCCTTAAGTTTAACATTGGCC
>RIAZ01000011.1 GCA_003762615.1 Muribaculaceae bacterium Isolate-037 (Harlan)
TCGGTATAGTCCTGACCGGAAGTATAATGCTCTCAAATTCTGCATCAAATACCAAGCGAGAATACGAACAGCGCATCGGTCAGCTCGATAAGTGGTACGAAGACAACGCCGACGCCATAGCCTTCGGGCAATTCTACCGTGAGAACTACCCCAAACAATACAGCCAATGGCACACCGGCCAGTGGCAGCAGGACATCGCCTACCGCGACTCCCTCCGCCGCGCCCACTCCCTCGACCGCCTCCGCCGCCTCTACCAATCCGACGACTGACACCACCAAAACTCTACACCAAGCAATTAATTCGCCTGATGTAGAGTTTTTTCCATCTGCTTTTTCTGCAAATAGTAGCTCCAGTATCAGAAAAAATAGCTAACTTTGCATTTATAGCAACGACAAACATCTGAAAATGGCCGAAACAAATTAAAATATTGGCAAAACACGCCACACAACCTCAACGCGTGGCGCTTTGCTTTGCAAAGAATCGTTCTAAACTCCCACGCAGTCGTTGCAGGCTCGGTCAGCCCTCAGATAACTGCCCCCGGAGTTTTTTTGTTTAACGCATGAAAGCAATCGAAATACAGGAACTGTTCAACAGTTTTGAGGCCATAGCTATCGAATATGAAGGCGTGGAGTGTTGGAGCGCCCGCGAACTCGCTCCTGTAATGGGATATGTCCAGTGGCGCAACTTTCAGTCTATCATAGAAAAGGCAAAAGAATCGGCTGAAAATGCCGGAGAATTGGTCTCGGATCATTTTGCCGACGTCAGCAAAACGATAGATATGCCTAAAGGTGCTAAACGTCAGATAGATGACGTAATGCTGACCCGCTATGCCTGCTACCTTGTGGCGCAAAATGGCGACCCTCGAAAGCCTGAGATTGCTTTCGCACAGAATTACTTCGCAGTCCAGACACGCCGTGCAGAGCTTGTTCATCAGCGTCTTCTTGACTACGAGCGCGTACAGGCTCGTGCGAAACTCGCAGAAACAGAGCATACACTCTCCGGCGTGCTGTATGAGAGAGGCGTTGACTCCAAAGGTTTTGCCATAATCAGAGCTAAAGGCGACCGTGCATTATTCGGTCTTGATACCGCCATGATGAAACGCCGTGTAGGTGCGCCTGAAAAACGACCACTTGCCGATTTTCTCTCTACAATCGCGATAAAGGCCAAAGACCTTGCCGCTGAAATGACCTCGGTAAATGTTCAGCAGAAAGATCTTCGCGGGCAGATAGGTATAGAACGAGAGCATATCGACAACAACAGCGCAGTCCGCAATATGCTCCTCGACCGAGGCATACGCCCCGAATCGCTCCCGGCTGGCGAAGATGTGAAAAAAGTGGAACGCCGACTAAAAGCCGACGAGAAGAAAATCCTCCCCAAAAAGAAAAAGTAACAGTATTGCATGGCAAAGAAAACCAAATCATATTCTCAGGTACAGGCTACCGACAAACTGGAGCAGCTTGGTCAGCGCGGCACTTCGGCGTCGGAGTTCATTTATGACCTCCTGCGCATCTTCGCCGGATATGGCGACGGACAGATACGCCGTACCAAGGACGGCCCCGGCAATCTTGCTAAAGATGGCGAGACAGTCCTTATCAAGAATCTTGTCGCTTATCGCGAAGCCGTTGTCAATATTCTCGACGGCGATTGCTCTAAGATGTACTATGTTATCAACGCCATGCGCGATGATGCGAAGATAGCCAAGCACTCCCCACGTCTCTACATCGTGAGCAACGGCGTTTTTGTTGTGGCATACGATCCCAAAGAAAATGACTGGTACGAGAACCGCATTGACCTTCTGTGGAAAGACTTTGAATTTTTCACACCGCTTGCCGGTATTGAAAAAATTCAGTTCACAGCGGAAGCCGAGGCCGACGTTAAGTCAGCCGAGTTGATGGCGAAGCTCTTTGATGATATTCGCCGCTACAATGATATCCGCGACCCTCAGACCGTTCATGCGCTCAACGTGTTTATGTCGCGTCTGCTTTTCTGTTTCTTTGCTGAGGATACCGGCCTTTTCCCCGAAGACAATCTCTTCACCAACACGCTCCGTACTCACACCAAAGAGGACGGCTCTGACCTCGCCGAGTTTATCGACCGTGCTTTCCTTGCTATGTCGACAAACGACCCCGCAGTGCTTTCTACTTTGCCGAAGCTCTACGAAGTATTTCCATACGTCAACGGCGGCCTGTTCCGCGACCGTTATCCCATCCCCGTGCTTTCTCGCCGTGCCCGCACCCTGATTCTCAACTGCGGTGAATACAACTGGCGCGAAATTAACCCAGACATATTCGGCTCGATGATTCAGGCGGTCGTTACCCCGGAACATCGTGCAGGCCTCGGTATGCACTATACCTCGGTGCCGAATATCGAGAAAGTGATACGCCCGCTTTTCCTCGACACGCTCGAAGAAGAATTTGAAGCTGCTTGCGCCGAGGCCCGCGAAAAGATGGCAAAGAAAGCAAACCACGACCGCGCATCTCAGCGGTTGCGCAATCTGCTAAACCGCCTGTCAAACATCAAATTCTTTGATCCTGCCTGCGGTAGCGGCAACTTCCTTATCATCACATATAAGCGACTGCGCGAGCTTGAAATCCGCATTTGGAAAGCGATGCGCGAAATTACCGGCATGGCCTTACTACCATTTCCAAACATCACTCTTACGCAGTTCTATGGCATCGAGCTCGACGAATACGCCGCCGAGACCGCCACGCTCTCCATGTGGCTTGCAGAACATCAGATGAACGTCAAGTTTAAGGAAGAACTCTTTGTCCTTCCCGAAACCTTGCCGTTAAAGCCATCCGGCCACATCGTATGCGGCAACGCCTGTCGCCTCGACTGGAACACCGTATGCCCCCACGCTCCCGAAGATGAAGTCTACATCATGGGCAATCCACCGTATCTTGGAAGTAAACTTCAAGATGCGATACAGAAAGATGATATGAAAGTAGCTCTTTCTGATGTGAAAGATAAAAAAGGCGTAGATTATATAGCTGCTTGGTTTTGGAAGGGCGCAAAATACATTAAAGAGTCAAAAGCAAAGTATGCTTTTGTTACAACGAATTCAATCAGTCAAGGCGAGCAAGTTGCAATGCTATGGAAGCCTATCTTTGACCTTGGACTTGAAATATTCTATGCAAGAACCTCTTTTAAGTGGAGTAACAATGCTAAATACAATGCGGCAGTAACTGTTGCTATCATTGGCGTTGGAAATAAAAACAATACTCAGAAACTCTTGTTTAATGAGCAAGAGAATAAAGCATATAAAGTTAAAAACATCAACCCTTATTTGTCTGCCTCTGACAATGTAATTGTCGCTAAAACATATAATATACCCCAAGGGCTACCTAAAGCTGAATTTGGTTGCATGCCTTATGATAATGGACATTTGTTGTTGAGTGAACCCGAAAAAGATTCTATGCTTGAAAATTATCCCGAAGTGAATATTTTTATCAAGCAAATTATAGGTTCACAGGAATTTCTGAACGACATTCATAGATATTGCCTTTGGATTGACGATGATAAACGAGATGAAGCAGAATCCATTCAACCCATCAAAGAGAGAATTGAAGCGACTGAATACTTTCGACTCAACGAAAGTAAAGATGGTGCGTCATTAGCCGAACGTCCTCATCAGTTTCGTGAACACTATGTTATAACAGATAACAGTAAGGATAAAGTTATTATTCCACGTGTTTCTTCTGAACGCAGACTATACATCCCTATTGGCTATCTTGACAAAAATGTGGTTATATCAGACTCTGCCTTCGCTATCTACGATGCCGAGAAGTGGCTGTTTGCATTGTTGACTTCAAGGATGCACAATCTTTGGGTTCGTACAGTTGGTGGTAGACTAAAAACCGATTATAGATATTCAGCAACCCTCTGTTATAATACATTCCCATTTCCAAAACTGACAACAGCTGAAAAAGAGGTACTGGAGCATCTTGCGCAGAACATCCTCAATATCCGCGACGAGAACTTCGACATGACACTTGGAGAAATGTATAACCCGGAATCAATGCCTGAGGAACTGCGCGATGCTCACCATCAGCTCGACCTTGCCGTGGAGCGCATATACCGCCCCGAGCCGTTCACTTCTGACGAAGAACGCCTCGAACATCTTTTCAAACTCTACGCCAAAATGACAAAGAAATGAATGAACTGGTAAAAAGCACATTATCCGGAGGAATTACTGCTGCCGCAAGTATTACTGGAGACCCAATCCTAACGGTAGCAGCATCTATTGCAGCTCCTGCAGCTTCATCTGTGGCTGTCGATTTTGCATCAAGAACGCTTAGTAAATGGCAATCTAATCGATTTATGAATGGATGCCGACTTATCGCTCAAAAAATAGGTGTGAATATCCACTGTGGCAAATCGTTAAGAGAGGATGGGGCTATGTCTGCTATTGATGGAGAACAAGCTCAACAAGTTTTAGAGGGCATATTACAAAATATCGCCGACGAGTACGAAAAAAAGAAAATCGAGGCACATGCAAGTTTCTTTACAAATCTATGCTTTGATGAGCGTATTGTTTTTGAACAAGCGCTTTATCTGACACGAGTATTGAAGCAATTAAGTTATCGTCAACTTGTTCTTATAGCCATTAGTCATGACGCTCCATTGCAAGCAGGAGGGTGGCTGTTCAAATTTAAAGATTCAGGAAATCCAATATTGAAAAACTATGCGGATTTATACAGCGAAATTCAACATTTAGAGCAAATGAGAATATTGGAAGACTCAAATAGAGGGGTTACTCTTGGAGGATCATCTGCACCTTTACGATTAAGTTTATTCGGGCAAACTATATATGATGAGATAGATCTTGAGTCTATTCCTGAAGCAGACAAACGTTTGGTATCTCAAATGATTTCAACTATCAACAATGCATAATCTCGTCGAAGTAGAATATGCCCGGACGGGCAAATCAAGCAATACCGATGCGCTCGGTATGCGTGAAATGCAAGCTATGGTTTACGCCCAGCGCCATCGTCAGCACTTGCTCGTCAAGGCGCCACCGGCATCGGGAAAAAGCCGTGCCATGATGTTTGTGGCTCTTGATAAACTCGCCAATCAGGGCGTGAAGAAAGTAATCGTGGCCGTTCCTCAGCAAAATATCGGTCGAAGTTTCAAGGACACCCCCTTGAAGAAGTTCGGATTTTTTGCAGACTGGAACGTTGCCCCTTATTGGAATCTTTGCCTTAATGCCGGAAGCGAGAACTCCAAGAAGTCGATTGTCCAAGAGTTTCTTGACCATCCCACTGCTACAAAACTCGTCTGCACCCATGCCACGCTCCTTAACTCGCTCAACGGCATTGATGCGCGAAAACTCGACAATGTTTTCTTCGGCATCGACGAATTTCACCACGGCTCGGCTGACGAGGACAACCGTCTCGGCACTCTCATTCGCCGACTTCTCAACGAAACATCGGCTCACATACTCGCCATGACCGGCTCATACTTCCGTGGCGACGCCGTTCCGGTTATGCGCCCTGAGGATGAGGCAATGTTTCAGCCGACAATCAACTACAACTACTATCAGCAGCTGAACGGCTATAAATGGCTCAAAAGCCTTGGCATCGGCTACAGCTTCTTCCAAGGCAACTACCTTACAGCCATTCCCGATGTACTCGACACCCACAAGAAAACGCTTATCCATATTCCGCACCCCAACAGCAAGACAGGGGCGTTCATGAACAAGCACGACCAGGTGGCAGAGATTATCAAATATATCGGAGAGATTGTCGACCGGGATTATAACAATTATCTCTACAAAGTCAAGACTGCCGATGGTCGTATTCTTACCGTCGGCGACCTCGTCGAGGATAGCAAAGAGCAGCGCGATGCGTTACAGTCATATCTACAACGCATGAACAGCCGTGACTCGCTCGACATCCTCATAGCCCTCGGCACAGCCAAGGAGGGCTTTGACTGGGAGTGGTGTGAACACTGTGTCACCATCGGCATACGCGCTTCGCTGACCGAAGTCGTTCAGATCATCGGCCGATGCACGCGTGACTGCGAGGGTAAGACCCATGCGCAGTTTACAAACCTTATTCCATGCCCTGATGCAGCGCAAGACGATATTTCTATGGCGGTCAACGACTTCCTGAAAGCCATATCCGCTTCATTGCTTATGGAGCAGGTTATGGCCCCCAAATGGAACTTCAAGACCAAGGTCGATGATGAAGACAATCCCGAAAAGCCGAAAAAGCCGGGCGAAGATGACCATGTTATCGAGGTCAAAGACCTGCCGAAGCTCAACGAGAAAACCAAAGCCATCGTCGAAAACGATCTTGACACTCTCGTTGCAACTACGCTCTCTGATAAAAATATCCGAGAGGCTATCATCGGCGAGGGTATGGCCGAAATGATTACCGAGGTTTACATTCCCAAGATTATCCGCGACACATATCCCGACCTTAACGAGGAAGAAGTCGATGCGGTTGCAAAGCACACAATCCTGACCATCGCCACACAGGGCGAACAGGTTGTAGTCCCCGATGATTCCGGCAATAGGTTCATCAGGATTGCCAATAAGTTTGTCAACCTGAACGACCTTGATATCAACCTTATTGCCGAAATAAATCCTTTTCAGCGCGCATACGAGGTTGTCAGCAAATCGCTCACCCCGGAAGTGCTACGCACCATTCAATATGTTATCGAAGATAAGCGTTCGGAGAAGCTGAGTGATGAAGAGGCAATTTTGCTTTTCACAAAATATCTCCCCAAGTGGCGCGAGGAAAATCCGGGCAAAACAAAGCCGGAGATTACCGACGGCGACCCGCTGGCGCGCCGTATAGCTATGGCTATCGAACATCTTCGTAAACTCAAACGCAATAAACTCGCACAGCAGCAATGATCAACTGGGAAAAGGAACTCGAAGCGATATTTAACGACCCTCTCTTGGCCGATGTTACCGCTCCACGAAAGCGGGCTACATCGAGCGACCGCCTGATTGCCGGATTCCAAGAGATACTTGCCTTCCACGAAGCCAATGGTCGACTTCCCGAAGATACGCCCGAAGAAGCCTCGCTATTCCATAAATGGACCGGGCTACTGAAAAGCGAGAAAAAGATTGAGCGTTGTCGCCCCTTTGATGACCTCGGTATTCTTCCACAGTCGGTTCAGACTGTGGAAGAACCGCAAGCCGAATATCACCGCGAGCAGACTGAGGAAGAACAGCTTGAAGCTATCCTTAATGACCCATTGCTCGCTGATATTGAGGATGGTGCTGACCTCGGTTTGTTTGACGTGCCGGAATACATGCGCCAACGCCTTGAAGCGCGGAAAGAAGCCGAGTATATTGGCAAACGTCGCCCTTGCGAAGACTTCGACAAGTACACTGATGGCTTCAAGGAGATTCAGCAAGGGCTGAAATCCGGCAAATATAAGCTCGTGAAGTTTAGCGAGCCGAATCTGAAAGTCGGTCGCTACTTCGTCGAACAGGGTATCATTGGCTATCTTGCCGCTTTCGAGCAAGAGGCGAAGAATAATCTCAATCGAGTTGATGGCCGTACTCGCGTCATCTATGAAAACGGCTCTGAGGCCGACATCAAATTCCGTACAATCACTAAAAACCTTTCTGTCGACGGTTATAGCATTATGGATTGTTCGGAAATGTCGCCCGAAGATTTTGAGGAATGCTTCACACTCACCGATAAAGACGTTGAGAGTGGAACAATCTATGTACTTCGCTCTAAATCTTCTCGCCCCGAAATTGCAGCAATCAAAGACCTCTATAAAATCGGTTTTACCGTTACCTCTGTTGAGAGTCGTATTGCCAACGCCAAGAACGAGCCGACATATCTTTGTGCTGATGTCGAGGTTGTGGCTACATGGAAAGTCTACAATGTAAAATCTTCGACGTTCGAGGCTCTCATCCACAAACTCTTTGCGCTCGTCCAATTACAGGTAACTGTCGACGGCCACCGACCCAAAGAATGGTTTATCGTGCCGTTCAAAGTGATAGAGGAAGCTGTAACCGCAATCATATCTGGCAAGCCGATAGAATATAACCCGCAACTTCAACAAATAATATATCTATCTTGCACATGAGAATATATCATTATACAAATATAGAAACATTGGCTCTTATTTTAAAGAATAGAACCATTAGATTCAATCGATTAGACCATGTTGATGACTTAGAAGAAGGTCGAGTTGAATGTTCAGGGATCAAACTTGGTCAGTATATTTTTGTTTCATGTTGGACCGAGGATTGGGAAGAAAGTATACCATTATGGCGTATGTATACAGAAAAAGGAACTGGTGTGAGAATTAGTTTGCCTAAGGAAATGTTTAAGACATATGCTTATAATGATGGCGATATTATCAGTGGGGTTACAATGGAAGGAAATGTACGTACTCTAATGTCACCAAAGATGTTTGGAATGAAAAATATATTCATCTTACCATGTTTTAATGAGGGCGTATTCTACCGAAAGGTGCAGTATGTTCAAAATGTTAAAGAAGCTATGAAAGATGCTGTAAAAATCAATACTGATGGTTCCATAAATTTCCAGTTGTCTAAGTGGGGGGCATTTAAAAATTCAAGATGGAAGTTTCAAAATGAAAGTAGATTTGTCCTAACTATCTATCCAAAACCTGCTGAGATTTCTACTGGAGACGAATTATTCGCATTATGGCTTCGTTCGGCAATACAAAATGGAGTACCCAATACTATAGAATATTATGATCTAGAACTAGATGCAAATGCCATAAATTCTATGGAAATCACCCTTTGCCCAAATATGTCTGATGGCAATAAAATTTTAGTAGAAAGTTTGTGCTCGAGGTATATTGATAACAAGAATATGATTCCAAAAGAGAGTGCCCTAAATAATTTTGTCAAATTAAAATAGTGACAGTTATGAAATTCTGGAATTATATAGGAGAGTTTTTGTTGTTTCGATGGCTATTTGACAAGCGTAACAGGAATAACAACATAGGCAACGCTCATAGTGTCGATGCAAGTCGCTACTCGGATTGGAGCTATGCAGAGGGGGATAACTTTAGCCCGGTTGATTATCTCCATACCGTCGGTCCCTCATATCGCGGAGCCGACATTTACGATGAAGAAGACGATGCGCTTGATGATTATGACCCGACAGACAGTGATGATTACCAGTCCGATGGCTCCACCAAAACTTACGGCCATTACAGCGACTATGGCTATTCCCAGTCATACGATGATTTCCACGAAGAGCAGGATAACTACGACAT
This sequence comes from Muribaculaceae bacterium Isolate-037 (Harlan), assembly GCA_003762615.1. Classification (GTDB taxonomy): domain Bacteria; phylum Bacteroidota; class Bacteroidia; order Bacteroidales; family Muribaculaceae; genus Lepagella; species Lepagella muris. The sequence continues at coordinate 9,226 of RIAZ01000011.1, forward strand.
GATAGATGATGATTTTTAGAATGACTGATGTATCATGGATAACGGGCAGATAATATTATTTCAGACGCAAGGAGGCGAGACGAAGATTGAGGTTCGGCTTGCCAATGAATCTGTGTGTGTTTCACCGTTGATTATTTAGCATAAATTCAATCACCCGATTAATTAAATAGAGAAAGATATGCAAACGCCTCCTTTTATAGTGTCGCCATTGGCAATAAATCTCATTGCGGAAATTTCGGCTTTGTTGGAGCGGTATGCCATCGCGCTTGAAAACGAGGACGGATTGCGGCTGCGCAAAGCGAACCGTATCAAGACCATACACAGTTCTCTTGCTATTGAAGGCAATACGCTGTCAGAAGATGAAGTAGCGGATATTATCAACGGCAAGAATGTCGTCGCCCCGATTCGGCAGATTCAAGAGGTGAGGAATGCAATAAAGGCGTATGAACTTTATGGCTCTCTAAATCCGTTCAAAGAGTCAGACTTGAAGAAAGCACACTCAGTTATGATGGAGGCGTTGACCGATGATGCCGGACGGTACCGCAACGCAGGCGTTGGCGTTTTCGGCGAAAAGGGTTTGGTACACATGGCTCCGAGTGCGTCGATGGTGCCTCAGCTTATGGGAAACCTGTTTGAATGGCTAAAAAGTTCCCAAGACCATCTGCTGATTCGGTCGTGCGTATTCCATTACGAATTTGAGTTCATACATCCGTTTAGCGATGGCAACGGACGCACCGGGAGACTTTGGCAATCGCTCATATTGGGCAGGCTGAATCCCGTTTTTGAGCATCTGCCGGTAGAGAATATGGTTTTCTCCAATCAGCAACGATACTACGATGCTATTGCCGCATCTACTGCTGCCGGACAATCGGGGCCGTTCATTGATTTTATGCTGACAGAAATCCGTGACACACTGGAAAAGCATAAAACAACAGAGAAAGTTCCTAATAAAGTTCCTGACAAAGTTCCTAATAAATCGGAGACCCATATCCTTGAATTATTGCTGAAATCGCCGCATATAACGGCAGCTGAAATTGCCTCAGAAATAGGGATTACCGACCGTGCAGTAAGAAAGATTATAAGTGCCTTGAAAGGGAAAGGGCTTGTGGAGCGCGTCGGAAGTAACAAATCGGGCTATTGGAAAGTGAATCTCAAATGAAGTTTCATATTGATTATGAATGAGAATAATTTCATCGACATATTTCAATCGTTGATTTCGCATAAAGAAAGTGAGGTCGTGGAGTTCAAGAAGGCGGAGAACAGCTTTGACTTCGATGACTTGGGCAAGTATTTCTCGGCGTTAAGCAACGAGGCGAATCTTCGTGGGCTTGATTTCGCATGGTTGATTTTTGGCTATGACGAGAAGAGGCATGAGATTGTCGGCACATCGTATAAAAACGGAGAGAGTGCACTCAATAATCTCAAGCATGATTTCGCACAGCATACAACTGACGGCCAGACGTTCCGCGAGATTGTTCCGCTTGAAGTTGACGGCAAGCGTATCCTGATGTTCAAGATTCCGGCTTCTCCGCGAAACATCGTGATGAAATGGAAAGGAATCGCATTCGGTCGCGACGGCGAGAGTCTGAAGCCGCTCAACCAATCAAAGATGGATGAAATTCGGCATCAGACACCGGAACCGGATTGGTCGGCAGAACTTGTACCAAATGCAACAATCGACGACCTCGATGAAGTGGCTATTGCCAAAGCTCGCAAGATGTTCAAGAAAGTACACAGCCGCATACCTGCTGAGGAGGTCAACCGCTGGTCTACAGAAGAGTTCCTTAGCAAGTGTGAGCTGATGGTTGACGGCAAGCTCACACGCGCCGCAATCATTCTACTCGGCAAGATATTCTCTGACAGTAAACTGCGTCCTGCTGTCGCCGAAGTGACTTGGACTCTCCGTGACGAGAAGCAGGATGTGGTTGATTATGAGCATTTCTCCGTTCCATTTATCCTGACGGTCGATGAGATTCTTGCCAAGATACATAACCTGACGTTGCGTGAAATGCCCGGCGGAACGCTGTTCCCTGACACAATGAAACAGTACGACGACTATACCATTCGCGAGGCATTACATAACTGCATAGCACACCAGGATTATACTCTGCGTCAAAGAATTAACTTCGTTGAAAATCCGGGCTTCCTGTATTATGCCAACGGTGGTTCATTCATCCCCGGCACATTGGAAAACGCCTTGGCGACGAACGGTCCGCAGAGATTCTTCCGCAATGCCTGTCTGTGCAAGGCTATGGTTCATTTCAATATGATTGACACCGTGAGCCGAGGAATCAAGAAGATGTTTACAGAGCAGATGGAACGCCGTTTCCCGATGCCCGATTATGAGATTGACAACGAGAAGAAAGAAGTGGCCGTGCGCATCTATGGCAATGCCATCAATGAACGATATACCAAGCTTCTCAAAGATAACAATACCCTGACACTCCACGACTGCATTTCCCTCGATGCCATTCAGAAAGGACACCGTATAGATGAGGAGATAGCGCAAGACCTCATGAAACGCGGACTAATCGAAGGTGAGGCCCCCAACTATACTATCTCCCTCGGAGTGGCGAAAGCCTCCAAGCAGCTCCCCAGCTACACAAGAGTAAGAGGTTTGGAACGTGATAAGCTGAAGCAGATGATTCTACAATACATCCAGAACGCTGGCTCCGACGGTGCCAAGCGTGATGCCATCCTCGAATATCTACAAGGCACGCTACCCAGCCGCAACACTTATGAACAGAATGAAACGCTTATATATCATTTACTATCAGAGTTGCGTAAAGCCGGATTAATAGAGGCTAATGGGAAGATTTGGTTGGCAAAAAATACACAGTAAACGAACAGTTTCAACAACTGTTTATTTTCTGTGTATTTTGGCGTATAGTCGATCATCCGACCGAAATGATTCCTAATCCGACCGTTTTTAAGGCATCCGACCGATTTTTCGGTCGGATGACCCAGGGCAGACGCATCTTAAATAAACTTAACGGCTATTGTCCAATTTAAATCGGTCTATATCCGTTGTTGAGATATGACGAACACCAATACCCCAATAGCATTCTTCTCTTCAGTGACAGATCCCAGAGTCCTTCGGACGCAAAAACACAGTCTTGAATCCATCCTGTTTATATCGCTTTGCGCAGTCATCTGCGGAGCTGAAGGCTGGAATGAGATAGAGGACTACGGCAACGCCAAGATTGACTGGCTTGAGAAATTCCTCCACCTGCCTAACGGGATACCGTCGCACGACACTTTCAACCGGGTAATCAGCATGTTGGATCCCAAGGAATTGAACGGTTCCTTTGTCGCATGGACCAGGAGCATAGCAGAATTGACGGACGGCGAAGTGGTTGCCATAGACGGCAAATGTATGCGCGGGAGCAGCGATGACGGCACCGGCACATACACCCACCTTGTAAGCGCGTGGGCATCGGCCAACAACCTGTTGCTCGCGCAGGAAAAGGTCGCCGGAAAGAGCAACGAGATTACAGCCATACCCAGGCTGCTGCGCATCCTTGAGCTAAAGAACTGCATAGTCACGATCGATGCCATGGGCTGCCAGACGGAGATTGCCAGGACAATAATAGAGCGCGGAGCCGATTATATCCTCGCTTTGAAGGGGAATCAGCCTGAAATGCTCGACCGTGTCAGCGGTTCTTTCACATATATTAAGCCTTCATCGGATCACACCATGGAGGGCAAGGCTCATGGACGGGAGGAGACAAGAACCTGTTCGGTCATAACAAACCTCGACAACATTATCGACAAAGACAAATGGGCAGGTCTTAAAAGCATCGTGAAAATAGAATCCCGGACACGCGATGTGAAGTCAGGGCAGATCCATAAGGAGACCAGATATTACCTGTCGAGCCTTGAAGCTGACGCTCAATATATTAATCATTCGATAAGGACACACTGGAGCGTTGAGAATCAACTGCACTGGACATTGGATGTCGCTTTCGGCGATGATGCCTCGCGTAAACAAAAGGATAATGCCGCTCAGAATTTTTCTCTGCTTAACCGCATTGGATTGAATATAATCAAGAACGCAAAGGTATCCTCGATGGGGGTAAAAGGCCATAGGAAGAGAGCCGGATGGGACAACGACTATCTACTTTATGCCTTAAAAAGTTTTGATTTTGTAAAAAATTAAGATGCGTCAGCCGTGTCGGATGACCCTTGTCAGCTCGCAAGATTATCGCTAATTTTGCAGACGAAAGCAGCAAGCCCGGTGTGGCTTAGAAATAGAGGCTGCGACAGCTTCTGACAACACAAGAAAAGACGGTTCCGCCAAGTCAATAACTTACCAAAATCAGGCATGAACCATTTAAACTGCAACTCCTTGATAAACGCATAGTTGCCAACACTGCATCGGCAAATGACGTAATTGTCACAATCCGTCACAATCCGTCACAATCCATTAGTACAGCGTGCTTTACGGCACGCTTTTTTCATGCCCTTACTGATGGATTCTAATGGATTCTGACCCCTTTTTCGCCCATTTTTGTATCCCGGTTGTATCTCGCTCGCAGCCGGGAAAAATCCGTCAGCAAGGTGGTGGACAATCTTTACGCCATTTTACGCCACTTTACGGGATTTTACAGATTATCGGGCGAAATAAAGTAAAAACAGCCATGAGCAGCAACATTGATTTGAAGAAAATTTGTGCTTTCTGCGGGCAGGAGTTCATAGCCCACAAAACCACAACAACATGTTGCTCTCACAGATGCTCAAGCTTACTATACAAACAAAAGAAGCGAGAAGCCAAAGTGAGAGAGCATGACGCAGTGACAGAAAAGGTCATTGCCGAGAAACCGATTGAGAAAATCAAGGACAAGCCCTATATCTCAATCACAGAAGCAGCATTATTCATTGGAGTGAGTCGTCCTACGATTTATCTCTATCTCCGTAATGGTGAAATATCTGCTAAACGACTGGGATCAAAATATCTCATAGCAAGGGAAGACATTGAAAACCTATTCAACAATCCTGACAAGTTTGAACCAATCAGGAATGAACGGAAAGCCATCACCGAGTTTTATACCACGAAAGAGATTCTGGAGAAATACAGCATCTCAAATTCGGGACTTTACAAAATTGCCCAGACACAGAATTTCCCGAAGACAACAAGTCGAGGTAAAACTCTATGGAGTAAGTCTCATATCGACCGATATTTTGAGAAACGTAATCCATCACAGGAAATAACCGAATGGTACACGGTTGCTGAAATTCAAGAGAAATTTGGCATGTCCTTATCTGCCATTTACACCCTCGTATCCAAAGAAGGAATCCCCAAGATAAAGGTTGGAATCGAAGCAAGGTACTCGAAAAAGCATTTCGATATTGCCAAGGGCATTGCGGAGCCTGAACCTCCGGCTGAATACACGATAGCAGAGGCTATGGTAAAGTTTGGCATGACCAGAGACCAGCTCTATCACTATGTCAAGACCTATAAGATAACCCGTACCAAGAGAGGCAAGTTTACCTATCTCTCCCGCAAAGAACTGGATGATTTGCTTGCGCCACCTACGATTTAGCCGAATCCGGCTATAGTGGCGCGATGGTGGCTGATTCCACCATGCAAACACTACCGAACTTTGCGTCAAACTTTTAACTCTTTCAAGATACAATGAATACCTGCACTAAAGTTTTCCTTCGTAAAAAGGAAATATCGGGCGACCGCATATCGCTCTACCTCGACTTCTATCCCCCAATCCGAAATCCTCACACCAACAGGCTCAGCCGCCGTGAGGGTCTGGGAATATATCTCTACGGGCATCCGGCAAATGCCCGTGAACGAGAGTTCAACGCCTCCATGATGGAAAAGGCGGAGGCTATCCGTTGCCGTCGCTTCGAGCAGTTGCTCAACGAGCAGTTCGGCTTCCTCGACAAAGAGAAACTCCGCATCGACTTTCTGGAATACTTCCGCAAGAAGTGTTTCAAGAAATACCAGAAGTGGAAGATTGTCTATCAGCACTTCTATGATTTTTGCGAGGGTAAATGTACCGTCGGAGAAATCAATGAGGACTTCTGCAAGAAGTTTCAGGCGTACCTTCTTAAAGGTGGCCGTCGTGATGGTCGCAAGAGTAAGCTCGCCCATAACTCAATCGCCGGTTACTGGTCAACATTCCGCACTCTGCTCAAAGAGGCGTATCAGGAGAAACTCCTCCGAGAGAACATAAATGACTTCCTCGAAAAGATTGAGTGGAAGGATACTAAAATTGAGTTTCTCTCGCTCGACGAGGTTAAGAAACTCGCCGCGACTCCATGCAAACATGAGGTGCTGCGTCGTGCGTCGCTGTTCTCTTGCATGACCGGACTCCGCATCAGCGACATTCAGCAACTCCGGTGGGAACATATCGTCAAGACCGAAGACGGGTATGTTATGCGAATCCGCACGGAAAAGACCGATGAGGAAGCCACTCTCCCAATCAGCGAGGAAGCCCTCGCCTTTTGCGGTGAACGAGAAGAGGGACTTGTGTTCAAGACTCTCAAACGCTCAATGATAAACTACCCTCTCCGGGCGTGGATAAAGGAGGCTGGAATCAACCGCCGGATCACGTTCCACTGCTTCCGCCATACTTTATACTTCTCTAAAACTATGATTATAACTATCTAAATATCAACACAATTCAAACTTACATAAATTTACAACTAACACGAAGGTAACATATTCGTCGAAAAAAATTAGCCTGATTTATAATTGAAAGACAGTTGCAAATATACTACTTTTACCTTTTCGTTGGAATTATTTTTTGCCTTCAAAGAAAAAAACAAGCCCAATTATCCGCTTCCCTCTTTTTTATACCCATTCAAAATCGTCTTTGCTTTCGACCTTGTTCAAAGATATACATGAACAGGTCAATAAATATGTCAGTCAGTTCATGTATATATAGTACATGACTTCTGACTTGTTTTGTCTTTAGACCGAATCCGATTTCATTGTCATCGTAGAGACCCGTCTTTAATCAAGTCAGAATATTAGTCAGTCAGTTCGTGTATATATAACACGACTTTCTGACTTGTTTCGTATAAGGTCTTTTTTCTTTTTTTGAAGGCCTCTTCTTTTTTTGTTCCACGTTGTGTTAATGATGTTCCATTTATAGAGCTTTCAGCATTTACGATTCCCACGAAAGTTTGTTTTCGTGTGCAAAGTTACGGAGAGAGAACGTCCACCAAGAAGCGTTCCCTATCTTCAGCAAAATTTGACGGAAACTTTCCGCAATCACAGATTCCGGCATTTCATAAAATTTTATCCTTGATTTCTTGTCTATCGTCCTTTCACTCTCCGTCTGAAACGGCACATGAAAACAATCCTTTCAGGAGAAGTCGAAAGACCTTGAGTAAAGGGGAACAAGTTTAACAAATTAAAGTTTAAGAATATGCCTAACTGGTGCTGCACAGCGTATGCGATAGAGGGCGACGCAAAGGAATTACAAAGCCTCTATGATTTGATGAACAAGCTACAGGAGTCAAAAGACCCTTCTGTTCCGAATGGATTTGGGACTACTTGGTTGGGATGTCTTGTTGATGCCCTTGGCGAAAAATGGGAAGATGTATCTTGCCGTGGAAGCTGGAACGATTTGGAGTTTGACGGCAGAGTGCTTACTTTCAATACAGAAACAGCATGGGCTCCATGCAATGAGACGCTCGATGTGGTATGTAGGAAATATCCGGCATTAAACTATCTATATCGGTCGGAGGAACCAGGAATGGCTCTGTATTATACCAATGACGATGAAGGCAGATACTTTCCTGATAGATTTGTTGTCGAAGTGTGCATTTCAAAAAAGGAATACTACACCGAGTATTTTACAGATTTACAGAGTGTATATGAGTGGTTGGAGGAAATCTGCGATATGCAAGTCCAGTCAAAGCTGGATGTGGATGCGATTGTAGGACAATGGAGAAAAAAATATGCACATGCCCACTGCTATATCCACGAGTACAAAATTTCCGCTTGACCGATTTTTCAAAGGCATAGATAAGGCTGAAAATTCCTAATTTATAATGCTGAAATCCGTATTGGCTTAATTCCGATACGGATTTTTAAAATTCAGTCTGCCGACAGTTGCGCCCTGTTATAAGGTACAAGGATTTGTTCAAAACCTTTGCAAGTTATCCGGTTATAATCTTTTTTTCTTTTATAAGGCTTCCAGCAGCTTTTTCTCTGCGCCCTGTGGAGGATTCTATTTTTCTACGAAGGTAAATCGGCTTTCCCAATCATGTCAATGCCGACTGTAGTCGCGAGTGAACCGTAAAATCTTCCTCTTCTCCGTCGAGCGTATTTTTCGTATCAGCCTTGCAGGATTGCCCCAGCCTCCTTCTTTATTGCAGAAAAATAAATCCCAACGGTCGCAAACAGGCCGAATAAAGGGAAATAATAACAACCAAATAAAAAGACAATGGGCAAATACGATTTTATCAAGACAGGCAACCTGCTTTATTGGAATGACCCCGACAACGGCATATCCAGTGGGGGCTACAAAGTTATTTCCGTTCCTGAAGAAGTGTATGAGGACAGCATCATTTTGATTGCAAGCGACCACTCTGAAGCGGAGGTACTGGCTTCCGAATTATCACCGATACCCCCGACAAGAAGCCATAAGGAGGAATTTCTGAAATGGAGAGAGAAACAAGAAGCGGACGGTACTGCGTTTTACAATAGGCTTTCAGAAGTTATTGCTACCGAGATTGATTTGGAAGTCGGCGACATGGTGGCGTTCACAAATGATTACGGCGTTGTATTCGGTCCGTATGAAATACTCGCTTTCGGCAAACCTTGGAACGGTGACAGATGTGTGTACCTTGACAGTGATGCCTATTGGTTTGCAGACCGTCCGAACCAACTCACACTGATGAGCAAGGGGACTTCAGAATAACAGACCTAAGCATAGACCATCCGCTACAATACGGGTGGTCTTATACCTCAAGACCATATCGGGCTATACCTTTTATAGTTCCGCTTCATGCTTATCCTATTTTATCCATCCAATATCCCTGTATAAAGCCGGATCTGCTTGCCGTGACATCGCCACGGTTTGTTTTCCTGTGCAAAGTTACGGTGGACGAACACCGTTCAAGTATCGCCGTGCTACCTCTGATGAAATTTGACGGAAACTTTCCGCAATCACAGATTCCGGCTTTTCATAAAATTTCATTCCCGGTTCCTTGCCCTCTGTTCTTGCCTCCCCCGTTTGAGCCGCACGTAAAACAAACCCTTACGGTGAAGTCAGAAGGCTTCAAAGGCAGGGAAATTAAATAATTGAAATATGAAAGTGATATGTACGAAATGCGGAGGTATGAATGTGGCGTGTGAAGCCATGATTAACCCCAATGACAAATCTTTCCGTAATTATACGGACGAAGCATTTATTTACGGATGGTGTGATGACTGCGGCAACGGTGTTGTCCTCTCTGATGTCGATGAAATCAAAGAGGATATTGACAAACTCTATGCAAATTTTTGTGCCGAGCATGGAACAGAGCCGCTTTATGCGATGTGTGAAATCGTGTGGAAAGATGAAAAATTTATTGAGCCGTCCCCTGTAACCGTAAAGTTGTCCTCAGATGCGGACGATGCCACTGATGAAAAGATATTCTTCTATTGCGATGGTATCGAAGACCTTAAATCTCTCGCTGTATTTGGAGTGGAAGATTTCGTCATTACATCCTGCAACTATTTAACCAATGAATTATAACAAGATGAATAAGTACAACTGGAAAGGCTATGATTTTATAGGGACAGTACCCGAATTTGCAGAAAAGTTCGGGTACTGCAAGACCCCTACTTTTGTCAATGCAGTAAAAAGAGTTCCACGGCACAAATACAACTGCATGGACGCAGTGGAGCAAAGAGCCTATGAGGAAAAGCGCAAACGTGCGAAGCGAGCCTACTGCATCTATATGAACGAAGAGATGACTGACAGCTACATCATCACGAAAGAGGAGTATATGGCAACAAACCTCCCAATAAAGGAGAAGCGTCACGAACCATTCTTGCTCTCGTATCGTAACAGGGTATTGCCATATAACTTCATCGGAAACAGCCATGATGAAATCCCTGTCAAATCCGCCATGGTGAAATACTCTGCCGAAGCTGTGAAATTCGCCGAACAACTTTTGCTTGCCGCAGGATATTTCAACGGAAGCGACCCTGTGGAAAAGCCATCGGTAAAGGTAAACTACACTTCGCTATACCTGACTTATGCCAACGGCATCAGCATTACATTTGATTCCGAACGGAACCATGACGGAGTGGGCAACTGCCATCTGGAGGTTATAGACTTTAACGGAGAAAGGATTTACAACGGCTGGCGGAGATTAAGCAGCGTCGATGAAATCCTACACTATACCACCATAAACAAGGACAGCAAAGACGCCTCTTGCTATTTGGGGTGACAATGACGGACAGGCAGGGAAGCCCCTGCCTGTTTTCTTAAATCATCCGTTGCCATTTCTCTTGTATTCCACGGAGTTCACCTGTGGTTATATCTACGATTTCCTGTTATAGCCATACATGACAGTCCATTTATATAGTCAACTCCGTCCTTTTCTATTTTGGATTTATCAATTCCTGCTTGTCGGTCGGGGTTACAGAATATTACGGTGCAAAGGTAGAAGCCGCTGTCAGATCGTCAAGGTCTGGCACACGGTGTTTGTCACTGCAAGATGGAGACTCCGCTCTATCTTTCCCTCCAAAACCTTGCCTTGTCTGCCATGCGCCACCTTTACAGGCACTGTAATATTCAAAATCCCGACGCACAAGCGAAAAGGCAGGGATAAAAACCAATAACTTTAACACAGACAAAACCATGTATGAGACAGAAGAAACATCGGACATCATCGGCGCATACTGCACGCTTATAGAGGACTATCAAGGCATCTGTGACGGTCAGATTGTTGGAGATTACGGCACAGAGGTCGTAGTACGGCTTTCAAACGGCATAGAGATGGCAACCCATCGGGACGAAGTGATTGTTTTCGATTGACACGTGCCAATGTATGGATGCGGCAATCCGGGCAACATGCTCGGATTGTACCGTCCTGGTATTTCCTGTTATATTTCTTTTTTGAAGGCCTCCCTTTATATTCCACCAGATACGGTTACTGTAAGATTTCCTTTTTTATCTTACAATCCCTTTGTTAATGGCAGACTGTTTCGCCGATGCAGTCAGTCCGTGCCCTCCTTGGAGACACGCCTGGAGCGTGCATTTCCTTTTTGGGCTTGCTCTTTCTGCTTTTGCCGGATTTATTCTGTCAGCGGTTAGCCGGATGCGGCAAAGACTGCGGCACTTCATCCGTCATCTTTCCAATCATCCATTATCCGTATGGACATCGACCATGGGCCAGCCATTCTTGAGAAGCGGTCAATACGTCCACGTACAGCCGCACTCACATACACAGCCACGAGGCGGTCTCTTTGCTGTCGGTACTGCGTCAAAATGAAAGGAACGTGCAATATTCGGTTTCCGAGTTTATGCGGAAGTCGCCATGACGTACAGCCAACCGGTAAAGTATGGTGTCGCCAAGTCACCACAACAGTGTTACGGCGAGTCATACACACTTATTTTTCCTGATGCGAAGTTATGATCATGGCGGAGCTTTGGCTCCTACGGGACGGACATTGCCTTTGACCAACGGCTTTCAACAAATCTTCCTTTTTCTTTTCACAGGCTCAACAAAAAGAGTATTTGCCGAACCTTCCGCTGGTGCTACCCTATGCCCATGTCATCTTTTTGCATCGTAAAAATTAAATGTTTAACTCTTTAATACTTAAAGTTATGGCAACTTCAACAAACAACACCAACTCTTTCAACCTCAGTGGCTTCGTAGCCGTCAACGCAAACATCCGCAACTTCGAGAAGAACTCGGTTGCCCGTTTCCCCCTCTCCATCAGCCGCACGGAAACCAACGGTGACGAGACCACCCGCAAGTCGGCCCTTGTAAACTGCGAGTGCTGGCGCAAGTCCGAAGAGGCATCGACCTTCGAGCTTCTCAAGAAAGGCAAGCTCGTCCAGGTTTCAGGCTTCATCCGTCCGGAAGAATGGACATCGGAAGACGGAACCAAGCACAGCCGCATCGTCTTCGTCGCCACATCCGTCAGCGAACTGTCCACCGAAAAGAAAACCGATGGCAAAAAGCCGGCGAAAGGCAAGACTTCCAAGAAGAAGGCTGCGTGACGCTTCCAAACCTCTCTTCTCAAAAGACGGCTACGGCCGTCTTTTCTTTTGCTCACCGGCTGCGGTCAAGCCCTTTATATATTCTGGCTGTCACCGGTTGTAAATCCCAATCACCAGTTATATCTCATTGTTCATCCGGCGGCCGGTCATCCGTTTTCTGCGGCGAATTTGGAGGTGGCAGGGCAAACATCAAGGCACACTCCGTTCTGAAGGCCTTGCCTAATTCCCCTTATGGCCACCATCCCCTCAATGCCGCAAGAAAACAGGAATGGCCGATCCGCAAGCCGGGCTAAGGCAGGGAAAAGGTCATCCCACAAGTCTAACAGTTAAATTCAAAAGAAAATGGAAAAGAGCATCGAAAAAATCCCGACCTACGCATTGCCTTATCTGGTGAATGGCGATGCAAGTAACCTGAACGCTGACGAGATTAAGCAGATTGACGACATCTGCCGCGAACAGGGCATCGAAGTCGTCGTCCCCATCACAGAAAGCGAAGAAGGAGGCGCAGAACCGTATTTCAGCAGCGTCCCTTTGTTCGGGCAGCCGACCGAAGTGGAGGATTGCATCATTATCTATAAAAATAATGATTAGTGCCATGAATACAGATGACCGCAACATCGTGTTCAGCAAAGCCACGCTGGATGAGATAAGGCAGGATGGGCAAACCGTCCTGTCAAGCAGTGACGGTGTTTCTATTCCGATGATATTCCGAAATCTTAGCGGTAAGAACTTTTCGAGAGCGGAATACCTGGACTACCTCAAACACGTGGCATACGGTGATATGGGTTTCGTTCCCGGCACAATCACGTTGTGGCATGGCGGGATTCTGACAGCGGAAGCTGTACTGGAGAAACCGGCATACTGACAATCAAACCTCTAAAATTGTTGATTATGGAAAAAGAAAAACTGACAGCCCATGACGAGGAACTGATAGAACTCGCATACTCCACGACCTACCGCAGCAGCATCCGCACGATGATACGGGAAGCTGATACAGAACGATGCCGTATAGTCCTACGGCACATCATGGAAGATGCCGATGTGGATTGGGAAGATTGAGCATGACAGAGGGACTGCTGACATCCGGCAGTCCTTTTCCATGCGAAATCCATTTATAGCAGACATGATGTCCTTGAACTTGCCTTTTATAAGGTTTCGTCAACGCTGGCGAGCCACTGGGACATCCGACGCTGCCAGTCACGCTGACACCCTGCATTACGTTCAAGTCCGAGCGGCCTCCGGCACAGGGCGAGCGTGGGCCGGCAGAGTGTGTCATGCTTCCACACACAGCCTGTCGGTGACACCCACGGTTCGCTCTTCACCCCGACTTACCCTCCACTCCGGGCTGTCGTGCCTGTGCTACGGCCAGTCCCGTGACCTTCGCCTGCTTACTCTTATAGCAATTTAGGAGCCTTTTATAATGACGCTTGTCCGACATGGCCGATACTCCCTTTATAATCTTTGGTAACGCTGGCGGATCGCAGGGACACCCGATGCTGCCAGTCACGCCGACACCCTGTATTACGTTCAAGTCCGGGCGGTCTCCGTCACAGGGCGAGTGTGGGCCGGCAGAGTGTGTCATGCTTCCACACACAGCCTGTCAATGACACCCACAGTTCGCTCTTTGCCCCAACTTTACCTTCATTTCGGGATGCGTGCCTATGTTGCAGCAGGTCCCGCGATTTCCGCCGCCACCCTTTATAAATACTCACCGCCATTTTTAGAAAATTCTTTTCTGTTCGGAACCGTCACTACCTGTGGTTATCGGCGCGAAGTTCGGCATCCGGGCTTATATGCCAAGGTTGTACGGAGTTTCTGCGAGATTTTACTGCCGTGCGGTAAAATCATCTTGAAAACCTTGTCCCTAAAGCCTCTTAGATGCCCCTGTGTTGCGCAGATAACCACCTTGCGGACGGCTCCTGAAGGAGCAGGAAGTAAGGGAAGAAATAAATCTTCAACATTAAGGTCAGATATGAGATACAACAAGAAAAAGGCATTAGCCGACAATGTGAACGCCATTGAGACAGCGTTGGCGGTACACAGTCAGGGCAGACAAGCCACTGACAGCGAGAAAAAGACATTAGCCCTTTATTCGGGTTTCGGAGGTATCAAAGAGGTGCTGAACATCGGCACGGATAAACCCATGCCCGACGGCATGGCAGAGCCTATGATGCGGTTACAGGAACTCTTGCAGAAATTCGCAGACGGCAAGGAAGCGGAATATAAGGCATTGGTTGACGGAATAAAGGCATCCGTGCTGACTGCTTTTTACACTCCGCAATTCATCATTGACACCGTGGCAGCGCAGATACACACCATCTTCAGCGACAACGGTATGCGGATGCGTTCTTTTCTTGAGCCAAGCGCAGGGATTGGTGGCTTTTTGAAAACAGCCATGCAGGGAGCAAACACATACGCTTTTGAGAAAGACCCCATGACAGGACTTATCCTGTCGCTTCTCAATGACAAGACAACTACCGTCACGGCAGGGTTTGAGACTATCGGGGAGCAAGACCTACAGGACAAGGGCTTTGATGTCATTGCCTCCAACATTCCGTTTGGCAATTTCCGTGTGTTCGATGCCGACATGTGGAAAAAGGGCGGCATATACGAGCAATCCACCAAGACCATACACAACTACTTTTTTATAAAGTCAATGGAACTGCTCAATGAGGGCGGCATACTTGCCTTTGTGACCTCAAGGGGCATAGCTGACACTCCGGGCAACAAATTTGTTCGTGAGTATCTTGTGAACCATGCCGACCTAATCACGGCATTACGGCTTCCCGACAATATCTTCATGGAAACAGGCGGCATCGAGGTAGGCACAGACCTGTTGGTATTCCAGAAGCACACAAGGAAAACAACCCTGTCACAGCGTGAGAGGCTGTTTGTTCAGACCGCCAAAGAAAACGGAGCGGACGGCATAGTAACGGAATATGCCAACAAACTTTTCGCACAGCCCAAGACCGCACTCGCCACTGACAGCCGTATCGCCATGAACCAGTTTGGGAAATATGTAAGGAAATACCAGTGGCAGGGCGAGGAAGCGATGATGCGGCAATACTTCTCCGCATTGCTCAAAATGGATTTCGACCGTTTCTTCCATAAGAGCCTTTTCCTTAATGACGGACAGGACGCACAGGGGCAAATGTCGCTTTTTGACCTTTTCGGTGAGGAAATCACACCGCAACCGAAAGACAGGGGCAAACGTGCATATACCGACAAAGTGGCATGGTGGATGAAAGACGGAGCAATGGTGATGTTTGAGGAACAGCTCGGCAACCTCAAGATGCGCAAGTCAAGCCGTTATGCTGATGTTGCGGTGGATTTTGTGCCTATGGCTGACATTGAAGCGGCGAAAGAAAGGGCAAATGACTATTTCCCCATCCGTGAAACCTATTTTGAACTGTCATACAAAGAGCGTGAGAAAGAACAGGAATACCCCGAATTGAGGGAACGTCTTAATGCGCTATATGACAAGTTCACAGCCAAGTGGGGGCTGTTTCACGACAACGACAACAAGGAATTTATCATGCTTGACAGCCTCGGCATCGAGGTATTCACCATTGAAATGCAGTCGGGTGACACCATCGGCAAGGCTGACATCATGCGTGAGCCTGTGGCATTCAAGAAGATAGATGCCATGACCGTGCTTTCCCCCATGGAAGCGTTGGCGACAAGCCTCAATTTTTACGGCAAGGTGGATATGCCGTTTATCGCCCGAAGCTCGGACAGAAGCGAGACGGATGCCATAAATGACCTAAAGGGCGAGATATTCTATAACCCCATATCGGGAGAATGGGAGAACAAAGGGAAATTCATTGCCGGGAATGTGATTGCAAAACACAAGGAAATCATGTCATTGCTGCAGGAACTTGACGGAAACGAAAAGGAGTATGCGGAAACCTCGCTGAAAGCATTGGAGGAAGCGACCCCCGAAGCAATCCCCTATGAGGAACTGGATATAAATATGGGTGAGCGTTGGATTGACTCAAGCCTGTATGCCGCTTTCGCAAAAGAACTTTTCAAGACCGATACAACGGTTATGTATTTCGATGTGAACGACACCTATGTTGTTTCCTTGCAGGGATATTCAGCTGTAGCCTATCACACCTATTCTGTCCGCAACTATAACGGTGAAGACTTGTTTGTCCATGCCCTGCAGGACACCGTGCCCGAAATCACAAAAGAGGTGTACCGCAAAGGTGACAAGGTGCGTGTGCCGGACGAGGAAGCCATACAGGAAGCGGCTACCAAGATACAGGAAATCCGCAGCAAGTTCAATGCATGGCTTGACAGCCAGCCCATAGAGGTGCGTGATAACCTTGTGAGAGCCTACAACGAGCGGTTTAACTGTTATGTCCGTCCGCATTATGACGGCTCGGCGCAGACATTCCCCGGTCTCTCGTTTGAACAGTTCCCTTACGATGACCTCTATTCCTCACAAAAGGATGCTATCTGGATGATTAAGCAGAACGGCGGCGGCATCTGCTGGCATGAGGTCGGTACAGGAAAGACCATGATAATGTGCGTAGCCGCATACGAAATGAAACGTCTCGGACTTGTTCGCAAGCCTATCATTATAGGGTTGAAAGCCAACGTGCATGAAATAGCCGACACTTTCAGAAAGGCTTATCCGTCAGCGAAGATACTCTATCCGGGCAAAGAGGATTTCACTCCAGCCAACCGTAAAGAGGTGTTCTCAAAAATCCAAAACAATAACTGGGACTGCATCATTCTCACACACGACCAGTTTGCCAAGATACCGCAGTCAGATGAAACGATGTTTGAGATATTTTCGGAAGAACTGCAGGATGTCGAGCGTAGCCTTGAGGTATTGGAGGAAAGCACCATGCGCTACCGAAGTGGCAGGATGCAGAGCGGATTGGAGAAACGCCAACAGAACCTACAGGCGAAACTCGCCAACCTGCGCATGAGCATCAACAGCCGCAAGGATGATACGGTCGATTTCCACTCCATGGGAATAGACCATATTTTCGTGGACGAGTGCCACATGTTCAAGAACTTAATGTTTCAGACACGCCACACGAGGGTTGCAGGCATCGGAAACACGAAAGGCTCACAAAGGGCAGCGAACCTGCTTTTCGCAATTCGTGACATACAGAAGCGGACAGGGCACGATTTGGGTGCGACATTCCTGTCGGGTACTGTCGTAGTCAATGCCCTTACAGAGCTTTATGTGATGTTCAAGTATCTGCGTCCTGATGAACTGAAACGGCAGAGGATAAGCTGCTTTGACGCATGGGCGGCAATATTCACCAAGAAATGCGCCGACTACGAGCTGAACGTGACAGGAAACATCAAACGCAAAGAGCGTTTCCGCACCTACATCAAAGTGCCGGAACTCGCCGCTTTCCTGCGTGAGATAACGGACTACCGCACAGCCGACATGATTAACCTCGATGTGCCGGAGAAGAACGTGCGCTTCCTTTCCCATGCCCCGACCATGGCACAGGAAGAAATGATAGGGCGTCTTGTATCATTCGCCAGTTCCGGAAATTGGACGGATCTGGGGCTTGACATTCCCGAACCGGACAATCTCGACAAGGCGAAAATGCTTATCGCTACCAACGTGGCAAGAAAAATGGCTCTTGACATGAGGCTGCTCGGCGACAAATTCCTTGACGATGAAAACAACAAGGCTTCCATCTGCGCAAGGACGGTCTATGACTACTATGTGCGCTCAAACGCAAACCGTGGCACACAGTTCGTTTTCAGCGACCTTTCCACCTACAAGCCTAATGAGTGGAACATCTATTGCGACATAAAGGAGAAACTGATAATGCTCGGCATCCCTGCAGGTGAGATACAGTTTATCCAGTGCGCCACCACCGAGAGGGCGAGGAAACGGCTGTTTGACGATATGAACACAGGCAGGGTACGTGTGCTTTTCGGCTCTACATCCATGTTGGGTACAGGTGTAAACGCCCAGCAGAGGGCTGTTGCGGTGCATCACCTTGAGATACCTTGGCGACCTGCCGACATGGAACAGCGCAACGGTCGGGCGGTACGCAAGGGCAACACCGTGAAGCTGTGGGGAAACAATACCGTGGATGTGGTAATCTATGGTACAGAAAAGACACTTGATGCCTACAAGTTCAACCTCTTAAAGAACAAGCAAATGTTTATCAATCAGATAAACAATGGCACGATAGCCGTGCGCCGCATCGACGAGGACAGCATGGACGAGGACAACGGCATGAACTTTGCGGAGTTCGTGGCAATCCTTTCGGGAAATACCGACCTGCTGAACAAGGCGAAGCTCGACAATAAAATCATGCAGCTTGAAAAGGAGTTTGCCATATTCAAGAAAGAGCGCGGACGTGCGGAGCGCAAGATTGCGCAGAACGGACAGGACACGGAAAAAGCGGCATCCTTTATTCAGCGTATGGAAGATGACCTTGAGTATGTGGCATCATACAGCGGCGACAAAATCGCTTCCCTGCTCTCGACCGGCGAGGACACGGCGGAAAAGACAGGCCGTGAGCTTCACAGGATAGCAAAGGCATATCGGGGGAACGCCTATACCGTCATAGGCTCATACATGGGGCTTGACCTCTTGGTAAAGAGCGAGTACAACCTTGACGGCTCATTTGACCGCAACACTTTCTTTGTCGAGGGCAAAAGCGGTCTGAAATACCGTTACGGAATTTCCGGTGCATTGCCATTGGGCTTTGCAGACACGGCACTCTATCCGCAGACCACGCTTGACAAACTGCCCTCTATCATAAAGCAGCAGCGTGAGCGCATAGCCAAACTGGAAAGCGAGCTTCCCACATTACAGGCTATCGTCAGCCGCACATGGGGCAGACAGGATGAACTGACCGCACTCAAACAGGAATGTGACGAGTTGAAAAAGCGGATTGACGAGAGTCTTAAGGACAACAGACCGGAACAGGAAGAGGCGGAAACAGACATGCCTCCGATACCCGGCAGAAGAGCGACTGATTACGCTGCCTGATTACAATATAATTTCTGACCTTTCCCTCTGTTTGGTTGTGATAACCGGGCAGAGGGTTTCTTCTGTATAGAAAAAGATTGTCTCGGATGCTTCTCGGACTATAACCGGCATACCTATTATACATATCAGATACCCTCTTATCCACTGTCCACCGGTCCCTTTTTTACATAGTGGGAACCACCTGATCCTACTTGCCTTTTGTATGTAGAAGCACCTGTTATACTCATCTTTTTAGAGTATCTTTCCTTGAAAGCCGTCCGACCGTGGTTTACGGCGCGAAGTTCGGCATCCGGGAGCGATGTGCAAGGTCAGGCTTTGTTTCAGCGAGATTTTGCAGCATGGTGAAAAATCATCTTGAAAACCTTGCCTTTCGCCCCTTGACGATGCCATTGTTATGCGCAGATAAACCTCTTGCGGAAGGCTTCGGAAGGAAGATTCCAAGATAGGGAAATAAAAATTAAAACAAAATTCAGCGATGCGAACAAAAAGAATGACAGCAGAACAAGGCAGAAGATGTGGCATCAGCCGCTTCCCAAACTTCCATTGCACTGGCTCAATAAAGGGCATGAAGAAACTCTATTACGGAAATGATGCGCTTCTCGTAAGGTGTGGGCAGTATGTCTATAATGTGACAAGCGAGCCGTCAATATACAATCAAGCAACAATATAATTTCATACGGACATGAAACAGATAATATGGACAAGTGACTATCTTTTAGATGATAAAGCGAGAAAGGAATACGAGAACTCACAGCGTTACCTACTCGATGATGACGATTACAAAGTCAGCGATGCGGAATGGACAGAGGTTACCAACGATAATCTGACGGACGAGCGCATGAACCTTGACAAACAGATAGAAGGTGTTGTCATAGCATTTGCCGACCTCGGTTTATGGAACGGCAGACGGCAAGGGTACAAGATACTCGGACATAACATCAACGGCATATTCAACGTGTCGGAAGATGAAAACGAATGGTATGGTGACGGCTTCAACATCCGTGGCAGCCTCTCACATCATGACGGCACCCATTATGTACTTTACCGTGTGGCGAAAGACATTGACGAGGCGGAACGTATAGGTGAAATGATTTACAACCGTGAAATAGACGAAGCCGGCTTCCGCAAAAAAACACGCTCGCTTTATCCGTATGTAGCGGAGATTTATGGGTGGAAAACAGGACGTTTCAGAAGGGCTTTTCAAAAAGCGGTGTGACCGATGACACGCTGATTTCTCCATGAGGGGTTGTAAAAAATTCTTTATGGTGGAACGGCGTGCCGTCCTTTCCCTTTATATCTCCGTCTGCCATCCGACCTATTTATACGGAATATTCCCTTTTGTGACATAGGCTCCCCGCCCTGTAATAGCGGAATGTCTGTAAATTTCCAGCAAAACATCAGGAGCGAGGACCGAATGGCCGGCATCACGCTTCTTTCTTTTTTTGCAGGAAATCTTATCGGCAAACATGACACATGCCGTATGCTGACACAAACGGCAAGAGTCATTCTTCAGTTTGCCTGGCAGACCATCTTATTACCCACCCGTGCCTATGCCTTTCAAGTCGTCCATGCGGCCGATTCCTGTTTTTAGCCAACAGATTTCATGGTAAGAACTTGCCTTTAGTCAATAGCCACCTTATTTATCTCGGTCTGCAGTATATCGAGGAATTTTGCGGCATGGGCACCGTCCATCTGAGTGTGGTGGAATTGGAAAGATAAAGTCAACTTTGTTTTGAACCAACTCTTACGGTATCGCCCCCATATCATAAACGGATTGTTGAAGATACCACTATACATCCCCACGGCTCCGTCGATTGCATATTGGACCAATGCGGATGTGCCGATCACCATGCTGTCGGTTATATCATGATTCTCGCAAGTCTCCGCCACTTGTTGCGTCAGACGGAGATAATTGGCATTGAATTTAGCCACATCCGGAGAATATGGAATGTCGCATGAACTTACTTCTCCGGTCTTGTTGGCAACAATGGTATTGACCGCTATCGAATCATAGCGGACAAGTCTGTCGCCCACAGGAAGCATAAAGAACTCTTTTACCTGGCTTGCCGCTTTGCCGATACACCAGCAAAGCAGCATATTGAATTTCAAACCGCTTCGTTTACTGATTTTTCGCAATTTGCTGACATCTATGGTACGAAACAATGTAACCATAGGCATTGGGGCTTTCATCCACATTTCAAATGCGTATGCGCGGGTTGTCTCCGCAGGATTGACTTCTTGCATCATTTTTTTGATGCAAAGTTACGCTGACATTTTTGCATGGGATAGAAGAAAAGAGACATTCACACAGGATGGGTGAACAAATCGGAATATGGCTCACAATGGTTCAATAGTGATTTGGGTGTGTAGCCACTCATAACCTTGAAGTCCCGGATAAAATGCGACTGGTCGGTAAAACCGCAGTGGTAAGCTATATAGGCATAATCCCGTGAACCGCATTGCAACATCCTGAGCGATTTTTGAAATCTGACAATCCGGGCATATTCCTTCGGATTCATGCCCACCTGTTCACGAAACACACGTTCGTATTGTTTCTTGCTCAGACAAGCGTTGTCGGCAAGGATATTGATTGGAATGGCCGAGGTGTTCAATAGTTCCCTTATCGAATTGCCTATTCTTTGAATATTCAATGTCGGTTTTACTTTACCCAGCAGCCACCGTTCAAGGATGCCAAGGGATTCGTCACTACTTTGGCAATCGAATATCTTTGTGGCAATCTCGCTGAGCTGTCGGTTATCAATATCATATCCCGAAATCTCCCGGTTGTAAAAGGCAGATGGCGGTGTGTCTATGAACATCCCTATAGTATGCGGATAAAACACAGCCACAATCATGTCCAAATTTCCATCCGATTGAATATGTGACGGGAAATTCACTTGCCCACTTATAGTAAACCTGTTCTGGAGACTATTTAGTTCGGGAACATATAGTGGTGATTTGCGGTGGAATATAATCTGAGGACAACCAATGGGAAATGTCAGGACACTGAACGGCTCATCGTCCTCCAGCATCCAGTAATAACGTACATACGGGCGTAACTCTTGTTTCGGTTGGATAATCCTCATGACATACGTGTTTTGTATGTGAATACTGTTTCCCTTTATTTTGCAGTCTGATCTGAATGTCTGGAGATGAACTCAACAGATTCTTTCACGGAACGGCAGAATGCCGTCGGCTGTCCGGCAACCGTTATAAACAGATGGACTGATCCGGGAATCAGAACATATTTCAGTTCCACCCCAAGTTGCGTCAGCCTGTCTGCGAAGCCTGCCCCTTGACACCGGAGTATGTCTCGTTCAGCCGCCACAAGCAATGTTGGTGGCAGTTTGGCAAGAGCCGAATCAGCCGCTTCTGCAGGAGATACCAACGGATGGTGTGGTTCTGAGGTATAAGCATCGTTGAAAGCGTTCATTAGTTCACTGTCAAGTCCGAACCCTTTCCCGAATTGTTTCCATGATTCAGAGTCGTCTGCATAAGCTTTTGTGACAGGATAGAAGGTAATCAGACTGTTGAAAGTATTCTCGGGGAAACTCAGTGCCACGGCTATGGCAAGATTTCCGCCTGAACTGTCTCCACCAACAGAGATGCTGTCACATTTCCACTCCGTCATCTTGCTTTGAGCAAATTTTATGGCATCAATGCAATCGTTCAAACCTTCGGGAAAAGGATGCTCAGGCGCAAGCCTGTAATCTACGGCAAGCACAGCAATGCCCTTCTCAGCCATTGCTGCGCAATATCGGGAACAACTGTTTACACTGCCAATCACCCAACCGCCACCGTGGAAATAGACAAGTAGTGGTATCGTGTCGTTATCATAGCGATCGCTACGGAAGAATGTCAGGTTGTTGCCTATGTCAGTGCGGGTCACTCCAATGGGTAATTCAGCTGCCAGGTTTCTTGCATTTCTTACGTTAAAAAGCAAGTCGTCATCGCCGGCAATCGCCTTGCGGATCGCTTCTGTCTGGTATTCCTGAAGTTTGTCCGGCATATTGGCAAGAAATGAATCGGCTTCAATACGTTCCGTATTCTTGTCGCAGTCGGTATTTGCGGAATATAGTGAGCATGCGCACCATATTACAAGTGCAACAATAAGCAACCTGTTGAATTTTGACATCAAAAACATTGATCTAAATGGAATTATCTTTATAGAAAAAAGAGTCCTTTATGTTGTCTATACTTCTTTTGATATATATGGAGGATAATCGTCTTTTGATAATCTTTTTTCCAATGTTTTCGGATTGACATCCCAAAGTGTAGGAAGATACTCATATACAACTTTTCCTTCATTAAGATAAACACGGATTCTGGAATCAAAAGCTACAGGCTTATATTTATCCTCATCAATAGGATTATCCCTATACAGTAATTGGTTTTCCTGCCAACAGAGTTCCTTTCCATCAAAGACGACATCAAATATACCACATACAACTGCATCCATCGTTTGGTTTTGAACTGTCGTGGAAACACAATGCATATACCCTGTTAATTGATTTGTACTTTTCCTCATTGCCAATTCATAACAAAACACACTTGTACCTGTATAGTCTTTAGCGATGGTAGTTCTCACACCGTTCTCATCTAAATTAAAAATCTGTTCATGGGTTATGGTAGTGAGATTAAACTTAAAGCCATTTACTGTTCTTTCCAGATTGGAAAACACCATTTGGTCGCTGTATATACCTTCCAAATTCCCATCTCCAAGTGTATAGACAACCTCATCAGTAGCCAATTTCTTGCCAATAAGGTGATTCTCTAAAAAGTGAATAATTTTATCTTTCATATCTAAACAATTATTAGTCTTTCCAGTATTGGAATTGAATTTATTTTCCATATATTCTACTTTACTGCTTTTTTATTGCATGACATTTGCGTAAGGTCATCTCATCGGCAAATGCCTGTTCACCACGTTCACGGATATAGTTGATACATGCAGGACGGTCTGACCCGAACAAGAGACCTAAAACATTTCCTATAGGATTGGAGAAGATCCTGCAATCTGTAACATCCTTATCGCACTCAGCACAGGTGTGAAAACCGCAGCCTTTGGCACATGTCCTGATTTTGCACCATGAAGTTTTCTCATTAAGGTGGCAACCGGGGCATTGTTCCGTAAGATACTTACGACATGCGCCACAGTACAGCCCGCACGCAGCTATCAGTTGTTTGTTTGCTTCAATCTTTTTCACTACTATTCACATGTGCGCCCCATAGTCCAATAAGGCTGATTATTAAATGCAAAAGCGCGGACCGCAATACCACTTCTAATTTGGAGGTCGTAGGAAACCTTGCATACAGATGTAGTAATAGCAGCCCACGCTATAGCGTGAGAACCACCATGCCATCTTAGTATGCAATTTGAAAATTTCCTACGTTTCCAAATACTTGATGAGCATAACGCTTCTTATCTTTTCGTATGTTTCGGACAAGAGTTGCCTCTATCCGGGTGCAAAGTTACTCATTTTTTGCGGCAATCTCTTATAATTTAATGGCTTTCTGCGTTTGGGCTGTAAGATTTTGCCTCACATCGTATTCTCGCACTCCCCAAAATCCAGTTATATGAAATCAGAACACGCTATGTTCTGAAACACCTCTTCTATATTGTCTTTTTTGTGTTCGTTCGGTTGGCCGGCCTCAGATGATTGTTTTACCGCGAAGTTAAGTCCGTCCGGCAACCGTCAAGGCCATACCTGTCGGTGACTTCCGAAAATCTTCCTCCTGCGGAGCGTATTTTCGTGTCAGCCTTGCCTTTATGCCTGCCGTTAGCTTCGTGTTTGCAGTAAAAAATTCCTCTAAGTCCGGAACACACCGGAAGAAAGGGAAAAGTAAACTTAAAAAATATCAGTTATGGACAACAGACCCAACAAGGAACAGGAACTTGCAAAACAGGTGGAAATGGCTCTAAACTCCTTCAGCTTCAGCCCCAAACTGTTTGCAGCAGTTATCCCGACAATGCACCGCACGTTACAGCAGTCGCTTTGGCGGCTCATAAAGGAGTGCATTAAGGTTATCGCTGACGATAAGACAGGACACGATGACCGCAACATGGCGTCACATCTTGAAGCCAAGGAGATGCTTGAATACTTAAACAAACATGGACGGCACATTCCGTTCGTATAAAATCTTATGGATATGGAACAGACATTCTATCTACTTACAACCCTCATTGAAATGCAGGACAGCGTTTCTGACGGACACGCCCCATATCGTTCACTTGACGATGCGATGAAAGCATTTGAAGATGAAATCGCTGATTGCCAAGAAAACTTCAACGTGCAACACGGTAGCACTCTGATAGACCTGCCACGGTGCAAGGAATGGAGGACAGAGGACGGTTACGGCTATACGGTGACAGTCGAAGAAATGACACTGCTATGAAAAAGCCAAAATACAACTACATCTACAGACTGATTGACCGGATAACCAAGTCCGGTCAATCAAATAATGACAGTTTTACCTATTACGGGCATCTTGTGGAACTGCAAAGCGGTACAAGAGGCTATGTTTCTGTGACACTGTACAAAACAGATGACAGATATGGTGGAGAACTCGCAGATTTCAGTTTCGACTATTGGACGCTTGAACTGCATTTTATCAGCACAGTAGGAAAGGCTCTAACGGAAAGCATCATCTATGCTTTCAGACATTTTTATACTCCCCGGACTATTCGCATATCATACGATGAATACGAGTATGAGGACGAGGATACGACCTATGAGTATGACGAAACAGATTGGGACAAGCCGCCTGTAAAACGGTTCAACAAGTGATAACCATCAAACAAAAAGTATTATGACATTCGATTACAACAAGGAACACAAGACATCCATGTCGCTGGTGCTTGAGAACGGTATTTCAGTAGAGGGCGAGTTTATCGACCTCAGAATAACAGTCGATACCCTGCCAAAAGGGAAGCAGTGGTATCAGATACGTCACAGTGACGATGATGGCTCAGAACCCGCATCGCTAAAAAGGGGGTGCGTGGTTGTAAACTTCTTCGGCACTTTCATCTGCGACCCGATAGACGAAATGAAAGACGGTGACGAACTGGAGATAACAGAATGGGGTTGGTAAATGACCGCCCCTGTATATAACTTAAAATCATGGATATATGAAAGTAAAGAATTTTGCGACATTCGGGCTGTTTGTTGACGGCGAAATTATAGACAGCGGAAGCATACACGATATGGAGAACGAGGCGACACGAAGAATCTTAAGCGGTCAGTCTGAAGCCGCCCACATATCTGTCTTTGACTTCGACGGCGACAAGGTTGTGGAGAAAGCACCTGTCTTATCGCTCCGCAGAAACAATGACAATATCATCATCGCCAATATGTTGTTGCCCGACAATTCCGAAAACGTCAGGAAAAACCTCACGCTGATTGAGATAAAGGATATTGTCGATGAGATAATGGAGTGTGACTCTTTGGTTGACCGTACCGAGTTTGACACGGTACGGTGCAACATCGGCGGCGGTATGCTGTGGCTCTGTGACCTTGAGAAACTGCAACGGCATTTCGACATAAAGGGTGTTATCGCCGAAGGAGATAATATCGCCCTGCTTATCCGCAATTACCAACTTTGACCTTTTTCCCTTTGCCTTCCCCACCGAGGCAAAGGGAGCCTGCTTTTTTATAACGCTGAAGCGCAACCCCTTTTTAATGCGTAACAGTCCATACCTGTTTTATCTTCCGGTTTTATCCGTCGTACCTGCCAGTTATAGTTCTCTGCCATGATTTCATACATACCGCCTTACCTCTACGGATTATTTCTGCAAAGGTAGCGGCAGGCTTTGTCAAACGGCAAATCCCGGACGGCAAGCCTTATGGGAAATCTTCCTCCATTTGCATGGAGCGTATTTCTCATCCTTGATTTGCCTTTTTGCCGCCATGCCCCTTTGCCGGCAGAAAAATCCCTCGCGGCAAGCCGGACAGCTTCCGAAAAAAGGGAAATGACAAAAATTAAACATATCATATTATGGCAAAGGTAACTGATGAAAAAGTCAAGAGACAGCTGGAGAAAAAGACTACGTTCTTCCTTAAATACTTCCCCGTGCGCATAAAGAACGTGGGCGAGGACGCTGTGGAAGCACGCAAATTGGTCTGGGCGTTCAAGGATGCGGAAGACGGAGCATGTGAGAAAGTGGCACGAATGACTTCCGACTACATAAACAAGGAGTATGGAGGTAGAGCCAAAGACATCGTATTTGTCTGTGTTCCTGCAAGCACGCAGGAGCAGAACGAAAACCGCTACCGAAAGTTCTGTGAGAGGGTCAACGAAATGACAGGCATCCGCAACGGCTTTCCGCACGTGAGAATATCGTGTGACAGACTTGCAGTGCATGAGCACCGCCACGACAAGACTGTCCGCATGGCTCAAGTGATAGAGTTTGATGATGATTATTTCTACGGAAAGGATGTCGTGGTCATGGATGACATCATCACCACCGGCATGAGTTACGCATTGTTCGCCAACCAACTTGAAGTGTTCGGGGCAAACGTATTGGGCGGCATCTTCCTTGGACGCACACATTACCGATATGGGAAATAACATAAATCCAACTGCCATTAACAGGCGGTGTTCCGCAGCCTTTACGGGACACCGCTCATTTCCCCATGGAGGAACGGCAAACGTAAAGGCTGCCTTGACGGAGCTTATCAGAGATTGGCACGGAGAAGGTATCACCAATTATATGTGCGGCATGGCATTGGGCTTCGACCTTATGGCGGCAGAATGTGTGCTGCAGGCAAAAGCGGATTTCAACGACATCACGCTTACAGCCGTTATACCATTCCGCGACCAGTGCGGGATGTGGAATTGGAGTGACCGCCAACGCTACCATGCCATTTTACAACAGGCGGATTTTCACATATTACTGAGCGAGGTGTATTACAAAGGCTGTTTGCTTGTGCGAAATGATTTCATGCTCAAACATGCGAGCCGTATTGTTGCCTACTATGACGGGCGACGTCGTGGTGGCACATACTATACCTGCAACAAGGCTGGAGTCATGAACATTCCTGTCCTTAACTTGTATGACCATTTGTCGGGATGACACACTAAGGATTGTCCGTCCGTGGAGAGGGAATAAACCTCTTCACGGAAAGCGCAAGGCTGCCCTCTTATATCCCGGCCGGTCATGCAGGTCGTCTTAACCTGTTTTACCGCATTTACCTTGTTTACAACCTCTCGGTGTTCTCCTGCTTATATCATTCACATTCTCTGGTCTTGCCCTGGTTCTTTCCCTTCGTCACCGGTTTGGTTTTATCAGATGCGAAGTTCGGCCGTCCCGCTTGATCCGGCGGCTTGAAGTGCATTTCTTGCAAAATCTTCCTCCAGTGGAGAGTATTTGGCAAGAAAAGCCGTCGTATGAAGCTGATAAGACAGCCGTGTGTTGCATCTGTAAAACTCCAAAGCGGTTCCGGGAAAAAGGGACTGAAGAAAGGGGAAAATAAACATTCAATAATAACCCATAAATTCAAAAAAATGGAAGCAACATTAAATCAGACAGCAGTAAAGGACATCACAATGGTTGCAATCTCTGCAATCCGTCCTAATGGTTTCAACCCACGCAAGCACTTTGATGAAGTGAGTTTGAACGAACTCGCAGAAAGTATTCGTCAGCAAGGAATACTACAGCCTGTCACCGTGCGCCCCATAGCAGACAGCAACGACTATGAACTTGTGTTCGGTGAGCGCAGATACCGTGCTGCAACGATTGTCGGCATGCAGGAAATCCCTGCCATAATCAATGACCTTTCCGATGAAGAAGCCGAGGAAATCGCCATTACCGAGAACCTCCAGCGCAAAGATGTGACACCCATGGAAGAAGCCAATGCCTACCAACGGCTCATGGAAAGCGGACGGCACGACCTTTCTTCCCTTGCTGTGCAGTTCGGCAAGAGTGAGGCTTATATCCGTACAAGACTGAAATTCGCATCGCTTATTCCCGAAATCGCCGCCTTGTTGGAAACGGACGAAATCACGGTCAGCGTGGCAAGCGAAATCTGCCGTTACGGTGAGGACATACAGCGTGAGGTGTACGAACAGCACCTGAAAGAAGATGTGACATATAGCAGTTGGCGAGGGCAGAAAGCCTCTGAAATCGCAAGGAGCATTGAACGGCAGTACACCGCAGACCTTGACCGTTATTCTTTTGACAAGACCCTGTGCCTGTCATGCCCCCACAACACAAACAACATGTCGCTTTTCTGTGAGGGTTGTGGAAAATGTGCAAATCGCACATGCCTTGCCGAAATGAACGCATCGTACCTTGTGGAAAAAACCCTGCAGGTATTGGCGGAGAACCCCACCGCAACGCTCGGACATACCGACTATGACTACAACCTTATCGCTGTGGAGCGTCTTATGGCTATGGGACATGAGGTGGAGAGTGCCATGCCATACGGTACGGCTTATCCCCGACAGCCCGAAGCACCTGAAAAAGAGGACTACGACAACGAGGAAGCCTATGAAACGGCATGCAGTGATTACGAGCAGGAACAGAGCGACTATAGGGAAAGATGCGCTGAAATACACCGCCAAAGCGAGAACGGCGAAATATCGCTCTACGTGAAAATAGGAAGCAACAACATAACGCTGTGCTATGTAAAGAAGAACAACACCGCAGACGATACGACACAAGGACAGCCACTTTCTCCTGTGGAAAAGTTGGAGAAACAGGACAAGCGAAACAAGGAAATCGCCCTTGAAAAGACTATCGAGGACACCAAGAAGCAAATCCTTAACATAGATGTGGCAGAAGCCAAGTTCGGAGCGGACGAGGACAGAATGGTTTATTTCTTTTTGCTGTCAAGCCTACGGAGAGAGAACTTTGCCCTGTTAGGTATATCCGAAGAACACTCCCCATACCTCAATGACGAGGACAAGATGAACATCATCGCCAATCTGACGGCAAAGACAAAGGCTGTTATCCGCAGGGATTATCTGATAGCGCAGTTCAAAGACGCATACAGGAACAATGCCACAGCAGACCTTATGCTTGACTTCGCACGTAAGCACATGCCGAATGAACTTGCTGAAATTGAGGACGGCTATAACCAAATCTATGAGAAGCGACACCAACGCATTGAGGAAAGGAAAGCCGCTATCGTGGCTAAGGAAAAGCCAACGGACGAAAATGACGATGCAGCAGAGGCATCCTCCGAAGATGCGAAGCCGGAAGAAGCTGCGGCATAATGAGCAACAGGCAGGGTGGAGAAATCCGTCCTGCCTGTATGCTTAACATACCGTCAGACAACAACGGGCGGCGACACTTCCTGTTATACTAATTCTCGATTCATCCTCCAGTTATAAACTTTTATACTAATCCTTTTGGGCTTCCTCCATTTATACACGCTGGTGTTGTATCATATCAACCGTCCTGTCGGCTCTGTTTTTCTCTTGCAAAGTTACTGCGAGGTGAATTTGGCCCAAGTACCGCCATACTATCCAGACTTTATTTTGCGGAAGCCTTCCTCGATTTGTAGCCAAATCGGGTGTTCCATAAAATAAAGTCCGGATTTCTTGTGCATATTCTCCTGTCTTCGCAGTGATGGGCGCAAGTAAAAATCAAATCCCGACCGGACGGAACGAAGCTCCTGATGTGAGGGGAAATAAAAATTATTCATAAACACTTAAACATGAGCGTCTATATGGAAAAAGATTATGTGATGTCTGTTGCTGAAACGGCAAAGCAACAACTATTTGGCATGACCCGGACTTCTGTTCTTATGTCATGGGGCATAAGTGGTTTATATGCCACAGAGTTCAAGGACATGCCGGCATTGAAACTTAAAGTCAATGGAAGATTGTTCAAGGGGTTTGTAGTAATAGCCCTGAACGGAAGCGACTATTACGAGGTCTATCTCACAAATGATACCGAGACGAGACTTGTCAGCGATGAAGTCTGCTTTGACGAACTTGGAGAACTGATTGACCGCCATATCGAGCGTGGAGACAATCAAGAAGAATACGATAAGTTTTGTAACATCCAACTGATGAAGCTCGTGACGGGTTAATGGCTTATGACAAATACAAGGCGGTGAGATGTCCGAGGATGTCCCACCGCCTTATATGCTACAGATTGATGATACCACTTATAAGAGCATTTTATATCACTGTTTCTTTTGCGGATAATAAGATGCTAAATTCCAGTTTTTCCATAATAGTCCAAGCGGACACAATTCAGCTTCACTTGCTCTTACCCATGGCGTATGAAGACATTTATCTTCTGTTGGGTTTAATCCTTCTTCAGGGTGCTCATTGAAACTTCGTACACACCAGGGATATAATGAACATTGAAAATTCCCATCATGGAGGATCTTGTATATTTGATGCACAGATTTCAAAACTTCCACATTCCAACCAGCTATCCCTTGTGGTTTAACGGTATAGTAATCTTTCTGCTTATTCTTCATCATGGGAGTACCTAAATCATTTACTATCTGAGTAAATAATCCACTGGTTGAAGCAGGTGAATCAGCAATAATATCTAATAAATATGATGGATTATGTTTTCGTAAATACAATGCTTTATCAATAACTGTATCAACCCATCCCTGATATGCTTCGTGTAATTCCGGATGTTCAGGAACCCTATAATAGGATTTCAGTTTTTTTCTTGCCTCATTAGCAATACCTTCAAAAAAATCAAATAGTTTAATGTCTGTATTAACCTTGGCGTTTCCTAATTGAGAATATATATCTTGAGCCTTTTCTGGATTGTATTTTTTATCTCTAAACTGATACAGCATATCAACAAAAACGTGACCAGGATTAGAAAACATCAATGAGCAATCAGCCAATGCTAATACATTTAATATCCTTTGCCCAAACTCAGGGAATATGGCACTTGCAACTTTTTCCGCTGAAGAATATGGAAAATCATCAGATTCTTCATATTCTCTACAACAATGTCTTTCCATTATATAGGCAATGCTCTCTTTTATTGCCGATGCGCCAAAAGATATTATATCATCTTCATTTGCTTGAATACAAACGGCCGGGATACTTGGTAAGTTTTGTTCTTTTCCGAATTTCAATTCAAAATTCTCTACAGAAACCCTTACATTGTCCAAGGTTTTTATATTGGTATCCCAGTCTCCCAATGTAACATCTTGAACCTGTTCATTAAGTCTGATATTATCTTTGTTATCATCATATATATACGGAACTTCAAAGGCTTGTTTACCTTTTGCATATATATCATTGACCACACTTTGAACATACTCTCCATAGGCGTAGCATGTGGTTAGTCCATAGGTGGTAGTTATATCTTGTAAAAAATGGATATATTCATGAAAGAAAAGAGAAAAGTCTCTTTCCGAAAGCTTGTTCAAATCAATTTCTCCATCAATCTTTAGATACATTTCAAAGAAAGCGGGTATATATTCACCTCTATTAGCTTTTTGTCTGTAATCCATATTTCCTTTTCTAAATTTTCATTCGAGATATATGACACAACATTGTCCAGTATGACAATGCTTCCCCTCTCAGTCCTCCTTCTTCTTTCGAGGGCCGAGTGGTCCTTTCCAGCGACCGCGATCAAGCTGCACATTGGCTTCGTTCAGGATGCGGAACACGCTGCTCCGACTACTAAATCCAGACTCCTTGAAAATTTCATCAATGGAGAATCCTTCGAGATACATGTTGACAATACGCTTGTTACGCTCGGCACGCCCCATCGCTTTGTCGCTAATGCTCTCAATATGCTTCTTTATCCTGCTTATATGGTGCGAGGACTTACGGATAGCGTTTGCTTCCTGCGGCAGCAGGGCAATGGCGGTAAGCACGTCACTTGTCTGCGTTCCGGGAAAAAGCTCGTTGCCCGAATCAATCCTGTCACGGATGGACACCAGTCTGATGTTCTTCACCCGGCAGAACTCCAGAAAGAAGACGAGCTGCCTCGCACCACGCAAAGCATTCGACAGTTTGGGTATGACAACAGTATCCCCGAACTGGACACGCCCCATAAGGCTGTCCCACATTGTCCTTGCCTTGTCCGCAGACAACAGTTCCTCTCTTACAATCTCCACACAACCGAAGTCTTCCATCCATCCGCTGTCCGCAGAGAAGTCCTCGTAACCGGGAGCCGTCATTATATATCCTATTTTTGCCATCGTGTATAAGAGTATGATTTTGTCTGCAAAGTTAGCTAAATAATCCGACAACTTATCAGACTCTTCCCAAAATCAGCCATTCTGACGCCATTTCTATGATTATTTATCGGATATAACTGCTAAACGTTATAAAGTTAGTCATATTCACAGATTATTATATGCTGTTAGCAACAGATTTTTCACAGCAAAAAATGAGTATGATTACACTCATTTACAGATTGTCTTTCAATGTCTTTCCTTTGCAACCCCAAAAGTTACAGCCATTTGCAAAAATCGCATTTAGAGTATGATATTTCAATTTAATATAAATATAATTACGATTGTACTTATATCTCGAAATTATACTCTACTTTCGCAGCATCAAACAATCGCTTGTGCGACAAAAACAGATATTGATATGACTGATTATCCGTCAAAAAAGACAATGGCGCGGCAGATTGCCGCCTTGTTACCAATGTTCTTGCTGGGAATGTTGGTTTCCGCCTGCAACGGCAGTGATTCAGAAGCAAAAAGTTTTTCTGACGCCAATGCTGCGTTGGAAGATTACGAAGCCTTCCTGCGCTCTGTATCTAAACAGAAGACACTTTCAAACTCAGAGCTTGTATCTTCCGTTTTGGAATGGAAAGCTCTCGATGATTCAGTGACAGCTGCCATGTTCCGTGACAGCGTACATACGAACCGTGCAGTTGTTGATTCGACATATTTTTCCCTGCGCGATTCCATTACCGATAAACTGACTTCGCTTGTTGACAGCCGTAAGCGGTCGTTTCAGGATTATCTTGACTTCTCGCTGGCCGTCAACAGACCGAGACTTGACTCGCTCTCAAACCAGTTGATGATGTCAGCACACAGATTCTATGCCTCGATGGATTCCGTCCCTGTTTTCAACATGGACAATGTTTCTACCATTCACAGGTATGAAGACATCCTCGATGATGCAACCCGCCGTGGGATTCATACAAAACGAGACCTGTTCTTGTTCCTTCGGAATGAGGACAGAGCCTTCCGCTCTTTTCTCGTTCATCTGCCGACACTCGGTGGCATCCCTCTCGCCAAAGTCCGCGACAGCTCGTCTGCCCTGATGAAAGAGATGGTCGAGTTGTGCCAAGGAGATAATCCGGCATTTACCACTTCCGAAGTTGTCATACTGCTTACGATGCGCAATAACCGACGTCTGTTGCAGAATGCCCTGCAATGCGTGAACGACATCAACAACCGCAAAGTCAAGGGCGGAGATCAGGCGGCAGCCTATCTGTGGATGCTGTTACAGCCATGGATTTCATTTGACGGCTTCGCCCTCTCGCTTATGAGCGAAGCACAAATAGGCACACTGAAGATATTGGCAACAGAAACGCCAAAGTGCGTGGTCAAACTTGGGAAACCGCAGTTCCCCATTGATACGGATGAGCTTCCTTCGCTGCTCATCAAAACCACCATCACAAATCTCTGACACGAAAAACGAATACAATTATGCTGAAACACAAAATTGAGAGATTCCTCACATACATCTCCATGCAGATGCCGTCACTGATGTCACGCGCGAACTATGCCGGTGCAGAAATCTTCGACGGTATGGCCATCCTTGAGTTCAAGTTACCGAAGCCCTGTAACATAAGCGACCTGCTTGACGAGTTCGACGACCAGATGGAACTGATTATCCTTTACCATATCATTCCGTCTGAAGCAACAGTCATGGGACACCAGTGCTGTGCCTATTCCAATCCGTCATTCGATTATCTGTACAAGGTCAACGGTATCAGTGATGACAATGGCATCTGCGATACCCTGTACGCCTCGCTTTATGATTCGCTTGAGAATTTCGGGCTTGACTTGCAGGCCGAGCTTAACGACCAGACGGCGAAAAGCAAGGTCGTCTTTGCCCGCAAGGAGGAAGATCTCCTGCGCGACTTCATGAAATAAACCAGAGCCACTTATAGGATGAAAGAGACCGCATACAACAGAATTGTCGAGATAATCCGTGCAAGGCGCACCTGGATAACCGTGCTTCATGCCGACAGGGAACGTAACATGATGGTTCAGGTAGGACGTGAACTTCGGGAAGTACGTTGCCGTGTGCTTACACTTGTCGCCCTGCGTAAACACGGGCTGTATGAGCAAGGCCATGTGTGGGACATTCCGGAGTACAATCTTGAAAAGGCAGTGCGCTCACTCAAACGCGGTTCTCGTTTCAAGGAGCGGTGGAACAAAGAAACAATAAGTCCTGATGACATTGAAGAGATTATAAACCGTGCATCCTATGGATTCATCCGGCTCGAACTTTCCGATTTATAACTAACAACTCAAATAACACAACCATGCTGATAAAGATTCTCTATTCACTGATGTTTCCGACATTCCTTGTCGTACCGTTCCTGTATAAAAACAAACGGCCTGCCATGCTCGTCTTCTACCGTAACATGGCGATGAGTTTCGCTTTCAGGAAAGTGTACACCAAAATGTTGCTGCTTTTTCTGCTGGCATTCCATTTCTATCACCTGACGATTTTCCAGAACCATTATGACCTCATCCCGTCATCGGTGCTGTGCTTTGCGATGTTCTCCCACAGTCTCTGTGAAAGATTTATCTACTTCCTTCAGGATTGCCGTGTCCTGTGGGTCGGCATGGTTCTCTCCTTGACGTGCCTCTTCATTCCGCACTTCATGCCTCTTGGCTTCTCCATCGGTGTACTGCTCTGCGGAACAGTATTCTATCCGTCCCGTCTGCTCAGAGACTTAATGCTCCTGACGGAATGTGCGTACCGCCCGGATTGCTACGAAGACCTGCTGGAGCTTTCCGAATTATATTTCCGTTGGGATGAATCAGGAAACTCTATGTTGCAGGAATCCGAGCGAGAACGGAAGCATGTGTTTAACGAAGAGATAGAGGATGCAGAGTTTGAAGAGATCGGACATGAACAGGACGAAGTGTAATCATAAACCAGACAATATGAAATCAGAAGATACTTTTAGTCTCACGACAAATATGGCCCTGCTCCGCAGCCTTCAGGAAGACAGGCCTGCTGATGGCGGACGGCTGTCACGTTACAGTGCGTTTGTCTATTTGTTGGAACGTGCGAACAAAGAGCCGAGCACAGCAATATCCTTCGGACAGGAATTTCATCTTTCCGTTGGCCAGCTTGTGACTTCATATAGCGAGCTTGCTGTCGTTTGGGGATGGTCACGCGACAACGTGCGCAATTTCTTTCTTGAGATGACCAAGACTGGGGCCATTTCGGTTGAACGCCGGGGGAAGGCGACGGTCATATCCATTCCCGTATGCATGTCCGGCACTCCGACACTTACACGGCTTCCGTCCCGTGAAGAACGTGACCGTCTGCGTTTCATCTTCGGCACGATGTCCATCGAGGAACTGGCGGACATGTTCGACTCTGTGATTTCAAAGACCGAACATGATGTCGAGAAGTTGGATGCGGACGACCCGCACGACATTAAAATCGGACGACGGCTGCACCGGTTGGTCAATCATCTTGTGTTGCATCCTTCCGGTTTCTTTCCAAAAGACGACCGTGTGGCGGATGCCTTGCGTTGTCTGTTCATTGATGATTGCGATTCCGATTTTGCAAGGTTCTTCACCTTGCTTACTATCGGTGGACTCAAACTGATAGATGACCGCTGCGACAACACGGAGTTCCCGCCGTCGTTACCGGACACTACGATGCAACGGCTCGCTGCGGTCCTCGAATATTATTCTCCTTTTATAAGGCACGGTGTCCTCACCAATCCGACCGTCTTTGGCTATCAGGGACGGGCTGCGCCCGAAACAGGAACCGATACGACTCCGCATACGGGATAACACGGCGGCTTGCCGCCTCATTATCGGACGGGCTACGCCCAAAAAGGCCGCTTTGCGGCTGTTGGGAAGCATAATACCCCGGATTTTCAGCAGAAAACCGGGACAGACCGCCAAAAGCGGCAGCAAGCTGTGAAGTTATGGAAGAATTTTCTTCGCAAAATTCAAAAAAAATGAAGTCGGATGGCTCCCAAAAAGCCTTCGGAAAATCAAAAAAACGACGAAAAAATCATGGCAAATTCACAAAAACAAGTCATGGATCTCAAGGTTGCAAAGGGCTTCACCGAAGCTCAAAGCGATGAGCATAAACGTAACTGGGACGATAAAAAATGGGGCCGGGCATCGGGATATGGAGCCTACGACCGCACACGC
This sequence comes from Muribaculaceae bacterium Isolate-037 (Harlan), assembly GCA_003762615.1. GTDB lineage: Bacteria > Bacteroidota > Bacteroidia > Bacteroidales > Muribaculaceae > Lepagella > Lepagella muris. The sequence goes on from RIAZ01000011.1 coordinate 46,719, forward strand.
GACGGCCTGAATTTTGAAATCGTGAAGGGAAAAATCGTTCCTCTTGATAAGACAAAATCCATCCCTGAACGCATCCGTGAGATACTGTCGGCGCGTGGAATCAAAGACCCTAACGAGGGATTGCCGGAGCCGAAATTCCGCACGGTGGTGAACTTTATTTTCGGTGGTTCACGAGCAAGGATGCACGAGTTAGCTTTCGGAACTCAGACTGTAAATCTGAATAAGGATGCCGACAATTCCCATATAAAACGCTGTCCGGACATTGAGAAATGGGCACTGGATGTGTATCGTTTTGTCGCCGACAAATGGGGCGAAGAGAACATTGCCGGATTTGTCGTGCATCTCGATGAGACGAACCCACATTGCCATTGCACCCTGCTTCCGATAAGGGATGGACGCTTCGCTTTCAAGAAAATATTCGGAGGGAAAGACTTGTACGACTACAAGGACTATATGCGGTCGCTCCACGATGAATTTGCCAAAGTGAATGAGAAATGGGGATTGGTGCGAGGATCCGACATAACTAAGACCGGGGCAAGAAATATCCCTCCGTATGAATACAGACGACTGTTGAGCAGGGAATGTGCAGACCTTGAGACGCAAATCGAATCGGACAAATCGTTGCTGCAACAGTTGAAACTTGAAGTATCTCATGCTGAAAGAAGGGTAAAAGGACTGACCACAATGATAGCCAATCTGGAGAACCGCAAAGCAGAACTGGAGCAGGAAATGGTACAGCTCTCTACCGATTTGCAAGCCGGAAAAGGAAATGCTGACGAGTTGCAAAAGAACATTGACAGGCTTAGCAAGGACTATGAGAAAGTGCTGGATTCCCTTACGGACAAGCGTCAGAAACTGACCGAGGCAAGTCGGAAATTATCTGAATACCGGGAGCTGGAGGAAGAATCCAAAGAGAAAGCCAACGAATACCGGCAACAGGCAGAGGACTACAAGAAAGATGTCCGAGAGGCATCCGGTGACCTTGCCCAACAGGTTCGTTTTCGCATTGCGGATGCTTTCGTGAATAATGTCATTGACAGCCTTAAAAGCACTTTGCCAACGCTCGGCGATGCAGGTTCAGTATTTAACAACACGCTGCTTGGAGACCTTGCGGAACGTGGAGAGGAGATTCTAAAATGCGCCGGACTGTTGTTCGCCGGATATGTTGATGGTGCCACAACTTTTGCCGAGGGACACGGTGGCGGAGGAGGCGGAAGCGACCTGCCCTGGGGACGGAAAGATGACGAGGACGACCTTCTTTGGGCACGGCGTTGTCTCTTCCGTGCGGCAAAAATGATGCGTCCGTCAGGCGGAAAATCTGTAAAACGTAAATGATATAACACTAATTCAAATAATTCAAACGATGAAGAAAATCTTATTTTCAATGCTTGTGACCTTTGTGGCACTGCTTGACGCGAATGCCCATGCGGTCAGCCATGCGGAGATGAAATTGAAGGAAATCGAAGCCGCACAAAAGGAAATTACGCTCCGCAAAAAGCCGAAATATCTCTCCGGTGCAATCATTCCTTCATGGACAGACAACTGGTTTATAAGCGTCTCGGGAGGCGCATCATCCTTTATCGGTTCGCCGTTGGGGTGCGATGATCTGTTCGGACGCATCAAACCTGCCTTACAAATATCATTAGGCAAATGGCATACACCATCGGTGGGAAACCGTCTCGTATTTCAAGGCTTCGAGTGGAAAAGCGGGGCTTTGACGAACCAACAATACCGTCATTATCATGCCGACCTCCTTGTGAACCTGATGCCGTCGATAGCTAAGGGTGATAAGGAATGTCGGTGGGATATTATTCCCTTTGTCGGTGTCGGATTGATTGACAACCGTGATGCCGGGCGCAATCCTTTCGCTTTCAATTATGGTGTCCAAGGGCGTTTTCGCATTGCCGATGGACTGCATATCACCGCTGAAATCGGTGACGCGACCACGTTCAAGGATGCCGACGGTCTTGGTTCTGCACGAGAAATCGGAGACCACCTACTGACGCTTTCGGCTGGTGTCTCATGGACTTTCGGAAAGAACCGTGGATGGAAAAAGGTCATTGACGCACGGCCTTATGTCATCCTCAATGAGCGACTGAAGGCTGCAGCATACGAACAAGAAAAAGAGAATGAAAGGCTTGCCAAAGAGAATGAAGCAAAAGCCAGGCTGATTGCCGAACTCCGAAAGATTCTTGAAATCGAGGGACTGCTTGACAAATATGCCGGATGTTTTGAACGTGTCGATGACCACGGTAATACCTCGGCAGGAGGCTATACCATGAACGACTACAACGGGCTTAACTCACTTAGAAAACGCCTCCGTGATGGCAAAAACGGCAGTCCCGAAAAGGATAACCGGTCAGAAAATGCAGTGTCCGGGGAAAGCAACGGAAGCAAGGCAGAAGTCGGCAGTGACGGGAACAATAACAGTTATGCGGATGATGTCATTAACGGCAATGCCGCACTCGGTGCACCCATATATTTCTTCTTTGAACTCGGCACCGACAATCTTGTAGAGGAATCACAACTGGTGAACATCGACGAGATTGCACGTATCGCTAAGAAATACAACCTTAGAATTGAAATTACAGGTTCGGCCGACAAAGCTACTGGTACGGAAATGATCAATTCAAATCTCGGTTCTCAAAGAGCCACCTTTATCGCCGGATGCCTGAAAGAACGAGGCATTCTGGAGAACAATATCAAGAAAATCTCAAGGGGCGGTATTGATGATTATACACCGGGAAAAGCAAACAGAAACACCATCGTCAGACTTTTCTTGCCATAATAGACGAGCACTAAGAAGCTAACTTTTTCATTTTTTTGCAGGCAGTCCCGACCGTGAGGTTAGGGCTGTCTTTTGCATAAACAGACATACAAAAAATGACTATTAAGAGAACGTCGAGGTACAAATATTTGCGCTTAAAACGCCTGATTTTACAAAAAAAATGAGTTTAGATACTACTATGTCTTGTGGTCGTTTCAATAAACAAAGGCGGCTTTACACTTGAAAAATCATCAAAATTTCAAAGGTTAAATCATCCTGTTCCCTGTCGTCAGGAAATAATAGAATCAATCTGAGTTTACGGTCAAAACGATACATGTCCATCGAATTTTGGAAAGAGACATAGGATTTATATTGATGTTCGGTTTTAGGAAATTAAAGTAAGGGAAAAAGTATGCGGACAACCTGAAATAACCTAATATATGCCGATTTGAGCATTGCGAAGAGGCTTGGTTGCTTCTATTGGGTGTAAAGGTAATAGTCTTTTCTATCTGCAAAAGATTTATGTCGTTTCGGACAATTTCGAGGCGTTTTTTATTCAGCTCGCATCCGAGCACATGAAAAATAAATTGAAAATAATCCGCTAAAAACTTGTGTATGTGCGGATTATTTTGTATCTTTAATATGGCAAATACTAACTTGGAAATAACAGAATATGGAAATAATACTTCTACTATTGGTCGGATGGTGGCTGTCGGGAGTCCTGGGCTTCCGTGAGCGTAAGAAGCCACGACGCAAACGTAAGCGTTCATTCTGGAAACCGGACATGGACGAATATGACTGGGAAGAGTTCAACAAGAGGAATGGACGCTGACACTTCCATGACTGCATAAAAAACAACCCGCCTAAGACAGGTGTCCCGGCGGATTGCGAAAGGTTTTACCGTGTTTAATCAGCGGCTGCGGTGAGTCCTTTGGAACGGCACTTCCTCGTCCTCACGCATCATGTCGAAAGGTGTATCCTCTATATGAACGACCTCTGTCGTGTTGCCGTCATTGTCGATGTCATAGACATCGGGGTATTCGGTCGTATGTCCGGGAGTGGCTTGGTAGCTGTCTATCTGTCCTTGAACAATGTCGATGCGGTGGTTTATCATGGATGTGGCACGACGTACATCTTGCAGGGTTGTCTTGATAAACTCGGGGGATTCTTTGAGGCTGTCGAGCCATGACTTGAGGTATGCTGCTGATTCATCCTTGACATTCTTCACGATGCCGTAGCGCGAAGCTACAAGGGCACTGCCCAGTTCGGCCACAAGTTCCTCACGGGCATAATCATCCGAACCGAATGTCGTTGGCTTCAGCCTGTTGAGACGGTTCTCGGAACCGGTCGAATGTGTCATTTCGTGAAACGCCGTTCCATAGAACGCCTCCCCGTTGATGAACTGCGATTTCTCTGGCAGAACTATCTCATCCTTTGATATGGAATAGTATGCCTGGTCCTGATGTGTCGGCTTAATGGGACACAGCCACAGCCCACGTTTGATTATCTCATCCATGGCAGGAAAAGAGAATTTCTCACCATCAAGGGATGCCGGTCTGGTGATCTGGTTCTGTGCTTCCAACTTGGCATACAGTTCAGGACGGGCCTCTTTCAGATTGGTCTGGTCCACGTTGAACACATTATATACGTTCAGCTTCGGATAGACATTATACTGCTTTTTCTCTTCCTCGGAGAGTCTTTTGTAATCCTCGTATTTGATTTTCTCCTTGGTCTCGCGGTTCACTACCGTAAAACTGGTGAGGAATATCGGGAATGACTTCTCTCCCTTGTTGACTGTGACGGCCGGGAGTTTCTCTCCGTTACCATCCACCAGCGGCTTGCGGCTGCCGTCCTTCCCAACGGAGTAATTCATTCCGGTTACACGGTTGAAGGTACAGAACACAGGAAGCTGGTAGTTGTTCTTCTCACACAGGAGCATGAGCATCACGGCGTTCATACCGTTATACTCCCTCCCGTTCAGGTTCTTGGGCCATTTCAGGCTGCCCTCGGTAAACCAAGGTTTCTGCCAGTCTGACTGGAGATTTTTTATTTTCTCCACCATGAGGTCTGCGAACCTGTCAAGGGCGCGGTCTTCGGCACTGCGTCCGTCACCGTTGTCGTTGTATTTCCTGTATGCCATATCAGATCGGTGGGTTTTCGTTGTCCTTTGTCTGTGGGAATGGCTGGCGTTCCCACGGTTTGACCTCTTCCAGACGGCAGTCAAGGTCAATACGGCCATTGTATGCCGATACTGTCAGCTTACCGGTGGCATGTATCTTCGCCTTGGCTTCGAGAAACGCTTCTTTGACATAATCGAACTTGATGAAGCGTACCCATGTGAACTGCAGAGCATCCCCGGACTTTTCTGTGGAATATGCCGAGAACGACACATATTTTCCACCTTTCTTGTCGGTTTTCTCATCAACTCCCTTGCCGACAGTCCCCTTGAACTCCATTGTGCCCTCAATGGCATCCTTGGACGATTCGGGGCTGAGATTCACCGTGTCTGCATGGAAATTGAAATAGAGGTTGTCGCCGGTCTTTCGGAAGGTCAGTGTTCCAGTCGCCTCTATACGTGTTCCTGCTGCGAGGGAAGGCAACTCCGATTCGTCCCCGTCCTTACTTACGGATATGGACAGTTCCTTACCCGGCATATTGTTACGCGAACCTGGTACAGAGAGTTTAACAAGGAAACCGATGAATTTTTTACCGTCTCCAGACACACGGATTGTTGCCGGTTTGCTGATGATGCCGTTGATTGTTGCTTGTACTTTAATCATACTGTTTTGTTTTAATGTGAGTGATTATTTGATTGAAATATTCTCTGATTGTGACTGCTGCGATATTCCCTGACGGTAATCCTGCGACAACTGGGCGTTGAGCGCGATATTACCGATGATACCGGAAATACGTTCTTTCTTTTCGTCGGCGGTCAGGGTACTGTCCGACAGGACGAGGTTCATACGGTTCATGTCTGACGAAGACAGCTGTGCCGTGAAACGGTTTGTACCGGTATCTACGGACAGTAACGGAGTCTCGCCTTCCTTGACCTGAAGCGTACATTCCCTCATTCCCTGCACAAGCGGTGTAAGGTCTATGCGCTTGTCAAGGGCGGCGGCTGTTGCTGCAGCCATCTTCTCTTCTTCTGTCTTGCTATCTATCTGCACGGCCAATGCCATGAGGGAAGTGAACAGCGTCATAGCCATCTCCATGACCGGATCCTGTCCAAATCCGCCCATACCGATACCGCTGTCTTCGGATGACAGGAGTTTCTTCATCCATTCTTCCGGGGATAACGAGGTGTCTATTGCCGGGCTGTTAGGGTTCTGGCTTTTGTATTTCGCCAACAGGTTCTGACCGTCGTGCATGGCGGTGAGACGGATATTTCCTTTTTCGGCTATCTCCGCAAGATAAGCGGCGGGATCCATGTCCCTGGTAGTACCGTCCGCTGCAATCTGCTTCACACCTAAATGCAGGTGCGGTCCAGTGGTCCGGGTTCCAGTATTTCCGGAAACGCCTATCTGCTGTCCGGCATTTACTGTATCGCCGACCTTGACAGAAAATGAATTAAGGTGCAGGTAGCTGACCTGTACCTTGGCTCCGCCTTCACGAGTATATTCTACGGTGACCGACTTTCCACCAGCTGTGTTGGCGTTTTCATTCACCGCTACAACCTTGCCGTTCTTTTCCGTCGCCAGCACAGCTTCATTGTTGCATTGTATATCCATCCCCTTGTGCATCTGCTTTTTGGAAGTATCTGTCGGATCTGAACGCATACCGAAAGGCGATGTAACGAACAGGAACTCTTCTCGTTTCAACGGGAAAGAATAATCATGTTCCGCACTGTTGTTATTGCCGGACTGCAACTGTGGGATTCCTTGCCCCGGTTTCAGCCCTTTGGCGTTCATCTCTTCCATTACCATACGGTCATATCGCTGAAGGTCGTTACGCTCGATAATGGATATAAGCGCGGGCGCATATTTCCCGGCTGTAGCATATCCGGCTTTATCAAGCCCCTGTGCCCATCCTTTGTAATCGTCCGCATCAAGTTTGAAACAGGATGCGTACCGGGAGTTCTCCTTCAAAAATCTGGAATGATGGGCATAGGAATCGCCCACACTGTCGTAGCTGCAGAATTTCTCATTCGGTTTGTCATCGGAGTAGAGACCGTATTTGCCACCGTTGGCTATCCATGACTGCGTGGCCTTGATGCCGAAATGGTTGTTCTCGTTCTGTGCGAGACGGCTCTGGCCGCTTGCACTCTCAAGGATGCCCTGAGCAAGCGTTACCGAAGCCGGTATGCCGTACAGACGCATCTGCTCCATCGCAAATTCCGCATATCTTTCTGCGTATGCCTGATTCTTTCCTGCCATAGCCTACATTCTTATTCCTGTGTGACGTTCCATATTTTCCGCTGCGCTAACTGCATTTTGAGGAAGTGACATACCGGCTTTTCTGTCAGCAGAAATGTTTTCAACAGCATCGCAAATGGCTACCCTTGCTCCTGACCGCACGAGTCTCGGCAGATAGACATCCAGCATATCTGTCGGGAATGACACTTTCACGGCATGGACATCTTCCTTTTGGTTTCCGAATTCGATTTTTTCAAGTCCCAATGTCTTTTCCATACTTGGCACATCATCCTGATAAGCCTCATAATTGCCGCCGTGACGGAACAGCAGGATGACATCGGGATGCTTTTCTTTCAACTCTTCATATTGCTGGAGTTCGGGACGCACTGCCGCCACATCAGGACGGACAACGGCAGCGTCCTCTTCCTGCTGCTTTTCTACGGTTTGTTCCTCCGTTTTCTGCATCAGCAGGTCAGAGAACAACGTAGCGGCGAGACAGGTCTTGTATTGGGCCACATCTTCTGCCACCCACATCCGTTGCCATTGTTGCTTGCTCACTTCGCGCGGTTGCACCTTGTCGATGCCATCGATTACGGGGACACACAGTATCTTGTCGTCCTTGCTCTTGAACACGTTCACGCGCTTGATGCGCAGCGGGTCGATACCGTCCGGCATGGCACCGAACAGGTCAACCTTCAGGTTGGGTTCAGCCTGTGCGAGAGCATAGTATTTCTGAGCCAGTTCGTTGCGTACCGCACCTGCAGCCACACGGTCATCCTGCTTGACGGTGGAAAAGAAACGGTTGATGTCATTCTTGTCCGGACGGATGCTGAACGACGGCTCGTTTTCAGGCTTGAGGTACAATGCCCATCCGCCCGTGTCGTCACGGAGCATCTGGATTCGCTCGAACTGCACTTCCGTAGCGCGGCTGACTGCCTCGCTGACATCAAAAGCGGAAACATTTCTTATCTCCCTTCCGTCCAGTCTGGCCGAATACACCTGCTTGTCTGCAAAATAGGAATCATCAGGATGGTAGCGCAACTGCCCGTCCTTATTATAGAACCTAACGTATGAGGCACCCTGAGCCATCAACGCAGCCGCTATCTTCTCTTTATTAAATCCGGGAATCGTATGCGATACTACTCTCGCACCGGCTTCTTTGCGCTCATCGGCTGTCATCACCTCGTCGGGTGACATCCAGTAGTTGCGGCGGTCACCGTTGGGCATCACGACATCGCCTCCTGAACGGGCGGAAGTGGGAAGTACCACATCGGCAATCCCCGTGTTCTTGTCGAGTACCACCACGAACTCACGGCTGCGCTTGTCCGGAACGGCATTAATGTCGTCAGCTATAACATGCGCACCTTTTTCCTCCCATTCCTGCGGTAGCCATTCGCTGCAAAGGCGATGGATACATGCAGCAGAACCGGCAGCCTGTGTATAGGCTATATTGACAAGCTCCGGGTCGTCATGCTTCAGACGTGCATTGGTGAGTGAGTCCTGTGTCAGCGTGTCGTAATGTCCAAGTCCGTCAAAGCGGGCCAGGAACTCACGCTTGTCATCCTGTCCTCCCGGGAAATTACGGTCATTGATTTCCATACCTCCCTTGCGGAGAATGTCCTGCAATACCAGCGCATCCGCAACTGATACCTGCGGCCGTCCCTCTTCCTGTTCCCTGAGTTCCTCCGTCTGCTGCTTGTTGCGCTCGTGGGCCGATTCCATGCGTTCTCCCTTTTCAGCCTTGCGGATGACATCAAGGGCATTGTTCACATCGCTCTCCACAGCGTCTATCAGGCAGGGATTCTCCTTCAGTTCCTCTGTCCAGTATTCCACCATGCCACGACTTTCAGGTGACAGTTTCGCCGGCAGACCGAACTCCGCCATCTTCAGACCGGAGGCTATCTCGGCGATAAGACGCTCATAGCGCAAGGCATCACCTGACGGTGCTTTGCCGCCGTTCATCACCATGCCTTCCCTCGACATACGCTCACGGTGGCCGGTGGCACTCACCACCTGACGCACCAGTTCCTGCACATAATCCATGTAATTGCCGAAATGCTTCTGATCGGGAATATAGACGGCATCCTTGCCAGTGTCGTATGCCGCCGTTCCCGTGGTCGATTTCCTTATTGGTACAAGGTTCTGCGAAATCTGCTCACGAAACCTGTTGACTGCGGAACGTGTCTGGCGTTCCTCCGCAAGGATGTTGCCTCGGTCGGTTCGTCCGCCGAACTGCTGTCGCAACTTCTCGAACTCCTTTTCATCCACATGGGGAAGAGTGGTCTGCTCCACATTGAAAAGTGTGTGTATCTCACGTTTTCTTACTGCCTTGTACTGTTCCTGTTGCACAGGAGGAAGGCTGCGGTAGTCGTCACGGGATATAATGTCTCTCTCGTCGTGCTTGTTGACGTATGAGTCCCACCGGTACCAGTTCATCGGTACGGAGCGTTCGTCCTTGAGGACGGATTCGCCACGTTTCCTTGCTTCCGAAAACGTAGTGTACAAGGCGGTGGAATATCCATGGCTGTCAGCGTCGAGCATCAGCGTGAGGCTGTTGAACGGGCTGAGTGCAGCCCCTTTGGGATAGATTCTCGGAGAGAGGCGTCCCGACACGTTCAGCCAGTATCCTTCCGTAGATGCCCCGTTGAGAGCGTTTGACAGCAGCTCCACCTGTCTGGCGGCCGCCGTCTGTTCCTGTGGTGTCTTTTCTTTCATTGCTATATATTGATGTATTGGTTTATCTGAGGATTATGCCGCGTTCCTGCTGCCGTTCCTGTTCGATTTCCAGACTGCGGTAATTGTCTTCCGCCATCGCCTTCATGCGGTCGTGACGGGCAAGCACCGCATTGGCAAGCGTATTCAAAGGCAATGCTCCGGCGGCGTATGCCTGTGCCGCATTTTCGGGCAGCATCACCGAGCAAGGCACGTTGTCAATGGTGGCTATCAGCGTGTTGCCCCGTATGACAGCACCGGATATGCGTGGATTCAGTTCTTCATCGTCATACTGCCTGTAGCGGACGGTCGGACTGTGTCCGTCCTGTTCACGCTCTATCGCCTCATGTCCGATTTTGTTTACAAGGTTGGCACCACCCATACCTATCAGCACCATCTTCAGAAGAGGATTCCTGACGAACATTCCTACAAGGATGGAAGCCAGAGGCATCATTCCGCTTTTGAGGTTTAAGGAGGTGGTCTTGCCGGTGAACAGTCCAACAAGCATATCCGGCAGCATGGCTATTACATAAGGGAGGTTACGTCCGATGTCACCGATGCCGTCCAGCCCGACCGACCTGAGAAGATTCACCCAGCCGTCGTTATTGTCTTGTGCCTGTGTCTCCTTTTCCCTTTCTTCACCGTTGTCCTCAATTTCTTGAGTGTTATCGTTTGTCGTTTCCTGTCCACGTGATTCAGTTTTTTCTTCTGTTGCGGGACTTTCCTGTTGCGCTTTCTGTGCCTGCTCCCTGTCATGCTGCGTTTTCCAGTCAAGGTATGCCTGTTCCTGACCTGGAGCGATGACAGACGGCACGTTGGCGAAGTTCTTTCCACAATCTGCCGTCTGAGGTTTGCCAAGAGTTATCGGAGAGAACTTGAAAGGCACAAGTCCTTTTCCCTGATTCAAAAAAGGATTCTGCAAATTGCCGAGGTTCCAGTCCATTTCCCATGCCGGCTTTTCTTTCAGAATGGGCATCTTTTTGGACAGAGTGCCGTTGACTGACTGGATATAGTTGCTCTCGTATGTCTTGATGCGCAAACTTTCCTTGCGTATATCCGAGAGTGTATTGCCATTACCGAACAGTCCCGTGCTGACACATTGGTCAACCGTCAATCCCTGTTTCTGCTGTTTCTTGTCAAGTACGGACTCAAGTCCTGAGAACACAACTTCCGCACCGGCAAGTCTGGCAAGCGAGCCCCATGAGTACACGCCGCCAAAAGCCACCACGTCCGCTGCGAAACTCACACCCTTAGCCGTGCCTTTTTCCGCTTTCGACGGTTTGTATATGGCTTCGCCACGTTCCTCTATCTCACGTTGCAACGGTGACTTCATCATTTCCTGTGGCAATCCGAAAAGGCTGCCGGCCGCCCCCTTGCGGATGATATAGTCGAAAGATCCTTTGGGCATCTGCTCACGCACCATACGGTCAACCATCATCTGCTCGATACGGTGATCGACATAGGCGAGTGCCAGGTCTGAACCGATTTTTGCGGAAAGTTCGTCATAACGCTTGCGTCCCACTTCGGCCACCACCGCATTGCGCCATTCCCCGGCAAGACGCTGGAGGTCGGCTACGAAATCCTTGTTGCCGAGTATGCTCTCCTTGCACATCCCCACGTAGTCCTCCGCGGTCTTGGAACATTCCTTGCCGGTAAGCCGTAGGTACTGCATGGTATCATCGGGACCCGGTATGCCTGCGGAAGAGGATGATTGTGCAAGCGACCGCATGATGCCGGCAAATGAAGTGGAATAGTCCGCTATCTCTTTTGCCTGTGCCGTCTGCAATGCCGATTTCTCCCGGTTCATGACCGGCACGAAGTGTGCGTTGAAATAGCTGCTAAGGCAGTATTCCACCTCTGACAGCCTTTTTGTATTTTTCGGTTGCGCCATTATGATATGTTCAGTTGTTTCAATAAATTTTCTTTTGTCTGCTCGATGGCATTGTGATACACCTCCATCTGTTTGGGATAATACTCCTCAAGCATCCTCTCTTTGTCTATCCGGTCAAGCAGGAACTGTATCGCACATTCACGCTCTATCTCCACGGCCGCCTCACCGTCTTCCGAACCGTTGAACCAGGCTTTCGTCCACCAGCGTATGCCGGACCTGTCAGGATAGACAGTCACCAGCCGCTGGATGTCGAAGCTCCGCACGTCGATGTCAAGGTCGGCAAGCGGGTCTATGATTCCGGCGGTGGCGACGGCTTCGTCATAGCTTTTTTTTTACTCGCTTCATCCATGACCGACAGGAATATCCTGTGCCGAAGGGCGAGATAGTTGAGAAAATCCCCGATAAGCAGGTTCTGCACTTTGGCGGCGATAGGCACCGACCGTTCAGACAGTCCGAGCGGATTGGCCATCGACGGTATGGCGTCATAGAAATAGCTCCGTGCCGCCGACAGGGAGAAGATGTTGCGCAGGGACTGTTCTGTCTTGTCGGGAACGACGTACAGACCTCCGGCCACCTCCATCAGGTATTCGGGATAGAACCTTGCCATCAGGCCCTCGATCTCTTCCATGTTCTCGTCATAATCCGTCGGGATGTCCATATCGAGGGTCTCGAAGTCGGGCATGCCGCTTTCCGTGCCGGACATCTTCATGTTACCGAAAAGCATTTTCAAAAACTCTACGGGGTCTATCTCCGCTCCGTCATACTTCACCTCCAGATGAAGAGTGTTACCGCTGATGGAAAGGATGCTTCCGGCTTTGACACGTTTGCCGAAAGCAACCATAGCGTTGCGTATGCCGCCGTAGGTCACATCGTATTTCCCGTAACGGGCCGTCTGGTATAGACCGTGTACCCTGTCCGTGCCGATGGCGGTAACGATGCCGTCCGCCACCGCACGCAGCACATAGCGGTCTGCGGCGAGGTCTATGCCGTGGTTGAAACTCCCGTCCTCCTGTTTTCCATAAGTCCGGGTCAGCACCACTTCTTCTTTCTTGTCATTGAACGGCATACAGTAGCCGCTCTCTGACTGCAGGTTCATTTCCTGTGTATATTCCATATCCTTTTTATATGTTTACCTGTTGTCTTGTCAAACTTGTTCGGGTACGGTTCATCTGTGCCGTCCTCCCGGTTGTCGGTTCTCTGCCTGCGGGTTCTCCTGCACCTGTGCCACATGGGAATTATTGCCGATAAGCATCATGGCGAGCAGTGCGCCGCCAATCTTGCCGAGCCAGCCGAACCGTCCGAATATCATCAGTCCGGCGGCAAGCAGTCCGACGATGCTCAGTCCGGACACGTTGCCTTTCCCTATGTTGGAGAAGAAATTGCCGAACATATCGGCACCGTTGCCCCCACATACGTTCTTCAGGAAATCGGAGATGCCTCCGAATGTGCTGTTGGCCTGTTGCACGGTACCGCTCAGACCGGACACGGATTCCTTTACATCCCGTACCGTTTCCTGCACGCTATCGACGGTCTTGCTTGTGGTGTCCACCACTGCATCCACATTGTCGCTTCCTATCGCTATGTCGGCGACCGTCCTCACCACCGGCTTGTCATTGACAAGTGCCTCCCAGCCGAGATAGCCCACACCGGCTCCGACCGTGGCGGTTTTCACGGCGCGACCTGCGCCCACAAGGGTGCGCTGGGGATGGATGACGGCTCCGCCAAGGCTTCTTGTCGCCGGGTTGTTGAAGATGTATTTGCCACCTTTGAATATTGTTGCCCATTTGCCCATATCTGTTGTATTTTAGAGTGTTATCGTATTATCCGTTTGAAAATAAGCCTCGCACCTGAATCCTTTCCGTGGTGAGAAGTCTCTGAAACTGCATGACTTGAAAAGCATCGGCTTGTTGACGTATTGCGCGAGATCCTTCGCATACTGCGAGGGCTGTGTTCTGTTGTCGAAGTCACGATACGGCATCACATAAGGCTTGATGCCCAGTTCCCGGCACCGCTCGATGCGGTATAAGTCCTGCTCCATGGTCGAGTTGTAGCCGACGAGGATGTAGCACATGATCTTCCACGGCTTTATGTATCGAGTTACTTCTGTGATTTTTTTGGTCAGGTCTATCTGCGGCAAGTCCCATGCGATATGTATGGACTTGTAAAGACGGAGCCTGTTGAGCCAGTATGCCTGTTCCTCGTCCATGATGCGCACATCAACACCGTGGAGATTGACTTTTTGCCCTGCCTTCAGCAGATAGTCGATAGCAGATCGCCATTCCGGATTGGCGAAAAAATTGTTGTCAAGCACCTCGATATGCATTCCGTTGGGGTTCAGCTGCACTGGTTCCACGGGGTGTATGCCGCCCTCCTTGTCATGAACCAAGCAGAACGGACAATGACGGATGCAGCCGCGAGAGAATAACTGTATGGAATAGTCGTATTGCGGATAGAGGGAATAATCCATCAGGGATGATACTTCAATTTCCGGAGCCAGCTGGCTCTTTATGTCGTACCCGGTGCCGCCCTTGATAACCTCACAGGTCCAGGGACTGTTCTCGTCCGGCGAGAATGTGAATATCTTTGATTTGTAAATACGGTCATAGCCGTTTCCGAACATCGCGTCTGCCCATTCGACAATGTCACCTTTTGATTTGTGCCATGCCGATAGTTTCATCAGTGCGAAATTCGGGAAGTGGTGTCCGTCAACGTCTATCAGTCCAATCTTCATAAGCCTTGTTACAAGTTGTTCATGTTTTATTTTCCGGGTCTTATCTTACTGTTACTCCGCCAGCGCGAGAAGGCTTCGTCCGTAATTTTCCATTTGTCCACATCGTAACTCTTTGCCCTGCAGTCTATCTCCCGCCACACATCAGACAGGGAGGTGTATTTGACGGCAAGCGTGAGCCGGCGCAGGTTGCGGTTCATCAGATGGAGTTTCGGGCGTATGCCGAATACAATCTCAATGCGCTCCTTCTCCGTCATTTTCACGTTAGAGAGGCATACCTGCCGGATGTCGTTCACGATGTCCACGCTGCCGAGTATCAGTTCCCGGTATATACCGCTCCGGCGAGGTGTGAGTGCCACGGCAAGCGCGTTTTCAGGAGATTTCTCCAACTGGCGGCTCAATGCGCCCATGTTCTCTGTTAGTTTCCCGATTTCGTGGTAGAAACCGTATATCTGTGCCGCATAGCTGATTACCGAGCGAAACGAGTCGAGATAGTCGTTAAACTGCCGCTGGAAGTCGGTCGTGGCTTCCACTTCCTCCTTCGTCCATATATGCCCGGTAGTCTGCAGCAACATTACTTTCTCCTGTGACTTGAGCTGCTTCTCTGCCTTGTCGGTATATAGGACAATCATTCCGGACAATACAGGGTCTGTCTGTGCGTGACCCTTGCAGATGCCGAAAACCAATATCAATATGATCAGTACCGTCCTTATCATGCCGTCTCCTTTATTTTAATGTTCTTGCTGCCCGTTTCCACCGGCCGAAGGCATCACCGGCAATACTGCCGATGTCTCTGTCCATCATTCCTGCACTGACGTTGTTCCACACATCGGTAAGCGTATAGTACCGTATGCTCAGGTACAGCCTGTTGAGCTTTTTATAAAATGTGCCGAGTTTGTCGGACAATGCCCACAACGTCTGCGAGCGTTCCGCACCGGTGAGCATATTTGTCTTTCCTCCCGTGGCGATGGCCTCCTTCAAGAGTGTATAGACAGAGATAAGCTCTGTCGCCGTTTCCAGATAGAGGTTGTTCATTGACATGGTAGCGACAATGCCCTGCGGATTGGAACCGATGGCTTTCTTGAGCTTGCCCAGGGTGATGAAGATACGCACACCGTCTTCATACAGTGTGGCGGACGCTTTCAGTGAAGAGGCAAAACCGGAAACGGTCTGCAGGTAGCCGGAGTATTTCTTTTCCCATTCGTGCATCTTGGTGAACTCGGCGGCTATGGTGTTCTGCAGAACCGCTGTCCGGGTCTGTGCATCGGTCTGGTCTTTCACCTGTCCGTTGATGGCCTCGTTACCCTCGGCGAGGGCAAGCCATTCCAACGGATTGGACACGACAACCTGCGCCCTCGCTGACACAGCGGCGAAGACGGCAAGTACAACTGTCAGTATTTTAGCGGTTCGTAATCTCATATATTCCATTTCGTTTGCGGTTTGCACTTACACGTTCACGTATAAAGGGGACAAGATTGCTGCTCTTGTCCATGCCCACCATGTCAAGGCGGGGTGTGGAACGGTCGCCGGAATAGATATGTATGGTTTTCAGTCCGAACAACTGCTGTAAGAAGCTGCTCTCTTCCCGGAAATCGACCACACGGTAGAGTTCCATGAAGTCACGAGTGCGCTGGAACACGCCATGCTCATAGATGAATTGTTCGTCTGTGATGACAAACCTCATGCTCCGCAGATAAAGGAAGCGGTATATGAGGCAGAGGGCGATTGCCAGCGATGCCCACAACAGGATGTTACCCATGAACATGCCGTCAATTCCGGCCACGGCAAGCCCGGCTATGCAGACGATGGTAATAATCAGGTCATTGGCGAAATATTGCCTGATTCGGGGACGGAACACCAATGTCCCGAAACTGTATGATGGTTGTGTCTGTGTTTTCATCGTCTCATCCCTTTTGTTTGCGTTTCCTCATTGTTCATGGGCTTGTCAAGCAGCTGGTCGTTCCAGTCCTTATACCTTTCGTCGCAAGGCTCATATCCGATTCCGCGCCTGTCGATTCCCAGCCTTTCACAAATGTCTTTGAAGTCAAACGGTTCCATCGACAGCTCGTGACGTTTGACGCCTTTGGTCATGTCGGTAACAACAAGACGCTCCTTGTCCGGCGACAGGTGGGAGGTGAACACCCTTCCTTCTTTTTGCAGGGCGAAGTTGACTGCGAACATACGTCCGGCACGGTCCCGGTCGAAACAGAGGTGGTGGATGGCCTCGGGCGTATGCTCGATCATCGACGAGAACTGCTTTTTTGTCGGAGAGCCGCCGGTGGACACATACACGGCGTTGGAAAGGTCATGAAAGCCCACGTTCCCCGGCTCGTTCATCTTCAGTTGGTAAAAGGCCATCGCATCAAACGCACTCTCGAACCAATAGACATCCTTCGCTTTGTCAATGGGTCGGGTGAAGCCCATGTCGCTGCGGTTGTTTTCCAGACGGGCTATCCAGAGACCTTCTGCGGCATTGCTGCCTGCGGCCATACCTTTATAGGCGGTCTTGCCATCGGCATTGGGGCGGCTGCGCTCTTCCAGTCCCACGATGTCCTTGCCCGGCCATGCGGCAAGCGACAGCGGGAATGACAGGTTGGTGTATGTCTTGCCGCCACGTTCCCTTGTGGCAAGGAAGAAATGGTCGGAGAAGGCCCGCTGGGTCTGGAGGCTGATACCTCTGTTCTGGAAATAGGGATAGAAACGTTTCTGCGATTCCCAGTCGCCATTGATAAAGCCCTGTGTCTCGTATTCGTAGATGTCAAAAGACCGTGTCTCGCGCTGCCGCCCGAAATCTCGTGGCACACGGTCGTTCACGGGATTGTTCAGGAGGCGGTTGCAGACAAGGTTGACAAGCCTGTCACCCGACATGCCGGGTCTGTACTCGGCGAAGAGGTTCGGATGCTCCTTGATGAAGCTGATGACATTGTAGTTCTTTCTCTCAGGGGGCTGGAAACAGCACAGGCCGTTGGCGGTCACAATGAACTTGTCGCCATGCACGCGCTTACCGTCGCTGCCGATACGGACATACGAGGGATAGCGCATGCCGTCCCTGCGGTTGAGCCGGTAGCCGGCGTCCACCAACAAGTCCTGGATGTTCACCCTGCTTTTGAAATCGTCGTATGTAAGTTCTGACATGGCCGCTGGTTTATGTTACAGTTAAAGGCCGTGTCCCATGCCGGGGACACGGTCGTCTGGCAGATTCCTCATGGCGTCGAACTGCCGTGCGGCGACATCTGCCGGTGAATCGACACCGGGTTTGAAATAGACATGCGGCATCGGGCCTCGGTGTCCTTCCATATAGATGTCCGGCATGGGACGGGGACCGCGCAGGAGGTCATGTGTAACCACGGCTCCCGCAAACAGGGCGGCGGTGATTTTCGTGCCAAGCCCCACGGGATAGCGGTCTTTCATATCCACCTCCTTGAACACTTTTGAAAAGAGCTTCATGCGGTGCAGGTCGTCCAATGCCATGAATTTCTCATACTGCTTCTGCGAAATCTCGTGACTGACCACCTCGCCGTCAATGACGGCAGTCATACGGTATTTCGCCTCACCCTCGCCTTGCACGGGTTCCACACGGATGTCATCGACGGTGACTTCACGCCCGTGCCGCCCTTCACGGAACCATCCTTTGTTCTCGTCTATAAGGCCCAGATCGTTGCCGTCCATGACCACGCCGCCTTTGGGCCGATTGTCACGGAGTGATGGCTCACGCTCCACCTGTAAGTCCTGCTGATTATCCTGCTGTCGGTAATATTCGTCCTGTCGGGTAATCTGTTGGTCGAGATCTGCCTGAACTTCGGGATGGAGCTTTATGTCAATCTGTTTGTCGCTGTTGAGCATGTCCATGGTGACGGCATCGGCGAAATCCTCTTTGATGACACCGTTAAGCGTCTCAAGGCGTTTGGCTATAGGCTGGTCTTTGATGGAGTTGGAAGTCAATACAGCCAGTTCCTCGTCGGTGAGGTTGTACTGCAGGTCTGCTTCCAGTGCCGAGGACTGTATGGTGACGGTCTTCTTCTCCGCATCCACCAGTATGCCGTGGCTCGCCAGCACCTCCTGCCATTTCTCATTGGAGAAATAGACATCGGAAGTGATGGCTTCCTTATACGAAATTGCCGGAGTGGTCGGTCTTTGCGGCTGTCTGACAGGGGTTATTACCGTCTGCAATTCGGACAGCACATCCTTTCCTGCCACGGGAGCGGTGTTATAGCCTTTGTAATAGAAGCCATAGCCGCCGGATTGCAGTTCTCCGGGCTTCATGCGTCCATCGGGTCGGTTCGGAACCATTGGGGCACCGGGGTAATAGAGTTGTCCTCCGATACGGCGCAGGTGGAATCCTTCTTGCATCCTCGGTGTCCACCCCAAGAATGACCACCCCATCATGTGATGCGGCGGCATGGGTGGACGACGGTGCGGAGCTACTCTGCCGTATTCGCCCACGCCGATACGGTAGCCGTGTAAGCCCATCGCCACACGACCGTTGGCATTGCGGGCATGCACAAAGTCTTTCGGCATATCGAAGTCGGCGGCGACAATGCTGGCGAATGTGTTGTAAGCCTTGCGGTTGGCGGTGTTTGTTCCCCAGTCGGTCAGGGCTTTCAGCTGTTTCTCGGTAATCGGATAGTTCAGCAACGGGGAATCATGCCCCTGCACGAGCAAGGCGAAACCGTTGCTGCTTGCGGCCACATGAGCCTGCATCCCGTTTCGGAGCAGGATGTCCTGCAGTTCGGGAGTGAGTTCAAGCGGGCGCGGATTGGTGTTTGTCCTTATAGGCATGATACTTATTGTTTATGCGTTTCCGTTTTCCAGTGCCTCGTCAAGCAGGGCGTTCTTCATTTCCATGAAGTTGACAGCCGATTCTTCCAAATTGGGGTCAAGCCCTTGGCGGTGGCAGTACCATTCGTATTCCTGTGCCAGCTCGCGCGAGTGGCGGGTGATGTATTCTTTCCAACCGTATTCGCCGGACTGTACGTTCTCGATAAGTTTCTCTTCAGGTTCGTATTTCATCTTGCTTGCGGTTTAGTGTTTGAGGGTCATGTTGTTGCGTTTGCGCATCTCTTCCCACAGTTCCTCGGTATAGGATGCTTCGGGAACATAGTCGAGGTTGCCTTCTTCGTCGGAGACCCAGCAACCGTTCAGTCCGAAGTTGTATCTGCCGAAGCCCTGTCGCTGTTCCTCGCGCCATTTCTTCTCGTCACCATGCGTGAGACGCACACCGGTCTTTTCATTGAGGTCAATGCCGATGGTGTAGAGGTCATCGCCGTCCATGACGCTAATGGGCAATCCTTTCTGCAGACAGGTAAGCTCCGCATTGGTGAGCTTCATTTCGTTGGCTGCGTATTCGAGATTGCGGCCAATGACGGGTGTAGGCACGTAGATGATCTGGTTGGTGCCCTGGTCTATCTGATGAAATGCCTGTATCTCCCTTCCTTCGGGAGTGGTGACTGGGGCGATGACGGGACGGTGCTCAAGCAAAGCCTTGCGCTCTTCCTCGGTGAAGCGGTCGAGGCGGCCGGCTTTGAGTTGTGGATAGAACACCACATCGACGCTGTCGTCGTCCATGCGGATGAACGCGAAGCGGGTGCGGGCATGGATTTCCTCGCCGCTTTCGTCGGTGACGCTGATGGGCAGCACCGGGGAACGGCGACCGTCAAGAATGTCCTCTATCGCCTTCTGGGGCAGGTCTTCGAGCATATCCTGTGTCAGCCCGAATCTGTCGAGTATGCCGTAAGGCAGTTCCTCGCTCTGAAATCTTTGAATTTTCATTTTTATAATTTTATGGGTTGTCGTTTTCCGCAAAATTATATGTGTTGTTCCGATTCAGAGGTGTTTGTAAGTATGATTTTACTTTGGTTTATGCTTATTTAATATAAGACATAATAATCATACTTACTTTTATACTCTGATGCGATATAAACAAGTATTACAGTTGCTTAGAGTATGATATTTTGCTTAAACTGATATATGTAAAAATAGAATGTGGTTTGATATGGTATTGTTACCTTTGCGCCATGTTAAGGAATTTATTGCTCATGACGGGGTTGGGCTGTTGCATGGCTGCATCGGCACAGTTCCATACAATAACGCCCCATGCGGCACGTTACAGGATTGAACGTGTCACACAGGGGACGGTAGGGAAAACAAAAGAGATTACGGAAGAAGCGGCATCGGCGGAGTCGTCAGCCGACACCGCTTCAATGCGGAAGCAGTGGATTGACAGCTATCTTAGCGTGTCATATCCGCTGAAGGAGATTTTTGTGACTTCGCCTTTTGGCGTGCGTACAGACCCGTTCACGAAAAAACGCAGGAAACACAACGGACTGGACTTGAAGGCTGACCGGTGCGAGACATACGCCATGATGCACGGCATCGTGGTGAAGGTCGGACAGGACAAGGTGTCCGGGAAATATGTCACTGTGCGGCACGGGGACTTCTCTGTCAGCTACTGCCATCTGTCCGAATGGCGAGTGAAGAAAGGTGACTGTGTGAGACCGGGGGAGGTGGTAGGTATAAGCGGCAACACAGGACGTTCAACCGGGCCGCATCTGCACCTGACCGTCAGAATGGGGCGGCGACACATAGACCCGGGTGTGCTACTGCAGTTCATCGACGAGACAAGGCAGCAGGCATTGGAAAAACTATCCGATTACAACCGTTGACACGCCGTTTTGGGGATTAAAACCGTCTCGAACCGTCTCGTAACAAGTTTTTTTGGTGATTATCTGCAATATTGTCCTAAATAATTTTTGAGTGCTACTCAACGTGCAGAGGCATCAGCCTTTGCAAAAATGACATCAGAGTAATCCCCCTAAGGCAAAAACGGCTCTTCGGGAGGCGGTGTGAAGGGTTCGTCAAGCCATTTGTTGAGGTCGATTTTGGTAAAGGTGTTAAGTCGCAGAGAGACAACAAGATTAGCCATTGCCCACTTGTACTTGGCGATGTGTTTCAGCCATGTCAGGATGAGCATGGTTATCAGTGCAGTCCAGATCTGGATTTCCACGGCGTTGCGTGTGGTGCCGATGAAGCTCTTTATGCGCAGAAGCTGCTTTAGATTGCGGAAGAAAATCTCAATATTCCATCTTGCCTTGTAGATTGCGGCTATCGTGGAGGCGGTAAGAGTGAAGTTGTTTGTCAAAAGTTCCACCACGAAACCATGTTCTTCGTTCCATACGGCAATTCTGCGGAGTTTCTTTGGATATTTCTTTT
Organism: Muribaculaceae bacterium Isolate-037 (Harlan); assembly: GCA_003762615.1. Classification (GTDB taxonomy): domain Bacteria; phylum Bacteroidota; class Bacteroidia; order Bacteroidales; family Muribaculaceae; genus Lepagella; species Lepagella muris. Next base: position 68,378 of record RIAZ01000011.1, read on the forward strand.
TCGCGACTGGAAGTTCCAGTTCAATTTCCTCATCAATAAGCACGTCCTGCGCCCGCTTTTCAGGCAATAGACGCTCACGGACGGTCTTATACCTGATGTTGTCCTTGTGCCGGACCACAAAGAACACATTGTTGCTGTCCCAATGGCTGAGCAGGCTGTAATCACAGTAGCCACGGTCGGCAACTACAATTGAATACGGATTTACAGGAATGTCGTAGGCCGCCTTGTTGTCAGAGCCTTTCCCGTCTGTAATGTTCACGAATTCAGGCAACAGACAGTCATAATCAAGAAGCGTGTGCATCTTCACAGCGCCTTTTGTCGTGGTATAATGCGCCCAGTCGTAGACAGACAGCGTAAGCGATATGAGCGTCGAATCCAACAGCCGCAACGGCATCTTGAAACGAAATTTGCCATGAATCCACCCCGCCTGCTGTCCGAAATGCTGATAGAGGCGGTAGAAGATGTCTCGGAATACCGAACAGTCGCGATGGGCGTTCTGATATGCCACTGTCGATTTTGATGGCGCACGGCTTATACCGAGATGGTTGAGGTTGCCTGTGGCGGATTTCAGCCCGTTGGATATGTCCCGCACGGAGTCGCAGTTGGAAAACTGACAGAAGACCATGCTGATTAGCTGACTCCACGTGTCATAACCCTTGTTGTGCTTGTCTGTTTGGGCCTCGCGGATTATTTTTCTGATTGTTTGACGGGGTAACTGGGCGATTGTTTGTGCGAAAAGTGTTATATTTGCCATAGGAAGTAGTTGAGTTGGTCGCTCACTACTAAGGTAGTCATTTTTTGCCTTAGTAACTACTTCCTATTTTTATTTTTGCCCAAAACGTTTAGGACAATATTGGATTATCTGCTGTTTTTTCTTGAAAAGTTTGCAGGATTGGAATAAAAGCACTACCTTTGCATCGACAATTTCCGCCACGCCTCTTTTCAATGCGTACCAGGGCGGAACTTTTGCTTTTTATACATTTATGGATTATACCAAACAACCGCTGAATTATCCCCAGATTCTTCAGATGCTGAAAGACCGGGGCCTAATCATCAGAAATGACAATGATGCTGTAGCACAGTTAAAAATCATGAGTTATTTCCGTCTGGCGAACTACCTTCGTCCTATGGAACAAGATAAGACAACTCATGTGTTCAAACCAAACAGCCATTTCGACAATGCCATCAATCTGTATTACTTTGACAAGAAATTAAGGGCATTGATTTTTACTGCTATCCAAAGTTTTGAAATTGCTCTTCGCTCAAAACTGATACACCATTTTTCGATGGCTTACGGTTCTTTTTGGATAATGGACAGAAATCTATTTACAGACAATAAAATTTTCACCGATTGCTCTATCCGTGTCCAACAGGAAGTATTCCGTTCAAAGGAAGATTTCATTCAGGAACACTTTGACAAATACTCAAATCCTATCATACCGCCCGTATGGAAAACTTTGGAAGTGGTCTCTTTCGGCACGTTGTCAAAGATTTTCTGCAACCTAAAAGACACTAAACTCAAGAAGAAAATTGCGAGGGAATTTAATTTGCCACAGCACGAATATCTTGAAAGTTGGTGTAAATGTGCCGTGGCATTGCGCAACTGTCTTGCACATCATTCTCGCACATGGAACAGAAGATACCCTCTGAAACCACAGCTTCCCGGTAAACTGAAAGGTGATTGGATTAATGCCTCCATAACACTGCCGACCAAACTCTATGCCCAGCTTTGCTGTCTGGCATACTTGCAGAATGCAACCCATCCCGGCAACGACTTCAAACAGCAGTTGAAATCATTACTGAAGGCTCATCCTAATGTCGATGTTACTGCGATGGGTTTCCCGGTCGGATGGGAAAACGAGCCGCTTTGGAAGTAAGGCAATTACTCAACCAAGATTTATTGCTGATTCCAAGCCTATTCTTCTGAAAGAAGTTGCCTAATTGAAATAAAATCATTACTTTTGACCGACAGTTTCCGCCACGCTTCCCATAGAACAGCGTACCAGGGCGGAACTTTTGTTTTTACATCCCTGATTATTTGCCTTCTGCGAAATTGATTTTGGTCGGAGAATTTGCAATAATTCCGACCAAAAATTTATTTAAAATCATTACTGAAGTCTCATTCTAATGTCGATATAGCATCAATAGGCTTCCTTGTTGACTGTGAAAACGAGCCACGGGGGGGGTGTGTATCAATGGCTGAAATACGTTTTTAACGTTAGAATATAAATAAGAAAAATCGTATCATAGTCTGGATACTTGGCTTGATACGACTTTTCTCAATCTTGTAATTACAATCAAAAATATTTTGAGAGTAATTGTGGTTTTACATCAGTCTTTTGTCATTCATGTGATTTTGTTGTTAAAACAAAAATCGCTTCATCATGATATGACTCTAAATCTTCAGTTAACCATTGCTCGGTTTCTCGAACACAATAGAACGAAATTACAATATCTTCCTGATTAACGCTCAAAACGATGTTAAACTTATCAGGAAATTCCTCCAGCAATTTAGCTAAAGCGAATGCAAAATTCAAACTTATTCTAAGAGTATATGCTGTATTCGGATATTTATCAACATATATTTTATTATTCGAATATTCATTTCCAGTTTTATCCTCATAATAAAGTTCAAATTTTTTTACAGATTTATAAGTGTAGCTATTCACATCCTTTCTAAACTCTACTCCGGTCTCTATATAGTTATAAAGCCTTCGAGGAATGGTTGTAGTTAAGAGAGGCTGGTATTCCATCTTATATCTGTTTAGAATAGTTTTCATATTCTCATTCATAGAAACGAGATATATAGAATTACTCATTCCCAAGATATTTATTTCCTGTTTGTATAGCTCTTTGTACATTTGGATTTGATAATTGTTCGTTTACTCTATTTGGTGCTGGTACATCCCATTTATTTGTTTTAGGGTCACGAGAATAAAAACGACCATCTTTATTATTATATAAATATTTGTTGTTTTTATTATCTTGAAAATGTATTTGTCCTGGCCGTTGTCCCGGATTTGGATTTTCAACATCAATTCGATTTCCTTTTGAATCTTTCCACAAAGTTTTACTATTGACTTTAGTTCCTCGATTATTGGATGCTGTCGAATTTCCAGTATCAAGATGTCCTTTCTTTTCAGAGAGATTTTTACCTGCAGTAGCCATCATTACAGCTCCGTGCGCTGTAAGACCTGCTCCAACAGCAGCATCAGCACCTCCTATAACTACAACAACAGTAGAAGTTCCAAGCGAAGGACCTTCTGCAACGAGTCCTACCGTAGTAATAGATGTTCCACTTGCAACCATAGCAGAACCTGTACCACTTTCAATAGTTCCCACGGTTAGACTGGCAATATCACCAGCTGTTAATCCTGCATTGAAGTCCTTGGGATCTGAAACATTTCTCCCTGCATATGTTCGGATATTGGTTAATCCACCAGTAGCATTATCTACAAGAGCAGCACCAAATCCTTTTACTTTATCCCACCAATCTTGACCATTAGGGTCACTAAATCTTATTGGATTATTTCCTGTATAACAATATGAAGAATAATCCAAATACTTTTCTTGCATCGGATCTGTTGACATCCATAAACTTAGTCTCGGTTCATAGTACCTCGCTCCATAATAGTACATACCATTTTCTTCGTCAAATTCTTTTGCATTGAAGAGATAAGGCGTGTTCCATACATTGTTGCGTTCCTCTATGAAAACTTCTCCGAATGGCACATATTCAATGTGCTGCACAACTTCGCCGTCAAGATTGGTGATGTAGCTGGAACTACCAAGATGGTCGGGATGATAGTAGAACTGCAGGTTCTCATAGTTGTCTGGATCTTTGAATGACTTTACAACTGTACGAGACCGAGCTTTGTTAGCCTCTAATAGAGCACCCTGTGTTCCGTCATTGCAGCAGAATCCTTCGCCATCTGCATAGTTGTCGTTGTCGGTTCCGTTGTAAGGCACATCAAAGGTCTTGTAGTTGTCCTTGATTACCTGCTGTTGAGCCGCATACTTAGCTTTGTAGTTTACCGAAAGACCGTCAGTGTTGGCACCGGCATATTCGATACGGCGCGGGTCAGAGCCATAGGAGGCGAAATCGCCGACCTTAGACACAATGCGCTGGCTGCCTGCATAGATATGCTTGGTGTAACGACCTCCCTGGTTAGCAACGAGGTACGGACTTACATAGAGCGAGAACTTCGCGGTGTTGGTAGAGCCGCCGGAGAATACTCCGTTGACATAAACCTGATCGCTTTCGCCGGAAGTCTTGACTGTGCGCTCGCCGTCAGCATCATACCAGTAGTTGGACACGAAGCCGTTATCGTCCACTGCAAGCAGACGGTTTTCCTCGTCCCAGATGAGCTTGCGCTCTCTTGTGCCGACCTCATTATGTCCATCGTTCATCATACGTCCGGTGTTCACATATACAAGATTTCCGTTCTTATCATACAAATATACGTGATTATTTTCGATATTATTGTCTCCAGGAGTCTCTTCCGTGCGATAATTCACATCTTTAACACTTGCAAGCTGGAATTTCTTACCGGCTTCAGTACCGTATGTGTATGACAGGTCATAGCCCACATTGAGCGTACCATTGAACTGCACGTTGTCCTGAGTCAGATGCTGGCTCTTGGACTTGATGCGGTGCATGTTGTCGTAGCCCATGGCAAGGGTGTAGGATGCTGACTTATTGTCGGCACCTGTGTATGTACCTGTTGCGGAAACGAGGCGGTATAGTCCGTCGTATGTATAGGCATGCGACATCTGGTCGCCGGCATTGCCGCTGGCAGGAAGTGAAGCGTTGTTAGCCACCGAAAGGACATTGCTGACAGCATCAAAGGTGTAGTCGTTGTCCATGATGGTCGTATTGCCGCTGTTCACCGCGAGGTTACTCAGGCGACGGCGGTTGTCGTAGGTGTAGAACGTCTCTGCGCCGTTGCAATACTTCAGATAACTGCGCTGCTCGAACTTGTCATAGCCCAACTTGGTGATGTAGTCATAGCCGTATGACTTCTCGCCACGGACTTTCTCAAGCAGACCGCCGAGGTTGTACGAGTAAGTCACCTTTTCCTAGTCAGGATAGATCATCTCAAGGAGGCGGTTGTGGCTGTCGTAAGTCCACTGGGTAACGTATGTGGCAATCGCCTGGTTAGGCACGATAAGCGTGCGGCGTGTCTTCGTCACCTCACCCATCTTGCCGTAGAAGTATTCGATGGCACCGGTTCCATCCTCACGCATCATCAGACGGCCGATACGGTTGTGGGATGCGTTGCGGCCGCCATAGTAATACTTCACATTGTTTTCGGGATGGTCAGGATAGTTGATACCCGTCAGACGGTGGTAGTCGTAGGTATAGGTAATCATCTTGCCTTCCTCCGCCATATTAGCCGTCTGCTTGGTGAGCACGTTGCCGAGTGGGTCGTAGGTGAACGAGGTGATACCGCTTGCCGGGTGGTTGACCTCCGTGCGGCGGTCACCCATGTCATAAACGGATGTCGTCACGTTACCTTCGACATCAGAAACCTTTACAAGTCGCTGGATGCCGTCGTACTCGAATGTGGTGGTAATATCACCGTCTGGACCGCTGTGCTGGATAGACTTGACAGTCTTGCCACTACCGTTGGTAACAGTCGATTGACTATTGCCGAGTGCGTCCGTCACCGTTGTTACGAGTGCATTAGACCCGCTGTCAAGGGTGTATTCTGTCTTTGTCTCGGACTCGTCCGGGAGTGTCACACTCAACGCACGGTCAAGAACATCATAGACCGTCACAGTCGGGGTAACATTGTCAAACGTGGTGCTGAACGAGGTCTTGCTGCCCAGACTCTCGGTAGTGGGATAGTATGCCTTTGCCACACGTCCGAAAGCGTCATAGACGTTGCGTCCGCTGACAATCATCACATTCTGGTCGGATGCACCGGAACCCTTCGCAGCCGTAGTGACAACACCGTCCTTCTTCACCTGAACAGGCCGTCCGAAACCGTCAACGAAAGTCACGGTTTCAAGATCGTCATTAGGATGCTGAATGTCGTAGTGCTTGGTCACTGCGTATGCAGGGGCGGTGATGCCCGATTCACTAAAGCCTGCTTTTTGCTGATACTCAAATGCGATGATATAAGGAACACCGGTTGCCAGCTCGTTAGGGCCGCGAACCTTGGTTACACGACCGATGTTGTCAAGCTCAGTCTCGTAGTAGAAGTTGTTAAGGTCACGGCGCTCCAGTGCCATACCGTAGCGGTAATCGAAGTTGCCCGCCTCGCTGCGGTAGCCCCAAGCGTCGTCGATACGCTCGACATACATGTTCATCTCTGGCTCATAGCGGTACTTGTACCACATACGCTGTCCCGTGCCGTTGGCAGGAAGAGTCTTCTGGGTGATATTGCCATAACGGTCGTACTTGTAGTCGGTGACTGCCGTTCCGCTGCCGAGCTGCTGTGTCACCTGTGTCAGATGGTTCGGGTACTTGGTGTCGTAAGTCGCCGACACGTTGTGATACGTCGAGCCATCGCCACCGACAACGGTCACATTCGTAGGAAGTCCGAAAATGTGCTTGTCGGCATTGGAGGTGTACTGGATGTTTGTCGCATAGTCATAGCTGCCCGTGCCGCTGTTGCCAAGGCTGCCCTTGTCGCTGTAGCGGTAGGATTTCAGTTCTCCATGATAGCCGTTGAGATAATACTCGTTCCATGCCTCTGAGATTACCATCCCCTGCGAAGTACCCTCGTACTGCTTGTTGGCAGTATAGCGTAGAGGAACGAAAGCCGATGCACGGTCACTATAGATTACATCCTGCTTTGTGAAGGAGTAGTTGTCCGCATTGGCGGTCATGCTGTAAGCGTCATACTCGTTGACAGTCTCAGTGAACTTGTTGCCTGCTGCGTCAGAAACGTATGAAGCCACAAGGTTGCCGGACGTGTAGTAGTTGTCAACGGCAAATTCCTGAACAGACTGGCGATATACGCCGTCGCCCTTCTCGGTGTCAAGGCTCTTGGTGATGACCTTGCCGAAGCCGAGGAAGTCACGCTCATGGCGGTCACGGAAGCCGTCAGCGTATTCAAATGCCGCTTTCATCAGCGGACCGTCGTCATGGATACCGTCATCAACGGTCAATGCCGACATAACCCACTTGCCACCGGGGTGTCCGTAGGTCGGGGTCGAGTGTGCGTAATCCAGCTCGAAGCGTCCGCCGATAGAGTTGGTGACAGTCTTGAGCATATTGGTACGGCCGATAGCAGAGCGTGTAACAGTAAGCTCACTCTCACTGTTGGAGGTCACGATGTCAAGATAGCCGTCGCCGTCAACATCCTGCAAAGAATAATTGGTACGATTGATACTGTGACTCAATGTCACGCCGGGATTTGTAGATATTTTTAATGACGGTCCAATAGGAAGAGGTATAGGAATAGAAACCGTAAAAGCTACATTTCCGCCTTCGGATGTAGATGCTGACTTGCTTAATGCTTCCACACCTTGCCATACAAACGGAGTATCGAATCCTATTCCGGTATTCAATGCAACCATGATGCCATTGCCGGATTTCCAAACCTTGTCGGGTAATCCGTCTGAATTGACATCCGTAAGATTGTATTGTTCCTCATTCGCGGAAGTTACTATATTGTATCCACCTGCGAAACTGCCGGAACCTTGGTTATATCCGCCACCGACATTTGCTGTATAAGACTGGCTCTTGCCGCCCTGTATGCGGTCAATATCCCAGTCGATAGGCTCAGTGAAAGAATAGCCTAAATTCAATCTTACTTTATTCCCTGATATAATTTTATCAGCAAGACCATCGCCGTTCACATCAACAAAATTCTCAATATTCCAGTCTTCGTTCGATGGCGGAATGCTGAGAGAAGCGGAAATAGAACCCTTTGCCTTGTTGCTTGATTCTTGGTTGGCAGAGGTATTCTTTCCGTTAGCAATCTGTTTAATGGTCGCTACTGCTGAGAGGATAGGATCGCTACCGAGCGCAAAGCCTTGTGCCTTACTGCCACTGGTGATTGTTCCCATACCTTCCAGTACCTCTCCACTGATACCACCAAGCGTGTTGGTATATTGGATTTTTCCACCGGCGACAATATCCGGATAGCCGTCACCGTTCAGGTCTATCATCATGGATTTTGTCTTGCTGTCACCGTTTGCGTCATTGTACGTGAATATTGCACCGCCTTGTACAACATTGTTATGGCTTACCATTTCCTGCGAAATTGCTGCTGCACCTGTTCCTTGCAGATGCTCGCCGGCAAGTCCTGATACGTTTCCGATATTCTCAAACGGATTGCTCAGTACGACATCCTGTTCTGTAAGACGCGCCGCACCCATATTGGTCGCAGTGATGAAAATTTCCTCACGCTGTCCGCTCCATCGGTCGAGCTTATTCAAATCCGTGCTTAATGGAGTAAATGCCATTGTTAACGGATCAACCGTTGCATTCTCATCCTGCGGCAAAGTCAGAAGAGATTCATCAATCGGACGGGAATAACGGTTGTCGGAGGCGTTATAGACGAAACCTCCCCAGCCACGATACAGATTTCCGAAGCCTGCCGGGTCGTTGGCTGCATACAGATTAGCCTCCGCTGTCTGTGGCAACAATACTGACGGAGATTTTATCTGAACTGAAACGCCAGTAATAGCATCGCCAATCTTACAATCATCAGAGAATAATTCAAACCAGACCTTATCGCTGCCGATGTCGGATTTCAGTATGGAGATAGAATCATTCGCCACAATACCGCCGGTAACAGCAAATGATTTCTTACCCAACAGTCTGTCTGTGGTCTTTACGGTCAAAGTGAGGCTGCCATTATATGACGGATTGGAGAATGTAATGACCGGCTTGACATAAAGCACAGTATCTGCCGTTGTCGGCAAATACGAAGGCGCATTTACGACATGGTTTGAATACAGCGTATAATCCGGACAGACTTGACGGTTCTGCTGTGTCCCGGTAGAATCTGTATAAGAAACGACAGGACTCCATTTGACTGCATTCCAACGAACATTGGATTCCGAGCTAACGACAAAACGGAAGTTTGTCAGTCCGTCTGTATTCTGCAGTGATATGGTGACATCATCGTTGTAGCTCTCATTCCATGGGAATGTGCGGGTATATACCTGCTTCTCGACATACGACGGGTTGTCGTTGCCATTACCATCCTTTTTGTCGGTTGACCCGATAATGATGAGGGTCACATCATCCGTTGTCGCAGGTTTAATGAAATTACCAGATATACCGACAGTCTGATTCCCTTTCTCAATGCTTAAATAAGTTGAAGCAAAATACAATGCACCTTCTTCCGGCTCGTATTTAGTCGTTGAGTAGCCGTTTGGCATGGTTTCCTCTGTACCGGCATAGGTTATGACCGGATGCCAAACCACTTCATCAAATGCGCCGTTACTCATTTCCTCCGCCCCTGACTGGACACGGAAATATATACGATCGCCCTTGTTTACGGATATTGATGAAGCATTTGCCTGATAAGAAGTCACGTCACCCTTTGCGATGGACTGACTCCACAATTCCGAACCGCCTTTCTGTATGGCGACACGGACTCCATCTGCTTTTTCATACGCCTCCGTATCATAATCGCCCGTAGGAGTTACAAGAGATACAGAGCCAGAAATGCTGATGACACCGGCTCTCGGTGCCACCCATACGCGGACGGCATCCTCCATTGGGGAGATACGCAATGCTTCTGCCTGTTCTTCCGGATCAACCGCACCTACGGACACGTCAATCTTTGTCGGGTCATATATAATCGGACTTGGAGTGTCTGCACTGCTGAGAGTGAATGTCGGAACAGCATTGCCTTGGGCATCAAAGTCGATGTGATTGAAATAGACCTTGCCGTTTGAAACGAGGTCAATCAGACCATCTCCGTTTATATCAGAGAAATAAACGGTCGTCTTGGTCGTGGTTTTGGACGCATCTGTACCAATGGTAGCCACTGCAGCACCCCATCCAGCCTTGACATCTGCACCGCCAGAGTAAGTGTTACTGCTTGAAGATGAGAATCCGCTTATTCCGTTTACCCTAATCGGCTCTCCGTAAGAGACCTCACCTGTATCACTATTCCTTAACTGAGGACGATAATAGACAGAGTTTCCATCACGATATACCTTGTCTGGCAATCCGTCACCGTTCAGATCTACAAATGTTGAAAGACCTTTGGATTTGTCGTTGGAATAGTTGAAGCTTCCACCGATTGTACCTGATGTTGACGAACTTCCATCGTATATTCCGACACCGGCATAGAACGAACCACCCACGGAAGAACTTGTCGTTCCACCGAGAGCCGTAGGCTTGTCACTGAACATGTCCATTCCCTGCAACGGATTGATGAACCCTGCATCCAGTCCGTCATTATGTGTGTTCCATGTCTCGGATTGTGACTTGAACGGCACATATCCGCTTGCCGACTGCACGTCATCGTAATAGTCGAATTTCTGGAAGGCGAACTCCTGTCCCTGGTCGTCAAACTGACGAACACCCTCCAACAAATCCTTGTGGAACGCGCCATCAACGTATGAGAACGTGTAGCTGCGCAATTCCTCGCCCATGAAGTTGATAGAAACTTTCTCAAGCAGCCTGTTGGAAGAGGTCAGATAACCATAACGTGCGTTGTTGGCTTTCTGCCGCTTGGTCTTGTCGCCTGTCAGCGTCACCACGGTGTGAGGCTCGCTGCTCTCAACATTGCCCGCACTGACCTTGGAGAGATAGATGGCCTTTGCCACCAGTCCGCCACGAACCGGCTCGTTGGCTGTCGTGTACTCGTACTCTATCCAGTCGCCGTGTGTTTCTACAACCTTCTTGAGCTTCCATTCGGAAATCACCTCGCGTGTGTTGCCAGCGATGTCGGTAATCGTGCCCTTGATCACTGCGCCCTCGCCACCATAGGTATAAACCACGCCCTGCTTGTCGGTCACTTCCCAATAATAGTTGGCCGGACTGTCGCCCTTACGGATGATTCGTGAGAAGTCACCGCCCTGACGGGTATAGAACTGACGGTCAGTCTTGCGTGCAATCTTGTCGCCACGGTGGGCCACGCTCATCGCACCGTTGTCATCCATTGTAGAGAGCATGGAGCCGGAGAGCGAATAGGTCTCGGTCTCGTCTGCAAGGTCATAACGCGGCACACCCCAACGGGTATCAAGCGTGATGGACGGTACGGAGAGGTCCCAGCCCTGTCCGAGCCATCCGTTGCCACCGTCACTGTTGTAGCTGATGGCGAGAGAGGGAGCCATGCCGTTACGTGCCGGAGGCATCTCAAAGGCGTACTGCAAGTTGGCCGAGCCACGGTTGTTTGCCGATGGCGGTGCTATGATGTTGAGCTTCGCCGTTGGGTCTGCCGCCTTGATGTCGTTCATCATGGTCGGGGCGAAACCGTCGGTCTCAGGGGATTCGGGTGCCTGTATGACACCGTTGATCATGTCGGTGAAGTGAGTGGTCTTGGATTCCACGTAGGCCAGTTCCTTGTTGACCCTCACCCTTTCGAGAGCCACCCAGTGCCCCTCTTTGGTGTCGTAGTAGAATGTTCGTATATCGTCTTCCGTATAACCGCTCGGTATCCTCGTGCGGTCATACTTCAGGCGTACTGTAGCACCCTCTTCGGTGAAGTGCGTGCCGTGAGGGAGGAAGCGGTAGCCGTCGCTCTCGCCCGTGACATTGCACATAGCAAAGTCCAGTTCCGGCAATGCCGTACTGTCCACCGCGCAGATGGAAAGGCTTACCGGGCGCAACAGCCGTCCCTTTGCCACGGCAAGAGTGCCGCCGGCCACGGAAATGCTGTCTGAATGTGCCGTGGTGAAATATTTACGGACGGATCCGTCGGCAGAGACCTTGTCCTCATTTGCATTGGTCTGTTCCGTTTTATTGCTGGGAACAGCTTCGGCAACAGTTCCTTTTGCCGTTGTATTGCCGGATGTAAACTCTTCCTTCTGTTGCGGAGAAGGATTGCCGCTTTCTGTGGCCGCCAATCCGGGTGATGCGTCGGTGGCGTCAGCCACTATGCTGGTGCCGATGTCTTCCTGCCGGGGCATGGCGTCTGCTGTTGAGCCGGGATACATGAAAATCCCTGCCAAACCTGCCGCCGACAATATGACGGAAGCAACGGCTATGATATATGACCGTTTCATAATGTTACAGTTGTATTTGATAATGTGGTTTGTATTATTTGGCCAGAATCTTTCGGGTATGTTCGCCGTCGTCGGTGATAGCCTTTACAACATATACGCCTGACATAGGCACTCTGAAACGCGATGTCTTTATGACATCACCCTCCATCTGTCCCTCATAGACAAGTTTACCGGAAGTATCAAAGACCATAAGCGTTGCCGGTCCGTTCTTTCCTCGGTCGAGCACAGCATCAAAGATGTGTGTGGTTCCGTCCTCGTTATATACTGAGAGCTGGCTGTTCCTCTCCGCCTGTCCGGAATCTTGAGTCCCATGATCCGCCTCTCCAATGACTACATCTTGTTTCGGCTCGATGCCGTTGGGTGCTGACGGGTCACATTCGTTGCCGATGTGTACCGTGTAGGCTACTGTGCTGCTCTTCGGAGTCTCAATCTGCACGTTTCCGTTTATCTCAAAGTCATCCACCGGCTGTCCGTTGATGGTAAGGTCGGTGATATGGGTCTCGCCACGGCCGTATTTGATGCAGACTCTCCACAAACGAAGTGTCCATGCGCTCTTCTTGAGGACTTCCACACCGTTGTGATACCAGCGTACATATATGCCGCTTATCTTCAGTCCGAGTGTGTCGCCCGGCTTGATGTTCACTCCTTGTGTCAGGCTCGTGTATCCGTCGATGATGAAATAAGCCTTGTCGCCGCGTACATCGTAGCCCCACTGCGTGATGTCCTCTGCCACTGACGGCTCCGCTCCGATGCGGTACCATGATCCGGTCTCGGTAACAGTCCATTCAATCTCTCCGCCTGTAAACCTGCGGTCGGTATGCGAATACGTGGAATACAGGAGATTTCCCTTTCCGTGGATGTCGTTGCCTCCGCCCTGTGTGATTGTCAGGGTGTATGTACCGGTTGCCAGGTTGTCAATCCGATGGGTGTCACCCATAAAACTGCCGCTGGCAACGATGTCGTCTTTCTTCATTCCCGCAACGGTATCTACCGTGAGCACATATTTATATATAGGTGTACCGATGTTTATACCGATGTCGAGATAGCCGTCTTTTTGCGGAACACCGTCAAGGCAGGTCGTGGGATGCGCCTCTACATCGGCGGATATGCCGTCGAAGTAGGCAAATGTGAACACATCCGAACCGTTGCCGTCAGCATCCCACAGGATGTTGTGGAACATCGTTTTGCCTCTACTGATGTCGGGACTGGAGCATTTCACCATTGTGGCGGTGCCTGTATCAAAGTGTCCTTCGCCCGACGGGTCGATGAGCATGACAGTACGCTGGCGGCTGTAATGGTAGAACTCCTTTTCGGGAGTTAGGTTGTGAGCCAGCTCTGCAAAATAGCCGGTCTCAGAAACACCGTTAGTACGGACGGAAGCCAGAACCAGCGGAGTACCGGACGATTCAGCCTTGATGATGCCGTGCAGTGCGGAAGACTTTACATTGTCGGGGAGCATGACGGAATATGCCGCATTACCCTCGCCGTCAATACGCAAATAGACCGCCCCGTCGGAAAGCATGACGGAAATGTCGCTGCCGCTGGCATCTGTGCCCACGGAAGCTGCAGATATTTGTCCGTCGGTGATGGTCCAGACGCTGCCGTCACTAACGAAACGGAAACCGTATGAGCATCCGTCATTCCCTGCACCGCTGAAGCCGACATCGAAAGTCGGATGTGCATACGGACAGGAGAACTCTATGAACCCGTTGTTGTCAATCATGTTGGGCGTTACAGCTGTACCAGCCGTTCCCTCGTCCTGACTTATCATGTCGATGAACCCCTTGGAAGTGACCGTCATGCCATTACCCGTCCAGCGCACCGTGGCACTGTCGCCCGTAACCGGCATATTGGTCTTCACGAGCCATGTACGGTTCATGATATGCCACAGCGTATCATTGGGAGAGGTGTATGTCTCCAAAGAACCGCCGTCATCACCCCAGAACAGGAAGCCTTTGTCCGGCATGATGTTCCCGTACTCGCGTCCCATTACCAGCAAATGCGATTCTGACGGAAGTCCGTATGCGTTTGACTTATGATAGCTGTCATTTTCCGGGAGGGATGCGTATAACGGTCCTTCTTCATAGGACGTCGCAGACATCGGTTGACTAAAATCCCATGTACTGTTTCGCGCCACGGAGGTCACCCTGTGGTGATAGACACCGGCTTCATCCCTGTCCCATGCAAGGTTTCCGTCTCCGTCAAGATAGGAGTCATTGAGCGTGATGCCGTACTTCATGGCGAGGTAGCTTTCCGCCCGGCGTCTTTCTCCGGGAGTTAGAAGGCGGTTATAGACAAGCAGCTCCGGTGTGTAGCCCTCGAACACATTGTTGCCAAAAGTGGACGTGTCGAAAGGCCCGTTGAAATGTTCGTTGGAGGTACTGTATGTTCCGCCAATAGTCAGTGTTCCGTTCGGGCCACCCCATACCGAGGTGTTGGGCGCAGCCGCACGGTAATAGGTCAGCACCTTGGTGGCATGTTCCTTGAAGATGTCCAGCGTCACGGAATCCTTGGCCGTATGCCGGAGATCCTCACCGTCTGTATCACCGTAATCGAGCGGTGCAACCGAGCCTGGCCGTACAATCTTGTCGTTGGTGACAAGACTGCCGCCACCGTCGCCGCTGGCGACACTATAGATGACAGATTCATTTGTGAAGGAATAAGGTGCAAACACACCGATGATGGTGGCTTGCGTAAGGTTTGAGCGGAAAAGGTCGCTCCACTTCGGGGAGTCGCCTTTGGAGAAATCAATCGCTGGATTGAAGTTAAGGAACTTGAGCAGGCTCCTGTCCTGCGTGAAAACGTAATTCCCGGCGGTGCGGTTGTACGCATAAAGCGACAATGAATCACCCGCAAAGTCGAACCAATGGTAGCGACCTTGCAAATTGCTACTGACCGGTGCGGTCCTGAACCAGACATCCACGCCATCGTCGAATCCACCAGGGGAACGAGCGGGAAGCATGAGTGCCGATAACCCGAACAGGCCAGAAAAGAGAAGAGTCCTTTTCATAAGCGCAATGTGTTAAATGGTTGTACATTATGTGATGTTTTTGTTGAATGTCGGTTATCAGCGTGAAGTCCGTTGGAGGTATGGCAGGACGTGGAGTCCTTTTGGGGAGTAGATGTCTCATATTGACCCCTCCAAACTGTAACTTTACGGCAAAGGTATAAAATTTACACAACAATCGTTATCTAAATGGAAATTAATTCTTGAATTTAATATCAATTAACATAAAATCCCTTGAATATGACCTGTATAGGTGACAATTATGATGTTTTATGGATATAAAACATATCAAAATGTCGTTGAACTCAAAGCATTTGAGATATAATGTCTGGTCTGTTGTGTTTAAGGCTTATGTAGTGCCAAAGCGACATTGCGAGTATTATACGATTCCAATGATGAATGAAACAACATTTATACATTTATTATATAGCAAATTTGAATAAAATAGATAACGATTGTTATTTTAATGGGCTAAAAATTTGTCGGGGTGAAGATTTTGCAGTACCTTTGCACCTCAGTATCACCGTCGTTGGTAATACAATTACAGAGAAGGTGAACACAGAAATGTTAATTTTGATAATGACAATGATTACAAATAGAATACAACATATCAACTCTTTGCTGCCGTTGGAAGGTAAGTCTTCTGATATTGACAGCAAGATTCTTCCTTGTGCCCGTTTGCTTCATGCGAGGACTCTTGTTATTGTGCTGGTTTCTGCCATTATGTTGACTGCCTGTGAAAGACACACTCCGGCATGGAAACAGATGGATATCGCAGAGAGTCTTATGAACATCAAGCCGGATTCAGCTCTCGCGGTATTAGATGGCATCCCAGCCTCTGATGTCAAAGGAAAAGAAACATTGGCCAGGTATGCACTACTTAAATCTATGGCGTTGGACAAGAATTGTATTGATACCACAACATTTGATATCCTTCAACCTGCTATTGATTATTATATCGAGTATGGTTCTCCTGATGAGCAACTACGGACATATTATTATCAAGGGAGAGTTTATCAGAATCAAGGCGATAATGACTTGGCTATGCAAAGTTTCATGCGAGGAAAAGAATTTTGCCAAGAAGCATCCGATACCTTGGCTATGGCAAACCTCATGGTCGCCCAGGCGACTATTCTGTATTCGACATATAAGATAGATGATTATATCAAGAACAATCTTGATGCGGCAAAATTATATAAAGCCATTAATCGTCCGGATTATGAAATATCTTGTCTTGCCAATATCTTGGACGGAAGTATTCTTAACAACGATAGAACTCTGGCGGACAGTATTATGTCAATCGCACAAGAACGAGTAAAGCAAAATTCAGAATTAGGCATGGTTATTGCCCCATACGCCCTTTCTTACGCTTTGAAATTTGGTAATAAGGAAGATATTGTAGATATTCTCCATTACTATGAACACATGCAGAATCTGAGTGACGAGACTAAATTAGATATTGTAGAGGCATATTGCAAAATAGGTGATTCTTCTAATGCCAACCGTTTTATGGATTCAATAGACTCTACTTCAAAAGTGAGAACTTCTTTGAAATATCTAGCAATTCAATCTGACATTTTGGAATTACAAGGTGATATTGCTGGAGCATTAACGGCATATCGGCAGTTTTCGACCACCATTGACTCTATTCATATGAATATCTTTTCTCGTGATCTGCTGTTTGCCCAAGAACGCCATGAAATGGAGAAAGTTAATTTGATGGAAAACAAAGAGTTGATAAAATTATTTGGTTAAGTCTATGTATTGTTTTTGTATTGCTGATTATCATCGGATATGTTTACTATCGCTATAGGCTAGGAAAGGCTAAAAGCTTGTTAGACACCCAAGAAAAACAAAGATTACAACTGGAACAGGAGAATCTTAAAAGAGAAAATGAAAACCTTGAATTGAGAAGTCGTCAAGTTGAACTGGAAAGGCATAATCTTCAACAAGCAAATGAAAAGCTCGAATTGGAGAGGCATAATGCTGTTCTTGAGAAACAAGCTGCTCAATTAGAGTGTGAACGTCAATCTTTGGCCGCAGAAAACCTTCGACTCAAAATTGTACAACTTGAGAATGAAAGTGAAAGTCTTAAAGAAGTATTGGAAAAACAAAAAGATTTAGCCAAACCTATTGAAGATGCTATCAAAATAAGGATAGAAATGTTGAATGGGTTATTGGCTTCACGTATCACAGATAATGACTCATACGCAGAACCGTATGGCACTTGGAAAGATCAAATTATTCAAGATAAGGACGAGTTCATGAATACCACTCGTCTTGCTTTTAAAGCTTCCCATCCTAAATTTATTGAATACCTTGAACAACATGGTCTTAGTGAATCAGAGATAAATTATGTATGTCTTTATGCGATTGGACTCCGTGGAAAGGAAGTTGGTGAATATATGCAGCTAAAAAGGCATTACCATATTAGCAGTGATGTACGTAAGAAACTTGATATTGATGAACATCAGACCAACATTGGTATTTACATTAGAAAACTTATGAAACAACTGTAGTTCTATCAGATAATCACTTCACATATTCCGAACAGTCTATCTACCCAATCTGGTAAATGGACTGTTTTTGTAGTTTGTCCCTATATATAATTCAAAGTGTCAAACTGGCAAGTGTGTAGAAAGTGGTCTATTTGTTATTGGTAATATACTATCATTCAGTATAATATAAAATTGCTGCGTCAAACTTTTATTATTGCTTGAAAATAAAGATTATAGTATCTTTACGCCATTATATAGTTGAAACCATCAATAAAGGACTAAGGAGCATAAGTTCTCGAACCTCATAATTAAACCCAAATAAATGATACGATATTGTTTTGTATGTTGCATACTATTGTCTTTTCTATGACGAGCATCCTGACCCTTTATCCGCTTGAACGGAATCTGAAAATCATGAGCTTTTTCGCTGTTCATACTATTTTCGTTTAACGATAGAGTAAGTCCGGTATTTTGTTCTCATGAGAAAAGTATAGTTCGTAATTTATTCTTTTGGAGGATTTGAGAACAATAAGATATAATTCTTGGGTACTGTAATTAATTAGCGTTTATAGACCGATTGTCTCCAACCGTCAAACTTTTGACACTCCTGTGCAGAAATCAATCGCCCCCGTTTATAATATATTGATTATCAGCATAATAAAAAAGTTTGACTGTCAAACTTTTACCCTTGGTTGAAAACTTTTTCTACAGTAATTTTGCATCAGTTTAATCAATTAAAGCAATAACAATGAAAAAGTTACTCTCACTCCTCGGAGTTTTAATTATTATTGGATGTCTTCAAGCCAATGCCGAAAAATCTGGAGTCTATATGGACTTTTACAAGTATGGTCACGAAGGCAAAAACACAACAGTTCATCGTTCTCCTATGAGAATCCCTATTGATGTATATTATGACGACGAATTACGTCAAATAGAGATTTCCGGTTCAACGGATATTGATGTACAAATATACCTATGTGATGAGAATGGAAATATTATTGCCTATTCTTCAATTACTAATACCACATTGGATATTCCGGAAGGTTATAATGGACGACTTTCCATCAGTATAGAATGTGATAATTGGGTTGCTATTGGTTGCATAACAATATAGAGCAAGTCATCATAAGACTTTACATAAACAAATCTATCGGTTTAATAAACTGGCGTTCAAATAACATTAAAATTATATGTATATGAAGAAAATTCTTTCACTACTCGGTTTTGTGGCTATATGCTGCTTTATCTCTGCATGTTCTGATGAAGATTTACCAATCTCAGAATCTGAAGTAAATTCACAAGACTTATTGTCAACTAAGTACGGTGCAAGTTTGATCAAATCTTGTGAACTTGATTCCATCATCCCATTGGAAGGAGATAGTGTAACGATGCGAAAGTTGCAGGTCAAAACACGTTCTACATCTTCAAACTCAGATTTGTATGAAGAACTTCACCAATTAGATCAGATTCCTATTTATTTACAGATTAAAGGTAATACTTCTACAAAACATTTTCTTGATGTTAGCGGAGAAGGCAAGGAACTGACTTTTGAGAATTATAAAAACAATGATGTATCTCAACAATTTTACATTAAAACTTTACCGGCTTACACAGGAATACCATATTTGATATATTCAAAAAAGACCAATACACCTATCAGTCTTGGAGCTTATTCCAGTAACCCTGATGTAAAAGTTGTGTATGCTAAACCATCTAGTAACACATCTACTTTTGGTGCATCTTGGGATATTCGTTATGGTGAATATTCAAATGAATCATTCATCATTGAAAATCAAGATTACCCACGGCAGGGCAATAGTGGATCTTTGTATGATGTTTATTATAGTGTGATTACGGCAAAGGATTCAAAGGTGTCTTTAGAAAAATATGCAAAATTACCACGACAGGAGTTTTCGATTATACCCGTAGAAGATTTTAAAATTGAAAGTGTCACATTTGATACTAATGCATCAACATTATCCAACATACCGGATGTGATTTTTTCGGATAAATTTACCAATAATGGTCCAATAGATCAGAATCATACTTTTACGATTTCTGACAGCTATAGAGAAACGTCATCTTTTAATAAAAGGACATCCTATAATGTTAATGTAACCACTAAGTTCAAAGTTAGAGTTCCGTTTATTGCTAATGGAGAAATAAGCACCTCAGTTTCAGAGGGACAGGATTTTACTTATGGCGAAACAGAAGAGCATAGTGTTTCTATCAACAGAACCTATCCAATCACAGTGCCTTCAAATTACATAGCACAAATGACATTGACTCTATCAAAATATACAATGGACGTAGAATATTGTGCTGTATGCGTAGGAACGGTTTCTGGTAGAAAGATTAATATTAGGGGTATTTGGAAAGGTGTTGATGTTCAAGAATCAGATGCATTTTTAACATTGACTCCAATCAATGGAACGAAATCAGCAAGTAGAAAGATACAAATTACCGATGAGATGATTTCAAATTCTAATGGCTATGTCAAAGTCGATTAATATGCGAATATTGAGCTTGGTTATTATTGCTGTAATTGGGTTGGCATCATGTAGTGTATATAGGAATAGTGCATCTGCATCTATCTCTATTGGAGAACTGAATATTGGAATGGATAAAGAATCTGTTCTAACCAAATACGGGCAACCGTTTTCGTTCGATGCTCAGATTTCAGACAATGATACTATAGTGGTTTTGTCATACAAATCACCCAAGCCGGTAGCTAATTGTGAATTTATAGTATCAACGAAACTACTATTCGTTAATAATAAATTAAAATCCATCTCTCAAAGTGACTTCTTCGTGCCCGAGAGTGTGATATACTGCGATTCAACAAAAGTTCTTTTTAAAGATAGAATTTATAACACGAAAGATTAAAGTCGACAATAATCCCACAGACCAAACTGTTCAAAGGAGCGGAAACTGAAAAGCTTATAGAGTAAGTACAATAAAAAAAGAACAACAATGGATATTAAATCATTGATTGCAGCAGAGGATGTATTGACGTCTGAACTGGAAAGTATCTACGGCGGTAACGAACCTGTAGAAGTAGTGTGTAAAGGTGACGGAGTTGTAAAACTTCCAACAAACCCGGAAAAAGCCAGCACAATGCTGACTGTGTTTTAACAAAAAAATAATGTATTATGGATATTAGAACATTGACATCTTTTGAAGATGTATTGAACTCAGAGTTGGAGTCAATCTTTGGAGGCAATGAACCTATAAAGGTTGAGTGCAAAGGTGACGGTATCGTTGAGGTTCCAACAAACCCAGAAAAAGCCACCATGATGCTTACTGTGTTTTAACGATAACAAGGACTAATTATTGGGGTGCGACGGTTTAATCACTGTCGCACCCTTAAAAAAAACAAATATGAGATATTCCAGATATAATTATTTAAGAAACTCTGAAAAGTATGGTGCGTTGTTATTTAATACGCGGACTAAATTTTTCATATCCTTGTCATCAGAGCTTTTCTCAAAGATAACGGAACTATCGATATTGAAAGACTTTGAAGTAGATACATTAGATTTAAGTCCTGAAATCTTAGTTCAACTAATTAATGGGAAAGTTTTTGTTGGTCAAAATGAAGACGACGATTATTATGAATTAAAAAAGTTTCTAAGATATAAACAAGCATTTGCCCAAAATCATCTTGGCATCGTATTGGTACCCACTTTCTCTTGTAATTTTAGATGTCCTTATTGTTATGAAGACAATCTGCCTAAAACAACAATTACAGAAGAAGTGCTTGATGCAGTATATTCCTTTATTAAAAAGAAAGGACAAAACTGTATTGATTTGTGTTGGCATGGAGGCGAGCCTTTAATTGCTTTTGACAAAATTGCATCATTTTTGAATAGAATACATAATGATAAATCCTTATCATTGCGTTCTCATTCAATGGTTACTAATGCTTTTTTATTGGATGAGTATAAATGTAAGTTTCTAAACGATTGTAATTTACAAAAAATCCAAATTACCGTAGATGGAAATAAGGAATACCATAATAAAAGTAGAATTCACAAGTCCGGGAAACCTACTTATGATACAATCATGCAGAATATCGAAAATGTTTTTCAATATATGCCAAATTGTCAAGTGATACTCCGGGTAAATCTTCATTCGCAGAATAAAGACACTTTCCCTGCTTTATATAAGGAATTAAAAGAGAGATGGGGAAATAAAAACTATTCAATTAATGTAGCTTTTGTCAATGATGTAAATAATTCATGTAAGGTTGCATGTTTGGCGGATAAGGGAAAAATATCATTCGCACGTTCACTATATGAAACTTATGGTATTAAAGACATTGATATCTCTACCCAACCACAAATAGGAGGATGTACAGCTTCTTGTACGAACTCTTATGTGATAGGTCCTTCAGGGGAAATATATAAGTGTTGGGTAGATGTTGGCAAAAAAGAAAGGATTGTAAGTAATGTTTTCGATGGGAAACTATCCAATTACATATTGCCTTCATATACCGTGGGTGCGGATATGTTTTCAGACGCAAAATGTAAGGACTGTGTCTTTATGCCTATATGCGATGGTGGTTGTATTGTAAGGAGATATAATCAGAAACATTATAATGTACCATATGATCCATGTCCAATCAATGAAGATGACTTTCTGTCATTGATGGAGATTAATTATATGAAGGAAAAAGTAACTAAATAAGATTTAAAATGCGACTATTATTTATCATATTAACCGTATTCTGCAATATTTATATTGCATACGCACAGACTATTACAGGACAAGTAATGGATGAAGGGCAAAATCCTGTTGGATATGCAAATGTTGTATTGATAAATTCAACTGACTCTTCTTTTGTTGCAGGCTGCATAACAAGTGAAAAAGGTGAGTTTAAACTTGAGAATACAGAACAGAAAGGGAATCTTTTGAAACTGTCATGCATTGGCTATGAGGATTTGTGTTTAACAATAACAGAGGCAACAGATAATGTTGGAATTCTCACAATGAAGACAAAGGCTACCATGTTGTCGGATGTTACTGTAACCGCAAGCAAACCGTTATTCAAACAAAAAAATGGATCAATGATAACTGATGTTGCCGGTTCTGTATTGAGTCAAACACATGCAATGTCAGAACTTATAGCCCAACTTCCAGGTATTGTAAAGACTGCTAATGGCGGATTTCAAGTTTTTGGTTTGGGTGCTCCTGTTATTTATGTAAATAATAGAAAAATACAAAGTCAGGCGGAGCTGGAACAGCTTGCACCTAAAGACATCAAAAGTGTTGAACTAATCAGCAATCCGGGAGCAAAATATGATGCAGAAGGAAAAGCTGTGTTGAAAATCATCACACTAAAAAGAGAGGACGGATTGAATCTACAGGTTGGAGGAAAATTCAAACAAAATGACCAGTCAAGTTTTGGTGGAGACATGAAATTGGGCTACAAGTACAAAGGGCTTAGTATTTCTGCCAATTATAGCTATGACAATACCAGAAACCAATCCCTGCTGCCACAAACCAAAGAATTATTTTTGGGAGAAAACATTCATCGTTATGCTCAAGATCAAACTGCTAAAGGACATCTCACAAGCCACGACTGGCAATTGGGGATAGATTATGAAATCAATGACAAGCATAATATCGGTATTGAATGGAATGCGTCGGATAACACAGACAAAGAACGACGTAACTCCATACTTGATTATTTCTTGAACGAAGAGGCTATGCAAAATACAGACATCTTCAATAATTATTCGAATAGGACGCATTATAACCATCTAAACCTTTTTCATAACGGGAAATGGGGTGAACGGTTCTCAACAGAGCTTAACTTGGATTATGCCAATAACAAAAATAAATACCATCAAGAAACGGACGAAACGACTGCCGATATTTCAGATATGACAATTAGTAATGGAAATAATGCCCTTGATATATATGCAGGGAAATTGGCCTTTGATTATAAATTTAATGATAAGATAGGTTTGTCATGGGGTTTTGAATATAATCACATAAGTGGGAACGGCATTCTGACTTGTGATTCAGAGAAC
This sequence comes from Muribaculaceae bacterium Isolate-037 (Harlan), assembly GCA_003762615.1. Lineage (GTDB taxonomy): Bacteria > Bacteroidota > Bacteroidia > Bacteroidales > Muribaculaceae > Lepagella > Lepagella muris. The sequence continues at coordinate 92,068 of RIAZ01000011.1, forward strand.
ACTCCACCTTCAGACTATAAAAACAAAGAAGACAAGTATGCCGCTTATGCGGAGATTATGGCAAACCTTGGTGCCGTAATGATTAACGGAGGTGTTCGCTACGAAGATCTTGCTTCTGATTATCTCAATTATATTGATAGAAATGGGGATGTACATCGTCATTATAGAAATATTTATCCATCTTTGTCTGTGTCTTATAATAAAAGCGGATGGGCAAACAGTTTGTCGTTTTCATCACGAACAACTCGTCCCACATTCAGGCAATTGAGCAATTCCAGCTACTATTCAAATGAATTCATGTATCAATGCGGAAATCCGTTATTGAAACCGTCGAATTCGTACATCATTCAATTGAGCACAGGATATAAGATTTTCAGTCTCTCTGCAAGTTATACTTATGTGAAAGACTTTATCTCAACTGACTTTTATGTTTCTGACGACAAACAAAATCAGATTATCAGTTCTTATGCCAATTATGACAAGATTCAGTATTTTAAGGCCTACTTTACTTTACAAAAGAATATAGCATGGTGGAAACCATCGTTATCATTGGGAATAACACAGCCTTTTTTCTATAGCGAATACCTTGGAGAAAAGATGTCATATAATAAACCGCAGATTTATGTTGTTGCTAATCAGTATTTTCAATTACCAAAATCCTATTTGATTTCTGTTTATTATTATTTTAATAGCGGCGGCAATCAGGGAGCAGTCACATTTAAGCCATACCAAATGCTAAATATGGGTGTGCAGAAAAGCTTTTTTGATGGCAAGTTAAGTGTGAGTCTTCAGGCGCAGGATATATTCCATACGATGAAGTTTAAAGAGACTGAGAAAATGAAGAATATTCATTTTCGGCAAACAGAGGATTATTGTTTGTGGAACTATTCCATCAGTATTATTTATCGCCTGAACCAAATTAAGACGAAATATCGTGGAAAGACTTCAATAAAACAAGAAATTGACAGATTATGATCAAATTCCCTTTTTACCATCAGCATGACACGATGCAATGCGGAATCACATGCTTGCGGATAATATGCAAATATTATGGAAAGGAGTTTTCAATCGAAACCCTTTCCAAATATTGCTATGTCACGAATGAAGGGGTATCATTGTTAGGCATTAGTGAAGCTGCAACCCAGTTGGGATTACAAAACACATGCGGACGAATTTCGGTTGAACAATTAGAAAATGCTCCTTTGCCATGTATTCTTCATTGGAATCAGAATCACTATGTAGTTCTGAATAAGGTAAAGAAGAATCGTTTTTATATTGCAGATCCAGGAAAGGGGTTGATGAAATATTCACGAGAAGAATTTGAGGACCATTGGCTTAGTACCTGTTCACAGGGTATAGAGAAAGGAATTGTCATGTTTTTGCAACCCACAAATGCTTTCTATCAACAAAAAGATGATACAGTAAAACAAAAGCACTCTTTTGGACTTTTGTTTAGTTATGTACGTCGCTATAACCGGTATTGGGGACAGATTGTTATAGGGACCATGATAGGTTGTTTATTGCAACTGATTTTTCCGTTTTTGACACAATCCATTGTGGATTTAGGTATTACAAATAAAGATCTTGGCTTTATTTATCTTGTTTTATTAGGGCAGCTTATGCTAACTATCAGTCGAACCGCAATTGATTTTATACGTCGTTGGCTTTTACTGCATATTAGTATGAGAATAAACATTTCTTTGCTTTCCGACTTTTTTATAAAACTATTAAAGCTTCCTATGTCTTTTTTTGACACTAAGTTAATAGGAGATTTGATGCAACGGATGAATGACCATAGTAGAGTAGAAAAGTTTCTCACTACTCAAATGTTAAGTGTTACATTCTCTGTGTTCAGCTTTGCCGTATTTAGCTGTGTATTGTTCTATTATAATGTGCTAATATTTTCAATTTTCGTTTTGTCAAGTATTATTTATGCAATTTGGATAATCACATTTTTGAAAAAACGAAGAAGTCTTGATTATGAATTATTTGAAAAGCAATCGGAAAACAATAATAAAACATATCAATTTATAACGGCCATTCAGGAAATCAAATTGCAGGATTGCGAACAGCGTCGTCGTTGGGAGTGGGAGGATATTCAAGCAGACTTGTTTAAAATTCAAATGAAAAGTCTAAAGCTTCAGCAAAGCCAAGAGGCAGGAAGCATTTTTATAAATGAAATTAAAAACATTGTCATAACGGTGGTGGCTGCAACTTCGGTAATTCAAGGGAGTCTGACTTTAGGAATGATGCTTGCCATAGAATACATAATAGGACAATTAAATAGTCCAGTAGAGCAACTAATGAATTTCTTATACTCCTTACAAGATGTAAAGATTAGTTTGTCGCGAATTAATGAAATACATGACATGGAGAATGAAGAGGATGTTGGAAAACAATTAACTATCTGCCGAAATACATCCAATTCATTGAATTTTGATCATGTAAACTTTAAGTATAATAAACATAGCTCCCGTTTAACTCTTGACAATATAAGCATTACTATACCAGAATCAAAAGTAACTGCAATAGTAGGCGCATCAGGCAGTGGAAAAACTACTTTGATAAAGTTGCTATTAGGTTATTATCCTGTTATGAATGGTGCCATATACATTGGTAAAACAGATTTGTGTGATTACAATCTCAAATGGTGGCGTAGGCAGTGTGGCGTAGTCATGCAAGATGGCGTGATTTTTTCAGAAACAATAGCAAGAAATATCGCGGTGGATGATGGAGAAGTGGATGTAAAACGTTTGGAACAGTCCGCTCGAATAGCAAATATCCATGACTATATAATGATGCTTCCAATGAAGTATAATACACAAATCGGTAGGGATGGTATCGGGTTAAGTCAAGGACAAAAGCAGCGCATCCTCATAGCCCGTGCTGTCTATAAGAATCCTTCATATATATTCTTAGATGAAGCCACAAATGCTCTTGATGCTAAAAACGAGAGAGCTATTGTTGAGAACCTCAATGAATTTTACAGAGGCCGCACTGTTGTGGTGGTTGCGCATAGGCTATCTACAGTTAGAAACGCTGACCAAATTATTGTTATTGACGGTGGAAAAATCGTTGAAATTGGAAATCATACTTCGCTCATTGAAAAGAGAGGTCCATATTATAATTTGGTCAAGAATCAGCTTGAACTTGGAAATTGAAAAGCTTAATATCAACAATATAAAAATTATGACATGAAAGAGAATGATACAATTCGCAAGAATCTGAATAGTGATATAGAACTGCGTTCAGAAAAGGTCCGCAATCTTTTAGGCGAGATTCCTTCATCGCTTGTTAGATGGGGTACAGTAATAATCATTGCCATATTACTGATATTATTATTAGTGGTATGTTTCATACCTTATCCTCATTCACAAGGAGAAAGCATCTTACAACATATTTTATTGATGTAATTTCGCACCTTATGCATCATAATCCGGATTTATCGCCTAACCAAGTTGTAGGTGATGAATCCGGGATTATTAAGTTGTCTATATTTGTAGGTTGTTATTTCTACCTTTTAGAACTTGCATTTGCAAATCTCAAGTATATAAAATAAAAAATCCGTTTTGGTTCGCTGTCCTACGGGGAGTGTAGCGGATTCATAGATTGCAAAGGCATTGGTTTTATCCCTTTCCAACAATTTCCTTTCCAGAGAATTGGAGAAGAATCTGACATGTTTACTATCTTTATCTCTAAAGCAACTCGTTTTCCCAGTTTGCAGAAAAAACTTCACTGAAACATCAACATTGAAATGCTACTTCAACAACTATAATATTTCTGTCATTGAAATTTGGTTGGAATTAGTGCAATTATTTCCGACTATAAGGCATTCTGCACCTGAAAGGTCTTATCCTCTTGAAATACCTCTAATGAATCCACAAATAGATTCCCAATGTTTTGTGTCATGAAGTTGTTATAACTCAACAACTCGTGATTGGAAGCACCAGTCAGTTCATCTATAAAAGTTAATTCATTATCCATAGCCTTCTTTAGCATGATACTGAAGCCTGCATAATGTTTCTGTGCCTGGACAATTATATTGAATACAGCTTGTGCTGCATTAGGCAAGCAATAGTTGTAGGATAAATCTTCTTTAAGTCTGTCAAATGGAGTTTTATAGGTTGCATGAAACTGAGACACGGAACACGCAGACAATCTCGTTTTTTCTTCATCAGATAACACAAACACCGGAAAGAACAATTCATCAATCATATTCAAGAACAAATCTTTCTTGTTCTTATTGAAATAGAATATCGCACCTCTCGTTTGAGAGATATTCTTCTCCAGCTCAGTGACTGATATGGCATCCCATGTGCCCTGAGCCATTAGGCGATAACATTGCTTTAGAATGTCTATTCGGTTCTGTTGGGTCTGTGGCCGTGGCTTGTTCATACATAAAAAGGGTACGGGAACTATTACGTCTTACTGTGAAGGTTGTGGATACCCTATGGAAAAGACATAACGCCCCCGTACTTTTATGTACGAAGAGTCATCATACCTATCTGCTTCCATAGTTAAAAACTTCCACATTTTCACAGAGAAAGACAAATATGAACCCTTAAATTCTTATTTTACAGCTGCAAAGGTAACAAATATTTTTTAAATAATATATCAAATACAGCTTAATAAGGCCACTCCATACGAAAATCTACCGCTTTCTGGGACTAAAAGCACGATTTTGTCTCCTTTTTTTAGCGGTTTTGTCCTGATTAGTTCATCAAGTGCGGCAAAAGGTGATACCGAGCCGACATTCCCCACCCAAGTAAGATTCGTAAACCATTTGTCGGTCGGCAGTTGAATATCTCGCTTTTGTAGTTCCTCGTCAAGTCGCTTGTAGAAATACATGGATGAGATATGTGGAATAACATAGGTTATTTCGCCTGGATCAATTCCACCTTTTGCAAAGGCCGCTTCAACGGCATCTACAAAATACGGTATTCCATATTCATTGAGTTGGCGAACGTCCTGTTTGAGACTCCATATAGATTTGTTCCCAAGCTCACGACCATCAAATGATTTCCATCCGGTCAGACTGCCATCATCGTTTTTATCAGCCCACATATACATACAGGCCGGTTGACGGTTCGCATACGAAAATGTATGAATCCAGTCTATTGACAGATTGATTTCTCCGTCAGGAACATTTTTTAGAAGAAGTGCAGCGGAACCATCTGAAAGCATGAAGCGAAGAAAATCTTTCTCAAAAGCGAGATGTGGATGTTCTTCTATTAAATGTTTGCTCTCCATCTCTTCCTTAAAGAAGCGTGATAGCATGGTCGGGGAAATCAGCTCTGACGCAGCACAGACGGCATTGTCACTATTCCCTGAGAGGACGGACATCCATGCCGTCTTAAGTGCCATAAGGCTTGTCATGCAAACACCAGACAATGATGCTGTTTCTAAGGAGTGGTCAAATGTTGCTCCATGAACCATTGACGCATGGGAAGGAATTAACTGATCCGGCATTGATGTCGCGCATGACAGAAACTGTACTTTGTGTTTTTCGTCTTCGCTTATAAACAATTTGTTAATGGCTGAACTGGCAAGCTCAACATTCGTATGTGTAATCCGATGCTTTTTATCCAAGGCATAATACCTGGTTTTTATGCCGTTCTGACGCAGGATAATGGATTTCACACGTGACGGGTGGCCATCAATCAGCCCAAGATACTCTTCCATTTCATCATTCCCTACCGGATTGTTCGGGAAGTATGAAGAGGTTTTGGTAATAAATACTTCTAAACTCATAAATTACATAATACTTGTTATCTTTTTGGCAAAGGTATGGCATTTTTATGAATTAGAGAAATATTTCCGTAATTAAAATCTAAATCCTGAGTAACTTATAGAGATTCATCAACTGCATTCTCAGTTCAACTGTGTTCAATCCGACAGACAATGAGTCTATATATGATTGTCCATAAAAGAGGTTCATAAAATTACGAGCAGTATTCATTATATCAATATCGCTCTTTATTTCCTTATGTTCAATGGCTTTTTGCAACACTCCAATCCAAATTATAACCTCCTGATTCCTGTTTTCAAGGTACTGAGAGTGTAAATCTGGGAAATATTTGCATATTTGCAAAATCAATGACATATATGCTCTACTTGCATTTTGCACGTTTTTGCCTACATCGTTAAAACGATTCATAGTCTCTTGACAGCCATTCACATAAGCCTCTATAAAATCTTTCAGTGAATCAAATTCCGTTTGAGTGATTTTCTGTTTCAAATTCTGCGTATCAACCAAATAGTATTTTACTACGGAATAGAATAAGCCCAATTTGTCTTTGGCATAATATGTTATGGCACCGCGCGTCATGCCGGAAGCATTTTCTATATCAGCTATGCTTACGGCTTCAAATGGTTTGGATAGGAACAGCTTAAACGCTTCATGATAGAGCTGTTCTTTACGGTTGTTTTTATTCATTTAGCTCTGATTCAGATGATTCGACATGTAATTACTGCACAAAATTAATAAATTAATTAGGAGAGGGCAAATAATTCGTTATATTTATGTACCTTTGTATTACATTACGAATGTAAACTAATTTATGGCAGCCCGGGGCATAACAGTGAAAATGTGGAAATTTTGATTGTGGAATGTGCCTTGGACTGCCTTTTTCAATACAGTTGTTATCATTTATATCCATTACAAATCTGCACAAAGCAACTGATATTCTATCCATCGCCGACGCCAAATCCCGGAATGATGCTTGCCTTTGTAATGACAAAAAGAAAGATAATCAGCCAGAATATTCCTGTCACCGGCTTCTATCCTACGCAACAGACGACTTTTCTTATATCCCTTTCCTCCAAGAACTGGAGCCGGACCACAGTTATAGCTCAGACAGGCAAGCAACAGGCTGTCCGCCCCGTATGACCGATACAGGGCGCAGAATTTCCGTAAATCCTTTCTAAGTAAGGCGTCAGCCTGACGTTCAGTGAGTTGCACGCCTTTACGGTATGATTCGCCCGGCTGGACAACATGACCATAGCCAATGGTCGGCCAGTGTTCCGGGCGATGAAGTGTCTCGTAATGTTTGATAATCAGTACAGCCCGCTCAAACGGAGGCAGCTCCATGAGCCGCCGCACCGTAGGCTGGGCTGAACCTGACTCTATACAGATACAGACAAACAGGACGATGACAAGTATTCTGAATTTATTTCGCATGGGCTCTCCGTTGTATTTCCGCTATCATCGTCTTCACTTCGATTCCCACACGAAGAAAGTTCTTATACAACACTCGTTCCCTTTCTTCTTTCGACGGGAAAGTATAGAACTTGGGCAGCTCCACATATTCGGCTTCCTCCCTGGCTATCTCCGCCATGTCGAAATCCGTCTTGCAAAAGAATTTGGTGGTCTGGAACTCTTCCGATTCCTGTATATTCATGCTGTCGCCGCGCCCAGTCTTGGTCTTGACGAAATCCCTTGCCGTCTGTCCGCATATCCAGCCGGTCGGCATATCCGATATTTTGCTTGCAGGCACAAGGCTGTCAAGGTTTTCGTTCAGGTTGATACTCGTCTTGTCACGGTCTATGGTGACGCCTCTCTTGAGCTGCACCACCTTTCCGAAGATGTCATTCGACAACCATTCCAGCGTTTCTTTGCTTCTTGCCGAACCACTCACCACATTTCCCACAGTCGTGATGATCTTTTGCATGCCCACTTTGCCATAGTCGGCCTCCAACTGCGGCAATTCCTGAAAACCAAGCGTTACGCTTACCTTATTGCTTCGGGCAGTACCGATAAGGCGATCTATTTTGTGGAAGTACAGGGTCGGCAACTCATCGACGATGATACTCACCGGGATATTCTTCCCCTGGCCGGTATTCACTCGCGTGACAAGGCGGTTAAGGATAAGGGCGTTCAACGCTCCGATTATGCTCTCCATTTCGGGGTCGTTCGCTATCAGCAGATACGACGGGTTCTTAGGGTCGCTAACCTTCAGATCGAAATCATCACCATCACGATGGAATATCCAATACGATTCCTTGGTAGCGAGACGTGAGGTATAGACACGGAGCGTACCGATCATACCCTCCAGCTGCTCCATCGCCTTATTCTGCAAAGCGGTCTGGAACGGACCGAGCAACGGTGCCACCTCGTTGTCGGTCTGCAGCACATCGAAGATGGTCTGATAGCTTTGGTTAAGAAACGAGAGGATATGCGGCATATCGCTGTATTTACCAAGCCAATAGGCCGGTTCTGTCACCGGACCGTCCTTGTATTCACGCACGATGCCTGTCGGTTTCCATATCCTTGTCACCGGGTCTTGCACCTTGTCAGCGTAAAGTTGTCTGCCGGAGGAATCATACGGTTCTTTCTCATAGTTCACGAAGAAATAGATACAAGCGGCAAGGAAGTTCACGGCCGAGGTCTGGAAGAACTGGTCAGAACCGCCACCGCCTTCTTTCTTTCCCTTCTGCAAAGATTCAAGCAAGGTCTCGGCGGTCTCGCTGGCTGCTGCAAGGTTCGGAATGTATTTCGCCTGTATCGGGTTTACACGCCGGGAATACTCCACATCAACGAAATTGATGACATTGAACTGGCAGTTTGCCGGTGTCTTTCCCTGTCGCTTGTTTTTCAGATAGTGATAGTATAGTTTGGTGGCTAAGGTAGGGAACTTGTAATCATACACCACCATAGCGAAGCCTTTGGCGGAGTGCTGACGAATGAACGGCTCGATGATACTGAATGTTTTGCCCGAGCCGGGAGTGCCAACGACCCATGTGCCTCTGAAAGGGTTGGAAACGGACACGCAGCCCCGGCGGAATTTCCCTTTGTAATAGAAACGCATGGGGATGTTCACCGAATACTTGTTCTCCACCGCTTCGGTTGCCTGCTCAAAACTTTCATTCTCAAAGTTGAAGCGGTCTTTCAACAGTCCTTCCTTCAGAAACTTTGAGATATTGTCAAGAGCAATATGGATGAGCACCGCACCGACAACGGACAGTATCATGTAAAGCCAGATGTTTACCTTCAGCGTGTAGATGCGCGGCATTATCGAGAAACCGAAGAGCCACACGGACAGTACGACCAGACCGACACCGCCGAGCAACGGATAAAGCACTTGCTTCCGGGCATCCATCTCAAGGTGTTTCTTGTTGCGCGTTCCCACACAGGTGATGCAGATAAGAAGGAAGGTCGTCACCTTGGCATATATCAGGTTTCCGTCATGGTAGATGAACCATGTCTTGATACGGTCATGGATGTCCACGAGTACCCCGTTCCAATGGTCAAGGGTCTCCGGATCGACGGCATACTCGAAAAATTCCAGCAGCAGCGAGATATAGACCGCTGCACGGAATATCTTGTAAAGTCCTTGTATCTCTTTTGTTTCTTCCATAGTTTACTCTGTTGTCTGTTCCTGTGTTGATTCCTGTGACTGTTCTGAAGTCTGCTCTTCCTCAATCCTGTACCAGCGACCGTTGACCTTGACCGCATCCATACCGAGGTACGTACCTTTTTCCTGAAGGGCTGCATCTATACGGTCGATACTTATCGTACCGATACCACTGATGCCTTGTAAGTAATCCCTGTCAAGACTGGACAACTCGCCGATGCATGTAATCCCTTGGGAGTCCAGAATTGATTTAATAGACGGCGGAATATTCAGACCAGATACTGGTTCTGAGAGACAGTCCATCTCGTTCCCAAGGCTATTGTCTATTTCTATATCAAGTCCCGCCTTAATTCTCTTCAACGAGTCAATCCTGATTTCAAGCTGCGCTATCGTGTTTTTCCTCTGCCGTATCTTTTCCTTGATTTCGTTGGTCTCGTTTATGAGTTTTCCCTTGATGGTCAGCAGCCTTTTCTGTTTCGATTTCATTGACCGGTTCCCGGATTCAAGGCAAGACTGTTCATATCTGAGCTCTTTGACAAGTTTATCCAGCTCTGTCGCATGGTTTTTCAGGACAGTGTTTCTCTCATTGTCGGATGCCATGTCACCGAGGATGCCGTCAAAGCGGCTGAGCAGGGAATCCATGGTGTCTTTCCGTGATTGCAGGAAATCACAAATCTGTTGTAACTCCTGACGATGGGATTCCGCCTTCACGGAGTTGTAAGTCTGTATCAGCACCAGCAATATCAGTACGATGCCGAAAAGGATATGTATGATGTTCATATTGTTCTTCATTTTAGTCGTTCAATGTTACCACGGGTCTTACTTTATGGGATTGAAGCTTGGGCGTCTCCTGCACAGCACCGCTGCCGAGCGAATAGAGCCAGGCTTTCGAGGTTTCCTGTCCTGACACCTCTGTGGATGTCCAGTACCATACTTCGTCCGCCTCGTCTGGCAACGGCTCTCCGCCACATCTCTCAATGATATGGTTGATGTACGGCTTGGCTACATACAGCAGACGCATCTGGGCCACTGAGGGAATATAGGCACTCTGTCCGTAACGCCACATCGCAAATACGGCATTGGCAGCAGGTGAACCGCAGCCGTTACAGGCATACATTTCGTAGGTGTTGGCATTGCCGTCATGTGCGTACAGGTCTGCGGATGTTCCCTGTGCCACGCCCACGCTGTCGGCAAAGGCTTCGTTCGACAAATCGCGGAGATACACGGCATATCCTTTCCCTTCCGTCTTTTCATCATAGCCGAGATGGAACACCACGGCAATAGGCTCCTTATCCAGACGCTCACATTCCTCAAAAGGCATGACACGACCGTCGGTACAGAGCACATGGCCTACCTGCATCGAGGTGTCGATAATCTCGTGATGCCCGTCACAGGATGCGAGTGCCACAGACAGCACAAGCGAAAACAGACAGAAGTAGTTACATCGTAACATCTTCCACGCCCGGTTCCATTTCACTTTCAGCCCCTTGCTTTTGGAACGGAGTTCCGTCTGCTTACGGGCATTGACTCGATTGATTATCTTGTTCATACGGTTCAGTATTTTCACATAATTGGTTTTCATGACTTCTTATTTTACAGGTAGTTTGACTCCTAACACGATGCCTGTGCAGAACAGGTCTTTGCCTTTTATCATCAGGTCTGACTTCACCTGCCAGTACACCTGCCAACCGCCACGCAGCCGGTAGTTGTGCTCATACCCAGCATGTATGCCGCCCAGCACCTTGTGGGTGTCCGAGCCGAGCGAACCGCCGAAGCGAAAACTGCCGTAATGGTTGCGACCTCTGACCACGCATGGCTTGTAGGCAACACCGACGCTCCATGAACGGTAGTTCTTCCAGAAAGAATCCGGGCAGACATGGCCACATGAGGCACATTTATCCCACTTGAGATAACCGTTGGCGAAAAACTCCCAGGCATTGTGATAGGCGTTCTCACGCTCATAGCTGAGAGTAGCATCCAGACCGTTCTCATACAAGAGACCGATACCCAAAGACACCCGTCCGTCACGATCACCGGCAAAAGCTGAGGATGATATGGCAAGCACAGCGACAAGAATCATCAGTATCTTCTTCATGGTTTATTCCTCCCTCAATAATGCGTTGCTGAATCCGTCGGCCGACAGCACATCCTCATAGTCGATGTTCAAGGATATGGTGCGTCCGGAAATCTGTTTCTCCGTCAGCTCCACCGTCAGCACCTTGTCGTTTGGGAAAGTAAGTTTCTTCACCACAATCACATTGCGGTAACCGTGGAGGAACGACCGGGACTGTTCCAGTATCAGCTCCGGCTTCAGTTCCACAACCTGCGAGTTCGTGGCTTTCGACACTTTTTTGTCGGAGAGTTTGAGCCTTACCTCGTCAATGTCAAACCGGATGTTGGTGCGGTTCTCCACCGAAAAATCAAGGAAGAAGTAATCGCCGGCCGAATAGATGTTGTTCAATCGCATGGTCATGCGATGCTTCTTGCTGCCCACGTTACGGAACCTTGCAGGCGATGTCCATATCTGACGCGCATAGCGGTACATATCCTCTGTGGACATCGACACGGCGGGATTGTGGTAGGCGTTTCGCTCCGACAGTTCTATCTCCTTGCTGGTGACGGCCTCCGTCAGTCGTGTGGTATATAGCAGGGCGTACTGGGTGCGGTAGCGTTCGGTCACGATGGTGACAATGGCAAGTACCTCGCCGTCTTCATGCCCAGCTTCCTTGGGTTTCAGACGGACGGTGTTGTTGATGGGCTGGTCGCCGGCAACCAAATCTGTGGATATGTCCACAAAACGTATCGGTTCGGAGGCGGTGATGACGGTCGTCACCTGTTCATTGACGGTCAGCTGCTCCATTTCCTGATAGGTGGTCTGCGCTTTGATGGGCTGAAATGCGGCGGTGATTAAGAATGCCGCAAGAATTTTTGAAAGCATTGTTCTCATTGTTGATATTCTTGTTTTTCGTTTGTTGTTTCCGTGAGTCTCTCGGCCTTTATCCTTTCCTCGGCTATCCGGCAATAACCGACATCGGTCTCGAAGCCGATATAGTGACGTCCGCTTCGGATGGCGGCTATCGCCGTGGTTCCCGAACCGATGCAGTTGTCAAGCACCACATCTCCCTCGTCAGTGTATGTCCTTATAAGATACTCCACGAGGGCAACGGGCTTCTGCGTCGGGTGGAAGAAAGTCCCGGTTTTATGTTCTTTAGGAATCTGAATGACAGAGGTCGGGTATTTGTCATCGGCGATGCGGACATCGGTCATACGCATGTTGCCGTAACATCGGTTGGTAAATGCCTGACTGGTACACCGTCCGTGGTTGCGCTGCGATTTATCGCAAGGAACCATCTGCGGGTGATACACGGGCAGATGCTCGTAGAACACAAGGATGTCTTCATGCTTCCTTAACGGCATACGGTTGGCGTTCAGATGACCGCTGGCCCTGTCCTTATACCAGACAAGGTTGTATCTCCACAATTCAGACTGCGACATCAGCAGTCTTGCAGTGAACATCCCTTGCCCGAACAGGATGACGGGACTGTCCGGCTTGATAATGCGCCGATATTGTTCCCATAGAGGTTCCAGCGGTATCTGCCTGTCCCAACCGGCATTTTTATTGCGACGGTTCAGGATGCCATAAGGCAGGTCGCACACGACGGCATCGACACTTTTGTCTGCTATCCGTGCCATCCCCTTTAGGCAGTCCTCGTTATAGATGTTGTCAATCTGTATCATCATCCTACTTGTTTTTGTTGTTTTCCCTGCTATTGACCAGATAGACAAAGGTGCCATATTTGAGTTTCACTTTGTTCTTGCGGATGGCTTTCGAGATAGCCCCAGTGGTCTGCTGGTAGGCGTTCTGTATGGCCTGCATGCCCCACTGTGTGAAGTTATTGCCGTAACTGCCGTTGTTAATGCTCATATTGCTGCTCATTGCTCCGGATGCTATGTCCTTGGTGGTCTCACGGAAAGAGGAATTGGGCACATAAAGCCCCTCCATGCCGTCGGTGTCGTAGAGTGTCAGGCTCACCTTCAGGAGTTCGTCATCCACCATAAGGCTTTTGACCGTGCCTTTCACACGCTGCTGCCCAAATCCACTCATAGTGGCGTACATGTACGATCCCTTGGCAAGGACAACACCGTTTATCTCCACCTCGTCGAGCAGACGCAGCCTTACACGCGAACCGTCAACGGCTTTCACATCCTCGTCGATAATCGCTTTGATAAGGTTCGGCTCAGGCTCATTCTCCGCAAGGGTATTGAAATAGGCGGAGTTAGGCTTCTTGGCCTTTACCACGGATTGTGTGGCGGCATCTTCGGGTGGTTGCGTGACGGCATCCTCGTTTTCCGTCACATTGCCTGTTGTCTTGGGTGTTTCCTCGGCAGGTACCTGGGGTTCCTTTACATCCTCAAGCCCTTTCTGTCCGTTCAGGCGTGCTTCCGCCAAAGCCTTGTTCAGTTCGTCGAGGGCTTCCTGCTGGCGTTGTGCGCCACGTCGGAGACGTTCATCCTCGCTCATCGGCTCGGCAAGGGAGTCGTTTGCCATCTCCATGCCGCGCTCACGGCTCTTGTCCAGCCGGGACTGCATCTCCTGCAGACGGCGTTCTGCCTCTTCATCGAGCATGGCAAGGTCTTGTTCCGTGTACTTGGAATCGTATGCTTCCGTATCGCCACCGCGTTCACGGTCGATGTTCTCCACGGCCGAATAGTCCTGGATCTTGCCGTATGACTTGGCCATGTTCTCATACTTGCCGCCAATCTCGTCGGTGCGGAGTTGCGCCTGCGGCAGTTCCGGATTAAGGTACTCCGTGGTCTGCATGTGGGACGGTTTTTCCGCCAGTTCCACATCGAATACGTCAAAAATGAGGTACCCGGCAATCAGCAGTAAGGGATAAAGGATAGCCGGCAGCCTGTATTTAGGCGCACGCCAGTCAATCCTGCTTGTAAGTTCTTTCAGCGTCATTGCTCTCTATATTTATGATTTGTTTGTTACGTTTCTGTCTCAACAGCTCCTCCTGATGTTGTGTCGCCGTGACCGTCTGCTCGGTTTTCGGACGGTTGTATATCTGTACCATGCGGCAGATATTCAGCGTCAGGCATCCGATGACGATGCCGAATACCAGCGTGAGGAACACTTTGGGGTATTTGCAAGCGAAGCATTGCGCATATCCGGCGGCCTTGTCAATTTTCAGAAACTTGGCCCATTTCCGACCGGCACTGACCTCCTTCTCGTATCTTTCGGCATACTTGGGGTCGTTCTTGTCCGGCATCTTCTCTCCGAGTATCAGTTTCTTCCATCCCATAATCAATAGCTGTTTTTGGTTTTCTGTTCAATATCTTTGTTCAGCAGGGTGCGCCAGTTCACGATAAGCAGCCCATGGGGGTTGTTGTCGGTGCGCGGCACTCGTTTCAGTTGCCCGGAGGTCACCAGTTCTCGGGTAAGGATGGAGGTACGGCGTTCTATGCGCTGTCTGCCATAGTAGGTGAACTCCATCTTCTCCTTGTTGAAGTTGATGCTGTCACAGAATATCGAGCATACCGCCGAGGTGCCCATGATGTTGTTGTAAAATCCTTTTTCCTTGAGGGTGTTATACTGGGCAAGTCCCGTTTCATCCACAAGGTACATCGCCTTGTCAAGCGTGTATTTGATGTATTTGTCGTCCGGGGCCAGGGTGAAGAAGTAATGATGATACATCTCCACATGGCTCTTGGCTTCCACATCGAGGGTCTCGTCCATCGTGGTGCGTTGCACGAGGATGGGCACATTGCCGTCCAACACATAGATTTTCTGCTGGGCATCCACTACCATTGAGCGGGCTGTCCAGATGCTCGACAGGCTGATAACAACGCAACCTGCCAGAAACAGGGCGCAGATTATCATCACGAGCTTGATCTTGTTCTCTAAATTTTTAATGACCATTGTTTTGCTTATTTGATTGGTTTCCTATACCTTATTATATATTATCGCATCATGGATGAAATCGCGCCGGTCGTTGACATCTTCGCCTGCTGTGCCACACCCTCGCCGAAGTTTCTCGTACTGAAAGCCGTGTCTCCTTCGGGAATCATCCATGCCGCCAAGTCAGGCACAAGATTCAGGCATTTCAAAGCAACGATGCTTGCAGCCATCAGATAGCCTGCCGAGAAGAAGGAGTTTTGCAGGTAGGCTGCCATCGTCGCCTCGTTCTGGGTAATGGCGGTCAGGTTCTCCACCTGTATGCAAAGCACAATATCAAATAGCAACAGCACATAAAACCCAACGAAGTACAACATGGCTCCATAGAAATGCACCGTCAGATAACGTATCATCCATTTCGCCCAGGCTCCTTCCCATTTGGGCAAGAGTGAAAACGCCCACTGTATCGGACCGAAAATTGTGAGCATACCGAGCAGGATTTGCTGGCAATAGATGGTTGCCCACCAGCCTATTCTAAAGACAATCAACGCAATAACCATCACGATTTTGTCTATGCAGACCACCGCACCGGAGGTCAGTGAAGTAAACCATAACTTGCTGGCATCCTTCTCCATGTTGGTAACTTCATCGACACCGGTCTGTTCCATGGTCGATTCTATCAGTGCGGGATCCATCGTACCGGCACGGGCCACATCCGCCTGTGCCTGCAAGCTTGTATAGAGTGTGTCACGGACGAAAATGAGCTGCTGCACTTCCTCGAACTTATCCCCGATCTGGGCGGCTTCCGCCTGATACAGGTCATGGGTGTAGGAGCCTATGGCATTGGGGATGTACGAGAGGAAGTCAAGCACACACCAGCTGCTGCCGCTGTTGTGCATCCCGGTGTCCGCAGGAGGATACCACCATGTCATCACGATGGCCACCGCCAAGGGACGGAACAGTTTCATCACATCGAGCGGTTCGTTTTTTACCATCATCTTATAAGCCATGCCAGCCGCCATCACGATGGCAAAGAGTGCAGCCAGTGCCATGCACATCTGAAGAATCCACCAAAAAGGACCTTGTGACCCTGTGAACGTGGCATCGCACAGGAACTCGTTGGTCTGGAAAATCACATCATCCACCTCTTCCTCAAGCAGGTTGATGCCAAAGTCGCTAAGAATATTGTCTGCCATTGAATGTTGTTTATTAGTTATTTATTTCAGAATCTGTCTGTTTCTATGGTTGATTGACACAGTTTCCCATCGCACTCCAGCACGCATCGCGCCACCGGGCCAGTGCTTCCGCCGCATACACGGCATTCTTGTTTTCCCTTTCATAGCCTGATGCCAGCAGCGAGGCGGTCGTCTTGCTGTTAGACAGATAGACGAGATAGCGTACCAGTTCCTCGTTCTTGCGCGACACGTCGGCATAGATGCTCAGATACTGTTTCTTGCGCTGCGAGTTGGGCATATAGGCTTCCTGCGTCGCTTTGATGGCCGATTTGAACACGTTATAGTATTCCTTCCACACCGTCTGCTGTCCGGGAGTGCCACCCAGTTGCAGGATGCGGTCGATATTCTTTTTGAAATCCGCCATCTTGGAGTTGAGCTTGTCACCCTCCGCCAGCCATGCGACATCCAGTGCGCCGCCTGTACGGTCAGCCACGTTCAACGCCTCTATCTCGGCACGTTTAGTCATAGCGGAGTCTAGTTTCTCCGCATCATCCACCTGCCAGTAACCTGCAATCCCCACCGTCGTGCGGAACGACAGCTTGTTTTTCGCAGCAGCGGTTTTCCTGTAGTTGCTGTGCAGCAAGGTGTAGTACAAGTCCGGAGTAAGGGAGCCGGAACCGATCTCCGCCACGGTAAACTGGTTCTGTTTGGCGGCATCATGGTTGTAGGTCACGTTCTGTGCGGTGGCCGAAACCATGCACAGTCCTGTCATCAGATAGAGTATCAGCCGTTTCATTTCTTGTTTCTATATGGGTTAAGCCCGCTCTGCCGCCATCGTCCGAAAGCATCCTCGATGATAAGCGACCGTGAACGGGGTGTGTAAATACTTTCTTTCCAATAGCCTATCCGCACCTGGATATACCTCCATGTGTCGAAATAGGCGGCATTGAGCAGTTTCTTGATGTTATCAAGACTGGTGTTGATGTTCTCCAACACAAGCATGAGATCGGATGTCGAACAGGCGGCGGCTCCGGTAGCATACAGCACCAGGTCGCTGACCGAGCGGTACAGGCTCTTTCCTTCGGCCGAGATGCGGTCGATGCACCTGAGACTTATCCGGATAATGATGGTGTCCTGAAGGGCGAGTTTGTTACGCTTCAGCACCTTGGAGTTGTAATCACTCAGCAATTTCTTGTAGTCACCGATGCGGTCGCTGACCGTCTGGTAGGTGGAATACACGTTCATGGAGGTTCGCAACGACTGGTACAGCACGTCTATCACATCGAAAGCCCTGGTATATTTGTCAAGGTCGAAGTTCAGCACCTTGTAGTCTTCTGCGGCCTTCGCGCTGTACTCATGCAGGAGGTTGTTGCTCTGCTCCAGTGTGGCACGGGCAAGAAGCAGGCTGCGCTGGTTCTTGTGGTCTGAGATATAAGCTTCCACCGAGCCTACATCAAAACCGAACTGCGCCTTGGCAATGACCGGCATGGCCAGCATCAGCAGCGTCATCAATATGTGGATAGGTGTTCTCATTCTGTCGTTTCTTCCATAGGTTTGTAATTTCTACTTCCGGCCCTGTTCATCCATCGGGCAAAACTCTCGTCAAGCAGCGTGCGTCTGCGTCCTTGCTCGTCATTGACATAAGGAGCGGCCTTTTTCAACACATCAATGATAGACAGTTTATAGTGCATCATCTTCTCCAGACATACGAGGTCGGCATAGATGCGTGTCAGGCGGCTATCCACATCACGCGCAATCTCCAACCGGTCCGACGACCACAGCAGGTGGTAGGTGTCCGTGCTGTTGTCCTGTTCCATCGGATCGTTCTTGATGTATTCGGTGCTGATTGTGCAGGACGGATAATCCCTTGCAATCTCTGAGATGCGGTTGTTCACGGCGGCGGCATTCTCCCGGTCGCTCTTGTTCGGGTCGAGTTGCATCACATCCACGACCTGGGTGTTGCTGTAATCCGCCGTCAGTGTCCATTCTATCTGCATGATGGCCCTGTGTATCTTGATGCCGAGGAAATATTTCGGTTTGCGGGCGATGCTCAGCGTCGCCTTGAACGTGATGACGGCATCCATGCTCCCGGAAGTGGCGGTACGCACGTAGCTGTAGCCCTCCCAGTGTTCCTCTCCCTGCCAGGTGAGGTCGAAAGCGGTCTTGCAGTCATTCATGATGGCTGGGATGCGGTAATAGTCATCAGTAGGCACTTCCTCGCCGCCGGCAGCATCCTCACGCGCTGCCCGCAGGTCAGCAAGCTGTTTCCTGACACTTTCCTGTTCCCTTGTCAGCTCATCTATCCGGGTCTTGTTGGCATTGTACCGCTGGCGGAGCACGGCCGCTTCCTCCACTGTAGCTGTGGAAATCTGCTTTATCAGCGTCCTGTTCTCGCTGTTGAGCACATCTATCTGGGTCTGAAGCTCCGCTATGCGGTTGTTGTATTCTGTCTCAAGGCGGTCAAACTCCGACATGTCAAGATTGTTGTCAGTCAGCGTGGTCTGCATGGCGCACTCCTTGGAATGGGCGTTTAGTGAACCGCCGCAACTGCGGCATTTATACTGGGTACTTCCCTGTGATATGGTAAATCCGTCATGGCAGGTCACGGAGATAATCACGCTCTCCGTGCCTTTCATCTTGGCTTCATCGGTCGCCTGGTAATAGTTACGGGCATCCGAACCGATGTAATAGACGAATCCCTCTTCATTGTCATTGTACTCCGACAGCCGTGCCTGCATCTGTCTTTGGAAGATACCCAGATCCATGGAATAGGAATCAAAGACATCCTCATAGACCTCTTCTGTCCGGTTCCAGCTTTTGGTGGCGCGGATGGAATAGGCATAGGCTTTGGCGTACTGTTTGTTCTTCTTTGACAGGATATAGGCGTATCGGGAATAGGACAGGTTATAAAGGTACCCGTCTCCAGATGCGTTCAACTGCTTCACCTTCGCCCTCGACCATCCGGCATAACTCTCCGAATTGGAGAGTATCTGCTCCGTCTGTGCCGACGAGGGATAGAAATTCGCGTCGGTCGTGTTATAACGTGTCCAGGCACCGCCGTAGAGGATGCTGTTGTCATCGGTGGGAGGCATATAGTCACAGAGTATCTCGCTGCCGCTGTCCCGGCGGTAGATGTACCACCGCTGGGTGTAATACTGTCCCATAGTCTCACGGAGATAGTCGGTCATCCATGAAGTCATGTTGTAACTGTCTATATTGAAAAGTCGGGAGACATTCTCCGGTCCGCCGACCATCGAGAGCAAGGTGCCTCCAAGATTTTGCTCAAGGGACTTGTAGAATCCGTAACTGCTCTCCGCGGCGTTCACAATCGCCGCCACATTTCCTTTGGCGATGTCATTGAACGAACTGCCGCCGAGCAGGGTCTCCATCATGTTCTCGGTTCCCGCTCCGGCGATGCTGACTCCCATGTCATACAGGGTGCCAATGTCGGATTCAAGATTCTCCTTGTTGAAATGGTTGGGAATATTGCCGAGGTCATCAAAAAAACTCTTCCAGTCCACATTGCCACTGCCGGCAAGGTCAAACAGCGGTTGGAACTGCGGGGCTATCTGCAGGAATACCACATCACGGAACGACAGCGAGCTGTTGGTGACGATGGACTCGAACTGCATGCAGAGCGTTTCCACCTCATGACAGACCTTGAACAGGTAGCTTCCCCAGTAGAGTGCAGTCTGTGGTGAACGAAGCATCATGCCGGCGACAGTCCATATCTTCGGCATGATTTTCGCGCTTACCAGTGAATAGATGCGGCGGTAATAATAGTTTTCCGTTGCACTGCTCCAGATACCGAGGTCGGTCAGTGCCTTGCGGTCAAGGTACTTGGACATGAAGATACCGGCTGTGGCGACTTCGGCGGCACTGTAACGGTCAAGTATCTTCCTGACTTGTTCGCTGTAATACATTTCCGTCGCGGTCTCCGTGCCGAAAGCGGCGGTCATGGCGGCCACCGTTTTCTTATCGTAGTTGACGGAATACCACACCGAGGCCGCAGCGTCGGACGCTACAGCCAGCAGTACGGTCAATATGAGCAGGAGGCGGTGCATACTTGTTGACTGGTCGTTTCTTATTTCCCTTTCTTCACCGTCCCCGTCTTGAGGAAACGGTATTTTCCGGAAGTACAGCTCTCGTTGGCGGGTGTGTACTCGACATATCCGCGTGACTGCAATTCCTCACTGGCGGATTTCATCGCCGTAACGCTGTAACCGCTGACAAGACTGAGCAATGCGGCCGGATTGATGCTGATCGTTTCCTGGCGGTCACGCTTGTGACGGTAAAGCAGGTAGAAGAACAGCACGGTGGCTTCCTTGCTGAAATTGTTGTTGTCGCAATCGCGCCAAAATTCCTCGATAAGTTTGTTCTCGTTCATAATGAATGTTTTTTATGGGTTATTTTTATCGTTCCTTGCGGGCAAGTTGAGCACATGACCGGCCTTATATACCCGTCTGGCAAATTCCAACGGGGCGGCGATGCCGGAGTTGTCCCAGTCACGGCAATATCTTTCGATAGCCTCCTGATGACTGCACCCTAATTCCGACTTGTAGAGTTTGAGGGCATCTTTCTCGGCACGCTCGGTGGTATAGGTCATGTAGCACTCGTGCGATTCCTCCACGCCATACACTCCGCTGGTCGAACCTCTGCGGATGAACACCTCGCGGAAGAAGGAGCGTCCTTCCTTGTTGTCAAGCCTGTTGATGGTAAAAATCTTCTTGCAGTCCACATCGGTGAGTCCGAGGATGGCTTTGATATTGTCGAAGCGTTCACGGAATTTGCTCTGGTCGAGCAGCATCACCACATCGGAATTGTTGATGATGGCCTCTTTCACAATTTCACTGCCGATGATGTCCTGTATCTCCTGTGTCACGACACCGACCGAAGCCCAGAACTTACGGGCCGTCTTGTAGAGGTACTTGATGTATTCGGCCATGAGCGGGGTGGCGATGGCTTTCCACGCCTCTTCGATCACAAGGACCTTACGGTTCTTCTTCAGACGCATCTTCTGCAGGAAAACATCCATGATAATCAGCGTGACTATCGGGAACAGCGTGGCATCATCCTTGATTGCGTCAATCTCGAACACGATAAAGGTCTCATCAAACAGGGTGCTGTCCATGTTCTCGTTCAGCGTGGTCTCGTGGCTTCCGCCCTTATAGAAATCCCGAAGCTGGTAATTGAGATCTGCCGTATCAATGCCTTTCAGTTCGTTCTCGGTGATAATTTCCGGGATGCGGACGACGGCGAAGTCGAAAAACGAGTTGAACGAAAGCGGCGCATCAATTTTACCCGTAAAGTAACTGCGGTAGTATTCCTCGATAGCCTGTCCGATAAGCCTGTCCTCCGTCTTTGTCACAATACCTTCCGAGCCTTTCCATATCTGCAGGATAAGATTCTTGAGGAAGTTGATTTTCTCGATGTTTATCTCTTCCTTGGTAATCTTAAACGGGTTCATGGTGATGGGCTTTTCCTCGGTATAGGAGATGTACTTGCCGCCGAGATACTCGCATAGTCCCTCGTAGGAGTTTCCCGTATCGACCATCACGACATCCGTTCCTTGCTCGTGAAGCTGTCTTACAACACTGTTCATGTGGAAGCTCTTGCCGCTGCCCGAAGGCCCCAAACAGAAGAAATTGGAGTTGTCGGTCATCTTGACCTTGCCCTCCTTGCCGGTGATGTCTATGGCTACGGGCATCCCTTTCCGGTCAGTATAGTATATCTTCAGCGGAGTGTCCTCGCTACGCTGCACATGCTCCTTATACATAAGGCAGGTGGCGGCGTCCGACAAGGTAAGAAAGCGGTCGTACTCGGGATCCATGTTGTAGCAGTTGCCGGGAAACGAGTTCACGAACAGCTCAAGCTGGTTGTAGGCACGCTTGGAGATATGGATGCCCATGCGCCCGAACATGTTTTCAAGATGGTTCACGGGCTTCTGCATATCCGCATTACGTGGACAGCATACAACGAGGTTGAAGTGCGTATATACAAGTTGCTTGCCCTCGCGTGCCACCACTTCCTGCACCTGCTTGATATCCTCCACGGCAATCTGGTTGCTCGGATTGGGGATGGAGGCGTGACGGTTCTTCTTCTTTTCAAGGGCGGAAAGTTCCCGCTTCTGGTTGGGAATGAAAATCATCTGGTTGTAGATGACAGTCTCGGCTTCCGGGATGCTGTCGATGGCGGACATGAGGTCAAGTGGCATCCCTGTGTTGTTCACCTCCACATTCGTGAAAGGACGGACAAGGGACGGAAGCCCGGCACAATCCACATCGACAAGGGAGAACACGCGGCATTTGCGGTCGCCCATGCCAATGCCCTCGTCATCTACCTTGAAATTGCTCATGGTGACAATCGGACTGTTGAAATCCAGCGTGAAATACCGGTCAACATAGCTGTCACATTCGTCGGCCGTCAAGAACCTCACCTTCATGCCTCCGTCACGCAACTGGTCCTTCACCTTGCGTATCTTCACAAGGAAGTCCTTCCATTTCTTCATGTCGAAGGAATACAGCTTCCCTTTCTTCGATTCCTGCGTAATGACGAGACAGGTGCGTGTATCGGTATAGGGACGGCCTTCAAAATAGGAAAAATAGGATCTTGACAGGAACTCCTTTTCTTTCGCGTCCGCCTGCACGAATCCACGACGGGAGAACACATCCTGCTTGTGTATGGCATAGCCCTCGCCAAGGGTCTGTACCACCGCCGAGAACAGATGGCAGAAATCGTAATAGCGGTCTGCATCGGCAGAATACTTTTGCACGGGGTTCTCTATTTCAAGTATGGCGGAATACTCGCCGGTCTTGGTGTAGATGACCCCGATGCCATCATTATCCTCCACCGAGAAATAGATGTCACGGAAGACGCGCTTGCGTTTGCCTCCCGTACCGAAAGCGGCCACCGAGATTGCCATCCCTATCAGGATAGCCGCGAAAAACAGTATCACATACCAGGTCATGATGCTCAGAATAGGTAAAACAATCTCGTTTTCATATCGCTGTGCTCCTTGGAATTGTAGGCGGTGACAAACCATTCGGTCATGTCTATCGAATAAAAGGTGTCCTCGCCGGATTCGCTGGGGGTGGCATAGATGCCTTCCGGCATCTTGAAAAAGGCAGGCATGCTGTCCTTATGCTTTTCAAGATGGTAGGCAAGCCGGGCCATCTCCGCAAGCGACGGTATGTAGGCCGACGGCAGCACACGCTTGTCCTGGAAGTTCTTAAGGGCATGGCTGTCCGCATGGCGGAGTATGCCCTGCGTGAGTGCGGCTCCGTCGTCGAATCCCAATGCACAACTGCCCGGATATCGGATTCGGGGACTGAACACGATATGTTCCTCATCCTCTTGCGGCTGTCCGAAATAGCCCTCACGCAACTTGCCGTCAGCCGTATCGAAGATATGGCCGGTTCGGAAAGACTTTTTCCTGAACCAGTTGCTCGTACTGTTATCATCCATGGCGACGGCCTTGCCGTGTCGCCCATCTGTCAGGATAACCCAGGCAAGGGTGTTCTCATCGAATTTGGAGGTCAGAGTCCCATCCCTTTGCAGGAAATGCCCGATGCGGACAGAGTCCGTGCCGGAAACGGACGGTTTCTCAAACGGATGTTTGGTATCTACCCAGCTGCTGCCTACGGAAAGTTTGCCATCGCTGACATGAAGGCGCAGTTCGGTGATGCTTCCTCGTCTCAGAGGCGGTAGCGTGGTGGATATGGACAACTTTTGCCCATTAACTTTGAGGAATATCTGTATTTCTCCAGAATCCTCCGTAGGAATGAGGTTGAAGTCATGCGGGATGCCGTTGTTCAACAGGCAATCCTTGTTGGGAGAACATACATTGCCGGCATCGGCACGTGTCCCGGCCAGTTTCCCCTTAAGCGGAATCAGGAAGGCTGCTGTTGAAACGCAGTCCCCCTGTATCTCCAGAATCTGCATCACGTCACTGATATTGTCGCTTTTCAGTATCAGGCGCAGCAGTGCGGTAAGTTCTTCTAATTTCATTGTAATCTTTGTTTTGTCATTTGTCTGTGTCACGGATTGGATCTGTCCGGCGAGTCTTTCGCCGAGCGGATGGCTGACCGCAACAGTGTCGGCCGGATGCAGTGACGGAAGGAACGGATAACAGACAAGGGGTAATACCGTGCTGTCAGCCAGAACAGGGACAGTGGGCTTGAACACCTTGCCGTCGAAACGGAACTCCACGGCTTTGCCGCCCTCCATGCCGTCAAGCCATACGGCAAGCGAGCCTATAGCTTCCAGTTCGTCTTTTGTCCGCCCCGTGACCTCTATCTCAATGGGCTTGGACATCTTCGACCAACTGTCTTTTACCTTTTCCGCCGTTTGGTGGGCGGACAGTGCGTCCCCGTTACGGGTGTTCCCCGAACATCCGGCAAGGAACAAGGCAAGAAACAATATCAATCCGCAGTGTCTCATTTTTCAAATCTTTTTTGAACAGGTGTAAACGAATATCCCTTTGTCTGTTTTCTTGGTGTGAAGCCCTTTGCGCTGTTTTACCATGATTAAGCCGGCTCCCGTGCCGACTGCCACAACCAGTACGACAAGTCCGGCGAGAAAGCCCAGCACACAGTAACCGATGATGAATCCGACTATCGCACCGCCCGCTGCTCCGGCAGCCCAGTAAATGTAGCGGCCCTGGATACCCAGGAATTCAAGAGGCTTCTGAAGCCCCTTGAAAACCGGGTAAGCAGTATAGCCGTTGTCTGCGTTCTCTGCCATAAGGTCAGGAGATACCGAAGAACAGAGGCAGTGCCTGGGCTGCTGCAATCAGGAAGATGCAGGCTCCGACCACCATCATGATCTTCTTCTTCACGTCCTGCTCCTCGTTGTTCATGGCGATATAGACGCTGATCGCACCTACGACGGCCACGACGCCGGCGATGGCGTAGCAGAGCTTGACAACGATGGGCACATACTTGGCGATTTCCTCACTGACCGTGGTCAGGGCCGTAGTACCGGCTTCGTAGTTGCCTGCGGTGTTCTGGGCGAGACAGGCAACGGTGCCGACAAGCAACATGACTGCCAGTGAGTTGAATCGAGGTGATGTGACGAATTTCTTGATGGAATTCTTGATTTTCTGTAATTTGTTCATCTGTTTTGTTTCAAAATTGTTTTACGGTTCTCTTATTTCTCATTTGCGCATTTGAGTCTCTATTATACACGGTAGCCGAAGAAGGCGGGGAACACGATGGTCGCTCCGATAATGAACAGGATGGCTCCCACCACCATCATTATCTCTTTCTTCCAGCCCTCTTCTCCGGCATTTATCTTGAAGTAAATCTGCAGACTGGCGATGACGGACACGATTCCGGCCACCGCATAGCAGATATACACCACATACAGCAGCATGGTAATCACGAAGTCATGGGCTTTCGCCAGTCCGTCCGCACCCCAACTGTAATCCACTCCGCCGCATTTGGCGGAAGCGGACAGGCAGCAAACGGACAGGATTGCCGTCAGTACCACTCGTGTAAGGTCAATATGTCTCACGGGTATGAGTGACTGTGGATTTACGGAAAGCAATGTCTGATTTCTTGTCATACAGCATCTGTTCAAGTTCTTCAAACGAGACACCACCCTCGCTCGTCACGTCGGTCTCGTCCATATTGTCTGTAAGGTTGTCAAAACGGCCTGTGCCGCCTGACGGGGTTTCCACTTCCGTGGCGGCAATCCTTGAATGGTCATTGTCTTGGGCTGTCTCTTCTCCGAGAGAGAATCCGTCACCACTTTCCCTGACCGGAGTGGCCACAACTTCATCCTGCATCCCGCTGACATCAAATTCCTCTACCGAGGTTTCTTTCTCGTTTTTCTTGCCGTAAAGGTCCTTGCTGATATGGTAGCCGTAATAGATGATATAGGCTATCGTCAGCACGATGACAAATATTACATACGGTGTCATTGTCGTTTGCGTTTAATTGGGTTTGAGTTTAATTTTTATGCAAAGTAACATTGAAGATTATGTGCAGGAAAATTATATCCAGACAAATCTCATTTTCTTAACCGTAATTAGTATAAGACGCTGATTTCAAACTTACTTTCATACTCTAAACGAAATTCAATCGCAAATAGAGTATGATTGTATCACAGTATGATTATATAGCATTTTAACCACTGAAGCACCAAGAACAACCTCTCATCGTTTTACTTTATTCCGGGCGCATATCGAATGCGCTAAAGTGAAATGAGCGGAAATACGCTACTTGCAAGTCCAATTTTGTCCGATAATCCGAAAAAAATGCGTCCTCAGGTGGAAGTTTCAGAAGAAATCTTTGGCTAAAATTTATTTTAATGTTAATTTTGTAACCGAAATAATTTCCAAATGGGAACTAAAATAAATAAATTGCGTCAGCAAACCCCTCCCAATGGGATATTGCTCACTTCATGGCTGGAAAAATCAGGCTTCAGCAGAAGTGAGATTTCCCAATATATGAAATCGGAGTGGTTACAGCGTATATCCACAGGTGTATATCAATTCACCGGAGATACACCATCGCTTTACGGCATATTGGCTTCATATCAGAAACAGGCCGATTTGAAATATCACATAGGTGCCGCATCTGCGTTGGAGCTGAAAGGCTTTTCTCATTACATTGCGATGGGGAAGCCGACTGCCGTTGTCTTTTCTCCGATACGACCGCCGCTGCCCAAATGGTTAAATGATGCAGAACTTGACATGAACCTTGCAGAAGTGTCATCAAAAGTAATCGGGGACACCGGG
This sequence comes from Muribaculaceae bacterium Isolate-037 (Harlan), assembly GCA_003762615.1. Classification (GTDB taxonomy): domain Bacteria; phylum Bacteroidota; class Bacteroidia; order Bacteroidales; family Muribaculaceae; genus Lepagella; species Lepagella muris. The sequence goes on from RIAZ01000011.1 coordinate 119,236, forward strand.
ATAGAGCAAATGGATTACCTGGGGCAGACATTGACAGTCTCATCGCCGGAAAGAGCGATAATGGAATGTATCCTGCTTTCACCCTCCCGTTATGATTTAACGGATGTGTATTATCTTATGGAAATGCTTACTTCCCTCAGAGCCTCTCTTGTTCAACAGCTACTGGAAGGCAGCTCTTCAGTGAAAGTAAAACGGATGTTCCTGTATATGGCTGAAAAGGCACGTCACCGCTGGTTTGCCAGACTTGACCTATCCCGCATATCCCTCGGCTCCGGCACACGGAGCTTTGCGAAAGGCGGAGTGAAAGTGAACGCATACGATATTGTGATACCCAAAGAACTTGCTGATAAGAAATAATATTACCAATTCATATGAATATTGAAAATCTCGACATAGTAAAAGAGCTGATATCCGAAAAGGAAAATGGGCAGGTGGAGTTCAAAGAGACCACCGGTCAGTTGGAACGCGGAATGGAAACTCTTTGCGCCTTTCTGAACGGGAAAGGCGGAACAGTCATGTTTGGTGTAACGGACAAGGGAAAGATTATCGGTCAGGATGTGAGTGACAAGACGAAACGGGAGATTGCGGAAGCAATCAATCGTCTGGAGCCGATAACGGCTGTGCAGATCTCTTATGTCCCAATACCGGACAGCGAAAAGAAAGTCATTGTATTCCATGTGGATGAATCAAGCCTTGACCGTCCGTTTTGTTATAAAGGACGGGCTTACCAGCGTACCGAGAGCGTGACATCCATAATGCCGCAGGAAGTCTATAATCAGCTTCTGATGCAACGTGGGGGCAATTATGGATGGGAAGCAGTGGTAAATCCGGAACTTCTGATTGAAAATCTCGATGAGAACGCCATCATGGGAGCTGTCCGCGGAGGAATCAGGGGAGGACGTCTGCCTGAGACCACTATATCAGAGGATATTCCCACCATTCTTGAGAAAATGGATCTGTTACACAACGGAAAACTGAACAATGCGGCGGCTGTGTTATTCGGACATAAATGCTACGGCTATCCACAATGTCTGTTACGGATGGCGCGTTTCAAAGGGACAACCAAGGAAGAGTTTTGGGATAACCAACGCATCCAAGGAAATATCTTTAAACTGCTGGATGCAGCGATGGCATTCTTCTTCAAACACCTGTCTCTCTCGGGAAAGATCGAAGGATTGCACCGTGAAGAAGAATTAAGCGTCCCGTATAAAGCATTGAGGGAATGTTGCATCAATGCTTATGCACACCGTTCTTACCACCATCCGGGAAGTTCCGTCAGCATTGCTATATATGATGACCGTATTGAGATTACGAATAGTGGAACATTCCCTCCTGACATGTCAATGGAACGCCTGTTAAGTTTGCATGACTCCCGGCCTCATAATCCCATTATCGCTAATGTTTTGTATAAGAGTACGATTCTGGAAAGCTGGGGACGAGGCATAAAATTGATGATTGACGAATGCAGACGAGTAGGAATTCCCGACCCAGAATTTCATGCCGACAGCGGATTTATATGGGTCATATTCCGTTATACTCGAACAACTGTGGGGCAAGACCCAACAGTTACCCAACAGTTACCCAACAGTTACCCAACAGTTAGCGAACAAGTAGAAAAAATCGTGGGAATAATTGCCGACAGGACACTTTCTACAAAAGAAATCATGGATTTAATCGGCTTAAAAGACAAGGGCAATTTATTGGAGCTTTACCTTTATCCTGCAATCAGGCAAGAATTGGTTGTTCCCCTGTATCCTGATAAACCGAATCATCCACGGCAAAAATACCGTCTTACCGACAAAGGTAAAGGACTGTTGCAACAATAATAGATTGTATTGATGTGATTAGTATTGGCGTGCGATTATTTTGAGTGCGGCTGAGTATGGGGAACTAATGCGGTTCCCCATAGTTCCCCAATCTCGATTGCCCCAAACTTTGCCCCAAATTGCCCTAATTTGCCCCAAACTCAAATCTATAGATAATGACATCAACAACAATATCTACGCATTTCAAGCATTTATACATCATTGGGAATGGTTTTGACATTCACCATAGTATTAACAGCAGCTATTCAAATTATCGTAACTGGCTTGAAGAGAACGAGCCGGACATATATTCACAGTTATGTGACTTATATGGCGTTTCAACAGATGAGGATGAAGCCCACGAATGGTGGAGTGATTTTGAGAACATGCTTTCAGAGATAGACCTCTATGATTATGTTGAAAATGTTGTGGTTGAAAATTATCCAGACTTCTCAAGCGATGATTTTCGAGACAGAGACTACCACGCTGCAGAATTTGCCGCTGAGAATGAACTGGGGGCTTTAATATATCACATAAAACGTACTTTCAATGCCTGGATTGCTTCTCTTGACAAAGCTGACAGCACAAAACGGATCCACCTTGAAAGAGAAAACTCCTTATTCATAACTTTCAATTATACCCGGACATTAGAGGATTTGTATCGGATACCAGATGAGCAGATTGTGCATATACACGGTATGGTTGGAGAGGACGAACTTATTTTAGGACATGGCAAGAATTATGCAGAGTTGAAAGAGGAACTGGAGATAGCACAACCACAACCTCCTGCAGACTTAGATGAATACGAACTGCAAGATTGGTATTCGTCTCATAGCGATTTTATGACACAACAGACACAAGAAGTTGCGATCTCACAAATAGCTTTTTTGCAAAAGGATGTAGAACAGATTATATCGGAAAATCACTCTATTTGGAATAGTCTTGGAGAAGTTGAGACAATCCATGTATTTGGATTTTCATTTTCCGGCATTGATACACCTTACCTGAGTACAATCATCAGACACATAAATACGGATAAGGTCAAATGGGAAATCAGTGCTTTCTCAAATCGAGACAGAGAAAAAGCACAGACATTTATGATTGATGCAGGGATTAAAGAAAATTTGTGGGCACCATTGGTTGCATTATGCGATGTGCAGAAATACAAACAACTATCGTTATTTGATGATTTATAATACAATTCCCTGTCTTATTTTTCTGGTGGAAAAGTAAAACAGGGAATTGTTGTATCTGTATTGAGAATAAAAGTCAGGGACAAAAACGCTTGCCACGAAGAAAGTCGTTCAGGTCTTTGAAACCTTTGTAAACTCCTGATGCGTCATGTATTCCATCACGAGTTTCGTTGAGAGTATCCACAGCCCTGCGCCCGGCATCGTCATTGTCAAGGCAGCAGGTGACTGTCGGATAAGGGGTAAGCCATTTCATCGCCTTGCGGAGATTGGAAACGGAGTTCAACACCACAAAATCCATTGTCTCAGCAAAGGGCGTGAAATCCGAACGGCGGCATAAGGTCATGTAGGACAGAAAGTCCATGAACCCCTCAAATACGGTACACAGTTCATTGCCACTACCCATTTGTATGAGCGACACATCTTTTTGTCCGACCGTCCCCTTGAAGAACGGATTTCTCACTTCATAGCCGCCCAGCACATTTCCGAAACCTATACCATAATAGTGTCTATGGCCAAGCGAGAAATGAATTTCTCTACAAAACTCCACGGCAACAGAGCTGTCTATGCCTCTGGAACCAAGATAGGACAGAAGTTTGTCATTGGTAAGCGGCTTTACCGTCACATCCCGGAATGTGCCAGCTCGTTCATCCTGCAATTCAGACGGAATACGTTCCCTGATGACAAGCTCCGCCGTGGTGTAGTTCTGGATATGCCGGATTACCTCCATGATGTCGTTGGTATTATACATCATCTTGCCAAGGTCTATGATGTCACCGCTCTGCATTGTGGCGAGGTCGTACCAGCGGTTCTTCTTACGGCTGACCTTGAACGACGGATGTCGGTCCTCCCTGTACGGAGCATGGTAAAGCGCGTATGTCTGGTAATTGCGTACAGGGCGTATGCCTATCTTTTCAAGATAACCGATGATGTCGATTCGCTTGATTTCTCCGAAATTCACTGCCATGTTCAATTTCTTAATTCCGTTAGTTTGTTCTGCTCATATCTGTATTCACGGCTATCCTTGACGATGATGCCCTTTGACATAAGATGCTTCAACCACATCACAAACGAGGTGCGTCCGCGCCTGTAGCCGGTTTCCGCATACATTTCCCACAATTTGCCGACCAACGCATTGTAGCCTTTTACCGGACCTTCGGCAAATACCTTGTCAAGAATCTCCTTGTGCTGCGATACGGTGATATTCTCGAATGTCACCCGTTCCTCTTCATCGCTGCTGAATCCCGGTATATCCTCCGGCAAACCGTCTTCATTGATACGGAAGGCAAAGTTTGAGAACTCCTTTTCCCTGGTTATCATCGGACGGACTTCGCTCACATCAGGATTTATCTCGCTTTTAATAATTTTCATCACGGTCTCCGCCTTGTTGTTGAGTTCCGTTCCGATATGACCTCTCGTGTTGTCATCGCTCTTGTTAAGGTGCAAGACAGTATGAATGTGGATATTGTACATGTTGGTCCACCGCATGAGGTCGTTGATTATCTCAACGGACTCTCCGGGAGAATTGATGTCATTGATAAGGTCACGGATGCCGTCGATAACAACGAAACCGATCTTGTCATCAACTTCCAGAGCGGAGTCTATGATATTACGGCGTTGCTGTGGCGTGAACTCCCTGAGCATAAGGAAATCCAATGACGACACTTCACAATCAGAGGGCAGTCCGGACATTCTGAGTATGCGGTGAAGCACCTTGAAACAATGCACGCGACTTTGCTCTGTATCTATATACAGCACCTTTGTCTTGCCTTCGGGCAGTTTAGCACGATAATGCAGCACTTCTTTCCCTGAAATCAATGCAGCGACTATCGCACTCACATTGAATGTCTTTCTTGATTTCGGCTTGCCTACGGACGCGCTGAAATTGCCTACTGTTGCCACCGTGATCTCATCGACCGTCAGTATCTCCGGAGGAAAGACATAGCGGTCTGTGGCACGGATGCGGACGTATTCAAGGAATTTCTTGAACTTATCCCGGTTGGCTTTTTCCTGTGGCGTCAGCTCCTTCTTTGCCGGAAATATCCTGTCGAATGGGATTTCTTCTATCTTCATTTCCCGGTCCCTTTCTTGGCTTTACGGTTTCCTTTGGATAAATCCGCCATGGTTTCGGCTGCCGCCCTGCGGTTCATCTCATGTTTGGAGTAGATGACATTGCGACGAAGCACGTCATCAAGTTCCTTGCGCTCGATATAGATGAACTTGCCACGGGGCTTGAAATGGGTTATCTCCCTGTTGGAAGTCATAAGATATATCTGGCTTTTTGATACCCCGATATATTCCGCCGCTTCTTCGACGGTAAGCATCTCACGGCACATGAAGAGCTTTGACTCCAGTTCCTTGAAATGCTCGAATATCTCACCGAGGTCGCCATAACGCTCCATGAACGCACAGATGGACTCGATACGCTGTACCGCCTCGTCAACAGTGCTTTCTCCCATTTTGGAGAGCAGATGGCTCACGTTTTCCACCCGTTGGAGAGTGGATATAAATTCTGATGTCATAACCATTTCCTCCCTTTAATAATAGCACTCATGTTGTGGTTCTGTCTCATTGATGAGGGCTGTTTCAGTCTCGATGTCCATGCGGGACTTCACCCATCTGTCAAGATCTTCCTTGTTGAAGAAAATGCGTCCGTTGGTCGGACGGCTGTGAGGAATGTCATATTTGCGCACCAGTTTATACAGGTGGCTCGGGGTGATGCCAAGATACAAGGCTGCATCCTCTACCGTAAACGTGCCCTTCAGATGGAAAAGCATCCCTATGAGCTGGTCAACACGCGACAACAATTTGTCGAGCTTGACGGAACACCGTTCTCCCCATTGGAAGTCAGTGACAGTTTGCTGTTGTTCATTCATTGTTTCTTTGCTTTTTTGATTCTACATTCAGAGCCGTCGCCCCACATGTTGAAAGCTTTCGACTGCAAAGGAACAATACAAACGGGTATTGAAAGCAATATTTTGAATGACACTTGCAAAGTCTCACTCAAAATATCACTATCACTTAAAGATTTGACCGTTTATTGGACATATTTCTCACGAATATGCTTCATAAGGATGTCTATGTCATCCTTATGGGTGAATATGCCGTTACTCCTTGCACGGCTTAGTGCGGAAGAGTAATTTGAACGAGACTGTGGCTTGTTCTTTCCTTGCAGCAGGATGGAGCCGCTGCGTCCGAGGACTGTCTGCCAACGGTGGTTAATCAGGTTCATGGCACTGAGACAGTCGAAGAAATAGGAAATGCACATGAGATTTCCCGCAACCAACGGCATGTCCAGCGTACCGCTCATAAGGTCGTTCATCTCCTGTACCGTGACTTTCCTCTGGAAGAAACCGGCACCATTGGCACAATCGGCAAGCAATGGCATATCTTCGGCTCTGATTACACAGGACAGCTTCAGTTCCGGCACTTGTCCGATATATGTCGTTTTGAATGTTACATGATCGGGATTTTCGTCATCATGACTTTCGGTATAGACAAGGACTATCATCTTATCTATGTCCGAGACATCCAGGGAAGGTTCGGAAAAGAACCGTTTTACAAGATCGGCCCTTTCCTGCAAGAGGATACCAATGGCTCCCATTGCCTTGCGGTGAATGTTGTTGCCGGCTGCATCTTTTTCATCGGTATAATGATGACCGTCGAGGAACTGCATAGCGAACACTCTCGGTGTCATTACACCTGTGACCACATAGTTCTGATACTCCCTGTGCGCTTCCAGCAACAGTTGGCGCAGGTAGTCCAATCCTGCATTACGATTAACGGACTGTCTGGAAAACTCTTTTCCTGTAAAAAAAAATAAAGAGCTTCCGGATGAGTGTATTTACTTCCATACTTAGGATGCTTTACCGATAGAACGGCGCGACTGTTTCCCCGTAAAAGGGAACAATCACGCCGTTTCCATTCTGTTTATAATTGATTCCAGTTGCCATCCATTATGTATGGTAACTTGTTCTTGATTTCTTCCATCGGCCAGTCCCACCATTTCAAAGCCTGCATCCGCTTTATTATTTTAGGACTGAACCGTTTTCGTATCTCCTTGGCCGGAACACCACCCACAATAGTATAGGGCGGCACGTCTTTCGTCACAACCGCTCTTGTGCCAATTATAGCTCCGTCACCGATATGGACACCAGCCATAATTACGGCTTCATAGCCTATCCACACGTCATTGCCAATCACGATGTCGCCTTTGTTGTCCCAAGCGGAGGCCACATCTGCCTTGTTCAATTCCCAGTCTTCATAGAACAGCGGGAATGTATAAGTGGACAACGATTTCAGTCTATGATTGGCACAGTTGAACAGGAACTTTGCTCCACACGCAATAGAGCAAAACTTGCCTATTATCAGCCGTTCATGGTTAATGGGGTAATGATACAACACGTTGTTATGCTCAAACAGGCGAGGATCTGATACAAAATCATTGTATATGGTGTAATCGCCAACCTCAATGGACGGATCGTTGATTACGGCATTAAGATAGACGGTTTGATTGTCGCCGGTACGGGGATATATCTTAGTCATCATAAGTTCGTATTTTTAGTTCTGTCGTTCTTTAGATAAAAGATGGACTGAATGCCAAGCAATGTCACAAACAGGTATTCCATCAGCCAATAAGTTGCCAGCGTTACATTGCAATGGCTTAATCCCCATAACCCCAACAGATAAACAATAATAGTGCTCACATGAAAGACAAACACCGCCCGTGTCGCCCCGGTTCCTACCACTGCGTTCAGATAGACATAGCTGGGCAGTGCAAGGAAATAGTCGAACAGCATGACGGCAAACGGCAGGCATGCGGCCTGCACAATGACAGGGCTATCCGTATAGGCTCCAATGACAAACCTGTGGAAAAGCAATGCGAGTATAATGAGGGGAATACCTATTGCATATCCCAGACGGGTGATTCTGCGGCAAAGAGGAAAAACAGCATCCCTTTCACCAGCTCCAATCAAATTGCTCACCAAAGAGCCGGTAACCGCCGATAACGCATTGACAATAACTGCAAATAGGGTGGAAACACTCCTTACAATATTGGAAATGGCCAATTCTGTCTCACCAAGACGCTCGATAGCCAGAAAGAAAACAAACCAGGCGGCCACACTTGTAAAGAACTGCAACATGCTCCATATCGAAACAGAAAATACCTCTTTCAGTATCTTTACATCAATACGCCAGTACAAGCCATACGCCTTTTTGTCAATATGCCGATACATATATACGGACAATATAGCCAGTGAACACAATTCTGCAAATGAGGATGCGATGGCAGCTCCGGATATTCCCATGTCAAAGCCGAATATCAGAAGCCAGTTCGTCGGGATGTTTACCAATACAGCCATGAAGGCTGCCACATTCAACGCTTTTGTCTTTGTGATACCCACCAAGAAGGAACGTAAGGCGAGGAAGGGGAAAGAGAACAGCAATCCCCACATACGCCAATCCAAATAACGGATAACCGCATGATAGATGTCTTCAGAAATTATCAGGTGCTTCAGCAAAATTGGAGAAAGAGTCTTGGACACCAGACAGACGGTCACTGCAAACATCGACAGGAAGAACAGTCCTTGAATGAACGCTTTCCCGGTTTCCTCATACCTCTGTTCTCCGTTACGACGGCCTATTACCACTTGCAACCCCATGCTGAATCCGAGACCAAGCATATAGATTGCCCAAAACCAAATTCCGGCAAGGGCGGATGCACCAAGTTCCACATCACCTACATGCCCGAGAAACAGGGCATCGGTAATGTTTATCAGTTGTTCGATAAGGATGCTCATCATTACAGGAAAAGCGATGAGCCAAATTTTCTTATATGTATAATTCATTTGTTCAAATCAATATGACACAATATGCCATGCCGCTTTACGCAGCGCGACAATCCTATAATTATTTGATAAGGGATAATGACAAAACAATAATTGACAAGTTTAAGAATATAAACCTGTCTATTGCTGAATAGCAATCAGATGTGCTATTCGTTGAGCGTAGCTATATGCACAACTGCCATTTCATATTGTTGAACAACTTTTCTTTTCTATGTTAGTTCTACAAAGGTAGCCCTTTTCCCTTAGAATCTATCCTAAGACTGCCTACGCCTCATGTTTTACACATATTATTTAGTCATATTTTACACATTTTAATCAAAATATCAACCTATGAGGCTTAATTTCCTATTTTGCTAAACACAGCCAAAGTCCTTCCATCACCATTCTGAAGGAACAGGAAACCTGGAGTCACTGTGTACTTTTTTATTCTCGGCAAGATGATTTTCATATCAATCTCTATGGTCATATCGTCACATGCCATTTCCGTCCATGCCATATTTTGGAATGACAGGAGAGAATCATCAACAGCAAAGTCCCCTGAAATGGAATTACAATCCGTCTTGCAGGAGAATGTACCGGTATCAAGAAACTGGAGCTGGCAACTTTTGTCACTTTTTACTTTAGCCAAAAACATGGATGAATATTCAACCGGATTATATTTTTCAAGCTGCCAACACCCATAGATGCTTCCAGAGACAATCTGCGTCAAATCAGATTCCATGCTACTGCCATCGCTATCTTTCACAGTGCGCTGTCCGCATGATACGATGAGCAGTGTCAATGCCAACATCATAAATAAACCCTTGCTCTTTTTCATGCTTATTTCTTTTTGATGGTTTGACTTTTACGCATGGACATTTCATCGGCATAAGCCTGTTCTCCATGTTCTTTGATATAGCGGATGCAGGCGGGCCTATCCGACTTAAACAGAAAGGCGAAAACCTTTGCTATCCAATTTGAAAACACTTTGCACTCTTGAACATTACGGGAACACTCGGCACAGGTGTTGAACTTGTTTGCCATACAGCACGAGCGGATTTTGCACCAGGTCGCTTTGTCGTTTTGTTTACATCCGGGACATTTCCCGTTTAGGAACTTGCGGCAAGCTCCGCAGTATAGACCGCAAGCGGCGACATGTCGCGTATCGGTTGTTACATTTTTCATAAGTCTAATTTATATATTACATTTTGATATTACAGGAACACATATATCCACCGTCAGCTTCTTATCCGGATGTTCTTCGGGATTATTCATATAAATCTCAAAGGCCAGCCCGCAACACTTACTGCCGTATTCATCTATCAAGTGGAACATACATTCCCATGCGTGATGAATCTCATCCCATGTGATTTCAAACTTCCCCACAGCGTATTGTCCGGCAGGAATGGTGTATGAGCTAATTTCTCCGTCGGTCTTCATAGGTTCCTTGACTACCAGACAAGCATCTGAAATGAGCTTCCCTTCTTCTGTCACACTCGGATTGTTATGATAGATGGATATTAAACGGGAATCGTGCATCGTGACCAATCCCTTGGAGTACGCCCAACGCATCAGCTTCTCAAATGCCTGTTGCATGTTTGAGTATGCACCATAATGGCGGCAATACACCACATGGATAGCATCCAAACGCTTGATCTCGAAACTGCAGTTCATGTTTATGCCTCCTATCTTGAATGTTTTTTGTGTGCAAAAATAGTGGGAATAGGAACGGCTTTGTGGACTCATTATGTGTTCTAATGTACGTTTCTTGCTATTCTCCTGTAGCCACTTGCTCCTGTAGGCCTCTGCGGTCATGCCAAAATGCTTCTTGAAATTGCGGCAGAAAACATTGACGGAGTTAAAGCCACATTCAAAAGCAATGTTCATGATGGGCTTTTCCACATCGTTCCGCAGCTGTATCGTCGCAAGTTCCAAACGCCGGCGCATGACATATTTAGCCAACGATTTGCCCATTGCCGCCGTAAATATACGGTGAAAATGGTACGTTGACAGATAGGTGTTCTGCGCCAATGATTTAATATCAAGGTCTTCGTTTATATGGGCATTGATATAATCAAGGACCATATTCACTTGCTTTGTATATTTGGCATAATCACTCATTGCGTATCGTCATTTATCACAATGGGAATAGATGTCCGTACTCATTTCCGAAACAGAGATATTCCCAAAGTGTTGTCGTTATTATCTCATGGACATTTTCTCCAGCGTTTGAGGGTTGGATAAAACTGTCGAAGCCAATCCTTCATCTCTTTCACGGTCATGTTTGTTCCTGACCACTCGTTTATCTCATCAGTGAACTGGGCACTGTGCTCGACCATCTGCTCCATAGTCATCTCTTGAGTGAACTTGCCATCTTTGTAGCAATCGAGACAGTAATCCTCATTGGGACTACCGTCAGCGTTTGTTCCTTTGTACTCGCCAGTCGGTGGCATTGGCATTCCACAGCTTTGACAAAATTTCTGTTCCATATCCTATATTATTTCTATTAAATGATTTAGCCGGCAAAATTAGTGAGAATATACTTTTTCCTGTGGACACATATTGTGCTTCAATGTACGTTTCTTGCTATCTTATTGCCGTTTTTTGCTTCAATGCGTTTTGGTCGCTATTCTATATGGCACAACGGGCATTAACTTCGGATGTAGTTATTATGGCAACCGTATTTATGCGAATGGTGGAGGATTATACCAAGCACCAAGCCACATATCTACAATGAACCGTCAGACACCTCAGTCGGTATAAATATATATGCCCCTTGACTGACTGACCTCAATGGCCCGCCCGCAATTTTTCGGTTAGTCGCTCTAAATATATACACCCTTTGACCGACTGACCTGTTTTGCTATTCAAATACGCCATCGAACAAAGAAACCGCCTCGTCTTTCTTTGTGTTGATAATCCGGGCATAACGCTGGGTGTGGCGGATGGTGGTGTGCCCGAGCAGCTGGCTGGTCGTGTAAATATCTATACCCGCAGTAAGACAGAGTGTTGCAAAGCTGTGCCTCCCCGCGTGAAAAGTGATGTCCTTTGTGATTCCGGCGTTCTTCATCCATGTGCCGAGGGTCTGACCGTAACTTCTTGTAAGCCGGGGGAACACCTTGTCTTCCGCCGTGGCATTCTCCGGTCGTTCGGGCAGCCATTTCCGGGCATTCATGTTCAGCGGCAGAAACAGTTCGACACCGGTCTTGTATTGGATAATCTCAACCTGCCAATGGGTAGCGGTCTTCACTATGTCTTTCCAATGTAGGCTCATGATGTCATAGATGCGGAGTCCGCTGAAGCAGGAGAACAAAAACGCGCCCTTGATGTCCTCTCTGTGGCATGGGGTAGCGATAAGCCGTTTGATTTCCTCGACCGTCAGATACTCACGCTTGTGCTCCTTGATGGACAGCGAAGATCTGGTTATACCTTTGAACGGGCTTTTGGGTATCACACTTTCACGTACTGCGTAATTCAAAGCAGCCCTGACATAGCACAGGTATAAGAACACTGTGCTTTTCGTTATTTTTTTTCGGTCTGTATTAAGAGCGGAACGGCTGGCAAGGTGTTCCATAAAGCCCGTAATGAATTCCTTATCCACATCACCAAGTGTGATTTCGGAATCATAACTGGCAACTTCTTCTACAGAACGGTCAAGCCATCTCTTCGATGATTCTGCACAGCTCTTCTTTGCGTTCTCGGCATAGATTCCCATCCATGAACAGAACGGCATTCTGGCTTTATGAGACTTATCTTTTATGCCTGCAATACGGTTGGTAAGGTCAAGTATCATTTCTTCCTTGATGGCATTGGCCTGCGCAAGGGTGTTGGCGTTCATGATCTTTGACGACATGTCTGTCTCAGGCACAAGATACAGCTTGAGAAAGTTGTACGTTCGCTTCCCATTATGGTATATATCCAAATATAATGAGCGGTTGCCGTTTTTCAACACCTGCTCGCGGAGCCTTATTGGTTCCTTCATTACTACTTGTTTCTTCGGTCTGCCCATTGTCTTTTAATCGAATAGTTTGTCAATCATGTAAACCGCATCCACTTTCTTCTTGTCGATAATTTTAGCATATACTTGGGTCGTTTCTACATCCGAGTGTCCCAACAACTGGCTTGTGGTATAAAGATCCGCACCCATTGTAAGTGTCATCGTCGCAAAAGCGTGGCGGCTCACGTGGTAGGACACCCGTTTGGTAATGCCGGCCTTTGATGTCCATGTCTTCAGCACATGGTCACAATCACTCAATGTGGGGACGTCGAAGACGGAATCGTCTGCATTTCCTTTTTCTTCCGGCATGAATTTCTGTGCCTGTTGACTCAAGGGTAGGTAGATGACCTTCCCGGTCTTTTGCTGGCGCAGTTCCAGATGGACTTTACCATTTTCTTCGATTACGTCTTTCCAGCGTAATCCTTTGACATCACTGTAACGCAGTCCACAAAAACACGAAAACAAAAACGCGGTCTTTACTCTTGGGCTTCTACATGGAGTATTGATGAGCGTCTGTACTTCTTCGATGGTGAGATACTCACGCTTTCTACATTCTCCTTGTATAGATGCCCAGTCAAATGAAAGCAGCGGATTGTCACCAAGGATTTCCAAGTCCACGGCATAATTAAGAGCGGCACGTATGTATCCACAGTAACCGGCTATTGTTTTTTTCGCCAATGGCTTTTTCGTTGTTCTTGCCTTGCGTGTTTCCAAATATTCTATGAATCCCTGCAAGAAATCCTTGTCAACCTCGTAGAGCTTTATACGAGGATTGTGAGCCTTCAGGCAAACCGACACGGCGTGTACATGGTCAACAAGGGAATTGCGTCCTTTTTTTCTTCCAAATTCAGCATATTCATTGAGCCAGTCGATAAGCGGCATTTTGGCTTTGTCCGAGAGAACCGCCATTGGCTTCTTGTTGGTGATGTCAAGAATACGCTGTGCTTTGATGGCATTGGCGGCTTTGAGCGTATTGGCATTTCTCTCCTTTGCCTCCTGCGATATTTCAGGGACGAGGAAGAGCTTGAGAAATTCATACCTCCGTTTACGGTCGGTATAAATATCCAAATAGATAGACTGGTTACCGTCCTTAAGCTGCTTGAAGCGGATGCGGACAGGTACCGATTCGGACTTTTTTGTTCTTGCCATTAATTGTCAATGCTTTATTCGTGTGCAAAGGTATAAAAAATAGCCCAAAATGACTAACAAAAAAGTAACATAATTGACCGAAATAACAAAAAATAACCATCCCGTCTTTAGAAATAAAGCAAAATCAGACATCCGCAAACCATTGTAAATAAAGGCTTTTATTCATACTTGCTTATAAATCCTCGCTCACAAATTCACCTTTTCACTTTACTTCCCATACCTACGCCACCCTTCAGATGGCCATGAGCAGCAATCCTTATGTAGTAAGCCAGGCTCTGACGCATAAGAATCTTGAGACAACTCTACGCTACACGCATGAGGTTCCGACCGCACTGCTTGAG
>RIAZ01000012.1 GCA_003762615.1 Muribaculaceae bacterium Isolate-037 (Harlan)
GGGATGCCCCAGCGGCGGGGGCGGCCTAAACCGCCCCCAAGAGCGGACGGAGGCATGACTATTCTCAAATAATCTAAGGTGGATGTAATTTTTGCCTCATTTTATTTGGATTTTAATATAGTTCGTACTTAAGTACTCCTGTGAAATATCTTTGCGGACGCTTGCCAAAGAGAAGTATGGCTGCATTTTTCAAAGAACCATTGTCGGAGAGTAATTCAAGGCTGTCAAGAACAGATCTTGTATCCTCATTCAAAAGCGAGGCATCAATACGGTCTGCCTGAATACCTTTTTGAAGGAAATAATCTATGGCTCCACGATCAAGCAAATCCTCAGAATATGGAATACGCTCCACATCATCCCAAGTCTTGCCCATCTTTCGCATAAGGAACTGATGCAGCGATGCACCATTGAGAACTTGTTTGGTTGAACCACTCCGATAATGATAAACCCCTTTTAAGGAAATAGGGATTGCCGACGGCTCAACTGAAATCTCAATATACTGTTTATCTTCTTTTTCGAGAAGATTGACATCGGCGACAATACCAAGCATATTTACTATTTTGTTTGGAATATCGTCCATAAGCCGCTTGGCATCGGCAACACCTACAACCTCATGGTTGTCAGCAATACCGATGTAAATCTTGCCACCTTGTGCATTGGCGAAGCCGCATATCCATTTCAGATATTCATCACGCCATGATTCTTTGTATTCTATGTTTTGACTCTCCCTCATATATTTGCGTAATTACAAATGCAAATTTAGCTATAAATTCCCAATAATCAGGCATCAGCCAATAAATATCGCCTATAGTATTCTTCAAAACACCTCTTTTGTGTCGGATTGGCGATTACGTCTGCCTCATCGGCGATTTGGCTCATATTGGCAATATTCAAAAAGATTTGCCGATTTTAAATTCATCACTCTACAGTTTGACTCAATCTATAAAAGTCTTTGAAGATGGGATATGAGACAGAGGATTTACTCAAACCGCTCCTATGTACTGATTAGCGGATATTTGCAACATGTTTAAGAAGATATACGGCTTTGACCGTAATCAACGATAACAGTACCCGTTTGGCATACCGTAAGCTCTGCCAGCGGGTCATTTTTTATAAATCATCGTGTCTTTTCATTATTTTTGTAAAAAATTGATGTTTCGTTGTGACTTTTTTGAAGATTGTGCGACTAATGTGACAAACAAATAAAAACAATGACAATAAAACAATGATAGATGACCGCAGAACAGCTACATATAGAATTTGTAAAGATGGTATCAAGCCATTCAAGCCTTATTTATAAGGTATGCAATGCCTACGCTACCGGCAGTTATGAGATGAATGACCTTTATCAGGATATACTCCTCAATCTATGGAGAAGTTATCCTTCTTTCAGAGGCGAGAGCAAATTATCAACATGGATTTACCAGGTGTCTTTGCATACTGCGGTCTCCTCATTGAGAAAAGAGACCAAGCATCACTCCAATATTCAATTGACATCCGAATTGGAGAATATCCTAACAAATGAAGATGGCAAGACAGGGCAAATAAAGGAGATGTATGACATGATCAAAAAATTAAATAAGTATGATCGTGCCCTTATACTTCTCTGGCTCGATGATCTGAACTATCAGGAGATCGCCGATATCTTAGGAATCACAAGAAGCAACGTTGCAACTAAAATAAACCGAGTAAAAAACAAATTAAAAGAGATGTCAAACTCCTAAATAAAATATGATTATGGATATAGACGCAATGAAAAAAAATTGGGATGCCCTCAACGAGCGTCTCGAAAATAGAGAAACTGTTAATAATGAAGCCATAAAGAAACTGCTTTCCCAAAAGGCAATCGGTGGCTACGATAAAATCCGAAATAAAGAAAAGGGAAATCTTTATGCCATGATTCTTTTCGCAATCATATTTCCGATACAATACGCGACGGGAGCGATCCAACATTGGTATTCCTTCGCTGTAATCGAGACTCTAATCGTAGGTCTTTTCTTCTACACCCTCTTTGTGCTGAAAGCATTTCCCAAGAGCGAAGACTACCGGTCAGGGGTTATCGGTTTGCAGAAAAACATCGCACGCTATCAGAAGCTATACACTTTCAATGCACCAGTCATGGTGTCTGTAATCGGTATCGCCCTAATACTGTTCTTCTCCTTGGAGGGGAAAGGCTTTCAAAGCGATACATTTCATCAGGGGATATTCCTGTTTGCAATAGCTTTTGTCGTAGCAAGCGCATCATGGGGCTATAAGAAAACGAAAAAGGAACTGGCTGAGATAAATGAAAACCTTAAAGAATTAAGCCAATTCGAGGCTGAATGATGGGTATATAATAGATGGTCAGCAAGCAGAATAAAATATTTTTGAGGATTTCTAATTTTTTCAAAAAAAATTTGCTTGCTGACCTCTTTTATGCAAGATTCACTGTTTCAATGGCTTTAACCAAGTACCCTTTATTGACGGCTATTATTTTTACATTACTACCGACATTTTTTTACTACTATGTATTGCATAGTACTAAATTTATTTATAACTTTGCATCGTGAATCAGGGAACACCACTCCGTAACGCGTGACGAAGTACGTTTGCCGGACTCACTACTTTCACTCTTCGCGGATTCATTCCGCACAACGCCAAAACAAAAAACATTCATCTCTCTCCGCAAAAAACATTCAACATTCTTCGCTGAAACTTTCAACGCTGATAAATCGATTCTAATTTGCATTCAACGCTGGAAAAACATTCAACGCTAAACTAAACTTCCACAAAGTTATGAAAACTTCATTCTTCGCTATCCCTCTCATCCTCTCCGCAAACGCCGCCTTCGCGCAGGACGTTCAGAAAAACGACACCACCGCCGGAAGCTCCTATGATCTGGAGGATCTTGTCGTGGTGGCTGACAAACCGATTGTGCAATCCGACGGTGCCAAATTGACATACAATCTGCAAGAGGATCCCTCAACCAAAGGTAACACTCTTCTTGACGCACTACGAAAGGTGCCGATGGTCAGCGTAGACGGTGAGGACAAGATCCGAATCAATGGTCAAGAGAATTTCAAAATCTACGTAAACGGCAAGGAAGACCCCTCCCTATCAGCCAACTATAAGAACATCTTCAAGGCTATGCCTGCCGATGCCATCGTAAAGGTTGAGGTCATCACCGAACCGGGTGCAAAGTATGACGCGGAAGGCACTGCCGGAATCCTCAACCTCATAACCATAACTAAAAATTCAACAGATGGTTATTCAGGATCAATACAGGCTACCTTGTCGAAAGCTCAATCAGGCGGTTCGCTCTACGGGCGCATGAAGAAGGGGAAACTTACTATGAGTGCCAACTTCGATTACGCCAACGGCAGACTCGTGCCTCAACATTCCGACAACATCACAACACTTGAAAACACCCTCTCCTCGGATGCAGGCAGACAGGTCAACAGCATGAAACAGAGAGTGGGATTCGACTACATCGGCGGTGGACTAAATCTCTCTTACGACCTCTCCGACAGGGACCTCATCACCGTCAACAGCAACATATATGCCGTAAAAGGGGATCTGCTGAAAGATAAGTCAACCTACTCCTCTATCATATATAATGCCGACAACTCCATACGTGGCGAAGTGTTCCGCAGAATTGACGCACAGATTGCCAACACCGGTATTACCGCCAGCACATCATGGCAGCACGACTTCAACGGCAACGGCCACAAGACAATACTCTCCTACCTCTTCAACTATGGCTATAATAAGCTGGAAGGAAATCTATTTACGGAGAAATCCTCCGGAGTGAGTCTTGCGGACCCGTATGAAAAAATGCTTAACAAGGATTTCAACAATGAACACACCATACAGCTTGATTATGAGAATCCTTTCGGCGACGGGAAACATAAGCTCGAGCTTGGTGGGAAGGCAGTGTGGCGTCGCAACAACACCGATTCCTATAATCTGAACGGCGATAGCGGGTCAACTGCAGAATTGACCGACAAAAGCGATTTGACACAGATTCAGGATATTTATGCCGCATACGCCTCCTATACCGGCAAATTCGGCAATCTATCCGCCAACGCCGGAGTAAGATACGAGCACACGCGCATGGGCATCAACTTCCATTATGGCGACACTCCCGATTTCCTGAACCATCTGAACGACGTGGTGCCTAATGCCGGACTGACCTACTCTTTCTCCTATACGTCTAACCTACGCCTCGCCTATCAGATGAGAATCTCACGCCCATCTCTCAGTCAGGTCAACCCATTCAAACAGACTTTCACCCCAAACCAGGTCACAATGGGTAATCCCAATCTATCGAGTGAGAAATCCAATAAAGTCTCGCTGACTTACACCAACTTCGGAAGCGTATTCGGTGGAAACATCGGTATTGAATACTCATCTATCGACAATTCCATCGCACATACCTACACGATGATCGATGACGTGCTGTATGAATCTTACGGCAACATGGGTCATGACCGCCGTATCGCAATCTTCGGGATGTGCAACTGGACGATAATCCCGCGCATGCAGTTCATGGTCAACGCACGCCTCACCCGCCAGATGTTCTCCGCAGAGGAGATGAGCAACAAGGGATGGAATCTGAATTACGGTGCCAACTGGAACTATTCTCTCCAGTCAGGTTTCAAGTTCAACCTCTACGGCGGTCAAAAAACACGAAGCTATAACCTCACCGGGTATAACGACGGCTACTACTACTACGGACTCGGCATCAGCAAAGATTTCCTCAAAAATGATGCTATGACCGTCACATTGAGTGCAAACAACTTCCTCCAGGGGCACAACACCTACCGCACCGTAACCGACACAAAAGGGATCCGCACCACCGGCGAATATAAAAATTCCAACTGGAATGTCGGCATATCCCTCAGCTGGAGATTCGGTTCGTTGAAGAGCGACGTCAAGAAGACCGACAAATCAATCAACAACGATGATAAATCCTCATTCGGAGCAAAATCCGGAAACGGACTATAATATAATTCCTAATCCATAAGTTATTCATATAAACATGAACCCAACCTATGACTGATAAAACAAAGACAACAGACTCCAACATCCGCGCGCAGATGCGTAAGGGGATACTGGAATATTGCGTGCTCCTTCTGCTCAGCAGACAACGGGCTTATCCCTCCGACATAATCAACGGACTCTCGGAAGCATCGCTGATAGTGGTGGAAGGCACTCTCTACACTCTCCTCAACAGGCTAAGGAAGGAGGGTAAGCTCAACTACGAATGGGAAGAGAGTCCGAAAGGTCCCCCCCGGAAATATTATTTCATCACCGACGTCGGGAAAGACACTCTCGAAGAGATGTCGGAAGCATGGGACGAGATTGTGGCAAACGTAAACCATTTCAGGAACATGCAGTAATATTTACAACTATCCTTATTTTTCCTTACACACCATCAACATTAAACTCATGAAAAAAACATTCACAATAAACGTCGCCGGATTCCCCTTCACAATCGATGACGACGCATATACCCTCCTCAACGACTATCTCGACACCCTCGAGCATGCCTTCGCCCGTCAGGACGACACTCGCGAACTCGTCAGCGATATTGAGAGCCGTGTGGCTGAGCTACTCCTTGAATGCACCGCCTCCGGAAGTGCGATCGTCACCGCAAAGGATGTGGAAGAGGTTATCAAGCGCGTGGGACAACCGGAGGATATGATCGAGGAGGATGAATCCATACAGATAAACGGCAATTCCTCATCATACTCATCTTTCTCTTCCGAGACAATCACCCCTCCACCCTTCATTCCGCCCTTTAAGAAAAAGAACAAGAAACTATTCCGCGACCCTCAAAATGCAATGGTCGGTGGCGTTTGCTCCGGTCTCGCCCACTATTTCGGCACTGACCCTACAGCCGTCAGACTTCTCACGGTGCTCCTCACAATCGTATCCATCTCTACGATGGGCATTGCCTATCTGATACTATGGCTCGTGGTGCCCGAGGCACGTACTCCTCTCGAAAGAATGCAAATGATGGGCGAACAGCCTACCGTGGAGAATATCGGCAAGACTGTCACTGATAACTTCAAGGAGGAGAACATGCAGTCGCAAGCTCCCTTCACTTCCTCAAGAAATATCAATTTCAGCGATTCCCTCGCATCTTTCTTCGGTGTCTGCGCACGCCTGCTGGTAATCTTAGGACTCGTGATAGCCATACCTATCCTCTTCGCAATGGCGGTCGGTCTGATAGGATGTATCTTCGCACTGATCGCTTTCAGCACGAGCTGGGGAGGAACCCTATTCGGGGATAATTATCCCTCTTGGATGGAGGAAGCCGGCACAATACCGATCTGGGGCGTGATATGCGGAATAGGTAGTCTTCTCGCTCTCGGCATCCCCCTTTTCCTGCTCATCCGTATGGGGCTGAAGAAAGACCGTCAGCCCTTATCCAAGAATACCAAGATATCGCTATCCGTAATATGGGCAATAGGGTTCATTCTCGGTGCAACCTCCGCCGGAAGAATCATCAATCTCGCGACCGAACAGGATCGTCAACGAAACATCCGATGGAATCAGGAAAGAAAAGAGAGACGGGAGAAGGAGCAGCGTTTGCTGGATGAGAATCAATCGCAGGATGAAAACGCAGATTGGGACGACATAGCCGACTGGGGTGAACTCGCATATCCCCAATCAGATGACGACAGTCAGACAGCAGACTCCTCTACCACATCAAAAGCACCAACTGCCGCAACCGACAGCGACCCACATAAGAAATCCACAAAAAAGTCTACAAAAACAGCTGAGAAGACCACTATCGGTACCCCCTCTACAAAGAAAGAGACTCCGGCATCAAAATCCAAGACCACGACAAACAGTCCGGATTCAACCTCAACGAAGACCCCTTCCTCCACGAAATAATGCAAGATTGCCCCGCAGAGTGTTCCGTGGGGCAATCTTGCATTTACAATAGCATCTATTTTTGTGAAAATGGGAGCTTAATTGTGTGAAAATTTTCAGAATAGAGGATTTTTGATTAACTTCGCATAATAATACGCTACCCCTTGCCTGGAATAGAGTCATTTCTCCGACTGATACAGGCAAGTGGATGGATAGCATAAGCACCTCTAACTGAATCAAAACTCACGTAAATATGGGATTCTTCAAAAAACTGTTCTCAAAAGAAAAAAAGGAAAAGCTTGACACCGGCCTTCAGAAAACGAAAGAAGGGGTATGGAGTAAAATCACCCGTGCCGTCGCAGGGAAAAGCAAAATTGACGATGAGGTGCTCGACAATCTTGAAGAGGCTTTCATCACGAGCGACGTAGGGGTTGACACTACCCTGAAGATTATCGAGAGGATCGAACAACGTGTGGCGCGCGATAAGTATGTAAACTCTGAGGAGCTTAACAATCTGCTCTGTGAGGAGATTTCTGATATGCTTGCTCGTCCGGATAACGACGGCGACAATCTGGATGATTTCGAGATTAAGAAAACCGGTGATCCTTACGTGATCATGGTGGTCGGGGTGAATGGTGTGGGCAAAACCACTACTATCGGTAAGCTGGCTGCCCAGTATAAGAAAGCCGGCAATAAGGTAGTGCTCGGTGCTGCCGATACTTTCCGTGCCGCTGCCATCGAACAGCTCGATATCTGGGGAGAGAGAGTCGGTGTGCCCGTCGTGAAGCAGAAAATGGGTAGTGATCCGGCTGCTGTGGCATTCGACACCCTATCTTCGGCAAAGGCTCAGGGTGCCGATGTAGTGATAATCGACACTGCCGGACGTCTGCATAATAAGATCGGACTGATGAATGAGCTTACCAAAATCAAGAACGTGATGAAGCGCGTGGTACCCGCAGCTCCGCAGGAGATTCTTCTCGTGCTTGACGGATCAACCGGGCAGAACGCTTTCGAACAGGCTCGCCAGTTTGTGGCTGCAACAGAGGTAAATGCCCTTGCCGTCACGAAACTTGACGGCACCGCAAAGGGCGGCGTCGTAATAGGCATCAGCGACCAGTTCAAGATACCCGTAAAATATATCGGTATCGGCGAAGGATTGGAAGACCTTCAGATTTTCCGTGCTGAAGAATTTGTCAGGTCATTATTCCTTGCCGAAAAATAATCCTTATGTTCAAGAAAAACAGAATAGACATAATATCAATGGGCTGCTCCAAGAATCTTATCGATTCGGAGCGGCTCATTCGCCAATTATCGGCAAAGGGGTATGAAGTATGCCACGATTCCGACGATGTATGTGGAGAATACGTGGTTGTCAATACCTGCGGATTCATCGCCGACGCGAAGGAGGAATCCATATCCGTAATCCTTGACCTCGCCCGACTGAAAGAGGAGGGGAAGATAAAGAGGATAATCGTGATGGGTTGCCTCTCGCAAAGATACATGGACGACCTGAAGGCAGAGATTCCCGAGGTTGACACATGGTATGGCAAATTTGATTGGAAAGAGTTTATCAATCGTCTGCCTGACAGAAAGAAAGAAGATAACCGTCCGAAGGAATGGGAACGCACCCTCACCACTCCCCCTCACAGCGCGTATCTGAAGATATCGGAGGGATGCAACCGTTTCTGTGCATTCTGTGCCATACCGATCATCACCGGACGCCACACCTCCCGACCTATCGAAGAGATCTTGGAGGAGGTGAGGTCGCTCGTTGACGAAGGCGTGAAGGAGTTCAACGTCATTGCCCAAGACCTGTCGTCATACGGCACCGACCTCTACGGACGTCATGCCCTTGCCGAACTGATCGAGAGGATGGCTCTCACTCCCGGTGTGGAATGGATACGCCTGCACTATGCCTATCCAGCCGATTTCCCCACCGATATCCTTCCGGTGATGGCGAAGTATGACAATGTGTGCAAATATCTCGACATTGCATTGCAGCATATCGCCAATCCGGTGCTCGACAACATGCGCCGGCATATCGACAAGGATGCCACCCTCCGACTGATAGAGACCATCCGGAGGGAAGTGCCGGGGATAAAGCTCCGCACCACTCTCATGACAGGATTCCCCGGTGAGGGTGAGAAGGAGTTTGAAGAACTGGTGGATTTTGTGCGGACACAGAGATTCGACCGTATGGGTGCGTTCGCATACTGCGAGGAGGATGATACGTATGCCGCAAAGAATCTTGACGACTCTATCCCCGACGACGTGAAACAATCCCGTCTTGACAAGATAATGGAGATACAGGAGGAGATTGCACTGCAACTCAACGAAGAGATGATAGGGACTGTGCAACGCGTCCTAATCGACCGTATCGAGGGGGACAAAGCCATCGGCAGGACCCAATTCGATTCTCCGGAAGTGGATCCGGAAGTGATAATCAACGATTCCTCGTTGTCGCCGGGTCAGTTTGTCAATGTCAGAATTACGGAAGCCTTCCCCTTTGAATTGGTGGGAGAGACCGTCAGATAATACAAATCACTCATTGCAATGTCGATAAGATTTGACAAAGACGCACGGAGAGCCACTAATGGTCCGATGATTTTCTTCTCCGACCCATCTGCCATGGTGTCGCTGTCGGAAGAGATACGCGGGGCGATAGAGTCGCAACTGGCTTTTTATGCCTACCGTATGCCGGGAGACCTCATGATCTCTTTCGGAAGTTCCGAGCACGTTGTGGAAGGGATTGGTGAACGTGGATTCGTCATAGCCCCGTTTCTGCCCGATATGCCTATACTGACCATACCCTATCGTCCGGCAAAGCGAAACATCAAGGCTGACGGATTTCAATATCGGTTCCCTTCAACATCCACTCCAAGAGAGGAGCATGCCGCAGAGATTGACGCCATAAAATCCGCCCTTTCCACTTACGGAACGGGAAAGATTGTAGCATCGAGGGTAATTGTCAACAACGGCAGAATCGATGTGGGGAGCACGTTTGCGGAATTGTCGCGACGGCATCCGAATGCGTTCGTATTCTGCTTCTCAACACCATTGACCGGATGCTGGATAGGCGCATCGCCGGAGTTGCTGCTTGAAGCCTCCGGGAATGGAGTGAAGACTATGGCTCTCGCAGGCACACGGGCGGCGGGTGAATCGGGAGAATGGGACTGCAAGAATCTTGAGGAACAGCAGATGGTCACAGACTTCATCTCCGAAACTCTTTCAGGAAACGGTCTTGACATATCCATATCACCGTTATACACGCGCAACGCCGGGAAGGTGGAGCATCTATGCACCGACATATCCGCCTCCTCCCATGAACCGATGACCACGGACAGGATACAATCCATTCTCCACCAACTATCCCCCACCCCGGCTCTATGCGGCACCCCGCGAGATGTGGCGTTGGATACAATCCGTCAGACCGAACGCTTCGACCGTGGATGCTACGGAGGTTTCTGCGGTCCGTTCAGATCGCCAGCCGACTTCTCCCTGTTCGTCACTCTACGATGCTGCTGCATCGAGATGGAAAGATTCTGCATCTATGTCGGGGGAGGCATAACCCTGCGCTCTAATACAGAAGCGGAATGGCAAGAGACAGAGGCGAAAGCATCCACCATAAGAGATGCCTTGATTATTGAATGATTGAAACATTTATCAAAACCAACATATAATAATTATGAGATTTTTTAGCTTAGCTCTTATTTTGGCTATGGCAGCGATTCCATTCACTGCCTCTGCCGAACATCTGAAAAGCGTTGATCCCAAGGGAATCGACCCGAACACACCTGCATCACAGGATTTTTACCAGCACGTCAACAAAGGATGGATGGAGAGTCATCCCCTCACCCCGGAATATGCACGCTATGGTCAGTTTAACATCCTAAATGATTCCAGCAATAACCGTATCCGTCGTATTGTGACAAATCTCTCAAAGAAGAATCCGGCAAAGGGTACCAATGCCTATAAGATTGCATCACTCTACGATGCCGCTATGGATTCCGTACGTCGCAACCAGCTCGGTGCCACACCTATAAAGGCTGACCTTGCAAAGATCGAGAACACCGACCATGACGGCATGACCGACCTTTTCCTCTGGCTTCACAAGAACTATGCATCTCCCCTCTTTGGCGGCGGTCCGATGGAGAACCTTGCCAACAGTAAGGAGTATGCCATGTATGTAAGCGGCGGTGGTCTCTCTTTGGGCGACAGGGATTACTATCTCAAGAACGACAAGCGCAACAAAGACGTCAGAGAGGCTTACCAGAAGCTTATCGAACGCCAGATGATGAATGCCGGCTACAGCAAGAAGGATGCCCGCAGAATCGTGAAAAACGTGATGAAGGTGGAGACCCTTCTCGCCGATTCCACTTGGACCCGTGAGGAGAGCCGCAACATTCCGGCAATGTATAACCCCCGCTCAATCGCACAGCTCAAGGAGATGTATCCTAATCTGCCTTGGGACAGATTCTTCATCGAGACTATGGGGATAGAGACTCCGGAGCAGGTGATTGTCACTGAGATCAATACCGTAAAACAGGCTGACAATCTCTTTGCATCACTCTCTG
This sequence comes from Muribaculaceae bacterium Isolate-037 (Harlan), assembly GCA_003762615.1. GTDB lineage: Bacteria > Bacteroidota > Bacteroidia > Bacteroidales > Muribaculaceae > Lepagella > Lepagella muris. The sequence continues at coordinate 11,439 of RIAZ01000012.1, forward strand.
ACCGCGAGAAGAAAGACTATTACCTATGGCAGTATGTCAGAAATGCAGCACCGTTCCTCAGCGACAGTTTCTCTGACGCAGCATTTGAGTTCAACAAGGTCATGAGCGGAGTTCAGGAGCAGCAACCCCGCTGGAAGAGAGCCCTCGGAGTCACTGAAGGTTATCTCGGTGAAGCTATCGGCGAATTATATGTGGAGCAATATTTCCCCCAGTCGTCAAAAGACTATATGATCGGACTGGTGGAGAATCTTCGCACAGCTCTCGGCAAGCACATAATCCACCTTCCCTGGATGAGCGACGACACTAAGGTGCAGGCCATGAAAAAGCTGAATTCCATCACAGTAAAGATCGGTTATCCCGACAAATGGAAGGATTATTCCGAACTTGAGATTGATCCCGCCCTCTCTTATTGGGAGAATGTGCATAATGCCAATATGTGGCAGACGAAAAAGGCTCTCGAGAAATGGGGCAAACCCGTTGACCGCACTGAATGGGGCATGACTCCGCAGACAATCAATGCATACTACAACCCGCTCAACAATGAGATTGTGTTCCCGGCAGGTATCCTTCAGGCTCCGTTCTTTGATCCGGAGGCAAGCGATGCGGAGAACTATGGCGGCATTGGTGTGGTAATCGGTCATGAGCTTACCCATGGTTTCGACGACCAGGGTTGCCAGTTTGATGCTGAAGGTAATATGTCGAACTGGTGGACTCCGGAAGATGCCGAGGCATTTGCCAAACTGACCAACGGTCTTGTGGAGCAATTTTCTGCTGTGGAAGTTCTTCCCGGTCTTCATGCCAACGGACAGTACACACTCGGCGAAAACATTGCCGACCAGGGTGGTCTGAGAATAGCAATGACCGCGTTTCTTGACTCCCAGAAGAAGAAAGGCGTGAATGTGGAATCAGAAGAGGCTATGATCGATGGCTTCACTCCTAAACAGGCCTTCTACCTCAACTTCGCTAATCTTTGGGCAAACAACATCCGCGATGAGGAGATCCGTTCACTCACGTCGGGCGACGTACACTCCCTTGGCAAGAACCGTGTCAACGTGTCGCTTAAGAATCTTGAGCCGTTCTTCGAGTCATTCAGCATCAAGGAGGGTGATCCGATGTTCCGTCCCGCTTCCGAGCGCGTGATCATCTGGTAATCCCACACAAATTACGATACAAAAAAATGGACACGATTGAATCGTGTCCATTTTTTGTATCGCTACATAGTCAAGTATTGACCGTTGATTTTATTTGAAGAGATATTGTGAAGAAATCGACTGGTTGTTGTGGATACGACGGATTGTGTCGGCAAACAGTTTTGCAACAGGGAGCACCACTGCCTTCGGATTCTCCTTAACATACGGGATTGAATCCGTAAATACAATCTCGGTCAGTCCGGATGTCTTAACCCTCTCTGTAGCAGGATCGCTCATCACTGCATGGCTGCACAATGCTCTCACTGACTCTGCCCCGTTCTCCATCAAGAGGTCGGCGGCTTTCGTGATTGTGCCGGCGGTGTCGCTGATGTCGTCCACGAGAACCACGTTCTTGCCAGCCACATCGCCTATGACTGTCATTTTCTCCACTACGTTTGCCTTGGCACGCTGCTTATGGCAAAGCACAAGAGGCACATCGAAATATTTTGCGTATGAATTGGCTCTCTTCGCTCCACCGACATCGGGAGAAGCAATCACCAAATTCTTAAGGTGTAGGCTCTCAATGTAGGGGATAAAAATTGAAGAGGCATATAAATGATCAACCGGCACATTGAAGAATCCCTGAATCTGATCTGCGTGCAAATCCATGGTGATAAGACGGTCAATGCCCGCCACACTCAGAAGGTCTGCCACAAGCTTTGCCGCGATCGACACTCTCGGCTTATCCTTTCTGTCCTGACGCGCCCATCCGAAATAGGGAACCACTGCCACAATCGTGGCTGCCGACGCACGCTTGGCGGCGTCGATCATCAGGAGAAGTTCCATCAGATTGTCCGTATTCGGGAATGTTGATTGAACCAGATAGACCTCGGCACCGCGGATCGACTCCTCGAATGAAACTTCGAACTCGCCGTCGGCAAATGTCTCGATCTTCATTTTGCCTAACTCTATGCCCAGATCCCTGCAGATTGACTCCCCGAGATAATGACTCTTAGTGCCTGCGAAAACCTTTATGGGCGGAAGATAATTGCTCATGATATGAATTGGTAAAAATTGGTTTACAAAATTAAGACTAATTTTTGAATTATCCGCAATTTCAAACCGATTTCTTTTTGCCGCGCAATTGCGACCCCGTCAGTTTACCTCCGGACTGCCCGCGTAACTTGCCTACAGGCAACACTATGGCATCGGCGGCACTCAGATAGACGGAAACCGGTCGGTCGACCGAAAGATTCAACTTATGTGGCTTGCCCCAAAGGAGATCCTCGGTTATAATCTCTCCACGCATCATGCCCGACATATCAAACGCCGTTGCCGGAATATTTATACTGACATGGGATTCCTCGCGTGAGAAATTGACCACGATCAAAAGCACATCATCTCCTTTGTATCTAAGGAATGCAAAATGACGGTGGGGGTCAAAACCCGGATGCTGTAGATTGGCATACATGAGGTCGAAGAATCCACCCTCCCGCAATGCCGCTCGCTCATTACACAAGGTGAGGACCTTCTTGTAGACCTCCCGGAGCCAACGCTCGTGGGGGGATAATAATTCATCGTCGCATTTCCCTCCGTTGATCCAACGTCTTACGGTAGAGATGCTCCAATAGTCGAATATCGTTGTCCTGTCGTTATCTCCGGCAAAGCCTTCGTTGTCGCGCGCCTGCTCGCCGAGTTCCTGACCGTAATAGATCATCACCGGTCCTTTGGAAATCATCGAGGCGGTGACAAGAGAGGGAATCACGCGAAGAGAGTCGCCGGCGTATGCCTTCGAACCGAAACGCACCTCATCATGGTTCTCAAGGAAATTGAGCATACGGTCGCCGATGCCGTCCACGGTCTGCCAGCATCCTGTCAGCTGTGCCGCGCTCCTGCCGTGGGTCTCTATGCCGACAAGCGTATCGTAGAGATTAACCTTGTCATACAGATAGTCGAAACATCCGTAATCAAGGAAGGGACGGTAAAGACCCACATCATAAATCTCTCCTATGAACAACACATCGGGATTGACACTCTTAACCTGCGGTATCGCCCAATGCCAGAATGGCAGCGGCACCATAAACACCATGTCGCAACGGAAACCGTCAACACCCTTCGACACCCAGAACTTCAATATGTGAAGCATCTTGCGCCACGTGTCAGGCACGGGATCAAAATGGTCGGAATTGTCGTTATAGTCATGACCATAGTTCAGTTTCACCGTCTCATACCAATCATTCTTCGAACAGAAAGCCGTGAAACAGTCGTTACCCGTAGCCTTTGCAGGAAATTCCACGTAGGGCACATTACCTTCCGCTCCAAGGTCGAACGACGGATAGAACTGCTGGTTGGATATATAATAGTAGTTGTTGTCGCGCGCAAAATTCATCCGTATATCGTCATTCTTGCCGAAATCCTCGACGCCTGCAGGCGCAACGTCTGAATGATAGATACGCGCCGTATGGTTAGGCACAAAATCTATTATCACCTTCATATTCTCGGAATGAATGCGCTTCACGAGTGATTCAAATTCCTTCATACGGTCCGGCACAGATTCTGCCAGAGCCGGATCCACGTCATAATAGTCTTTTATCGCATACGGAGATCCCGCCTCACCTTTCACCACGTTAGGGTTGTCAGGAGTGATGCCATATTGGCTGAAATCCGTCTTGGTGGCATGCTCTATGACGCCGGTGAGCCAAAGGCAATTGACGCCCAATTCCTTTATAGAACGGAGTATGTGGGGAGTGAAGTCATTAAACTTTCCACTACCGTTCTGCCTCAATGTGCCCCAAGGCACGCAATTCGGATTCTGATTGGCGAATATTCGTGGAAACAGCTGATAGATAATAAGTCTTTCCTTTAAATCGTTCATGTCAGTAATTTTTTCGACTATTTGTTGTGCATCTGCTTATTTTGTATCTGCTCAAGTACCCTGCAAGCAGCATCATATCCTACTGTGACCCCTTTCCGGAGGCTGGATAAGTCAAATGTCCGTACATTCGACAGATTCTGGATCTCTATTACATGGTCACACAAACGCAGGTCCTGCGGCGTGTTGGATTTCATCATGAGATGAAACGAGCGATAGGCTATGTCGATTATTGAGTTGCGGGTCTCCCCCTTCTTCCGGATGGGGCTACAGTTGCTGCCGTAGAGCACTCCGCAGTAATTTCGTATCGCCCACGCCGGCAAATTACGGAGAACGCCGCCATCAACATAGCTGACGCCATTTATTCTCACCGGATTAAAAATTATCGGGATACTACATGATGCCAACACCCTCGGAACAATCTCTCCCTTACACCATCCCACCGATGTGCCCTTATCAAGGTCGGTGGCACAGATCACTGTCGGGATACGCATATCCTCAAGACGCTTGACCGGGAGCCAGCTATCGAGCAACTTCCCGAAGCGGTCAAGACGCATGAATCCCTCCTTAGGCAAAGACCATTCCGTGAAATCGCCAAATCTGTCCGCCTCCGTGAAGCATTGGATGATATCATCAGGGGTAAGACCGGATCCATATAGCGCAGCGGCTATCGACCCTGCCGAAACTCCTGATATTATTCCGGGTTGTATTCCGAATTGCTCAAACGCCTTCAGCACACCTATATGTGAAAAGCCTTTGGCACCGCCTCCACTAAGAGCCAGACCAACTGTATTGTCTTTCAAGAACCCAAAACGCTCTAATATACCATCTATTTTCCAGACCATGTAAATTCCGGTTTGCGGACCAGGTAGTCCGCTTTATTTTTAGGTCGCAAATATAATAAATTTTGTTTCTTCTACCAAAAAATTGCATATAATACGCATCAAAGTTCTCTAATCCTCACTATCCTTAACGCTATCGAGGATGCTGTCGGAGCGGTTCTCTTTAGTAATACCGTCTGTTTTATCCTGTACATCATTCTTTTTATGACGTCTCCGGCGCAGGAAGGTGAACGGATTGTCGAAGTCTTTGCGGTAGACCACTCCAAGACCCTGTGTGGTCAAAGCCTCACGGAGATAGTAGTTCTGATCATTGAAATGGTTATATGCTTTCAGTCGCAGGTTGCCGTTGCGACTGAGAAGGTATTCTATGTCGAAATCACCGACAAACGTGGTGTTGGACGTGCTCTTGTCGCGGTATCCGAAATTGCCGTTGACAAGAAGACGATTGTTGAGAAGGCGTGATGAAAGAGCCACATCCATCTCAAAATCCGAGAAATCCCCCTTGTCGCTCCTGAATGACGGGGCAAGCGTGAACTTATCCGTGAGTTGTCCGATCATGTTCGACAATTGCGACGACAGGGTCGTGGATGCCACAGCCGCCAACTCACCACCATTGCCCGACGAACCCATATATTCGGGAGTATAGAACCGGTTAAGGGCAAGAAGATAGATTATCTGGCGACTCATCATGTCATCGGTAGATATGATGCTCTTCACCTTTCTCCCCACGTCCTGAGTGAGCGTCGGCAGGTCAATGTCGAACGTGATGTCGGGATGCTGCATCTCCCCCTTTACATTAAGGAGGGCATCCACCGGCACGTTTGTCCGGGCAAGTTCCGGATCGGTGGAGAAACTTTTATCAAGGTCCGAAAGATTGGTGTTGACCCTATAGCTTGCCGTTATATCAAGATAGGCGTTGAGAGGGTCGCCGTTAAAGGAGATGGAACTGCCGGGGCGTATGGAGAAATTGCGAAGGATAAGGTCCTGCAATGAGAAATTATAGCTCCCTTCCGAGAGCGTGTACTTCCCGAGCATCTGCATCTCGTCGGAATCCGACTCATAGTCTATCTGTATCGCGCCGTTGCCGCGTGCCGTTATCTTGTCGCCAACCACCGGATCCATCACGAGGGTCATCAGTGCCGATGGTGATACGGTGGCGCGTATGTCCATCATGAATCTGGTGGGGTCAGATGCCTCATTCTCTATCTTCTTGCGGAATGATGCAAGAAGATCCTGCACACTGTCGCGTTGCTGCGTCTCCAGCTCCTTCTTGCGTTTGTCGGTAAACGTAAGGAAATGATAATCGGAGGCAGCCTCCGTGTCATTGAGCACAAACGTGAACGCGGAACGGTCAGTGATATCCATATCTACGGAGACCGACACCGTGCCGGGCCATCCCTTCACAGATGCACTGCCGTCGCCATAGATGGTGCCATACCAGTCGGGGTTCATCTTGCTGTTTGTGTCATAGCAGAGCAGCTGTCGTGCATCGGTTATGCGGAACGTGAAGCTCGGGTCGTGGAAATAGCGGTGCTTGAGTTCTCCCGACAGTATTGCGGAATGTCCGTCACGGTCATACAGACGGAATGATGGTATGCGTATCAGACCCGGGTCAAGATATACGGAATCCGTGCCATGATAAGTGGTGTTGGTATAGTCAAGCTTTATAGATATGGAGTCGCCGAGAATGCGTCCGGCGAGATCTATATCGCTGAACGTGCCATACAGCTTGGCATTTCCACTGGCATAACCTTTCACTTCTGAAGAGAAGGCTCCCATGAACGGGGCGAGGAATCCAACCGGAACCCTGTCGGCATCTATCGAGAAGCTAAGTGAATCCCGAGTCACCCATATACCTCCGCCTATCGAAGCTTTCCGGCGTCCGTCCTGTCTTACATCGGCAGATATCGCCACCTCCTTCTCGTCGTTATCCCATTCGCTTTTAATGACGGCATCTCCAAGCACGGCTCCATTATAGGCGAACTCCTTTACTGAAAGATTGTCGGTAAACGCCTTAGGCTCCTTGCTCAATACTCCGTATGCTGTCACATCGCCTGTGGCAGTACCTCCGAAAGTGACATAATTTATATTGAGTGTGTCAAACACGTAGCCCAAGTCTATGGATGCAAGTTCCACGCTGATGGAATCCGTAGGCAATGACGATGCCACTCCGTTGATTCCCACGAATTGACCATCATGCCATATCTTTATTCCGTCTGCCCTTATCTCATTCCCGGAATACGTCAAAGCCGACTTGTCGATATTCCATTTCGCGCTACCCATACTGAACATGGAGGGCTTGATCTCTACCGATACGTCGGGGTTGCCCGACAGTTCATTGCGGCTTATCCCTGCGTTAAGCGAGAGTGAACCCTTGAAATTACTGTTCTCTGTGTTTATCCAATCCACATCGGCAAAGATGTCATCATCACATCCCGACAGGTTTATGCCTACAGTAAGTTCACCTTTCTTCACCGGGAAAGTGGTGGCTATCTCCACATCTGCGCTTCGGTTATTACCGTCGATATTGGCTATCAATCGGTTGTCCCTAAGCAATTTTGACTTCCCTTGCTGAAGATATGGTATGTCAACGGTAAGCGAAGCTGTGTTCGCCTCCCCTCTTACATCTCCATCGACAGACACCGGCACAAGCAACCTGACCGGGAGTTTTAGAAAGTCGGGCAACGTATTGTCGGGCTTTATCTGGAACGAGAACTCCATCTCCGGCTTCAGATCCATCTCATGATTTTTGGGTATCACAAGACTCGGTAATACAGACGAAGCCATATCGACAAGCATAGGCGGCAGATCCTTTAACCTGAAGGCTCCCGAAATCTCGCCGTCAATCCAGTCGCTCATGAGGGTGAGATGACGCTCATCCTCCCCGGCATCTGACCTCAACACGAGATGGTCAAGGTCAATACCCTCTGACGCACTCTTTCGGAAGGATATATCCGTGAGACGCACTTCGCCTCTGACGTTATCCTCGGTGTTCCCCTCCAGATCCGCTATGAGACTGCCTTTGAGATTATAGCCGTCATATTTAGGAAGGAATCCAAATTCCGACAAATAAAGACGCTCTATATCCGTGCGCAGATTCATCCATGATTCCTCTCCATCCACGTGTGCCGTGCCGTCAGCCGAGAATATGGCTATATCATTAGATACAGATGTCGTGAAATCAAAGTCCTTGTCCGATTTCTTTAGGAAAGCCGATACCCCTCCATAAATACCACCGTTCAACTCAATCTCCGGCACGTATACGTCAACCTCCCCGTCAACATCTCTACCCGACAACATACCCGACAGATTGACTGTGGCATTGACCATTCCTACTTTACCCTTGCCGAGAAGTCGTCTGACATCGAACCCTCCGGTGCTTATCTCTCCTGAGAAGCGTCCCTTCCCCTCGGAGACTCCGTTGGCAACGCCCGTGACATTAAGATCGCCACACCCGCTCGTGAGGCGGCAATCCACCTCATACGCTCCATCTGCAATATTACCCTGTCCGGTTGCAGCCACATCCAGATACCTAAGGTTTGAAAGATAACCTACCAACTGAGGCGAAATGGTGGTTACAGACCTCACCAGCTCCGACATTCCCATATCGGAGAGACGCATCCTAAGATTATCAAGCGAGAAAGCAGCAGATTTTATGCTGTCGAGATTCCGGCAACCACCTTCAAACTCAATCAGCACGTCGTCGCGACTGCTTAATGCAAAACGTGACACATCGATGTCGCTCAGATTACCATGCAGATCGACCGACAAGTCAAACGGCATGACGTAACGCCTCAATTCCGGGACAATCCAGCTGAAATCAGCAGCTGTAATCCGGTTGTCAAGCATCACAAGATTATATTCTCCAGTTTTCAAGGATTCGGCAATACCGGAAAAATCATCAAATTCCACTACAAAATCCGAAGGACGAAGCTCCGTAGCCGGAAGCTGCAATATGAAATTCTCAACGGATATGGACTGCGGCGTAACATGCGCACGAAATGCAAGCTTATCCACCACAAGACCGCCCGACATACGGAATGATAGACGCCGAAGGTCAATCTTATAGTCTTCATTGCTTAGGCGAGGGAATGTTATATCTGCCTTCAGGTCAGAAATTCGGAGATGGTTGAAGTCGGTCTTCACTCCAAGGCTATCATGAGGCATCCACCGACGGTCGAACGTAATGCCGCACTGTCGCAACACCACGTTGCGGAGATTAATATCAAAAGGCGTCGGCGGCTTATTTTTATCCTTTGGCTTGAATGCGTCGATGATAAACGCGATGTTGAGCGGACCATGCTCCGCTTCCTGCACAATCCTTCCATCCAGACCTATGATCTCACCAAACGTTATCTCAATCCCGTCACCCTTTATAAGACGCAGGATATTGATGCCCGCACCGACAGTCTCCACATGAAGGCATAGCTCCTTCTCGGGAGTATAGACGTCAAGGTCATGGATAACAACTTCATTAAACGGATGCAATGACAGCGTGCCTATCCTCACATCCCCCTTAATGAATTTCGATGCCTCCCTTTGGGCAATATCGCGCAACTCGTTCTGCACAAAAGGGACCGACAACAATATATATAATATGAGATATAGCGCGGCGACAAGCACTATCACCGAAAACAGCAGGCTGCGCGCCACCCTATAGACGTTTCTAAGGCTCAGTTTCATAACAAAAGGTCGCAACAGTCACATCCCTGAGTCTATTCCGGAGTCTTGAGCGATTGAGCTTAGCATAATGAGCGATTGGGACAAAGCTCCGGAAGCAGTCAGGCGGACGTGACCGGGAACTAACTTTATTATTACATAATTCCATGCAAATTTAATCATTTTAAACCAAACATCCGCTATATCCCACCATTATTCTAAACTATTCCAAACTTACCATTCTAAACTGCCGCAAACTTACCAACTTTCAGACTTACGTATTTTGTCATTCCAACTAAATAAATTAACTTTGTAGCATAAAACTAAAAAAGGAAATGAGTATCTACATCCTTGGTATCGAATCTTCATGCGACGACACATCGGCTGCCGTCATCTGCGATGGGTATTTGAAGAGCAACGTCATCGCGAGCCAGAAAGTGCACGAAGCCTTCGGCGGCGTGGTGCCGGAGCTTGCATCGCGTGCGCATCAGCAGAACATAGTCCCGGTAGTCAGCGAGGCGCTACGCCAGGCAGGGATTGAAAAGAAAGATCTTGCAGCCATTGCCTTCACAAGAGGACCGGGACTCCTCGGGTCGCTCCTCGTGGGCACATCGTTTGCAAAAGGGATGGCTATCGGGTTGGGCATACCGCTCGTAGACGTAAACCACCTGCATGCCCACGTACTCTCGCACTTCATAAAGACGGAGGAGAATGACGAAGTGCCGGAATTCCCATTCCTGTGCCTGCTGATTTCCGGAGGAAATTCACAGATTGTAATGGTAAGGAGTCCGTATGACATGGAAATAATCGGGAAGACAATCGATGATGCTGCCGGAGAGGCTTTCGACAAATGTGCGAAAGTGATGGGGTTACCCTATCCAGGAGGTCCGCATATCGACCGACTCGCGAAAATTGGCGACCCGAAGAGATTCAGATTCAGCAAGCCGCATATCCCCGGACTTGACTATTCTTTCAGCGGACTAAAGACTTCGTTCCTATATACCGTCAGGGATGGAATGAAAGAGGATCCGGCCTTCATCTCCAACAATCAGGCTGACCTCGCAGCTTCCCTACAGCACACCATAATAGATATACTCACCGACAAACTCGCAAAAACGCCCCAACTGAAGGAGGTGAGGCATCTCGCGATCGGTGGCGGAGTATCGGCAAATTCCGGAGTAAGGGAGGCGATACAACGCTTTTGCGACAACAGGGGGATACAGGCTTGGATCCCTCCAAGAGCCTTCACCACTGACAATGCTGCCATGGTGGCTGCTGCCGGCTATTTCAAATATCTTTCAAACGACTTCTGCGACCTCTCGTTACCTCCCTACTCCAGAGTCACTGTCTGAACATCAACGCTTATGGTCAATAAAAAACAAAATTCAAAAACATCGGCAGACCCGGACAAGCATACCGAGACTCGCCATGTCGTGATATACGGATACACGAAGCAGGAGATCAACAAAATCCTGAAGCATTTCGCGGCTCATCTGCCCGAATACGTGAAAATATCAATCGACACCTCTAATCTCGTCACTAAAATTACTCTTACGGGAGTGGATTCCGGTGTGGAGCTGCTGAGATTCAACATGAACAGGTATCACAGCACCCTCAATATGATTTTCTCGCAAGACGTGGTGGCTATGGAAGACAAGACGATAGCCCAGACTCTCGGAGAGCTTCTGCATGAACGCGAGCTTACGGTGTCGTGTGCCGAGAGCTGCACAGGTGGCAATCTCGCCCATAGGATTGTGCAAGTGCCGGGATCATCGTCTTATTTCTTAGGGAGCGTGGTCAGCTATGCCAATGATGTCAAGACCAACGTGCTTAAAGTGCCGAAGGAGGAGATTTCCCGGCATGGAGCCGTAAGCAAGACCGTGGTGGAGGCTATGGCTAAGGGGGTGGCGAAACTTATGCGCACGGATTGCGCGATTGCCACATCCGGAATTGCCGGACCCGACGGCGGCACTTCCCTAAAACCGGTAGGCACCGTATGGTTTGCCGCAAAATATGGTGACACCGTAGTCAGCGAATGCATCCATTTCAAGGGCGACAGGAACACCGTCATTGAAAGCGCGACAAATCATGGCATGGTGATGCTGATAAATCTCCTCAAAAACTGCTACGTGATGCAGGAGGACGTCAACGACGACTGAAAAACGTCATTTTTTATATACTTTTATTCAATTTCTCAAAATTCCCGCCAATACCGTTTGCATATTTGACCGAAATTAACTAATTTTGCACCCGGTTTGTGGCACATCCTTGAAAGCGACCGTAATGATGCAGACGGAAGCGATATGAGAAATGAGATGGCGGCCTCATTCCCCAAGTGATTTTTTATTCAATAAAAAAACAACAGCCATGTCAAAAGTTTGTCAGATTTCAGGCAAAAAACCATCTGTGGGCAACAACGTTTCCCACTCAAAGCGTCGCACAAAACGCAAATTTAACGTCAACCTCCACAAGAAGAAATTCTATTGGGTTGAGCAGGATATGTGGATCGAGCTTCTCGTGTCAGCTCATGCTCTCCGCACAATTAACAAGATCGGTCTTAACGCCGCTCTTAAAAAAGCCGAGAAAGAAGGCAACCTCGACTTTAAAGACATCACAATTGTTTCTCTTTAATCAGATTTTCTAAACTATGGCAAAGAAAGCGAAAGGCAATAGAGTGCAGGTAATCCTTGAATGCACCGAACACAAAGCCAGCGGGATGCCCGGAATGTCGAGATACATCACCACAAAAAACCGCAAAAATACAACAGGACGTCTGGAGTTGAAAAAATACAACCCCATCCTTAAGAGAATGACCATTCATAAAGAAATAAAATAAGCACCACTGAACCATGGCAAAGAAAACCGTCGCGTCTCTTCAAAAAGGTGAAGGACGTACTTTCAGCAAAATCATCGTAATGGAGAAATCTCCTAAAACAGGCGCTTATATCTTCAAAGAGGAAATGGTGCCAAACGACGCAGTACAGGCTGCACTGAAATGATTCCAACTCTCAATTCATAATCCTGATCGGGGGAACTACGCTGGCGCAGTTCCCCCGATCTCTTTTATCGCCCTATCATGATAAAACATGATCCATCATGATATATCATGTTATATCATGTTGCAACATGATATATCATGCAAAAAAACTCCCCCAAAAAAGAAAGAAAAAAACGGGCTGTCATCGGAATCCCCGATGACAGCCCGGTTAATATTTATCGCGAAGGATATCTCGCCAAAGGCTTATACCGCCGAACGGATAATGCCTCGCTCTGAGTTAACGACGAATTTGACAATCTCATCCCTATACGATGACTCCGGAAGAGTCTCCTGCACGAGCTTTATGGCATTCGTCACGTTAAGATCGCTGAGATACAATACACGATAGATCTCCGCTATCTTCTGGATATCCTCCTGAGAGAAGCCATTACGGTGCAGCCCTATGGTGTTGAGTCCGACGTAGGATATCGGCTCGCGTGCTGCCTTGACGTAAGGAGGGATATCCTTATTGACAAGCGCACCACCCTGAAGCATGATGTTTCTACCAAGATGACAGAACTGATGGACAAGACTGCCGCCTCCGATCACTGCATAATCGTCAACCACCACCTCACCGGCAAGCTGACACGCATTAGATATGATGACCCTGTTGCCTATCACGCAATCATGCGCCACGTGGTTGTAAGCCATAATAAGGCAATTGCTCCCGACAACAGTCTTACCCTTGGAGGCTGTGCCTCGGTTGACAGTGACACACTCACGCAACGTGGTGCCGTCGCCAACGTAGGCGTATGTCTCCTCCCCACGAAATTTCAGATCCTGCGGTATGGCTGAGATGACTGCTCCGGGGAATATCTTCACACCGGAACCGATACGCGCACCGGGATAAATTGTAACATTTCCGGCAATCTCACAGTTATCGCCTATCTCTACATTTTCATAGATATTGGTGAAATTGCCTATCGTTACATTGTTCCCGATCTTTGCCTCGGGATGAACATAATACATGTTGCTCATTTTCACTTATTCTTTATTATCTGAGCCATAAATTCTGCCTCACAAACTATCTTCTCTCCGACAAATGCATAGCCCTTGACCACGGCACAACCTCGCCTGATCTCTGTCATAAGGCTGACGTTGAGAAGCAGAGTATTGCCAGGCACCACTTTCTGGCGGAACTTCACGTTGTCGATCTTCAGGAAGTAGGTGCTGTATTTCTCAGGCTCCTCAAGGAAATTCAATACCAGCACTCCTGCTGCCTGTGCCATTGCCTCAATCTGAAGCACTCCCGGCATAACCGGCTCCTGTGGGAAATGTCCGGGGAAGAATGGCTCGTTGACCGTCACGTTCTTGACTGCCACGCAATGCTTCTTGTCTATCTCTATGACCTTATCGATGAGAAGGAACGGATAGCGATGGGGAAGCATGCCGCGGATTGCATTAATATCGAGAATCGGCTCGATGTTGGGATTATAGCAAGGAGCCTGTATCTCCGTGTGACGAACTTCCTTGCGTATCATGCGTGTGAACTTATTATTGATCGTATGCCCCGGACGTATCGCCACTACCCTGCCCTTTATCGGACGGTCTATAAGCGAGAGATCGCCGATTACGTCCATCAGTTTGTGACGTGCAGGTTCATTATCCCACGTCAATGGCTGTGGATTGATATAGCCAAGCTCACCCACTTTCATGTGAGCCACGTTCATAAGGTCGCAAAGACGGTCGATGCTCTCCTGGCTTACCGGCTCATCATAAATCACGATTGCATTGTCGATGTCGCCACCCTTGATGAGACCATGCTGGAGCAGACCCTCGATCTCCCTCACAAACACGAAGGTGCGTGCGCTTGCCACCTCCTGCTTGAACTCCGCCATATCGTCAAGTACAGCAAACTGGTTGGGAAGCACCTTGGAATTATATTCCACCATCACCTCCACGCTGAAGTGGTCGTCGGGATAGATTGTGATCTGCGAGCCTGTGGCATCATCGCGGAAGCGAACCTTCTCCTTTATTATATAGAAATCCTTATCGGCTTTCTGCTCTTCCACTCCCACTTCCTCTATGGCATTGATATAGCTTATCGCACTTCCGTCAAGGATGGGGAGCTCCGGTCCGTTCACCTCAATGAGACAGTTGTCGATCATAGATGCGTAAAGTGCAGCCAAGGCATGCTCTACCGTGCTTACCTTCACATCCTTCTTGGCCAACACGGTGCCGCGCTGGGTATCGACCACGTTTTCAGCAAGAGCCTCAACGATAGGCTCGCCCTCAAGGTCAATGCGCTTGAATTTATAACCATGATTTTCCGGAGCCGGAAGGAATGTAGCCGTAATCTCCAGTCCTGAATGAAGACCCTTGCCACTGACGGTAAAGGGTGCCTTTAGTGTCATCTGTTTCATTGTTTCCTGATGTTTTTAATTTCGTCATAAAGCTTGCCAAGATTCTTCAGATACACCTGATTCTTGGCAAATTGGCGCGCATCTATCGCAGGGTAGCCGATAATACGCCGTTTGCTGCCTACATTGTTGGGGATTCCCGACTGCGCACCTATCTCATTGTAATCTCCCACTTTTATATGCCCGGCGAAACCACACTGACCGCCGACCATGTTGCCGTCACCGATATGCGTCGACCCCGCTATGCCGGTCTGGGCGGCAAATACGTTGCTTCTGCCGATCGTAACGTTGTGGGCTACCTGGATAAGATTGTCGAGCTTGGTCCCCTCGCCGATCACAGTGCTCCCGAATGTGGCGCGGTCTATGGTAGTGTTTGCTCCGATCTCCACGTCGTCGCAGATCTCGACGATGCCCGTCTGCGGAAGTTTCTCAAACTTGCCGTCGTGAGGGGCGAAGCCGAACCCATCGGCACCTATCACCGCGCCAGAATGAAGTATGCAGCGTGAGCCTATGCGGCATCCCTCGTAGACCTTCACTCCGGAACGCAACACGCTGTCGTCACCGATCTCACAGCCGTCGCCCACATATACCTGAGGATAGATCTTGACATTCTTTCCTAATTTCACGCCTTTCCCGATATATGCAAACGCTCCTATATATACATGCTCCGGAAGAGCTACACCCTCCGACACGTAAGACGGCTGCTCCACGCCCTCAGGCTGTGGCTTCATCCCCTCCACCATCCTGAGAAGCTGTGCAAGCGTGGCGTATGGATCTGCCACTCTTATCAACACCGGCGTAACTGGCTTATCCACTACAAAATTCTTGCCTACAAGTACTGCCGTCGCACCGGTAGTCTCTATATAGTGGGCATACTTGGGATTCGCTATAAAACTGAGATCGCCCGGCCTTGCCTCCTCTATCTTGGCAAAGCCGGTTATAACTGCGTTTTCATCTCCTTCCACATCCCCCCCGGTCAGAGCTGCAAGGCTCTTCGGTGTTATCTCCATAATTTGGTCTGGATTAATTTTTTTTGCAAATATCGTAATTTTTTTATAAATAACCATAAGATTACCCCACTATTGCACACCGGAACACTTATAATTACAATTATTCAAGTTTTTTTTGACCATTTAAAGAAAAATTGCTACATTTGCACAGAGTTTTCACCTATGAAAAAACATAGGTAATATTATTTTTCTAATTCAAAAATACTTAAATCACATGAAAATTTCTCACATCGAGCACATCGGGATAGCCGTTCCGAATCTTGAGAAGGCAATCGAATACTACGAGAATGTTCTCGGGCTTAAATGCTACAAAAAGGAAGTGGTCGAAGACCAGAAAGTGACTACTGCATTCATCATGGTGGGCGACACTAAGATTGAGCTTCTCGAAGCTACATCCCCTGAAAGCACTATTGCCAAATTCATCGAGAAGAACGGCGGACGCGGTGGTATGCACCATATCGCATTCGCTGTGGAAGACGGTGTGGCTGAAGCTCTCGCCGAGGCTGAGGAAAAGGGTGTCAAGCTCATCGACAAGGCTCCCAGAAATGGTGCCGACGGTCTGAAAATCGCTTTCCTTCACCCGAAATCCACTGAAGCTGTTCTTACCGAACTCTGCGAGAATCCCAACAAATAACAGCGTCGAGGAATCTCATTTCGAATCATCTATAATTTTACAGATATGAGCACATCACAGGAAAAAATTCACGAGCTCATCGAAAAAAGGGCGCAAGCCCGTCTCGGCGGCGGTGAAAAAGCTATCGACAAACAGCACGCCAAAGGCAAATACACTGCCCGCGAGCGTATCGCCCAGCTTCTCGACGAAGGAAGCTTCGAGGAGCTTGACATGTTTGTCACCCACCGTTGCACAAACTTCGGACAAGACAAGAAACATATTCTCGGCGACGGCGTAGTGACCGGATTCGGCACTATCGAGGGTCGTCTCGTATACGTCTTCGCTCAGGATTTCACCGTATTCGGAGGATCCCTATCCGAGACAATGGCATTAAAGATCTGCAAGGTGATGGACCTTGCAATGAAAATGGGCGCGCCTGTAATCGGTCTTAACGACTCCGGCGGCGCACGCCTGCAGGAAGGTATCAACGCCCTCGCCGGATACTCTGAGATATTCCAGAGAAACATCCTTGCTTCCGGCGTGATCCCCCAGATCTCTGCAATCCTCGGTCCTTGTGCCGGCGGTGCTGTATATAGTCCTGCCCTCACTGACTTCACCATCATGGCGAAAGGCATCTCCTACATGTTCCTCACCGGTCCGTCTGTAGTGAAGACCGTCACCGGCGAAGACGTGACTCAGGAGCAACTCGGTGGTGCTTCCGTACACTCCACCAAGAGCGGCGTGACCCACTTCGCTGCAGAGAACGGCGAGGAAGCTCTCTTCATCATCCGCAAGCTTCTCAGCTACATGCCGCAGAACAACATGGAAGAGACTCCTCTCGTGGCTTGCGACGATCCCATCGACCGTCTTGACGACAATCTCAACGATATCATCCCGGAGAGCGCGAAGATGTCTTACGACATGTATGAGGTGATCAGCTCAATCGTCGACAACGGTGAGTTCCTCGAGGTGCAGAAAGACTATGCGAAGAACATCATCATCGGATTCGCCCGCTTCAACGGACAGTCTGTCGGAATCGTGGCAAACCAGCCCAAGGTGCTTGCCGGCGTGCTCGACTCCAACGCTTCCCGCAAGGCTGCTCGCTTCGTGCGCTTCTGCGATGCGTTCAACATCCCTCTCGTCACTCTCGTCGATGTGCCCGGATTCCTTCCCGGCACAGGTCAGGAATACAATGGCGTCATCCTTCACGGTGCGAAACTTCTCTACGCTTACGGCGAGGCAACCGTGCCTAAAGTGACTGTAACCCTGCGCAAGAGCTACGGCGGCTCTCACATCGTGATGAGCTGCAAGCAGCTTCGTGGCGACGTCAACTATGCTTGGCCCACTTCCGAAATCGCTGTCATGGGTGCTGAGGGTGCCGTGGGCGTCCTTTATGCTAAAGAGGCTAAGACTGCGGAGAACCCCGCCGAATTCATCAAGGAGAAGGAGGAGGAATACCGCAAACTCTTCGGCAACCCATATCAGGCAGCCAAATTCGGATATATCGACGATGTGATTGAACCGCGTAACACACGCTTCCGCATCATTCGTGCGCTTCAGATGCTCGCTACAAAGAAGCTGACGAACCCCGCGAAGAAACACGGAAACATTCCTCTTTAATCACATTGACATTTCCGCTATATGAAAAGATTCTTTTTATCTGCGGCAATCTTCCTAACCTTGTCAGGCGGCGCATTTGCGGCGCCTGACAAAGGGCAGGCGGAGGGGATGGAGACAGTAGTAGCCGTCGAGACCACTTCCGTATCAATGGAAGATAATGCCCTGACAGCTGTCGATGAGTATGACGAAATCGCCATGGCTCCGACCGCTAAGAAAATGACCCAGGCAGAAAAAGCCAGGAATGCAGCCATCAACGACCCCTGGGGTGGCGCTATCACGATAATCGCAATGGTAATCGTAATCTCTGCCCTTGTCGTCCTGTCTCTCCTTTTCCTCGGCTTCGGCAAAATTTCTGAGGCTATCATCCAGAAGAACAAACGCCAGACAGCAAAAGCCACTCCCGCAGGAATGACCGAGGAGGAGCATCATGCAGTAGACTCCGGTGAGGCTATCGCTGCTATCGTTGCCGCGCTTTCCGAGCACTTCGGAGAGGGTCATGACATTGAAGACACTATCCTGACGATCCGACGCATGAAGAGAGCTTACTCCCCATGGAACTCAAAGATCTACAATCTGCGTGTCATGCCGGAACTTCACCGCAATCCGCGACCTTAAATAATATAAGAGACATTGATTACTCTTATACTCATTTTGAACAGACAATACAGACATGAAACTTAAAGAATACAAATATAAAATCAACGGCACAAAATTTTCCGTAAAAATCGGGGAAGTTGTTGATAATGAAGTGCACGTTGAAGTGAATGGTGTGCCTTACACCGTTGAGCTTGACAAGGTTCCTAACAAGAAGACCTCAGTATCTCAACCCGTGAAAAGCCCCATGAAAGCTCCGAGAACTGAATCCGGCGAGAGAATCATCGCCACTCCCGCCAAGGCTCCCACATCCGGCTACGTAATCAAGGCTCCTCTCCCCGGAACAATCATGAGCTTCAACGTGAAAGAGGGCGACGTCATTGCCGATTCCGCTACTGTTTGCATCATTGAGGCAATGAAGATGGAGAACGACATTCATGCCGGAAAAGGTGGCACTGTCAAGAAGATTCTCGTGAATGTGGGCGATGCTGTGCCACAAGACGGCGACATCATGATTATAGAATAATTACAGCTGATTTCACAATAATTCCTGATATTATGATTTTAGCTGACACGACTTACTCCTTCGGCGAGTTCCTGAGCCAGACAATATCCACTTTTTGGCAGTTTACCGGATTCTACAACTGCGAGTGGGAAAATATCGTCATGCTCGCTGTCGGATGTTTCTTTGTATGGCTCGCGATAAAGAAGAATTTCGAACCGCTCCTGCTGGTGCCTATCGGCTTCGGTATGCTCATCGGCAATATCCCCTTCCAGTCGGGAATGGAGATAGGCATCTATGAGCCGGGATCGGTGTTGAACATACTCTACAACGGTGTGGAACGCGGATGGTATCCTCCCCTCATCTTCCTCGGCATCGGCGCAATGACCGACTTCTCCGCCCTTCTTGCCAACCCTAAGCTGATGATAATCGGTGCGTGTGCGCAGTTCGGTATATTCGGTGCATACATGCTCGCCCTGCTTTGCGGATTTGACCCGCTCTCCGCAGGATGTGTGGCTATCATCGGCGGTGCCGACGGTCCGACCGCAATCTTCACCACATCGAAGCTGAATCCCAATCTATTGGGTGCGGTGGCAGTATCCGCCTACTCCTACATGGCGTTGATTCCGCTCATCCAACCCCCGCTGATGCGACTATTCACCAACAAGGAGGAGCGTCTCATCAAGATGAAGCCTTCGCGCGTGGTAAGCCAGAACGAGAAGATAATATTCCCGATCGTAGGTCTGATGCTGACCTGCTTCGTGGTGCCCTCCGGCATCCCGTTGCTCGGTATGCTCTTCTTCGGAAATCTACTGCGTGAAAGCGGCGTGACCTCCCGCCTTGCCAAGACTGCAAGCAACGCCATGACCGACATCGTGACCATCCTTCTCGGTCTGACGGTGGGTGCATCCACTCAGGCCGACAAGTTCCTCACGTTCGACACGCTTAAGATCTTCGGTCTCGGCTTCCTTGCATTCATCATCGCATCTTCTGCCGGTGTCCTCTCCGTGAAGATTTTCAACTTATTCCTGAAGAAAGACAAGAAAATCAATCCGCTTATCGGAAATGCAGGTGTGTCGGCAGTGCCTATGGCTGCCCGCATCTCCAATAATCTCGGTCTTGAGTATGACCCGTCAAACTATCTGCTGATGCACGCCATGGGTCCCAACGTGGCCGGCGTTATCGGTTCGGCTGTGGCTGCAGGTGTCCTCCTGAGCTTCCTGGGATAACCCCGACAGCATTATAGAGAGAATGCACTACGGGCGGGAGGATATTTCCCATATCCTCCCGCTCTTTTTCTCAAATAGACTCATGTTCTTTAACATTTGGCGAACTTATTCATGCGTAAATTTGTTTACCAAATACACGGGCAGATTCTAACATCATGATCAATCGGGATCAGTGATGCTTAAGGCTGTCTATAAATATATGGACTATGATAACCGACAGCGTCATAAAGGAGATTTACAAGAAATTCAGCAAGCCTCACAAACGTCGTGAGGACTTGCAATTGGAGTATTTTATTCCAATGCTTCAACAACATCATTCCATATCTATTGATCAGACGGAAATAATCCTTGAAGATCTTGAAGAATTCAA
Source organism: Muribaculaceae bacterium Isolate-037 (Harlan) (assembly GCA_003762615.1). Taxonomy (GTDB): domain Bacteria; phylum Bacteroidota; class Bacteroidia; order Bacteroidales; family Muribaculaceae; genus Lepagella; species Lepagella muris. The sequence continues at coordinate 32,277 of RIAZ01000012.1, forward strand.
CCCATTCAGACGATTCCTTATAAGAAGTCTGAACGCCATTCTTGAGTTTGACAAGATGATTGCATTCGTGTTTCGCACTCATATTCTTTTCCTCGGAAAGGAAGACAACCAGATGAGGGTGCACATGCGTCCGGAGCCGAAAAAATCCCTGTTTGATAAGATCTTTGGAAGAGGCTAAGAAAAAATATAATTTTGGTATAACGATTGCATTCCAAATGCAATAAGAAGCGTCTTCGGATTCAATCCGAAGACGCTTCTTATTACAGGCAATCCAGCCACCTAATTCGGCAGATCATCCTCCTTTTATCGTTCCCTCTGCAGATGCTGTCGCATCCTATTCCCACTCATGCCTGATCTCAATTGAAATTCAGGTCGTCAAACCCGCTTCCCAATTCATCGTCATTAAACTGGGTGTCGCCATAGAGATCCTCTATATCGAGATCGTCTGACACCATCTTCTGGAGATTCTGGTCAATCTGCTTCTCAAACTCATCCATATCCACATTCTGCACCGGCGCCTTGCCTCGCTTCACTGTGCAGATCGGGTCGGCAAGCGTGCGTCCCGGAATAGACTCTTTCATCTCCATGAAGAATGAACGCTCCGTCAGATAGTCAAACACGAAGACGAGCTTCTGTCCATCCTCCTCTATAAGCTCATTGAGCGGGGTGTCTTCCATAAGCCACACGTCCTGGTCGCTCGATGTGCCCATATCCTCAAGAGTAATCTCCTCCTGACGCTGCCACTCCTCGTCACACAAGAAAAATGAATCAATGTCATCCTTTGAATAATCCACGCTGTCGAGTATGGCATTTCTCAACTGCAGGAAAGAAGCGCTCGCGTCAATCTCTATCTCACGTGAGAAATTGCTCACCTCATCGCTTACAAGTTTAAATTTATATACCATCTTATATAGTTTTTTATATTGCGATTTTTATATTGCGAAATTAATCTATTTCACAATTGATGCAAAATAATTTTTCAATTATTTTATGCAGTTTTGCCAACTTATGCAAAAAAAGCAGGCGAAGACCTCTGTCTGTCGCCTGCTTTGCGATTTTTATCCATTATTCCGGCTAAAAAAAGCCGTCAGCCTGATGATGCAGGACCGATGCGGCGGAAACCGATCAGTGGATTATATCATACTTCTTAAATACCTTCTCTATTGCCTCGATCGAACGCGTCACCTGCTCCTTCGTGTGAGTAGCCATGAGTGAATAGCGGATCAGCGTATCTTGCGGAGCCACTGCCGGAGTTACCACCGGATTGACAAACACTCCCTCCTCTAGAAGATCATGAGTGACGTGGAAGGTCTTGTAGTCGTCTCTTATGAACAAGGGGATGATAGGGGTCGAAGTGTTGCCTATCTCGCAGCCCATCGCGCGGAATTGCTCAAGGGCATAATTAGTGATGTCCCAAAGATGCGTCTGGCGTTCCGGCTCGGCTATCATGATGTCGAGCGCGGCATTCACTGCAGCTGTGGAGGCAGGCGTGATGCTTGCCGTGAAGATATAGGCGCGTGAATTGTGACGCAGATAGTTGGTCACCTCCTTGTCTGTGGCGATAAAGCCGCCCAGCGATGCAAACGACTTGCTGAACGTGCCCATGATCAGGTCTACATCATCAGTGACGCCGAAATGGTTGCACGTGCCACGTCCACCCTCTCCAAACACACCGATACCGTGTGCCTCATCTACCATGACCGAAGCATTATACTGCTTGGCAAGACGCACAATCTCCGGAAGATTCGCCACATCGCCCTCCATCGAGAAGACACCGTCTGTCACTATCAGTTTCACTTTGTCGGGATCGCATTTCTTAAGCTGAGTCTCAAGACTCGCCATATCGTTGTGGCGGTATTTCAGATAATTTGAGAAGGAAAGCCGACGGCCCTCTATTATAGAGGCATGATCCTGCTCGTCAAGTATAACGTAATCCTCTCTGCCTGTAAGCGTGGAGACAACGCCGAGGTTGACGCCGAAGCCTGTGCTGTAGAGCATACAGTCCTCCTTGCCGACATATTCCGCAAGGCGAGCCTCAAGCTGCTTGTGGATGTCAAGCGTGCCATTGAGGAATGGCGAACCGGCCATGCCTGTGCCATATTTTTTCGTTGCTGCTACAGCTGCCTCTATTACCTTCGGATGATTCGTGAGGCCCATATAACTGTTGGAACCGAACATGAGCACTTTTCTTCCGTTCATCAGCACTTCCGTGTTCTGCTCACTTGAAATTGGTCTGAAATAAGGGTAGATGCCCGCTGCCTTTGCACGTTGGGGCGCATCGTAGCGCGACAGTTTCTCTTGTAAAAGCTTCATATTTATTCAAGGTGTTTACTTGCTGACCTCCCCCGTGGACGTCTCATTCGTCGCCCCAATTCATGAGGTGGGGTATATTCAGGCTGCAAAGTTAACCATTTTTTGTGATATTCTATCATATTTTACTCATTTTATTGACTTTTTAGACCTCTATTATTAAACTCCCTGACAAAACTTTGATCGGAGAAATATGTATTTTGTCATTTTTGTCACATATTTGTCACGCCTCCACCATCCCAATCGTTATTTCTCAATTGCTGCAATATCATTATTTTACATAATTTAAATAAAAATTTTATCCCTGACCGAAACTTTTAGCACGAGATTTGTTTATATGTTGAGTGAGCGGATAAAAAAAGATTTTTTTAATCCGCGAGTTTTAATATCTGAATTTATAAACTAAAAATATAGAAATTATTATGGCTAAAATTATTGGTATTGACTTGGGCACCACCAACAGCTGCGTTGCTGTTCTTGAAGGTAAAGACCCTGTGGTAATTCCTAACAACGAAGGTCGCAACACCACTCCTTCCGTAGTGGCTTTTGTCGATGGTGGCGAACGTAAGGTCGGTGATCCCGCAAAACGTCAGGCAATAACCAACCCTACTCGCACCATCTACTCTATCAAGAGATTCATGGGCGAGACTTGCGATAAGGTTGAGGATGAGATCAAGCGCGTACCCTACAAGGTAGTATGCCAGAACAATATGCCGAAGGTTGACATCGACGGTCGCGACTACACCCCCCAGGAGATTTCCGCCATGATCCTTCAGAAAATGAAGAAGACTGCCGAGGATTATCTCGGTCAGGAGGTGACTGAGGCTGTCATCACAGTGCCGGCTTACTTCGACGATTCTCAGCGTCAGGCCACCAAGGAAGCCGGTGAGATTGCCGGTCTTAAAGTGCGCCGTATCGTCAACGAGCCTACTGCCGCTGCGCTTGCATACGGTCTTGACAAATCTGACAAGGAACAGAAAATCGCAGTATTCGACCTCGGTGGCGGTACTTTCGATATCTCTATCCTTGAGCTCGGCGACGGTGTGTTTGAAGTGAAATCCACAAATGGTGATACCCACCTCGGTGGTGATGACTTCGACCACGTGATCATCGACTGGCTTGCTGACGAGTTCAAGGCTGATGAGGGTGTTGACCTCCGTCAGGATCCTATGGCTATGCAGCGTCTTAAAGAGGCTGCCGAGAAAGCTAAGATCGAGCTTTCAAGCTCTACTTCTACTGAAATCAACCTCCCCTACATTACGGCTACTGCTTCCGGTCCGAAGCACCTCGTGAAGACTCTCACACGTGCTAAATTCGAACAGCTTGCTTCAAGCCTTATCGATGCTGTGGCAGAACCTTGCCGCAATGCTCTCAAGGATGCCGGATATTCCGCTTCTCAGATTGATGAGGTGATCCTCGTAGGTGGTTCTACTCGTATCCCTGCTATCCAGGCTAAGGTAAAAGAGATTTTCGGTAAGGAACCCAACAAGGGTGTTAACCCTGACGAAGTGGTTGCAATCGGTGCAGCTATCCAGGGTGGTGTGCTCAGCGGCGACGTGAAAGACGTGCTTCTTCTTGACGTTGTGCCCCTTTCAATCGGTATCGAGACTCTTGGTGGCGTGATGACCAAGCTTATTGAGGCTAACACCACTATCCCGACCCGTAAGAGCGAGACATTCTCCACTGCAGCCGACAACCAGCCGGAAGTGACCATCCGCGTGCTTCAGGGCGAACGTCCTATGGCAGCTGACGACAAACTTCTCGGTGAGTTCAACCTTTCAGGCATCAATCCCGCACCGCGTGGCGTGCCGCAGATTGAGGTGACTTTCGAAGTTGACGCCAACGGTATCCTCAACGTTTCAGCTAAGGATAAGGCTACAGGCAAAGAGCAGTCAATCCGTATCGAGGCATCAAGCGGTCTTAGCGACGCAGAGATCCAGCGTATGCGCGACGAGGCTAAAGCCAACGAGGAGGCTGATAAGAAGGCTAAGGAGAGAATCGACAAGCTCAACCGTGCTGACTCTGTGGTATTCCAGAGTGAGAAACAGCTCAACGAGCTCGGCGACAAGATCCCTGCCGACAAGAAGGCCAACATCCAGGCAGCCATCGACCGCCTGAAGGAGATGCACAAGGCTCAGCGCATTGATGAGATCGATTCCGCAGAGAAAGCCATCCAGGATGCATTCCAGGCAGCTGCACAGGATATCGCCAACGCTCAGCAGGCAGCAGCCGGACAGCAGGCAGGTCCTCAGCCCGGTGCTAATGACCAGCAGCAGAACGGTGGCGCAGAAGACGTAGAATTTGAGGAAGTGAAATAAGCCACTTCTAAAAAGATAATCAGATGCGGGATGCTACCCGACGGGGCATGCATCCCGCATCTTTTCTTATAGAATCATTTATAATCTTTAATTTTATCTACTATGGAAATCAATGAAATCATCAGTCAGCTGAAAGACAAGTTCGGCAACTCTATCAATGTGGAGCAGATCACAGAGAAACTGAAAGGATTCGACCATTCAAAAATGTCGTTTACTGAAATCATAGCAAAGCTAAAGGATGGCAACATCCTCGGCGACCTTGACGGCGACGGAAAAGTGGAATCCACAATCGACGAACTCAAAGGCAAGGCATCAAAGATGTTCGGCGGTATCTTCGGCAAATAACCTGAAAAGCTGTCTATCCAGCTTGCAGATGTAATAAACCAAGTTATCCGAACCTTATTACAACAAAAAAACTAAAGCAATAAAGATATGCTTAGATTAAATTGTTTCCTTGAAATTTCCGACAGCTCTCTCCGTCAGAAAGCCATTGATGCTGCTGTAGAACTCGTGGAGCTCTCCCTTCACGATGAAGGCTGCATCTCTTACGAGGCATTCTCAAGCCTCACATCCGACAATCATATAGAAATCATCGAGACATGGAAAGACGAGTCCTCACTCAAAGCTCACATGGACTCTGACCACTTCAGCCGACTCGTCCCCATCCTTGAATCATGCGGCACCCTCACCCTCGAAAAATTCAACTTCTAATCCCCTCCCCTCTCAATAGAATAAGCATGATTGCGAATTGAAATTCGCAATCATGCTTTTCCATTTTGTCTCCGACAGTTTTCCATCTCATACTGCAAGTTATTCAAATTTATTGTCTAATTGTGCAACCAAATGATTCTGATCTATGAAAAAACGCAAACTATTCTGCCAATTGATGTATGACACCTCTCACCTACCACTCTCTCCACCTTAAATCCCATCTCTCATAGAAATGGAATCTTAGACAACTTCAATAATCTATCCATAAAAAACACCATTTTTTATGATAGATATGAGGATTTTTTAATGGGATTATCTATCTTTGTAGACTAACCAACTGCATTAGAAAAAAGACTATGAGATATACTATCGAAAATGATGTGCTTCGAGTGGTGATTGACTCACTTGGAGCAGAGATTGTGTCAGTAACCGATCTGAGACACAACAGAGAATGTGTCTGGACCGGCAACGCTGAATGGTGGAAACGCCACACCCCAATTCTGTTCCCGATCGTCGGTGCCCTCTGGCATGGCACCATGCGCCATGAAGGGAAAGAATACAGGATGTCGCAACATGGGTTTGCCCGTGATATGGAATTCGAAGCCGTGGAAGTCAACGACAATTCAGCAGAATTCATTCTCCGGAGCAACCCTGACACAAAAGAGAAATATCCCTTTGACTTCGAATTAAGAATAAAGCACTCCCTTGACAAGGAAAGTCTGACAACCAAATGGACCGTAAGCAACATTGGAGCAGAAGAGATGCATTTCCAGATTGGGGGACATCCAGCCTATATGCTTCCAAATATTGACGATAACGAAGAAGTAGCCGGATATATCGACCTTATCGGAACAGACAGATACAACCTCACTCAGATTGAATCAGAAGGTTGTGTAGCTCCGGGCAACATCCCTTTCCAAGGAGACAGATTGATAATCACTCACGACACTTTCCGGAATGATGCCATAATATTCGAGCAGGTATGCCCCAAGGAAGTAGTGATGTGCGACCGCAACAATACACCGGTACTCACCTTCACCAGCGGATGCCCAGCACTCGGAATATGGGCACCCCACAAAGAGATTCACGCACCATTCGTATGCATCGAGCCATGGTGGGGACGCACCGACAGAACCGGCTATTCCGGTGAGTTCAAAGATAAGGAATACATGAATACTCTTCTCCCCGCCACATCCCAAAGCGGCGAATGGACAGTGACATTCCATTAATTCAGCATCATAAAAAAGGTTGCAATTCTTGTGATTGCAACCTTTTTTTAAACATTCAGCCAACACCAAAATTCCGCAAGATCCACACTAAAAATCACCATCCTTCAAAGCTTCAATCGGAAACATCAGATCCCAATTCTTCCCCCACACGATTGTACTCTCTGGAAAGCACTTCGACTCTCCGGACAATTTCCATGAAGCTCTACGGCATTTTTTGAGGATGATTTCTGTAATCATAAATCCGGTGTCAGTTCCTTACTGACGCTCAATTTTCAATCATTAAAAAATGCACATTTACTTTGTGCGTGAACTATAAGTTTTTCTTCTAATGTCCTTTTCATAAATAAACTGCCCTCAAAAAGTTTTTTGTCTAACTTTTTGAGGACAGTTCAAACTTACTCTTATCATCTATCATATTATTTCCGAGAATAGAGAATTTATATTTCGTCATCCATCTCATTCATCTTTACCAGTTTGTCAAGTGTTGTATCAGTAAATGTGTGCCAGATGTTCAAATGTATTGGTCGGTATTCGCTGAACAATTCCTTGATGTACTCAATCTCAAAGACCAAGCGGAAATCATTCTCATCACACTCAGGATGCACCTCATGCTTTGAACCAACACGCGCTATCTTTATCAGATACAAGTCCTTTACACCTTTGCCCTTAATGTGGGGCATGAAGTAGTACAAATTGTTGAGTGCAACGGTCGATGGGAAGTGCTTGCCAGTATAGTAGATGCGTGCTTCTTGACGAATGTAGTGCTCAATGTTGTCGAGCTTCACAAGGCTGATGAGTACGTTCTTTGTGAGATCAAGGTCGCTGACATCTGCAATTTGCACTTTGTTCATGACGATGTTCTGCGGATATTCCTCTTTAATCTTAGTTGCCACAACGCGCTTTGGGACAGATGCGGTATTGGCTTTCTGCATATCTTTGCGCTCTTTATCGCTCATGTTAAACTCTTCTGCAAAGGCGAGTTTCATCTGGACAGCCAAGAACCATGACAGACGAGGAGGCACAGCATTACCAACCATCTTATAGCCGTCTGTTACATGGTCGTAGATGAAATGGAAATTGTCCGGAAACGTCTGAATACGTGCGCACTCTCTTACGCTCAGTCGGCGGTATAGATGCTCATAGCCTTTTGCGAATTGACGCAGGTTTGAGTTTACAAAGGTCATCTTTGGTGCTTGCGGATGTAAAGGGGCATTCCGTGCCTGTGCTTGCATCGTAAACGAAACATCATCCCAACCGCGCACACGGTTGCGAGCCATGTACTTTGCATCAAACGCACCAATATAAACATCGTGATTCTTGCGCAACTGGTTGCCTTGTTGCATCTTTTCATCGCCAAAGAAACAAGGCTGCTCGACTATGTCACCAATAGCTTGTTTCAACGTAATAGGTATAACGGTGGCTGCATCTGGGAAGATGTACTCATTATTCAAATCTTTGCGGATACCAATGAAGAATACGCGGAATCTGTCTTGCGGAATCTTGTAGTCTGCCGCATTCAGCAACTCATAAGTAATGTTGTAGCCAGCCTCTTCAAGACTACTCATAAACATTGCAAGTGAATCCTTGTGCTTATCTTGCAAGATACCTTGGACATTCTCAATCAAGAAGAATTTAGGTTTCTTTTTCTTGACTATGCGAATGTAGTCAAGAAAAAGTTGACCGCGTGGATCTTCTATTCCTCGTTGTTTGCCACCTTCACTCCATGCCTGGCAAGGTGGACCGCCAATGATACCATCACAATCAGGCACATCCGCACCTGTTAGGGTACGAATATCCTGAATATTAAGTGTTGTCTTTGGATGATTGAGCCGATACGTTTCGTGAATGGTAGGGTCATTCTCATTTGCCCACACCACATCAAATCCAGCGTGCTCAAAGCCCCAATCCAAACCACCACATCCTGCAAAAAGTGATACTATTCTCATTTTGTACTTACAAGAATTTCTTGTGAGTTGCTACTTAGATGTAAACTTTTCCATATTAGTAATTTCTTATGTCAATGCCGTGACGGTCAAATGTTTCTATTATACTCATTGCCACATGGTATGCAAGATTTACAGGTACGGCATTACCAATCATCTTATAACCCATGTTGATGTCATCGTAAAGGAAGATGTAATCATCAGGAAAACTTTGCACACGAGCCACCTCACGTACAGTCATACGGCGATAAAGATGCTCCTGACCAGGCACAAAGCGCTGAAGGTTCTTCTCTATTTTCTCCATCTTTGGTGCTTGTGGGTGGAGCTGACATTGACGACCACTTGCCTGTACGGTAAAGCCAGGCTCGTCCCATCCGCGCACTCTGTTACGAGACATAAAGATTGGAGAATATGCACCAATGAAATATTCATTATTCGCCACTTGACAAGCATCGCCATTTGTATGATTCTTCTCACGAGCTGGTATCGCAGTTTCCTGCAAATCCCATATTGCTTCACGAAGAGTAGGCTTGTGCGCCTGTGGTGTCGGATATTCGTAATCATGGATATTCAAGTCCTTGCGGAAACCAATGTAAAACACACGGTCACGGTCTTCCGGCACATCAAAGTTGTTTGCGTTGAGCATCTTCAAATTTACGTCATAGCCAGCTTCATCAAAGAGAAGCATAAAGCCTTGAACTGCTTCTGCGTGACGCCGTGCAAGCATACCAGACACATTTTCTGCTACGAAGAACAATGGTTGCTTATCTCGAAGGATGCGAATGTATTCATAGAACAATTGTCCGCGAGCATCCTCAATACCCTTCAAAGAACCAGCCTCGCTCCATGATTGGCATGGTGGACCACCGATGATACCAGCAGGTCGATTCTCAAATCTCTCCGAAGGAATATCACGAATGTCTCCCTCGATCAAATCCACATCAGGAAAGTTTGCCCTAAACGTAGGGCAGATTTTTTTGTCGAACTCATTCGCGGTTACCGTGCGGAAACCTGCATTATGGAAGCCACGGTCAAGACCGCCAGCTCCAGAAAAAAGACTGATTAGTCGCATCTTAATATTGAATGATTACCATTTACAATTATACTTAATATTCACATCAGCAGGCATACCAACAATCTGAATATCAAACTTCAAAGAGGTGTTTACCTTATCCTCTGCATTATGAATACGGAAAGAGAATTGCCAGCCATTGTCAAAACTGAGGAGTACTGTTGTCTTGCTTGATTTCTTGAAACCAATAAACAGCAATTCTGTTGGCAAATTGATCACAGGAACAACAATTTCAAGCTGCTTGACCTTACTCGCCTGATTAAGCGTTCCATACATATTGAATGATTGTATACTAGTGATACGCTTACTATCTATGCTGATTACTTTGTAGAAGTCATACTTACTAAGCAGATATTCTACAAGTTTACGAGGAACTGAAGTATCTTTTTCAATGCTTGCTTTTACCTCTTTTACGAAAGCATTCAAAAGTGGAACATATACTTGATCCTCTTTTGAATCCATGTCACGAAAGTATGATCCCTTTGCTTTTTCTTTTGCCAGTAAGGAGAATACACCATTCACATCATTCCAGTATTGCTGTGAACAACTGACACCATACCACTTATCCCCAAAGTCAATATCTTTCGATAAACGGCTATGCTTAACTGCCATGTGGTTGTGTTTGATACTCAAGCCAATCTCCCACATAATATCCTTGCGTTCAATGATGATGTCACGCACATCGGCCTCTTCGCCATGTTTGTCTGTCTGAATGTAAAGCTTCAGTATGTCATCGCTTTGCTCCACAATATTTGGCTCCATCGCAAAGATAGTATCTATGGTTGACCTAGCACTTAGTGTATAAAGTGCCTGCTCGTTGGCATCCAATGTCTGCCAAGCATTTTCGGCAGCATCATAACTGCTGTTGTGTACGATTTCTGCAGGTCTGATAGTTTTTATTGCAGAATGAAGTGAATGCAAGCATATAAATTCGTATGCTCTTCCTTGATTGTTACTGTTTGCGCTCATTTGCAAAGATTTATTTTTTGTTATTTCTGTAAAGTAGTCTCAATCAAATCTTTTGCATCGACTTGAAGAACGTTTTTTGCAATTTCCACTAATTGTGATAATGATGGTTGCGCTTTGTTAGTGCTCCATCTTGATACAGTCATATCAGTTTTCCCCAAGCCTTTCAGCAAGCCAATGATTACTTAGTTGCTTTTCGGCAAGGATAACTCTAATTCTGTTTAGAATAGCTGGTTTATCCATAAAGTCATATATTTATTTGTACAAAAATAAACAAAATATGTATTATATCAAAATAGATTCTATTATCTTGACCTTCCCTGAAAAGTATGGTTCTTACTCACTTTAGTTGAATGTTCCATCTATAGTAATCATATTCTAATGTTTTTCAGATTGTTAGAACAAAAGAAATGAAATTTCTCGCCCATTCTGTGTTTACATACCGGTTTAGAGTGCAATTTAGAGTGCACCTTAGAGTGCATCAATAATAATCCCAATGCATCCTATACGGAATTGGCAGAAAAATTGGGAATTAAAAGGAGGACCTTAGCAAATCGGATTAAGCAGCTAACGGAATTAGGGCTAATTCGTCGAGAAGGGTATGATAAGACCGGTTATTGGGTAGTTTCTTATAACATATCCCCGAAGGATTCATCACTCTGAAATCCTTCGGGGATATGTATCAAACTTTCACAATTTATTTTTCATTATCTCTTAATGAATCCATACAGCGGATAAATTATTATTTCACCAACACCTTACTTACCCCATCTTCTGACACCTTTATGTTTATTCCTGAAACGGGAGTGGATGTTTTACGCCCGGATAGGTCGTAATACCCAATCGCTTCCGAACTATATGCCGAAGGTAAGAAATTTGATGCGTGATCATTACCTGCCACTATAAATGATTGGATCTCTGCATTATCAAAGGCATTATCTCCTATATATACCACTGAGGTTGGAATAATGAGTGTCTTGAGACCTTTACATCCTTGGAATGCACTACGAGAAATACGAGTCACAGATTCAGGTATAGTATATTCTTCACGAGTGGCGCATGACGGATATTTCACAAGCACTAATGGCTGAGAGCCACTATATATGAACAAAACTCCATCCGATGAACCGAGATAATATGGCTGGTCCGACTTAATATATCCGGTAGGATAATTGGAAGTCATCTCAATATTTGCTTGCGCATAGACTGCACAAGCAAATATTGAGATAATGAATAGCAATATTGACCTTTTCATTACGAATGAAATTTATTTCACGTAGACTTTCTTTCCGTTTACGATATTAATGCCTCGTTGCAGACGGTTAAGCCTACGTCCATAAAGATCATAGATTACAGTCTCAGTCGGGCGGTCTATCATGACGTCGCCTATACCTGCCTCATCAGTAACAATCACCTTAACGGATGCCGACACATTGCTGCCGTCTGTTGCCGTAGCTGTAAGGAAAGCCTCGCCCTCCTCAAGTCCAATTATATCGCCTGAATACATGTCAACATAAAGCACTGACTCATCGCTTGAAATCCATTGTAGCTCTTTGTTGGAAGCATTAAGCGGATAAATAGCCACATTTGGCTTCTTCTGTTCCCCTATCTTGCAATAAATCGGATCCTCCGCAAAAACAATACTCTCGACACTGGCATTCTCAATATCAGCCACAATCTCTATACCGCATAAATAATCTGTACCTATGTCGTACCATCCTATTGTAGTTGTGTATAAATCATAAAGATCCACATATACATGAACCACGACATGCCCGTCAATACCAGATTGATAGAAAACCTCCCGATTATAGATATTTTGTGGAGTCCGAGCTAAATTATACACACCCATGATATTGGGACAAAAAGCAAATGCCCTGTCAGATATATCATAGACTGAAGACGGAATAGTAACAAACTGAAGATTCTCACATTTGGCAAACACAAGACTACCTATAGTTTTAAGCGATTCAGGCAAATCTATATTTGTAATTGAAACACAGCCAAGGAATGCACTATCATATATAGCTTCCAATCCTAAACCAAAATTCACCTCTTGCAAATCAACACATTCTATGAATGAATACGCTCCTATTGTTGTAACGGAATTAGGAATATCTATTTTCCTTATGGCTGTCTGCTCAAATGTCCATCCTTCAATCTCCTTCAATGACTCTCCCAACTTGACATCTGAAAGAGATACGCAATATCTAAATGCGCCATATCCCATTTTAGTCACAGAATCAGGTATTTCAATACTGGGCAGATTCCAGCAGCCGCGAAATGCCTCATAGCCTATCTCCTTTAATGATTCAGGAAGCGACACATCTTCCAATGCAGTACACTGCAGAAACGCATCCGCTCCGATTATTTCTACTGATGAACCGATTGCAGCCCTCTTTATGTTGACACAATTCATAAAACATAATTCACCAATTGATTTGACTGAGTTCGGGATAATCAAATCCGATTCAAGATTTCCGCATCCTTTGAATGCAGCTTTTCCAATCGTTTCAAGAGAATTGCCCCACTTGATAGTCTTTAATGCCTCGCAATCCTCAAATGCGTACTCCCCTATCGTCTTCAATGAATTTGGAAGGTTGATATTGGAAAGATATCTACAACTCTTGAAAGCCTGAGCACCGATTTCCGTCAGGACTCCTGAACTGCTAAACGCAACTGTCTTTAGATTTGATGCACCAAGAAATGCCTTATATCCGATAAACTCCAGCGTCTTGGGAAATACAACCGACGTAAGTTCTACCTGCCCCCTAAACGCTTCATTGTCAATACCGACTACGGTATATGTCTTACCATCATATTCCACACTGGCAGGGATATTTACAAGTCCGGAATATTTGGAACCTGCATTTCTATGCTTCGTAACACTGACTGTCTGGTTGGCAATATCCTCTTCCACATAAGATATTCCATTTGATTCAAACGTTTTAGCTATCAAACCTGAATTTGCACTGAACACGCCCAATACACATAGCATTAACAATACCGACAAATGTCTAAGTCTCACCATACTTTTGAGTTTTTGTAGATTCTTTCCGATTGAATCCCGACTCGGATGATTGTTAGTGGTTAGTTCATGGCATATAAAACAGAAAACGTGGGATCCACTTTCCTTGCTCGTCCCACTCGTTGAGGCCTTGGCGTTGCCCGGTATAGGAGAACGAGCAACGCAGAAGCCCACGTATTGGAATATAGGTGTACCATGCACCCATAAGGGTACATGGCAGGCTATTACCATCCGTGAGCGACCTTGTTGCCTTTGTCTTGCCTATACATAAAACCGCCAAGTTTCAACGAGTCAAGAACAAAGCGCACAAAGACGCTCTATTTTAATATGTCTGCAAACCCTCCCACAGACCCTTCGGCCGCTTGGTTTTATACCTGTAGCGACTTTATCGGGCTTCTGCTTATAGGTTTGCGTGGTAAAATTACAAAGTTTTTTTTATATTTTCAATGTAATTGTAATTTTTTTTGTAAAATTCTTCAATTTTTATAACCTTCTTTATCATAGATGGTATCAATTTTATATCGTTATTCTCATCAATGGGGTCCCTCTATTATATTATTGATTCATCTGAATCACTTGAATCATCTGAATCACTGAATCACCTGAATCGCATGAATCACTTGAATCACTATTGCCCTTTCTGAACGCGAATGTTGCAGCATCTTTGGTATTCTCAAATTAGAAATCATTAACATTACGTAATCTAACTTTTATCAGCACCCATTGTTTTATAATTACTACAAGAGAAATTTCACTCTTGTCTTATAAATAAACACAGTTATGGATAAAGAAAAGAAATCTTACTATTTCAATGTGATTGAAGCCAAAGATGGGAAAATGAACGAAGTGATGAACTTCAATTTCGGCGGTCATCATGACCTTGCCGCAATGGTGGAAAATGCAAAGGCATCAGGCATCTTTGCAAAAGACAAGCACGCCAAGGAATTTGTGATTGGTATGCGCCTCCTCCACCATGCTCTCAAGAAAAACGCCGACTCACCTCTCTTTGCTGAGTTCATACCTCAGTTCAAAGCTTTCAAACAGAAAGTGCGTGAGCAACTCGGATGCAAGTGCAATGATTGCAACTGCGGGAAATAACATTTCCATCTTCAGATAAGGGATTGATGACGCCACCGTCATCAATCCCTTTATCCTTTTAACAACCCCTACGGACAAAATCAGAAAATAAGATTGCAAAAACTTATTTTTGTATGACGTTAAAAACTATTTAGCATCTCTTAACGTTATAACTCTGAACGTGCCATACATCCATAGGTGGACCGAGGACGCACGGCACCTCATGTCCGTATTGTTTCACTCTACTAAATAAAAGGTTATGCATCTTACCCCAAAAGAAGAAGACAAACTTAAGCTGCTGACTCTCGGCATGATTGCCGAACGCCGTCTGCAAAAAGGACTAAAGCTGAATTATCCTGAATCAGTCGCCTACATCACCTCCTGCGCACTTGAGGGTGCCCGCGAGGGGAAGACTGTGGAGGAAGTCATGCACGACGCCGCAAATGTGCTGACAAAGGATCAGGTGATGGAAGGTGTCGCCGATATGATCGGGCTCCTGCAGGTAGAAGCCGTATTCACCGATGGGTCCAGGCTCGTGTCAATCCACAAGCCTATCAAGTAACAGGTATAACAACGTAAAAAGATTTTATCATCATGGCTAATGACACTTACACGACTCCTAACGGAGTTTTCCAGGGTCAACCTGATATAGCATATCCCAAGACCCCGGGATTTGAACCGTCGACACCTGTACCCGTAGGCGGAGTCATCCTTGCCGAAGGCAACATCGAGTATAACACCGACCGCCGAACCGTCTCCCTGAAAGTGCGCAACACCGGCGACCGACCCATCCAGATCGGCAGCCACTTCCATTTCTTCGAGGTGAACCGATTCATGGAGTTTGACCGTGAGGCAGCATTCGGAATGCATCTCAACATACCGGCTACCACGGCTATACGCTTCGAGCCGGGTGAGGAGAAAGAGGTGGAGCTCGTAGAATTTGCCGGGAAGCACCGCATCATCGGCTTCAACGACCTCACCAATGGATATGCCGGATACGAAGACTCTCCTTCATACTATCCTTGTAAGATGAAGGCTTTCCGCAAGATGCAGGAATATGGCTTCAAGAATATCTCCGAGGAGGAGGCTGAAGCCGAGTTCACCACACCAACCCCATCCAACACTAAGAAATAAGCGCCATGGCTCAAATATCAAGACAAGAATATAACAATCTTTTCGGTCCTACCGTAGGCGATAAGATCAGGCTTGGCAACACCAACCTTTACGTTGAAATTGAAAAAGATCTCCGCGTCTACGGAGATGAGGTAGTTTACGGCGGCGGCAAAACAATACGCGACGGCATGGGCACCGCCAACACCGTCACTTCTGACAGCGGATCACTTGACCTCGTGATCACCAACGTCACTATCCTTGACCCGGTGCTCGGCGTGATAAAGGCCGACGTGGGCGTAAAGGATGGCAAGATCGCCGGCATCGGTAAGGCAGGCAACCCCAACATTATGAAGGGTGTCAGCCCTAACCTATGCACAGGTCCTTCGACTGATGCCATTTCCGGCGAGCATCTTATCCTTACTGCCGCCGGTATTGACGGACACGTACACTTCATCGCTCCGCAGCAAGCCTATAACTGCCTCAGCAACGGTATCACAACCCTTATCGGAGGCGGCATCGGTCCTACCGACGGCACTAATGGCACAACAATCACTTCCGGAATCTGGAATGTCCGCAAGATGTTTGAAGCTACCGAAGGACTCCCCATCAACATGGGTTTCCTCGGCAAGGGCAACTCTTCAGTGGCGGAGACTCTCTCCGAGCAGATCGTGGCGGGCGCCATGGGTTTCAAGGTGCATGAGGACTGGGGATCCACCCCGGCTGCAATACGCGCAGCCCTGACCGTGGCTGATCAATATGACGTGCAGGTGGCAATCCACACCGACACCCTCAACGAGGGGGGCTACGTGGAGGATTCAATTGCCGCTATGGACGGAAGGACAATCCACACATACCACACCGAGGGTGCAGGCGGCGGTCATGCCCCCGACCTCCTGAAGGTGGCGTCAATGGCAAACGTGCTACCCTCCTCCACCAACCCCACACTCCCATTCGGAATCAATTCAGAGGCTGAGCTTTTCGACATGATCATGGTCTGCCACAACCTCAACCCGAATATCCCCTCCGATGTGGCATTTGCCGAAAGCCGTGTGCGTCCCGAGACCCAGAGCGCGGAGAATATTCTCCACGATCTCGGCGTGCTCTCGATGGTTTCATCCGACTCCCAGGCTATGGGTCGCGTCGGCGAATCGTTCATGCGTACATTCCAGATGGCCTCCTACATGAAGGATGCCCGTGGTAAACTTCCCGAGGATTCCGACAAGAACGACAACTTCCGAGTGCTCCGTTATCTTGCGAAGATCACCCTCAACCCGGCTATCTGCTATGGCATAAACGATATCTTAGGCTCAATTGAAGTGGGCAAGATGGCGGATCTCGTGCTTTGGGAGCCGGCATTCTTCGCCACCAAGCCAAAGATGGTGATCAAAGGCGGACTAATCAACTGGGCACAGATGGGCGATCCCAACGCCTCACTCCCGACGCCGCAGCCGGTGATGATGCGTCCGATGTTCGGGGCCTTCGGCAAGGCTATGCCCCGCACTTGCGTCCGCTTCACGTCGAAGGCTGCCATAGAGAACGGTCTGAAGGATATAATCCGCACAGACAATATCCTTTACCCGGTGCACGGCGTGCGTCAGCTCGGAAAAGCCGACATGCTTCTCAACACTGCCACTCCACAGATCGAGGTCAATCCCGAAACCTTTGACGTATACGTAGACGGTAAGCTCGCCTACGTGCCGCCGGCCAAGGAACTGTCGCTCGGACAGCTTTACTGGTTCAGCTGATAAGTATTATTCCAATAGTGTGTCTTGGGAAACAGACCATCCGTGTGCCTGTTTCTCAAGACACATTTGAAAATACCCCTTATATTCCACACCCATAATCAATACTCAAGTCCTGAATTATGCAAATCTTCACTGAGATATTAGGCAATATCCACTCTCCCGAATGGGAGAAGAAAATAGATGGATTCCATGTGGAATCAATCATTCTTGACCAATGGACTGCGCAGAAGAGCCGTTTCCTCGCCAAGAGCGACCATGGCAACGAATATCCCGTGGCACTCAAGCGCCAGTCGCAGATTGTAGACGGCGACGTGGTCTACTATAATCCTGACGAGAAAAAGGTGATTGTGTTGCGTCTGAGTCTGAATCCCGTGCTTGAGATCGACCTCTCGAAGCTCGAGGGTAAGACTCCCGAAGAGATCATACGCATCTCGGTAGAACTCGGTCATGCTATCGGCAACCAGCATTGGCCCGCCGTGGTGAAAGGCACTAAGGTATACGTGCCGCTGACGGTCGACAGGAAGGTGATGCTGAGCGTTATGGAGACCCACAACATCGACGATATCGAATACACTTTCCATGAGGGCACAGAGGTGATCCCATATATGGCACCTCACGAGATTCGCCGCCTCTTCGGAGGGGCATCCCACGGCAACCACCATATTCATGGCGACGGCGAACATGCCCACGCCCACATCGCATACTAAGCACTATATTACGCAACCAAAATTCAATCAGAAGATGAACTCCCTGATGCACCTCCTGCAATTCACCGACTCGGCATTCCCCGTAGGCACATTCTCATTCTCCAACGGGCTCGAGACCGCTGCCCACATGGGCATTGTGCATGATGCCGACACTCTCGAGCAGTATGCCCGGTCTGTATCCCTACAGGCGGCATACAGCGACGGCGTGGCTTCACTCATGGCTCATCGCGCAGCTTCCACAAAAGATTATGACTCGATCGTGAAGATCGACCATGAGATAATGCTATTCAAGATGAACGATGAGGCAAGGCTGATGCTGAAACGCATGGGTAAGAAACTTGCGGAACTTGGGACGAAACTCTTCCCCGACGACGATTTGTTCCGGCGCTGGCTTGAAGATATCGACGCCGGGAAAACTCCGGGATCGTATCCCGTGGCACAAGGGATCGCCTTCGCCCTGGCGGGGCTTGATGAGAAATCGCTCTACGCAAGCCATCAGTATGGAGTAATCAACATGGTGCTCTCCGCGGCTCTACGTTGCGTCAGAGTATCGCATTACGACACTCAGAAGATACTCTTCAAACTCTCGGAAGAGACCATGACCCATTTCAAGCGGGCATCTGAGATGACCTTTGACGACATGAACTCGTTCGTGCCTGAAATGGATATCTTCGCATCGCTCCACGAACGCGGCATGATGCGTATGTTCATGAATTAATCCAAGTAAAAAAACGAATAAAAATCCATCATAAATTATGTCAACCTGCAGAATAGGCGTCGGAGGTCCGGTAGGCTCCGGCAAGACCGCACTTATCGAGGCCATCACTCCCCGACTCATGGAGAAAGGGATGAGCGTGCTTATCATCACCAACGACATTGTCACCACCGAAGATGCCAAACACGTGCGTAAGACACTGAAAGGCATCCTCATGGAAGACCGTATAATCGGCGTCGAGACAGGCGCCTGCCCCCACACCGCCGTGCGCGAGGACCCCTCTATGAATATCGCAGCCGTGGAGGAGATGGAGGCTAAGTTTCCGGATGCCGACGTGGTGCTTATAGAATCGGGAGGCGACAACCTCACCCTCACGTTCAGCCCCGCGCTGGTGGATTTCTTCATCTACGTGATTGACGTCGCCGCCGGCGACAAGATCCCGCGTAAGGATGGTCCCGGAATCTCGCAGAGCGATATTCTCGTCATCAACAAGATCGACCTTGCCCCCTACGTCAACGCCTCGCTTGAAGTGATGGATCATGATTCCAGGCTTATGCGTCCCGGCAAACCTTTTGTATTTACAAATTCAATGACCGGCGAAGGCATCGACGAGCTTGTCGACCTTATTTTCAAGATGGCTCTGTTTGACAAGGCGGAGTGACGCCATTAACTACAGGTCTTACCCATAACCAACCCCTTTGCTATGAAAGCTGTCAACCGACAATATTCTGACTCTCCCGAGGTAAACTTCGACTCAATGCCGGAAATGGCTCCCTATCTCCAGCAGCCCGACGCTATGTATGTGGGCTGCCCCGGCAAGCACGGCTATCTCAACCTGGGCTTCGTGCTCGACAAGAGCGGTAAGTCGATTCTCCGCGAACTCGACCGCCGTGCCCCTCTCATCGTGCAGCAGGAGCTTTATTTCGACGAGGAGTTGCCGGAGATGCCGTGCGTCTATATCCTTTCATCGGGTGGTCCGAACGTCGACGGCGACCGCTATGCCCAGAATTTCCGGGTTGGTGCCGGAGCAATGGCTTTCATCAGCACTGGTGCGGCTACGAAACTCGCGGAAATGAAGCGTAACTACTCCGGCATGATGCAGAATATCGTGCTGGAGGAGAACGCTTACCTCGAATATCTCCCCGAGCCGATAATTCCATGCCGACATACGCGGTTTATCTGCAACACTACCATGACAGTACACCCCTCCGCCACCGTCTTCTATTCCGAAATATACATGGGAGGAAGGAAATATTATGGCAACGGTGAATTGTTTGAATATGACATACTCTCCGTGTGTACACGCGGCAAACGTCCTGACGGCTCCGATCTCTTCCGCGAGAAGTTTATCATAGACCCTCACCGCAGCCATATACGCGATATCGGCATAATACATGGCTACGATGTCTTTGCCAACGTAATAGTGATGACGCCCGAGGAGTCTGCCAAGCAGATATATGAAGCCACTGAGCCGTTTATCGATCGCGAACGCAGGCTGGCGGCAGGCATCACCCACCTTCCGGGTGGCGCAGGACTACTCTTCAAGGTGCTCGGCATGGAGCCGGGACCGGTAAAGGCACTCGTGAGGGAATTCTGCTCGCGGGTGCGTATGGCGGTCAAAGGGAAACCGGTGCCTCCGGAATTCCCTTGGCGATAGCGGAAAGAGTCAATACGTGAGTTATCATAAAGTGTTAAACCATCAAAATCATTCGATATGGCAACAGCAGCATCCAATAAAGAGCCTTCACAAATGATGTTGTGTGTAAGGACAATGCTTAGGGGAGCAGGACAGGTGATGTTTCAATGTTCATCATGGACAGGCTTATTATTCCTCGCCGGAATCTTCTGGGGCGCGTATTCTGCAGCCACTCAGCAGGTGGCATGGGGCGCAGTCACCGGTCTTTGCGCATCCACATTGGCAGGCTACCTCCTGAAAGAGAAAAATTCCGATGGAGATGAGGGTCTATGGGGTTTCAACGGCATCCTCGTGGGATGCGCTTTCCCCACATTCTGTGCAAATACATGGCTTATGTGGGCATCCCTTATCTTCTTCTCAATGCTATCCACTTGGCTTCGGAAAGGGTTTAACAATATAATGGCTCCGTGGAAGATCAATTCCCTTACGTTCCCCTTCGTTTTCCTGACTTGGATGTTTCTCTTCGCCTCAAGGATATTCGACGGCATACAGCCTATCGGACTGTCGCACGCGGAATTGCCGGAAAGCTTCAGTTTTTCGCTCGACACATCGTTCCTCTCTCTGGTAGAATATTGGCTTAAAGGCATCTCTCAAGTCTTCCTGATAAATTCATGGGTGACGGGCATCCTATTCCTCGTCGGGCTCGCTATCTGCAATTGTTGGGCGGCACTCTGGGCTGCCGTAGGATCGGCACTCTCCCTCGCACTTGCCATACTCTTCAAGGCTAACCCTTCCGACATTGCCAACGGACTCTTCGGATTCAGCCCCGTGCTTACCGGCATTGCAATAGGAATGACATTCTATGAGGTGAATTGGAAGACGGCTCTATGGGCAATAGCCGGAATCATTGCCACATTCTTCATCCAGGCGGGTATGGACGTGATGATGGAGCCTTGGGGATTACCAACATTGACCGGTCCTTTCTGCGTGGCCACCTGGATTTTCCTTCTCCCCCTATATAAATTCGGGAAGGGTGAACAAGACTTCAGCCGTTGGCGTTCAAGAATAAAGGAGGTCCAGCAGCGAGTGGACACTGATCTCACCGATGCGATTGACAACATCACAGAAAAGGATAAAGGCATTACAGACAACCAAAAGAAATAGCATACCATAATGGCTGGCAATAAAACAAAAAGTATCTCAATAGCATCCATGCCGCTCACGCGACGTGGATGCTACATTGTCGCCGTAAGCTCCATGGAGCAGATTATTGGCGCAGGACTGTCGACCGTCATAGGGATAATGTTGCCTATGATACAATTGGTGACTCAGCCTCAAATGCCATCCGCTCTTCAGGGATTTATAGGAGCCACCGGACTGATAGGCATAGCTGTAGGCTCCATGATCATCGGTAAACTGAGCGACCGGCAGGGCTATCTGAAATGGTTCAGGATATGCCCCATTCTGATTATGGTTGGCGCTTTGATAAGCTATTTCCTCACCGACACCCCATGCCTCATAGCCGGATTGCTGATTGCCGGCATCGGAGTAGGCGGAGGATATTCACTTGATTCAGCATATATCTCGGAACTCTTGCCGGAAAAATGGCGGCAGATAATGGTAGGCGTTGCAAAGGCATCATGCTCTCTCGGATTTATTGTCGTGGCTCTCTTATGCTGGCTTATACTCAGTAAAGATCCCAACCCGAAAATTTGGAACAGGCTGATGCTGATAATTGCTGCCTCCGGACTGCTGACATTGCTGCTGAGGATAAACTGGGCGGAAAGTCCGCGTTGGCTGCTATCGAAAGGGAAGACTGCTATGGCTCAAGCCGCCTTGGAAAAATTCTATGGACCCGGTGTCGCGATAGCCCCTCAGCCTCTACTGCCTCAGGCTAAATCTAATGTGGGCATAGCTCAGATGTTTCATGGAGAGAATTTCAAACGCGTAATCTTCAGTGGTATACCATGGGCGTGCGAAGGTCTCGGTGTATATGGGTTCGGAGTGTTTCTTCCGGTGCTCGTAATGGCATTGGGCATAGAGAGTTCATCAGTCGAAGGGATGCCCAAAATAATCGATTCGGTGAAAGTCACAACACTCGTGAATTTCTTCATCCTTCCCGGATTCATCATCGGTCTTCTATTAATGAATCGCCTGAATCATGTCAGACTCCTTTCATTAGGGTTCATCGGAAGTGCTGTTGGACTCGGTATCCTGTATGCAGGCTACGTCTTCCACATGCCGGACCTGGTCATGATCATAGGATTCATAATTTTTGAAATCACACTTAATGCGGGACCCCACCTCATCACCTACATTATACCCTCCAGGATATATCCCGTGGAAGACCGTGGTACAGGCACAGGCATCGCCGCCATGATCGGCAAGGTCGGTGCAGTGACCGGGGTGATTATCATGCCTATCTTGCTTGAGGCAGGAGGCGCAAAGCTCGTGCTTATTGTCTCCTTCTTTGTGATGATAGCAGGGGCGGCTATCTCCTTGATATATGGGAAAGCCCTTAATCTGATTAATAATAATTAAAAAAGAATACCACGATGCACATGTCAGACGCATTGCTCTCTCCCCCCGTCGCCTTGTCAGCCGGAATCGTATCGGCACTCCTGATTGGAGTGTCGGCTTCACGCATAAAGCATGAGGATCGGGATGGGGACGCCCCTTTGATGGGAGTGCTGGGAGCATTTGTTTTCGCAGCTCAGATGATCAACTTCACCATACCGGGCACAGGCTCAAGCGGACACATAATCGGAGGGCTACTGCTGGCAGCTCTCCTTGGACCCTGGCGTGGTTTCATCACGCTATGCTCGGTGCTTATCGTGCAATGCCTCGTATTTGCCGACGGCGGACTCCTGGCATTAGGCTGCAATATCATCAATATGGCAGCCATGAGTTGCCTTGTGGCCTATCCTCTCGTGTTTAAGCCGCTGTTGGGACAGAATCTGAACAAGAGCAGGATAATGCTTGCATCTGTAGTTGCAAGTGTAGTCGGTCTTGAATTGGGAGCATTCATGGTGAGTGTGGAGACCGTATTGTCAGGAATCTCCGCTCTTCCGATGAACCGGTTCATTCTTTTCATGCTGCCGATACATCTCGCCATAGGTATATGCGAAGGGATAGCAACAGGATTGGTACTCGTGTTTGTATCCCAGCGTGCGCCGGCTATGATGATGTGGAATGTGCCGGAAAACTCAGCCGCCACGCGAAAGAGCCGACGCAGCATGGTAGTCATCTTCGCGGTGGCAGCACTGATTCTTGCTGTCGCTTTTGCATGGATTGCTTCCGAAAATCCTGATGGTCTTGAATGGGCGATCATGAAACTCACCGGCTCGACCGAACTGGCACCGTCGGCCACCCCTTCCACCGCCTTTATGCCGGACTATGAATCTCATCTGTCGGGCATCGTCGGAGGCATTATCGTGATGATGATATTATGGGCGGTGTCGATGATGATATTCAGGCGTAAACCACAGCAAAAGCCACGACAGTGAACGGTCTTGAAAAAGCTCTTCAGACATTACACGGCTACGGCTCAAGGCATTCAGCAATCGACACGGGCATTCAGCTCTTCGTCACGCTAGGATTTATCGTGGCGGTGGTAAGCGTCCCTACGGTTGATCCCGCCCGTCTTATATGGTTCTTTGCATTTCCTGTGATAATGGCGGAAGCTCTCAGAATCGGATACGCCCACGTGTTCTGCCGATCCCTATGGTTGTTGCCTTTTATAATCCTTATCGGAATCTTCAATCCAATCATTGATCGCCAACCAGCTTGGGAAATAGGCAATATCGTGATAAGCAAAGGATGGATAAGCTTTATATCCGTAGTTCTCCGAGGTTTACTGTCGGTGCAGGCTCTTCTGATACTTGTGGATTCATGCGGATTCAACAATATCTGCCGCGTTCTTCATGGAGTGGGTGTTCCCTCTGTGCTCGTGACACAGCTTCAGATGCTCTACCGTTTTATGGGTGTGCTCATGGAGGAAGCATTGATCATGCATCGCGCCCGGCAATCACGGGGATTCGGACGCAAAAGCTACCCACTGAAGATGTGGGCTACGTTTGCCGGGCAACTTCTTATGAGGTCGCTTGACCGCGCGTCACGCATAAATCGCGCAATGCTTGCAAGAGTATATGACAGCAAACGTATTCATAAAGCGAAACGACCCAAGCTTACGAGAAATGACTGGATCTATCTCGCGGCATGGACGACAATAATATTATTCATACGTTTCATCGATATCTCAGCCATTATCGACAAGTGGCTATCAACTCATCTTACATAAAGATATGAGCCATCATTATTTGCAATTCACCGATGTGCATTATCGCTACCCCGGCAGTAATGCAGATGCCCTTAAAGGGGTCTCCTTCCGCATAGTCCACGGCGAGCGCGTGGCACTCCTCGGACTTAACGGTTCGGGCAAATCCACATTATTGCTCCATACCAATGGCTTGTGTATACCGGATTCGGGAAGCGTCAATGTGGGAGGTATACCTGTAACTAAGAAAACAGCCCCTTTGGTACGCCAGACAGTTGGGATGGTGTTTCAGAATGCCGATGACCAGCTATTCATGCCGACCGTTGAGGATGATGTCGCATTTGGTCCGCGAAATATGATGCTTCCTGAAGAGGAGGTGGAACGTAGAGTGTCTTCCGCGCTTGAGGCTGTCGGATGCATGGAATTGCGTAAGCATAGTTCGCAAGAACTGTCAGGGGGGCAACGTCGTGCTGTGGCAATAGCTACTGTATTATCTATGGAACCATCTATTCTTATCCTTGATGAACCGACAGCCAATCTTGACAGGGCGACAAGAAGAAAACTCATTGAAATACTCAATACTCTGACCCATACTGTAGTGATAGCGACTCACGACCTTGAACTGGCACTTGAGTTCTGCAACCGTGCCATTTTTATGGATAGCGGACACATAGCAGCGGATGGACAGGTATACGACATACTTACCGACCATCCTCTGATGGAACGCACAGGAATGGACATACCCTCTTGGGTAGGGATATACAAACCGACTCTCATTTCATAATTAAACAGGAGTCGGATTTTCAACTTGATTTTGCGCTAATCCTCGTTTTTTCCTATAGACTTATTTTCTACGGCTTTCTCTTCTACAACTTTCTCATGTGCGTCTTTCTTGCCTTTGATGAAAAAGAAATCGTTGAAAAGACGACTGTCGTCTAATGCCTTCACTTTATTAGTGACGAAGACCGTGAACAACGGCAACATCAGCATACCACCTGTAGGAAGAATCACGGATATTATCTTACCGATAGGCGTAACTGCACTGAAATAGCAACCGACTGTAGTGGTGTTCATTGCCGACCAATAAAGGGCATCCCAGAATGTCTTCACATTGGTGTTGACCCCATACTCTTCATAGAAGAATATAAGCGACATGATATATACCATTGAGAGAAGTATTGCCACGTATTGCGTCATCAGAGATGTCGCTCGGTTCTGGGATATATACCCTGTGACCATTGCAAGCGAATACGCGCCACGCATCAACGGAACAAATCTAACATAAAAGAGCAACTCCGGACTAAGATGTATGTTTGTGAGATTTACTATATTCAGATATGGAATTGATATGAGGAAGAAGAACCATCGTGACTTGAGATATTTCTTCTTATCATACGACATTATAAGCTCTATGAAGAAATCTGCAAGAAACACCACACAGACCCAAAACTGGAAGGTCATATAGGTATGATTACTCAAGAATGGGATATCCTCAAACGTATCGTATGAGATGTAGACTATCAGCAACAATGATAGAATCAATACTATACCATGCGATATGTCGGCTGTATATCTGCGTGCCTTGCTTTCGGGTGCCACAGTGGTGGGAACTTTTGTAGTCGAATCGCTCATCAGTCATATAATTTTATTGGGAATCTACGGCTATATCGCCGCACGTATATATAACGCCCCCATTCTTGCATTTGTTCTACCCCACCCGACCCGACCACTCACAACATCCACTCAACCTACGTCCCAAAAAACATCATTCAATTTTTTGCGTATTAAATAATAATGGGTAATTTTGCACTATATGTCAAACATTTGCAATCATCACGCAAATAAAGGGATATGGAATCTCAAAATAAAGGATTACAGACTTTTTAATGTAGATTCCCATCTGCTCATCAATTGCGGTAATACTGATTGAATATGGCAAAAGAAGCGACTAATATAAAAGGATAATCTTCTGATGGAAGGATGCTATGGAAAGCGTATGATGCTTTGCTTGTCACAATAAATCCAAGCAAGCATAAACCTTTCCGACATACTGCGTCAAGAAGTATAGATCGGTAAAACAGTCCTTAATGTATTCAAAAAACTTGGTTATGAAATCAATATTTAATGGTAGAACAGAAGTCTCTATAAAGACTAACGATTCTTTTGTTTTTGACTTTGATAAAATGTACACACAAGCTTCTGACATAATTACAGAGGCTCGTGATACAGCATATCGACAGATTAACGAAGCCCTTGTTCGTCGCAATTGGATGCTCGGGAAACTTATTGCGGAACAAGAATTAAAATTAAAAGACAGAGCTTCCAATTATGGAATGGACATCATAACCGGTCTTGCTAAGCGGCTTACCGATGCTTATGGTAAAGGCTTTAATAAGACAAGCCTTTATGCATACGCGAAGTTTTACGAAATGTTTCCAGAGATTTTCCACACAGTGTGTGGAAAATCTTCAATATTGCTTTCGTGGTCACATTATCGCACACTAATTCAAGAATTTAACAAAGATGCACGCTCATGGTATGAGCAAGAAGCTATTACACAAGGTTGGAGCGTGCGTACACTTCAACGAAACATAAGTTCGCAATATTACTTTCGTTTGCTTGCTTCTCAAAGGAAAAATCTTGTAGAGCAGGAAATGCTGCAACTTACAGCACCGCTACAAAGCACTGACCCCACAGAGTTTATAAAGAATCCTGTTATCGGCGAGTTTCTTGGATTCACAGCCGACAATTCTTTCCAAGAATCTGAATTGGAGCAGTCAATAATCAACAACCTTGAAAAGTTCTTGTTGGAAATGGGTAAAGGTTTTGCTTTTGTTGCCCGTCAGCAGCATATTCATACAGAGAAGAAAGATTATTATATAGACCTTGTCTTTTACAATTATTTCCTTAAATCATTTATATTGATAGACCTTAAAACATCAATAATTACGCATCAAGATGTGGGGCAGATGGATATGTATGTACGTATGTATGATGAGCTAAAGCGCACCGAAGGTGATAATCCGACGATTGGTATCGTATTATGCTCAGAAACAGATGAGGACATTGCACGTTTTTCGGTATTGCATGATAATGACCGTTTATTTGCGTCAAAATATATGTTATATATGCCGACAACTGAACAATTGCGAGCTGAAATAGAACGTCAAAAAGAAATCTTTTATTTAAAGCACAGAAACGTTGAAGAATAATATATTTTATATAAGCAACTCAAAGAAAAATAGAACCAACGGCATAGATTTTCACCATAATTAATCTTTATGTTACCACAAAATTTATCCACCACCATATCAGAAACAGAAGATCAAATTCTGTCGGGCATAGCACGTTCCATAAAAGAAGCCAAAGATGGCAAAACATATTCCTTAGATACACTATGGAATCAGCTATAACTTTAACCTATATCCTAAGTTAATAGATTAGCCTAATATCTTGAGCAATAATCAATAAAAGCACATTCGTATGGAATAGAACAATGGTCTCCTCGTTTAATTTTTGGCTCCCCAACCTTTTGTATATTCTTAAATCTAACTATATCTGATTTCACTTTGTACTGTATAGGCAGTATTTTATCAAGGACTGATTCCTTAACAAATAGTTTAGTTATGTCACAATTATCAATAGTAAGTTGATCTAAAGGAATATTTAATTCTGCGATATAATCCTTATTAAGATATATCAACACAAAATCAGAGAGTTTCAGATTATTACTGATAACATAATATTGCAGAGCATTGTCTAAAATAAATGTGTCTGTTATATCTGTAGAACTTTTTACTTCGTATGCAACAAAACCGTTATCTGTATATGTCAATATATCAACAGCTGCAAAAACATCCTCAAACACAAAAGCTGCCTCATATATAGGAAGATTGTTCTTTATGGCAACCTTAGTGTTTTCAATCCAACTATGTTGTTTCAGATTGAATGGTAGCGACATCTTAAATTTATCAACAAAACATTCTCCTCGCAAAATATGTGAAGCATCAACACCTCCTGGAAAAAGATGTTGAGCCAGTTCGCCAATCAAATGCCCTCTATCAAATTTCTTTTAAGTATCAACTGACAATTTACGCTCCTTGTACTTATTTCGATAAAGCCACAGTGACTTTTCACATTGCGAACCCATAATAAACATTGACTTCGAAAGTTGGAATGAACCGAGTTTCTTAATCGAGTCAAAATAAATTTTAGACGCAATCTTTTCATACGCTGTTATATCACCAATACCATAAGGTTCACCATACTTACAATACATCCTACACCAATGTGCCTCAATCGCAGCATTAAGATAATCCTTTTGAGCAAAATATTCTTTTGCTGCCTCAAAGCAACAATATAAACCGCTTGTATCTCCCATTTTCATCTATTGTTTTATCAAAAAAAGATTGAGTCTGTGTAATCTTGCTTAACACAAAATTACCAGACATCAACCTATTAAAGATGTGTTTATTTCTGAATGAAGTACATCTGAATGACTCTTTTCTCCTACTTCGATAAGAAATAAAGTATAATCATTGTGACAAATAGTATGAAATTACATATCAAAAGATACGTAAACTTTCTATGTATTTTATCAATGTTTGAAGATACTTTATTTGTTATATCTTCCACTGATTTATTGATAGCGGAAATTGTTGCTTGACATGACTCTGAAATATTTTTCCGATCTTTGTCAAATGATTCAGCTTTACTACGATAATCTTTATCAATCGCAGTTACAAGTTCCTGCAAATTATCATTTATGGAAGAAAGGCTCCTTACATAGTCGGATGTTGCTACTTTAAGACCACTATATGAATTGACCGTATTTTCCACCTGCTGGCGAGCCGAATCAATGTTTCTAAGACTATTCTCCAGCTCTGATAATGTTTGGTTTATCTTTTCATCAATCATCTTCTTGTATATTTAGAAATTATATTATTCAAGCTATTCAAATGTTTTCTCAACTGTATATATGTATGTAATTTCTGAAGATAATCCTTTTTTGACTCATCAATAGCTGCATGAGCTACAAGCAAATCCGCATATTCATCAAGTAATTTCAAATTTCCATTATTTGAATAATATGCTAAGACCTCTTCATAGTCATTACATATTTCCTCCTCCAACATCTCATTCTCTTGCTGCCCAAGGAACAGTATGCAGAAAATATTAAGCAAATTAAGAACCGGATTCTTAGGAGCAGCCCTACGAATTAATCGCACTGCACCCTGAAGATGCTTCACATTGTCCTTTTGAGAATCATTGTTCACAATGTCTGCATCAACTACTCTCATATATTTTCTAACCAAGTCAAAACTTGATATTTCCGCTTCTAAATGTTTATTGACATCTGTATCATCCTTGAGAGAATAAGGCACTTCCATGTTTACACTTGCATCATAAGTGACGAATCCTTCTCTGGCATATTTTGAATTAAAGTAGTAATATATGAAGTCTTTTAAATCCTCATTTGTTTCTTTCCAATCTTTTTTTGATGTAATTGCAGTATTACAGAATTGTTCCATATCCAAAATACCTCTGGCTCTCTTATCTGCAATACTTCTGTATATAAATGAAGTCAGATGTTTCAGGCAGGCCATAATGACACCATCGGTCTGCGCCATCTCTTTGACTTCTTCAATCATCGTTTCTACTTTATCTTTAGAATAGTATTTACTATAATAATAACTTAGATATTCATTATAGCGCGACTCTTCCTGACAAATTGTTGTGATACGGAATTCTTTTTTAGCATAATCCTCCGTAAAATCATCTATCAGTCCAATAATACACATCCGATATATTGCCTTTTGAATGGCATTTTTGTAATCTGCATACCCGTATCCATATTTTCTTCTATATCTATTATCTTCTTTTTTTTGTTTCTCCGTTAAAAATATTGGTAAATTATTTTGTTTTAGTTGATTATTATAATATTCCAATAAGGCTGAATCTTCTTTATACGATATATAATATGTCAGAATCTTTCCATTTGGATATTTGTCAATAAATTTAGTAATTCCATTTTCATTCTTAATAATAGGCACTTCAATATTTCCAAACTCTTCGTTACTTATCAATATCGGATGATACGTTATTAATTTTTCCATAATAAATAATTCAAAGTTTTCTCCAAGGAAATTACTATCATAGAAAAATTTATTTGCAATATAGTCTGCAGAAAAATTTTGTATTTGACGAGTCTTTATATTTTGATAGGGAAACTTTTTTGAAGAATACAGTATTGTCGCCAAAGCCATTTTCCTATCACGTCCCGCTCGTCCAGCCTCTTGAACAAATGACTCCAAAGACCCGGAATAATTCATGTGGAATGTCATTCTAACATTAGACTTGTCTATGCCCATTCCAAAAGCCTTCGTCGCCACCATAAGATTGGCTTCTCCATTAAGAAAAACATCTTGATTTTTTACATTATCACCACCTTTATATTGTGTTATAAATCGCATACCTTTTCTTGAAAGGTTTTCTGCAACATGAGGAACTCCCCCACTACAATTTTCAGCACGTGGACAAAAAACAATACCTGCCATTTCTGTATTTGAAGAATCCACCCAATTCTTCTCCACATCTATTTTTATATCAGATGTCCGTATTGCATCGCTTATTTCTTTATCTGTGATATTTTCTCGCACCAAAAAACTTTCTTTTATGAAGTTGATGGAACTTTCATCCTGTATTTTCTCTAAAAGATTCGTTGCTTCATTTATTACCTGAGGAAGTATTTCCTCCTTAATGTCTGAAACTCCCCACTCATCTCCTGCATTAGTCGCATCTACATGATAAACATTATATTGCAATTCCAATCTGTTGGTATTTTCATATCTGACCGTAGCATCATCTTCTAATGAATAAGAATTGGCACCGGAAAGTTCTCGTTCTACATCCGCCAAAACGTCAAATGAAGCTGTCGCCGTCAAACCAAATAAAGATATATGGTTATCTGCACCCTCAACTTCTTTAGGCAAAACATAGTTATACAGATTACGGCCTAAATGAAGATATGCCAACCGGAAGTCATGACCCCATTCTGAAACACAATGCACCTCATCAATTACTCCATAAGAGAAATAAACTCCGGATTCTCTCATAGAACGCAATACTTTTCGAAAACGATAAATACTTAGACGTTCTGGAGAGAGAAACATGATTTGTATTTGAGATCCGGTAAGAGCTTGCTCTCGTTTGTGTGCCTCTTCTTTATTAATTGTGATATCGCCATTAATATAAGAAATGCAATCAATACCTATTTTAAGCAATCCATCGTATTGGTCTTTCATCAAACCCTTTAATGGATCAACCACCAATGTCACTCCAGGCTGAAGCATTGCAGCCAACTGATAAGTCAAGGATTTACCACCGCCAGTTGGCAAAAGACCAATCACACTTTTCAATCCTAATGCTCTATTTAGAATTGGTAATTGTCCGGGACGGAAATCCTCTTTTTGAAAAATAAGTTTGAGAAAATATCTGAGATGTGATGTTATTTCTTCGTTTACAATGTATTTACCACTTGAATTTTTCGCTACAAACGGTTTATATTTAATACGCTCTGTTGTATAAAGCATACGTGATTCGTAAACCGATTTAGAAGAACGGACAATAAAATAGCAATCATTCTTAACCTTATATTTTGAAAAAGCCACATGTTCATAATCGGCATATTTATCTGCCGATATATCAATGACCATATCAAATATGTCATTTGTATTGAGAGAAGGGGCTGCGCTAAGATTTATTTGAGGCAATAACATATCACTATAGCCATCTGTCATTGCAATGAGATTATTATATATCTCCACAAAATCATTGATTGCCAAATTAGCTACATCCGTTACATCTTCTATAATCAAAATATTCCATGCTGAGGATTGTATGCTAAGCCGTCCAGTTATCATAGCTTCTATGATAGTCTTTTGGATTTGAGCTATCACCTTTAATGATATTTCCCTTTTTGCCGTTTCTTGATGTAACAGAGCAGAACTAACATATTCACTTGCATACGTTGGTATGCCTCTTGATATGAGGTTACTGATAAGTGCAAAAATTGGATTCAATTCTTTTCGTACAGTCATATCAAATGGAGCCATTATCTCAAAAGCACCATTTTTTATATCCCTAAACTTTGAGTCTGGCATTGTTTCGGCATAACAAGCAAACATCTGTATAGGGGCAAAAAATTTGTATTTATGTAATACGCTTTCAGCCGACTTTAATGAGAACGTAAAACCCTTAATTAAACAACCATAATCACGTCCATTGGGATGTTTTCCAAAATTTGTTTCCCTAAAATCGGCAAATACTTGTATATCTTTATCCTTGAAATAATTTTTAAAAGCATTTATTCTACTTTCATTAAGATTTGCCGGACCAATACAAAGCACAATATGTCTATCTCCTGACGAAGTGATCAATTTTGATACACCTTTAAGACTGACAGATTCTATATCAAGGATATTAGAGAATATATGAATAGCACACGGCTGTTCCACCTTAATACTTTGTATCGTATTATCAGAGGAACTATCTGAAGGTAAATATTCAGAATGCTCTTCTATCAATATGTGAGAATTGATGCCAAGTGCTTGCTTAACATGCAAGACAGCTCTTCTACGGGCTATATCTGATGGCTCTTCTAACGTTATTTTTTTCAGACAAGACAACAATCCCTCTCTTTTTAAATTTTCAATAACAGCTAATGAGCCGATTCCCTGTCCGCACCCCCAATCAAATATTTCCACTCCATTAATCACCTCATTATAAGGAAATTTACCTTTATCATGAGATTTATCTAATGCGTAATTGAGTTTATGTCTATGCATTCTACCATAGGCAGCCATATATGCAGAACATAATTCTTCGGTTTCAAGTATAGCGGTTCCATGTTTCAAATTCCGACCAAAATCATCACAATATGCCCACGGCTTAAAACGGAAACGTTCAGGAATATCTTCTTCTGCCGTATGAATTATGTTCTCTATTGTGAGTGGCATATATCTTCCAATCTCGTCTCTATACATTTTATTTCCCGGTTATTGTGTCATTATTAGTATTTAATTGATGTCTCCGCCAATTGGCTATAGCCAATTCCTTACTTGCATTTGCATAACAATACTCACACAAATGTGGGCACGTGTTATATTCTCCGATATCTTTGCTTTTCATACAACCACATGCAGCACGCTGTCCTTTATCCTTATTATTTTTATTAATGACTGCGAACTGATTATTCCCCAAACAAATAGCATCTTGTGGGATCTCATCCATATCAGATTCTGCAAATAAATTATACGTAGGATTTATAATTTCCACTCCAAGGAAATTCATCAGTTCATTAGATTTATAACCAAAGCGTACCATAAGACGATCATCCACACAATGATTATGTTCCACACCATCTAAATCAGCGACTTCTCCACATGTAGCAAGAATATAATTCCAACCTTTTGCTTTATTCATAGAAACAAGTCTTTGTGAAAAATCCATCATCTGCTCTTTTGACCAGTCAATATAGTTAATATGATTACGCTCAAGATTTGCCTTAACCTTGCGGTATGATAATATATCTGCAAAACTAAAAACAAGTTTCTCAGTATAACCTTGAAGTTGGTCTCCTATTCTTTCTATTTTTTGCAAAAGTTTATCTATGTCTATTTTATCTGTCAGAATAAGAGGATCAAAACGCCATACTACTGCACCTTTGCCAAGTTTATTAGCAAGAAGTTTGAATGTCTCAATACGTTCTTTAAGTGAAGGTACCCCTTGTTCCAATCTCTCTTCCTCATAATCATTAAGAGTGTACTGGATATAACAACCGATACCTCTTTCCCTCAAATAATCTATATGATTAAGAAGAGAGCGTGGATTTTTCGACCAAAAAACTATAAAACGAGTATCCTCATAAGCTACATAACTTTTCTTCCCATTGAATGGATTAGTCCATGCAGAATAACCTTTCTTTAGACGTTCAAAAAACCAATCTGAATAAAATGCCGGAATGTCAGTGCTTCGGCTTGCAGATACAACAATAGGGAATGTAGCTTTAACAACCTCTCCATTATCAAGTATGATAGTTCTTTCTTCTTGTTTCTTTGCCATAATACAATTTGAATCTATTCTTTCAATTTAATCTCTAAGTTATAATCTCCTATCAAAAAATAGGAGATTTACATATTGTAGTATGCTCTGGTTTCACGGAAAGTGATTACCGGAGTTATTTTGACAAGAAGATCCTTGTCACATATAGATTTCATAGGAAGTTTTTCTGTATACAAAGGTTTTAGCCAAGAGTTGTCCCATAGCTTAACATCTGATCCACTTGCAAGTTGACATAAACGTACATCATACGGGCATTTACCATCGGCTTTGTCTCGCTGATATGTTATATTTTGTAGCCATATTTTATCATAGTCTGAGTTTGGTCTTGACACAAGTTTTGCACATGCCTTATCAAAGATTGACCATTTCTCTTCGGAGTCCTCAATTGAGTTGACCATACGGCTCATCACCCTTAGTGCATAATGAACACAACTTACGTTCTCAATAGCTATTTGAACACAAATAGCTGACATCGCTGTGATATTCTCAACAATCTTTCTATTATGCTTTCGCAATAATGATTCACCTAAAACTCTCCTTTTAATAGTGCCTTTTTTAATAGTGCCTTCTACTCCTTCTAAGTCTGTATCTGACAACTCTAAATCTTTTGTTTCGGAATTAATGGTTGCTTCTATTGCTTCAAAATCAGAATCCGATAAACCAAAATCTTCTGTTTCGTTTTTTGGGATTAAAGCCTCCACTTTATCAAAATCGACATTCGTCAATCCTTCAGATTCAAATGAACTATCAACTGCTTCGGTCTCAATATCTACATCTTCCCAGTCGCTGTCATTGAATAAATCATCCATTGCTTCAATATCAGAATCTGTCAATTCTTTTTTGATTGAACCTTTTTCATTCTTAGAATTGGCATCTGTCAATCCGAAACAAACTTTGGTTTCTTTAGTTTCTTTTGAAGTATTTTCTTTATTTTTCGGTCTTAACAGCCGTTCTATGCGCTTATCAATATCAGACAGCATTGTACGCAATTGTCCTCCGTTAGGGAATTTACGTCCAAACAGCAGTATATATAACAGATGTTTTTGCAATCCATCAAAATCGCATCCCTTCTTGTTAAAGATTGGGGTATTCTCTATATAGTATAATTTATCTGATTTTATGGAATCTGTAATGATTGAATTTGAAATATGAGTCTTGCTACTGTTAAGACGAAGATTTAACTTTTCAAGCACATGTTGCAATGTATATGAAATTCTCTCCAGCCTGTCATTGTCATTGCAAAATACACGATAATCATCTCGATAGCGGATAATTTCATAGCCATCAGTGATTCCTTCCTTTTCAAGAGCCTCGGAAAGAAGCAAATCAGCATATCCAAGTATAATCTCTGCCACGAAATCAAAAATATAGCTTCCTTGAGGAATACCTATATTCCTGCCATTTTGAAGAGCACCAAGATACATGCGTATATTTTTAGCCACTGGCAAATAGTCTTCGTTCTCATATTTGGTTCCTTTGAATGTAAGTGCCCAATCAATAGACTGTGGATTTATTGAACCATAGCAATTTGTTATATCCGTCACAAACATATAACGATATTCAAGCGAAAGTTCCAGTGACCTTTGCTCCACAGTATTCCACCAATTCAAAATGGTATTCGAATTATGAAATGCTTCTTTTTTATCCGGCTCCTTAAATTGTGGCAATGCACAAGAGGATATATGAGATACCTTATATTTTTTAAAACAATCCTTGGTTAATTTCCATCCATCCTCTGAACATAATTCCCTAACCAAGAAATAATACAAGTATGGATTTGCCAAAGTTAATGGGCGCACTGCATAACGACCATCCTTATTTAACAATAAATCCATATTCACATTAGGCAAATCTTCCGGACACACTTCGGAAAGACAATCAAGATATGGAGTCCTACCTATTTGCTCACGTATATATTTCAGAATATTATCAAAGCAATAATACTCCGGCAACTCAAAATTATTATAATGTTCCGATTCCATGAAGTAGTCAAACGCTGCTTCATGATCTAAAGAAAGAATACTTGCCATTATCTCTATAATAAACTGGTGTTAAGTCAATTATTTCAACTTTTAATTATCTATTGGGATTTTGAGGTCTATGACTTCTACTCCTTTAATACTGCAATTTCTATCAAAATCGCCAATGATGGTTGAGTATTTAATATGTCTGCAATCCCGCCCACAGACCCTTCAGCCGCATGGTTTTATACCCGTAGCGACTTTATCGGGCTTCTGCTTATAGGATTGCGTCGTAAAGTTACAAAGTATTTTTCAATTTTCAATGGTATTGATTGTTTTTTATGAACTACACGGCTGATTCAGGATGTATCGGTGCGTTTCAGTTGTATCGGTTGTATCGGTGTGATACAACTGAAACAAGTGAAACAGGTGAAACAGGTGAAACAGGCGAAACAGGCGAAACAGGCAACCAAATTAAAAAAGTATTACTAAAATTTACAATTCAGAGATAACTACTGACTATATTTATGCGTTCTAACGAAAAATAGTTATGGTTATGCTACGATTACGGAATATATTGTTTGCAATACTTGCACTTTCGATATGTGCCTGTTCAAAGACTTATAGGGTCGCAGTGGGATCGCAAAGAGAGGATATGACACAGAACATATCTGTAAGCGAGATTGCCTCAGAAGCTGCCTCTGATGAAAATAGCGATGCTTTTGTAGAACATGAGTCCACACCTGAATTTCCGGGCGGACCATCAGCAATGTTGCGATATATCCATGACAACTTGAAATATCCCAAAGAGGCGTATGACAATAAAATTCAAGGGCGTGTGGTAGTCAGCTTTTTGGTCAGTAAAACGGGGGAAGTTGACTCCATAAGAATTGTCCGGGGGAAGGATCCGACTCTTGATGCTGAGGCATTAAGGTTGGTATCGGGCTTTCCACGGTTTTTACCGGGTAAATATGATGATACACCTGTTGATACTCGTCTGGTATTACCCGTAGTGTTTAGAATTTCTGACTATGATGAGAGACAGCGCAAAACTTATCCTGCATATCAGTTTGATAATGGTGATGATTATGTGGAGGATGGGATGCAACGTATCATTGATGAGAACGGCAGAATAGGTTACGCAGATGAAAGTGGCAGAACCGTGATAACACCCCGTTTCAAATGCGCTTTCCCATTTGAGAATGGAAAGGCAAAGGTTGCGGATTACGGAGAGATCAAGGAGGTACCTGGATCAGGAGGGGAATATCATTATTGGGAAAGCGATGGATGGTATTACATCGACAAAACAGGACGGAAAATCGAATAACGATGGAGGGGTGACGAGTCCAGTTGACAGTATGGTATTTGTATGATTACTAAATCATGATAAGACAATTGAGGGATATTTCGAAAAAATCAATTCTTATAAGTTCAAAATTAATCATTTGAGCCACACAACAATTCGTATCGTAACTACGTTTAAACGACAAAGAGTTTAACTTAAAAATTAACCCAACCCACAAGTTATACTCGGTACGTTATTCGTACTTTTGTATAAGAGTTATATATACGTAATTTTATGGAAGCCAAAGTCAATCTTTTTGATGAATCAGATGTCTGTGCAATCTATTCTATCCAATTCACTTCAAAGAGCATTCCAGAGTTCCAAATATTTTTGGAACGATTTGAAGCAAATTTAGAATGATACATAATCCGGTTTTACAAAGAAGTATTTCACGGCTGTCGCCTGAAAGCATAGAGCATTCTCGGTTGGCATTTGATGTGTCAGACCGTATAGCTGCCATTCTAAAAAAGAAAGGCATGACCCAACATGATCTTGCAAATGGTCTTGGGAAAAGTGATGCTGAAGTTTCCAAATGGCTGGGAGGCACACAAAACTTCACATTAAAGACAATTGCTATGATTCAATCTTTCCTTGGAGAAAACTTAATTGTTGTTCCTCGCTAATATTTAATGACTAATAAGTATATGCACACAAATAATCATCAAATAGTTGATTATGACATTCTGCTACCAGTTGAATTTGAAACTGTACTAAAAGCATTTCGTCAGGTTAAGAAAATTCAAGAAGGGACCATTAAAACTCGCAATGTAAATGAATTATTGAGTGAATATGAATGTTGAGATTCTTACCACAGAAGACTTTGACCTAACCTCTTATTAACCATTTATCAAATGAGACTGATCATTTCTACAATCCTTTTGCTTGCATGTATCGCTGCAAGAGCCTCGGAGATCGACGATACTCCGAAAATGCAATTCATCATGGAGCTCTCTGTCAATATCGGAAGTCCGCTCCAAGTTGGCGATACCGGAAAAGGGAACCGCACAATCATCCCTATTACCGGAGGCACATTCTCAGGTCCGCAAATCAAGGGTACCGTAATACCGGGCGGTGCCGACTATCAGCTTTACGACAATACCCATAAGCGCAATAATCTGGAAGCCATATACTGCATACAGACGGATGACGGAGAATACATTCTTGTCAGAAACATCGGCATAGCCACCGACAGATACTTCTTCACATCGCCCGTATTCGAGGCATCATCCGACGGACAATATTCATGGCTCAACGAAGGGATATACATCTGCCGTCCTTCCGGATTCTCCGATAACACCATCCGTCTCAAAGTATGGGAAGCGCAATGAAGGATTACGACCGAATCACAGTCTGTAGATCAATGGCAACATTATGGTGAAAGTTGTCGAGCCGGGTTCAGACGCAACCTTTATGGAACCGCCATGCATGCTTATAATCTGACGCGATAGGCTCAGCCCTATGCCGGAACCACCGTTTTTGGTAGTGAAGAACGGCACAAAAATATTGTCGATTGCATCCGGACTTATCCCACTCCCGTTATCCCTTACAGAGATCAAGAAGATATGTCCCGGATGGTCTGACGTCGCACTGATTAAGATTTCAGGATTCTCGCCACACGCCTCCACAGCATTCTTGATAAGATTTATAAGCACCTGCTCCACCTGATGACGGTCAATGCGGAGTTGCAGTTCCGGTTCCTCAATATTATAGGAAATATCAGGATAAAGCGACATGATACCCTCAAAAAGATCCCTTACATAAGTCCACTCCGGCTTAGGGGTAGCCACACGCGACAACCTGCGATAGTTCTCAACAAAAGTCAATAATCCTCGGCTCCGGCGGTTGATTGCCCGCACTGCCATCTGCACGTCATCATCCAGACCGAGATTCTCCTCGCAAAGAGTATTGGAAAGGGATATGATCGGAGAGAGTGAGTTCATGATCTCATGCGTGAGCACGCTGACGAGCTTGCGCTGCGCCTCTATCTCATTCTGCTCCACAAGAAGATGCACATCCTCTATCGAATAGAGAAGCGTATCCTCCCCCTCCACACGATGCTTCACCATAGATATCTTCAATCGAGTCTCACGTCCGCCGACGTTCAGCCCCAGCAATCTTGTCTGCCCCGGAGTAAGATTACGTAGTGACTGCGGCAACTCACTATTGACCGCCGCAAGCATGTCGAGGGAGGTTATCCTGAACCCGCAAAGGCTCTCGACCCCGGTCTTATTCATCCACAATACCTTACCCTCATTATCCGCCATGATAAGAGCCGTGCCTATAGTGTTGAGCATAGCCTCATATCTGCCATACAGACGCTCTTGATGCAGCAGTTCATTATGAAAATCAACCACTACACCATTCATCTCCTCAGCCAATTCCCGTTCCTTACCACGCAATCCCTCCACCGGGAAACGCATGGAGAAATCCCTACTGCGTATCGCCATAAGCAGCGACCGCATACGCTCTAACGATCTATCAGCAAACCATCTCATCACAAACCGAATTTCTCAATCTTACGATAAAGGGCATATCGGGAAATCCCAAGCAGACCGGCAGCCTGCGACAGATTGCCGTTGCTCCTGTCAATAGCCTTAATTATCGCATCCTGTTCGAGGGCATCCAGATTAAGGGTCTCCTGCACCGTCCGCGTAGGCATGGTTTTTGAAAATTCTATATCCTCCTCCTCCAACACTCTTGAAGAAGCAAGTACTATCGCTCTCTCCACCACATGCTGCAACTCCCTGACATTCCCCTGCCAAGAATGCCCGAGAAGCCGTCGGCGTGCCGACTCCCCTATCTCCACATCCTCCATCTTGTAGCGTCGGGTTATCATCCGGGCAAAATGATTGGCGAGAAGAATGATATCCTCACCCCTCTCGCGCAACGGAGGAAGATGCAGCTCTATGGTATTTATACGATAGAGAAGATCCTGACGAAACTTCCCATCCGCCACCATCTGAAGAAGATCAGCATTCGTGGCGGCAAGCAATCGCACGTCAATCTTCCTGAGTTTATTTGAACCGAGCCGCGACATCTCCCTCTTCTCAATCATGGTCAGCAACTTCTGCTGCACGCCTAAGGTGAGATTCCCTATCTCATCAAGAAATGCCGTGCCTCCGGCAGCCGTCTCCAGCCTCCCCTCCTTGGCATTGCGGGCATCCGTGAACGCACCTTTCTCATATCCGAACAGTTCGCTCTCAAACAATTGTTCCGGAACGGTGCCAAGGTCGATCGACACAAAAGGTCTATCCGCCCGTGCTGAATGATAATGAAGCAGATGCGCCACAACGTCCTTTCCTGTGCCGTTCTCACCGGTGATCAGCACGTTGGCATCTGTAGCTCCGATCTTCTCTATCCTGCGTTTCAGAAGCTGCATCTGCGGCGACTCCCCTATCAGCACGGGCATATCCTCGCATGGTATTGCCGGAGCCGGATTATGGCGGGTGCGGCTCAACTGC
Organism: Muribaculaceae bacterium Isolate-037 (Harlan); assembly: GCA_003762615.1. Taxonomy (GTDB): domain Bacteria; phylum Bacteroidota; class Bacteroidia; order Bacteroidales; family Muribaculaceae; genus Lepagella; species Lepagella muris. The sequence continues at coordinate 74,012 of RIAZ01000012.1, forward strand.
ACGGCACTCTCCACAATTCCTCTCAGTTTAGCATTATCCCACGGCTTCGGTATAAAGTCTATCGCACCCGACTTTATCGCCCTCACCGCCTTCTCGGTGTCGATATATGCCGTGATGAAGAGCACCACCGCCTTGCTATCCCTCTTCAATATGAAGTCAAGCCATCTGTAGCCCTCCTCCCCGCTACTTGCATTGCGGCGGAAATTCATGTCAAGGAGGATCACATCCGGATGAAAGGAATCCATAAACTCACCGATACGTTCCGGATCGGTGATTACGCGGATCCCCTCGACATGCTGCCGCAACAACATATTGAGTGACAACAGCACGTCCTCATTGTCATCCACAATCAGTATCTTTCCTCTCTTCTCTGTATTCTCTGCCATATAATATCTCTTTTCGTCTACAAAGATAACACTTGGAGTTATTGTTTATTGTTTATGGTTTACGGTTTACGGTTTATGGTTTATGGTTTATGGTTTATGGTTTATGGTTTACGGTTTACGGTTTATGGTTTACGAAAATCTTCGAATATTTTACATTAAACAAAATTTAATGACAATAAACGCCCTTAAACTTTAAACCATAAACTTTAAACCATAAGCTTTAAACCATAAACTTTAAACCATAAACCATTTTAGACTTCAATCTTTCAGATATTCCGCCGGATCCACTCTCATGACTGCACGTATCTTCCATGCGATTGTGACAGCCACTACCACCAAGGTCAATACCACTGCCAAAAGATAGGTCAAAATCCAAATGGATCCGGAATTTGGTATGAAAGGCAGCATACACCATAAATAATTATTAATCAAAGCACACAATGGCAATGTGATTGCTATGGCTACTGACATTATCACCATGTACGTTCTGATGAAAATCATGCAGATCATCTTGCGGTTAGCACCGTTCAGCTTGCGCAACGCCATCTCCTTGCGTCTTCGTCGGGTATCGAGCGATACGCTCCCATATATGGTAGCCACGGTTGAGACGATACTCACAATTGACAAAATAAAGATTATAGACATCATGACCTTAATAACTATATATTTTGTAGCGAGGAATTGTATATACCTCTCCGATCCAACGTCAACACGATCGGGCATAACCTCACGGATTGCATCATCCACGGCGATACGAGTAGCCTCTTCCGAACCAGCCTCCGGTTGGACTATGATATCATACGTATCTGCGAATGAATCCTGACACGTAATGATGATCGACATATCACGCGTCTCCTCAAACGGAAGTCTGTCGTATGTGCCCCGAATCTCATAATCATCATCTCCAAGACTCACTGTCTTCCCATTCCATCTCCCATTTCTTTCCAGCATATCCTTGAATTTCTCACTCACAACTACGTTTCTTTCAGGATTCACATTCTCCCCGCACTCGGTCACTTTCACTTCAAAAAATTTTTCCACGTCATCCTTCGTCTGATGATATTCCGTGTATGTATTATACCGTTCCATTATGTCATCCTTCTCCTCTATTTCATAGACGGTCATCATAGTGTAGAATCTGAAAGTCCCGTCGACACTCTTTATCCCTCTTATACGCTCGGCAATATTACGCATTTCATCCGGAGTGGTGGCATTTGGATTTACCCACAAACAACTTTCGTAGCGATAGACATCATCCGGAATACCCTTCTCCGCTTGTATACTATCTATCTGAAACATAAAATATAATGTAACCCATATAAAAAGGATACTGACTGCAAGTTGCACCGTAATGCCGACGTTGCGCAGACGATGACTCGGTCTCGGCTTCATCCTCATTGCGAGGCATGTCTGATCCCTACGGATATGCCTTATCGTCAACAGAATCACAATCACGCCTATGAGCAGCAGGATAAGCGCGACAATTATGGTGATAGTTACGGTAGTGGAGATCTCCGGCTTAAACTCCTCAATAAATTTATCATAATTATCAATGATAAAGTCTGACAACAGGCAATCCAATATAATTGCCAACAAGGTTGAGAGCGCAAGCACTATCGCAACCTCACATAGAAAAAGCGCGAACAATCCGGAGGGTTTCCCTCCGCAACACGTGCGTACTGCTATCTCCCTCTCCCGTAAGCGGAATAATTGTATCTGCTGACGCAAATAGCCGGAGAATGAGACACACAGGAATAGAAACAGGAATAATATCACGCCGTCCCTTATAAGAATCGTCATAGTATCGTCGTACATATCCGCAATAGTAGTCAGCCTCACTTTCAGATTCTAAAATCTCTCATTCAATTCTTTCTCCAGATTTTCAGACGAATACCCCTCCTTAAGAAGAATAAATACTTCAAAACAGTCATTAGGTTGGATATCTGTCTTCTTAAGATAGATCTGTTGCGTACGACCAAATATATTATTGGCACTAAAGTTTACCACATCCTTTATCCTATATCTCTTTTCGGATTGCGAGTCACCTACGTAAGAGACAACATATAGGCTTTCTCCTATCGGATTTTTCTCTTTGAAAAGTTTCTCCGCCAATGGCTGTGTTATAACCACATCGTTATCCGAAAGAGCTTCCACCACATTTCCGGAATATGCGGATCTTTCGCCATAAAAAGTGAAGAATCCCGCATCTGTAGGCATACTTTCCGAGAGAAGTGATCGTTTCTCATCTGTGTCGGTTAAATTTGCGCTTACCATCACAGCACGACCACTCAACTCAAAATAGTGTATTGCAGAAGCGCACTTCAATTGCCGTCCGACAAGTTGTGACAGATCGATCTTCTCCGAGTACTAAAGAATTAGGATCTGAAGATCTCAACTTCACGATTCTGTCAGAGTAAGGTTGACGCAAGATTGACAAGGGTTTTATTGTGAGCAGTATTGAAGCGATAACAGATAGCAACATCATACTGACTGCAATACTGCACACGTTTATAACCGTCTGCGTCTTATATTTCAGAATATTTCTGACTGATATTTTAATATAATGCAGAATCATGACAATCACATTTCAAGTTCCGAAACCACATGTCCGTCAAAGAGCTTGACAATCCGGTTGGCATATCCGGCATCATGTTGAGAGTGAGTCACCATCACTATCGTGGTGCCCTCCTTGTGCAGTTCGGAAAGAAGCTGCATCACCTCCTCGCCATTCTTGGAATCAAGATTTCCCGTAGGCTCATCGGCGAGGATAAGTTTCGGATTAGATATCACGGCACGAGCTATCGCCACACGCTGCTGCTGTCCGCCCGACAACTGCGCCGGGAAATGACGGCTGCGGTGGGCTATATTCATACGCTCCATAGCCTTCTGCACTCTCTCTTTCCTCTCCCTCTTTCCGATTCCCATATAAAGGAGAGGCAACTCTATATTTTCCTCCACCGTCAGTTCATCAATAAGGTTGAAACTCTGGAACACGAATCCTATCACGCCCTTCCGCAAATCAATACGGTCATTCTCCTTCAGGCTGCTGACGTCCTTCCCATCAAGAAGATACGTACCACCCGACGGGGTGTCAATGAGTCCGAGTATATTGAGCAATGTCGACTTGCCGCATCCGCTCGGACCCATTATCGCCACAAACTCTCCGACATTCACGTTCAGACTTATATTGCTGATAGCCCATGTCTCCACCTCTTCCGTGCGGAACACTTTCTTTATTTCCTTCACCTGTATCATTTTCGTTAATTTTTAAGATATTATCAATCTGTTTTTATTTTAGTTTCTGTTCTGTTTTTTTGTTCAGTTTCTATTCGATTTCTGTTCAGTTTTCTTTTATAGCCTCAGCCTCTCCCGCACGGCTTGCCGCCAACGTCTGATGACCGATCGTGATAAACACTATGGCCACCATCATCATGAATGTAAGCACCATGACATACCACGGGAAAGCGATATGCTCCATAAAACCTTCAAGCCAACGGGTCATCACCACGAAAGAAACAACCGTCGCAATTATTGCCGCCACAACCAGCATTATTAGATACGTCCTGAAGAACATATTTGCAATCTGACGCGGCTTTGCTCCGCTTATTTTACGCAATGCTATCTCCTTACGTCTTTCACGGAGCGAAAGATTGAGGGTGGAATAGGCTGAGAATATACTTGTCAATATTCCACACACGGCAATCGCCATCATCAGCTGCATCAGCATCCGCTCAGATGAGAGCATCTCATCGTATTCAGACTCCAGATCATTCGGCAAACTCGTCGTATATTGCCAAGCTCCTGCCTCACCTTCATGCTCATTTCTCCACGCCTCCTGCTCCTTATCAATTGCCGGAGTGACGAAATCCAGGAAGTCTTTCTTCATTCCGGGATGCAGTTTAACGCAGAATCTACCGAAGTTATCGTAAGGATCAGTAGGTTCCTTGTATTCATACGCAGTGTACATTGCCGGAGCCGGTGTCTGGGTCGGTGGCACTATATACAGATCTGCCATCACTCCGACCACATTATAGACCGTATTTTCATTATTGGCATACAGTGTCCTCCCTATCTGAGAACCACTACCCAACAACCGGCACGCGTTCTCATTAAGCATTATCTCATTCGTGCCCGGTTTCGGGTATCTTCCCTCTATCTTATTCATTTTCCAGAAATCAGATATCTTCTCTGAAATAGAGAGAAGATCAAGCGTCAATGGCTTATCCCCCCTCTTTTCCGACGGCGACACATCAAGAGTAGAATACGTGAATATGGGGTACACCGCCCGCGGACCGGATATATAATCCTCAACATAAGGGGACTCAATCACACTCTTCTTTATCTCCGGAGTGATATTGAAGAAGGCAAATACATTCTCACGTTCAAATCCAAGTGCATTTGTATGCGACAGGTATCGCAGTTGAAGCACCATGACTGACGAACATGCCACCATGACCATACACAACATGAATTGGATGACATTACCGATATTTTCAAGCCTTACACTCCCACGTCGGGATGTGCGCCATTGCTGGATTGACCGGTTGCCATTATGAAGCACTACAAAGACAGTCACAGCCGATGAAACCAATCCCACAGCCATAATGACCGCAAGATAGGCAGCCAACCGTAATATCACGGCATCCAACGACATGGATATCGAAGCATACCGCTGGAAAACGGGGGATAACAATATTATCACTATGCCCCCCAAAAGGGCTGAGATCAGAAAAAGAATCAATGTGTCGAGCATGCTCAATGAGATGATATCACGCATGCCAGCCCCTAAAAGCCTGTGCATAGCCATATCGCGCTGACGCATACGCATGAAATTCAGAAGCATGATTATGTAGTTGGCAATAGCGCATGCCATAACCAGCAATCCGATCAGAAGGAATATCCTGACGTATTCAAGACTTATGGCATCCCGTTTATTCGGATAACGTGATTTCAGATCTGTCAGAGGCATCAGATCCTTATTCATGCTCATTTCAAACACCCTGTCATGATCTTCTGCCAACTTACTGATTTTTTGCTCCACCTCTTCAGCATCCGCTCCACGACGCAGCTTTATGAAAGTCACATGATTCAGTGGCATCTGATGGAAATCCGTCACTGTCTGTGGTTTATCATAATACAGAATCGCATCACACCCGAACTGCGAGTTATCAGCCCAATCCGGTATCACGGCATATACCACGTATTCCTCCATACTATCCGGATTTTGTCTGACCCTCACTTTACGACCTAAGGGATTATCACCACCGAAAATCTCTTTTGAGAGAGATTCCGTTATCATTACGTGATTCTCTTGCATCGTGATCGCCAAGCTGTTGACAGGTTCTATCCCAAACATGTTCACAAATGACGAATCAGCCAGATTCACGAAAATCTCCTTCTCTATATCTTTATCAGTGGCTATCTTATACTTGTTGTCGTAATAATGCGAACTGTAGATCACTGCCGAGGATTCAATTTCCGGGATATTGGCAGAAAGCAGTTTCGCAAGATACGGGTCGCCATTATAGGTGGATATTCCCGACACCAACGCACTATTCTTCTCTCCCGGCACAAAGATACGCTCTGCATCCGGCACAAAATTTTCATAGCTCTCAATATCCCTTATCCACAAAAGAGAGAAAGCATAGCATGCCATTCCGACTGAAAGTCCGATTATGCAGATTAATGTCTGCAATTTATGCGAACGGTAGAACCTGTTCCAACCGATCCATCTTCTAAAGAATTTTTCCATTATCTTAATATTATCTCCTCCATATCTTTTAACTTATCATAGCCACTGATTATCACCCTGTCGCCGGGACTGAGTCCGGAGATCACTTCATATTGCCGAGGGTTCTGGCGTCCTACCTCTATCTCCCTCTTCACAGCCTTCGTACCATCCTCATTCAGCAGATATATCCATTTGCCATTTGTGACATTATAGAAATCCCCATGCGGAATGACTACTGTGTTTTCCGGTTGCCCCAACTCAATCTGTACCCTGTAGCTTTTCCCGATACGTGCATTTGCCGGTCGCTCCCCCGTGAATATAAGGTCTGCCTCAAAGTTACGGTCTTTGATCTCAGGCACCACTCTGCTGACGCGCAGCGGATACGACTCATCCTGATAATTGATGTTGCCGGGCAAGCCCGACATTATCCGATCAACGTAATATTCATTTACCGACACGTGTACCTTATAATCTGTAAGCACTTTCAATTCCCCTATGCTTACCCCTGACTGCACCTGCTGGCCCGGCGTGACCGTAAGGAAACTCAACTGCCCGGCTACAGGTGCGCGCACTATCAGATCATCCTTCCTTCCGACCGCCCGGTCTCTCTTGGTCTGTGCGCGCCTCATATCCTCCTGAAGCATCTCCCTACGCAGAGCTGTCATCGCCGAATCATGACTGAGACCTTGCATCTGCAGAGAAGTCTTCCGTTTACGGTAGGCATATTCACTGTCGGCAAGCTCCATCTCCGCCTTGCTCTTCATCCCCATCCCATATTCCTCGTAGGCTATCTTACGCTTATTATCGAGATTCGACATCTCATAATTGGCATCAAGCACCTGCTGCTGAAGGGTCAGCGACTTCTGCTCCATCTCAATCTCCTGCTCCCGATACAGACGTTGTTGTCTGTGAAGTTCATCCTCCTCATCTATTATAGTGCGCATCAGTTCCGGATTCCTTAATATCAGAATTGTGTCACCCTGCTCAAGCATCGCGCCATCATCCGCCACGATACGCTCCACAAAACCGGATTCGATCGCATTGACCTTCACTATCTGAATCGGGCTCACTATACCCTCCACATCCACATATTCCAGGAAATTATCCTCCATCACCTCTGCCACTCGCACGCTGTCCTTATCAACGTGCAGACGACGCGGACCCCACGCCAAGACCACTGCATAACCCAATAATATCAGCAGCAGCACGCCAAGCCCGATATAATATCTATATCTTACATACCACGGCTTCCTTTTCAATTGAATATCCATAATCAAAAAATCTATATTTAATTAGCACTCACCACTCAATTATCAATTTCCAATTCCCATCGCCTCCGGACCGGTCAGCGAACGTATCGTATAGAATAGAGTCCAATACGTCTTTATTGATGCGATGTATGCCCGTGTAGCGGAATCCTTTTCCGATAATGCCACGTTGAGATCAAGGATAGTGTTACGTCCGGCGATATAGAGCCGACGTGCGATATCATATCTATGAGATGCAAGTTCCTTTGTGCGACATGCCACTCTCACCTTCCTCGCCTGCATATTAAACTGCATCACCATCTTGTTGAGATTCTGTCGGAAATCATTCATTCCCTGTTCTGCCTCCGTATATGCAAGATCACGTTGGGATTTTGCCACCTTCACCTGTCCTTTCCCTCTCCCCCAATCAAGAATAGGCAATGAGAGCGTGACGCTCACGTATTCCTGGTGCAGAAGATGCCTATAGCTTGCGGCAAAGGTGTCGCCCGTCTGGGATAGTCCGAACTGAAGATAGAGATCCGCCCTCAACCCGGCATTCGCCCTTGCCTGTGCCACGCGGCTGTCGCTCTCCCTCTTAATGCGCTCATAATAATCCGGATCGGAGGCATTGAGCATGGCAAGTTCATGTGCCATGGGGAGTGATACCTGTAAGTCGGGCACAGACTCCGGCAATTGCAACGTCACTCTGGGCATGTCGTCATAGCCTAAATAGGATGCCAATAATTGCGTCTGCTCCTTCAGCGCCACCTCCGCATCCATACAGGCTGTCTCCTCATTCAGCCGGTTGATCTCCAGCTGTACCATATCATTCTCATTTATGCTCCCTATCTCATACCGTCCTTTCGCCATCTGATAGAGAGTATCAGCCGATGCAAAGTTAAGACGTGCCATATCAAGATTAGTCTGAGCCTCCACGAGTGAGAAGAAATAGGTGCATGCATGGGCAGCCACAAGTTCCATCGCCTCATTATAGTTCTTCTCAGCCTCACGATATTTCACCGGTTCAATCCTTCTGTCCCATTTCAGGGAGTTATAACCGAAGAGACTCTGACGATAACCGATAGTCAATGGATAAGCACTGTATGATGTCCGGTCTCTCTCAAACTCATCAATACGGGAAAGTGATGATTTCAGGAAGAATGATCCGCCGGTCAATGCTAAGTTCTGGTTTATCTCCAAGGCAATATCCGTGTTGAGCTGATCCTGCCTGACAAAGGCACTCGTGCCATCGTTCAATGTTATACGGTTGATCTCACGATTGAGGAACGGCGACGATGTCAATGTGACCGACGGCAAATAGTTTGCCTTATAATATTTATATTGCCATTGAGCCGCTAAGAAAGCATGTTTGGCACCCTGTGCCGCCGGCGACTGCTCCTGAGCACGCGAGATGACCTCCTGAAGAGTCATCTTCATCCCATCGTCATTTATGCCCGACGAGTGGGCATACGACACAGCGACGGAAGCGGCTGCAATGATATTTAATAGTAACTTACGCGACATGATGTAGTTATCAGTGTTAATTTTACCCACTTAATAATCAAACCTCATGCCAAACTCATATTATCCTATAGCTCAATAAATTGCATCCGATATAGGCTGAGTGGAGATGTGCGGAATCACACGCTCTGCGTGTGATTCCGCACACATTCCGAGCCATGATATACCTAATGCATGATGAATCCCGTTGATTACAAAGTTATAAAATAATCGCTTATAATCGCGTATTTTCAATGATTTTTATGGTATTGTTTCAGAGATTTTGTGTAAATTTGCAGATGGTGGCTATCGGCTGCCAATATAATCTTTCGCAACTTCTAAATTACTTTTAGACAACAACATTATGAATCTTACCAACAAACTTCTGTTAGGAGCGTGCACTGCCGGACTTATGGCTGCATGTGCTGATAAGGCTCCACAATCTGCTGTCATAGAGACTGAGATTCCGGAACGTCCCGCCGGACAAGAGGATATGGTCGGCTTTGCAGCCGAACCGATTGATACAGTCCGCGTCGGTTTTATCGGTCTCGGTATGAGAGGTCCGGATGCCGTCGAACGGTTCACTTATATTCCGGGCACTAAGGTGGTAGCTCTTTGCGACATCGATTCATCAAGAGTGGAGGATACGCAGAAGATTCTCGATAAAAGAGGTATGCCACGCGCCGCTGCTTATTACGGCTCGGAAGATGCCTGGAAAAAACTCGTGGAAAGGGATGATCTCAATCTCGTCTATATCGTCACTGATTGGAAAAATCATGCTCCCATGGGACTATACTCAATGGAGAATGGCAAACACGTGGCTATCGAGGTGCCCGCCGCAACTTCTCTCGATGAGATCTGGGCTCTCGTAAACACTTCCGAGAAAACGCGCAAGCATTGCATGATGCTGGAGAACTGCGTGTATGATTTCTTTGAGCTTAACACTCTCAACATGGCGCAGCAAGGACTGTTCGGTGAGATTCTTCATACCGAGGGGAGCTATATCCACAATCTGAAAGAGTTCTGGGGTGAATATTGGAACAACTGGCGTCTTGACTTCAATAAGGAGCATCGTGGCGACGTATATCCCACTCATGGTCTTGGTCCCGCCTGCCAGCTTCTCGACATTCACCGTGGCGACAAGATAAACACGCTCGTGGCTATGGACACAAAAGCCGTGACCGGTCCGGAACTCGTGAAAGAAGCAACAGGCTCTGCCCCCGAATCATTTGCCAACGGCGACCATACAATGACAATGATGCGCACAGAGAACGGCAAGACAATCCATATCCAGCATGACGTGATGAATCCGCGTCCCTACTCCCGTATGTATCAGCTGACCGGCACAAAGGGTTTTGCGAATAAATATCCGAGAGAGGGATATGCTTTCCAACCCGAGCAGATGGATTCAACCATTATTCCTGATCATGAGAACCTCAATATGCACAGATGGATCTCCGATGAACAGCAGGAGGCTCTCACAAAGAAATATACCCATCCTATCATCAAGGAGATCGGCGAGATGGCTCAGGACGTTGGCGGTCATGGTGGCATGGACTTCATCATGGACTATCGTCTCGTTTACTGTCTGCGCAACGGTCTGCCTCTCGATATGGACGTATATGACCTCGCAGAATGGAGTGCGATGGCACCTCTGAGTGCAATATCCATTGAGAACGGTTCTGCGCCCGTAGCATTCCCCGACTTTACCCGTGGTGCCTGGAACAAGATAAAAGGCTACCGACATGCTTATATGCCAAGCGCAAAGTAACATGTAACAAATAATACGTAACAAGTAATAAGGCTGAAGCAATATAATCGGCGACTACCGATTATATTGCTTCTGTTTTTCTACACATCACAAGTAACATGTCACCTGTTACATGTTACTTGTTACTTATCACTTGTGACTTGTTACATTGCGTGAAGCGCGCTTCGCGCATAATTAATTTGCGTTTTAACTCCGTTTGAAGTAACTTTGCAGTTGATTTACACGATACGGAGTTGTCGCGACAGTTGAATATCGTATTCCGACCGATTGAGTGCATCTCCTTGTCATATTCATTTTTAATATCATATAATCATCCGATGGATTTCAAAATAGAAGCTACCGCCCCGCATACCAACGCCCGCGCCGGCGAGATAACCACCGACCATGGTAAGATACCCACTCCCATATTCATGCCCGTTGGCACTGTAGGAAGTGTCAAGGCTGTCCACATGAGAGAATTGCGTGACGATATCGATGCCAAGATTATTCTCGGCAATACTTATCATCTTTACCTACGCCCCGGGCTCGACATTCTTAGGAATGCCGGTGGACTTCATAAATTCAACGGATGGGAACGCCCTATCCTAACCGATTCCGGTGGTTTCCAAGTGTTCTCGCTGTCGTCCAACCGTAAGCTGAAAGAGGAAGGAGCATGGTTCAGGAGCCATATCGACGGCTCAAAACATCTCTTCACTCCGGAGGGTGTGGTCGACATACAGAGAGTGATCGGTGCCGACATAATGATGGCTCTTGATGAATGCACCCCCGGCACCGCCGATCTTGACTATGCAAAGAAATCGCTGGCTCTTACCCAACGCTGGCTCGAACGCGGTTGGAAGCGATACAAGGAGACGGAGGGGCTGTATGGCTATCGTCAGGCATATTTCCCAATCGTGCAGGGTTGCGTATATCCTGAACTACGTCGGGAAGCCGCCAAGCATATCGCCGACCTCGGTGCAGAAGGGAATGCTATCGGTGGACTTGCCGTAGGCGAACCTACGGAAAAGATGTATGAGATGATTGAGGTGGTCAACGATATTCTTCCCACCGACAAACCTCGCTATCTGATGGGAGTGGGCACACCTGCCAATATCCTTGAGGCCATCGACCGTGGAGTAGACATGATGGACTGCGTTATGCCGACACGCAATGGACGAAACGGTATGCTATTCACCCGCAACGGCATAATGAACATGCGCAATAAGAAATGGGCTGACGATTATTCCCCTCTTGATGAAGGGGGAGCGGCTTGGGTAGACGAGGTGTATTCCAAGGCATACGTAAGGCATCTCTTTGTAAGCCAGGAACTGCTCGCAATGCAGATTGCTTCGGTGCATAATCTCGCTTTCTATCTTTGGCTCGTAAAAGAGGCACGCCGACATATCATCGCAGGCGATTTCAAATCTTGGAAGACCGAAATGGTGGAACGCGTCACCCGCAGATTATAAGATTAACCGACCATTCCAATAATGAAAAAAGATAACAAAATATCTGACGAGGAGATTTCAACCGCCAACGAAGAGAATCCCATTGCCAACGAGGAGAATCCGGTTGCTACGATGGAGACAACAGCAGCGGAGGTGGTTGACGTGGCTGCTAAAAAGAAGGATAAGAAGAAGAGACGGTGGCACAATCCCTTCCGATTATATATAATCGACTTATATATACTCAAGAAGTTTCTCGGCACATTCTTTCTCTCCACGATGCTCTTCCTGGCGGTAATAGCCATGTTTGACATCACGGAGAAACTGGATGCCTTCCTCACCGCACCGCTGAGCGAGACAATATTCGACTATTTCTTCTCGTTCATCCCTTATTTCGCTAACCAGCTGATCCCGCTCTTCGTCTTTATCGCAGTCATATTCTTCACTTCGAAAATGGCTGCCAATTCCGAGATAATAGCCATCCTGTCAAGCGGAATAAGTTTCAGCCGCCTTCTGCGACCCTACATGATAGGCGCGGCAATAATTGCTGCGATGACATTTGCGCTGAGCAATTACATAATCCCTCCCACCAACATCAAGAGAATAGCATATACCAACAAATATGTGAAGAATAAGAAGGTGGAGAGCAATGCCAACGTTCAGCTGCAGGTGTCGCCCGGTGTAGTGGCTTTTATCGGAAGGTTTGAAGACCGCAACAAGACCGGCTACCGTTTCTCACTTGATAAATTTGATGGAAAGGAACTGAAATCAAGGACTACCGCCATGACCGCCCGCTATGACACCACAAGAACCTATCATTGGATTCTGATGGACTACATGACACGTGATTTTGACGGCATGAAGGAGACTATCAAAAAGGGGGCGAAACTCGACACAATCATACCCTTTGAACCCCGCGACTTCATGATTTCAGTAAATGACCAGGAAACCCTTACCACTCCGCAGCTTACCGAATATATAGAGAAGCAGAAGATGAGAGGCGTGGCAAACATAAAGGCGTTTGAGATCGAGAAGGAGAAACGTATAGCCTCAACAGCTGCCGCCTTCATCCTCACATTGATCGGCATGTCGCTATCTTCGCGAAAGGTGAAGGGTGGAATGGGCGTCAACATCGGCATCGGTCTCGGATTGAGTTTCAGCTATATACTCTTCTCTACCGTGACCAGTACATTCGCCATATCCGGACTCACAACACCGTTCATTGCGATGGAAATCCCAAACCTCGTGTATCTGGCTATCGGAATCTACCTCTACTACCGAGCCTCAAAATATTGACAATTGTCAATTTGACGATTCTGTCAATTCTGTCAATTCTGTCAATTTGACAAATTGACAATTATGACAATTTGACAGATTAGATTGACAGATAATGAAAAAGCAGGTCTCACCGACCTGCTTTTTCATTATCTGTCAATTGCCTGTAGCCTTGCTGGAAAAATGAGCAGGCATAATCCCGAGAACGCAATATCTCGCCGTCCGCCATGACGATATCCACGTCGACCGGCACCCGTTTCTCCCGTCGTGACTCTTCATCCCTGCCACAACTGCGTTCATATTCCTTGCATGCCATCTCCAGATCTGACAGACTGCCCGGATAACTGCCAGACACAACTGCATTCATATAATTGGCTCCGGAATGTCCTACCGGCAACGTCTCATATATCTCCGATTCCATGTAGTCGCCGAGTATGCCGGAGAGCCACGTCATAGCCTCACCCACCGATCTTTCCCTGTCGCCACAATTCGAACCGAGACTCAATACTACTGAAATATCTTGCGTATGCATAATATCCGACTCTCAAAATCTATAGTCATGCGCTTAATCCCTCATACGTCATTTATCCGCATGACGTAGCGTGATCAGCGTGATTTCAGGATATGCACGGAAAAGACGTGCCGGCATTCCTACCTCTCCGGCTCCTATATTTACGTACAGACCGACTGGACGACCCTGCTTGTTGAGACGATTGAAATAACCGCCCCATAGTTCATAGCGGAACTGTGCCGGAGACCATCTCCATCCGAACAGATTCGTCTCCACCTGCATGGCATGAGTATGTCCTGAAAGCGTAAGCCCGATATTTGTATTGTCTGCCACCTCCATTTCCCAATGTGCCGGATTATGGGTCAGCAAAATCTTAAAACGGTTGTCGTTCTGATGAAAGATGGAATCTTTTGATGAAGGGAGAGCCTTCTCAAGATCCCCGTATATCGGGAAGGGGGCATCCCCTACATTCTCCACCCCTATCACCACGATACTGTCCGCACCATTGACAATAAACCGGCGCGTATTGTTAAGGAGATCCCAACCCATCTTTTTCTGATAGATTGCCATGAGTTTATTGTTGCGTTCCCTGTCGGCGGGTGTCTTCCAATTCATGTAATCACCATAGTCATGGTTGCCGAGAATCGACAGTACACCGTCGGGAGCTTTCAGGCGCGACAGTTCCGATATAAACGGAACCATCTCCTTTGTATGACGGTTCACAAGATCGCCCGTGAAGACTATCAGATCAGGATGCAGACTGTTGACAGAGTCCACCAGTTCCGAAATGAAAGAGGTATCATTCCCCCACGTGCCTACATGCAGGTCGCTTATCTGGACTATCCTGTAGCCATTGAATGATTCAGGAATCTGCGCCGACGACACCTCAATAGGAACCACCTCTATATGATTGCGGGTGTAGATCACTCCCCACCACATCGAAAGGAAAAGCAGACCGCCTACCACCACACCACATATACGTGAACCTCTGCGCGGGGCCTTTCTCCGGTAGGAAGGATAACTTTTTTTCTTTGCAAACAACGACCCAAGCCTACCCGCCAATGAGCACAATACGTAGCCTATCTTACCCATATAAATGGAAAGATAGGTATATAGCATCCACATCACCGGAAGAAGGTCGGATTCCTCCGATCTCTTAGGCATACACATTATGACCACAAGAAGCGACCAGCACAATAATGTGCTGACTATGTATGCCAATCGTGCACCACGCTTGCGGGTGGCTGTACGCACATCGGAATAAATATAGACGTCGATCAGAAAACTTAAAACGAAAAGCACAACTGCTGCCAATACCGGTATTCTCATAGGGGTATATTTTTAATTCTTATTCCATGCCTCCAAGAAGCGATCTCAGCTTGTTACGGAGCGGATTGGAATACATGGTGAGCATCATCTCCCACATGAAATCACGCTCCTCGTCCGTCACGTCGGCAAGATCCACCTTGTCAAGCTGGCTATTGAAATATTTTATTATCTCCTCTTTCTTCTCCGGCGTATATTTTCGCGCGAAGCGATCCGTATCATGAAGGAGATCAAATGCCACGTAGTTTATCTCAAAGATCTCATAACTCCTGTGTATAGCCTGGTCAATAAGGCTGCACACGTGCTTGGCGGCACGGTTATTGTCATGAAAATCCCCTATCTGCTCAAGTTTGCTGTTGATTCTTGGAGTTAGCTGGAAATGCACCTTCCCTTTAAACTGAAGCAACCCTGTCTCCATCGAGAAGAGATCATCACGCTGCGATTTCTTGAAATCCGGATCACGGCGTTTCTGAAGGAATTCCCTCACTTTCAGATAATCGTTGGGATCAAACTCGTATGAGATCGACACCGGCATAAGATTAATCTCCTTCAGTCTGTCGATAAACTCCCCTTCTCCGGCAATGGCAAGCATCTTGACAAGGGATTCCTGAGTATGATCACTGCTGTCCTTGGCACGACCCTCACGCTGGGCTATCCACACCGACTCCCTCTTCTCCAGAATGCTGTGGTGGATATAGGCAGAGAGTTTCTTGGCAGCAGCAAGACCCTCTCGCAATCCGGTGTTGCGCTTCACGATGAAGCTCTTGTTAAGCCTCACCAGATCATTGATCCAATCGAATATAAGGAGATTGTTGCCAATCGCCACTTCCGATGTCGGCACCCCCTTTCGCAGGAATGCAAGATTCAGAAACGACGCATCGAGCACAATGTCGCGGTGATTCGTGATAAACGTGTAGTTCATCGACGGGTTGAGATACTTTATGCCCCCAAGCGTTATGCCGGAAGTGGTCTTCTTGGCGAGCATCTCCAGAAAAGGAAACATCACTTGCTTCTGGAAATCATCCTTAGTATTGATTTTCAAAAGATCCTCTATGAGAGGAGGGACTGCCTCCGACGGCATTATGTAGTTGACCGCATGCAAAAATCCGGGTTCCTTTACAAGATTTTCCATTCTTGCATGAAATTCCGAATCGTCGTATGGCGCTATATCGCTGAAATTATAATCCTGCTGACTCATTTTACTTCAATTTTATGACTCCCGCACGTATGACCGCACAAGAGATAGTAGCATTCTTTTGCAAAGTTAATGCTAAACCATCTAAATTAAAAACAATCTTGATTCAAAAATGCCCGCTACGCAAAATTTATCCGATTTTTATCAATCAGTCTTGCGGTAGGCTCTCCACTTTTCAATCAAGGCGGTCATATCGGCTGGCACCTCCGACTCAAAATCCATCTCCTCCCCGGTGCGCGGATGCACAAATCCGAGTGTGCGGGCATGGAGTGCCTGCCGGGGGCACGTCTGGAAACAATTCTCCACAAACTGACGATATTTGGCAAAGGTGGTACCCTTCAGTATGCGGTCGCCGCCATATCTCTCGTCATTAAAGAGAGGATGACCCTTACTGAGCATGTGCACGCGTATCTGATGTGTGCGTCCCGTCTCAAGCACACATTTCACAACGGTGACATAGCCGAAACGTTCCAACACCTTGTAATGGGTCACGGCATGTTTCCCTATGGTAGGGTCGTCAAACACTGCCATCTGGAGCTTATTGCGAGGATTGCGGGCTATATTGCCGACGATAGTACCCTCCGGCTCATCAAAATCGCCCCACACCACCGCTACGTATTCACGACGCGTGGTCTTATGGAAAAACTGATTGCCGAGATGAGTCTTAGCTTCGGGAGTCTTAGCCACCACGAGCAATCCCGACGTGTCCTTGTCAATCCTATGGACGAGTCCGAGACGCGGGTCGCTGACGTCATAATCGGGATTATCCTTGAAATGCCATGCCAGGGCGTTGACAAGCGTACCGCTGTAGTTGCCATGACCGGGATGCACCACAAGACCTGCCGGCTTGTTCACCACGAGGAGATCCGCATCCTCATATACTATATCGAGAGGGATATCCTCAGGTATAATCTCCAGTTCATAACGCGGACGATCCATCACAATGCTGACCACATCGGCAGGCTTCACCTTATAGCTTGACTTCACCGGCTTGCCGTTGACTATGACACACCCGGCATCTGCCGCCTGCTGGATACGGTTGCGTGAGGTCTTCTCCATGCGGTCAACAAGAAATTTGTCGACACGAATCATCTGCTGACCCTTGTCAGCCACGAAACGGAAATGCTCATACATCTCCCTACCGTCTTCTGTCACGAAAGAGGGCTCCTCCACCACTTCGGCAGACGCGGCGTCATCAAGCATCTCCTCGTCTATACACATCTCATCTTCCATTACTGCACAAATACTGGTTCCGGATCATCCGGTTCCGGATCATCCTCAATACGTTGCTGCGGTTCCGGTTCTTCATCACGAATCTCCTCTTCCTGTTGAGAAGCCAATTCCTCAGTGGCATATTGCAGATACTCCGCATTCTGAAGGGAATCGCGGAGCGAGCCGAGCCTTCCGTCATACACCTCCACGACAAGGCGTGCATTGACCGGAGTCTTGTCTCTCTTCTTCACCACCTTTCCGTTGGCAATTATCTTGACGATGCAATCGTTGTCGCCAAGGATCTTGACCACGCGCACATTCTTGAAGCCCAATTCCTCCAGACGTGCCATACCCTGACGGAAAGAGAATCCTCTGAGGGCATCCTCTCGCGGGTTGTTGTCGTCGTCGATCACCACCTCCTTCGGATGCACGGCGTTTATATAGAGAAATATCTTACGCCCCGGCTTGACGTGTGCGCCGGGACGAGGGAACTGCTCTACCACAAATCCGGGCTTCATGTCCTCCTTATAAATGGAGTCACGGATATCGACGCGAAATCCATTGTCATGCAATTTCATTACAGCCTGGGTATACGACATGTTCTCGACCGACGGAACCACGTCGCTCGAACCATGCTTGGTAAACAGCTGTAGACACAGATACACTATCCAGATGCCAAGGAATGCCACCAGGACGATCACTATAAAATTAGCCAGCACCGGATGACGGCTTATAAAGCCATCGCTTCCAGTTTTTGATTTTTTTAACATCAAAAGCTCCTGTTTTTTAATTTCCAGCCCCAAAGTTAGTCAAAATTTTTCTAACTGAGCATTTCTTCATTCAAAATAATTTTAGTAACTTTGCAACTCAAAGCTTAACCGAGGCTTTAACCAAAGCGTTAACTTGATGCGTAAATTATTCTATTTCATACCTCTACTCCTCATGTTCTCATCATGTGGAGAATATAATAAAGTGCTGAAAAGCAAAGATGTAGACTACAGGTTTGACTTTGCTAAACGCGCTTTTGACAAACGTAATTTCACTCAGGCGGCTACCGTTCTTGAAACCATCTACACTCCGCTGCGTGGTGGTCCGAACGGGGAGGAGGCATTGTTCCTTCTCGCAATGTCGTATTATGAGAATAAGGATTACCTGAATTCCGGATTATTTTTCAAGACGTACTACAGCCGGTATCCCAAAGGGAAATATACCGAGCTTGCCCGATTCTATTCCGGATATGGATACTACCTTGACTCCCCCGATCCGCAGCTCGACCAGTCGCAGACTGTAAAGGCAATCGAGGAGCTGCAAGGATTCCTTGACTTCTTCCCCGACAGCGACAGGGTGTCAATCGCCCAGAATGCAATCTTCGAGATGCAGGATAAACTGACTCTTAAAGAGCTACAGAATGCCCAGCTTTACTACAACCTCGGCAATTTCCTCGGCAACAACTATGAGTCGGCGATCATCACCTCGCGGAATGCGCTCAAAAACTATCCTTACTCCAAATTCCGAGAGGATTTCGAGATGCTTATCCTCAAATCGAAATATCAGGAGGCTAAGCTTAGTGTGCCGGAGAAACAGGCCGACAGGTATCGTGAGGTCATCGATGAATATTACTCATTCACCAACAACTATCCTGATTCAAAAAACAGGAAAGAGGCCGACAATATCTATGAGATAGCACGCAAGCACGTGCAGGAATAATTTTATTACGAACTTTTGTATATCATCATCATAATTCACCGTCATGGATTATAAAAAAACAAACGCGCCGCTCAACACCGTGACCCGCGACATGATCGCGATGGCAGAACAGACCGGTAATGTCTACGAAACCGTTTGCATAATCGGCAAACGTGCCAACCAGATTGCTGTGGAGATGAAAAAGGAGCTCGAGAAGAAACTTCAGGAATTCGCCTCTACCGACAACCTCGAGGAAGTGTCGGAAAATCGCGAGCAGATCGAAATCTCAAGATTCTACGAGAAACTTCCGAAACCTACCCTCATCGCCACTCAGGAATATATCGAGCACAAACTCTATTTCGCAAATCCTACCAAGGAGCGCGACCGTCTCAACGACTGATACGCCATGAGGCAATCTTATTGAAGAGCCATTATCTTCATCCCAAACAATAACATGAAAGCCGGAATATTTTCCGGCTTTTTCTAATGTTTACTCTTTCGTCTTCATCAGAAGCCTTTTCTCATACATATACACACATGCCGGAAAACTGCATACATATCTTTAATCCTGAGACGGATTTCGCCCTTGCCCTCGGGAGGAAGCAATACTCCCCGCCAAAGGCTATAGTAGAGTTCCGGAAATCTATGGCATTATTCCCCGCAATGTTTGCCAGGAGGGGTGACGCGATTCTTCTGATAGATAATCACGATGAGGCGGAGCTGGCAAAAAGAGAGGGGCATGATGTGGCGTTGCGGAAAGAGGTGACGATTCTGACTCCCGAAATGATTCCGGGACACATGGCTCTCCATCCCGACGTCTTGGTAATGCCTTGGGGCTGGAACCATTCCCTGCTACGGATGCTTTCATCTTATGGCATACCGCGCAATCTGATGAAATCCGAGAGTGAGATTGATGTTCTGAGAGATCTGGCTCACCGACGCACCACAATTCCGTTCAACAGATTCATTGCCGATGCCCTACCATACCTTCATCCTTCAATCCCCTCCGAATTTAACGATACGGATGAGGCTATCGATTTCCTGACGGCTAATGGGAAGGCATATTTCAAATCTCCCTGGAGCAGTTCTGGAAGAGGAGTGATTAATTCCGACGGTATGACCACGGATGCAATCAGACGATGGATTGCCGGATGTATCAAGAGACAAGGATCGGTGATGGCTGAGATAGCACGCAACAGGACCGGAGACTTCGCGTCAGAATGGTGGTGCAGCAATGGTCATGCCGAATATATCGGACTGTCGCTGTTCGACACATCGGCTGAAGGGAGATACCTCGGGAACCGGATCTTATCGCAGAGAGAGCTACAAAAGAGAATTGCCACATTATCCCCACAATGGAACGATGACGTGATTGAATCGCAAAGACTGGCTATCGATTCATTGATAGCACCCCACTACAACGGACCGGTCGGCATAGATATGTTCTCCACCGTTGAAGGGGATCTTAATCCATGCGTGGAGATAAATCTCAGGCTTACGATGGGACTCGCAGCTCTCTGGAAATGGAACGACAAACAAATTCAGATATAAATGGACTACTCATCATTATATATAAAGGAGAAACCGGTCGTGGCGATAATCGGCGGAGGGAACGTAGCCACACACCTCGCCAATGCCTTATCGGAAAAGGCGGACGTGACTCTCGTGAATCCGCGCACTCTTGAAAACCTTCCGTCGCACTCCGATTTCGACATAATATCCGTAAAAGACACTGCCATTCGCGAAGTGGCACAACGACTGAAGGGGCGAGATGCCATATTGGCACACACATCCGGCTCAATACCTATGTCAGCGCTTTCTGACGTTGCCGTATCCTTCGGAGTGTTCTATCCTCTCCAGACTTTCACTAAGGGCGTGGAAATCCAATATTCCGAGATCCCTTTTTTCATTGAGGGCAACGACTCCACGACGGAGTTGAAACTTAAAGGTCTGGCTCACCTGATTTCCGACAACATCATATCTGCTGACTCAGCCGACAGAAAACGCCTGCACCTCGCTTCGGTGTTCGCATGCAACTTCACCAACCGGCTCATGGGTATAGCCAAAGAGATTCTTTCTGAGAGCGGTATCGATTTCCGAGTGATGCTGCCTTTACTGAGGCAGACGATATCTAAACTTGACAACATGACACCCGAGGAGGCACAGACCGGTCCGGCTGTCAGAAATGATTTCGGCGTGATGGATGCGCATATCAAAATGCTCGAAGGTGATCAGGAGCTACAGCAACTCTACAGAATTTTTTCAAACCAAATAATTAAACATTCAGAATCATGAGCGGCATAAACTATGATCTTTCCAAGATAAAGGGATTCGTCTTTGACGTAGATGGCGTTCTCTCCCCCTCCACTATCCCTCTCGGCGAGGATGGGTATCCCCGACGTATGGTCAACATCAAGGATGGATATGCCCTGCAACTCGCCGTAAAGAAAGGCTACCGTATTGCCATAATCACAGGTGGGAAAGGCATTGCCATTCAGACCCGCTTCGAATCTCTCGGAATAAAGGATATATACACCGGTGCCTCAAAAAAACTCCCGATATTGAAAGAATGGTTGAGCAAGGAGAATCTATCCCCAGAAGAGGTAGCATTTATGGGCGACGACATACCCGACCTACAGTGCTTGCGCCACGTAGGACTCCCATGCGCACCATACGACGCATGTTGGGAAGCCAAAGAGACTGCCGCCTACATTTCAAAATTCTCCGGCGGCTACGGTTGTGGCAGAGACATTATTGAGCAGACAATGAAAGCGCAAGGGAAATGGATGTCGGATGCGGAAGCATTCGGATGGTAATGTTCATCCTACTTCTCAATTCATACCCCCGTTCCCTCCAACCATAAACTATAAACCATAACCCATAAACTATAAACCATAAATCCAACATGCTTGAAAATCTAAACGGCTACAAGATATTCCTTGCCAGCAAATCGCCACGAAGGCGCGAGCTGCTACAGATGCTGCGCATCCCCTTCAAGGTGGTCACAATCAACGGCATTGACGAGAGTTTCCCCGACGACATCTCCCCATTGCAAGTGCCGGAATTCATATCACGTAAAAAAGCGAAAGTCTATCTTGAGAGGATGCAGCCTAAAGAACTCGTCATCACAGCCGACACAATGGTGATATGCGGCGACAGGATAATGGGAAAACCTAAAAATCCGGAGGATGCAGTGGAGATGCTGCTATGTCTTTCCGGCAAAACCCATCAGGTGGCTACGGGAGTGACCATATCCACTGCCGACAGGACAGTATCATTCTCCTCTGTGACAGACGTAACTTTCGCTCCGCTTTCCGAGGAGGAGATCCGCTTCTACGTCGACAACTATCAACCCTTCGACAAAGCCGGCGCATACGGCATACAGGAATGGATCGGGGCGGTGGCGGTATCCGGCATAAACGGAAGCTACTACAACGTCATGGGGCTGCCCGTACACCGTCTGTTCCAAGAACTTAAGCAATTCTGATCATTCCCTCCCGTTACGTAAAAAAATTCCTGACAGAAAAAAACGGTATCCTTCAGATGAAAGATACCGTTTTTTCTGTCAGGAATTTTGACAATAATCAGTTATCAGACTCCCTCATAGCGATATTTTGCCTCCCAGCCGAGTGCCGATGCACCAAGCACTGCCGCATCGCTCTCTTTAAGCTCTGAAAGAAGGATCTTTGTCTTGCCTCTGTAGATAGGGAACAACGACTTCTCAAACGATTCTTTCAAAGGACGCATAAGAAGCTCGCCACTCTTTGCCAGACCTCCAAACAGGATGATCGCCTGCGGGCTGGAGAATGCAACCATGTCAGCGAATGCCTGACCCAGTATTGTGCCTGTGTAGTCGAAAATCTCTTTTGCGAGCTTATCGCCTGCTACCGCTGCATCATACACATCTTTTGATGTGATATCCTCGATCTGAAGATTACGGAGTATAGATGGCTCAGTGCGGATCTCAAGGAACTCGCGAGCGGTGCGTGCCACGCCTGTAGCACTGCAATATGCCTCAAGACATCCTGTGCGGCCACATCCGCAGATTCTGCCATTGTTGCGCTTCACCGTGATATGACCAAGCTCTCCGGCAAATCCGTCATGTCCATACACGAGCTGACCGTTTACAACGATACCGGAACCGACGCCGGTGCCGAGTGTAATCATGATGAAATCCTTCATACCGCGTGCTGCGCCGTATGTCATCTCGCCGAGTGCTGCTGCATTGGCATCATTGGTGACAGCCACAGGCACGCCTCCGAAAGCCTTGCTGACCTTCTCTGCCAACGGAACGATGGGTCCCCAAGGGAGGTTCGGTGGGTTCTGGATCTCACCGGTATAGTAGTTGCCGTTGGGAGCACCTATACCTATTCCGTGAATCTTATCCTCAGCATCATGTGCATTGAGCAGGCGCATCACGCCATCATGAAGTTCTGCAATATAATCATCGAAATTTGTATGCTTCTGTGTCTTTATTGAATCGCTTGCGATCACTTGTCCACGCGCGTCAACTATTCCGAAAACTGTGTTGGTGCCACCTATATCGACACCGAGTACATAAGGTTTACTCATGATACCAATCTTTAAGTATATATTTTAGTTAGTATTTCTGCAAAAAATCAGGCATCCCATTCGTATGCCGACGTTTTTCGGGTGCAAAGATATAATTTTTATTCATTATCTCATCATTATTTTCAATTTAATAACTTATTTTTTGTTAATTATTACATATAGTGTAAACTTACAATGCTAAAATGGCATCATAATTGCAATATCTGACTGAAGTTTCGCAAGCTGCACTTCAGTGGTTTAAAGTTTATAGTTTAAGGTTTAAGATTCACGAGAATCCACGAATCTTTTCATTATACAAAATTTAATGATCATAAACCATAAACATTAAACCTTAAACCATTTAAGTGAAGCAAGTTGGAAAACTTGCGAAACTTAAATATCTGACTATAGTCAGACCGACAGATCGGATGGCAATGCCTTATGCCACGACTTTATATGCGGCATCCTTAGGGATTCTTCAAAAAAATAACATTTAGACTCCGCTATACAACCATTATCCATCTGATTTGTTAATAATATGTAATTAGAATTTATCCGGGTGTAATCCCGAATACATTGGAAATAACTCAAAAAAGACATATATGAATTTCAACAACTTTACAATCAAATCTCAGGAAGTGGTTCAGAAGGCGATTGAGCTTGCCCGCCAAAACGGACAGCAGCAGATTGAGCCGCTCCACATCCTGAAAGCGCTGATTTCCGAAAGCGAGACGATTGTCAATTTTGTGTTCCAGAAGTTAGGGGCAAACCTCAACTCGGTCATAATGACAACCGACCGGGATATTCAGAGCCTGCCGAAAGTATCGGGGGGAGATGTCTTTCTAAGCAGGGAGTCGAACGATGCCTTACAGAAGGCTATTGACTTCTCAAAATCAATGGGAGACGAATACGTATCAGTAGAGGCAATCCTGATGGGTATCCTAAAGACAAAGGGGAAGGCTTCTCAGATTCTTAAAGACTCGGGAATCACCGAAGACGGGCTTAAAGCTGCCATTAATGATCTTCGTAAGGGCAACAAGGTGACTCAGCAAAGCGCAGAGGAATCATATCAGGCTCTAAGCAAGTATGCCATCAACCTAAACGACCGTGCCCGCAGCGGCAAACTTGATCCGGTCATCGGGCGTGATGAGGAGATACGCCGTGTGCTACAGATTCTTTCCCGACGCACCAAGAACAATCCTATGCTGGTAGGCGAACCGGGCACCGGTAAGACTGCCATTGCCGAAGGACTTGCCCACCGAATCGTCAGAGGCGACGTGCCGGAAAATCTTAAGACAAAACAGATCTATTCGCTCGATATGGGTGCGCTCGTGGCTGGTGCGAAATATAAGGGTGAGTTTGAAGAGCGTCTTAAAGCTATCGTGAATGAGGTCACTCAGAGCGACGGCGAGATAATCCTTTTCATTGATGAGATCCACACTCTCGTCGGTGCAGGTAAAGGGGAAGGTGCGATGGATGCCGCCAATATCCTGAAGCCCGCTCTTGCCAGAGGCGAGTTGCGTTCAATCGGCGCCACCACTCTTGATGAGTATCAGAAATATTTCGAGAAAGATAAGGCTCTTGAGCGTCGTTTCCAGAAGGTGATGGTAGATGAGCCTGACGAGATGTCGGCGATATCAATCCTGCGTGGTCTGAAAGAGAGATACGAGAACCACCATAAGGTGCGTATCATGGATGAGGCTATCATCGCCGCCGTGCAGCTCAGCGTAAGATATATCACTGACCGTTTCCTCCCCGACAAGGCTATCGACCTTATTGATGAGGCAGCTTCAAAACTGCGTCTTGAGATGGACTCCATGCCACAGGCTCTTGACGAGGCTTCAAGAAAGATCAAGCAGTTGGAGATCGAGCGTGAGGCTATCAAGCGCGAGGGCGACAAGTATAAGGTGAAGGAGATTGATGAGGAACTTGCCAATCTTCGCGACACTGAGAAATCGCTCAAGGCAAAATGGAAAGCTGAGAAGACCGAGATCGATAAGATCCAGAAGAATAAGATTGAGATCGAGCAGCTCAACCATGAGGCTGAAGTGGCGGAACGTGAAGGCGACTATGCAAAGGTGGCTGAGATCAGATATAGCAAGATCAAGCAGAAAGAGGATGAGAATAAGGCTACTCAGGAGAAGTTGCGTCAGCTTCAGGGCGAAGGTGCAATGATCAAGGAGGAGGTCGATGCGGAGGATATCGCTGAGATCGTAAGCCGCTGGACCGGCATACCTGTGAAGAAAATGGCTCAGAGCGAGAAGGAGAAACTGCTTCACCTTGAGGAGGAACTTCACAACCGTGTCATCGGTCAGGATGATGCCATAAAGGCTGTCAGCGATGCCGTGCGTCGTTCGCGTGCCGGTCTTAATGACCCCAGACGTCCTATCGGTTCGTTCATCTTCCTCGGCACCACCGGTGTCGGTAAGACTGAGCTTGCAAAGGCTTTGGCTGAATATCTGTTTGACGATGAGGATATGATGACCCGTATCGATATGTCGGAGTATATGGAGAAACATTCTGTATCTCGTCTTGTCGGTGCACCTCCGGGATACGTCGGATACGAGGAGGGTGGACAGCTTACGGAAGCTGTACGACGCAAACCTTACAGTGTGGTTCTTTTTGATGAGATTGAGAAGGCTAATCCCGATGTATTCAACATCCTGCTTCAGGTGCTTGACGATGGCAGGCTTACTGATAACAAGGGACGGTTTATCAATTTCAAGAATACAATCATTATCATGACCTCCAACGAGGGTTCCTCTATCATCCGTCAGAACTTCGCCGAGGCAAAAGAGGGTGAACGAGAGGCAACAATCCAGAAGTCTAAACAGGAAGTCATGGATCTGCTCAAGATGAAGATCCGTCCGGAGTTCCTCAACCGTATTGACGAAATCGTCCTCTTCACTCCTCTCGACAAGAAGGAGATTCAGGAAATCGTCAATCTTCAGGTTAAGAGCGTACAGAAGATGCTTGCATCCAATGGTGTCAAGCTCGATGTCACTCCGGCAGCTCTCGAGCTTCTTGCAGAGGATGGTTATGATCCCGAATTTGGTGCACGTCCTGTCAAGAGAACCATCCAGCGACTCGTGCTCAACCAGTTGTCAAAAGACATTCTGGCACAAAAAGTCAATCGCGACCATCCTATCAAGATTGATGTCAAGGATGATCAGCTTGTATTCACAAACGACTGATTCTCCATATAATAACATAAAAAACAGTGCTGACGTTTCAAAAGCGTCAGCACCATTTTTTTGCCCTAATCCTACCTGGGTCTTTAAGTGCTTCTCTCATATATTAATATTTTTGTAGCATCTACAGATTTACGAGCAAACGGAAGAAGACAATCTTCTTCTACAATATCCACTGCCTTACCAATAATATCTGAAAGATTTGAAATTATTCCACCAATAGTAAATAAGGATATATTTTCCTCATTATCATAAGTGACCAACAAATCCACATCGCTATCTTTAGTAGCAGTACCCTCTGCGTATGAGCCAAATAGCCATGCTTTCTTAATTGGGAAAGCCGGTAATGCCTCAATAAGATGCTGGATTATAGAATCTCTTTCACTCATATAGCTTAATCTATTTGCCACAAATAAACAAAAAAAATTTTTTATATCAAAATACAATAATATGTTTTATAACACGTTTTAATAACATAAAGCATTTTTAAGCGAGCTGACGGCTCTATTCCGTAGATCGGGCAGCTCATTCGTGACAACCCATTGAGGGGACTGGCAATCCCCTTTTCGTGACAACCCAGAGGGGTCTTTATATCAACTGTAGGCTTTGGCAACCTACTGACCCCTGAATCCGAATTTTGCAATTTATCCGGATTCGAATCCAGTGTTAGTTTATGTCATCAAAAGTGCGTCAGAAATGGCGACGGGTGACTATTGTGTAACGAAAACAGGTTATTGTGAAAACCAAGTATCTTTTACTATCGGTTGTATTCGCCGCATTTTTATCGTCTTCCATGCCTCAGGGAAGCCATTCACTTGAAATCGGTAGCGAAGCTCCTGCTATTGAGCTTTCTTCCGACGCTGTTATCAAAAACCTCGACATGCTTAACGGTAAGTATGTCTTAGTAAATTTCTGGAGTGCCGCTGATGCCCGATCAAGGATCAACAACAAGCGGCTTGCTGATTTATCTGCATCTCTGCCTGCCGACAAAATAGCATTTGTCAGCATCTGCACAGACACCGATACCACAATTGCAGATGAAATCCTAAAAGCAGACAACGTACCTGCCGACATAATCTATTTGTCAGCAGCTGACACCACTCCACAGGTTACAGAAGATTTCCAGACCGAGACCGGTCTACGGTCATTCCTCATTGACCCATTCGGAAACCTCTCCGCCGTAAGTCCCTCTAACGAAACCATCAATTCCAAAATTTTCAACTGATCCCCGGTAAGCACCCCAAAATAACGGACGCATCCCCGAAATCAGAAAAGCATGTCTCCCGATATGTAGTTACGACAATATCAACCGCATATCGGGAGATTTATTACAATAATCTTTTGCCTCATTTAGCAAAGATACAATGAATCCAAGACATTAATCTCTCTTTGTAAATCTTCTTCAGTATATTTTTTACCAAATCCAAACCGATCTGCCTTAAAGCATCGGTCTCTATATCTGGAGAAAGCCAACCCATAAATCATCAAATCATATCAAATACTTGATTTAGAACCTCAGTTCCAACATTTACGTTAACGTCATCAAAATTCAAAACAGCAGGAATAAGCGTTGTATTTATGTATGAATCAGTCATACTATTCCCACATCCCTTATTATATTCTTGCCAAAAAGCCATCAGACCTTTATTTCTATCCGAAGAAGATGCACCATAAAATAGCATTCAAAAGGATATTATTTTCAACCGATTGACTCAAAATAGAAATTTCCAATTAAGCAAAAAAAGAGTATAACTATCTTGAGAAATGAATCATCTTTTCACAACAAAATAATAACGTCTCCGTTTTCTCATTGAGAATCAATCTAATTTACATTCAAATATGGTAAGACAATAGCACGTAAATCGGATTGACTTCTAACATGAGTAAAATAAATTATAACGTTAAAATAGAATGTCATGGCTCTTGAAATAAAAACAATTCCAGTACTTACTGGTGAGGCAGCCGAAAAATTCTTACAAGCTGCTGAAGAAAACGAAGTAAATCCTCGTCGAGAACGTATTCGATTTTCAATGGAAGAAATAAGGCAAATTGCCAACAGTGGAAAGAATCGTCTTAAACATTTACAAGATGGGCTCAATAAGTCTTAAAGATTTAGAATTGCTCCCGGTATTAGATAGCAATTCTCTAATTGGGTTCTCCTGTGGGAACAAAGATCTTGATGATTTCTTTGCAAATGACGCATTTCTTTATGCTGAGCAATTGCTCGGAAAGACATATTATTTTGTAACTAAGGGTGAAAAACCTAAAATAGTTGGAGCTTTCACTGTCGCCAATGATAGTATCAAAGCATCTCTGATTTCTTCGACAACAAGAAACAAAATACAACGTAAAATACCAAATTCCAAACGAACTAGAAGTTATCCTGCAATTCTGATTGGACGTCTGGGAGTATGCTCTTCTTTAAGGGGAGAGTCTTTAGGTAGCCAAATACTTGACTACATAAAAGGCTGGTTCTTCTCCCCTGATAATAAAAGCGGCTGTCGTTTTATTGTTGTTGATGCCTATAATATTATTAATGAGAACAAAGAATACAGACAAAGCAGCGTTCTTCAATTTTACGAAAATAATGGATTTAAATATCTCTATCCAAGTGAAGAAGAGGAAAGAGAAGTATTTGGAATAGCTGATGACGCGCCTCTCAATACACGACTGATGTATTTTGATTTACTAACCTTGAAGTAGTTATACTTCAAGGTTAAACTTTGTATTTATTATAATTAAGGAAAAAGTTTTGTTTTTATTGGTTATCTTGCCAGGGAGACGTTGATGGCGATGCCGTAGTTGGAGTTGGTAGTAGGATAGGCGGAGTTCGACACCAGCGGCGTGTTTGCCTGATGATCAAAGAATGCTGACAATGTGATTTTCTTGCTTAGCTGATAACTTGCCATAAAATTGACCGAGAATGTCTTTGTGCCCTGTGTCGGCTGCGTGTATGCCGTCTCTATCCGTCGTATCAATGAGAGATTGTTGCTATATGCAAAATCAAGGTTCACGGTGAGGTCGTTGCTGATGCCACCCTGCTTACTACCTATCTTTATTATCTTACTGAAATCTGCAAGTTTCCATCCCGCACCCACGGATAGCTGTCGGCTCGTGGTCTCCACAATCTGACCCGCCGACGTATTCAGATTCAAAGTGCGTGCATCACGATACTCCGCATTTACTGATATATCATTCTTAAACGTCATGTTGACTCCGATAAGCGGAGCAAACTTCTCCGTGATAGCCACAGATGAAATATTATATGGGGATGACGGTATCGGATTTTGTGTAAGCTCATCGTATGCAAAACCCATACCGTTGCCCGCGATACCCACCCAATTCATGAAACTGGAATAGCTGCCCACTGAATATGTGCATTGATACGCATGGTTCACGGTGAACGTCTTGAAAATCTTACTCATGTTGCCCAACTGCATGAAACCGTCGTAGGTGACCCGCCAGTTAGGACGCATAGCCTCCAGTCCGGGAAAATGCTGCAACGTGACCTTATCCGGAGAATATCCGCTGTAAGCTGCGATGAATGCCGGGATAAGCACGTCGGAGCTTGTAGGACTCACTCCACCCGTAGCCGGATTATATGGCGTGCCGGCAAGTGGAGTGTCAGATATGAATCCGGCGTCAGGATACGTGGTGCCGGCATAACGCGACTCTATACGCTGCGTTATCACCGGTATATAGTCAAGGAATTTGGTGAACGCCTCAGATGAATAACCGTTATCCGCCTTCGAACTGCGCAATGCACTCGCTATCGCCACATGAGTACGCGTATATGAACCCGTATGAGTCGTAGGCATCCCGTCAAACATAAACTGCATCTGGCGCGTCCTATTGTCTGTGAGATTACTCGTCAGCACTATCTT
The DNA here is from genome assembly GCA_003762615.1 of Muribaculaceae bacterium Isolate-037 (Harlan). Classification (GTDB taxonomy): domain Bacteria; phylum Bacteroidota; class Bacteroidia; order Bacteroidales; family Muribaculaceae; genus Lepagella; species Lepagella muris. The sequence goes on from RIAZ01000012.1 coordinate 104,902, forward strand.
CAATCCCCTGACAGGCTCAAGCGTGAGCTCGAAGTTAAACTCCTTTCCCTGATTCCACACGGCGGGTGAAGTCATGTCGGCTCCAGTAAGAAGCCACCCGCGGTCAAGTGCCTTGCTCACGTATGTTTCATCATAGAATCCGAATGCGAAATCAAGACCCGGTGCCATCGGTCCATACTTGTTGCTCTGTCCAAACACGTCGCCCACGTTTGGTGAGAACTGCGGAAGATTGAGCGAATGAGAACTTCTCCATTTGAACGACAGGCTACGCGGCATCATGGCGAATCGCAAGGCATGATCCGTCAGCTCCTTCATGAAGGATTTCTTCGGCTCCTTACTGTCCTCCCTCACCGTCAGCTTGATATTATGCTCACCACGCGTCAGGATCTCTATCGTATTCTCGTCAACAACGCGAGTCTCCAGCTTCAGCGGTTTATCTTTCTCCGTGGCATTGACCTTTACCTTCTTTGTCTTCAGATTATGCTTCACCAGAGTAGACGTATCTGCCGAGAGATTGATGGCACGTTCAAACTTCTTGGCTATCGGGCGGCGGGTCTGTGCCGTCTGCTTCCTTGTGCGCGCCGAAGTCTTGGCAAAACGTTTGTTGATGTTCTGAAGATATTTCGACTTATTATAAAGCGTCTCGAAATTAAGACGAGCATCAGCATTCCAAGTGGTCTGGTTCTGTATTGAATTGCCGAGATACACATCATCCACAGTCGAACCCTTATCCCATCTATAGGTCGAGGTATAGCTTACGCTTCCGGTAAGATAGTCAAGCACCGGAATCTTATTGAATGGCGCACGGTAAGTGCCTGTGAACGTCTGATTGTAGTTCCACGGAGTGCCGAGACCTTTTATCGATGACCACACCGTGTCTTTCCAATCGCGATATTTATCCGGGAACAGCCGCTTATTGACCGCACCGATTGTCTCCTCTATCCGTGCCGTTGTGTTGCTGGCAAACGAGAGGCTAAGCGACTGAAGGAGATTCCACGTCAGATTCAGCTGACGGTCCCAAAGGAAATTCTTACTTACCTGCACGGGAAGCTGGAAATCGACATCAACCTCGCTTCGCGTCTGCTCCTCATAATAATATCGCGTGATATTGGTGAAGAAGGTTATGTTGCTGGGCAACCAATTGATACCCCAATCCTTGAAGAATTTGGCAGTCTTCCCCTTACCCTTTATAAAGCTGAACGGCTTCAACGGCTTGATGTAAGGATTCCAGGTATATTGGAATGAACCGCGATAGTCGTAGGTGTTCTGATACTCCGTGTTCGGGTCAGCATTCCTCTGCTTGTTAAATGAGAACGAGAGTTGGAAATTGGCAGGATCCCACGGCATGGGATTCTTGCTCTGCACATTGAATTTCAGATTTGACAGAGAGAAACTCTCCACTCTCTTCTGAGTCACGGCAAATCCCTTGATAGAGTCACGCTCATGCTTTGTAGCAGCGGCATCCAATGCATCCTTCAGAAGTATATCCTGGTCGAGAGGGTTATACTTGGGAGTGGTGCGCTCGTGAGAACGGGAGTAATACACCGGGGCACTCAGCTTTGCCGCCGCCGGAAATACCTTACCCACATCCCCTTGCACTGCAAAGTTGTATTGTTCATAATCATCGAGCCGTCGCGATGAAAGCCCCTGGTCTACCCCACCGAAGCCTGCCGTCTCCTTATGCATCGAGAAATTCATCATGCCGAGATCGCTCATCGTCAGGTTGGCATTGACATTAGCAGCCCATCCACCACTCTCGTTGAAATCAGTCACACGCAACTCGTTGACCCATATCGTGCCATCCTTCACTGAGTTTGATTTATTCCGTATGCCTATAAGCATTGTCCTGACATCGCTCAGACTCGGATTGCCAAGCACGCTGACTGTGTTATGGTCATTATTTGGATCGCGCATGGAGTATAGCACATTATAGCCCACTCCGTCTACTCTCATGCTCTTATCCCTGTTGCGTGCCACCTTTATATCAGTAAAGACATCAAACGGCACGTTAAGGAAGTTGGAGATAGGCCATACGATATTCCTGTCTTCCGACGAATAATTATCGTAGCTGCCGGGAGGGGTCAGTTCCAACGGTATCTCATATTCATAGTAATTATTCTTCACGTCGGAACCCACGCGCACGAAAAGCGCGAGATCCCCGTTCTTCAGATTTGTCTTATCATCAATCGGAGCCTCAGCGTGCACCCACATCTGCATACGACGATATATGCGGAGATCAAGCTGAGTATTCTTGTATGCGCCCCTACCGTCGCCGGGCTGAAGTCCGGTGAGCTTCATCTGAAGCGACTGCTCATTAAGCTGGGTGGCCTGCGACTGGCTGGCATCCTGTATTCTGCTGACGTCGGGAGGAAGGACATAATTCACCGGCTTACGCCCGCTGTTCTCCTCTATATTCACCACCGACATGTCGAGTTCACCCTCTGCAGGAGAATCATCACGGCTGTTGAGATTAAACTTATAGTCGCGCCATTCCCCCCTGACAAGTTCGAGAGAGGCAAAACGCAGATGCGTCACCTCCCGGAAGCCTGTCATGAACATACGTGCAAAACGTATTGTGGAGAAATCCTTTATGTCGCCCACCACCTTCTCCGGTTGTCCGAGGGGTATCTTGAATAGATACCACACCACTGTGGCAGGTCCTTCGCGGGTAGTCACAACCGTCTCCCTCCGGTCGGCGATATAGTTCTTTCCTACCTCCAGATCCTCCGGACGTATCGACACCCTATATTGGAAATATCTTTCATATTCATTAAGAGTGTTATCCTGATTTATATCCTCCACGTCGGGCACACTACGCGATGACTGATAGTAGGGGTTATCGCTCTGATCGGGCGACAATGAGTTACCCTCCACTCCGTTGTAATGCTTGTAGCGGTCAAGGATGGATGTGCGCTGCTCATCATAATAGGGGCTGCGGTAGAAGAAATAATTGTCGCCGGCAGGGTCATTCATAGCGGAGAACGGATCATCCTGCATCTCCGTTATGGTTGAGGCGGGTAGTTTAGAGCGTAGTTTGGCAAGATATTCCGAATAGGAGCTGAATCCATACTCATCCTCATTGGGAAGACCGTCAAGACCCACGTCCTGCTTCAGACGAGCGTCAGGACCATTCTCGAATGCGTATGTCAACGAGTTTTGTGACGACACGCGCCCCCACTTTGTCTCGGTCAGGAATTGGGTGTTGCCATCTATCGGTATACCGTTCTCATAACTCTTCATACCATCCTTCAGAATATCCTCGCTCACCTCTCCGAAGTTGAAATAGAGGTCGCCGCCGTCGCGGTTGGGATTTTCCGGGTCAAGGAATGGGTCAAGCATCCAGAACTGGAGATATTCCACATTGGAACTCTCGAAATTCGTGTTGTCCATCTTCCGCATTATGCCGCCCCAACGCTTCTCCGGATTCAACAGACGACCGCGTTCATCTATATTGTCGGCATCAAGATTGTAGGGACCACGCTCAGTGGGATAGAATGAGAGGTTAAGGGTCTGAACATAGTTGGACTCCCCATATACCTGATCTCTACCGGGATAGATCTCGCGCACCGTTATCTCGCGGACGTATGGATTGGATAGCTGTTTGAGGTCATTGCGCAGATAACCGGGAAGCATGGAGGAGTTTTTCTGGGTCCACATCCTGTCGATATAGTTCCATGCCAACAATGCGCGGTTCTTGCCGTAATCGACGTTATCGGAAAGTGCTGCCTCCGGGAAAAGCGCGTCTGCACCGCCGTCGTAAGGTGTGGAGGCAAGCGTCCATGAGTATGGGTTGCGGAGGTCGGTGCTTATCTGAGTGCTTTCAAAGTCATCAATATATGATGAGCCGCGTGTTGATCCGGATTTCTGGCTGTGTGGCACAAGACGCGCAAACTCCGCGCTCAACCGCAATGAGGATGGGGAGACTGCATTGATAGTCGGCACCTTATTGAGAAGATTGGTGAGCCACATGAAATCCTTATTGTAGCTGAGATTGACGCCAAACATAGTGTTGTTGATCACCTCTTCACCGATATTGACCTTCTCTGTCAAGGCTTTCTCCGAGAAATGAAGGATGGTACCGCCAAGGGTGAAATCCTTATTAAACTTATATTGTGCGTCAAGACCGAGCAGCGTCTTCCGCTGCATGCTGTAGAGCGACTGGTTTTCAAGCGTGACACTCACGTTGGTGCCGGAGTCAATGATGCTCTGGTTGGTGATGGTCACGATGCCCATGCTGTAGTCTACGGTATAGTCGCTATTCTCGGTCAGCACAACACCACCCGCCATGACCACTACCGAACCTCGCGGCACGTTCATGGCATTAAGGCGTATCTGCGCACCATTTGAAGCCTGATACTCCCCGACAAGTGAAAACTTATTCTTGTCGGCAAACTGACGTGCAACCACAAGCGTTGAGTCATACAATTCCTTATACACGTATGCAGCAGCTATCGCCGGATCCCCAATCTTGCGCTCAAGATTGGAACCGAACGGTTCCGCCACAGGGAATATGATCTTACCATTGGAGGCATCCACCGTATAACCCTCGATGAAATCGAAGAAACCGTCGGGATTTGACTCCTGATTGGAGTCAAGACGGTCAAGGTTCATCAGCTGTAGTATCGGCTTGTTGGAGACTGACGGAATCGGGAGATAATTTATCTCGGTGCCTGTCGTGTCGCTAAGATACTTTATGTTGAGTTTGAAGTTCTTCCGCTGAAGCTGATATGCTCCGAGTGCATACACGTTTTTCATCATAAGCTTCCACATAGGGAGTGCCGGAGAGACGGTCGTACCGCGAAGCATCTTCAGATAAAGACACTGGTTGGTGGAGGTGACATCGCTTGAGAACTCCCCTACCTGATATACTTTTCCCTGATAGGTATATTCAAATGCCACGGCAAGCACCTCATCCGTGTTAAGAGCTGACTTCAGGGAGATGTAGCCCAATGTGGAGTTGAGCGAATATTCCGACGATCGCAAAAGACGTGCACTCTCCACCTTCTCGAAATCCTTACCACCGGTTATGCCGTAGTTCTGAAGCGGAGCAAGCACCTGAGTCACCTGATTGATATTACGGGCATCAGGATAATCCGACTTTATAACGTCAAGAAGATTGTTCGAACGGTTTGACGGCACATTCTCCGAAAGATTCGGTTTCCAATAGTCATTGGCAAGACGACTGTTTTCACCTATATCCATGAAGCCTACGAAGTTGCGTGATTCCTCGTAACGGTTGCTCTTGTTGGTGATCCACACCTCTATACGAGTGATGTTGATACCTGACGAAACGTGAGGCAGTTTCGATGCAAACTCATCATAATGGTCGTAGAAATATTGTGCGAGGAAGAAATGCCGGTTGGCATCATAATTGTCGGCCTTTATGGAGAATGGCGTGCGCTGCACCCCACCCTGTGTGTTTACCGATTTCGATTCACTGTTCTGTTGGCTGACAAGCCCTGTCAACGTCAATTTGCCAAACTGCAGTTTGGTCTTCAGTCCGAATAGTGATGTACCTCCCCTTATAAGGCTTGATCCGGTGGTCATGCTGACGTTGCCCGCCTCAATGCTCTTGATTATCTCATCCTCCTTACCCTCATAATTGAGTTTCAGATTCTTGGAGTCGAAGTCAAAGGTCGCGTCGGTGTTGTAGGTCATGTTGAACTTCATCTTATCACCCACCGATGCGGCAACCGTAGCCTGTATCTTCTGGTCAAAGTTGAGGAATGTCTTTCTTCTTGACCTCAACGACAATGCCGGATTGTCGGTCTTGTTGCTCTTTATCCCCATTGAGAGCTGCACGGAGCCTTGTGTGGTGAGACGGACGCCACCCGGACCGAACACCTTTTCCAGCGGTCCGAGTGCGAAGTTCATATCAAACAGGTTGAACTTCTCATTATCCCTATTCTCGAATATCTCGGCGTTACGGCTTCTGAAATACCCATACATGTCGCGGCGAGTCAGAATCTTACCATATTCCTCAGGAGTCATCATGTATGGCGTCACTACCTCCCTGTCGCCCACGCGCGTCCGCAGCACATACATCCCCAACTCCGGATCATACACCGCCTCTGTCTTGATATTGGAGGGGGTAGATAGATCGGCGGCATATTCCCTGCCTGCATAATCCTCATAACTCGTTGGCAACGTGCGACGTACTGCCGACCGCATGACCGCGCTGTCGGTGCCTGATGCTCCGGCTACGCTCTCCTCTGTCGGTGGTGGAGGTGGAGGCAAGATCTCTCGCTTATATTGGGCAACACATAAGACAGACACTGCCAGCGTCATCAACGACACCGACATCCATCGTGATATATGAGTGACTGTCTTTTTGCCAAAAATCATTTCAGAGCATCTTGAGAGCAAGTTTTATTGCTTTCTCTGTGCTCAATCCGGGATCAGACATGAATACTTTCTTCAACGCTTTCTGACTCTGTTGGGCTGTAAATCCAAGCATTATGAGCGCGGCTATAGAATCTTCATAAGCCTCTCCGGCATTGGGAGCACTCTCATTTAACGAGAGTCCCGAACCTTTTATTTTATCCTTCAGGTCAACTATGATACGTTGGGCGGTTTTTCCCCCTATACCCTTCACGGCTTTCAACGCGGCATCCTGTCCGGCAGCAATCGTATCCTCAAGCTGGTCAGCGGTCAGCGACGACAGGATAAGACGTGCAGTATTCGGACCGACACCGCTCACGCCTATCAGCAGACGGAACAATTCCCGACTTTTTTTAGTAAGGAATCCAAACAATACGTGGGCATCCTCACGTATTGACTCATGCACGTAAAGTTTCACCACATTCTTACCTGCCGCACCATTAAGTTCGGCATAATCAATAAGCGTGATATTGATCTCATACCCCACGCCATTAGTCTCCAACACCGCCACAGTCGGAGTCAGCTCCGCCACCGTGCCTTTTATATAATCTATCATTCTACTCAATATTATGGGTATCCACCCTCTATTTCACCACAAAATTACGAAAAATCCCCATTCAACAAAACACCCACACCAAAATAATCCCGATTTCAACCATTTTAACTTCGGAAGTTGCACTTTCAGAAAACTTCAGCTATCTTTGTGCATTATAATCTGAAAAAGAGGTTTGAATTATGGCACAGATTAAATATCCTATCGGAATGCAATCCTTCCGAAAAATCAGAGAGGATGGATATGTATATGTTGACAAAACCGAATATATCCATAGGCTTGTTACAGATGGAAAATACTACTTCCTGAGTCGTCCCAGACGATTCGGGAAATCACTGCTGTTATCTACAATCGAGGATTTTTTCCTCGGCAACCGTTCCCTTTTTGAGAATCTCGCCATATCGCGTCATGAACACGATTGGGAAGCGCATCCTGTGCTACACCTCGATCTATCAGGCTGCAGATGCGACTCTCCGGAAAGCATTGACAAGCATCTCGGCATGTATCTTTCAGAATGGGAAAGGAAATACGGGGCCCCATCCGACGGCTCTCTGCCAGAAGAAGCACGCTTTAGGGAGGTTATTATCAATGCCCATAGACTGACGGGGAAAAATGTAGTGATACTCGTAGATGAATACGACAAGCCGCTTCTTGAGACGGTTGAGAACAAACCATTACAGGACATTTTCAGGAATAGGCTCCGTGCTTTCTATTCCAATTTGAAGAGTCAGGACGCCCACATACGTTTCGCCATGCTCACCGGAGTGACTAAGTTCGGACATCTCAGCATATTCAGCGACTTGAACAACCTCAACGACATATCTCTTGACAGAGAGTATGACGGCATTTGCGGAATAACCACTGATGAGCTGCATGAATATTTCGATTGTGGAATCTCGGAATTTGCCAAATCTGCCAACAAATCTGTTCAGGAAATCTATGACCTTCTGAAATCAAACTATGACGGATATCATTTCTCTCCGGAGACATCCACTGACATCTATAATCCTTTCAGTCTTCTGAATTGTCTGAATAAGAAATTCATCAGGGATTATTGGTTCAGTACCGGCACGCCCACATTCCTTATAAAAATGATACTGGCAAATAGTATCTCCATCCAAGATCTCTCAGAATTGGAAACATCACTCTCCTCTCTCACCGACATCTCCTTCGACCTCGGCAACCCGATTCCCGTACTCTACCAGAGCGGCTACCTCACCATAAAGAGTTATGATCCGGAACTTGACTCCGTATTACTCGGATTCCCCAACAAAGAGGTGGAACGCGGCTTCCTCAATAACCTGCTGCTCCTCTATACCTCCACATCCCCCCGACGGTCACAATTTTCAGTAATCAGTTTCATAAGGGATCTTCAGAGTGGCAATGCCGACACATTCATGGAAAGACTAAAGAGCCTATTCGCTGACTTCCCCTACGATTCATTCAACATGCTCCAACTTGAGCAACACTATCAGGACGTAATCTACATCCTTGCAAAGCTAATGGGCTTCAGCACACACGTGGAATACATGACAGCCAACGGACGCATAGACCTCGTAATCAAGACAAAAGACTACATATACGTCTTCGAGTTCAAGATTGACAAGACACCCGAACAAGCTCTTGCTCAAATTGACTCCAAAGACTACCTCCTCCCTTTCCAAACAGACAGTCGCAAACTCATAAAAATCGGAGTAAACTTCTCCAGCAAAAAACGACTCCCCGACAATTGGAAAATCATCGAAACCTAACAAAGGAAGAAATCATAGTGCAGATCAACAAACACTATGATTTCTTATATTTTACATATACATCCGTATAATCAATTTTTTATTATTCTCAGATTTTATTATACAATCAGCTGAATTACAAAAAATAATACCCATTTATAAACCAAAAACTTTTAACGATACAAATCGTACGATAATAAAAATATGTTATTATCCACATCTTCAACCATTAGACAACAAAAAATATGTCACTGAATCTAATATAGGGCAAAAGACAAGCTCACCTAATAAAAATATATCGATTTATTTTGATAATAATAGTAATTTTACTATCTTTGCAACGTCCAATTAAAACAAGAGTACAATGAAAATTTTGAAAGCGAGTGAGATCTTGCAGATTCTCTACGATGATGGATGATATGTTGCCCGACAAAAGGGTAGCCATCGACAGTTAAAGCATCCGGATAAACCCGGCACCGTAACTGTAAATGCAGAAGGGAACACTGATATTTATGGTTTTCTTTTACGCAGTATTGAGAAACAGTCTGGTCTCAAATTCTAAACAATGGATGGGGGCTAATTGCCTCCTCCATTTTTCAAAATAACTTTAATGCTCTTTATTGGATTTAATCGGCGCGGAGAATGTGCCGCGCCGATTCTCTTTAGAATAATTAATTTCACGATTATATGGGAAATATTGTTATTGATGTCGCTAAAACCGAATCCGGATATTGTGCAGCATGCGATATACTTCCGGGATGGGTTGTGGCAGTAACCGGTGATTTCGCCACATTGGATAAGGAAGTGAGAGAGAGCATAGACTTTTTCAGAGAATGTGCTTTAGCTGACGGTGTGGAATATCCGGAAGTACTTGACGAAGATTTTGTAATTGATTATAAATTTGACATAAGAAGTCTGCTTTGCTTTTACCAAAGCATCTTCTCTTTTGCAGCATTACAGTATATCACAGGCATAAACCAACGACAGCTTTGGCATTATGCAGCCGGCTATTCTAAGCCACGGAAGGCACAGGCTGACAAGATTGTTGACGGTCTGCACAAACTTGGTAAGGAACTTTTACAAGTCTCTGTTTAATTGGACACTAAACATCGGCTGGAAGAGGTTGCAGTTCATGACTTTGAATTGCAACCTCTTTTTTTGATGACTTATACCTATTTATCTTTTCCTTATGGCATGGTAAAGGATTTGTCCGACCGGTAGACCTACCTTGACTTTCACTTTTCCGTTTCCGGCTTTGATATAGGGTGTAACGATTGGTTCGGGCTTGTATTTAGAGGTACCGATTGTTTGAACTGCCTGTGCCCCGACTTCCACCCCGAAGTTTTCTGATACCCCATAATCCACATATCCACCGAAACGGGAGACATTGTAAAATCCGATCATTGCCGGGGGCATCGGTGCCCCATTCGCCATCTTCGGTGGACGACCGAAATAGTATGTCCCGAATGCTGTGGCTGATAACCTGTCGTTAAGTCGGTAGGTAATTGAACCGTTGACACCGAATTGTGTGTGAATACCCCGTATAAAGCCGTATTTGTTAGCCATACCTCCGGCATAGATAGAGAAATTGCCGATGTTCTGGTATAGACCTATGGAACCACTGTCGATCCTCATCAGTTCGGGGAAAACCGTTGTGAAGCCGTGAGCCACTATCCTGCCGCTACCCCACCCGAAGACCGTAGCCTCTCCTGGCGTAAATGAGTAGAAGGGTAAGTCTAAAGGGGCATAATTCCCAAACTCCGACATTCCGGAATTTGGGAATACCGGCATATATGGGAGTGTCAGGTCAGGTTTTATATCAATTGAGTCCTTTGCCATCTCAAATGGCTTCTGCGAATCTATTATATGATTGCTCTCAGCTGAAATACTGTCTTTCAACACAATCCCCTTCTCTGTCTGTGCGTATGTCTGCGCGTATGCACAGGTGGAAATCATCATCAAGCAACCAAGTTGAATATATCTCATATCTTTTTGTTTTATCTCTTATTATTAATAACTTATTTTGCCTATCTTTATTATGACACAGACTTGGCTAAAAACTCCTATTCTTTATTCAAAAAAATAAATAAAATACCAATAATTTTAGGCATTATTGATAATAGCTATTCAGCCAATCCAACAACATTAAATTATTGATTACAAGTGTAGGGATGCTCCCCGGAGCATCCGCGCGCCAAAATCTTCACCCTTGATACAGACGGATGCTCCATGGAGCATCCCTACAAGTCGCGGTAAATCAACCTAAACTTAAGGTGAATAGTCATTATTGATATCGGGAATCGTTAAAATTAGTTTAGAAGAAAGGGAAGTTGTCAAATATGCATTATTAGATGAAAAGGATTTTGTAATTTTGCAAAATGATTCAATCTTTTAATTCTTCTTTGCTTGAGAATGCGGTGGAGCAGCTGTCGAAACTCCCCGGTATCGGAAGGAAAACCGCCCTCCGTCTCGCGCTACATCTGTTGCGTCGCGATGAGGAAGAGGCAGTGGCTCTCGGTGAGGCGGTCATTGCTCTGAGAAAAAACATCTGTTATTGTTCCAGATGCCATAATATCAGCGAGACGGAAGTATGTCCGATTTGCAGTGACCCTCGTAGGGATTCCCACGTGGTGTGTGTCGTCGAGAATGTGAAGGACGTGATCACGATCGAATCCACGCATCAGCATTCCGGGCTGTATCATGTGCTTGGCGGACTGATCTCCCCTATCGACGGCATAAGTCCAGCAGATCTTGAGATTGAGAGTCTTGTCAAGAGAGTGACCGACGATAATCTGAAGGAGGTGATTCTCGCCCTGAGCCCTACAATCGAGGGTGACACCACAAACTTCTACATCTACAGGAAGCTCGCCGACCTGCCGGTGGAGGTGACGATGCTTGCCCGCGGCATAAGTATCGGTAATGAACTGGAATATACCGACGAACTTACTCTCGGCAAGTCGATTCAGAACCGTGTGCTCTTCTCCTCCACATTCCCTAAAAGATAATCTCATATCTTTCCACACATTACATACCATCCGAACTATGTCTGAAAAACAACGTCTGAATATACGTGCATTGGAACCCGGCGATGCTGATTTCATGTATGAGGTGGAGAACGATTCCTCTGCCTGGAGATACAGCGACACTGTGGCTCCCCTCTCCCGCAGGATTCTGCGCGATTATGCCCTCAATTATGACGCCGACCCATTCTCTGCCGGACAGATACGCCTTATAGTCACTGAAGAGGGGAACAATACCCCTGTCGGGATTGTTGATTTATATGAGCTTTCGCAGCGTCATCTGCGTGCGTTTGTAGGCATTTACATCTGCAGCGACTACCGCAGACATGGTTACGCCGCCGAAGCGATAAGCATGATGGAGAAGTATGCATTCCATACGCTTCATCTCCATCAGCTCGGCGCAAAAATAGAGGAGAGCAACACTCATGCGATACGCCTTTTCGAATCGCTCGGCTATGAATGCAGGGGCAGACTTAAAGAATGGCTCAGCGCACCCGACGGATGTTATTCCGACATGCTGATCTACACAAAGTCGCTCTGAACGCACTGACCAAACGCGAATACTCCTCCTCCCGGAAATACCCTCTCACCCCCTTTTTCTTTAACAATTCATTTTAGATACTTAATGAAAGTACTTAAATTCGGAGGCACATCAGTAGGTTCTATCGAGAGCCTCAGAAACGTGAAAGCCATCGTGGAATCAATCGACGGACAGGCAATCGTGGTGGTCTCGGCTCTCGGCGGACTCACCGACCGGCTAATTGCGGCGGCAAAAGCTGCCGCCGACAACAATCTGTCGTATCTTGATGATGTGAAGTCCATGACCCAACGGCATATCGACATCATTGACAACGTGGTAGATGAATCTCGCCGAAATGAGGTGAAGGAACGCGTGCTCGCTCTCCTATCGGATCTCAAGAGAATGTATGACGGCGTGTATCTTATACGCCATCTCCCTCAGATGACCCTTGACATAATCGTGAGTTTCGGCGAACGTATGTCTTCAATAATAGTGGCTGCAATGATAAAGGATGCCACCCGTCATGACTCCCTGAATTTCGTGAAAACCGAGAAATGGTATGACAAGAGCATTGCCGATCAGAAACTGACCACGGAATTGATAAAGAGAGAATTTTTCACTCCGTTCGTAAAGGCGATTGTGCCGGGATTCATCTCCACCGACAAGCGAACGGGTGACATCACGAATCTCGGACGCGGGGGGAGCGACTTCACAGCCGCGCTCATTGCCGCTGCGGTTGATGCCGAAGTGCTTGAGATATGGACCGATGTTGACGGTTTCCTGTCGGCAGACCCGCGCGTCATCAATGATGCCGTGCTCGTGTCGCACATGTCGTTTATCGAGAGCATGGAGCTTTGTTCCTACGGTGCGAAGGTGATATATCCACCGACGATATATCCCGTATTCCATAAGAATATACCAATAAAGATCTTAAACACTTTCAACGCCAGCGCACCAGGTACCCTCATCACCGACTCTCCCCTACCTGACGACCTTCCGATAAAGGGGATATCCATACTGAAGGAGACCACCCTTTTCCTTCTCGGAGGGAATCTGACGAGGGGAGTGAAGAATTCCGTATCGCGCACGTTTAATGCGCTTGCAAAAAAGGGTGTGAAGGTGTTCAACGTGACCCGTTCCGATGGGAAATCCGGACTGTCGTTTGCCGTGGCGAGCAGCGATGCCGACACAACGTTTGACCTCATCTGCCGAGAATTTGCGCCTGAACTTTCCGACGGCATAATCGCACTTCCGGAAAGAATCGACAATCTTGCCACGATTGCCGTGGTGGGCGACAACATGCGAGCAAACCATCGCACCGGAGCACGCATACGGAGCACACTCACCCGCAACGGATTAGCAATCTCCGCATTCTCGGAAGGGGCTTCCGACACGACCATGCTCTACATGATTGCCGCCGCCGATGCCAATTCCGCACTCCGTCAGATCCACACTCTTCTCTTCTGATTCTCTTCTGAGAAGAGACGTTTTTTCTGAAATCAAAAATATTTATTAATTTTGCAGCCTATGGAGATAAAAAATGCAAAATATGAGATCAGCAGTGCGAAAGTTTCGCAATGCCCTGATTCTAATGTGCCGGAATATGCGTTTATCGGCAGGTCAAATGTGGGGAAATCCTCACTGATAAACATGCTGACTAAATCTCGTGGTCTGGCAAAGACATCGCAGAAACCCGGCAAGACTCTCCTGATAAACCATTTCCGCATAAACAACGGCGAATTCTATATCGTCGATCTCCCCGGCTACGGATATGCCGCACGCGGCAAAGCCCAGCGAGAGGAGTTCAAGGAGATGATTGAAAGCTACATACTGTATCGAGAGCAGATGGTGCTTCTGTTCCTGCTTATCGACATACGGCATGAGCCGCAGAAAATCGATCTCCAATTCCTTGAATGGCTCGGGGAGAATGGAGTGCCGTTTGCAATCGTCTTCACGAAGTCCGACAAGCTTGGACCTATGGCGGCGCAGACAAAGGTGGAGCACTATAAGAAAGTGCTTCTCGAGCATTGGGAGGAGCTTCCTCCGATATTTGTGACTTCCGCAGAGAAGAGCACCGGACGCGATGACCTGCTCGACTATATCGAACGGATAAATACAGAAATGGCAAAATAAAGGATTACAAAATCTAACGATAATATAGATTTCACTAATATACTCCTGACAGGAATGAATCTTAAGAAACTAATAAACGGCAATAGCCGCTTCTCGGAAATAGTCCGCTTCGGCATTGTCGGTGCGCTCGCAACTGTATTGCAATATGGTTTCTACATCATATTCGTGCATGCTGTCGGAGTGAAGGCTGTCCCATCCTCAATGATAAGCTACGCGCTTAGCTTTATAGTCAATTTTTTCCTGTCGAGCTATTTCACGTTCCACAGCCGCCCGAATGCGAAGAAAGGGGTTGGGTTCGCACTCAGCCATCTTTTCAACATGGGATTGCAGACCGGTCTGGTGGCGATATTCCAGCAGATAGTCGGCAAGACTTTGGCTCTTCTACCTGCCATGATAATCTGCATCCCTGTGAACTATCTTCTCGTCAGATTCGCCTTCACGAGTAAATTCTTCGGAGGAACTTCACGCGCGGCTACTACACCCGCCAAAGATCCTTCGCTGCTTACGGATGAGGAGTCGCTGCTGAAATGACTTGAAAAATCAACTTAGTCATCTAAACCATAAAACTAAAATATATTTATGAAAAAGATTGCTATGGCTGCCGATCATGCGGCCTTTGAATTAAAGGAAATCATCAAGCCTTATCTCCGCGAAAAGGGGTATGAGGTGGTGGATTTCGGTACTAATTCCGCAGAATCATGCGACTATGCCGACTTTGCTCATCCTGCAGCAAATGCCGTGGAAGCCGGGGATTGTGATTTTGGCATTGCCATGTGTGGATCCGGCAACGGCATTCAGATCACCCTCAACAAGCATCAGCAGATACGAGCCGCACTATGCTGGCTCCCGGAGCTTGCAAGCCTTGCCAGACAGCATAACGATGCCAATTTCCTTGTATTGCCCGCACGATTCATCTCTCCGGAGCTGGCAAAGGAGATTGTAGACGCTTATCTCGCTGCTCAATTTGAAGGGGGACGACACGCCCGCCGCGTGGAGAAAATACCCGTGAAATCCAAAATCTCTTTTGAATCGCAGGAACTGATCTGATGAAGACTATTGAGATCGCTCTTTCCGACCTCCACTTCCATGCCCGTCATGGGGTATTCAAGCAAGAAAACATTGTGGGCAACGAGTTCATCGTTGCCCTTAATGTAAGAATACCATTCACGGATGGAATAGATGATGATGACCTTGACGCCACTATCTCCTACGCTGATCTGTATGACATAATCGCCGATGAGATGAAACGTCCCCGAAAACTGCTGGAGACTGTAGCTAATGACATCTGTCTGCGAATTTGCGGGAAATGGCCGCAAATTCTATCCGGAGAAATAACCATCTGTAAATCAACACCTCCAATTCCAGGAATAACAGGAAGTGCAAGTGTCAGATTATTTTTTTGAAAATTTTTACAAAAAAATTTGGTGGAATGAAAAAAAGTGCCTAACTTTGCACTCGCAAAAGGGAAACAACGACACCCTAAAGCAAATGGTTCGTTAGCTCAACTGAATAGAGCATCTGACTACGGATCAGAAGGTTGCAGGTTTGAATCCTGCACGAATCACCAATAAAATGGCTCCTTAGCTCAACTGAATAGAGCATCTGACTACGGATCAGAAGGTTGCAGGTTTGAATCCTGCAGGAGTCACTTAAAGGATGACTGAAAGTCATCCTTTT
Organism: Muribaculaceae bacterium Isolate-037 (Harlan); assembly: GCA_003762615.1. Classification (GTDB taxonomy): domain Bacteria; phylum Bacteroidota; class Bacteroidia; order Bacteroidales; family Muribaculaceae; genus Lepagella; species Lepagella muris. The sequence continues at coordinate 120,916 of RIAZ01000012.1, forward strand.
TTGTTTTCTTGGGCAGCTAAGACAGCTAAGACCACTTGGACTGATTGGACTGCTAAGACCTCTTGGACTGCTAAGACGTCTAAGTAGTCTTAGCAGTCCAATCAGTCTTAGCTGTCTTAGCCGTCTTAGTGCTTCAGAAGCTTTTTCGCAAAGTCATAGTCCGGCTCTGTCGTGATCTCTTCTGAGATGGATGTGCCCATCACTTTACCTTCCTCGTCAAGGATGATCAGCGCACGTGCGAAGAGTCCGCGCAACGGTCCGTCAAGCAGCTCCACACCATACGTCTTGCCGAAGTCGCTGCGGAATGCCGACGCTGTGTAGACGTTATCTATGCCATTGGCTACACAGAAACGTGACATGGCGAATGGGAGATCCTTTGATACGCATATCACCACGGTATTCTCCAGTTCTGACGCCTCCTTATTGAAGCGTCTGACAGAGGCTGCGCATACATCTGTATCAAGACTCGGGAAAATATTAAGGACTACCCTCTTCCCCTTGAAATCATGTTTGTTGATATCCGTGAGATCCTTATTCACTAATACAAAGTTGGGTGCCTCACAACCTGCCTCCGGCATTTTGCCGGATATGTGCATAGGCGAACCCTTCAAAAATACTGTTGTTTCCATCATTTATTAATTCAAAAAAAATAAGTATTAATTTATTTAAGAGTTAATGTTTATGGTTTATGGTTTATGATCATTAAATTTTGTATAATGAAAAGATTCGTGGATTTTCGTGAATCTTAAACCTTAAACTATAAACTTTAAACCACTGAAGTGCAGCTTGCGAAACTTCAGTTAATTTACAAAAATAGGCGGATGCAGAATTTCCGCATCCACCTATAATAACCGATTTGCACCTTTTTTGGTTTAATCCGCCAATTTATACCTCATTACTTGAACACTACATTATCGACGTGCTCGCCAACCCAGATGCGTGCCATGTCGCCCGTCTTGTACCATTTCGGTTTGCCCGGCATATCGTCTGAGATACGTTCGCCGTTGATGACGAGATTTTCAAATGTAATGTCTGTCACCTTACGTTCGGGTGAGTAGCCGCAGATTATCGACATCTCGGCATTCTTGCCATTGTATACGATATCCTTGAAAAGGACGTTGCTGACCGACGTGCCAGGTGCCGCACAATATTTCTTATTGAAGAATATGCGGATGTTGACCAACTGCCCCTGACGGAAATCCTCAACGCGGATGTTGTCAAAGACTACATCACGCACCACATTGTTGTCGGCACAATTTATGGTGAAACATCCCTGATAATCTATCTGCTTCTCCTGATGGTCGAGAATGTCGATATTGCGATACGTCAGATTTCTGATCGTGTCGGCAGGGGCATCCGGACCTATCTCCGTAGCCGCGCCGTGCAGACCTATCATTATAGGATGTGCAACGTCAGCCCACAGCGTGGAGTTCTCCATCTTTATATTGCGGCATCCACCATTAAATCCCTTACGGGTGGCATAGACCGTGTTGCAGTCATCGCTATTCCGGCAGAACACCCCGTCGTAGCTCACATTATCGCTGGCAAACACGTTCATGCCGTCGCCCCAGCCATACGAGCTTATCGACTTCACATTCGTTATGCTCACACCGTCGCTCCCCCCTACAGGTATCTGCGTCACGATGACACCATCCGCCTCAATGTTGCGCGAACGGCATACGTATATACCTTCGCCTCGTCCTTCCGGATGCACCTCGCCACGCCCGAAGAAACGCACATTCTCCACTGTGTCTGCACGAAGCTGACCGACCACACGTGCGCCCCCATCAATATACACTGTGTAACCTGACGGAACCTTCATTACCCCATCGGGCAATTCATGACGACCGGGCGCGAAATAAATTAGCTTGCTACCCTTCTTCCCTGCCCTCTTAATCTCCTTGGCAGTGGGGCGGTTCTTGTCTATAGGATTGGCGAAAAGATGAAGATTATGGAATATGTCGCCGTTCACTTCAACCGAAAGATTCATCGGGCGACTCAGGGAGAAGAGAAGCGTATCCCCCGTGACCTTCGGCGTAATGTCGTAGCTTAGCGGACGTATGCGTGATTCCCTGACCCGCTCGCGATTGCTAACGACCCTCACATCTGCCGTGCCGTCAAAATCAAAATATGCCATCGAGGCAATCTCAACGTGATGTCCGGTGCCGATCACCTGATCCACTTTCACGGGATATACCGACACGGGATGCCAGTCATCTCCCTGACGTACCTCCACTGTGAAGTCATCTATCGTCTCAACTCCCGGTCCTGCCGGATACGTCACTATCTCTGATTTGGCGGGAATCATGGAAATCCCCGCCATTATAAATGATAATACCGTTATTCTGCGTCTCATTTTACAATAACTTACCTTACAACAATTTATCCCTTCCAATAATTTATTTTTCCGCAAAAGTATGCAGGGAATGAGGCGGGAGCGTCACATCAAGATATTTATTCCCGACTTTCACCGACATACTGCGCGGCTCATCATTAAAATTACCTGCAACAACCACGTATTTACCATCCTTCGTGGATGCCACCATCACCGGAGTCTTATCCTTATCCTTCGGCTGAAACGCCAAGATATCGGCACCATCCTGAATGAATGAGCTGTAATGACGGTAAGCATAATACTCCGGAGTGTATTCAAACGTGCGGTCGGCAGAATTTACCCTTATCAGGGCATTCTGACGCCAGCCCCATGCACTCTCACCCTTATCGCAGAGTATCAGGTTCCAGTTATTATATTCGGAGCAACCGTTGCCGATGTAATGATTAATCAGATGGAATGTATGTTCTGCTGCATTCCAATCCATATCCCCGTTGCCACACTCGCTTTCAGTCGAGATATACCTGTAGCCTGGGTTCTCCTTACGGATACGCGGAAGAATCTGACCACCCTCCCACTGGAAGCCTATGCCACTGACGTTATCCGGCATCCGTGGGTCGGCAAGCAATCCGCTGACGTGATCATACCGGTTGGTGTTGAACGTGCCGAGGCAAAGCTCAACATCCGGATGCTTAGCCTTCAGAGTCGGGGCAAGATATTCAAGATTAAACCGCAATATACCATCTGACGTCCATGGGCAACCTGGATACGGGGTATAGCTGTAAGCCTCATTCTGATACATCACCATCTTTATTGGGATATTCTGCTCAGCATAAAGATCAATAAACTTGCAGAACTGATCGGCATAGCATTGCAAGTATGCACTGTCCTGTATGAAATAATTTCTGACCGCAAGCCTGCGGGGGAAAAGATTCTTGTCGGGATTAACCTGCTCATTCACCGATCTGTCGTCATCTCCGAAAAGAAGATAATCCATCCTCTTATCCATGTCGTTATACGGATTGCTCTGCACGGCATAATGATCATTGACTTTCATCCATGCCGGCGGACTCCATGGCGACATCCAGAATGTCATATTCGGATTGTAACGCTGTGCCGCACGGATATAAGGGATTATGGTGAGCTTGTCGCGCTCAATGTTGAAATATTTATTGTCGAAATCCCCATGCACATCGCTGCAGCTATACCATGATAGAGCGTAATCGTTGGCATTCATCGAGATGCGTCCGATTGAGAATTTTAATTCACCATCGGGAGAGAATGAGTTATGCAATATCTCATCCTGCTCCTCACGGGTAAGCATACAGAGAGCCTTCCAATCCTGCTCATTAAATGTAGTGCCCCAATTCCGGAAAGTCACTATCGGTTGCGTCTGAGTCTCTATCACAGAGGAAGCCTTAGTGTTACTTTTTGTTTGAGCCTTAACGTCCTGACCTTGTGTCCATCGTGCGTCGTCTGTGGTAATATAATGTCTGAATGTCTGCGCGTTGGCAGCAATGGAGCAGATAACACCAGCCAATATTATAAGTTTTCTCATTTTAAAGGTTGTTAGATTATTTTGATTCTGCAAATATAAGGAAAGACGGGGATTGCAACAAGCCCTCCCCGTCTTTTATAACACAATCTTTTTTACCTTAACAGTTATTCCTGCCACTATGCATCACCATCCCGGATTCTGCTTCAGATTTGGGTTAAGACGGATCTGCTCCAGCGGGAGCGGGTCGAGATAATCCTTCTGATTGAAAAGGCAGTTGCCCGGTATTGTGGCGATCGGACGACCATAGTCTATATCTTTCGGATCCTCAGATACAAGCCCCCATTGCGTCGGACGTGTCTCCGGATTGTAGACCGGTTCGCCGGAATATTTCAGGGAGTTGACCTTGTTGTCAGGATTGCTGTAGTATGTGCCGAGAATCTTGCGTCCGAGTTTCTGACCGGTCAGGTTGATATGGGCGATACCCCAGCGTTTGAGGTCGTCAAGACGGAAACCCTCTCCATGAAGCTCTACCATACGCTCGCGACGAACCTCATCCATCATTGTCATCTTGTGAACCTCATGGCGACCTGTCTCAAAGTTAAACCAGTTGGCATCATACACATTGGCGATGAGTGCGTTTGTCAGAGGAGCCACAAGGGCACGCTTACGGTTCTTATTGATTGAGAAGTCAAGGTCAGCATCCGAGATTGCACCGTTGCCAAGTTCGCAGGTAGCCTCTGCATAGATGCAATGCACCTCGGCAAGACGGAGCACCGGATAATCGGCGGCATCCGTATTGTCTGCACGACCCGAACCCTCCGGCATGAACTTGCGTGAGCCATAACCGTTGTGGGTGGAGTTAAGGTCAATCATCGGATTGTAGACAACCAGCTTGCTTGAGTTTGCCGGATCTGATGAATCGTAATGATCGGTTGCAGCCGGGAATACAGCCTCCGGATATTTCTCTCCGGCAGCAGTACGGGGCACCCAGTGCTCACCGTCGCAGCAGAACACCGGACGATCAGGAAGATATGTCGTGCCGACGAAACGCATGTCGCGGTTGGCGTATTCCCCCATATAGGTGTCATATCCACCAAATTCGGGATTATAGTAAGCATCATCAAGGCTTCCCGATGTACTCAGATAGATAGGCAGACCGTTGGTGCATACGTATGACTCTCCAAGATATGCGCTTATATTGACACACTGCCATGTGGCAACCATGTGGGCTATATTTTTTCCGGAACGTCTCAGAGTGTAATCGTATGGATTGTTGATGATGAACTCTTTATTCGCACTCTTGCCTATACCCTGATGGTTGGAAACGTTGCCGTCGCCATCGTCGATATTGAAAAGGGAGTAGTAGCTGAGTTCTTCGCAAGCGTCAAAGAGTGCGAACGTACCTGTCTCCGCTTCCTGAATCACAGCCTTCGACATATCCTGTGCAATCTTCAGCATATCGTTGACAGAGGGATAGCCTTCGGGCTTGACACTTCCGGCACCTACTGACGCACCGTCGCCGTCAAGGTCATATCCAATGGAGGGAACGTATTTCTCCCAGGTTGCCTCGTAAAGAGCCACGCGGGCAAGAAAACCCTGTGCGCCCTCTTTTGTGAGACGTCCGCGCTGTTCAAGTCCCTGCATGGTGCTTCTCTTGGGAAGAAGCTCAACAGCTTTCTTCAGGTCTTCAATGATGAGATTCATCACCTCGTAGCGACTGTTGCGTGCGCCGTAAAGCACCGGGTCATTGGTGTCGAGCACATGGTCAACAACAGGCACACCTCCAAAAGTCTTGAGCAGATTGAAATGTTGCCACGCACGGAAGAAATAGGCTGTGCCAATAGAGGAGGCTATCGCATCCTGATCACTATAGCCGGCAGCTTTCTCAAGAAGAATGTTGATATTGCGGAGTGCACTGTAGCAGCCATTCCAAGTACCATGTGACTGGGGTGCTGTGCCGCCCCCGTTGCCACCGATACCCGATACGTCGAGACCCCCGTCATAATTGGCGCTTTTCCAGTCGGGGAAAGAGTAAAGCGCGAGCGCTGCCTGATCAAACTGCTCGGGACTTTTGAACATGATCGCGTCTGTACCTTGATCAAGAGGTTCCTTGTCAAGGAAATCCGAGCATGATGCCATTGTGAGACCTAAAGCCAGGAATGGCAGTATATATTTTCTATTTGATTTCATTGATTTGTCTTTTTTGATTTAGAATTCAAGTTCCACACCGAAGTTTAGCATACGGCAGAGAGGGAAGATATTGTTTGAACCCTCACCATACTCGGGATCATAACCGTCTTTAATTTTTGACCATTCCCAAAGGTCGTCACCGGAGAAGTAGACACGGAATTTCTCGACACCCACTTTTGATGTGATTGTATGGGGAAGCGTGTATCCGACCACAAGATTCTTCAGACGGACGTAGCGGTTGTTCTGAACGGATACATCGCTATTCTGATAGTTGAATCGGTTGAAGTTGTTATCGCGCGACATGACGGTGTAGTCGTTGTTGCCGCTGCCGGGAGTCCAAGTCTTACCGAGGAATGTATTGTTCTGCAAGCAATAGTTGACTACGAAAGGTGCATACATGTTGCCATCGCGAAGCACGGTCTGCTTACCCACGCCCTGGAAGAAGAATGAGAAGTCGATACCATTCCAGTTCAATCCGCCTTTAATGCCGAATGAAAGACGCGGAGCTGCATCACCTGCATAATAGATATCCTTATCTGTGATTACGCCGTCGCCGTCAATATCAACGCGCTTGCGGGCACCCGGGCGAAGGCGGTTAGTGCCTGTCTCTGACGGAGCAGGAAGAATGTTGCCTGATTTCGGACCGCTATGGTCTGCATTCCAGTAATACATCTCATAATAGGCATCCACCTCTTCCTGATTCTGGAAAATACCGTCAGTCTGGAATACGTAGATCGCATCAAGAGGCTTCCCTATGAGTCGGTTCTTATTGTGACCTGCGAAGGGGATATTCTCGTTGTTTGTGAGCTCATTTACTTTTGTCCAGGCATCGGAGATCTGCAATCCCACATTATACTGAACCTTACCAATCTGGTCGCGCCAGTTCAATTCCACTTCCCAACCGCGTGTGGTCAGCTTGCCGTTGTTGGTCTTAGGTGCGGACGCTCCGAGAATGGAAGGATACACCACATCGATAAACATTCCGTCATTCTTCTTGCTGAACCAGTCGAACGATGCACGCAGACGGTTGCTGAAGAATCCGAGATCGATACCGATGTCATGGCTGTAGAGAGTCTCCCATGTACGGTTGGCTGAACGCATACCGTCGATCCACATTGTGGTCAGATTGCTGCCGCCGAGATAGATGCTGCCGGTCTTGATTGTGGAATATGCCTCATAGTTGCCGATACCGTTCACAGAACCTGTCTTACCGAAGTTGTAGCGGATTTTACCGAAGTTCATCCATTGGTCGATATTCAGGTTGCGGAAGAAATTCTCATTGGTGAATACCCAGCCGCCGGATATTGAATAGAAGTCTTTCCAACGGTTCTCCGGAGTCAGCTTTGATGAGCCGTCATGACGATAGAGGAAGCTGAGAAGATAGGTGTCGTTGAATGCGTAGCGGAAATCTCCCACGTAAGAGAGGAAACTCCATGAATTGGAACCACCCTCGGCAGCATTGTTGTCGCCACCCTGGAATACGTTGAGATCCGAAAGACCTGAACCGGGATAAAGCTCACCTTTGTAGCGTCCTGCCTTCACTCTCTTGTAGTCCTCATTCTCACCTGTGATACCAAACATGGCATCCACCTGATGCTTCTCTGCAAAGAGACGGTTATATTGCGCGAACAGACCGAGTGTGTAGCTTGTCCATTCCTTGTTCTCCTGCTCAAGTTTGGCGGGGCTGTTCTGTGTGGCGGAAGTCTGGTTGCCTACCCAGTCATAGAAACGTACCTCAAGATTCTCACTTGATACATCCTGACGCACACTCTTATATGCTGCCGTTCCGTTGATTGAAAGACCTTTCACCCATTTTGAGAAGTCAAGCGTGATCTTACCGTTGGCACGCAGTGTGCTCCATTTTGCCTTTGTCTCACCCGCCTGTGTGAACCAGCCATAAGGGTTACGGTTGTTGGAGAAGGTGTCGTAGGCATCCCCGTTCTCGTTGGTGATTGCCCAGAACCACATATCCTGCCAGCCTCTGCCTATACCCTGCGAGGGGGTGGTGATATCACGTTTGTCGTATGCCATGCCGGTCTCGATCTTGAAGAAATCAGTCGGCTTATAGTCCATATTTAGACGCGCACCATATTTCTTCTCACCATCCTCTGCAATCTTCAACTGTGACTGTGCATCTGAATAGTTGAGTGATGCAAAATAGTTGAATTTGTCATCACCGCCGGAAACGGCTACATTGTGTTTCCATGTGTCGGCGTTTCCATAGAGGAAGTCAAGGAGATAGTTGCCGGGCTGCCATGAGTCGATAAACTCGCCACGTTTCAGGAAGAATGAATTACCCTCCTTCAGTTTATTGAACAGACCCTCGCCTACTACCTGCTCTCCGTATGTCTCCCATTCGCCGGTAGTCTCGTTCTTCTTTACGGGAGTGCCGCCGAAGGAGTTGAATATCCACCAGTTGATGCGGTTGTGGATTTCATTCGGATCGGTTATGCCCGGATTGGTAGCCTCAGTGTCGCGATACTGTGCCTCGTAGAACATGTCGAGCCACTCATTGTTGTTGGTGATCGGAAGCTGGATACCGTCGATAGTGCGGCTGTAAGAACCGGAGTAGCTTACACGTGCCTTTCCGGCTTTACCGCGTTTGGTGGTCACGAGGATGACACCGCCTGCTGAACGTGCACCATAGATAGCAGCAGATGCGTCTTTCAACACAGATATATTCTCAATCACGCTACCATCCATTGAGTTCAACTCATCAAGGCTAGCTGCCTGACCGTCGATAAGGATAAGCGGAGAGCTGTCGCCGTTGATTGAGTTGGCACCACGGATCTGGAATTTTGCATTCTCACTACCGGGGCGTGTGGATCCTCTCGTCACTGTAAGACCGGCGATCTCACCCTGCAGTGCAACTGCTGTATTGGTCACACCACGATCCCTATACACCTGATCACCCTTTATCTGGGAGATTGCGCCTGTCAAAGATTCCTTCTTCTGTGTGCCGTAGCCGACTACAACCAAATCCTCAAGCAACTCTGCCGACGGCTTCAGCTCCACCTTGACATCATACTTGCCGGAAATGTTGACCGTAGCTGTAGTATATCCTACGTAGGAGATTTCCAATTGTTTAGCTCCCTGAGTCTTGATAGTGAACTTACCCTCAAGGTCAGTGGCTGTGCCAAGACCGGGTTTCCCTTTCACAAGGACAGTTGCGCCAATGACAGGTTCTCCGTTCTCATCTACAACCGTGCCTCTCACAGTGGCGTTCTGCGACTGCGATGTCTGCGCTTGTGCCGTTGGTGCCAATGCCGGTGCCGACAGACAGAGCACAGAACTTACTATTATTGAATTTATTTTCATATAGGTTAGTTTTTTTCAATTTATTCGGACTCTCCAATTATGACAGATAGAATCCTGCCTTTATGATGCGAAGCTGTAGAATACTTGCATGAGGTCCGGATGTTGTGGTTTATTATTCTGCGGGGGTATATGCGTTAAATTCCGAGATCATTACGAAGTCGCCCCCTTTGTCTTTCTCTGAAAAATAAACTTTTATGTAGCGTGTGTTCTCCACCTGGGTCATGCCGAAAAGCTGATGTGCATCGCTGTTGCGGTCAAAAGGATACCATCCCTGATTCACCCAACCCCATTCATCGGGACTCGAGCCGTTGGCTGATGCCGTTGTGCAGGTGTAGAATGTCTGTCCGATGTTGGTGCCATTGTTGCCTCCGCGACGACGTATCGTCACGTTGCTGACCGTTTTCTCCTCGCCCATATCTATGATGAAGAAGTGGGGATAGCTGGAGGGTTGCTTCCAAGATGTGTGCCAGAATGTTCCCTCGTCGCCGTCAAGCATAGCCACCACTCGACCTCTCGGAAAACCACCCTCGCCGCCTGCCTCTTGTGAGGAGTAGCCGATCTGAGCATCATAGTTGTCGGCAAATCCGGGGAATGTCCAGTTGGTGCGGTCAAGTTTCTCAACCCTCTTTGTGCGGGTCTCTATCGTGCGCGGTTCCGATGAGTTGCCGTCGGCATCAGCGGCAGCCAGCTCTATGACAGCTTCTTCGCCATTGATAAACTCATTATTGCTTACTGTCAGTCCCACAAACTGTGAGCTGTTGGTATTGGGTGCAGCCACGAAAGAGTATTCACCTGATTTCGATGCATCGCTCTTCAGATGATATTTGAGCACCACGTTTACGGAAGCTACCGTCTCATTGTTGTAGCTTACGCTCACGCCTCCCCATGCCGGCTCTGCATCGATAGACTGCGCCACGGCAAGAAAGGCGGGTGCGCCGGGCACTGCCGAAATTTTCTGCGCCTCAAGATGATTTCCTCTTACGGAGCATGCGTAAATATTGAAGTCAACGGGATCTACCGATGCGAATCCGCCAATTGTCTCGGTCATGATTCCATCCTTTGCATGATCCTTGGAGTACATCTTATAGACTTCCTCCCCTTTGGCATTCTTATAGACCACCTTGGAATACATGAAACTTTCTGATGCCGGTATTTTCCATGTGAGTGTCACCTCTCCCGGTCCTGCAACATAGTTCACATCAGAAACCTGTGCGGGTGCCGAATCATTGATCGAAGCCTTACCCTCCGACTCATCTCCGCATGCCGACATGCCCAACATCATGGCAAGTCCAAGCATCGGAATGAGCTTTCGCGTTTTTACAGTTAGTGTGTTCATACTGATGATTTATTAAAGTATTTTGAATTGGTTTTATTGATTTTTCATGATTTTAAATCTCCCCTCTCATTCGCTGTCGGCGTAATAATCCATTGTGAGTGGGTCACTCCCCCCAATGGCTGAGCCTTATTATAAGAGGTGAAAATAATATTGCAGTTTTGCATGGTAATGTGGTTTTAGTTGATTTGAGTTTTTTGTTCACCGCAAAATTATTAACAAATATTATGATTCCAAACAAAATTTAGCACTTAGATATTCAGATAAATTTTATGATATCAACTTCTATATAAATCATTGATTATAATTAATATAATTTTATGATACTGTAGTTTCATCTAATTTTATGAGACTAAAAAACACATCATACGATACATTTCACAAGAATTTCGTATCGTATACTCCGGCAGAAATGAGGTAAAATCATCCGGCGTTAGCGGGATAGCAATCATGAATTAATGACGATTTGTGGATAATTTATGCGGATTTTTTATTGAACTATAAAGACAATTATTGGTTTATATTTCATGAGAAAGGCGATTGATCTGATAACTTCAATCAGACGGACACCTACCGATAATTTAATTCACTATAAACATTATCTAAATTATATATGGAAAGCACATGGAATTTCATCCCGGAGATTAACGATCGTTTCAAGTCTGAACCTATATGTACACTTGCCCGCGACCTCCAGAATATGAAAATGAAATCAACGGGTAATTGCCGCCTGCCGGAATTTAGGAAAATCACTCCTGAAAATATGGGAGAGGTATGGAGATATCTTCAGCAGGAACCTGGAAGAACTACGGATTTCTCGTATGGAGGGATATTGATGTGGGTGGATATGTTCAAGTATGAGTATGCAATCTATCGCGACACCCTCTTCATAAAGGGCGTCGTGGAGAATGATATCGATCGTCCGGCATTCTCGTTGCCTGTCGGTGCTCTGCCGCTGAAGGAATCTGTAGCTCTCGTGAAGGAGTATTGTGCAGCTCATGGTATTCGTGCGGAGTTCTCGGGAGTGCCGCAATATGCTCTTGATGAGATGACGAATCTTAATCCGCGCATAGTGGAGGAACTGACCGATTGGGGCGACTACCTGTATGACGCGGAGATGCTTGCCACTGTTGCCGGAAAGAAGATGAGCAAAAAGCGCAATCATGTACATAAATTTGAAAGCACTTACCCGGATGCCCATACAGAATGGCTAACTCCGGAAAACGCCACACTTGCACTACAATTCATGGATGAGTTTGACAAGGATGCTGACGATTGTGGGATGGCTACGGAAGAACGTATGCTGACCCGACGATTCATAAACCTGATAATCGACGGAGACACTACTCCCGAAGGGATGCTGCTCTTGGCTGACGGGAAAGTATGCGCCTTCACAATCGGCGACGTAAAGAACGACACGCTCTTCATACACGTGGAGAAGGCATTCCGCGACGTAGCCGGAAGCTATGAGATGATAAACTATCTATTTGCCAAGGGGATGAAGGAGAAATATCCTGAAATCAGATTTATCAACCGAGAGGATGATGCCGGCGACATAGGACTACGCATGGCAAAGGAATCATATCATCCTATTGAGATTCTGAAGAAATATAATGTATCGTTCTAAAAAAATTTATACTGTCGCTTTTTAGTAGATGACAAAAATTAAATTTATGCTGTTAAACACTTAATTTTTAGTCGATTAAATTTGCAAAAGTCCCTGAAAATTAGTAATTTAAAGGAAAAGTTTGGACGCTTTTTCTCATGAAAACTA
>RIAZ01000013.1 GCA_003762615.1 Muribaculaceae bacterium Isolate-037 (Harlan)
TAGTTTTCATGAGAAAAAGCGTCCAAACTTTTCCTTTAAATTACTAATTTTCAGGGACTTTTGCAAATTTAATCGACTAAAAATTAAGTGTTTAACAGCATAAATTTAATTTTTGTCATCTACTAAAAAAAAAAATTATAAAAATTCTTGCATGTAAGAAATAAAACAATTAACTTAGCGGTGTGAAAATAAAAATACACAGCAAAGATTATACGAACGGGATTCTCCCGTCAAAAGATATCAACAACCTTACATCATGAATTATTTCGGTGCCGGCATCTGCGAAAGAATCCGGCACCGCTTGATTTTTATACCCCGTCTTAAGAATTATCATACCATTTTCAAGGATATTTGTTATTTTTGTAAAGAAGTTCAGACAACTTCAAAAGCTTGATTTGATATGGCAGATAGAATGACACCGGAACAGAGACACCGATGTATGTCGGCGATCCGTGGCAAGGATACCAAACCGGAGATGATGGTGAGGCGTTACCTCTTTGCCAAGGGTCTGCGTTACCGTGTCAACAACCGTAAGTTGCCCGGTACTCCCGACATAGTGCTAAAGAAATATAAGACAGTGGTTTTCATCGATGGTTGTTTCTGGCATGGACATGAGGGATGTCGCTACTACAAGTTGCCTAAGACAAACGAATATTTCTGGCGTCATAAGATAGCGATGAACATGGCAAGGGATTTTGCCAACAACGTAGACCTTGAACTTGCCGGTTGGCGGGTGCTACGAGTATGGGAATGTGACATCAAGACAAAAGCAAAACGCGAAGCCACCCTTGAAACCCTCTACCGCAACATAATCTCCCCACAAACGTCAGCCGTCCCCACCGCTACTCCTCCACAAGCCACCACCACCCATCCGCATACATCCTATCCCGACTCTCCCTCCGACCTCCCCATAGCGGCAGAACCCGATCCCGACTATACACAGGAGGAATCATAAGGTGAAACGCTATATAATTCAACAATGAATGTTTTTTAGAACTTATAAACAGAGAAATAAAATTCTTTGAATAAATCATTGTGAGAATATTAAAAGAATCCGAGAATTTATTAGTAATTTTGTGTATTAATGTGCGTAAATGTGCATTATTGTGCACTAAAAATAGGTTATCGTTTATGAGAGATTATGATTCTTCATCACCTTTGTCAATTCTTGCATATAGTAGGGATTTGTTGGGCAATTCATTAGCTCAGATTCTCCCTATTATAGATAATTCAATAGATATTGATGAATTAAATAAAGCGGGAAAAGGAGGATTGGCTCAGATGGTAGAAAAATATTATTTTGGATATGAGCCAAATAGTGATCCCCGTCCTGATTTTATAGAGGCTGGTGTTGAATTAAAAGTATCGGCACTTAAGAAAAATCATAAAAATGAACTTGCAATAAAAGAGCGTCTTGTTTGCGATATGATAGATTATTGCGCATTGGTTGAAGAGGATTTTGAAAATTCAAGGTTCTTTAAAAAATCAATGTTAATGCTGATAATGTTTTATTTGCATGTAAGTGGTTGCCCTAAAAAAGATTTACAATTTATATATAGTATCCTTTGGTTGATAAAAGATAAGGATTTTTTAATAATAAAAGAAGATTTTAGGATTATTCAAGATAAGGTTCGTAGGGGTTTGGCACATGAACTTTCTGAAGGTGATACTATGTATTTGGGTGCATGTAGAAAAGGACAAAAAGGAGATTCACTTAGACGCCAACCCAATAGTGAAATTCGTGCAAAAGCCAGAGCATTCTCATTGAAGGCTTCGTATATGAGGACAGTACTTGATTATGTAAAAAAATCAGGGAAGAATGTATCTTCAAATATTACTGAAGAAGAGATGCCGGGTATAGAGCTTGTTACTAAACAGGAGTTGATGAATAATTCATTTGAAGATATTCTGAGAAAGCGATTTGAACCATTTATAGGAAAGGATTATAAACAGATATCTTCTGAATTGGGAGTAAATATAAAATCAGAAGATAAAAGTAAATATGCTAATATTGTTAAGCAAATACTTTTGAAAGGTCTTAAAAATGAAAATGATGCTGATGAAATAAAAAAATCAGGTATTAAGATAAAGACTATCCGACTTCAGAAGAATGGATCTGTAAAGGAACACATGTCATTTGAACGAATTAATTATCAAGAAATATTTGAAACCGATAATTGGATTGATTCAAGATGGTATGAGATAATAACAACTCGTTATATGTTTATTGTATTCCGAGAGGTTGATGACGAAGAGTCAGACAATGAATCAAAATATATACTTGATAAAATGTTTTTCTGGACAATGCCTCCTTCAGACTACGGCATTGCGGAAGAATATTGGAATAATATACGGAAGAATGTTTTAGCTGATACCCTTTTAAATTCAAAAGATGGAAAGCATGCTAATACATTTTGGACTTTAAAAGACCATAAATTTTTCCATGTGCGTCCAAAAGCAAGGAATTCTGCAGATGTGACTTATAGTCCTGTTTCCAATATGGCAGTGCCAAAGAAGGCCTATTGGTTTGATAATCGTTATCTTCGTAAGGAATTGATGAATGCGTATGGCGATGATTGGAATAAACTCTTTAAAACGCAAGATTAAAATGAATACAAAAGAATATCAGACATATAGTAGTCAAAATAATCAAAACATTTGTGAACCGATTGCAGATTATTGCCGTGTTTCAAGAGAAAGCATGGGCAGTTTGTTTGAAGACATTGTTTCAGATGTAACTGAAAGTGATATACGTGTAGTTGAGTTGTTTGCTGGTGTTGGTGGCTTTAGAATTGGCTTGGAAAGAGCATCAGCTTGTTTCAAGACAGTTTGGAGTAATCAATGGGAACCTTCAACAAAAAGACAAGACGCATCAATTATTTATTCTGAAAGGTTTGGCTTGGAAGGTCATAGTAATCAGGATATTAATACAGTGCCAACATCATCCATACCTGAGTGTGATATGCTTGTTGGGGGTTTCCCTTGCCAAGACTATTCTGTTGCAACCACATTGAATCGGTCTGGTGGTATTGAGGGGAAAAAAGGTGTTTTATGGTGGCAGATATATCGTATAATTGAAGAATCTGAACATAGACCTACTTATCTGTTTTTTGAAAATGTTGATAGATTGTTGAAATCTCCTGCATCTCAGAGAGGACGAGATTTTGCAATTATTCTTGCTTCGTTGAATGATCTTGGTTATGATGTGGAGTGGAGAGTCATAAATGCTGCGGAATATGGTATGCCGCAAAGGCGTAGGCGTACATATATTGTTGGGTATAAGCGAGGAAATTATGCGATTAGAAAGTCTGGCAAAGAAGAGGATTGGATTTGTCAGAATGGAATATTTGCGAGAGCATTTTCATCCGAAGCTGTAACTGCAATGAAATCTTTTGAGATAAAAGGAACCCTTGACGAAGTATCTGCCAATTTTAATAAAAATGGGGAGAAATGTGAATTTGAAAACGCAGGCTTTATGTCAAACAGAAAAGTCAACACTATAAAGGTTTCACCTTTATATAATGGACCGTTTTTAACTTTGGGGGAAATATTGCTGTCTGAAGATGAAGTTCCCGAAGAGTTCTTTATCCCAGAAGAAGAGGTTGAAAAATGGGAATACCTAAAAGGTAGCAAAAGTTTTATGCGAACTAATGCGGCAGGTTTTCAATATAAATATTCTGAAGGAGGTATGGCTTTCCCTGATGCTTTAGATAAGGCTTCACGGACAATAATTACAGGCGAAGGTGGTAAGGCTCCGTCAAGATTTAAACATGTGGTAAAGACTCCATCAGGAAAATATCGAAGATTGACACCGATTGAATTGGAACGTTTAAATATGTTCCCAGACAATCATACAGAAGGAAGTAGTGATATGCGTAGAGCATTCTTGATGGGTAATGCATTAGTAACAGGAGTAGTTGAGAAGATTGGATTGTCTATTCTCTCTAATGCAGGAAAGTTTGATGACAATAATAATCTTATTGTAGATTAATATTTAAAATAATATGGTGATGAAAAAAGAATCAAAATTTTTATTAAACATGCCAGATGTTTTGTATGGGCTGCAAGTTAATGAAGATTTTACAGATGTTGAAATAAAAGAGATAAAATTACTTCCTTATCCTAAGTTAGAAGATTTAACACGATTTATTGATGAATCATCAAATTTGCCTACTGGTGCAGATTTGAGAAAATTAGGTATGAGTGAATTGGTGGATGAGTTTAAAATTAATCCTTTTGATAAGTTATTATTTGGAAATAATGCCCTTTGTATTGAAGGTACTAGAGTGAATGATAAAGATTCTATTGTTGTAAATAAATTTGATTATTATTTTCCACTAGCACCGAATACATTGTATTGTAGAATTCTTCAGCAGCGTATTTTACTTACTCATGAGACTTTGCTAAATAGGAATTTTGTTAAAACTTCAATAATTAATGGCAATTTGGGCTCTATTGCAGAATCATTACAAGTAGAAATAAGATGTTTTCAGGAATATGCTAAAAAAATAGAGAATAAATTGAAGGAGAATGGTCTTGATTATGCTATCAATGATGATGATAGTAAAAAGGATTTATTTATAGTACGCAAGGAATTTTATGTAAATGAGAAACCATTCATTAGATTAACATTAAAATTAGGTAATTCAACTATCTTTTCAGATGATATTTGTGAAGCTGATAAATTTAAATTGGAAATTGATTGTTTAGATGAATATTTTCAAAATAAGACAAATCGTCTAAATGACAATAATAACCTAGATAATGTGCTATTATCTGGAGATCAAGAAAAGAAAGTTGAGATAGCTAAACAAATTAATAAGGTTTTTAAAGCAAATATATCAGAAGAAGATATTCTATTTGATATGTGTGATGAATGTTATTTTCTAAAAAAGGAAATAGAGCGTAGTCTTTTGAAGGAAATATTGCCAGAAAGAGTAGAACCTGATTTTGTATTGTATAAATACACGTCATTTGAAACATTACAAAAAATCCTTGACAATAAAAGTGTCTTAATGAATTCAATCGTTTCAATGAATGATAAGACAGAAACAGATTTTATGAAACCTTATTTACATAATGTTAAAGGTTCTAATGATATTCCGGAATTAGATGTTTGTATATCTGCAAGTAGGAAATTCATAATATCTTTTACAGCCAAAGAAGATAATTTGGATATGTGGCGATTTTATGGAGATAATGCTAGAGGAGTGAGCATCGGTTTTAAATTTACGCCTAATAAGGGTAAGGTTTATAAAATTAAATATGTTGATGAGAATGATAAAACATTGGTAAATATAAAAAAAGTGTTGAAGCGTTTAAAAAAAGACCTTAATTTTAAATTTGAACAACTGATTAGATATAAGCATTTTATTAAACATAAGGATTATGAAACTGAAGAAGAATATAGATACTTGGAAAATTCAAGAAAACCTATAGGATGGTTTATTAATGATTCTAATGGAATATTAACTCCATTTATTTCAAAAAATATTTTTACAGAGCAAAATGAAAATGAAAAATTCCCATTTTCTCTGTCAAAAATTATAGTAGGTCCAGCTATGCCTGAGCGTGCTGTAAATATATGTCAAATTTATTACAGACTCTCATTTTGTGCTACTAATGATGTAGAATTGCAAATTAGTAAGATAGAAAGCTATAGATGAAAATCATAGAATAATAGTGATTCATGCGTATCGCCTGTTTCACTTGTTTCGCTTGTATCGGTTGTTTCGCCCCCGATACAAGTGAAACACCGAAACAAGCGAAACAGATGAATCACTCTGAAACGGTTACATTATACAACAAAAATCAAGATTATACTAATAAGGTTATGACTTATACTTTCAATCTTGAATATTCAGCTCTTCAATGCCAATGGTATAGCCGTATCCATCTTCATTACGCCACTCTTGACAGTTCTCAACGTCAACCAGCACCTCTCCATCCCAGCCTTCGAAATACTTTTGAGCATTTTCAATCTCCTCCGACATGGCTTGCTTAGCCTTAGAATAGTCAGTAAACGCACGGTGCCCATCAATAGGACTCTCATCTGATATTTCAATCAGCACAGTCACAAGAAAAATCTTCTTCATATCATTTTATTTTAAAAGTCATCTAATTTAAGGTTTAAAGTTTATGGTTTATAATCTTAAATTTTGTATAATGAAAAGATTCGTGGATTTCCGTGAATCTTAAATCTTAAATTATAAACTATAAACGGTACAAATTGTACGACCACTGAAGTGCAGCTTGCGAAACTTCAGTTATTTGATATATCAAGATTAGAGATCAAAGAGTATAATGTTCACTACAGATATTATAAAAAGGACAATTCTTCAGTTTTTTCTCCTTAGGAAGATCTTTTACAAATTTAGACTCAAGAATTGCTATCTCTCCCTCAGGATCGGCACAAGGACGGATTTTTGCAATCACATGTGTCTTTACATTCAACCTTCCTTCTTTATAACATATTTGACAAGTTCGATTCATTATACTATGCCATCTGAACACATGTCCGAAATCATTACATTGGAATATTGCTAAATTATCTACACAAAACTGTTGTCCGATGACTTCATGTGTAAAATAATCTATTAGGCAAGGACTCTCTAAAGTTTCTTTAGGAAAAAGTGCTCTCCATTTTTCCCAAACTTTACGCCATGCTTTAGTGTTCAGATTATCAAAATATTCATATTGATTGCAGAAAATATCAAAAAAATCTGATTCTAATGGTATTGCAGTAGTTAAAATGCCAGTACGCAAGGCAATCTTTATTGTGTTGACATTGCTTGCAACATCTATTTTTTCAAAGCCAAAGATATCTTTCCAAACTCCAAGCATAACCATATCCCGGATAAACATGTCTGCTGTTTTCTTTCCATATCCGATATTGCACTCAATCAACGCATCTCTTAATTTAGAAACATCATTATCAAAACACTTTATCAATTCTATGGGTGAACATCCATGTTCCATTACAAAGGAAGCAATCCCTTTTGCATACTGGTTGCGTTTATCTGTCAGAGAACGTTGACTTATTCCAAGGGTCATGACAAACTGTTCAGGGTCATCGGCAATAATCCTTTCATCAAAAGAGGATGGATCATCTATGAATTTATCCGAAATCTCCTTAAAGTCCAAAGAATCTCTAAAATCTTGATTTGCGGTAAACAGCTTGATTCTACAAATGTCTTCATTTGAAAGACCATTTCTATTCCAATCTTTTTTAAACGCATTTCCGCCAGTCAACGAATAAATATCATGAAGTGCCACTGCCACTTTTTCGCAAACAGAATCATTGATTTCACATCCAATAATTTGTTCATAATTATTATGCCAAAATTTTAGAAAGTCAGAAAAGTTGGCATATTCCTTTTCCAATACTTCAATTGAAACAATACCACCATATCTGGTATTTTGAAACTTATTGATAAGTTGCACAATTTTTCGTGCGGCATAAATATCAAAGGTAGTGCTAGCTTCCATAATGCCTTTGATGGCATTGACAAGATTATTGAACTCGTTCATGTATTTTTAAAATTTGTTATAAAGCTATTGATATTTGTAATATTATAAATTCTTGGAATATAAAGATATGCTCTGTCATTTCCATAAATTTAATAATATTACGAATGTTGTTTAATATGAAATTAATTAATTAGCAGTGCTGATTAAAAGATACTATTGGGATGTCTCTTTTGTTAACCCTGAGAGGCACCCCATTTAGGGTGCATTCCATGTGAGCTATTTCGTACCCCGCATGTCCGCTTCGCTCCCATACGGGGTTAACAAAAAAGTCACCGCTTTGCGGTGGAGATTGTATGTTATTAACTCTATTAGACACTTATTTAAGTTAAAATGTAAATTTATATCATCTGATATATTTTCTTAAATAGAAAGCACAGAGGAGTAATTAATTTTCAAGTGCGAAATTACTATTGTCAACTGCCATAATTTGGCAGCTGATTCTTAAAATTATCTAATTTGATTTAATACTTTGATATATCGGAAGAAGCGATAAATGAAATTTAGAGTGTACGACGGCTCTCTTCATTCCTTCTTACGGTGATGAAGACTTCTAACTTCTAACATTTATTGCAAAGTTAGATATAGAGAGACTTCTCACCTTGTTATTTTGAAACTAATCTGCCTCCAACCCCAAAAACGTTTCGCCTGTTTCGCTTGTATCGCTTGTATCGGTTGTTTCGCTCCCGATACAAGTGAAACAGATGAAACAGATGAAACAAGTGAAACAGGTGAAACTAGTGAAACAACAGAATCAGATGAATCAGTTACATTACCAAATGCTGTATCTTGATAATTGTCAATAGTGGCGTAAGAAAGATGGAAATGATAAAGGGAATTTTTATTTTTCTGTTTTCAACAAAAAATATTAAATTTGTAAATTATAACAATTTATTATGGTAGAGTATGCGGCTCAAATTGCGTAATGTCCTTAAAATAAAGAATGCCGATATTGAAATTGGAGGTCTTACTGTGCTTACTGGAGAGAACGACTCCGGCAAAAGTACGGTAGGTAAGATTCTTTTCTCTATTCTTAAGGCGGCTAATAATGCACGCCAGATAGATAAGATGAAAACAATTTCCTTATTAAAATCAGAATTGGGGACTCTAAAAAAGATGTTTCATCAAACTGATCCCGTGCATATACTGGACGATATTCCGACTTTGAGCTTTAATCTAATTGAAGGAATAACACTCGCGGAGGATTTGCGAAAGATTTTAGAAACCGAGGCTGAAAAAATCGGGTTCTCCTCCCGAATGATTGCTATGATGCGTACACGCCTTCTCCGTATTGAGCAATCATTGCTGAAACTTGATAATCCCGAAGTTGCGGTAGGTGAAGAATTTCAAGCTATCGCCAGAAGTGAATTTATGGAACCTTTAAATTCATACGGTTCGGAAAATTCGGAAATATTATTCCATGATGATACCACAGATGCGGATGGTAGTGATATTGAAATAAGGATTAATCAAGGTAAGGTGGATGAAGTGCGTCTTTCGGGTACGTCATCCTTAGAGGATATTACTTATATTGAATCTCCTTTATATCTTCATATCCTTAATACTCTACGATTATCAAGTCAGATACCTACAGCCTCTTTAAGAGGTATGCCATCTTATCTGAAAAAAGATAACATACCATATCATTTGGCAGATATGGCAGATAAAATCATAAGTGGTTCAGAAGAAATCCCAAGTCTGTTTGGTCAAGGGATTTTTGGGGTAAGTTGCAGTAAGCAACTGGAGGAAATTAAATCTGTAATAGGGGGTGAATTTATACTTAATAATAAAACCAAGCAACTTTCTTTTACACAAAAAGGACACGTTGTCCCTCCCATCAGTGTGGCTTCGGGGATTAAATCATTTGGAGTGTTGCAGCGTCTGATAGAAACAGACAGCATATCTACATTTAAAATGCTGATTTGGGATGAGCCGGAAATTCACTTGCATCCAGAATGGCAAATTGTCTTTTGCAGGATTATTATCGAGCTTGTTGCAAATGGTATTCCAATTGTAGTAAGTTCACATAGTCCGTATTTTGTACAGGCTTTGAGATATTTTGCTTCTGCTAAGGGGATAGAGAAGGATGTGAAATATTATTTGGCTGAGGAATCGGATGATGAAATGCTTTCAAATGTCAGAGAGGTTACTAACGATTTAAATCGTGTATTCTCACTTCTTGCCGCCCCTTTGCGAGATATTATGAATGTTGATGCAGTAAGAAATAGTATGAAATGACTCCATCAGAAATCTATTCCAAAGTACTCAAGTACGCAGGTTATGTGTCCACAATAATCTGCGACCTGCATAGCGCATGTTCTCCACATAAGAAAAAACAGTACTTGTGCACTCTTGCCGGATCAAAAACTCCGGTGATCGATTTTGATGAGGTGAAGACAAATGCTGATCGGACAAGAGGACTTGAATCACGGAAGTCTGTAGATGCTTTAGCTGTCACGCCTTCAGGAAACTTTCTATGTTTTATCGAACTGAAAAGTTGGGAACTCTTGATTTCTAATAAAGCTTCAGAATATAGAATACGAAAGCAGGCTACTAAGTATTCTTCAGATTTACCTCTGAAATTATCCGACAGCATGTGTATTTGTAAGGAAATAACTCATGATGGAGATGTTTTTGATGATTGTAAAATTATATACATATTACTGACTGATATCTCTGTAGAAGATGATGGAATTATGGCTTTTAATTCGGATTTAACAGCATTAGCAGGTATTTCTTCAGATTTAAGAGAACTCTGTAATACATTATCAAGAGGGGTAATGGATTGTATTGACATTGTCGAGACAAGATATTGGGAGTGTAGGAATTTAGACAGAAATTTATCAATGCTATAACTGATTTTCCTTACTTTATGAGTTGGAGGTAGGGATTTGAATTTATATTAAACTCTGCGTTGGGATGAACCCAAATGGAGGATTGGTGTTAATAACTATGGGAGTGAGGGAAAGCCTCATGCTCATTATAGAAACCTGTCTCGCAAGTTTGATTTACGTGTCTTGTAAACTAATAATATATAAGTCTAAACTTTGCGGGTAATTAATTTATACGCTATGGAAACAAAATTTGAAATCAAAAATCCGTTTCATTTCGCCGATGCCCTTAACTACATAAAAGGTGAAGTCGAGTTTAGGACGGTAATGTCTTCTCACAACGGTTCTGTAAATCTTGTTGCACTCAGTTCAGATTCGCATCTGTCGGAACATCCGGCTCCCGATGACGTAATGGTCTACCTGATTGAGGGTGAAGTAGACTTCCATGTAGATGACCACATCCAGCGGATGTCACCCGGAGATGCCATGCTCCTTCCTAAAGGTGTGCTTCATTCAGTAAAGCCCCTTCGTGACTCAAAACTGATGCTTGTCAAGATCCGTCCGTAATATATATAATATTTCGACGGATAGCCTCGTTAACATTTCAGATAATGTATTGAAATGAGTGAGGCGATATATATAGAGGAGGCGTTGATTGAGATGGCTGATGAAAGGCAGGCTCAGCAACTGTTGCGTTTTTTTAAGACTTCTCCCGGTGAATATGGTGAGGGCGACAAGTTTATTGGACTGAAGAACCCTCAGGTTCGCTTGGTGGTGAAGGAGACGTGGAAGTCAACACCTATTTCCGAAGCTACGAGATTGGTCCGCAGTCCCTTGCATGAGGTAAGGCTCTGTGGACTTCTCATTATGGTGGAGCAATATCTGCGTGCTATGAAAAAGGGTGATGACGTATTGATGTCAGAAATCTTTGAGACGTATCTATCTCTCCATCCCCATATCAATAATTGGGATCTGGTGGATTTGTCGGCAATAAAGATTGTTGGTAATCATGAGGTGCGTCATCCTGAATTACGGCTTATGGATGAATGGATTAAGCCGGAGGGTCATACTCTTTGGCAGCAACGCATAGCTATGGTCAGCAGTTGGATGCTTATCCGTAATGAACGTCCTGATGTATGTTTCCGTCGGGCTGCGATGTTGCTTGCAAGTCCCCATGACTTATTGCATAAGGCAGCGGGGTGGATGCTCAGAGAGACATGGAAAAAAGGATATGTCATGCAACTCCGCGATTTCCTTGAGAGTAATGTAGAAGCGATGCCCTCGATAATGCTCAGCTATGCATGCGAAAAGATGTCGATAACCGAGCGACACGAATGGCAGGCTAAGAGAAAAAAGAATATATTGAAAATAAATGTTTAATTTAAATAAAATCCAGCCATGGCAAGACCAATAGCAGAAACACCGACATTATATGGCAAAGACGCTGAGCGATTTGCTGAAAATATGAAAAAGGTTGAGACCCTTTCTAAGGAAGAGCGTCAAGCCAATCGTGCTGCTCTTGAAAAAAGAATAAAGTCCGCAGAAGAGAAATGGGGTAAGTTTGTTTTCGTGCCATGATACGTATTGAAAAACTAACAGATAATCACAATCTGACATCATTTGATTGTGGTGATGTGGACTTGAATGAATTTCTGACAGATGATGCGATTCCTTTTCAAGAGAAACGTATTGCAACCACTTATATCGTAATTATTAATGATAGAGTAGCTGCTTATTTTAGTTTGCTGAACGATAAGGTTTCTCGTACAGATGTCAGCAAATCAGCTTGGCGCAAATTAAAAAAGCTATTTGCACATAGCAAACATAGAAGTAATTATCCAGCTATTAAAATTGGTAGATTTGCAGTTTGTAAAGATTTTGCATCACAAGGTTTAGGTTCTGTAATAATGGATGCTATTAAGCAATCTGTGAATGAAAAATCACAATATTCAGCATTTCGTTTTCTTACGGTAGATGCTTATATTTCAGCTATTCCATTTTATTTGAAAAATGGTTTTATAGAAATGTTATCTGAGCAAGAAAACGATACGACAAGAACGATGTATTTTGATATGTTAAATCTCTAGGACTCCAGTTCATAAAAGTTTATCAAGTTTTCCGAGCGACACGAATGGCAGGTCAAAAGAAAAAAGAATATATTGAATATATCAGGCGGACATTGTTGACCGCCTGATTGTATGTTGTGAAGAATATTCTTATTTCAAATTTGAGTTATTAGTATCTTCTTGAGTAGTCCATAAGTCATGTTATATTTTAGATTTCTTTTGACGATATTTCTGACGTGGGTGATTGGGTTTCTTGGTCGGTTCGATAAGTCCTAATTGTATAGCCGGATTCAGGTATGACTCCAAGAAGTGAGTTTTATGCTTTAATCCCAACTCCTGCATTATTTCACTGCGAGACATTATTCGATCTCCCATAACCTCTAACAAAGCTTTAACTGTATCGGCAACTGTATCGGTAACTGTATCGGTAACTGTATCGGTGGTAGGGTAGTGATGTGGTGGTATTTGGGCAGTTTGTAGGGATTGGTTGCGCATAATTGTTACGCCTTCCTATTGTTTAATTAGTCAGTTTGGTCTTGTTGAAATAATTGCCGCTGTGGTCGTCTGATTGGTTGTTTTGGAAGTTCTAAACAATTTTAAAATGAAAAATAATTGAACTGAAGTTCTCAAAACAACTAAACAGATGACCGCAGCGGCAGGAATTTTTTGAGATGGAGTATTACTCCAAAAGATGGTATGGTTATGCCTGCTGTGAGAGTGCGGCGATTGCTGCCTCTACTGCGGCGATTTTTTCAAGGGCATCGCTCTCTTTCTTCTTTTCGAGGGCTACGACCTTCTCCGGTGCGTTTGCCACGAATTTCTCATTCGATAGTTTCTTGCGCACTGATGCGAGGAACTTCTGGTGGTATTCCAGGTCGGCATTCAATTTCTTCAGCTCCTCCTCAACGTTGATGTTGGCACTGACGGGGATGCAATATTCCGTAGATGCTGCGATGAAGGATGCTGCCGCAGCAGGTTTCTCATTCACATTACGAATGTCAGAAAGGTTACCCATCTTCTCCAAGATAGAGTCGAGATAACTGTCGTGCAGTCCTTTTACAAGCAGTTCGAGGCTGTCGCGTTGCGGTATCTGTTTCTGTTTACGCACAGTTCTGATGCCTGCAATCACCTCTTTCAGATGATCGAAACGGTCGATGATCTCCTGATTGAAGCCGCCGGCTGTCGGAAGCTGCGCCGTCATGATGCTCTCTCCATCCTTGCGATCGCGGAGATGCTGCCAAAGTTCCTCCGTGATAAACGGCATGAAGGGGTGGAGAAGACGGAGAAGGGTATCGAAGAAACCGAGTGTCTTTTCAAAGGTCTCGCCATCGATTGGAGAACCGTAAGCCGGTTTGATCACCTCCAGATACCATGAGGAGAACTCATCCCAGAAGAGTTTGTAGATAGCCATGAGTGCCTCCGAGATACGGAACTTGCCCATAAGGTCTTCCACCTCGATGAGGGTGCGGTTCATCTCTGCCTCAAACCATTCAATGCCTCTCTTGGCGGCTTCCGGTTGTGGTTTCTGTGAGTCTACCTCCCAACCCTTCACAAGACGGAATGCATTCCAAATCTTGTTGCAGAAGTTGCGCCCCTGTTCGCAGAGTGAATCATCATACATTATGTCGTGTCCGGCGGGAGCTGCAAGCATGATACCCATACGCACCCCGTCAGCACCGAACTTGTCGATCAGTTCGAGTGGATCCGGCGAGTTGCCGAGCGACTTCGACATCTTGCGACCGATCTTATCGCGCACGATGCCGGTGAAGTAGACGTTGCTGAAGGGTTTGTCGCCGCAGAAAGCATATCCGGCGATAATCATACGGGCTACCCAGAAGAAGATGATATCCGGACCGGTCACAAGGTCAGTGGTGGGGTAGTAGTATTTGAACTCCTCATTGTCGGGATCAAGAATACCGTTGAAGAGTGATATGGGCCATAGCCATGAAGAGAACCAAGTGTCAAGGCAGTCCGGATCGCGTGTCAGGTCGGCGAGTGTAAGCTCCGGATTACCGCTCTTCTCAATAGCCTTGAGAAGTGCCTCCTCCTCGTTCTCCGCCACTACGTAACCTCCGCCGGGGAGATACCATGCCGGAATCTGATGACCCCACCATAGCTGACGGGAGATGCACCAGTCCTTTATATTGGTCATCCAGTAGCGGTAGGTGTTCTTATATTTTGCGGGCACAAACTTGATGTAGTCAGTCTCCACAGCCTCAAGTGCGGGCACTGCGAGATCCTGCATCTTCACGAACCACTGCATCGAGAGCTTCGGTTCGATCACGGCATCTGTGCGCTCGGAGTGACCCACCTTGTTGACGTAATCCTCTACCTTCTCTACAAGACCTGCCTTATCCAAGTCAACCATTATCTGCTTGCGCACGTCAAAGCGGTCCATGCCGACGTACATACCTCCTGCCTCGGAGATTGTGCCGTTGTCGTTGAAGATGTCGATAGTCTCCAGACCGTATTTGTCGCCGAGCATATAGTCGTTGACGTCATGGGCGGGTGTCACTTTAAGACAGCCGGTACCAAAATCCATCTCTACATATTCGTCCATGATGATGGGCACAGCGCGACCTACGAGCGGCACGATCACTTTCTTACCTTTCAGCCATGTGTAGCGTTCGTCGTTAGGGTTGACGCATACGGCTGAGTCGCCGAGAATCGTTTCGGGGCGAGTGGTGGCTACCACGATATATTTGTTATCCTCTCCCTCCACCATATAGCGGAGATAGAAGAGTTTGCTTTGTTCCTCTTTATATATCACCTCCTCGTCGGAAAGGGCAGTGAGGGCTTTCGGGTCCCAGTTGACCATGCGCACGCCGCGATATATCAGACCGCGGTTGTAGAGGTCGCAGAAAACGTGCATGACGCTCTTTGAGCGTGTCTCGTCCATGGTGAACGCGGTGCGTTCCCAATCGCATGAAGCTCCGAGCTTACGGAGCTGGCTCAGGATTATGCCGCCGTATTTGTGGGTCCAGTCCCATGCGTGGGTAAGAAATTCCTCACGTGAGAGATCGGTCTTCTTGATGCCCTGCTCGGCAAGTTTTGCCACCACCTTTGCCTCTGTGGAAATCGCGGCGTGGTCTGTGCCAGGCACCCATAGTGCATTCTTTCCTTGCATACGTGCGCGACGCACGAGGATATCCTGTATCGTATTGTTAAGCATGTGACCCATGTGAAGCACGCCCGTGACGTTTGGCGGCGGTATCACTATGCAGAAAGGTTCGCGGTTATCCGGTTCGGAATGAAACAGACCATGTTCCATCCAATATGCATACCATTTGTCTTCAACCTCGGAGGGGTTGTACTTTGTGGCTAATTCGCTCATGAGAATGATAGTTTTAGAGTTGCAAAATTACAAAATAAATTCAAAATCGGCAATATGACCATGCACATTCGGCACGATAGTCTATTAACCTCTTTTCAACGCATGAAATTATATCGGAATTTACGTCAGAAACGTTCATTTGATTTGCAATCTCACAACAAATTTGTACCTTTGCAATAGAAGTTGTCTAAACTTCATAAGTAATTATCCACGACTGGGGGTCTGCAAGCTATTATTTAGTGAATTTTAATCCCTCGGTTTATACTGACCGATAAATCAAATTTAAAATCATGATTACCGACCGACATCAGCTATATGAATCTTTCCTGGAACGTTATCCTATTGATTGGCTGCCGCAAATGACCTTACAGGAATATACTGACCTTGTACCGAATGAATCGTTCTGCAATTGGGTGGAATCAAAGACGGAGGAACTCGGTTCGATATGGGGTAGCAATGCCTTTAAATTCGGTATTTTCAGATATAAGAATATTGAGAAGAGCAATCCCAAGATCCAATATGATGACAAATATGCCTGGTATACCCGATATGCCCGATATGGTGCATCTGATGCTATGGAGGCTTTTAAGAAAGTGAGGACTGCGATTGCTGTCGTGGCTACTGCTGCGCGTAATCATGATCTTGATATGATAGAGAGTGTTGACGTGATCAACGGGATGTATAAATGGAAGATTGCATTCCTATATTCCGACAAATGGCTGATACCTATCTATAAGCAGGAATGGCTACGTGACTTGTGCATTAACTTCGGTATGGATAATGCAGAGAAAGCCGGTATGTCACAACTTATGAAGTTTCTGATAGAACGGCGTGGTGATAAAGACGTTTTCGAATATTATGACGAGCTGATCGCCACTCTTAAAAAAATACAAGTGGATAAACCGGCTAAAGAGTGGCTATATGCCCCGGGTGAAGGGGCTTCCCAATGGGAGCGTTGCTTGAGGGATGGGGTAATGTTGCTTGGTTGGGATGATCTTGGCGATTATTCACGATTTACAAATAGGGATGAAATTGTAGATGAGATGCGCAAGGTCTATGATAATCCAAAAGGTAGATTTAGCAATGATAGTCTTGCGGTATGGGAATTTGCAAAAGTGATGAAACCTGGAGATACGGTCTACGCCAAAAAGGGTCTTTATAAAATTGTGGGTAGAGGTATTGTTGAAGGTGAATATGAATATAATGATGATGTGGATGAATATTTAAGCTCGCGTAAGGTAAGATGGACAGATATCGGAGAATGGGATTCTCCTCAACAATTAGTGCAGAAGACTCTTACTGATATTTCCAAATATCCTGATTACGTGGAAAGTCTGGAGGGTTTGTTTGATGAAGAGAGTAAGATTTAAGATATGGGGCATAATAAAAGAGTTTGGTTGCTGATAGCCAGTCCGAAGACCTATACTTTTGCTGATAAGCCGGTTGGTGCTAAGCAAGTGTGGACTTTATATAATGACAACAATAGGAAACGTAATGTATTTACGGATATGGAAGCCGCAAAAGAGGGGGATATTGTGGTATGTTATGATTCCAATCCGTCAAAACGTATTGTTGCCCTTGCGCGAGTCTCTAAATCAAGTGATGGTAAGGAAATAGAATTTGAGAAGATTGAAACTCTTTTCGAGCCGGTCACATGGCAAGAAATGAAAGATAATGAAGCATTATCTGAAGTCAGATTTATCAAAAGCCCTATGGGGGTCACATTTTGTGGTCTCTCGGATGATGAGGCTGATTCGTTGCTTGAAATGATACGTGCCAAAAATCCGGAGTTGAAGCAGAAGGATAGCAAGGAGTTGTATTTGAAGGAGGATTTTTTGCAGGAAGTTTTTATGACGGAGGCACACTACGACCGTTTGGAATCTTTGCTTCGGACTAAGCAGAATGTCATTCTGCAAGGTGCTCCCGGTGTGGGTAAGACGTATTCTGCACGTAGGCTTGCATATTCCATCATGGGGGAGAAGGATGATAGCCGGATTGAGATGGTGCAATTCCATCAGAATTATTCATACGAGGATTTCATCATGGGATTCAAACCGCAGGAGGACGGCAGCTTCAGGATAGAGGAGGGGCGTTTCTACAAATTTTGTAAGAGGGCAGAGCTGGACCCTGATCCCGACAGGATGTATTTCTTCATAATTGATGAGATCAACCGTGGAAATCTCAGTAAGATATTCGGAGAGTTGCTTATGCTTATAGAGAAAGATTATCGTGGATACAAACTCAAATTGGCATATCGCGATGAGGAGTTTTCTGTGCCAAAGAATCTTTACATCATCGGCATGATGAACACGGCAGACCGTAGTCTTGCGATGATTGACTATGCGCTACGCCGTCGTTTTAGCTTCTTTGAGATAGTCCCCGGTTTTGAAAGCACGGGATTCAGAGAGATGCTTGACCGTATCGGGAATGAACGGCTGAATAAGGTGATTGACAGGATTATAGAGTTAAATGGTGTCATTGAGAGTGATGATTCTCTTGGGAAGGGCTTCTGTATAGGTCACAGTTATTTCTGTTTCCCTAAGGATGATTTTGATGAGATGACGCTGCGCAATGTCATTGAGTATGATATTCAGCCGATGCTGGCGGAATATTGGTTTGATGACCCTAAGAAAGCTGCCGGAGAGATAAGGATACTTAAAGATCTGTTGTCGTGACTATTGATAAGGGTATTCTGATAAAAAACGTCTACTATATGCTCACCTACGCTTTCCGACAGCTTAGGGCGAATAACTATGAGCAGGTAGCCGGCGAGGACTTTGAGGAGATCTACGACCTGTTTGCGGAAATTCTTGCGAGGGGCATCTCTTGTCAGTTGAAACAGGGGTTACATAAGAGTTATGTCGGGCATCAGGATTCTCTCACCACGTTGCGCGGAAAACTTGACATCAACGGCACGATGCGTAATTTTGCTGCCTGCCGCCGGAAGCTACAATGTGAGTATGATGTGCTTACTGAAAACAATCTGTTTAATCAGATTCTGAAGACTGCGGTGGGTGTGTTGCTGAAGCAATCCGGAGTGAAGAGTAAGCGTAAGTCGTTGCTACGGAAGATAATGCTCCCGTTTGAGAATGTTGACGAGATAACTGCCGACAGGATTCGCTGGAACGTATTGCGTTATGACCGTAACAGCAAGACTTACCGTATGCTACACAGTATCTGCTATTTCATACTTGACAGACAGTTGCTGACTACGGAGGAGGGGAAATACAGTATGCGTACATTTTCCGACGAGCACATGAATCTGCTCTTTCAGAATTTTGTGCTCAACTATTACCGCAGGCATCATCCCTCTCTGAAGGCGGAGGCGAAACAGATAGGATGGAACATCAACATGGAGCTATCTGACACCACGCATCTGCCGATAATGCAATCTGACATACTGCTGCATATTGGCGAGAGAACCCTTATCATCGACACGAAGTATTACTCCCGGACACTTGCGACGCACTTCGACAGGTCTACATATCATTCTGCCAATCTCTATCAGATTCACACATACGTGATGAATGAAGATATTTGCCATGAAGGAAACGTGGACGGAATGTTACTCTATGCGCAGACTCAGGAGGAGACTCTTCCCAACGAGAAAATCGTCACTAATGATGGCAATATCCTGATGTTCAAAACCCTTGACCTGAATCAAGACTTCAAAAAAATCTCTGCCCAATTAGACTCTCTCATAGGTTATGGTTTATAGGTCATAGGTTAGTTTTATACCCATAAAATATATGATATTTGCAATTGAGTTGCAAATGATTTACCGTAATGTCGAAATGACTGCTATATAATTTATAATGTGGGTACGGAGTATTATCTTTGTGGAAAATTGTACTCAAAAAACGTAAGAGATATGCTTGACAGGGAGATTCGCCTGAGAAAATTTATTTATGGTGCAGTGTGTTGCGGTGTGATTCTCGCGATGCCCACCGTTCTGTCGTCTTGTGGCTCACATGACTCACATGACGGACATGACCATGAGAATGAAGCTGAGATGCACTCTAAATCCGGACATGAGTCGGAGGATAAGAAGGGAACGCATGCTGATGCCGGCGCAATACACATGGAGCCGGAGGATGCCGAGCATTACGGCGTGACAGTTGTGGATATTGTGTCGGGAGAGTTTCGGGATGCTGTAAAGTCGGCAGCTGAAATATTGCCGTCGGCGTCAGACGTGGCGACAGCGAGTGCCCCCACGTCGGGAATGGTGACTCTCGCTCCCGGCATAACACAGGGTTGCACTGTGAAGGCGGGGCAGACGATTGCCCGCATAAAGGCATCGGGCGTGAGCGGAGGTGATGCCAATGCCTCCGGGAAGGCGGCGTTGGATAATGCCAAGCGTGAACTTGACCGTCTCACCCCGTTGCTTAAGGATGGACTCATAACGAAAAAGGAATATAATGATGCGTTGGCGGCATACGAACTTGCTAAGGCGTCATATAGCCCACAGGCTGCCACAGGCGTAGTGACCGCACCACGCGCCGGAGTGCTTACCGGAATAGTGGCGGGAGAGGGTGCGTTTGTAAATACCGGCGATCCGGTGGCACTCATTTCCGGATCCGGACGCCTTACGTTGCGTGCCTTGTTGCCCGTGCGTGATGCATCTCTCCTGCCGATGTTGAGCGGAGTGGTGATCACTCCTCATGGTGGCAACGGCGAGAGTGTCGATCTGTCGGAATATGGCGGTAAGCTGCTTTCGTCATCGGCATCCTCATCTACGGAGATGCCCGGATATATACCCGTTTATTTTACTTTTGACAATAGTGCGCCTGTAGTGGCAGGGAGTGCTGCCGAGGTGTATCTGCGTGGGGTGTCGCGTTCCGGAGTGATTTCAGTGCCTGTGGCTGCATTGTCCGAACAGCTTGGCGAGAAGTTTGTATACGTGAAGACAGGCGGTAATGAATATGAGAAACGCCACGTGGAGGTGGGTGCCTTGAATGGCACCGATGCTGAGATTCTGTCCGGTCTTCATGAAGGGGATAAGGTAGTGGTTGGCGGTGTCTCGTTTGTGCGTCTTGCCGAACAGTCTACGGTAGTGCCCGAAGGTCATTCCCATAATCATTAATCAAGGAGTCAGAGAGATATGCTGAATAAGATAATAAAGAGTTCGCTCGATAATCGTCTTGCGGTTGTGGTACTGACCGGGTTGTTGCTCGTGGCAGGTGTCATTGTCATGATGCGCATGGAGGTTGATATATTCCCCGACCTTAACGCGCCTACGGTGGCAGTCATGACCGAGGCTCCGGGTATGGCGCCTGAAGAGATTGAGACCACGGTGACGTATCCTGTGGAGACTGCTGTCAACGGTGCGTCCGGTGTGCGTCGTGTCCGTTCTGCCACCACGACAGGTTTCTCCGTGGTGTGGGTGGAATTTGACTGGAATACTGATCCATACTTAGCACGCCAGATAGTTGCGGAAAAATTATCGGAGATAGAGGGCACGTTGCCCCCGGGCACAGGTAGCCCAACGTTGGGCAGCCAATCCTCAATACTTGGGGAGATGATGATTATCGGCATGACATCGGCAGACTCTACGATCAGTCTCCGGGAATTACGCACGCTTGCCGAACGACAGGTGCGTCCGCGTATCCTTTCGCTGGGCGGAGTGTCGCAGGTGTCGGTGATAGGTGGGGATGCCAAGGAGTATCAGATACGCCTCTGTCCAGCCAAGATGCAGCGTTATGGAGTGACTCTGAATCAGGTGAGGGAGTCAGTGTCAGGCATGAACCGTAACGTGGCGGGTGGCGTGGTATATGATCATGGCAATGAGTATATCGTGAAGGGGGATCTCAGCACAACCGACGTCAATGAGTTGGCAACGACAGTGGTCGGTGGCGACAGTGGCAGTCCAATACTGCTTTCCGACGTGGCAGAGATTGCGGAAGGTGGAGAGGAGCCACGTCTCGGTGTGGCATCCGTGCGCAGTGAGCCTGCGGTGTTGCTCACTGTTTCGAAGCAACCCGGTGCCGGTACTATTGAACTAACCAAGAAGATAGATGCTGAACTTGCTGCTCTCTCAAAGACGTTCCCCGCCGGAGTGACGCTGCATACCGACATATTCCGTCAGGCGGATTTCATACAGAATTCAATTTCCAATCTTCAGGAATCCCTGTTTGTGGGTGCGATATTCGTGATTGTGGTGCTATTCTTCTTCCTTCAGAACCTGCGCACCACTTTGATCTCGCTCGTGGCATTGCCGCTCTCTGTGCTCGTCACTCTCATAATACTCTATCTGTTGGGATTCTCCATCAACACCATGAGTCTCGGAGGCATTGCCATTGCGATCGGTTCGCTTGTGGATGATGCCATTGTCGATGTTGAGAATGTGTATAAGCGGCTTAGGGAACGCCGGGAATCGGGTGAGAGTGTACTGAAGATAGTGTTTGAGGCATCGAAGGAGGTGCGTATGCCTATCTTCAATTCCTCATTGATAATAATGGCATCTTTCATTCCGCTGTTCTTCCTCCACGGCATGGAGGGACGTATGCTAAAGCCGTTGGGCATATCCTTCATCGTGTCGCTGGTGGCTTCCACGATAGTAGCTCTGACCGTTACCCCGGTGCTGTGCAGTTATCTGCTCGGTAGCAAGAAGGCAATGTCGCAGTTGAACCGTCAGCCGTGGCTTGCCCGCAAGCTTTCTTCGGCATACGAACGCGGATTACGCCATGCGTTGAGCAAGCCCCGGATATGGATAGGCGGCACGGCTCTGCTTTTCATTGTGGCGGTAGGGATGTTTTTCACGCTTGGCAGAAGTTTCCTCCCCCCATTTAACGAAGGGTCGCTTACAATCAACGTCAGCACATTGCCGGGCATATCGCTCGACCGTAGCGATGAGGTGGGGCGTGAGGCTGAGAAGATCATACTCAGTATTCCGGAGATACGCACCGTGGCTCGCAAGACCGGACGTGCAGAGCTTGATGAACATTCCTTAGGAGTCAACGTCAGCGAGATAGAGGCTCCATACGTGCTCGACAAGGGTAGGTCACGACGAGAGATGGTGGCAGAGCTTCGTGAGAAACTGTCGCATCTGCCGGGTGCCAACATAGAGGTGGGTCAGCCTATATCTCACCGTATCGATGCCATGCTTTCAGGCACTGAGGCACAGATTGCAATAAAACTCTTCGGTCCAGACCTGTCGGTACTCAACTCTATGGGTAACAAGATCAAGGAGCTGACCAAGGGGGTGGATGGCGTGGTGGATGCCAATATTGAGCAGCAGATGGAACGTCCGCAGCTTGACGTGCGTCCGCGCCGTGAGATGCTTGCATACTATGGCATACCGATGTCGGAGTTTGCCGATTATATCGGCGTGGCGATGGCAGGCGAGGTGGTGTCGCAGGTGTATGAGGATGGTTTCCCTGTCAATCTCACTCTCCGCGTGGAGCCGGATGCACGCAATACGATAGAGAGCATAAATTCGCTCATGATCGATTCGCAGAAAGGTAAGATTCCACTTAGTGCGGTGGCGGATGTGGTGTCAACATCCGGACCGAATGCGGTCAACCGTGAGAACGTCAGCCGCAGGATTGTGGTGTCGGCTAATGTGGATGGCAGGGATTTGCGTGGCGTGGTGGAGGATATACAGAGGGAGATAGAGGAGAATGTAGATCTCCCTGCCGGCTATCACGTCAGCTATGGCGGACAGTTTGAGAGCGAACAGGCTGCAACGCGCACTCTTGCGTTGGTATCGGTCATTTCAATCATCATCATATTCCTTCTTCTTTACGGACAATACCACAGTTGGGTGAGTGCGGCTATCATAATGCTGAATATGCCGCTTGCCCTTATCGGCGGAGTGTTTATCTTGCGTTTCACCTCGGGAGAGATGAACATCCCTGCCATAATCGGATTCATATCGCTGATGGGTATCGCCACTCGCAACGGCATGCTTCTCATGTCGAGATACGAGACTCTGCGTCACGACGGAGAAGGTCTTCTCGAACTTATCATCCATGGCTCGGCTGACCGTCTTACCCCCATACTTATGACAGCGTTGAGTTCGGCTCTTGCATTGATACCTCTCGCCGTCGGCGGACATCTTCCCGGCAACGAGATACAGTCGCCTTTGGCTATCGTGATATTGGGCGGTTTGCTATCTTCAACCTTGTTGAATATCTTTATAGTCCCGATAATATGTTATATTGTCAGTAAAAAAGAAATAAAGAAGGAAAAATGAGAAGCATGTTATTGACGGTTGCCTTAGTGGCGACAGCGTTGACAGGCGTATATGCCAATGATTTTGAGAACGCATTGAATATATTGGTCAGCAATAACCTTGAATCAAAAGCCGCAATTAAGCGCGGAGTGTCAGAAGTGGAAACGATGCGTGCGGAGAATGTGCTTCCCGGTCCGGAGGCTGAGTTCTCGCGTGTCTGGGGCACTAATGCTGAGGCGGGTAATAAATTGGGTGTGTCGGTAAGTCAAGGGTTTGATTGGCCCGGACTTTATGCTGCGAGGAAGCGGGCGGCAGACACAGCCGAGTCGGCATTGGAGTTTCTAAGAGCATCCTCCATGCTTGACACACGCAGAGACGCACGGGTATTGCTTATCGATTATATACATAATCAGCAGCTTATCTGCCATCAGAGCCGATATGCAGCGCGGCTCGACAGCATGGAGTCTTACTATAAGCGTGCCGCTGAGGAGGGATTGGAGACCCGTATCGACTATAATAAGACAGTAATAGAGCGAATAGGTGTGCATAGGGAACTACACCAGCTTGAGCGTGACAGGGATGCGCTGTTGGTAAGATTGCAGGCATTCAATGGTGGCGCACCGATTGATGAGGTGGTGAGGCTTGCCGGGGATGAATATCCTGCCATTGACAAGGGTAAACTTGCCGGAACGCTGTCTCTTATAGAGGAGCGTGATCCCGGATATGCCGCTGCGCGTCTTCAGACGGAAGTGGCGCGTCAGAATCTGAAGGTAGCGAAGATGTCGGGGCTTCCCGGCTTCTCGGTAGGCTATGAGCATGAGTCGGAAGGTGGCGAAAGATTCAACGGATTCTCCGTGGGGATAAGTCTT
Source organism: Muribaculaceae bacterium Isolate-037 (Harlan) (assembly GCA_003762615.1). Classification (GTDB taxonomy): domain Bacteria; phylum Bacteroidota; class Bacteroidia; order Bacteroidales; family Muribaculaceae; genus Lepagella; species Lepagella muris. The sequence continues at coordinate 24,801 of RIAZ01000013.1, forward strand.
CCATCGTGGAGCAGGAAACATGCCAGTAAGGCGGCTGTGGTGGATGCCGAGTTGGCTCTCCTTGATGCAGAGATAATGTTGCGCCAGCGTAAGGCGGATTTTGAGGAGGATCTCGTGCAGCTTGATTATTATGAGCAGTCGTTAGCGGAATATGCACCGATAGTGTCTGACATGGCTCCGCTTGAGCTCCTCCGGAAGGCTCTTGTGGCGCGCCAGATCACCCTGCTCAACTATATGAATGAATATAACTATTTCGTTCAGGCAAACCGGGAATATCTTGATCTCATGTATGAATATCAGCTTGCCGCCGCCAGATTGAACTATTATGAATGACGTCACGGTAATTGAATGATGAATAAACAGACAGCGTGGCTGACCCGATTGTCAGCCACGCTGTCTGTTTATCTGTATGGGTGTCATATCAAGCGTTATGCTTCTTTATAGCCTTTACCTTCATAGTGTCAAACCCCTTGCCATAGACGCCGTTGGCATTGCTTTGGGCTATGAATGCGTTGTTGTCGATGTTTTTTATGATCCTGAATATAGTGACCGATTCTATCTTGCGGCACCATACGAGCAGGATCTTCACATTGTTTTTGGTATACCATCCCGTCCCGTCAAGTACTGTCACGCCTCTGTGGGCATCGGTGTTGATTGAATCGGCTATCTCTTTCCATTTGTTGGAGAATATTACGAATTGGGTTGATTGCCGGTTGGTGTTGAGCAGGGTGTCGGTGATATAGGAATAGACGAATATGGTTATCCATCCGTAGATTATCCTTGGCAGGCTCTCCTGCACGCGCTCTTCAAGTGTGCCATTGAATGGGAGGAAGAAGGTGAGAGCCACGATTGTCATATCCACCATCATGAGGATTCTGCCGACGCTGACGTTTGATTTCTTTGTCACCATGGCGGCTATGATGTCGGAGCCTCCCGAAGTGCCGTTGTGTACGTAGATGGTGCCGATGCCCAGACCGCAGAGTATTCCGCCGAGTATGATGCTCATTTCGGTCTGTTGCAGCAGTGCGGGATGGTTCATGAAATAGTTCTCGATAAGTCCGATGAATATCGACATTCCGGTAGCACCGAAAATAGTGCGTATAAGGAATGTCTTTCCGAGCATCCTGAAGCCGGCTATAAGGAGCGCGATGTTGCATCCATACATTGTCACGGCTACGGGAATTAGTCCACCTGTGGCGAAATATACGAGGGTGCCGACGCCGGTCATACCACCGATCACAATCTGATGCGGGAGTATAAACACGCAGAAGCCTATAGCATACAATATTTGCCCGACTACAATCATCGTGTAGTCGCGCACGTCTGACATAAGTGTGTCGTATCTCTGTCGGGTCATTAGTGGGGATGATTTAAGGTTGTTAGAGTATAGATTATAAAGTAGGATGGCAAATGGTTAGGCATTCCATCCTTCCACGCCATTCATTGTGCAAATTTATAATCAATTTTTCTATTCTCAAAAGGAGAGACAAATAAAAATTTTTCCGTAATTTTGTAGTGGTATTAACCGAGTGATAATGAAGAGGAGAATAATCAGTTTCTTGGCAGGGGTGGCGTTGATGGCAGGATTGCCGTCGGCTGCCGATAATCCGAAAAGGGAATTCCGTGGTGCGTGGCTCCACGTCATAGGGCAGACGCAATGGCAGAGTAAGTCTACTGCCGAAGCGCAGAAATATATAGTGTCGCAGTTGCAGAAGCTTCAGGATGCCGGATGCAATGCAGTGATTTTTCAGGTGCGTCCCACGGCGGATGCCGTGTATAGGTCGGAACTTGAGCCATGGAGTGCATGGCTTACCGGAAAACGTGGTAAGGCTCCTTATCCGGAATGGGACCCGATGGCTTTTGCAATAGAGGAGGCACATAAGAGGGGGATGGAGTTTCATGCATGGCTCAATCCGTATCGCGTCACATCGAATGCAAAGGATATCCTGCCTGCTGACCATGTGTCGAAAAGAGAGCCGCATAGGTTTGTAAAGTTTAACGGGCAAGTATTTTTTGATCCTGCATATAAGGAGAACCGTGATTTTATCTGTGAAGTGGTGAAGGATATCATCGACAGGTATGATGTCGATGGCATTCATATTGATGACTATTTCTATCCATATCCTGCCAATGGTAAGAAATTTCAGGCTGACGATGCAAGCTACAGGAAGTTCGGCAACGGAATGAACCGTAATGACTGGCGACGTAATAACGTGGATCTTCTTATTGAGCAACTCCACACCACGATTAAATCGGAGAAGCCGTGGGTAAGATTCGGGGTGAGTCCTTTCGGTATATGGCGCAACAAGAGCACAGATAGCCGGGGGAGTAACAGCAACGGTCTTCAGAATTATGACGACCTTTATGCCGATGTACTTCTTTGGGCGAAGAATGGTTGGATTGATTATCTTGCGCCGCAGCTTTACTGGACTCTCGACATGAAGGCTGCGCCAAGCCGTCATCTCGCCCAATGGTGGAACGATAATGCCAACGGGGTAGATGTGTATATAGGTCAGGATGTGCAGCGGACTATGAATACGCCTGACCCTCGGAATAACGACAGGAATGAACTTGACACAAAAGTGAAACTGTCGCGTAGGCTTCCCAACGTGAAGGGGAATGTCTGGTGGCATGTCTACTGGGTGACGGGTAACTATAAGGGCGTGGCGGATTCGCTTGCGATGAAATATCAGTCTACCATTGCATTGCCTCCGGAATATGGCGACAAGTCGTTGAAGCCGTCGCGTGTGAAGGATCTTCAGGTGGAGAATCGGGGCGATCGGTTGTTTCTGACATGGACTGGTAAGCGGAAATATCATGACCATACTCCCGAAGAGACGGATGCTGTCAGATACGTAGTATATGAATTTTTCGCAGGGGAGGAGATTGATCTTGATGACCCACAGGCTATAATTGCGGTGACGCCATATAATAGTGTGCTCATCTCCGACGATCTTTCGCAGCTTTCCGGCTCCACCTTCGTCGTGACAGCCCTTGACCGCATGAATCGTGAATCCGATCCCGAAAAAATAAAAGTAAAATGATATGGAAAAGATTTTGAAGGAAGAGAATGGTGCCGGTGATTTATCGGATATAAGGGAGCTGCTGGATGCAGAGGCGGCGAGAATTAATAATCCGTCGTTTATAGATGAGGATCCTGTGCAGTTCCCACGTCGTTTCAGCCGGTTGCAGGATATAGAGATTGTGTCGTTCCTGTCTGCTATCATTGCCTGGGGCAATAGGAAGATGATTTGCCGTGATGCAGAAAAGATGCTTGCGCTGATGGATTATGAACCGTATCGCTACGTGATGGATGAGGGCTACGAAGACCTTGATCCTCGTCTTAATATCCATCGCACAATGTTTGGCGAGCATTTCAGCTATTTCCTTAGAGGTATGCACAGGATATATTCGGAATATGGGAGTCTGGATGCTTTCTCCGCAGCGATAGGATGCGGGGATACTGAAAGCCCGGCATGGAATCTTGTAGAGGGGATGCAGAGGTTGATGAGCGACGTCAACGGAGGGGCAACTTGCAGCCAGTGTCTCCCCGTGAATCTTCAGCAGACGGCATTGAAACGCGTGAACATGGCGTTGCGTTGGCTTGTGCGCGATGATGGTATAGTTGATATGGGAGTATGGAAATCCATACCTAAGAGCAAGCTTTATATTCCGCTTGACGTGCATGTAGGCAATATATCGCGAGAATTAGGCCTCATCAGCCGAAAGGCAAACGACAGGAAGAGTGTTGAGCAGTTGACGGCAGTATTGCGCACGTTCCGTCCCGATGACCCGGTGATCTACGATTATGCCCTCTTCGGCATCGGCGTAGAGGGTCGCAAAGGCACCCTGCTGACTTCTACTTCTGTTTGATGTGGGCGACTCTGCCGGCGAGGGAGGGGTTGACTGCGCGTATTGTGGAGATGAATGTTGAGTCGAATGCCGCCACACATTCGCTGTGGGCAGTGTCGATTAGGTTCGGTTTGTGCATTTCGGTGAGTTCGAGCATCTGACGTAGGTCGGCGTTGTCTTTCCATTCTTTTGTGAGGTATTCGCGTGCTGCGGTTCTGCCTGCCATTTGGGCTGCGGTGATTTCTGCTGTTATGGCTTCGGTATGTTCCGTCTCGGAGCAGGCGGAACAGCTCGTAAGGAGGGCTGATACGATTGCGATTGCGGATATGGATAGGATTGTATGCTTCATAGATTTTGTTTGTGTCTTTGGATTTTGATGGGGATTTGGTAGAGAGGGGGACAGATTGAATCTGTCCGGACTTGGATCACTCTTCGAGTGACGAAACTGCCGGGTCTTGGAAAAAGGGAAGAGTAAAAGACCCGCGAGTCTTTTACTCTTTCTTTTTCTTTTATTCTATTAGTGATTATTTTTCCAGACCGGGGATGCTGAGGAGCTTGATCTGGAAGATAAGGGTGGAGAAGGGGGGGACCGAACCGGAGCCGTAGGCACCGTAGCCGGCTGTGTAGGGTATGACGGTGGTTACTGAGTCGCCGATGTGCATGTTGGTCAACGCAATCCAGAAACCGGTGATCATTTCATTCGGCTTGCATTTGAAAATACTGTCGGTCAAGGCATAGGAACTGTCGAGCGTATCCCCTTTGATGTTTGTCAGGAGATATTTGACGTTGCAGGTGGAGTTGTCGAGAGGCGACAGATTGCGCTCCGTCTCCGTGCGGTCGTTGTGCCAGTCCATGAGCACGAAAGATGATTTATCCCACTTAGGGATGATCTTCTCATACTTGGCTTTGCCATTTTCGGTCTCGGCTTCAGCTTTCTCAATGTAGGATATATTCTCCTGACGCCATCCGGAATAGTCTTCCTGTTTGTCGTCGCTGAGACAGGACGACATTCCGAAGATAAGGGTGGGGAGCAAGAGAAATCCGAATTTTTTAATTCGCATAGATTATGTTATGAAGAAGTATCAGAAATTCACTTCCGGTGCCTTCTGGGCTCCGGCTTCAGCCTTGAACTGAGGTTTCTCCTTAAACCCGAACCATCCGGCATAAATCATCGTCGGGAATTTCTTTATGCTGGTGTTGTATTCCTTCACCGCTTCCGTATATCTCATTCGCTCGGTGGCAATACGGTTCTCGGTGCCTTCGAGCTGGGTCTGGAGATTCATAAAATTCTCATTGGCTTTCAGGTCGGGATAAGCTTCCGTGACAGCCAGAAGAGATTTCAACGCCTGCGACAGCTCGCCTTGCGCTTCCTGGAATTTTGCGAGGGTCTCCTCATTGAGGTTGTCCGCGTCTATGGTTATTGAGGTAGCCTTGGCTCTTGCCTCAGTCACTTTCGTCAGGGTCTCGCTCTCATGAGTGGAATACCCCTTTACGGTATTGACCAGATTCGGGATAAGGTCAGCACGACGTTGGTATTGGTTTTCCACTTGAGCCCAAGCCTGATCCACACCTTGCTGTTGCTCCACGAGGGAGTTGTAGTTGCAAGAAGAGAGAGAACTTGCTCCCGCAAATGCAGAAACGGCAAGTAGGAGTTTACACGTGAATTTTCTCATATTCTAATTAAAGATTACGGGTTCTAATTAAACATTATGCACGCCGCCTGTATCTCCGGTATAGCCGGGTATGCCGGCGGCGTGGTATGGGGTTTTATCAAAGGAGTTTGCGGAGAAGGCTGTTGAGGCTCACTTTCTCTGCAAGTATCTTCTCAAGGTCGTCAACGTTGACGCGCTCTTGCTCCATCGAGTCGCGGTGGCGCATGGTGACGGTGTTGTCTTCGAGAGTCTGATGATCGACGGTGATGCAATAAGGTGTGCCGATTGCATCCTGACGACGATAGCGTTTGCCGATGGAGTCTTTCTCATCCACCTGACAGGTGAAGTCGAAGCGTAGCTTATGCTGGATCTCGCGTGCTTTCTCCGGAAGACCATCTTTCTTCACGAGAGGGAGAACTGCACATTTCACCGGAGCAAGCGGAGCCGGGAAATGAAGCACCACGCGGTGGTCGCCACCCTCCAGCTGCTGATCTTCGTAGCAGCTGCACAATACGCTAAGGAACATACGGTCAACACCGATAGATGTCTCTATAACGTAGGGCACATAGCTTTCGTTTAGTTCTGGGTCAAAATATTGTATTTTCTTGCCTGAGAATTTCTCGTGCTGGGAGAGGTCGAAGTTCGTGCGGGAATGGATACCCTCCACTTCCTTGAATCCGAACGGCATCTGAAATTCGATATCGGTAGCTGCATTTGCATAGTGGGCAAGCTTCTCGTGGTCGTGGAAACGATATTTCTCATCTCCGAGTCCGAGAGCCTTGTGCCAGCGCAGACGGGTTTGACGCCATTTGTCGAACCATTTCAATTCTTCACCGGGACGAACGAAGAACTGCATCTCCATCTGTTCAAACTCACGCATACGGAAGATGAACTGGCGTGCCACAATCTCGTTGCGGAATGCCTTGCCGATCTGAGCGATACCGAAGGGGATACGCATGCGACCTGTCTTCTGCACGTTGAGGTAGTTTACGAAAATGCCCTGTGCTGTCTCCGGACGCAGGTATACCTCCATTGCACCATCGGCAGTGGAACCCATCTCAGTCTTGAACATGAGGTTAAACTGGCGCACGTCAGTCCAGTTGCGTGTGCCTGAAATCGGATCCACGATCTCATAGTCAAGGATGATTTGCCGGAGGTTGGCAAGGTCATTGGCATTCATTGCCACGGAGAATCGCTCATGAAGCTCGTCGCGCTTCTTCTGGTTCTCCAGCACTCGCGGATTAGTCTGACGGAACATAGCCTCGTCGAAGCTCTCGCCGAAACGTTTGCGAGCCTTTGCCACCTCTTTCTCGATCTTATCGTCGAATTTAGCGATCTCCTCCTCGATGAGGACGTCGGCACGATAGCGTTTCTTGGAGTCCTTATTGTCGATCAGCGGGTCGTTAAACGCATCTACGTGGCCCGATGCCTTCCAGATGGTCGGATGCATGAAGATTGCGGAATCGATACCCACGATATTGTCGTGGAGCATTGTCATCGCTTCCCACCAGTAGCGTTTGATATTATTCTTTAGTTCAACGCCATTCTGTCCGTAGTCATACACTGCGGAGAGTCCGTCGTAAATTTCGCTTGATTGAAACACAAACCCATATTCCTTAGCATGGGCTACAATGGTCTTGAAAACGTCTTCCTGTTTTGCCATTATTTGTTGAAGGTTATCGGGGCCCCGTGGAGCCTATTGTGATTATTAATTTGCAAATTTACAAAAAAAATGGGAATGACGCAGTGAGATTGTCATAAAAAGTGTAAATTTTGGGATTTCGGATGAAAAACTCCCCGACCTTTTACCTGTCTCAATTTGTTGTAAGTGAAAATGATTGAATTTTGCTCTATTCAAACAATGGAGATCAGATTGATATTAAATATTAATTGATATTAAATATTATAGGAAAGTGAGGATATGCTATGAAAGAGGATGTATATAAAAAGAGAAACGGAGCAAGAGGCTTGCTCCGTGTATTGGTTGTGTTGTTTGTCGCTGTGTTGTCGGCGATGTCCATATATGCCCAGAACAGTCTGCCGGCTCCGGGCACAGGTGGCAGTTTCAGACCTAATCCTATAGGGAGTGGAATGCCCGGTCCGGTGATCCCGTCGCCAAGCATGCCGGGTTATCGTCCCGGTTGGGGGGCAGGCTGGGGACCCGGCTGGGGTCCGGGATGGACTAACTATCCTTCCGCGCCCATACCCTCACCGTCGTGGACCAATCAGGGGGAGACCAACGTCATTGCATGCGGATATGATGCTACGGGAGTGTGGCGAACAATACCGATGAGGGTAGCTTACGTCTACAATGGTGTTGATTACGATGTCACCGTGCTGGCTGCCTACAATCCTTGGACCGACATGTGGAACCGTGGTCTGAACGTGGCGGCTTACAACACCAATTATTACCTTCGTGGCGTCTACTATGATTTCTACACAGTATTGTCAACAGGCACGTTCTATTTCAATCTGTAGGCTCGTATGACCGCAAGTGACACCTACATATCGCCGCAGTCGCCATAGCCGCTGCCGTCCATGGGTTCGCCCTCATTTTTCGACGGTTTGGCTTTCATGTTGCCGAATGAATATTTGATGGTGAGGCGGACGGTGCGTCCGTTTCTCCATCTTTCGTTATATTGCGTGTAGTCAGGTCCGGTGGTTGTGCTCTTGAATCGTCGCGAATCGAAGAGATCGCGGCAGTTGACGGAGAATGACCATGCTCCAAACACTCTTCTCACGCCAAGGTCGACGCTCCAGCCTCCCTGACGAGAACCTTGTGCAGAGAGCATCTTAGAATTGTAGTTGCCTGTAGCCTGAAGCGAGAGCGACCAGGGGAGACGAACGTTTGCCATCATTCGGGCATCCCATGCGAAACTGTTCTGCTTGTCGCCGCTGATGGGTACGATGTTGCCGCTTTCCGACTTGAAGTCGTAGTTCCACGCACTGATATGGTTGTTGTATAGATTGACGGTGGTGGTGAGGTCAAGATGGCTTTTGAAAAGGGAGTTCTTCACCACAATCTCACATCCCGAATTTACTTGATCAGCCACGTTCGCCCAGGTGGTGTACATGACGTCGTTGTCAAGATAGCTGATGCGGTTCATCATGTTGGTGGATGTGCGCATGTATGCTGAGAGGCTTATCATGTGGTAGGTCCAGCTCTTGATGTAGTTCAACTCGAAGGCGTTTGAATACATAGGTTCCAACTCCGGATTACCGTATGATATGTTGGTGGGATCTGATATGTCGCGGAACGAGTTGAGCATTCCTCCCCACGGGCGACGCAGACGACGGGTATAGTTGATCTGCATCTCGTTGTCATGTGGAAGCGACCATGAGATGAAAGCCGAGGGGAAGAGCGCGAAATTGTTTTTCTTAAACTCCTCGACGTCACTCTCCGTCTGACCGAACCCAAGCGAGCGGGTGCGTACCTGCCAGCTCTCGGCACGCAATCCGGCTGAGAAACTGAAGTTCTTAACCTTGCCGCCCAGCGTCGCATAGAGTGCGGAGATATTGTTCTTATATATGAAGCGGTTGTAGAGATCCTGATCTTGGGTCATATCGGCGGCAGAGGTGCCGGTATAGGTGTCGGTAGGGGTATTTTCCTTGCCGAAGTTGCCATTATAGCCAGCCTCGAGCTTCAGATATTCGTTGAACTGGTTAGTATAGTCCACTTTCACTTCCCACGAACGGTTGCTCATGTCCATGTTCTGCTCCTGGTAGATTGTCTCCTCGCGGTCAGCGTATGTGATATCCTGAAGGTACGACCTGTTGTTTGGTCCGCTCCAATTGTTGAACGAGCCTGTGATGTCAAGCACGTGATTGTCGCGCCATTTATGTGTGTAGCTAAGTTCGGCATGTGCACCACGGTGGTCGCCACGGTTGTGGGAATAATCAAGGTTAGATAGCCAGTTGCCGGGAACGTTGGAATGGTAGTTGGTAGTGGAATGTCCCCAGTTGTGACCAAACATTCCGAATCCATTGGCTGCAATGTCGTCCTTGTCAGTCAGATGCACCGTAGCTCCGAGACGGAAGAATAGTCCGTTGCCATGCGATGGGCTTTCCCCTTCGGATTTTGTGTATGTGCCGTTGGTAAACTCACGGTTCATTAAGGAGCCGCCCTTTGCATGGCGCATACGGAATCCCACGCCGGCGAAAGCATCGACCTTACTGCTGTTGAGATTGACATTGACACCTGCATTGCCGCCGCCACGGGAGTTGCCGCTTATTTCGGCACTTCCGTAATATCCCGCCTTACGGTTCTTCTTGAGTACGATATTGATGATGCCCGCAGTGCCTTCCGGACTGTATTTCGCCGAAGGGTTGGTGATGACCTCGATTTTGTCGATGGTCTCTGCCGGAATCTGTTCGAGAATCTGCGCACGATTGTCGGCGGTAAGTCCGGATTCCTTGCCATTTATCCATATTGTCACTGAGGAGTTGCCTCGGAGCGACACTTCACCATCCTGGTCAACTTCTACGGATGGTATTGATTCGAGAAGTTCGGATGCTGATTGCCCGGCGGCTGTGACGTTGGCGTCTACGCTAAACACTTTTTTGTCGAGTTCGAAACGCATCTGGCTGCGTATCCCTTCTACCACCACTTCCTGAAGAAGTTTAGTGTCGTCTGCAAGACGGAGTGTGCCGAGATCAATGTCGTCCTTCTTCACTTCTACCGGACGCTCCTGGTCTATACTGCCTACATTTGAAATCTTGACTATATATTTGCCATCCTTCACACCTTTTAGAATGAATACGCCATTCTCATCGGTATTGGTGCCGATCGGAAGAGGTTTGCCGGTAGCTGCATTCACGAGCTGCACAGTCACGAAATCCATCGGATCGCCTGTTTCCTTGTTGATAACCTTACCTGTAATGTCTCCGGCAGCGAGAGCCGTCAGAGGGAGAATGCCCATGCATACGGGCATTAGAAATTTTAAGTTCATAGTTTCATCGTAATTCAATCTTTCTTATGACATCTGTCGCCTGCGAAAGTTTAAACGGTATCCCCAAAAAAATACATCATGCACAAACATCAAGCATAAACATTATGCACATCATGATAAAACATCAAGCACATCATATATTGTGTTGTGCAAAATGCTCACAAATATATGATGTGCATGATGTCACGGCATGATGTGCATGATGTCGTGAACGGATGTGCATGATGTGTCAGCAGGTGCCGTAGCGGAGCTGGCGGTAGAAGTTAAGGGTTGTGGCGGTCATGTAGGGTGCCAGCCAGAGGTAACCGATGCCGCAGGTGATGATTGCGAGAATCATCCAGCCTATAAAGCGGAGGTATAGGCAGAAGAGATTCATCTTTTGTCCGTTCATGAGGTTCCAGCTCATCTTTAGGGCGTCGATGCCGGAGATATTGGGATCATCTGCCATGATGAAGAACGTCATGGAGAAGCCCAGACCGATGATAATGCCCGGCACAATCAGTAGGGCGGTGCCGATGCTGACTGCTACGGAGTAAAGCAATCCGGCAATTAGCGTCTCTACGAAACGGTCGAAGCCCTTGAAAAGTAGGTTGAGGTTCATTGCCTTTGTGTCGACAAGACAGCCGATGAATAGGAAGTAGCCGAACGATAGCGATCCGAAGAGAACGAGTTCGCCGATGTAGGTGCACGATGCCGCACCCATGATGACGAGGTAGATCAGTGTGCCGATTGCCGCATTCATCCAATTGTCGGCAAGTTGCGCCTTTGCGCGGTGCATCAAAGAGATATTGTCTATCATGCTGTTTGAGATTTATAGGTGTATAATAATGAGTAACAGATATCAGTTGATAAGTGACATACAAAATTACAAAAAATTTTTAAAACAACTAATTTTTTATTAAATTCGCGCAAGTGGAAGTCTTGACGGCTTAGTCATGCTGCTTGACAAATCTAATCATAAAACATATACATTACATGAAAGAGAACGAAGACGACATCATGACCGGCACCGGACTGCCGGAAAACGCTTTTCGCGAACTGGGGGCTGACGAGAGCTACACACCTGTGATGCATCCCGCCCACGACCAGAAAGAGGTGACTCCTTATTCAGTAGTCACCGGTATTGTAATGGCGATAATCTTCTCGGCGGCTGCCGCATATCTCGGTCTGAGAGTGGGACAGGTGTTTGAGGCGGCTATCCCGATCGCCATAATAGCCGTGGGGTTGAGCAATGCCCTCGGCAAGAAGAATCCATTGGGACAGAATGTGATTATACAGAGCATCGGCGCATGTTCGGGTGTGATTGTGGCGGGAGCGATCTTCACCCTCCCCGCTCTCTTCATCCTTCAGGCGAAGTATCCCGACATCACGGTGGAGTTCTATCAGATATTCCTGTCGTCGTTATTGGGCGGCATACTCGGAATATTATTCTTTATCCCGTTCCGTAAATATTTCGTGAAAGACATGCACGGCAAGTATCCCTTCCCGGAGGCAACAGCCACCACTCAGGTGCTCGTGTCGAGCCAGTCGAAGGATTCAGCCGAGGGAGGACAGGCAAAGACTCTTGTCGTGGCGTCGCTCATAGGCGGTATCTACGATTATCTTGTGGCTACGTTCGGATGGTGGGCAGAGATGGTGACTTCAATGGCATCTACTGCCGGACAGGTTTTGGCGGAGAAGACTAAGCTGGTGCTCAGTTGCAATACGGGTGCGGCTCTTCTCGGATTGGGCTACATCGTGGGTCTGAAATACGCTTTTGTAATATTCGCCGGATCGATATTCGTATGGTGGATCATAATCCCGCTGATGGGCACGTATGGCAGCCCGGAACTGGTGTCAATGTCATCGGATGCGTTGTTTAAGGATTATGCGCGACTGATAGGCATCGGCGGTATAGCTATGGCAGGTGTCATAGGCATCATAAAGTCATGGCCCATCATCCAGCAAGCTGTCGGACTCGCCGGCAGAGAGCTTAAAGGTGGTGCATCCTCTGTAAAGGAACAGCGTTGGCAGATGGATATCTCGATGAAGCATATCGTATTCTTTATCGTAATAGCCCTTGTAGCAGTTCTCATCTTCTTCTGGGCAGGCGTTATCAACACGTTGTGGCAGGCATTCGTGGCATGGCTTGTAGTCACTGTCATAGCATTCCTCTTCACTACTGTTGCTGCTAATGCAATTGCGATAGTAGGCTCGAATCCCGTGTCAGGGATGACTCTTATGACCCTCATCATCGCTTCCGCGATATTTGTTGGTATAGGTCTTAACGGCACATCCGGTATCGTGGCATCGATGGTGATAGGCGGTGTTGTCTGCACGGCACTCTCGATGGCAGGCGGTTTTGTGACCGACCTCAAGATCGGTTATTGGCTCGGTTCCACTCCAAAGAAGCAGGAGAGTTGGAAATTCCTCGGCACTCTCGTGTCGGCGGCTACAGTCGGTGGTGTCATCATGCTTCTCAACCAGGTGTATGGTTTCACCGGAGATGATGCGCTTGTGGCTCCGCAGGCAAATGCAATGGCAAAGGTGATTGAGCCGCTTATGATGGGTGGTGACACTCCATGGATTCTGTATATGGTAGGTGCTATTCTTGCCTGCATCCTTAACTGGCTTGGTGTGCCGGCATTGGCATTCTGTCTGGGTATGTTCATCCCCTTGTCGCTCAATACTCCGATGCTTGTCGGCGGTGCTATCGCATACTACGTCAGCAATTCTTCCAAGGATAAGGTTGTCAATGATGCCCGTCGTGACCGTGGCACTCTGATTTCGTCGGGTCTTATCGCCGGCGGTGCATTGTTCGGTGTGTTTGCTGCAATCACCCGCTTCGTAGGGTTTGAATATCAGACTCCAGGCAGCTACGAGATGACGCAGATGCTCGGATGCGTGGCTTACCTGCTTCTCATCGGCTACCTTATCTGGGATAGCAAACGTGCGAAATAACATGGAATAATCCATAGAAAACCTCATCTGGTATTGTATGGGGTAAGTGTCTAAGTGCCCACTTCCATTTGTAGCTTAACCTGCAAACGGAAGTGGGCACTGAATTTTTCATTTATGACGTTATCAATTTATTCTTGGGCGATTTCCGGATTTTGAAATGTCATGTGATTTGTTTATTTTTGCATTGAAGTTTATCAGAAATAAATCACTACATTTTAATATGCCTGATGATTCTATAAAATATCCGATTGGAGTGCAGTCTTTCGAGGAATTGCGGAAGGGTGGCTACGTATATATAGACAAGACCTCAATATTTCCGGAATTATTCCGTAAGAAATATTATTTCATGTCGCGTCCGCGCAGATTTGGAAAGAGTCTTTTATTATCTACTTTGGAAGCTTTTTTCAAAGGTAAGAAAGAGTTGTTTGAAGGCTTGACAATATACGATCTGGAGAAAGAATGGATTGAATATCCGGTAGTGCATATTGATTTTGCAACAATGAACGAGTGTGAAATCCTGAATTTTGAGAAGGATTTACGTCTCATGATCAAAAATATTGCGGAGGAATATGGCGTTGATCCCGAAAAAGACGGTTGGTATCCGGATGAATACACGTTGGGAAGTCTGTTCTCTGAATTGATAAGGATATTGGCAAAGAAAACGGGTAGGAATGTGGTGGTGCTGATTGATGAATACGACAAGGGTATTCTTGATCTTCTTCAGGATGAGGAGAAGTTGCAGCAAGCGACAGTGGCTTTACGCCCATTCTTTTCTGTACTTAAATCGCAAGACCGTTATATAAAATTTGCATTCGTCACCGGGGTGTCGCGGTTTCGCAACACAACGCTCTTTTCCGGATTTAATAATCCGTCGGATATAAGTATGGACGCACGTTTCGGCACGTTGCTCGGTATTACAAAGGAGGAGATGTTGCGTTATTTGTCATCAGGAATAAAGGAACTTGCGGAATCGTATAATTATCCATGTGACAAGACGATAGAATTGTTGACAAATAAATATGACGGCTATCGGTTTACACGTGCAAAGGAATACGTATTCAATCCATTTAGTCTATTGAGTGCATTAGATTCCAGGCAATTGGATCCATATTGGATAATGACCGGTTCGTCAAGGATATTGGCAAAGTTCTTAAAGAAATCTCGTTTTAGATTAGAAGACTTGACAGAAAAGTGGGTGTCGTTTGAAAAATTGTCTACTCCGTTTTCAGTTGATAATCCATTGTCTCTGTTTTTCCAGACAGGTTATCTGACCATACGGGATTTTGATGGCGACGGTTATTATCGCCTTGGTATACCCAATCAGGAAGTGCAGTCTTCTTTGGTCAATCTTCTTATTCCTGAGTTTGTGGAGGGTGATGCCGGATTTGAGATTGAAGACATACAGCAGACACTACGCAGGGCTATTAATAATGGCGATGTAGATGGAATGATGCGTACTCTTAAAGGGTTGTTGGCAAGTGTGCCATATCAGATTATTGATAACAAACCTATGGAGAAACATCTTCACTTGTGCCTGTATATGATATTTATGATGTTAGGAGCAAACTCAGAATGTGAGGTTTCGCGATCAGCCGGAAGGGTTGACATGGTGGCGCAGACTCCGTGGCGAGTCTATGTGTTTGAATTTAAGATTGATCGGAATCCTTCCGAGGCATTGCGTCAAATATCATCTAAAGGATATTCTTTGTCATGGGAGGCAAGGGACAGGACTGTGGTGAAGGTGGGCGTGAATTTCTCTACGGAATTACGCACTATTTCTGATTGGTCGTATGAAATAATTTAAGGAGGTTACGTTGTTAATCATTAGATGAATTTATGGAAAAGAATTCAAAAATTTACGTGGCGGGTCATCGCGGAATGGTAGGCTCTGCCATTGTGCGGGAGTTGAAACGTCAAGGATATGAGAATATTATCACCCGTACTCATGCCGAACTTGATCTTGTGAATCAAAAGGCAGTGGATGATTTCTTTGCCGCCGAACGTCCGGAATACGTGTTTTTGGCAGCAGCAAAGGTGGGCGGAATTGAGGCAAACGCATCGCATCCGGCAGATTTCATGTATCAGAACATGATGCTTGAGATGAACGTCATAAACGCTGCGTGGCGCAACGGTTGCAAGAAACTGGAATTTCTCGGTTCATCCTGTATTTACCCGCGTCTTGCCCCTCAGCCGATGCCCGAATCATGTCTGTTGACCTCCTCTCTCGAACAGACGAATGAGGCATACGCCTTGGCGAAGATCAGTGGTCTGAAATATTGCGAGTATCTAAACCGTCAGTATGGCACCGACTATATATCGGTGATGCCTACAAACCTATATGGACCGAACGATAACTATCATCCTACGCATAGCCATGTGCTTCCGGCTCTTATCCGTCGCTTCCACGAGGCAAAGGAGAATGGATTGAAGGAAGTGGTATGTTGGGGCGACGGCAGTCCGCTCCGGGAGTTCCTTTACGTGGATGACCTTGCAAACCTCTGTGTGTTCCTGATGAATAATTACAGTGGCAACGAGACTGTGAATGCCGGCACCGGGAAGGAACTGACAATAAAGGAGCTTTCCGAACTTGTGGCAAAGACTGTCGGTTATGAAGGGAGGATTGTATGGGATACTTCCAAACCTAACGGCACGCCCCGCAAACTCCTTGACGTGAGCAAGGCGCAGGCTCTCGGATGGAACTACAGGACAGAACTTCCCGATGGATTGCGACTCGCCTACGAGGATTTCCTTTCCAATCCCATGCGTGCCGAACGCTAATCCGATTCCCACAGAAGCATATATGGATTAGTTAATAAAAATCACCCCCGTAGTCTATGAGAAATGACTGCGGGGGTGATTTTTTTGATTACCGATTGTATATTTCGTCTTACTTTTTCAGGCGGTCGTCATGCTCAAGGAGCCAGAGCGCGATCTGGACGGCGTTGAGGGCGGCGCCTTTCTTTATCTGGTCGCCTACTACCCAGAAGCTGAGCCCGTTGGGATCGCAGAGATCTTTGCGCAGACGTCCTACATATACGGGATCCTTGCCTGTGATGTCGAGCGGCATCGGGTATTCCTTCTCGGCAGGATTATCCTTGACGATCAGACCTGGAGCCTTCTCAAAGGCAGCAAGCACCTCCTCTGTAGAGAGCGGACGCTCAGTCTCAAGCCAGATAGCCTCGCTATGAGCACGCAGAACGGGAACGCGCACACACGTTGCGCTGACCTTGATGTCGTCGGAATGCATGATCTTACGCGTCTCGTTATACATCTTCATCTCCTCCTTCGTATAGCCGTTTTCGGTAAACACGTCTACGTGGGGGATGAGGTTGAATGCAAGCTGATAAGCAAACTTCTCGATTGTCGGCGCGTTGCCGTCGGCAAGCTCCTTATACTGGTTGATAAGCTCCTGCATGGCAGCAGCACCCGCGCCGCTGGCAGCCTGATAAGTTGCCACGTGCACACGGCGGATGGGGGAGAGGTCGTGGATAGGCTTCAGAGCCACCACCATCTGTATCGTTGTACAGTTAGGGTTGCCGATTATATTGCGCGGACGGTCGAGGGCATCCTCTCCGTTTACTTCCGGCACCACCAAAGGCACGTCAGCATCCATACGGAACGCGCTGCTGTTGTCGATCATGACTGCACCGTGGCGAGTGATCACGTCGGCATATTCCTTTGAAGTGCCCGCACCGGCTGAAGTGAAGGCAATGTCTATGCCGGAGAAGTCGGAATCTTTCGACAGAAGCTCTACAACCACTCTCTTGCCGCGGAACTCATACTCTGAACCTGCGCTGCGCGGCGAACCGAAGAGACGCAGATTGTCTACGGGAAAATTCTGCTCGTCAAGCACTTTGAGAAGCTCCTGACCTACTGCGCCACTGGCGCCTACTATTGCTACGTTCATAATGAGTGTCTCCTTTTTGCGTGGTGATTACTGCTTGCCGGAAGTGGCAACTCCGCGGTTGATTTTCTTCACCAGACCCTGAAGCACAGAGCCGGGACCAAGCTCGATAAATTCATCGGCACCGTCAGCGATCATAGCCTCTACGTCCTGAGTCCAACGCACCGGAGCGGTGAGCTGCTTGATGAGGTTAGCCTTGATCTCTTCAGGATCTGTGTGAGGCTTGGCGTCTACATTCTGATATACGGGGCATACGGGAGTCTGGAATTTCGCTGCTGCGATAGCCTCTGCGAGCTCCTCCTGTGCAGGCTGCATGAGAGGGCTATGGAACGCACCGCCCACTTTAAGCTTCATTGCACGTTTTGCACCGGCAGCAAGCATCTTCTCGCATGCGGCATCAATACCTTCCACTGTGCCGGAGATTACCACCTGACCGGGGCAGTTGTAGTTGGCGGGAGCAACAACGTCGTCTACTTCAGCGCAAAGCTCCTCTACCTTGGCATCGGGAAGCGCAAGCACTGCTGCCATTGTTGAGGGGCGTGCCTCACATGCCTTCTGCATGGCGTGTGCACGGGCTGACACAAGTTTGAGTCCCTCCTCAAATGAGAGAGCACCGGCTGCCACGAGTGCTGAGAACTCTCCGAGGCTGTGACCGGCTACCATGTCTGGCTTGAACTCGTCGCCAAGACTTTTGGCGAGAATCACGCTGTGGAGGAAGATGGCGGGCTGTGTCACCTTTGTCTGCTT
This sequence comes from Muribaculaceae bacterium Isolate-037 (Harlan), assembly GCA_003762615.1. Classification (GTDB taxonomy): domain Bacteria; phylum Bacteroidota; class Bacteroidia; order Bacteroidales; family Muribaculaceae; genus Lepagella; species Lepagella muris. Next base: position 42,845 of record RIAZ01000013.1, read on the forward strand.
GAGGTCGTCCTCTGTGCCTTCAAACATGAGGTCTGTGATACGGAAACCGAGAATCTCGTTTGCCTCGTCAAAGAGTTTGCGAGCTTCTGCATTTGTCTCGTAGAGGTCTTTACCCATGCCTACGAACTGAGCACCCTGGCCCGGGAAAACGTATGCTTTCATTCTTAATCTGTTGTTGTTTTTTACCTTTGGGATAAAATGTTCGAAACTTTTGGCGACAAAGTTACGAAAAATATCTGTATTAGAGAAATATTTCTTCAATAAGAGGTCATAATGCGGTTTATACCGTCATTTTGGCATGATATAATACAAGAAATCTTGTCATGAGAAATCTCACTCCGGGTCAGACGCAGGGTATACTGGGATTTATGATGAAAAGGCGTTCCGTGGCGCGTGTCACGGCAGTGTAGAGCCAGCGGTAGAAATCGCTCCCGATCGCCTCGGGATCTATGGCACCCATGTCGACGTAGACGTGTCGCCATTGTCCTCCCTGAGCCTTGTGGCAGGTGACGCAGTAAGCATATTTGGCATGCAGGGCATTATAGAACGGGTCTTCAAGAGCACCCTTTATCTTATGAGAGAGTTCTCCGTCATACTCCGCCATGACGCGGTTGTAAAAACGTTCCATCTCTTCACGCGGCACTGTCGGACCGTCGGCGATAAGGCTGCGGAGCATGATTTTGGCTGCCACCGGAGTAGGGGTGTCGGGCAGTTTCAGCTCCACTTCCGCAAACCATCTGCCGTAAGCCTTCTCATTCTTACCTACCCATGTCACTTCCGCTGTCTCTCCGTTGGCTATGAAATTCTTCAGCTTGTTGATCTTGCTCCAATAATAATCATTCTTGGCAATCACGATGCGGTCGCCTTGCTGGAGTGGCGCGTCGGCATACATTACCATGTTGCGTATTGCGCGGTTGAAATTATTGGCGCGTCGGTTCGAACGTGTGACTATTAGCGTCTCATCCTGTCCGACGCTGCCCCATGAGTCGGATAGCGAGTCGGCAAGTTCCTGTGATGATATGACCGTCACGTCGGGAAAGTTGCGTGTGTAGAGACTGAACTGGCTGCTGTCTTGGTTGCCGAAAAGAAACTTCCGGATGATGGTGGCGTTGTGGAGTATCCCACTCCCTGCCGACTGCCTCACGGGGAGGTCGAGGGTGAAGAATATCGGGTTCAGTCCAATCTGCCTTAATCGTTCCGGATTCATCGCGGGGCTGTCCGACTGTCCCACCGGGGGAAGCTGTGCGAGATCCCCCACTAAAATCATGGCACATCCGGGAGCACCATAGACGTGGCGACACATTTGCTGAAGCAGCGATGAGGAGAAGGATTGACCGTCGGTGACGAGTGAAGCCTCATCCACTATAAATAAGGAGTAGGCATCCTTATTCTCGGCGAGGAAGAATGTGGTGTTGCTTGGGTTTGTGGAGTCGCCGCGGAAGATACGTTTGTGTATGGTCGAAGCCTTGTCGCCTGACATTGCCGCCGCCACTTTCGCAGCTCTTCCCGTCGGGGCGAGAAGGAATGTCTTGACGTTTGACATGCGCAATGCCTTCACCGTGGCACCCATCACGGAGGTCTTTCCCGTACCGGCATATCCGTTAAGTACGAATACGTCGCGAGGTCCCCTGTTGATGATAAACGAGGATAGGGCATGGATAAGCGCGAGCTGCCGGTCATTTGGCACGAACGCGAGCATCGAGAGGGTCAGGTCGGTGAGTTGCTGTGTGGTCATTGGTTTATGGTCAGCTTGTGTTTTGACTCAAAAATTACGCTAAATTACAAAAAATAAGTCATAGACCATCCCTTTCCGGAGGTAAGTTGATATAAAAGGATGTAAAATTGGTTAAAAAATTTCGTGGAATATGGATAATATGAGAAATTATTTCTAAATTTGCAGACGAAAAGGGTATGCCATCCTTTTAGAAGAGCGGCGGCAGTAGGAAAGAAAATAGAACGTTGCGGGTCGTCGCTTAAAATAAATATTGAGAACTAATGTTTTAAATCATATTCAAGACATGAAAATTGAAAAGATTATCGGTCGCGAGGTGCTTGATTCCCGTGGCAATCCTACAGTAGAAGTTGACGTATATCTCGAAAGCGGTGCATTCGGTCGTGCAGCTGTTCCCTCCGGAGCATCTACAGGCGTAAACGAGGCTCTTGAGCTTCGTGACGGCGACAAGAGCCGCTACATGGGCAAAGGCGTACAGAAAGCCGTAGCTAACGTGAACGGTCCTATCGCTGAGGCTCTCAAAGGTATGAGCGCACTTGATCAGATTGCAGTAGACGAGGCTATGATCGCTCTCGACGGCACTCCGACAAAATCTAACCTCGGTGCAAACGCTATCCTCGGCGTTTCTCTCGCAGTTGCTAAGGCAGCCGCTGACTATCTCGGTCTTCCCCTTTACAAATATATCGGTGGTGCAAATAGCTACGTGCTCCCCGTGCCTATGATGAACATCATCAACGGTGGTGCTCACTCTGACGCTCCCATCTGCTTCCAGGAGTTCATGATCCGTCCTGTAGGCGCATGCTGCTTCAAAGAGGCTATCCGTATGGGTACAGAGGTATTCCACAACCTCAAGTCAGTGCTTAAGGCTCGTGGTCTTTCCACAGCTGTAGGTGACGAGGGTGGTTTCGCTCCCAACCTTGACGGTACTGAGGACGCTCTCAACGTAATCATGGAGGCTATCAAGAAAGCAGGTTACGAGCCCGGTAAGGACGTGACTATCGGTCTTGACGTTGCTTCTTCTGAGTTCTACAAAGATGGTATCTACGATTATACTTGGAAGCAGGGTGCAGACGCTCCCAAGCGTACTCGCGAGCAGCAGGTAGACTATATGGAGGAACTCGTTAACGAATATCCTATCGACTCTATCGAGGACGGTATGGCTGAGAACGACTGGGAAGGCTGGAAGATGCTTACCGACCGTATCGGTGACCGTTGCCAGCTCGTAGGTGACGACCTCTTCGTTACTAACGTTAAATATCTCGAGCGTGGCATCGCTGAGGGTTGCGCTAACTCAATCCTCGTGAAGGTTAACCAGATCGGTTCACTCACTGAGACTCTCCGTGCAGTTGAGATGGCTCAGCGCAACGGCTGCACAGCTGTCATCTCTCACCGTTCAGGCGAGACTGAGGACGCTACTATCGCTGACATCGCTGTGGCTACAAACGCTGGTCAGATCAAGACCGGTTCTGCAAGCCGCTCTGACCGTATGGCTAAATACAACCAGCTTCTCCGCATCCAGGAGGAACTTGGCAAGGATGCTCAGTACGGCTACAAGAAAATCGCTAAGAAGTAAGTTCCTTCTTACTGCTTGAAAATATGAAACTCCCGGCATGGTCGAAACTATGCCGGGAGTTTTATTATGCCTTTGCGGCTGATGTCGATGTATTTTGTGTGGTATCTCCACCTTTGCCGGACGTGGTGGAAACGTATATTGCGGAGAATACTCCAAGCGCAATGATCATAATAGCCTGGCAGCTCCACATCACGATGCTGAATGCTGTCCCTTCAGTGTTGGATATGCCAAAAAGCGAGAGAGCGAACATGATGGCAAGGTTCCAGGGACCAAGACCGCCGTTGGAGGGTATCGCCATTGACATCGATCCGAATACAAACACCACCAGCCCCGGAATTAGCCCATACGCCATGTGGGGGTCGGTGATGAGTTTGTGTGTGAACGGGAATGCGAAGAACACTACATACGTCTGAAGGAAATAGCATACCCATATTGCAATGGTCAGCAGGAGATAGAGCCACCATTTCTTCATGGTGAATATCACTTTGAAGCCATCCCATATCCTGTCGAGATTGGTGTCGAGACGTTTCACCCATATCATAGTCTTGCAGAAATGCAGTATCGCCCATAAGCCGCCGACGACGATGCCGAGACCTATCCATACCACAGGGTCGTCAGTAATGTCGCGCATATCTCTTCCGAGGGAGTATCTGTTGATGAAATCAGAGATGAAAGGGTGTGCCACCACGAGCGACACGCCCAGCAGCACAAGGATGACCACGAGGTCTGAACCCCGGTCGCCCACATCCGTGCCGATTACGGTGGAGAGTTGCGTCTTCTCCCTGCGGCTAACAAACACGCACCGCCACGCCTCGCCGAGCTGCGGAAAGACGATGTTGAGGGCATACGCTCCCCATATCGTGACCCATTCACACACCACCGGCATTCTCTTCACGCCGGCAGCACGAAGCTGAAGACCCCATCTCACTCCACGGATCATGCGCGACAGCATGGTCAGAAGCATCATCACTGCAATCCAGCAGAAATTGCATCCATCCTTGACCGTAGTCACTACGTCATGGAAATTGACTTTATGAAACAGCCATATAAGAAGGCATACCGATATGACGAGTGGAACGACATAGCGCAGTCCTTTCCCCAAGTATTCCCTGACCGCATTCTTGTAGGAATGTCCGGAATCGGAGACGGATGTGGTAGAGGGAATGAGGGAGGAGGTATTTGTGGAGACATCGGGAATAGCTCCGGGGGATGTGGAGATGTGAGACGAAGTGTCGTTTGTATTCATATTTCGTAAATGACTTCAATGAGATGATTTATTGGTGTAGGTACTTACTTGATAAGACCTACTACTTATAACAATACAGGCACGTCAACTTGTTGCTGAATACTCGCTTTTTTATCCTGTCGCTCTGTGCTTTTTATGCCAATACGGTTGGTTGAATGGAATTAATTCGCTAATTTTGCGAATAAAATGCGGAAGAATGTTTATGGTGTTGCACAACATTGAGAGAGCCGGTCATTTTTCCGCATGTGGAAACAACTAAAAATATACAAAATGAGATTTCCTGTCTTATCACCCCAGGAGGCCGCATCGTTGTTTCATAATGGCGACAACGTTGGTCTTTCCGGTTTCACAGCCCCGGGAGCTCCAAAAGTGGTTCCGACTGCGATAGCAGAAATGGCTGAACGTCTTCACGCTGAAGGAAAAGAATTTAAGATCAACATTTTCTCCGGCGCATCTACAAGCGACCGTTGCGACGGTGTGCTTGCGCGTGCGAATGCTATAGGCATGCGTACTCCCTATCAGAATCTTCCTGACCTTCGTAAGCGTATCAATGCTCACGATTGCCACTATTTCGACCTTCATCTTTCGGAACTTGCACAGAAATTCCGCTATGGATTCTATGGCGAGCTTGACTTTGCCATCATAGAGGTGAGCGACATCAAGGATGACGGTACAGTGGTGGTTGGTATGGGTGTGGGCAACGTGCCGACTTATGCCAAGTATGCAAAGAAAATCATCATAGAGCTTAACGAGAAACTGCATCATGCTCTTTTCGGATTGCACGACATCTATCTGCCGCTTGATCCCCCTAACCGCGACGTGATTCCTATCTTCCATCCCAATGACCGTATCGGTTCTCCGGTGCTCAAGCTTGATCCGGAGAAGATTGTAGGCGTCGTGATGAGCGACTCTTTCGACGGAGTGAAGGCATTCTCCAATCCCGATGAGGTGACAAACAAGATTGGTGCAAACGTCTGCGATTTCCTTATCGGAGAGATGAGGGCAGGAAGAATACCGTCGTCATTTCTCCCCATACAGAGTGGTGTGGGTAACGTGGCAAATGCTGTGCTTTATGGTCTTGCCGATGCCAAGGAGATTCCTCCCTTCGCAATGTATACTGAGGTAATTCAGGATGCAGTCATCGATCTCATGAAGAAAGGTCGTTGCAAATTCGGCAGCACAAGCTCACTGACCGTATCCAACGAGGTGGAGCAGGACGTCATCGACAATATTGAGTTCTTCAAGGAGAAGGTGGTGATCCGTCCGGTGGAAATCTCCAACAATCCGGAGGTAATCCGTCGTCTCGGTGTAATCGCCATGAACACTGCGCTTGAAGTTGACATCTTTGGTAATGTCAATTCTACACACGTGACAGGCACCCGTATGATGAACGGTATCGGTGGTTCGGGCGACTTCGCACGTAATGCCTACGTATCTATCTTCTCTTGCCCGTCAATCACCAAGGAGGGTAAAATCTCGAATATCGTGCCGATGGTTTCCCACATGGATCATTCTGAGCACTCTGTAGACATAATCGTCACTGACCAGGGTATTGCCGATCTTCGTGGCAAGGATCCTATCCAGCGAGCTAAAGAGGTCATCAACCATTGTGCCCATCCGATGTATCGCGAATTGCTGACCGACTATCTCAACATGGGCGGTCCGACAGGTGGACAGACCCCGCACACACTTCGTGCATCGCTTGCATTCCACACGGAATTCCTCCAGAGCGGTGACATGCGCAACGTCGATCTATCCAAATACTGATTCCGCATAAATAGCCAATAAAATCTCCGTGCTTCCCGTGTTCCGCGTGGTAAAACAACCGCAGGGAGCACAAAGAGCACAGAGAAATTTTATCATAAATAAAAACTAAACTCGCCGCGTTCTCCGTGCTCCCCGTGGTGTAATAACCGCAGAGTGCATAGAGAGCGCGGAGTTTTTGTATTAAAATTGGGATAAAATTTTTGTGGAAATAATAAAAAGAAGTATTTTTGCGATTGAAATATAAAAACTTAGAGATTATGAGGAAATTAAGTTATTTTTGCTTAATCGCTTCCACCTTACTTGCCGGATGTGGGAAGGATGATGTCGTGAAACCGGAGCCGGAACCTGTCGTAAGGATTGAGAACCGGTCTTATTCTCCAGAAGATGTATATCTTGAAACGACTTACTATTCACATGGCTCTTGGACTGAGCAGGTGGAAATGCGTCCGTATGATAGACTTGTGGTGACGGCAAATGAAAATAATGAAGGATATATTACTTTTACAACTGATGATTTTGACTTGGAGACAGTGCCGGGAATCTCCGCTAATGATAAACTTCCGAGATTGTCATTCCTGAAATTTGGTAAAGAGGCTTCCCTACCGGTCACCTTTGTTCCCAATTCCAATAAAGTATTCAAATATGATGAGAACGGACATGTTGTTGAAGAAAAAACAAGTAGATATTCCTGCGAATGTAAACTTGACACATTAGGTATGAGGATCTCCTTGTCTTTAAGATTTATTGATGGAAAAGTGAAAGGTACTTTCTATCAATACACCTACCCATTTGATAATAATATATACAATAGTATTGATTGGCATTGGGTATATGATAACACTGCCGTAAGTCACAATATCGCAGATATACCTGTCAGAGACAAGGGTCTTCATTATGAATCGTCACCTTTTATTCTAAGTTGGAACAGTTCTCTATATCCAGATAATATAAAGGAAGAGATAAGTGCTGAGGATTTCATTCAGACTCTGCTAAACACTCCGTTTCTGTCGGAATCAATCTATGGTTTTGAATCTTCAGGTGAAAGTCTAATCTCTATCTCGATGTTGATTTGCAGATTATGTTCAGGATTGTATTTTTACGATTCAAGTAGTTCGTCTTTTCATCCCGAAATATCATGGTATGCGGTTTCGGAGAATCTATGGGATGGCAGTTATCCTTTTGTGGTAGCACCTGAATCGTTTAAGACGAATATGAATGTCTGCGATATAAAGAACTCGACGTTTAGGCTATTCATTGATCCACAGGGTCTCTTCAAAATAAGGATTCCGAAGAAAATGTCACCTAATTCTGATGGTATCAGAGTGCCTTCTTATTATGCTGCTGACACTCCTGCGATGAAGATGCTGGTATATAATCTCATAAAGGCTGTTTCACCGGCAAATGTGAATGGAATCCTTATGAACTATGAATTCTTTGGTCCGGTGGATAAGAGAAATAAAGCTACAAAGTTCAGAATGACTTTCGCGGATGCGGAGTTGTCAAAATCATTCCTGAAAGCACTGTTGTTGCCCCTATTGAAGGATGATGGTAATTACAACAGACTGATGGATGCATGGAAGATGGATGAGGCCACCAACCCGTATTTCGACGATTTGAAATATCTGGTGGATAATCTTGAAGAGATGCTTGATAACACGACAGATATCAAACTTGGTTGGTCATATTCCAAAGGTGCGACAACCGAAGAGTTAAAGTCTCTTGGAATGCAACAATACCACTACCTATACCCAAATAATAAATAATGACCCTTAATAAATAATGACCCTCCCTGTTCTCTGTGCTCCCCGTGGTGAAACAACCACTGAGTACACAGAGAGCGCGTAGTTTTTTTATTATCACAAAAACAAAAAATCTCTGTAATCTCCGCGCTCCTCGTGGTGAAACAATCGCAGAAAATGCAGAGTGATTTTTTCATAAAGTAATACAAATCAAAACTTCTGTGAAACACGCTTATAAGGTGCCTGTTACATCACTTTGAAAATTAAATAGCCGCCCGGTTGGAGATACGTGTATCCGGTAGTTTCAGAATCGTCCTCATCCGGATTCGGTTTGGGACTCACCGGGGAGATGCCTATTATAGAATTAGGATCTGAAAATTCGAGTTTGATTTTCTGGAAATTAAAAGGATCGTGATTAACGATGACAATGAAGTCATTATCACCATTCTTTAGATGTGACACCATCACCCCTTGTGCCTCTGTCTCCAGAGTCTTTATAAAGCCGAATGTGGAGGAGAAAGGCTTTGTCCCGGGATAAGTCGTGCCGGCATGTCTGACATCTATGACTTCACAACCATAGAAAACATGATTGAACATTTTGATTTCACTATTCACGGTCTGCACCCGATACCAAATCTCTGTCTTATTCCCTTGCAGGTCAATCGGAGCTGATGTGTAGTATTCTCCGTAAACTCCATTACTGTTCTTGATTGAATAGCGTTGGGAATATGACCAGTAAACAATTCCCTGTGCACCGTATGCCAATGCGGAGAAGGCTTCCCAACGAAGTTCTCCTTCAGTTGGAATAGGTCGTCCGTTTTTATCAGGACCAAGTACGCATGCCGAAGCAGGATAGCATTTTTCTACATAAGGCATACACAAGGAATAAGTCCAGAAAGGTCTATTGGCCTTTTTCGCTTTGTCATGAAACATCTGTAGAAATTTGTAGAAGTCTGAGGTTCTTACAATTGTTCTCCCATTATAGTATCTAACTGGATAGAAATCATAAGACCATAGTACTGGATGAAACATGTTTTGAAAGTAATCCAGATATTCTTCGAGAGTCCCGATGTCTCCCAAGTGATCTTTCCATTCTGATGAAGACGGAGTCATATCGACGGCAAGATTGGTATAGACGAGATGTTTGGGGTCAAGTTCCCTGATTTTATCATGAATTGCTTTTAACCATGAAAGTTTTTCAAACAAAGGTTCATCCATCATTTCATAACCTCCGAGCAAAGGATTGTCTTTGTATTTATTTACAAGATTGCTCATCTGCATCTCATCCTTGTCTTGTTGACAAATTATAATCTTTAGGCCGGAATCTTCAGCACGTTCAAAAGTTTTTGCAATGTCAAGATCTCGTTCCTTTTCAGCAGCAATGGAAATTGCATTAAAATCACATTGAAAAATCTCTTTGAATCTCGCGGAAGTGAATTGTGCTTCATATTTATCTGTTGGATAATCACGATTATAAGGTGTGACCGGTGATTTGGCGAGAATCGTTATTGCTCCGGGGGTGGGAGGCGCGACAGGAGATGGGTAGGAACTTGTTGAAATAATCATGTGAGATAAGAGTTAATTGGGTTGATAATAGATTGTATAACAAAGAGTGTATTGAATTGGTTTAAATTTATATAGAAATATCAATAGAGATTCTCGGCTCTTTCATTTAAAATTTGTCGCATGGACATAAAAGAATCCTACTTGACCAAAAAAAATTCGGTTGGAACCAATATGATATGGGTGCCAATACACCGGCAAACTTACAAAGGAAATCTCGCTTCACCATCACCAGAGGCAGCATAATGAAAGACTTGTCGGTTTTGCCTTCTTCATACCGGATTTCCGCAGGATTGGCAAAGGCAATCACCGACATGAGTTCGGCGACATGATCATATTGATGATTCTTGCGCACATGTAAAAATGTATCGACAAGTTTATTTAAAATTTGTTTAAATACATTAAAAAAAAATAAAGATGAATGTGGATACATATTTTTAATATGTATTTTTGCGGTTGATTTACAAAAACGTATGAATTATGAAAACAATTAGTTGTCTTTGCCTGCTTGCTTCCATATTGCTTGCCGGATGTGGGAAGGAAGATATGGTCAACAAGGATTCTGATCCTGTCTTGAGGATTGAGAACAGGACTTACTCTTCTGAAGATGTTTATCTTGAAACGTCTTATTATTCACATGGTTCCGTGATTGATCAGGTTAAAATGCGCCCGCAAGACAAACTTGTGGTGACTGCCAATGAAAACAATGAGGGATATATTACATTTACTTCCGACGATTTTGATTTAAGCGATGTCACCGGCATTCCCAAGACAGGCAAACTCCCGAGATTGTCTTTTCTGAAATTTGGGAAAGATGTCTCTATCCCTGCTACCTTTGTCCCATGTTCAGACAATTCCTTCTCTTGCGATTGTGAACTTGACACTTTGGGGATGCATATTTCGTTATCATTATATTTTATCGAAGGGAAGGTCAGAGGAAAATATTATCAGTACTCTAAGTCATCCGAGAGTGATTATTTTTATTCCAATATTAATTGGACGATGTATGATGAACCAAACAGTGAAAGTTATAATTTCATGGATATTCCTATGCGGGATGAAGGTCTTCATTATGCCTCCTTCCCATTCATCATAAGTTGGGATAGCGCGACTTATCCGGATGATATCAGAAGTAAGATTGCTCCTGTCGATATTCTGCATGCTATTCTCGATACGCCGTTTTTAAGGGGTGACGATTATGGTTTTAATGAATCCGGCGATATACTGTTGTCAATTTCCACTTTAGCCGGAAGATTATGCTCTGGTCTGTTATTCTATGACTTGCACAATTCTCCTCTTCAAATTAATCCGACAATATCATGGTATTCTAATTTTTTCAAAAGTTCGGATGGTGTCTATATTGGTTATGGATCATTTGATTCCCAAATGCGTGTTTATGATATTAAGAATACTACTTTCAAAATTTTTATAGATCCTCAGGGATTGTTCACGATCAACGTGCCAAAGACGCTTACGGTTAACTCTTCTGATGGGTTCAGTGAACTGACATGTTATCCAACTGATACTTTGATGATGAAAACGTTTGTATATAATTTGATAAGTGCTGTGTCTCCTGCAAATGTGGATGGCATTTTGATGAATTATGAATTTGGCGGACCTGATGACGAGTATGGCAAGCCGACTAAATTCAAAATGAGTTTTGCTGATCAGAAATTGGCAAAGGCATTCATGAAAGCATTGATGCTCCCGTTGCTGAAAGATAAGGCAAACTACGACAGGTTGCTGGAAGCGTGGAGAGCAGATGAGGTTATAGCTCCATATTTTGAAAACCTTAAATATCTGGTCGATAACCTTGAGACACTTCTTGAAAATACAACTGAAATAAACTTTGGCTGGTCATATTCAAGAGGTGTGACCATGGAGGAAAACAGTATGTTAGGACTTAGGCAATACGAATGGCTATATCCGGATTAAGACCCCGTCTCATAATCCCAAAGAACTAAGGCTCCGTCTCATAAAATTTCACGGTCTGTCTAATACGCAAAATTACAAAAAACAGATATGGAATGTTATAAAGTAATCTTCAAAAAAATAACTTGTGAAAAAATCTGTGTTGAATCAACCACCGCAGAACACGGAGATTAAATAAAAAACACTCCGTTCTCTGTGTGCTTTGTGGTGTAATAATGGGTTATTTGAGGCGATAGAGGATGTAGCCGCCGGGGGAAAGGGTGCGCGTTTTGGAGGTTACTGGCTTACGCTTTCCTGTCGGTAGCATCTCTGTTATTTTTCGAGGATTTTGGAATTCTATTTGTATTGTCTGCGGATGTAGAGGATCATGGTTAACGATCATGATGTAATCCTTCCCTTTGTTGTGGAGATGAGATACCAGCACGCCCTCCGTTCCGGTCTCGAGTGTCTTGAAATATCCGAACTCCGGAGTATATGCCTTGGTGCCTGGATACGTCTTGCTGGTATGAACCACGTCAATTACTTTGCATCCGTAGAACACGTCGTTGAATGCTCGTATCTCATTGTTGACGTTACGCACACTGTACCATATCTCTGTCTTGTTGCCATCTATATCAATAGGTGCCGACAGATAATATTCTGAATACTTTGCGGTAGTGCCGGTTAGTGGTCCCTGCGGCGGTCGCTGTGTGTATGCCCAATACACAATCCCCTGCGCACCGTAAGCCAACGAGGAGAATGCCTCAAACCGCAGTTCCCCCTCCGTAGGTACCAGACGCCCGTTAGCCGTCCCGTCTGTAAGTGCAGCCGGAGTGACATCACCGCAATTATATGCGTATGGCATGCACATGCTATAGGTCCAGAACGGTCGTTCCGTAGTCTTCGCCTCATCATGGAAGAGTTGCATATATTTGAAGAAATCTGTGACGTTGACTATCGTCTTACCCTGCCGAGAGGCGATGGGATAGAAATCATACGACCATACCACAGGATGAAACATCTTCTGTATTAGTTTGAGATATTTATTATGCGATCCTGTCTCTCCGATATATTTCTTCTTCAATTCTTCATTTGTGCCGAAATCCACTGCAAGATTTATATAAGCCATGTGCTTGGGGTCAAGCTCACGCACTTTCTCATAGATATCCTTCAGCTCCGGGAGATAGCTGAATTTAGGCTCATCCCTCATCTCATAACCCGCTAAGAGGGGATTATCCTTATACATATTTACGAGTTGGCTCATCTCCTGCATCCCCTTCGAACCTTGGCAGATCACTATCTTCAGACCGGAGCCGGCGGCAGCCCGGAATCCTCTTGCTATGCAATCATCGGAATCGGCTATCGATACGGCATTGAAGCCGCACTCTGCCGCCTCCTTGAATCGGGCTTCTGTGATCTCCGACGTCTTGCCGGAATTGAAAGGGGTCTTCGCAAGGATTGTAATCCTTCCCGGTGTGGGTGCCTCTAACGGCGAATAGGGATTCGTGGCATCCGCCGTGAATGTCGGAGTTAAGAGAGACCCGGCTATGATAAGAGTATTCAGTATGTGAGGTAATTTCATGTTAAGACTGATGTTTATGAGATTGCAAAGATAAGAAGTAGATTTTACTTATCGATAATCGGCAGTTTGGAAATTGTAACATTTTATTTTCTATTCGTATAATGACGAAAGAGTGGAGAGTTTTAATATTAAATAAAATTAAGCAGTAAATAGTTGAGATGTAACGCCTTTGACGTGATTGAACGTTTTGATACATATTCTGAATACTGAATGTCATATTGATTGGAATAATAATGTTAATTTCGCAATAGAGAGATCCCGAAAAATTCATAAACAATTTCTATAAACGTTCTAACAAAAATACGTGAATGATTAAAAATCTAATTACCTCTTCCGTAGCACTGATGATCTCCTTTTCCGTGGTGGCAAAGGATCATGACATGTCGGTCGGCACATCATCTTCCGGCGACTCCGTTGCGGGTTTTACGATGATTTCTGAGAATGGTTTGCCCTGCATAATCCTTGATCCGGATGATCAGAAGGGTGTGGGGATAGCAGTGAATAATTTTGCAGCCGACCTTAGGAACGTGTCGGGCAAGATGCCTGTGGTCTCTTCCGAGGTGAAGGGTCCGAAGGCGATAATTGTAGGCACTCTCGACAGCAAATTCATACGTCAGCTTGCCAAGGAGAAAAAGATCGACGTGTCCGGTCTCAAAGGTAAGACTGAGCAGTATCTTATCACTTTCGTAGATAACCCGATGCCGGGTGTGGAGGAGGCTGTCGTGATTGTCGGAAGCGATCGCCGTGGCACAATCTATGGCGTCTATGAGATGTCGGAACAGATCGGTGTCTCCCCCTGGTATTGGTGGGCGGACGTGCCGGTGGAGCATAAGGATAATCTGATTCTCCGTAAAGGGGACTACACCAATGGCGAACCTGCCGTGAGATACCGCGGTCTGTTTCTTAATGATGAGGCTCCATGCCTGACGGGATGGGTGAAGAATTATTTCGGTACTAATTATGGCGGTCATGAATTCTATGGTAAGGTTTTCGAACTCATATTGCGTCTGCGTGGCAACTATATGTGGCCTGCCATGTGGGGGTGGGCGTTCTATGCCGATGATCCGGCAAATAGCGACCTTGCCGATGAGATGGGCGTAATCATGGGCACATCGCACCACGAGCCGATGGCACGCAACCATCAGGAGTGGGCAAGGAAACGCAGTCAGTATGGCGCATGGGATTATGCCACCAATAAAGACACCATTGACAAGTTTTTCCGTGAGGGGATACGCCGGGTGAAGGATAAGGAGGATATAGTCACTATCGGAATGCGTGGCGACGGCGATGCTCCGATGGGTGGAGAAGAGGGGCATGACCATGAGTATGTTTCAAGAGACCGGGAGAATCTGCGCCTGCTGGAGAGGATTATCAGCAACCAGCGTAAGATCATAAAGGAGGAGACGGGTAAGTCGCCCGATAAGCATCCGCAGTTATGGGCTCTTTATAAGGAGGTGCAGAAGTATTACGACATGGGGCTGAAAGTGCCGGATGATGTGATAATCCTTCTTTCTGACGACAACTGGGGTAACGTGCGCCGTGTGCCCACGGATCAGGAGAGCAAGCATCCTGGTGGATTCGGTCTGTATTATCACGTGGATTACGTGGGTGCTCCACGCAATTCAAAATGGCTTAACGTGACGCCTATCCAGAATATGTGGGAGCAACTTAGTCTGGCTACCGAATATGGTGTGGATAAACTTTGGATACTCAACGTAGGCGATCTTAAACCGATGGAGTATCCCATCTCCCTCTTTATGGATATGGCTTGGAATCCTACCGCATACGATGCCTCAAACATCCTTGACCATACCGAAAAATTCTGTGCGCAGCAGTTTGGCGAGGATCAGTCTGCCGAGGCTGCACGCATATTGAATCTGTATAGCAAATATGCCGGACGTGTCACTCCCGAAATGCTCGACCGCACCACATATAATCTTGAAAGCGGTGAATGGCGCAATGTGCGTGCCGATTTCCTGATTCTTGAAGCAGAGGCGCAACGTCAGTATGACTCCCTTTCCCCGCAGTATCGTGATGCCTACAAGCAGATAATATTGTATCCCGTATCGGCTATGGCAAACTTGTATGATATGTATTATTCTCAGGCGATGAATCATAAATTGTATTCCGAGGGTAATCCTGACTGCAACCTTTGGGCAGACCGTGTGGCGAAGACCTTTGCCAGGGATAAGGCTCTTTCCGACGACTATAACCATACCATGTCGGGAGGGAAATGGAACGGTATGATGACGCAGAAGCATATTGGCTATACCTCTTGGAGTGATGATTTCCCGGAGGATGTGATGCCGGAGGTATTCCGTATTGATGATAGTAAGGCTCAGGGAGGCTACGTATATAGCGGCAAGGATGGAGTGGTCAGCATGGAGGCACCGCATTATTGGGATGCTGAGAACGCTGCGAATGCCGGATGGACGGTAATCCCTGACATGGGACGCACGCTTGGCGGCGTGACGCTTATGCCACGTAAGTCATCTACAGATAATGCATGTCTGCGCTACAAGATGCAACTTGATGAGCGACCCGATTCCGTTGATGTGCTGGTGGTGGTGAAATCCACGTTGGCATTCAGCCGCAAGTCCGGTCATCGTTTCGTCGTGGGCATAGAGGGTGGAGGCGAAGCGGAGGTTAACTTCAACCATGACCTTAACGAAGAGAATGGTAACGCCTACACAAGATTATACCCCACCGTGGCGCGTCGTGTTATCGAGAATAAGGTGAAACTCCCGGTGCCTGCAACTACCGACGGCAGTTATACCCTCTATCTGCGTCCGCTTGATCCGGGAGTGGTATTTGAGAAGATAGTGGTGGATTATGCCGGCGGCAATAAGCCCGGCTATCTCCACAATGAAGAGTCGCCCGTCAAGAGGAAATAAGTACAGATAAAACATAGACAGATACCACTAAAACAGATAACGCAAACTCCCGAATGAGCTTGCGTTATCTGTTTATAACAGGTTGCGTTATCTGTCCGAATAAATATTATCGGATGAATATTATCGCATGATATTATCGGGTGGTATTATCGGATGAATTGGAGTATGGATGTGGTGATGGATGCTATCAGTGAATCTGCCTGTGATTGTTCACCGGGATAGTCTTTCACGAGAATAGCCAGTGCCGTTTCCCTTCCGTCGGGCATTATGATGTAGCCGACATCGTTAATGGCTATGATTTCACCCCGTTCATTGGTGTAGCCGCTCCCTGTGCGATGATACAGGCGGGCACCGTCCACAGTAGCGACTCCCTCCATCATGCGGTCGGTGGCACTGACGCACTTACCCATCCATTGACGTATGGAATCCTGTTTCTCCTGCGATACGATACTATCCGTAAACACTCTCTTGACCAGTGCGGCACAGGAGAGGGGTGAGCTGTAATTGTCGTAGCTTATGGCATGGTCGCGTTGCATCTGACTCTCGGTGTATTGCAGTCTGAATGAATCCGGTATACCAAGATTGCGGATAAAGGAATCTGTGTGGCTTACAGATACGATACTGTCAAACAGTACGTTGCTGGCATTGTTGTCGCTGACGGTAAGGATGTATCGCATAAGTTCACCGACAGATATTTTCAGGTCGCCTTTAGGATAATCCTTCAGCATTGGGCTCCATGTGGTTTCTGACAATTGGCTCCGCTGCAAGGTCATGATACTGTCAAGCGATTGATTACGGCTGTCAAGTTCATGAGCAACAGCAAGAGCCTCATGCAATTTAAACACGCTCATGAGAGGGTAGCGCACATCATTATTAACAGCTACAGTATCCCCCTCCGAAGTGATGACTGCCACGCCCACCGTCCCCGGCACATCGCGCACCAGGCTGTCTACAAGTTGCTGCAATTCCTGCGCCTTATCCTCTTGCTCGGAAGATACGGTTTTATTCCCTCCGCAAGAAATCAGAGAAGAGATCGCCAAGACTTGAAGCACCAGTCTCCACTTGTTATTCTTGAAAATACTGATCGTTATCTGTTTAGTCATAA
Source organism: Muribaculaceae bacterium Isolate-037 (Harlan) (assembly GCA_003762615.1). GTDB lineage: Bacteria > Bacteroidota > Bacteroidia > Bacteroidales > Muribaculaceae > Lepagella > Lepagella muris. The sequence continues at coordinate 59,957 of RIAZ01000013.1, forward strand.
TAATTGATATCTAAAAAAGATAATTTTAATATGAAGGGTTTTGGATAAAAGTAGATACGCAAGAATAAAATATAAAAGGCAGATCGTTTAAACAAGTCTGCCTTTTATATTTGTATTTTCTATAGTTTGGTTACTTTTTCTCCTTGTGGCAGCCGCATGACTTGCAGGGATGGAAACGGCTGCTGCCATCGAAGCAGTGGGTGCAGAGACGGTTCTTGGGGAGTCCGATGGATTTTACAAGAATCTCTATCGGATTAAACTTCAGAGAGGTGAGCCCGAACCGCTCACGTATCTTCTCTACGAGAGTGTTGTATTCCGGCGAACCGGTTGTTGCGTACTTATCGAGATTCTTGTTGGGATTCCCCTCCAGGTCGCCGATGATGCGGCGAGTCAGCAGTTCCATGTCGCTCTTCGATGAGGTGAAACCGATGAAGGGGCAGCTGTAGATCAGTGGAGGACACGCGATGCGGATATGCACCTCCTTTGCTCCAAGATCATAGAGATCCTTCACGTTGTCGGTCAGCTGTGTGCCGCGCACGATGGAGTCGTCGCAGAGAAGGGCACGCTGGTCATAAAGCATCGCACCGTTAGGCACGAGTTTCATCTTAGCCACAAGATTGCGTCGTGATTGGTCGGATGGTGTGAAGCTGCGTGGCCATGTGGGGGTATATTTAGAGATGCAGCGACGGTAGGGTATCCCTTTGCCGGCTGCGTAGCCCAAAGCCATGCCTACACCGGAATCCGGTATGCCGGCTGCGCAGTCCACTTCGCTCTCATCTGTCTGTCCCATCTCGAAACCCGACTTGAAGCGCATATCCTCCACGTTGGTGCCTTCGTAGGTGGACGTGGGGAAGCCGTAGTATACCCATAGGAATGAGCATATCTGCATGTCGTCGCCTGCCGGAGTGATTACCTTCACGTCGTCGGCAGTGATCTCCACCACCTCTCCCGGACCAAGGTCGCGATAGTGTTCATATCCGAGATTCGGGAATGATGTTGACTCGGAAGCGGCGGCAAATCCCGTGCCGTTGATTTTCTTGCCGAGAATGATAGGGGTACGTCCGAGCTGGTCGCGTGCGGCGATGATGGAATTTTCTGTAAGTATCAGAAGTGAGCAGGAACCCTCTATGCGCTCAAACATGTGGGCGATACCCTCCGCAAACGTGCCATACTTGTTGATGAGGAGTGCCACAAGTTCAGTGGGGTTAGTACGCCCCGAACTTAATTCCCCGAAATGAGCACCCTCTTCCAGAAGCTCTTTCTCGAGCTGCTCAATGTTGTAGATCTTTGCTACCGTGACAATGGCAAATTTCCCGAGATGAGAGTTGATGACGATTGGCTGGGGATCATTGTCGCTGATCACCCCGATGCCGTAGTTGCCAGCAAACTTCTCAAGCTCATCCTCGAACTTTGTGCGGAAATAAGTGTTTTCGATACTGTGGATGCTGCGGCAGAAACGATGACTTTCTGCATCGTAAGTCGCCATACCTGCACGGCGCGTCCCAAGATGTGAGTTGTAGTCAACTCCGTAAAACAGTTCGTTTCGGCAGGCATGCTTTGATGCTGCTCCGAAAAAACCTCCCATAGAAACTATTTTATTTAAGAATGATGCTGCAAAATTACAAAAAAAACTTCATACAAACATAAAAATGGAGCCATCCTCCATTAAAAAATGGGAATGGCTCCATCTTAGGGCTTGCTTTTTGAATGACTTCTTTGAAGATTATAATCCGATGCAAGCCGGGAAAGACATGAGGTCGTGGTGTCATATTGTGTGCGTCACGGGCCATACGAATGCCCTTAGTCCGAGAAGAGGCTTGGACTCGTCGAGTGCCTTCAGTTTGTCGAGCACCGGCTGTAGACGATGGTCTTCGACTATGGTCAGTATGGCCCCTCCCAATGAGGGCCATGCATGGCTGCCATAATGAGGATCCCCCTTCACGCTCCCTCTTCCTTGCGTCTCGCCGAATGAGGTGAAACCACGGCAGGAGTTCTTCTCAAGGAGGTCTAAGATTGCCTCATGATGAGCCTGGTCGTAGGCTATGAATATTGCTTGCATATTTTCGGGTTGGATTATTTGTTGAGTTTACGAAGTTTCCTGCGCTGATTCTTGACACCATTGCCTGCAAACACGCAGTATAGCACCGGCACGAAGAGCAGCGTAAGGATTGTGGAGAAGGTGAGACCGCCGATCACAGCTGTGCCCATAGGTCGCCACATCTCTGCGCCCTGTCCGCTGCCCACTGCCATAGGCACCATGCCGAGGATGGTGGTCAGTGTGGTCATGACCACAGGGCGGAGCCTCGACTTGCCGCCGAGAATCACCGCATTGCGGATGCCCATGCCTCTCTCTCGGTTGAGTGAGATATAGTCGATGAGCACGATACCGTTCTTCACCACGATACCGATAAGCATTATGGCGCCGATCATACTCATGACGTTGAGTGTATGCCCGGTGATCCACAATATCAGGAATACGCCCGAGAAGGCGAACAGAAGGGAGGTCATGATGATGCCGGGGTAGGTCAGACTCTCAAACTGGGCTGCCATGACCACGTAGACAAGGATGATGATGAGCAATCCGAGCATCATAAGGTCGGAGAATGAATCCTGCTGATCCTCATACGATCCGGAAAGGCTGATGTTGATGCCGGAGGGGATGTGCATCTCGTCAATCTTTAATTCCGCTTCCGTCACTACCTCACTCATAGGCACACCGTCTACCACTGCCGACACCGTGATGATACGTTCGCGGTCCTTTCGCTCGATGGTAGGGGGAGTGAAACGCTCCACCACCTTACCCAGCTCCTTAATCCTGACACCGGCACCGGTGGGTGTGTAGACCACGATATTCTCTATGTCAGAGAGCGATGTACGGTTCTCCTTGTCATACATCACCTTGATATCATATTCCTCGCCATCCTCACGGAAACGTGATGCCGTTGCGCCGTTGATACGGTTGCGGAGATAGCCTGCCGCTGTCTGGAGGTTCAGCCCGTATAGCGCGAGTTTCTCACGATTGAAATCCACCTGATATTCCGGCTGATAGTCGGAGCGGGAGATAGTCACGTCGGCTGTGCCGTTTATCCCTTCCAATATGGTCTTCAGTTGACGGGCCACGGAGTCGGTCTCATTGAAGTCGTAGCCGTAGATCTCGAAGTCAACGGTAGACTGTCCGCCCATACCGCTGCCGCGTCCGCCGCCGATGTTGACCTGTGCCTTCTTAAACTCCGGGAATCCACTCTCAAGGTCTTTACGCATGCCGTCGGCTATCTCCTTGATGCCGCGTTCACGGTCGCTCGGGTCGGAAAGACGTATGTTCATCGAGATGATGTGAGAACCGTTGTCGGAGAGAGAGGCAAACGTATTGTCGGAACTTGCCGGACCGACAGTGTAGCTCGACACGAGAATCTCCGGATATTTCTTGCGCCAGAGTGAGTCGAGACGTTGCACAGCCTCCTGTGAGATCTCCACTCTTGTGCCGATGGGTGTCTCCAGCTCAACGCCAAGACGTCCGTCGTCGGCTGTCGGGAAGAACTCTGTGCCCACCTGCTTCATGAGGAAGATGGAGCCTACGAATGTGGCGAGACAGATCACGATTGTCACCGTGCGGTGTGCCACCACCACGTTCAACAGGCGTGCATAGCCATTGTCGAAACTGTCGAGGGCTTTCTCTATCGGGGTGAAGAAGATTGTGTAGAGGCGTGAATGCTTGTTGTTGAGACGAAGCCACTGCGAGCAGAGCATCGGGGTGAGCGAGAGTGCGCAAGTGGTGGAGATTATCATCATGATTGTCACCATCCATCCCAGCTGACGGAAAAGGACGCCTGTCATGCCGGTCACCATGGTCAGCGGGAAGAATACGGCGATAAGAGTGAGCGTGGAGGCTATTACCGACACTGCCACCTCATTCGTGCCGTGTACAGCCGCCTGTTTCGGGTCGGCTCCGCGTTCGATGTGGGTGGTCACGTTCTCAAGCACAACGATAGCATCGTCCACGACCATACCGATAGATATGGAGAGGGCGGAGAGGGAGACGATGTTGAGGGTATTGCCCGTAGCGAAAAGATAGATGAACGAGGCTATGAGCGACACCGGGATCGTGATGATGATAATCATCGTGGCACGCCATCTTCCGAGGAACACAAACACCACTATCATGACGAAGAGAAGGGCGTAGAGCACTGTCTCCTCAAGCGATGCGATGGTGTTGCGGATATTGTCTGACGTGTCGACAATCACTCCCAACTTCACGTCGGAGGGGAGGTTCTTCTGAAGGCGCGGGAGCATCTTCATCACTTTCTCCGAGATAGCCACGGAGTTTGCACCCGATTGCTTCTGGATGATGATCATCGCACCCTCCTTGCCTCCGATATAGGTCTGTTGTGTGCGTTCCTCAAGGGAGTCGTCCACACGCGCCACATCTTTCAGATAGACCACTTTCCCCTGATACGTGCCGACAGGGACGTTCTCCATCTGCGCGGCATCGTCAAACTCGCCCTGCACGCGGAGAGCGTAGGTGTTGGAGCCGATGTCGAACGAGCCGCCGGGCACGTTACGGTTCTCCGCACCGAGGATTGCGGCGATGCTCTCCACGGAGATATGGTATGCCTCAAGACGGTTGGGGTCGCAATACACGTGTATCTCGCGTTTCGGTGCGCCGGAGATCGACACGGTTCCGACACCGTCCACACGTGCCAACGGATTGGCAACCTGATCGTCAAGAATCTTGTAAAGACCTGCCATACTCTCTTTTGCCTCTACCGACAGAAGGCAGATCGGGATCATGTCGGTGGAGAATTTGAAGATTATAGGGTTTTCCGAATCATCCGGAAGGGATGATTTCACCATGTCGAGCTTGTCGCGCACGTCGTTGGTGAGCACGTCGATGTCGTAGCCGTACTCAAACTCAAGGGTGATTACCGACGTGTTCTCGCGGGAGTCGGAGGTGATGTGCTTGAGATGCTCCACGGAGTTGAGCGCATTCTCAAGCGGCTTGGTGACGTTCTGCTCGATATCTTCCGCACTCGCACCCGGATACATGGTTATGACCATGAGAGTGTTGGTGTCGATATCGGGATAAAGGTCGATCGGAAGCTTGGCGAGTGAGAAGATACCGAGGATGATCACCGTGACGAAGCATAGTGTGGTCATGATCGGACGTTTCACCGCAGATGCATATAATGATGCCATAGGGTCTTTATCTGTTGGTTGATTAATCTGTAAAACTCACTGGTTATGTGTTGACGCGGATGTAGTCTATTTGGCTACGTCCACCGCCATGCCGTTGGCGAGCTTGCTCTGTCCTGACACGACAACCTTTGAACCTGGTTCCACGCCCGACAGCAGCTCGTAAGTGTTGCCGAGACGCTGACCGAGTTCCACTTTGTTGTAGCTTACTGTGCCATCGCTGTTGAGAACGTAGACGTAATGGTTGCCGGAGCCGGGCTGCTTCACGACTGCGCGGTCAGCCACCACCACGTGTTCAGCCTCACCGAGATTGAGCTGCACGCGTCCGAACATGCCGGGGAGGATTCTCCCCTCGGGGTTCTTCATGGTGATCTCCACTCCGAATGTGCGGCTGTCGGCATCTACGGTAGGTGCGACCATTGTGATGGTGCCGTTGAACAGCTCGTCGCCGTAGGTGTCGAAAGTCACGTCGGCGGGCATCCCCTTCTTCACTTTTGAAAGTTCGCTCTCCGAGACGTTGATCACTATCTTCACAGGCTGCACCTGTGCCACGGTCACTATAGGTAGGGCGCCGGTCATGTCGCCCGGATCATAATTGCGTGCGGTCACGATGCCGTCGATAGGGGAGACGAGCACGGTGTTCTCCTGCACGTTTCTGAGGCTGCGTTCCGCCGATGCGAGGGCATTCTTGGCATTCGTGAGCTGGAGCTGCATCTGGTCGACGTTCTGCTGGGTGCCGCCACCGATTTTCAGAAGCTCTACGGCGCGGTCATAATTGAGCTGAACGTTCTCAAGATTTGCCTTGGCATTCGCCACCTGCAATTCGTAGGATGTGGTGTTGACATCGTCCATCACCACCAGCTTCTGACCCTTCGATACGCGTATCCCCTCGTCAACGAGAATCTGCTTGATTCGGTTAGGAGAGGCGGCGCTGATGTTGTTGATGAGCTCCGGCTCGACGGTGGCTGTGTAGTGTCCTTCCTGCACCACGGGGCGGAAGTCAACGGTCTCGACTTTCACGAGCGGTTTCTTCTCGTCGGCAGTATCCTCTTTGGTTTCGGTCTTGCCGCCACACGATGTGGCGAGGAGTAGAGATAAGATGGAGAATGATATTAATTTCGATTTCATCATGAATGAGGTTGTTGTGTTGTCGGTTTTTAGATGTAGGCAATCTATTGCTCAGGAATTGAGATCAGTCACTTCACTCCCTTTCCGAGAAGCAGGTCGAGTTCAGACATCGACACGAGATAATTATATATTGCCTGAAGATAGGATAGCTTTGCAGTGGTGTTGGCGAGTTCGCTGTCGCGGAGGTCGAGATAAGTGGCTGCACCAATGTCGAAGCTCTTCTGCATTATGTCGTGGGCTTTCTCCGCCTGACGCATCCCCTCGGCACTCGACTCTATCTGGCGCGCCTCCTTGTTGATATTGTCTATGGCAAGCTCCACCTGCATGTTGAGCGATTCCACGAGATTCTGACGCTGCAGGTCGATCTCCTTCAGTTGCACCTGAGCTTGTTTAAGCCCGTAATATTTTGAGCCGCCTGAAAAGATGGGCACGGAGAGCTGGAGCCCGACGGTGCTGTAGGGGTTAAACATCTGGTTCTTGAAGGGTGAGCCGTTGCTCAGTGATAGCCACGATAGGTTGAACGATGCGCCGAGCGTGGGGATCCACGCCATTTTCTTCAGATCGACGTTCTTTGAGAGTATTCTCTTCTGTATGTCGAGCGAACGCAGAGAGGAGTTGTCGGATATTGACCTGTCGGCAGATGCCGGATAGGAATACATGTTGCGCTGCATGTCGGAGAGCGTGACGTTGGGGCGTATCTCCACATCCGTAGATATCCCCATCAGCACTTTCAGCTGCAACTGGCATTGCCTTACGGCTATGTCGGCCTGCAATAATTCCGGCTCAATGTTTTTCACCTGCACCGATGATCTCAGCACATCGTATTCCGAGGCGGTCCCGGTAGCCAGGCGTTTGGCATATACATCTGCATTGAGCACGGCGATGTCGTAGTTCTGCTTCACCACGTCCTTCGAGTCAATTGCGAGCAGTAGGGAATAGTAGGCTTTGTTGATGTTGTTGACGAGATCAAGTTTCGATGCTCTTGCGCTTTCAAGCGAGGCTACTATCTGCTCGTCGGATATGCTTATGGATTTCCATAGCGATGGGGCTATGAGCGGCATTGATGCGGTGAAGCCCATGTTCCATGTGTTGTCCGAACCCATTTTCAGGTTCTGGCTCTCGCCCCCCATGTTCATGCGTATGGTCTGCAGCTCTATCGAACGCTGATAGGCTGCAGAGAAATCGATTGAAGGGAACAGCGAGGCGAGCACTTCTTTCTTGGAGTAGTCGTATTTTTTTACTTCCATGTCGGCAATCCTCACCGTGGGATTGTCGCGTAAGGCTATTTCCACACACTGTTCTCTCGAGAGAACAAGAGGATCGGCGGCTATGGCTTTGTGGGAGCCTCCGATCATTAGTATGATCGCTGCCGAATACTTTAGAAATATTTTCATGTGTTTATGATGGGGTTAATTTTAGATTACGATGTCAGTACGATGGGCGCGTGTATACTTACCCATAGATAATAAGACAGACCTATCTTATTATAGTTTAAGATAGGCCTGATAAATATGTTGGTGTAATTCGGATATAAATTCGTCAGAATGTCGGCAGAGAGCCGGAAGCGCGAGTCATCGCTGACCCTCAATGCGTGGGGATACCTGATTGAGTGGGATTTTTCTGACGAGCTCCGGATGCTTGCTAAGGAACTTGTCGATCACCTTCATACCCTTTTCCGATGCTATGCCCCTGACGAAGCTGACGCATACCGTGTCATACACGTCGAGTAGCGTTATATCGGATGGGAATGTCTGCTCGAATCTTTTCAGCGATTCCATCTGCAGAACAAGCATTCTGAAATGCACCAGATAATTTATGTCTTCCCGGAATAGTCCATTCTTCACGCCGTTTTCCACTAATGCGAGCATATTCTTCAGATAAATGAATTGTGTTTCCCTGGAATTTTCGTGGTTTCTCATGTAGAAGGCATCCATATCATGGTAGAAGCCGATATCCATGTGGTTGATGATGTCGCGGCTGTAGAGGAAAATCTTAAGAAGGGCTTCTATCTCGTTGTTGGAAGTCTGTGCAATCTCGAGATGTTTATCCGCAAGGTTAGTGTTGTAGGCTTTGATCACCTCTGCAATTAGAGAGTCTTTGCTTGAAAAAATCTCATATAGCGTGCGTTTTGAGATTTTTAGGGTAGAGGAGATGTGATCCATTGTAGTACGACCTATGCCATTCTTTATCATGATTTCAAGTATCGAGTCAATTAATGACTTGTGACTCGTTGCAAGAGTCTCTTCTTGTTTCATAACAGAATAATAACAATAAATTTTGGTATGGCAAAGGTATAACAAAAAAACTGAAAACCATATTAGAGTTTTCAGTTTTTTATCGTGATTACGTCATTTTTGGTTGTTTTGGTATCCCAATACGCCAAGTTGACTACAAAAAAGGGAAAATAGACGTATAAAGTTGGTGTTATTGGATTCCGAATTTAATACGAAGGTTGGCGAGCATGTCTTTTGTCATGGCCTCAAGATCATATTCCGGCTTCCAATCCCATTCCTCGCGCGCGCAGGTGTCGTCAAGGCTGTCGGGCCATGAGTCGGCGATGCTCTGGCGTAGCGGGTCAAGCTCGTAGCTCATCTTGAAATCGGGCACGTGTTCCTTTATCTTTGCGGCGATGATCTCCGGATCGAAGCTCATTGACGCGATGTTGAAGGAGTTGCGGTGCTTGAGACGTGAGGGGTCTGCTTCCATGATCTCCACTGCTGCACGGAGCGCGTCGGGCATATACATCATGTCCATGAAAGTGCCCGGCTTTAGCGGACATTTGAATTCCTCACCCTTTACTGCCGAATAGTAGATGTCGACGGCATAGTCGGTGGTGCCGCCGCCCGGAGGTGCCACGTAGGATATCAGTCCCGGGAAGCGTACCGAACGGGTGTCTACCCCGAAACGACGCCAATAATAGTCAGACAATAGTTCTCCCGATACTTTGGTGACTCCATAGATTGTCTCCGGACGCTGCACAGTGTCCTGAGGGGTCTTTACGTGGGGAGTGCTGGGTCCAAATGAGCCTATGGAGCTTGGCGTGAATACCGCACACCCTTTCTCGCGAGCCACTTCCAGTGTGTTGTAAAGTCCGCCTACGCCGATTTTCCAGGCGAGCTGGGGCTTTGCTTCTGCAACTGCGCTCAGGAGGGCTGCCAGATTATAGATGGTGTCGACTTTGTATTTGTCGACCGCCTCGGCTATCTGCGCAGGGTTGGTGATGTCGACAATGTGCGACGGTCCGCTTTCAAGAAGCGCACCTTTGGGTTCGGCTCCCGGTATGTAGCCTGCCACAACGTTCCCCTCCGGATAGAGCGATCTGAGTTTCATGGTCAGTTCAGATCCGATCTGTCCCGTGGCTCCAATGATTAGGATATTCTTCATTTCCTCGTCATGATTAAGGTGAATCCTGTTTTTTTTGAAATTGAGAAGAGATTTGTTTAAATTTTTTTGCAAAGATAATACTCATAAGGTAAAAAATCATTAACTTTGACTAAATTTTTTTAAGGCAACCCGTATTGACCTCCCATTTTTATGGAAAAATGTCAGTATGGGATGCGGAAAACTGTCTAAACCTAAATATTTACTATCATGTACGGTAAATTTCAGTCTCATCTGACAAAAGAGCTGCAAGACATCAAGGATGCCGGGCTCTACAAAAACGAGCGTATAATCACCACTCCGCAGAGTGCGGGAATCGAAGTCGAGAACAACGAGGGGGAGGTGCTTAATTTCTGCGCAAACAACTATCTCGGTCTTGCCGACAACAGACGTCTTATCGAGGCTGCCAAGAAGGCGATGGATAAGAGAGGCTACGGAATGTCGTCCGTGCGTTTCATCTGCGGCACACAGGATCTCCATAAGGAGTTGGAGAAGGCTATCAGTGATTATTTCAAGACAGAAGACACCATATTATATGCTGCTTGCTTTGACGCCAACGGCGGTCTGTTTGAGCCACTTTTCACCGAGGAGGATGCCATAATCAGCGACTCGCTCAATCATGCGTCCATCATCGACGGCGTGCGTCTCTGCAAGGCTAAACGTTTCCGCTATAAGAATGCGGATATGGAGGATTTGGAGCGTTGCCTGAAAGAGGCTCAGGATTGCCGTTTCAGAATCATCGCCACCGACGGCGTGTTCTCTATGGATGGCAACGTTGCTCCGATGGATAAGATCTGCGAGCTTGCGGAGAAGTATGACGCTCTCGTGATGGTCGACGAAAGCCATTCGGCAGGTGTGGTAGGCAAGACGGGTCATGGCGTGGCTGAACAGTTTGATTGCTACGGCAAGATCGATATCTTCACCGGCACACTCGGCAAGGCGTTCGGCGGTGCCATGGGTGGATTCACCACCGGCAAGAAGGAGATCATCGACATGCTCCGTCAGCGTTCGCGTCCGTATCTCTTCTCCAACTCTGTGGCACCCTCCATCGTGGGCGCAAGTCTGGAGATGCTGAAGATGCTCGGCGAGAGCAATGAGCTTCATGATAAACTTGTCGAGAACGTGAATTATTTCCGCGACAAGATGCTGGCAGCCGGATTCGACATCAAGCCCACACAGAGTGCGATCTGTGCGGTGATGCTCTACGATGCCAAACTCTCGCAGGACTTCGCGGCAGAGATGCAGAAAGAGGGAATCTTCGTGACCGGTTTCTACTATCCCGTCGTTCCGAAAGGACAGGCAAGAATCCGCGTGCAGCTTTCAGCCGGACACACACGCGAGCAGCTTGACCGTGCGATAGCAGCCTTCATCAAAGTAGGCAAAAAGCTCGGCGTTCTCAAATAATCCAACAGGAAATACAGAATCGGGGTTGTCAACGCGCATTGACAACCCCTTATTTTTTTTGTAATATTTTTGTGTTGGTGAGGTTCAGTATTTGGGGAGTTGCGTGTATTTATTAATTATGGCGACGAATATTGAAATAGAGACTCTCTTCAAGAGCAATTATGCAGTGATGCACCGACTCGCTTCCATGCTGCTTCATGACGGGGAGTCTGCTCACGACATTGTGCATGATGTCTTCACTTCCCTGATGGATAAGGATACGTCGGGGAGTGTGGATGCTCCATATCTTTTGTCAAGCGTCAGGAACCGGTGCCTGAATCGCTTGCGTGACATTGACGTGAGGGAACGTTTCAAAAGATTGTACATTCTCTGCAATAATGAGGCTGACGAATGTGATGACTGGCCTGACGAAAATCTGCTTGAGGTACTGGCTCATTGTGAGGATTGGCTGCCTCCAAAATGTTCAAGGGTTTTCTGTATGAGATTTCGTGAGGAGATGAAGACGGATGAGATTGCCTCCGAACTCGGAATGGGTGAGAGAATGGTATTCAAGCATCTTCGCCATGCGTTGGATATATTACGTTTAAAACTGAATCAGAATGGATAAGTTTGAATCGTTGCTGAATGCAATAGAACATCCGGAGAACTACACACCGGACGAACTCGAGCGTATGGCTTCCGATCCGGAGACATCGGAAATTTACCGTGCTCTCTGCGCTGCACGTAGTTCGGCTTTCTCCGGCAATATGCTTGAAGAGGATGACGTTGAGAAGGAATGGGAAAAATTCTCCAAGACCCTTTCAAAAAGACCTAAGAAATGGAAATTCCCGGCATACCTTTCCAGTCGTCGGCACATAGTAGCCTGCGCTGTGATAGGCGTTGTCTCAGTTTCAATGTTGGCAATAGGTGTTTCAATGAGCATGAAAATGAATCATGCGGATAGTCCGAAAATAGAGAAACCGTCAGATGTAGTAAAACCTATACTGACAACATCCGAACTGTCGGACATATATCTTGACTCAACATCAGTCATGAAGAGGGACCTTGTGTTTGAAAATGAGTCCCTGGACGTAATCCTTGACCGTCTTGCTCCACACTATGGGGTGAAGGTGAACTATATGACCGATGCGGCAAAATCCATAAGGCTTTTCTACAAATGGGATTCATCAATATCTCTTGACAGCTTGATTGGGCAGCTCAACACATTCGAAAGAATACGTCTGCATCGTGATGGCGACACCCTAAACGTAAACTGACATAACTTTTACCGACATGCTACGATTTAATAAAATAGTGATGGCAATCTTTGCCATTCCGCTTCTCATTTCCCTATCCCTTCTCTCATCCTTATCTGCATATCCCTACACCTTTTCCTACAGATTCAATGCCACGCCCGTATCTGAAGCCTTGACAAAACTGATAAAGGAGCATCCCTCAGCAAAAATAACGTTCATATATAATGACCTTGATGATTACACCACGTCTGTCAATGTGGACACCGATGACGTAATGGAGGCTGTACGTGGCATTACCGGTCTGAATCCCATATCTGTCACGGAAAAGGATGGACAGATCTACATAGAGGTGATACACCGTGGAAAATATCACTATCATGGTAGGATCGTCAATGAGTTTAGCGAACCGGTGCCTTATGCCACTGTGCTGCTGCTCTCTCCAAAGGATTCCACTGTGGTGACTTACGGCATAACCAAGTCTAATGGCAAGTTCCTGATACCTTGCGATCGTAAGGATGTGATCGCAAAGATCAGCAGCATAGGCTACAGGAAGAAATATATGAAATGTGGCTCCCAATCTCTCGGCGACATAACTCTGAATACTCTTGCCATAAATCTGAAGAATATTGACGTGAATGCGGATGATGCTCATCTTTATTCCGACCGGACGGTGTATGTGCCGCAGCAGCGACATAAGAATTCATCCATGTCTGCCATTGAACTGTTGCAAAGGATGGGTATTCCTCAGCTCCTGTTCAGGTCGATTAATGCAGCCCCCACGACAAACTCCGGTCAACCGATAGCCTTTTTCATAGACTATCTTCCGGCTTCCGACGAGGAGTTGTCAGGAATGAATCTTCAGAACGTAAAGAGGGTGGAATATCTTGAATTTCCGGCAGACTCACGTTTTGGCGGTAAACCTTTCGTCGTGAATTTCATAATGACAAGATATGAATATGGAGGCTACTTCAAGACGTATCTAAATAAAAATTTCATACTGAACACTACGCAAGTCAATGAGTACGCTCGTTTCCAATATAAAAGAATGACATACGACCTTACGGGACTCGGATTCTTTTCAAATGCCGGTCATAATGGGAATCAGACCACTGAAACGTTCCGGCTTCCTCAGCCTGATGGGACTATGAAGGAATTCAACCGTTATTCCAACACGTTATCATCAAAGAGGAAAATCAGGCAATATAGAGCTTCATTTAAAGCCACGTATGAGTCCGATAATATAACCGCGAGCAGCCGTGTCTATGGCACCATCGACAATGGTCCCAACAGTGATATGGGTGGCACGGTGGCATATTCCCCTTCTGATTTCCCGAATTCAACGTATAGTATGAGTCGCGACTCCAGATCAAGATTCATACAATTCAATGGTAACTATTATTTCAAGTTGTCGGATAAGGATATGCTGATATTCTCTCCAAAATATTCATTCTTTCATACGGAAGATGGTTCAAATTATGCAGAAAAAGGATTCTCTCCCAAGATCAATTTCGCCACTGACAATACCAACCAGTTATATGGAAAAATTTCTTGGCAGCGTCGGTTGGGAAAATTCGGCACGATAACCTTATATGGGAATGGAGAACATGATTATTATCGCACACGTTATTCCGGAACGTCCGATGCATACGACCGCACGAAAAATACGCGTATTTCCACAGTCGCCGATTATGAGGTGTCAATAGGCAATCTGTATGGCGGTGCAAGTTTCGGTTGGAGTTGGGACAACATCAAAATGAATGAGGTGAAATCGAAAGTTTCCTCTCCCAGTATGTCTCTCTTCCTGCAATATCTCGTAACCCGACAGCATCAGGTATATGGCAATTTCAGATATTCTACATGGTCGCCCAATCCATCGTTCATGAGCGAGAATGTGATACAGTCTAACCATCTGATGAGCTACACGGGAAATCCGAATCTTGTGCCAAGCAAGACTTATAGCGTCAATATCAACTATAGCTGGATCCCCTCCAATCGTTTCAGTTTATCTCTGTTCGGTAGTACATGGACAGTAAAAGACCGTTATGTCTACGATTATGAGGCATCTGCCGATGGCTTACTCCGCACGATAAAGCAGCCTTTGGGCAGCTATATGATAGGTAATGTGGGAGTCTCTGCGAGGGCATCGTTTTTTGGCAGGGCTCTACAGATAAATGGGAATATCAGTCAGCATTTCGCACATAATGGCGCACCATATAACTATACACGTTTCCCGATCTCCTTCGTATTGAATGTAAACTATTATCTCAAGGATTTCTACTTCAATACCTATTATTCCTCCCGAAATCACTATAGCGACGGCTACATGGTGGGCACATGGATGGAGTATAAGGATAATTATCAGATCAGTGCGGGATGGGCAAATGCGAAATGGAATCTAAGGGTGACGGCTTCCAATTTCGCGCGTTGGAACTGGATATCTCATAAAGCCTGGTTCAAAAGCCGCTATTACGATAATTCCGATGTAGTGTCGACAGGTGATTACCATGCCCGTTTCACAGTCTCAGCCACCTTCACGTTCGGATATGGCAAGAAAGTGAAAGCCGACAGGGAATCCGGGGGTGGCGATTCCGCAACGTCCGGCATCCTTAAGAATTGACAATGGGGACGCAAGTTTTCAGTTATGCGTAAACCTTCAGTTACGCGCAAGCTGAAAGTTTGCGTCCCCGTCTGTATATGTGGCAGATTCTCTGCCACAGAAAGGCGCTTGTCGCTCAGAGCGATTCATTCATCCGGTGTGCCGTGGAGGGGAAGCAGCGGTTGATGACGATGGCGATGAAGCCGTCGCCGGTCACGTTGCAGGCAGTGCCGAAGCTGTCCATGGCGATGTAGAGTGCAATCATGAGTGCCTGGTCAGCTTCGGAGAAGCCGAGCATGTTGGCAAGTAGTCCGAGCGATGCCATGATGGCTCCACCGGGTACTCCGGGTGCCGCGATTATCGAGATGCCTATCATGAAGATGAAGCCGGCAAACATAGGCGTGTCGTAGGGGAGTCCCTGCATGATCATGAGTGCAACCGCACATGCCACTATCTTCATCGCGCTACCCGACATGTGGATGGTGGCGCATAGCGGTATCACAAAACCGACTGTGTCCTCATCTACCCCCATCTTGATTGCCTGACGGAGCGTCACGGGAATGGTTGCGGCGGAGGATTGCGTACCCAATGCCGTGAAATACGCAGGGAGCATCGTGTAGAGCAGTTTGAGGGGATTCTTCCTTGCCACTAATCCTGCAATCAGATATTGCACCAGCAGCAGGAAGATGTGCATGGCGAAGATTATGAGTATTATCTTCACGAATGCCGACAGCACGGTTGCCACTTGTCCGGATACCGTCATGTTGAGGAATATGCCGAATATATACAAAGGAAGCAACGGGATGATGACTTTCGCGATGGTCATTGACACCACATCCCGGAATTCATTTAACGCGGATTTCAGAGTGTCGCCCTTTATATAGGCGAGGGCGAGACCGAGAGTGAAGGCGAGCACAAGGGCACTCATCACTCCGAACAATGGGGGCATCTCCACTGTGAAGTATGCCGACAGGTCGTGACCCTCCTCCAGATTACGAAGTGCCGCCGGGGAGATGAGACGCGGGAAGAACGTGTCGCCCACCCAGTAGCTCATGAAGCCCGACAGTGTGGTGGAGAGATAGGCGAGAGCCGCAGTGGCGAGAAGCATCTTTCCCGCCTTGTTGCCGATGTCGGCGATTGCCGGAGCCACGAAACCAAGTATGATGAGCGGTATCAGGAAACCCAGGAATTGGCTGAAGATGGCATTAAACGTGGCGAAGAATCTTCCGAGCCATATCGGGAAGAATTGTCCCGCGATTATGCCGAGGATAATCGCGATGATGATTTTTACAAGAAGGTTGATTTTCGGAAATTTCATAATATTAGACATGAATTATTTTACAATCGATTGCTGCCGACGTATGCCGGGTCAGTACTTGCCGATAAGCCGGCGATAATCCGGAGTTGACTTGAAATCGGTCAGCCATTGCTCCGTCTTGTTGAAGAGTACGGAGTCTTCCGGCGAGAAGAGCCACACCTGAAACTGGGTGAAGCTGACCGGTTTCTCAAAATTGAGATTAGGATATTGCTTCTGCATGCGTCGGGCTATACGCTCGTTGACCACTGCCTGTTTCATCTTCCCGGTTGCCACCGCCATGCAGAGATATTCTTCCGACATTCCCTCCTCCAATGCCAGGTTGATGTCGCTGCCTATCTCTTTTGAGAGTCGGCGTAGGCGCATTATTGCCGGGGAGTCACGCTGGATGTGCACCGTGTCGCCGGCAAGGTCAAGGATAGAGTTGATGCGGCGTTGTCCGGTGGAGTCGATGGTCTGCACGAGCACCATCTTGTCGAGGAAGACGTTTTGCGTGGTCAGAAACCGCTCCTTCACGGAATTATCTGACGGGAGCGACGCGAGGATAGTGTAGCTTCCGTTCTCCAGACGGCTGAGTGCGTCATGCAGGTTCACCACGGGCCATATCTTCACGGGCGTGGAGGTCTGCGACGCGAAGAGACGCAGCATATCGTAGTTTATGCCGCCGAGTGTGTCGGAATAGAGATAATAGCTCGACGGTCCGTAGAGGATGGCGACGTCGATGGTGTCGCCGCCGGATCCCCCCTTTATCAAGGTGGGGAGCGACGACTGATGTGAGCAGCGGCGCGTCATTGTCATTCCGGCTACGATAATTATGAGCAGCACGACGTAGAGGGCTGTCTGTCCGTATTTGTGAGGCATTCGCTTCATATCCTTGGGGCGTTGTTTGTCAGTTGGAGAAATCTACCGACAGACCCATCTCAAGACGGCGCGGGTTCATCGGATAGTGGGGGAGCAGGAAGCTCTCCTTCGAGAACCATCCCTGGTTGACGTGGCTCCAGAGCACGTAGAAACGCGTCTTGTAGAGGCGTGCCGAGATATAGGCGTTGCAGTAGGGATAGTTGCCCACCTTCACCTTATCGTCACCCTGCACGTGGAAACTCATCGTTGCCGGCTGGTAGTTCAGTCCGTTGTATTTCGTATAGTAGTCGCAATCCACGCCTATCTGAAGTTTCAGCACCTTGAAGGCGATGAACTTGAGGAAGAGATTGCTGTAGATGGTGAACTGGGGGAGTGGCAGCACATTGTCGTTGGAGCTTTTCTGATAGTAGAGCGAATTGTTCCAATGAAGTATGCCCACCTTGAATTGCTGGTCGAGACGTGCGGAGAAGATCTGAATGTTACCGCCATACTGACGTGGGAGTGAATTTGCATCGAAATACACGTAGTTCTGAATGTTCTCCACGCCTGCGCTGAGTGTGGTGCGGGTCCAGGGTATAAGCAATTCGCCGCCTACCTTGTAGGTGCGGGTCTTTCCGAAGTCGTTCTGCCAAGCGAAATGGTTGGAGATATAGTTCTGGAGCAGATAGGGCTGCGCCACGTTGCGGAACTCGGCATTGGCGGAGATCTTCACGGAGTCGCCGAATAACTTGAACCGCGTGTTGATCTCTCCGTCAAGTTCAAGATCGCCGACGGCATCCCCCACAAGTCCGAAGCGCGCACTTGCCGCATATCGCAATATCGAACCTTTATCCTTATGCAGACGTCCACCCACCCATAGGAAATTGCGTGTAGACGTGTTGGGTATCTTGAAGTTGGCGGGCAACGGAGTGAGTTGATCGATCTCTTCCTCGGTCAGTTCCGGATTATAGAAATAGGGTGTCTGCTTATATTTCTGGGTCTGATAGGAGATGTAGGCGGAAAGACCGAACTTTGCCCATTTCTGGAAACCCTCGATAAGTTCGATGCCGAAGGAGTTGGTCATCTGTGTGAGATATGTGTTGTCTTGCGTCTCGAGCGGGTCAAGATAGAAATTGGTCCAGAAATCCTTTGCCTGCGACTGGTTGGTGTTGATGAAGAAATGGCGCGTGTGCTGGAGGTCGAATGAATATATGAACCGGGTCATGGGCACGTATACCTCACGCGTCAGAGTGTCGTTTACCTGCTCCGACCTCCAGAAACCGAGCTTATAGGCGTGGGTCATGAAAAGCTCATCGCCGTTCACTCTCGAGTGGGCTGCATTCAGTCGCGTCGGTATGCTCTTAGGTTCAATCTTGTTGACGCCACCCTGAAGCTGGGCAGGGTCGGTGATGTAGAGGTCGTCGGTGATGCCGCCGTTCTCCTTATTAAGGAAGTTATAGTGATTATAGAAGGCCTGTAGTTCATATCGGTCGCCAAGATAGTATGTCGACAGGCTGTAGGAGAAATCCTTCGTAGCCTGTGCCTCGTATGCACCCTTTGAATAGATATAGTCGAGGGTGCCGCCCACTCCGATGCGTCGGTTGACGTTGCCGGCGAAATCCACTTTGAGACGGTCCTGATGGCTCATCTTGTTGCCACCCCATCCATACGACATTATCGTGGTGGGGATATATACGTTGTAGAACTTCTGTTTCCGGAAAGAGGGTATCCAGGCATCAAGGGCATCCTTGAAAAAGAAAGTGGCTCTCCGCGGCCTGTTGAAATAAATCAGGTCGATACCCTCCGCGCCGAGGTTGCCGGTGGTGGCGTAAGCGTCGGTCACGAGTGACGGGATTGCCGTCCGTTGGTAGTTATATGTGAGGGTGTCGATGGTCGATTCCACATGGTTGCCGAGTGGGAACGTCAGGGTCCAGGCACTACCGGGACGGATTGTGTCGTTTTTGGGAGCGGAAATCTCGTTTTTTTCAGATCCTCGTCCCCGGGCGCCGCCTCTGGAGAGCTGTTGGCTCTGTGCCCAGACCCCGGCAAGGGGGAGCAGCGCGATGCTGATGATAAGTGCACGTTTTACAAACATGACGCGAAATTACTAAATAAAAGGGTAAAATAAAAGAGCGGGGTTTCACAATCACGCTCTCCTGTAGCATTAAATTCTAATACCATGAATAAAACACAGTGCAAATACAATAATCGTATCTCTTTAACGGAGAAATACCCACGATATTGCAGGTATTTTTATATTTTTAGAAAGAAAAATGCGTTTTGATGAAACAAAATCGGGATAATGTGCGTTTATATGTTGTAAAACATAATTTAATAACATAATTTGTAGAATTTGAGTAGATGATAAAATACAAATTGCATTTATACGGAATCCCACATTCCTGATATAATAACTGCAAACCCTCATTATTTGTTGATTCCAGAATCCGTAAGGATCGTGGGATGATGGAGGGGAAAGAGATTGGATTTTGTCTGACGCTCATAAAAATGTAATTATTATGAAACATGCATTATCAAAATTTGTGAAATGGTATTGTGAGTCTGCCGCTAAGGTATACGATCATGAAGGAGTGAGAAGGTATTGGATCTAAAAATCAAAAAAAGTAAAAAGTTAGAAAAGAAATAGAAAAAGAATGCCCCCGAAATCATTCGGAGGCATTCTTTTGTATTATTTATGGTCTATTATTTATGGAATATAGTCTATAACCCTACCCTTAAACTATCAACTATAAACTATAAGCTATAAATTACTGATGGGCTGGACGAAGAAGGTCGTTGACGGTCTTGACGGGATTGAACGTACTGACCGGCACCTCTACGAGCACCGTGTTCCAGTCGCTCATCGCTCCGTTCCAGAGTCCGGGAAGTTCGAGTGCCTTTATCTCCACGCCCTCACGGCTCTTGATGGAGATGAAGCCTGTCGCCTTATCCACAAACTCCGGAAGGTTGAACTTGTTCCCCTTCCAGTCTTTCGTGCTGACCACGAGGTCTACCGGATTGAAGTGGGTAGCCTCCTTCAGCATCTTCATCGCCTCCTTGTTGTCGGGGTCGATCTGTGTAGACTCAAGGATCTGTGGGCTGACCGTGCCGTCGGGATTGTAGGCGAGGAACGGACCGCCGCCGGGCTCGCCCTCGTTCTTCACCATACCGCACACGCGGAACGGACGGTTAAGCTTCCCATAGATGAAGGCTGCCTTCTCGTCGGCTGTCATATTCTCCGTATTGTCATGGCTGATGCAGAGAACGTTGTGGAGGAACGTAAGCATCTCGTCAAGCTCCTCGTCGGAGGGTGTGCCCTTCGAGAGAGTCTTGCAATACTCGTTTGCCTTCTGCTTGATGCCTACCAGAACGCCGCCGATTATACGTTTGTATTTAAGAGTGTCCTCGCGACGGGCGTCGGGCACAACATTATCGATATTCTTGATGAAGATGACGTCCGCATCAAGGTCGTTGAGGTTCTCGATGAGAGCACCGTGACCACCGGGACGGAAGAAGAGACCGCCGTTCTCACGATACGGTGTGCCGTCCATGTTTGCGGCTACCGTGTCGGTGGAGGGTTTCTGAAGACTGGTCGACAGCTCGTAGGTGACGCCATACTCATGCTCCATCTTCCCTTTAGCCTCCTCGAATTTCATCTTCACGAGCGGTAGATGATCCTCACTGACCGTGAAGTGGACACTTACTTTGCCATTCTTGCCGGATGCATACTGCGCACCCTCGGCGAGATGCTCCTCAAGGGCTGTGCGGGCTGCCCCTGCCACCTTATGGAAGTTGAGAAGAGCTTTCGGCAACTGACCGTAGTTGAGACCCTCCTTATTGATGAGTGCCTTAACCACGTCTTTATATCGTCCTGCTTTCACGAGAGAGTCGATGCTGAGTCCGTAGAGGGAGAGGCATACGAAATTGAGCTGAGCGAAGAAGGCGAAGTTCTCGATCTCGTTGAAGAATTTCTTCATGAAATCAGACTTCGGTTTCTCATCCTTGCCGTTGGCAAATGCAAAGAGGTCTTTGAACATGCGGGATGCAGCGCCGCTCGCCGGCACCATCTTCAGCACCTTACCTCCTGCTGCGAGATACTCATTCCAGAGACCAACAGCCTTCTCCTCCATGTCGGGAGAGAGCACGGATATGCCG
Source organism: Muribaculaceae bacterium Isolate-037 (Harlan) (assembly GCA_003762615.1). Classification (GTDB taxonomy): domain Bacteria; phylum Bacteroidota; class Bacteroidia; order Bacteroidales; family Muribaculaceae; genus Lepagella; species Lepagella muris. The sequence goes on from RIAZ01000013.1 coordinate 81,201, forward strand.
TGACCCGGTGTGGCGGGTGCTTCTATTTTCAGGTAGGGGAACCCATCGGCAAGCATCCGGAGTTCTTCCGCGAGTTTTTCTTCCGAGATCCCTTTTGATTCCAAAATCTCGAGATCCTTAGCGTTTAAATCCATAGTTTTTTCTTTAGAATTATATTGGTTTGTAAAAAATAGCTTTATTCAACCTCTGAAAGTCATTCGCTCGTTGAGTCGTTAGCCTCTATCATTTGGCGACAGACATTTATCCTGCGCGACAGCATAGGTATCTTTCTCTCCAGACTGTGCACGCTACGCTGGGAGGAGAATAGCTGCCACGTGGCGGAGATCATCTCTTTCTCTGCATCCGAGAGGGTATGGCTTCCGGTCTTGCCACCGTTGAGATATACCAGCGTGGCGGCTGCCGATGGGTCGCGGTGTATCAGACTGCCGATGGAGTCGGCTTTCTCTCCATAGAAGCAGACCGTGTTGAGGTTTCCAGCCCGATAGTTGAGTGCCTGGTCATGGGGTACGATGTCGCTGGTTGCCTCCATTCCTTCCGACGTGACGCTTATCTGATTGAAATGCCCTCCCGTCAATGCCGCGATAATCTCGAACCCTTCATCCTGGGTGATGCGTGCCACTATCCCTGTAGATGTCAGCGGATAGCGCGATGCCCAGCTGCGGTAGATGTAGTATCCCTCCACAAGACGGGGATTCGAGACATGTTCGAAATTGGAAATCAGTCCGCTCACCTCCGTATTAAGTGAGGCAAGCTCGTTGTTGGCGTCCTCAATCTGGCGTTGGTAGTCGGCGATTGAGTCGTTGAGGCTGAGAATCCATTGCTCGCGTTCCTCGGCGGCTGCCGGTTTCTTGACGCGGACGCAGCCGGTGGAAAGGGTGGCGGCGGCAATCAGCGAGAGGATTATATGGTGGGTCTTCATAACCGTTGAATCTCTTTTACTCCTTTTACTGTCTTTAGTTTCTTAAGCAATGAACTGAGCTGGCGCTGGTCGGACACAGCCACCACCAACACTCCCTGGAAGATGCCGTCGTGGCTGTCGACGGAGATGTTGCGAAGCATCACTCCCGACTCCTTTGAGATTATCGACGTGATGTTGGCAACGATGCCGATGTCGTCATTGCCGATTATGCGTAGCGATGCAGGGAGAAGGTCCCCCTCCTTTCCGCTCCAGTCAGCCTTGATTATGCGGTAGGGGTAGCGTTCGCGAATGTTGGAGGCATTGGGGCAGTCACACCGGTGGATCTTGACGGTGCCGTCGGCACTTATGAATCCGAATACGTCGTCGCCATAGATGGGGGAACAGCATTTCGCGAATTTGTAGCTGAGTCCGTTGATGGTTTTCTCCCCGATACGCAGCACGTCGTTCTTGCTGTCGCTCTCCTCGTTGCGTTGGAGCTGGTATTCGCCGGCGGAGATCTTCGGTCCGTCGGTCTTAACGCTTGTCTCCTCCACGTAGGTATTGAGAAACTTACCCGGATCAATCTTCTCGTCAGCCATATCGGCGAAGAACTCGTTGGCATATTTGTAGCCGTTCTTTCCGATAAGCTTCATGAGCACGGATTCCTCAATCTCCACCTTTCGGTTCTTGGCACGTCGCTCGAGAATCTCCTTGCCCAATTCTGCCCGGCGCTGCAGCTCCTCGTTGAGGCTCTGCTTGATCTTGTTGCGCGCCTTCGTGCTGACCACGATATTGAGCCAGTCGGGCTTCGGGGCCTGGTTTGACGAGGTGAGAATCTCGATGGTATCGCCGTTGTTGATGCGGTATGTTATCTTGCGGTGCTGTCCGTTGACCACCGCGCCCGTGCAGTGTGCGCCGACGTTGGTGTGGATCTGGAATGCGAAATCAAGCACCGTGGCTCCGGAAGCAAGACGGAAGAGATCACCCTTAGGCGTGAAGGCAAACACCTCCTTGCCGTAGATGTCCATCTTCATGTCTTTCATCAGCTGCATAGGTCCACTCTCGGCAGTCTCGAGGATATCGCGGATGTTGGTCATCCATTGGTCTGTGTTGTCGCTCTTCACCCCCTTATATCGCCAGTGGGCTGCGAGACCCTTCTCTGCCACGAGGTCCATGCGGCGGGTGCGGAACTGCACCTCCACCCATTTCGATCCGGGACCCATCACGGTGGCGTGCAGACTCTCGTAGCCGTTGCTTTTCGGTATCGAGATCCAGTCCTTCATACGTGCGGGATTGGCAGTATACATATCCGCCACGATGGAATAAGCCAGCCAGCAGTCGCTCTTCTCGCGCTCCTTCGGTGTGTCGATGATGACGCGGATGGCGAAGAGGTCGTAGATGCCCTGGAGATCCACCTTCTGCTTCTTCATCTTGTTCCAGATGGAGGAGATTGATTTGGTGCGCCCCTTTATCTCGAATTTAAGACCGGCTGCTTCCAAACGCGCCTTCACCGGGTCGATAAATGATTTTATATATGCGTCGCGGCTGCGCTTAGTCTCATTCAGTTTATGCGCGATCTGCGTGAATATCTCACGGTTGGTATATTTCAGCGACAGGTCTTCCAGTTCACCCTTTATCTTGTATAGACCGAGACGATGTGCGAGCTGTGCATAAAGGCAGTTTGCCTCGAATGCCACGTTTCTAACCCATTCGTCGTCGGGATGATGGTTGATGGCACGCATGAGCACCAGGTTTCTCACTATCATGATGATGATGACCCGGATGTCGTCGGCAAGGGAGAGCATCAGTCCACGGAAGTTGTCCTGATGCACGGCATTGTTCTTGCTTGAGAATTTCTCTACTGATGAAAGACCTGTCAGTAATCCTGCCACGTCCTCGCCCCATCTCTTGCGTATCTGCATTATGTCGGTATGCCCGTAGGTGAGCAGGGGATACAGTCCGATGGCAAGAAGTATATTATGGTCAGGCTCTATTGCCTCCGCAAAAAGGAGAGCCCATCGGAGAGTCATTATTGCTATGGGCAGACCCTTCGGATCGTGTGCCGGAGAATCTTCATGCATGGAGTGGTACACCATCTTCAGGAAAGCATCTTTCTCATCAGCCGTGAACCTTGTCGGATTGATATAGGCACTCACATCCCTTAGAAGCGTGACGAACTCACGTTTCTCAGCGGTGGAAAGTCTGTCGGTGGTTTTATTTTCCATAAATTCATGTATTTTGAAGTTTATACAACTTCATTTTGGAAAATTGACATTTGAATTTACAAAAGTATTAAAAAAGGCTCATACTTCCAAGTCCTCATCCATAAAATGCCTATACAGTCGCCAACTTCTTCACATTCCGTTACCCGATTCCCGCTCTCCCGATTATAAAAATGTTCGGTAAACCGTGCGGAATACCGAACATTTATTGAAAAATCAGATATTTTGGCGAGGTGTGTGATTTTTTTATTATATTTGTGACCTGTAGTCAGTGATTTTAGTCAGTCATTGGTTACACAAATCTTTGTCGGCAGAGAAAATTTCAATATTACTTGCTGAAGTTTCGCAAGCTGCACTTCAGTGGTTTAAAGTTTATAGTTTAAGGTTTAAGATTCACGAAAATCCACGAATCTTTTCATTATACAAAATTTAATGATCATAAACCATAAACATTAAACCTTAAATTGCTTAAATACAAATAGAAGAATCAAAATGAAGGAAAACGCTAAATATAGGATATATAATAGGCTGAATGCTTTCGCCAACGTGATTATGATAGCCGTGGGAGGTTCCGTGGGATTGCTCATCGGTTCGTCTGTCTTGAAATATATGGACTATAGGGATAATCCCGTCAAATATGAAATTCAATCCGCACCATGGTATACAGGTATCCTTATCGGAGGAGTGTTGATAGCTGTGTTGTTGGTTCTTTTCATAGTGGTGAAGCTCATTGCGCTGCACGGTCTAAACAAAACAGAGAGTGAATCCGGAAATGTCACGAATGAATCGGATACCAAACAAGAATCGTATACAAAAGGCACAAGCCATACCAGACAAGAATCAGATACAAAACAAGAAGACCCCAAGAACGGTATTGACGAACTGATAACACCATTTTTCTGGGTCGATAATGAAGATTCCGCTTCCGTATGCCTATATGTAGGGGAATATAAAGACGAGCTGTTCCAAACGCGAGAAGATGAAGGTTTTGAAGGGAATGGTTATGATTGGGATTCATTGGCACAAGTATTTCTAACAGAGCTGGCACCGGAGCTAAAAGAAGTGATTGACTTCGATTCAGAAGGGAGCATGTTCTGCGCATATTCAGAAGACAAGGAAGCCTTACGACAATTCATTCAGAGATTCAAGTCCGCCTGCGAAGACGATACTCTGATTGCCGACCTCTTCTCCCATGCCAAACCGGATTGACTCCTAAGCTAAGGCAAAAAAATTATTTATTTGTGGATTCGATTAATCGGTCAATCGGGAGGATGTAGGGTTCGGCTGACCTGTTGCCAATGCCGCGTATTGTCACAGAATTTATGTCAAGTCCGTCAATTTCTACCGATTGAAATCCGTCGATGGTATAGACAAGATAGTTTTTGCCGGTCGATTTGAATCCCTTTTCCCTAAGCTCCTCACCGGTTGCAAGTCGTGGACCATCCCCTTTAAGACGTAGCAACTTACGTTCCCCTCCTGAATGAAGAAGCAGATACTTCACATCCTCATAACCGGCTGCAAGATGAAGAGAGCCGTTGCGAAGACCGGTACGGACGTAATAGATTGAATTGCGTTGAATCACTTCCCAATCCTCCTTGTCATAATACCCGATAAGAACATAATCACCATCCGCCTTATCCTGATAGCCATATTTCAAACCTTTCTGCGGGATAATATTACTGTCCGTAAGAAGATGTCGGGCATTGCTGTTTATCAGACCGCTGATGAAGTCGGATAAAAACTGACGGTTTGAAGTCTCTCCCGGTCTCAATGGGAACGCCCCTATGTTGACCTCATCCACACTCTGCATAAACCATGCCTTTGCAACAACTTCGCTTTCACCCGTGCCGGGAAACAGGATGTAACCACCGATAACCTCCTTCTTGAGCGTTGGGTCGGATAACCCATTCCTAAAATATATGGCATCACGATAGCGGTGCATCTGATTGATGGCATCATCCGGGGGAGAATCAACACCATTCTCTCTCTTATCAATCCTATATTTGGCATCAAAAAGATACGTCATCTTCATCCCGGTCTCAATATCATTTTTTGTAAGCTGAAGCACAATATCCGGACGTTGCGGCACGGTAGGACTGACCACTCCTTCAATACCTGAATTCCGGTTATCCTTATGGCTCTCCTGCGGATTATAGATGAGTTCGGCAAGTTCCACATCATCACGTCTGAACAATACCGATGACGACTGACCTTTGCTAAGATTATAAGTGAATGCCGAATTCATCTCCAATCTGCTTTGGTTGTCGATTGTAATGTCATCATCAAACTGCTCCTCAATGATTCGTTTGACCTGTATAAAGCACCATATCTCATAAAGCGTGGCAATATCCTTCGTTTCAAGATTATGCAATCCCTCTTCCAAGGAATATGACTTGTTGAGTATCACCCACGTCTGATACACCTGCGAATATCCTGATGCTTTTTGCAGAACCTGCGACTCTTGTGTAAAACCGGAGAATCGCCCGACAGTGCGGAAAAATGGATGCCGGCATAGTCGTTGCAATTTCTGATCTGAAGATTTCATCTCTTTCAATACTTCAGATGAGAGTGGAGTGGACGATTCTATACGTTCCAGTAATTTATGATAACGATTGGAAATGCCGGTCAGGGCATGCCGTAGAAAACGGTTTTCCATAGTATCATTACTATTGGTAGGTTGCATCGTGCGATACAGATGGCTGTCGTTCTTCTTATTCCGTGCATACTCCTCCTCCAACGTCGGCGTGAAACGTTTGATTCTTTCCGCACGCATATACTCTGCCATGTCACGCAACCGGTGACGCGGTTTGTTCAGAATAGATTTTACGGCAGCAACAAACTTGTTCTGTATCGATTGGAATACGTTCCACCAGATTATATCAATCGATTCACCGGTTGATTCCGGTTTGAAGCTATGGAAAGTCCTTCGCATGAAATCAAGCGAAAGCATCCTGTATTCTGATTCAATGTCGGTGATGATGGTGCGCCAATGTTCATGATAATTCAGTTTCGTACTCAGCACTTCATAATTCAGTTGCCAAGTGCGCTTCTCACCGGTGGATAGAGTATAGTCTACACGTAGATAACTTTTCCCTATTTCGTTGCCATAGTTGATGAATCCGGTCAGCATCTTTGCCGATTTCCGGAATGCGAACGTTTCTTTGGCATTACTGTCGGCATCCTTACTTATCTTTCCGGGAAGAGATAAATGGGCATCCACCACCGGCAAGCTCCGATTAAACTCCACCCATATCGGATAGTCGGCATTATCAAAGAATATGGCAGGCGATGACTCACCGTTTTCAATGTTTCTCTCTTCAGAAGTCAGAAGAGTCACTTTTGCGTCATCTTTCCATTCATAAAGCGACACAAGATTATCCGCCGACGCCATATTCTTTAACGCCTTACCCCACACCTTATTGAAATTGTCACTATCAATTGTCAGTGTGAAATCCGGATGTTCCACCAATAGAAGTTCCATCTTTTACCCTTAATCGTATTTTGCTGATACTTAGCTCCAGAATGAAGTGAATCCAGTAAGTTTAAGCCTATCCTTCATCTCCTTTATCTTATTAAGAGATATAGAAGATGTGCTGTTTTCATCGTTTGAATCCGGATTGAATTGCTCTTTAAGAATCTTTTCCAGACCGGTTAACAAACCTTCTTTAATTCTCTGATCATCACCCTCAATACGGCTGAGAATCTTCATTGATGTCATCTCATCAAGAGCTATGTTAAGGACAGCATCCTTATCCTCGTCATCTGTAAGCATCAGACGGTTAACGGCATACATCAGAAATTCATTACGAGCACGATAACCTATCTTGAAGGGAGTTCCTTCAAGCACAGCATTTATTTTCTTAAGGAAAGCGATCACCATGTCGCATACCTCTTTATTCTCGGCATACACATCCTTCCCTTCAGCAGCATCCCCAATCAACTGAGAAGCCTCAATCAGAAGTTCATCTTCCGGCGAGTCCTCCAGACCACCCTCCAAGTCCACTTCATTCATCTCAATAGTCATGGCACGGTCAAGAACCTTACGAGAGAACGTGAAAGTGGTTTCATCCATATTGACAGTACCCACAACAATCAGATTCGGAGGAATAGCGATACCATCCTCTTTGAATTGATCATAAATCACTTGGTTGTCGAAACTTAATTTATGAATTAAATTCTCATACCAACCTCCATTTAATCCGGATTCAATTGGTAGGTTAAATAAATCCGCGTCATTGTTTTTAGTTAAATTTGAGTATGGAGATTCAATGATAGGGTCTGTCTTTATTTCTCCGTCAACAAGTTTTCGTGTCTCGATTACGCTAAGATATTCAGCGAAATATTGTTCAACAGGAGCAAGATTCATTTCATCAAGACAAAGGAAATATGGTGTATCAAGATTCTTCCATGCCTGTGCGACGAAAGGAAGGAATTTTCCATAAACATACTCTTCGCCATCCTCTTTGATACGGGAGACATAACCAATAAGTTCAGAGCTGTCGTGCCAGTTTGGCTTAACCTGAATGAGTTCATAATTCTTAGGTTTCTTAGCCTTACGTTCATCCGAGTCAAGGGGCCAGCAAGCTCGAGCCAATTCCCTGACGATACGGCTCTTTCCCGATCCGCTTATGCCGGCAAGCAAAAGGAATGGCTTCGTCCGTATTGCTGCTATATATTTCAAATAGTCATTGGATTTGATAGATTTTATATTTCTAATGGCATTCAATTTTTTATTTAGATTATCATATTTAATTGAGGGATTATAAAAAGTTAAACCTAAATAACCTTGCTTAATAAGCTCTACTGCCTTAACATTACCCGGCATGGGAGAAGTGGATTTTATTCCTGCCTTGTCACAAAGTCTTTGTATATTTTGAATATAAGAACCATATCTTAATCCAAAGACTACAAGTCTTGATTGAAGTGTCCCGACTGTATCAGATGCAACTTTTCTGAGAATATCTGCAAGTTCGTCTTCTGAATAAGATTTATTATCAGCGGAATATAAAAACTGAGATATTGTTTTCGACATTCCGATGTTAATATTTGCTTCTTTAATGATGGAATCATCGTTCCAGTCATTTATCTCTCCAATAGAATGTGGTTTCGATGGAATCCATACGACATAAGTATTATTATCTCTCCTGTATCGGTAAAATTCTTTAGTATGGGCAATAATGGTTTCAATAACGGGTCGATTCGAACCGCTATTGTTCATTAATTGACTGATGTTGAACGGTACATTTTCCTCGATTCGAGAAGCCATAAGCCTAATGTATGAACCGGTAATAGCAAAATCTTTCCCTTTTTGTGTCTTAGCATATATACGCGGTTCGTTAGGCTCAATATAATTATAGACACAAGAGCCGCTTTCACGTATATATTGTAAATCGGAATTGTTTGGTAGTTCCTGAATTAGGTCAATGAGATGTTGTAGTTCCATATTTACTTAGAGTGTTCGGTTAAGAAATCGAAAATATTTAAGGCTATTCCTTTTGCAGCTAAATAGGGTACACCATTCCCTATTGTTTTAAAAGCATCTGAAAGAGTAACGTCTAAAGGTAATTCATATTCCTTAGGTAAGGATTGAATCGCAAGTGCCTCTGCCACAGAGATTCGACGGGGTTTGAATGGGTGTATGTGAACTTCATTATTCCCGTAAGCGGCTGTTGGGGAATAACGCCAACGATGCAATCTCTTGTAGCACTTTTTTATATCGTCACCTTCATCTTTTGTTTGAAATCGATAAAGTCCTGCACGGGGTTGGAAGAACATATTCGCATTTGGATGATGATCAACATCATTTTGCTTCCACCAATGCAAGATTGTTAAAGGTTCAACAATCCCATCAGGTTGAGGTGTCGATGTATTTTCTTGATAAGGAGAAGTTTGTGGCCATTGTAGGTTAAAGACATTACGTGAATATGTTTTGTTTTTACCCCAATCGAAATCTTGGATTATATGTTCCTCCGTTTTGATTTTTAATGAACGTACAACTTTATTAATGAAACCAATAAGAATAATTCGATCTCGATCTTGCGGTGCTCCAAATTCTATTGAATTTATAAGTTGTTCCGTAAGACTATATCCTGCTTTAATTAGCTGTTTTTTAAGAGTTTCGAAAAATTCTCGATGTTTTGAGGTTCGATATAATCCCTTTACGTTTTCGAAAACGAAAAAGTCAGGCTTTAAATCACAAATTAGGTCGATATATGTCTGTGATAGTTTACCATTATCCCCTTCTTTTCCTCGATTTTTACCTGCAACAGAGAAATCAGGACAGGGTGGACCACCTATAAAACCCACTAAATCAATATTCGAATCGAATTTTGATTTATTAAGATACGTATGTAGTTCTTTGTTTTTATCACCAGATAACCATTCGAAAATATCACCAACATGATGCCCAAAAATAGGTGGCTCAATTCCCATTTTTTCTCGAGCATATCGATATATATAATTAAATGATGGCTTAAATTCATTGACATATAGCGTTTTGAAATGGCCTGTCTTTTCAAAACCTAAGTCGAGGAATCCAGCACCGGCGAAAAATGAAAATATCCCAATCATAAATTTAAACTACTAATTTTGAACGATGAGTTTCCAAAAATTCTTGTGAAGGAGCATAAATCGAGGGCAGGGTGATGGCTTTCCCTTCGAATTTTCGAAAATGTGTTTTGAATGCTTCTGATGTGTACCTCTCTTTTAACATCGGACTGAGAATCATTCGAAAATCCTCATCAAATGAGATCAGATGCTGATCAAAAGCTGCGTCATACGTGGCACTAAGACATAATCCATTCTCCGGATTTAAGCGGGTTGCCTTACGCTCTGACCATGGAATTATATGACTTGCGCGTAACACTTCCGGAATATCAATATCTGTGAGGCAGCATCGTTTATGATAAAGTTTGAGAAGCATGGCGCGAAAAAGATTTTGTCCGATACGGTGTTTAGCCAAAATCTCTTTCTCTGTTCCTTGTTTGTTGATATGGAATTTAGCTAATAATTCTGATGAGAGCCTCTCCCCACTCAGTGCTGAATCTCTCATTATTTCTGTTGCTTCTTCCCCACATAGATAGTCCACGTATTCTCCTAACCTGCGGATTGCTGCTGTGCAAAATCGTTTTTTAGGATAGCTTGTCTGCGTGGATTTCCCTAAATCAAATATGGATTCTTCCTCTCTTCTGAATTTATCCTCTTCCTCCGCTATATAATCAATGATTTTAGATAGGAGTAGCGGATCTCGTATCTCAGATAAGGATTGATTATTTAGATCAAATACATCTCTCTTCCTGAATAATTCATCCAATATACTGATCGCTTTTATATAAGACTGAGCAGCTCTGCTGTTTCTTGACGGATAAGCCGAGTGGAGATAGTCTTGAAAAGAGTGAATGTTCATAATGATATAGTTTGGAGGATTTAGATGCAAAGGTAATATATTTTTCTGATTTTACCGATTTGCAGTTTTGGTTTTGTGTCATGTCTGTTGTTTTTTGTTGGATTGTGGGTGCAAAGTTATTTGTATCGGGTGCCATAATTAGGCAGTAGAGTGTTAAAGGATGTTGTAGGGTATTTGTGCTGGTTTGTGGTGTGTGTGATAAGAGTTGTGGAACTTCTTTTGTTCCTTTGTGCTCTCTTGTGATTGGTGGGTCAGTGCGTATCGGGGTTGATTTTTATTTTGAATTTGGATTCGGCTACGTTTATGATCTCTTTGTAGAGGTCGAGGCGAAGCTCTTCTGTTTGAAGGGCTTCTTTTAATATTGCTATCTGCTCTTCGGGCGTTTTGCCTTTTAGGAGATCGTCAATGTTGCTGTTTTTCTGTGATTTTTTTCTTTTTCATATTTTTCAACTTACTGGTTTTGGCTTGTTTTCTAATGATTGAAGTTTGGACAACTTCATTGATTCTACCGTGTCTCGTTACTGTTTCGATAGGGGACAGTAAGTGACGGAATTGGTTGGTTTGCACAAAAGTAGGTGTTTTAGTTTGATTCGGCAAACTTTTGCTGCTGTTTTTTGCTGAATTAATTAGACTCTTGTCTCGTCTGCTCTCTATGTCCCTAATCCGTTTTTTATCTGTTTCATCTGTTTCACCTGTTTCATCTGTTTCGGGTGAAACAAGTGAAACAGCGAAACGGTTGAAACAAGCGAAACGGTTGGAATAGCTATCAAGCTGTTATTTATTTAAGTTTCGCAAGTTTGCCTACTTGCTTCACTTAAATGGTTTAATGTTTAAAGTTTATGGTTTATGATCATTAAATTTTGTATAATGAAAAGATTCGAGGATTTCCGTGAATCTTAAACCTTAAACTATAAACTATCAACCACTGAAGTGTAGCTTGCGAAACTTCAGTTATTTACAGATATCGACATTCGCCAGAGTTCGGAGCATATTGGCAACGCTAATTTTCGGTAAGCTTGAAGTCACAGTAAAGCGCCGGTCTTGTCTTTGATATTTCGTTGGCAATATTGCAGGGATTTTCACAATGGTACCGGGTCCGGACGCATCAGGGCGTCATCAATCCATTCGTTGCTTGTTAGATAGAAGCGATTCCTTTGGGAATATGATCCCCCTCTCCATCCTCTTGTATCGGGGATGGAGGAAATGCAAGCGAGCATATCGTTTATTGTACCTTGTTTTTAGGTTGATATTTGTTTGATGCCGCAAAGTTATATATGAACCGACTGCCCGCTTTGTTATTTTGAAACTAATCTGACATTTTATGTGATCCACCCTGAATCATCAGGGCACGCGAAGAAAATGTTTCGCCTGTATCGCTTGTATCGGTTGTTTCACCTGTTTCGGGGTGAAACAAGTGAAACAGGTGAAACAAGTGAAACAAGTGAAACAAACGCTCGGATGGGCGCACGAAGAAATGAAAGAATAATACGTGGGATTAGGAGATGTGGCGATGGATAGGGGCAGAGTGCTTTTAATTGTGACGAAAAATGACAAAATGGTGGTAAAAGTTTGCGGAATTGGATTTTAATATCTATTTTTGTGGAAATCAAAACGATATTGTCATGTCTGCCGATATTAATCCGATATCCAATTTCGGATTCAAGTACATCTTCGGACGAGGGGAAGGGGCAAACTCGATGTGGCACCAATTAATATTTAGCAATATGACTCAAAACGAACTACAGGATATAATCCGCCATTCAGAAGTGTCGACAGTGCAGTTCAAGGAACGCATAGATGATAACTATAAAATTGGCACCGAGTTAGTCGCATTTAGCAATAGTAAAGGTGGTCGCCTCTTTATTGGTATCAAAGACAAGACTGGGGAAATGAATCCATTGTCATATCGAGAGACACAGGACACTTGTGAGAGGCTTGGAGATATCGCTACACAAAATGTAGATCCACACATTGGTATAGAGATAGACACGGTGGCTGTAGAAGGCGGTAATATCGTTGTGGTTACGATTGCTGAAGGCATAAATAAGCCTTACAAAGACAACAAGGGTATAATATGGGCAAAACAAGGTTCTGACAAGCGCCGTATTATCGACAATAGCGAAATTGCTTACATGATGGCAGAATGTGGGTCGTTTTTTCCCGATGAAGCTGCTGTAGCTGATGCCACTATTGAAGATCTTGATGAGGGCACATTAAAACTTTTCTTCCTCGACAGGTTTGCAACTCCTTTGGAGAAAAAAGGAATCTCAGCAGACAATATTCGATCAAAAAGTATTGACACGATTGTAAAAGCAATCGCGGTAAATTTTAGTTTGCGGAGGCTTTTAGCCAATCTACACCTAATACGCCCTAACGGGAAACTTACGGTGGCGGCTATGTTGCTGTTTGGAATATATCCCCAACGTTTTCTACCAGCTTTCACTACTAAGTGTGTTTCTTTCGTTGGCAACACGTTAGGCTCCAAGATATTCAGAGATAGGGTCAAGGATTCTGATATGGAGGGTAATCTTCTGCATCAATACAACACTATCATGAATTTCTTTACACGTAATCTAAGGATTGTGCAGTGTGGTGAAGAATTTAATCAGCAGGGTGAGTATGAGATTTCGTTGGTCGCACTCTCAGAGTTGACTGTGAACGCACTTATCCATCGCTCGCTGACTTGGGAAGCACCGATACGCATCTTCATTTTTGATGATAGAGTGGAGATTCACAGTCCGGGCACATTGCCAAGAGGGCTTATGGTTGACGATATAGAGCGTGGTACATCAATACCGAGGAATCGACTTCTATTCAACAATGCAATCTGTCTCCTTCCTTACTCAGGTATAGGCACCGGCATCCCTCGAGCTATCGGCGAGGATACTGATATTCGCTTCTATAATGATGAGAATCTACATGAGTTTGTCATCATAATTCCTCGTGATGTTACATTCAAAAGTAACGAAGTAGACAATGGAAGTAACGAAGTAGGGGTAAAAAGTAACGAAGTAGACAAAGGAAGTAACGAAGTAGGGGTAAAAAGTAACGAAGTAGACAAAGGAAGTAACCAAGTACGCACAAAAGTAACTAAAAAACAACAAGACATCATTAACTTCTGTTCCGTGCCTCGTACCACAAAAGAGATTCTTGATAGAGTCGGAGTTTCAAACCAGTCAGCCAATCGTATTCGCTATATCAATTCGTTGGTGGATGCCGGCTTGTTGAAACCGCTTTTCCCAGAGTCACCTACTGCGCCAAACCAGAAATATGTTCGTAAGTAACCAGCCATATTGTAAATCATGGTTGTGAGTCTATGTCGGATTGTAGTGATTCATGGCGTTTCATCTGTTTCACCTGTTTCGGGGTGAAACAGTGAAACAAGTGAAACGGGTGAAACAAGCACTCGGATGGGCGCACGAAGAAATGAAAGAAATAAAAGAAATTTTTATTGTTTAGTGGGTGGGGGAGGGGTCAGTGGGTGCGGATGAAGGTGAAGAGGGTGTCGTAGGCGGCTTCGCGTGCTTTGGGACTGCTGAGGATGAGGTCGTGCAGTCCGCTGTCGATGGCGCAGACGGTGGGGTTGGTGCCGAGTCGTTCGCCGCGTTTCTGGATCATGGCTGGGTCGAGCACGGCATCGCCGGTCTGGAAGTCGGGGGTGTAGTTGCAACCTTCAATCTTGCGGCTACTGTGCATCACGAGGATGGGCACGGCAATCTCCTTGCTCTTTTTCATCAGTCGGCTCTGTGCCGTGTTGATGGCTCCTAACCATGATGCGGTCACCGGAGGAGAGTAGACCATCTTCCAGTCGGTGTCGTAGGTCCATTCTCCGTAATATTCTTTCAGCAGACTGTAGGCGTAGCCGTCGCAATGCCCCTGATTGATCTTCACGTTCTTGAATATCTTGCCGAAGAAGCCTACGGTAGGTATGGCGATGTTGCGCATGAATGATGAGAAGTTCCATTCAAGAAACGGGCTATCGGTCACAATCCTGTCTACGCCTACATCCTTGCCTCTCTCGGCTCCGAAGTAGGCTACTGTGAGACCACCTGTGGAGTGTCCGCCGAGGGTTATGTCGGTGTTACCGTCGCGGCGTATCTGGCTGAGAGCTGAGTCGATGTCGGCGAAGTATTCTTTCTGGTCGCGTATGTTGAAAGGGTATTGCCATGGCTCACGGCTCCTGCCGTAGCGGCGCAGGTCAACGGCATAGAAGTTGTAGCCGGAGTCGACGAACCGTTCACCCATTTCCGACTGGAAGAAGTAGTCGTTAAATCCGTGGATGTAGAGGAATGCTTTCGAGGAATTGTCCTTACACATCTTCCGGATGATGGTGGAACGGCACGGACCATCGAATGCCTCTCCCTGGTTGACGTAGCGGGCTTCGTAGCCGGGAAGTATGTCGGGATGCCATGCGATGTCGGTGGTGGGGGTCTTCGGACCGTCGTATTTCTCTTTCACGTTCCAAGCCGATACGGAGAGCGCGACGGCAAGGAGTGCTGTTATCGGGAGTCTTCTCATATTATTATAAGGAGGAGGGGATAGGTATAGTGGATAAAGAAACAGGTGTCGCCTTCACGGAAGAGGGACGACACCTGTTTAACAATTTTTTGGGGTTTATAGTTTATGGTTTATGGTTTATGGTTTATAGTTTATAGTTTAAGGTTCATAGTTTAAGGTTTAAGATTCACGAAAATCCACGAATCTTTTCATTATACAAAATTTAATGATCATAAACCATAAACATTAAACCTTAAACCATTTAAGTTTATGGTTTGGGTCAGAACCTTCTTGGGGGTGGACCGCCATGTCCGCCACGTCCGCCGTGACCGCCACGCTCACCCGGCGGAGGCATGCCGGGTCCGAACATATCTTCACCGTTAGGACCTTTCCCTTTCTTGCGGAGTGTGTTGAAATTCCATGTCAGACTGAACATTACGTAGCGCGTCAAGTCGTTGTATTCGCTGTCGACGATTGCCATGGCAGTGTTTGACCTGCTGATATTCTTCTTCTGTCCGAGTATGTCGTAGGCTCTTGCCGAGAGGGTAAGCGACCTGTCGGAGAGGAAGGAATAGGAGATCTGTGCATTCCATAGCCATTGCTTTGAGTCGAATCCGGATGAATAGCCGGATGTATTGGCAAAGTAAAGGTCGGTGGTCAGTTCAAGTCCGAAGGGGAGGTAGAGGGCTGCATCAGATGTGAATCCGTAGGAATGGGTGTTGCGGTTCGCCTGCTTGGGGAGCGTGTTGCTGACCCGGTTGTAGGAATAGTTGGGGTTTACGGTCATCTGGAAGATATCGCTGGAGAAGGTTATTCCGGCGGCGGGGGATAGGGAGAGGTTGCCGGAACGGTTGAATTCTCCGTTGATGTAGCCGGGAGATGCCGCGTAGCGGGCCTGCATGCGGGTGTTGAAACGCCATTTCCTATTGGTGAACGGGCGTGATATCATACCCATGCCGAATATGTTGAAATTACCGTTTTCGTTGGTATATGTCGTGGTTCTTCCGCCGGTCTCGCGGTCTGTGACGGTTTTCGACACTACCGTATTTAATGCGAAAGATGCGTTGACCATTGCGAATAGCGACTGCTGCGATTCCATCCGGAAATCGTTGAAGTGGAATCCGACGTTCTGGGTGAAGGTGGGCTTCAGGTCGGGATTACCTATGACGATGTTGAGCGGGTTGGAGACGTCGGCGACGGGTTGCAGCTGATTCATCGATGGTTGCGACGTGCGTGCACGGTAGGTGGCGCGTATCGAGGAGCGTTCGCCGAATTTATAACGCATATTGGCGAAGGGGGATACGTTCCATACCCAACGTTCCGGAATGTTGCGGGCGGAGTTGATGAGATCCTCGCTCTTCGAGCTTGCCGGGGAGAAGAGGATTCCGGCGTCGAGATTGAACGTCTTCGACACCTTCTTATATCCCGCCTGAATCTCCTGGGTGAAGAAATCATTACGGAAACTGTTGCTCAGTGTGTTGTCGAGGATGGCATCAGCCGGCACCTCCGTCAGCATCGGCGGGAAGAAATTGTCGGGGTTATCCGGGTCGCCGAGATCATACGTGAGTTTGTCGGCATTGTTCCATCTGTAGTTGATGCGGTAGACGAAATTGAGGAAATTGCCTTTCTTGACGTCACCGAGTGGCTCAGACCATGAGATGCGTCCCTGCACGTTGTTCGACCATGAATGGTTGTCGATAAAGCGGTAGAGCAGCTCGTTGTCGTCGTTGCCGTCCTCCTCTTTTAGTAGGTAGTAGATGATGTCGCTCCAAGTGGTGGATTTCTGACGGTTGTTGGAGAATGAATATTGAGCCTGCACGCTGAAGGAGCGTCCGGGACGGCTTGCGAAGTTGTGGTTATAGATGAGGTTGCCGCTCGCCTGCACATTCTTCCCTTTGTTTGTGCGGGCGTTGATGCTGCGGTTCACCTTCGTGAGATTGGGGTCGCCGGCACGTAGCAGGGCGGAATCCTGGCTCTCCGATTCGCGGAAGTTCATGCTGAAGCGCGGACGGAAATCGATTGTGTTGTTCTCATCGATTTTCCATTGCATACGTAGGTCGGTGTTGATGTTGTGTCCCTTGTCCTGCACTCTTGATCCGGCATCCTGATAGCTTGTGGAATCGGCGAAGATGTTCTGTGTTGAGGTCTTGCTGCGCGATATGCGGTCGGTGTGGGAATAGTTGATGTTGCCGCCCACGCGGAATATCTCATCCTTGCCGACATTGAACTGAATGCCGAGACGCTGGGCAGTGCTTATTCCGCCATTGCCACCGAAAGAGCTGAACCGACCACGTCCGCCGTCGGCAAAACCGTTGTCGTTGATATTGTTCAGTCCGCCGAAGATCATTATCTGATTCCCTTGGTTGAAATGGTTTACGGTGAAACTGCCCTGATAGCGTTCGTCGGTGCCGTATCCGCCGGATACGTTGCCAAACCAGCCGTTGTTCATCTCCTTCTTGACGGTAAGGTTGATTACGGTCTCCTCCTCTCCGTCGTCGACTCCGGTGAGTCGGGCGAGGTCACTCTTCCTGTCGACCACCTGCACCTTATCGACCATATTGGATGGAAGGTTTTTTGTAGCCATCTGCGGGTCGTCGCCCATAAATTCCTTGCCGTCGATAAGTATCTTCGTAATGCTCTTGCCATTTGATTTGATACCTCCGTCGGCATCCACCTCGACGCCGGGTAGCTTTTTGAGGAGGTCGTTGACGGTGGAGTTCTGGGCGGTCTTGAATGATCCTGCGTTAAATTCGATTGTGTCCTGTTTTGCCACGACAGCCGCCTTCACCGCAGTCACTACGGCTTCGTTCAGCGTGATGGCACTTTCATGCAGTGTGATGTTGCCGAGGTCGATCTTCTGGTCGGGATCCTTTATCTTGATGTTGCGGCTTACATCCTCCATTCCGGTCATGGTTGCGAGTAGGAGATACTTGCCCGGTTTTATGTCTTTCAAAGAGAAACTCCCGTTGTCGCCAGCCATTTGGTATCCCTTTCTCACGGTGTCGGGGAGAGCGACGAGCTGTATGGCGGTTCCGGGGAGAGGCTCTCCGTCAGCATCGGTGATGCGTCCTTTGATATCGGCAGCCCAGGCGGATGCCCCGATCAGAGGAATGCACACACACGGCAGGAGCCGTATTGTCTTCATATCATAGCAGAATTTAGTTGGTGTGTCGGAATCCGGGTAACGCGTAATGACGGCATACCACTCACCAAGGGTTTAAGTTCAATTTAAATACAAAATAAAGACCAAGAGATGGAGAAAAGGTTTAAAATACATCATGCACAGGATGTTTTTTTATTTGTGGAAAATTTTTTTGAAAAAATTGGGGCGGGTGTGAACCAAATGGGGTACTGGATTGTCTATAATAGTGAAAATCGTTTCATGATGTTAGGTTAGTTAGAAAAGTATTATGGAAAACAGATGGCGCCCGGTTGTGAAACCGGACGCCATCGCTTTTGTTAGGATTGTGTGTGATGTGGACAAAGGTGTGATGGTGTTTGCCGATTTTTGGGGTGTGTGGATGGTTGTTTGGGGAAATGTATTATCTTTGTGGAAAATTATCTAACTAAAATCTAATTTCTATTATGAAACGTATCGTGTTTCTTGATTACATCAGGGTGTTCGCGTGTTTCCTCGTGATGCTGGTGCATGCGGCGGAGAATTTTTATGGGGCACCCGGATCTACTGATATGGCGGGTCCGCAGTCGTTGCTTCTTACGGAGTCGGATCGTCTTTGGGTGTCGTTGTATGACGGTTTTTCTCGTATGTCGGTGCCGTTGTTTATGATTGTGTCGGCGTTTCTTCTTGTGCCGATGAGGGAGGGGCAGTCGGCTATGGAGTTTTATCGCCGGCGTGCGGTGAGGATTCTCCCTCCGTTCTTTATTTTTATTATTCTTTATAGCACTGTGCCGATGCTGTGGAATCAGATTGATGGTGCCACTTCTGCTCATGATCTCTCTCGTGCGTTGCTTAATTTTCCGACGCTGGCAGGTCATCTCTGGTTTATGTATCCGCTTATCGGTCTTTATCTGTTTATCCCGATGATTTCTCCGTGGCTTGCAAAGGCTACAGCGAAGGAGGAGCGTTTCTTTATCTGGCTTTTTGCCATCTCTACCTGTATGCCTTATCTTAACCGCTGGTGTGGCGAAGTGTGGGGACAGTGTTTCTGGAATGAGTTTCACACTCTTTGGTATTTCTCCGGTTATTTGGGTTATCTTGTGCTTGCCCATTATATACGTGTGCATCTTGATTGGAGCATTCGTAAACGTATGGTGATCGGTAGTGTGCTGACGGTAGTGGGTGCTGTATGGACGATTCTTTCGTTCTATATACAGGCGGTGCCTGGCGTGCTTCATGATACTCCTGTGCTTGAGATCGGATGGTCGTTCTGCACAATCAATTGTCTGATGCTCACTTCCGGTGCTTTCCTTCTCTTCACCTGCATACAGAAGGCGGAGACTCCGCGTATCATACTTCAGATCTCGAATCTCAGTTATGGCATGTATCTGATCCATATATTCTGGTTGGGTATGTGGACGTCTTTCCTTAAGGGTGATATGGAATTGCCGTCGATGACGGCGATCCCGGCTATTGCTGTCTGCACGTTCTTGAGCTGCTGGGCTTCTTGCCTGCTGATTTCTTATCTGCCCGGAGGGAAGTGGGTTATCGGCACGGCGAGTGACGTGCGACGCACGTATGTGACAAGTAACATTTAACAAGTGACAAGTAACATATAATAATTGGCGCATGGATTGATTCTGTGCGCCTTTTTTGTGGTGTTTTTTGTGGTGGATGGAGGGTGGAGGATATAAATGGAGTGATTATTAACTTTTTTTGTGAGGGCGGGTGTAACCAAAGGGGTGTGCCGATTGTTTTTATCACATAAATTCCAATATTGTTCCACCTTAAAAATAATTAGATTATGAAAACATTTGAGGATCCTAAGAAAAATATAGGATGTGGGTGCGATAGCACGAAGGATGAATACCGTAGGGATATCTCGGAGATGGAAGAGGCTGAGATGTTTGATAATGGTCCGTCGTCTCCGGATGAGAGGATGTCGAACAATGCCGTTAAGGGTGGCGCATGGCTGCTCGGTATTGTCGGAGTGTTTGCGGTGGCTGTGCTGATAGCTATGTTTGTTGGGAAGCATGATTCTCCACTGTCGGTAAGGAGTGATACCCGTCAGGCGTATGCCTTGGCAGACAATGGACAGAAGAAGGGTTCCGGCGGTACGGTCTATGAGTATGTTGAGATTGTCACGTCGGATGATGATGTCAATGGAGCCGGAATGATGAGCGCGAATAAGGAATTAAGCGGTAGCGGTCTGGTGCAGCCTGTAAAGGAGAAGGCTTCAGCAAAAGTGTCGGAGTCAGATCAGGCCCGTATCGAGCGTGAGGCTATGGAGGTGATCCATGGTGATTATGGTGATAATCCGGTGCGTCAGGCTAAACTTGGTAAGGATTATGCCGCTGTACAGGCAAGGGTGAACGAAATTCTGGAATAATGTAACTGAAGTTTCGCAAGCTGCACTTCAGTGGTTTAAAGTTTATAGTTTAAGGTTTAAGATTCACGAAAATCCACGAATCTTTTCATTATACAAAATTTAATGATCATAAACCATAAACATTAAACCTTAAATAATGTAATATATGGTTTCAATCCGTGATTTTAGTGGAATATCTTTTTTTGATGAAAATATAGGAATCTTGTGAACCATTTTGTATCCCGGATTGTAATAATATCAGAAAATCGTTTCATGATGTTTGGTTAGATTTAAAAGTATTATTGAATAAGGAATTGGGGACGACCGATTGCGAAATCGGTCGTCTCTTGCATATATATATTTAATCTTGGATAGGAAGTGGTATCTCACCGCCCGATTTCACTTCCCCGAGCACGAAAGAACTGCTTATAGATCCGATGCAGTTGAGGTCACCGAGAATGCGGAGTATGAATTTCTGATAGGATTTCATGTCGGAAGTATGTATCTTCAGGAGGAAGTCATAATCGCCGGAGATATTGAAGCATTCCACAATTTCCGGAATATTCTGCACCGCCTCCATAATCTTGATGCCGTTTTCATAGGAATGTTGTTTCATCCTTAGAAAGCAGAACACAATGAATCCGCATGCAAGCCGCTCGGCGTCGAGCACGGCGGTGTATCTCTTTATGAACCCTTCGCGCTCGAGCTTCTTGACGCGTTCGAAGGTAGGCGTGGGGGATAGGTGGACTGCAGCTGCAAGCTGTTTGTTGGTGATGCGTGAGTCCTTCTGGAGCATCTGCAGGATACGGTAGTCGGTATTGTCGAGGGATATTGTGGAGGATGGGCGTGGATTGTCGTGTGGAGTGGAGGATAAAAATTCTGCGTTTTGAAGTTCGTCGGGTGTCATACAGGAATATTTTTATTATAATATGATGCAAAATTAGAAAAAATATCTAAATTATTGATTGTTGTTGGAATTTAATTTTTATGATTCTAACTTTGCGTCAGAAAATAACAAAAATATGACAGATATGGAAAATAAGAAATTACACTTTGAGACACTTCAACTTCACGTAGGTCAAGAGCAACCTGACAGCGCAACAGATGCACGCGCAGTGCCTATCTATCAGACCACCTCCTACGTATTCCGTAATTCGAATCATGCGGCAGACCGTTTCGGACTCCGTGATGCCGGCAATATCTACGGACGCCTTACCAACACCACGCAAGGTGTGCTTGAGGATAGGGTGGCAGCCCTTGAGGGTGGTGTGGCAGGTCTTGCAGTGGCAAGCGGCGCGGCTGCCATCAGCTATTCTCTGGAGAATATCGTCGGTAACGGCGACCATATCCTGGCAGCCGATAATCTCTACGGCGGCTCATATAATCTCATCGCCCATACGTTTGCGTCGCGTGGCATAGAATCGACGTTTGTCGATGTGCGTGATTTCGATGCGGTTGAAAGGGGGATACGTGAGAATACGAAAGTGCTTTTCATCGAGACGTTCGGCAATCCTAATTCCGATGTGTCAGATATCGACCGTCTGGCTGAGATAGCCCATCGCCACGGCATTCCGTTGATCGTAGACAATACGTTCGGCACCCCTTATCTCATCCGTCCGATCGAGCATGGGGCAGACGTGGTGGTGCATTCAGCCACAAAATTCCTCGGTGGTCACGGGTCGAGTCTCGGCGGCGTGATAGTCGACGGCGGCACGTTTGACTGGAAAGCGGAGGCGGATAAATTCCCGACCTTGGCAAAGCCAGACAGCAGCTATCATGGCGCAATATTTGCCGACGTAGCCGGTAAGGCTGCCTTCGTCACGAGGATACGTGCGGTTTTGCTCCGCGACACGGGTGCGTGCATATCCCCCTTCAACGCGTTTATCCTTTTGCAGGGTGTGGAGACACTTTCTCTCCGTATAGAGAGGCACGTGGAGAATGCGTTGAAAGTGGTTGAGTTCCTGTCGAAGCATCCGAAGGTGGCGAAGGTGAATCATCCCTCTTTGCCGTCGCATCCGGATCATGAGCTCTATAAGCGTCTGTATCCTAATGGTGGCGCAAGTATCTTCACGATAGAGCTGAAGGGTGGAAAGGACGAGGCTTGGAAGTTTATAGATTCTCTGGAGATATTCTCATTGCTTGCAAATGTGGCTGACGTGAAGAGCCTGGTGATACATCCTGCCACTACCACTCATTCTCAGCTCTCGGAAGAGGAGCTTGCCGCGCAGCATATAACGCCTTCCACGGTGAGATTGAGTATCGGCACGGAGCATATCGATGATATTATCGCGGATCTTGCGCAAGCGTTGGATAAGGTGGAGCAGAGATAGGGGTATGAAAAAAGCCGGATAAAATCCGGCTTTTTTTGTGGGGTGGAAGATGGGGCTCGAACCCACGACCTACGGAACCACAATCCGTCGCTCTAACCAACTGAGCTACATCCACCATACAGCTTTCTCGTGATGATTCAGCTTAATGGGGTGGAAGATGGGGCTCGAACCCACGACCTACGGAACCACAATCCGTCGCTCTAACCAACTGAGCTACATCCACCATGTTGCTTTATCGAGAAGATTCCACTAAAGGCTTCGCAAGGTCTCTTCCCGAAAAGCGTTGCAAAGTTAGCCACTTTTTGTGAAACTTGCAAATTTATCTGTCTGTTTTTTTATCTAAATATTAAGCTGATTGTCTAATATATTGAAAAACAGAGGAGATTTCTGTCTGCTGTATCATCCTATTTTTATTCCGGAGAATCCCATGAATGCCATTGCGAGTATGCCTGCGCATATAAGCGCGATGGGCACCCCTTTCATGGCGCGTGGGAGCGGCATGAGTTCGAGCTGCTCGCGTATGCCTGCGAAGATCCAGAGGGCGAGGGTGAAGCCGATTGATGTGGATATGCCGTAGGTCAGTGCTTCCATGAGGTTATAGCCTTTCTGAATCACGAGGATTGCCACGCCAAGCACGGCGCAGTTGGTGGTGATGAGCGGAAGGAACACTCCCAATGCCTGATAGAGCGACGGCACTGTCTTCTTCATGACTATCTCGAGAAGCTGCACGAGGAAGGCTATGACGAGGATGAACACTATGGTCTGAAGGAACTGTAGCCCCAGAGGATTGAGCACGTAGGTCTGAAGCAGCCACGCCACCACGGTGGCTATGGTGATGACAAACGTGACTGCCGCACCCATACCGAGCGCAGAGCTTGTCTTCTTGGATACGCCCAGGAATGGACAGATGCCGAGAAACTGCGAGAATACGATATTGTTGATGAATATCGCGGTGATTATTATTGAGATGTATGTCAGCATGATGGTCAGCAGGTTTTACGTATTTTGTTGACGATTGCGATGAGATAGCCCAAAGCGAGGAATGCGCCGGGGGCGAGCACGAAGAGTAGCATGCCGTAGTCTTCGGGGAAGATGGTGAGTCCGAAGATTTTTCCGGTGCCGAGAATCTCACGGGTGCCTCCGAGCAGGACGAGCGCGAATGTGAAGCCGATTCCGCATCCCGCGCCATCAAGAAATGAGGCGAAAAGGGAGTTCTTGCTTGCGAATGCCTCGGCACGCCCGAGAAGGATACAGTTCACTACAATGAGCGGGATGAATATGCCGAGCGAGGCATTGAGTGCCGGTAGCCAAGCGTTGACGGCAAGCTGCAGAATGGTCACGAATGACGCTATGATCACGATGAAGGCAGGGATCCTCACTTTGTCGGGCACAAGGGATTTTATCAGCGAGATCACCACGTTGGAGCAGATCAGCACTGCGGCGGTGGCAATCCCCATCATCAATCCGTTGTAGGCAGAGGAGGTGGTGCCGAGGGTGGCACACATACCCAGCAGGAGCACGAATACCGGATTCGACGGTATGATGCCGTTATAGAATATATTCCAATATCTTTTCATATTTTATATCTTCATTTTATATCTATCACAATCAATTGGATTTATTCTTTTCATAATTGCGGTAAGCTTCGTAGGCGTTGCGCATGGTCTCGAGGAATGCGCGTGACGAGATGGTCGCCGCCGTGATTCCATCGATCTCTCCGCCGCTGTCTTTGGTGACGAAGAAGGATGTGGATGCCGGATTCTTCCCGATCACTGAGCGTGCTCCGGCAGGGTCGCGGAACCATGGCTCCATCTTTGTGCCTAATCCGGGGGTCTCCGCCTGCTGGAGCACGCGGTAGTCTTTCACGGTGCCGTCAGCCTCGAATCCGCACATTACGGTGATCTCTCCGGCAAATCCGTTCATTGAGCTGCCCTTTACAGCAGCACCGACGAGTTTACCGTCGTCGTAGGCGGGATAGACTGTGAATGGGACTCCGTTGATTTCAGTCTCCCATTTGTCAGCCTCCGGATTGTTGTCGAAAGCGGGTGCCACTTCCGCTATTGCCGCCTGTTGCTGTGCGGCTGCCTGAAGCGCGATAGGCTCCTTTGTGATGGAATATACCCAGCCGAGTAGTGCGCCGGATGCTATGGTGATGATTCCGAGGGAGAGAATCATGTTGGGGAGTGTTGATGCCAGTTTCTTCATGCCTGTGCCCTCCTTTCCTTTTCTCCGAATATCGTCGGACGGCAATATCTGTTGATGAGCGGCACGAAGCTGTTCATCAGAAGTATTGCAAACGACATACCCTCCGGATATGCGCCATAGCGGCGTATGATGATAGTGATGAGTCCGATCATGGCTCCGAATATGAGCTGTCCTTTGTGGGTCATGGGTGAGGTGACGTAATCCGTAGCCATGAATACGGCTCCGAGGAGCAGACCTCCGGCGAAGATGTCGAGGAGCGGGTTGCCGCCGAATGCCCAAGAGAAGAGGGCGGCTGAGGCTATGACTGCCGTCGGGATATGCCAGGTGATGGTCTTTGTCAGGAGCAGGTAGGCGAGACCTATGAGTATGGCTATGCCGCCCACTTCGCCGAGCGAACCGTTGATGTTGCCTGTCGCCATGTCGAGGAGATTGTAGTCGGCGAGGGAGGTGTCGCCGGCATTGAGGTGGGTGAGCAAGGTCGCGCCCGATGATGCGTCAGCCTGTTGGGAGGCGCCGGTCGTGGCATCGAATCCGGATTCTACACCGGAGGGCCATGTAGTCATGGCTGCCGGGAAGGAGAGCAGGAGAAAGACGCGCCCCACGAGGGCAGGGTTCCAGATGTTGCATCCGAGTCCGCCGAAACTCATCTTTCCTATACCGATGGCGATGATCGCGCCGATCACTACCATCCAGAGCGGTAGAATCGATGGGAGGTTGAAGGCGAGCAGTATGCCGGTGATCAGAGCCGAACCGTTTGTCAGCGTTGACGGGCGGTGGAGCATATATCTGGTGATCAGCCATTCCGTCAGGAGGCATGCCGTCACGCTGACGAGCGTCACCCAGAGTGCGGGGAGTCCGAAAGTCCAGATAGCCACGGCGAGAGCCGGCATCATGGCTATTACTACGTTCCACATGCAGCGGTCGATGCTGCCCGAGGAATGGATATGTGGAGAGAGCGATATGGTCAGTTTGTTCATAATCATTTTTTCTTGCGTAGTTCCTGTTTGCCGAGTTTAATCATGTCGAGGAGTGGACGGTTTGACGGGCATATATATGTGCAGCTTCCACATTCAAGGCAGTTCATTACCCCACGTTGCGCCATATCATCCCATCTCTTGACGTCGGCCTGAAGCATCAGCAGGTAAGGCTCCAGCCCCATCGGGCATACTCCGACGCATCGTGCGCATCTGATGCATGGTCCCTCCGGTTTTCTTAGGGCTTCATCATGAGGAAGGACGACGAGTCCGGACAGACCCTTTGTGGCGGATGAATCGGTAGCGGATATGGCTCGTCCCATCATCGGACCTCCGGCAATAATCTTGCCCGTGTCGTCGGGGAGCCCTCCGGCGAATGTGAGTATGTCGTTGAGCGATGTGCCGTTCTTCACAAGGAAATTACCCGGATTTGAGAGTCCGGGTCCGGTGACGGTCACGACTCTATCCGTCAGCGGACGTCGTAGTCTCACCGCCTGATATACGGCGTATGCCGTCGCCACATTATCGACGATGCATCCCGTGGCTATCGGCAGTCCGCCGGCGGGGACGATGCGCCCCGTGGTGGCGAATATGAGCTGTTTCTCACCCCCTTGTGGGTATTTCTTTTTGAGAGTCACCACCCTTAGCTGAGGCTTTCCGGCTACGGCGGCTTTCATTGCCTTTATGGCATCAGGCTTGTTCTCCTCTATGCCGAATATCCCTTTCTCGGCTCCGGCGGCACGCATGAGCAGCAGTGTGCCCTCCACTATCTCTTCGGGATGCTCCTTCATCAGCGCGTTGTCGCAGGTAAGGCATGGCTCACATTCCGCCCCGTTTATGAGAAGATAATCCACGCTCTTTCCTTCCGGCACGCTGAGCTTCACGCGGGTGGGGAATGTGGCACCACCGAGTCCGACCACACCCATATCCCCGATGATCTCTACAATCTCTTTCGGCGAGAGGGCATCGGTCTCCTCCTTAGTGCGTGGCTCCGGGTAGGAGATGGGATTCTCCTTATCCGGCTCGATCACTATGGAATCCTGCCAGATGCCTTGCGGGGTGCGCGTAGGCTCCAATTTTTTCACAATGCCGTTGACCGGAGAATGCACCGGTGCGCTGACAAAGGCTGTAACCTCGACTATGCGATCGCCACAAGCCACGCGGTCGCCCGGTTTTACGGTGGGGCGTGGAGGCGCTCCGATGCATTGGGCAAGCATCACGCGCAGTTCGCCTGGGAGGGGTAACTCCGTTATTTGACAATCGTTTGTGAGTTTATTTTCGGGAGGGTGTATCCCTCCTCGTCTGAAAGTCTTCATCAGTAATCAAATGTTGGGGGTGATTGGGTGAGTTGATTGTATGGTATGGCGCGGACATGCCTTTATGCATTCTCCGCACGACGTGCATTTCTCCTGGTCGATGTGGGCAAGGAAAGATGCAATCACGGGAGCCTCATTTGGACAGACCTTGCGGCATTTTGTGCATCCGATACAGGCGACGCCACATTCCTTCATGGCGATCGGTCCGCGGTCGCGGTTGGCACATGCTACCTAAACGATAGGACGTTCTGCCGACAACGGCGTTAGCTCGCAGAGGTTGCGCGGGCAAGCCTCGACGCATTTTCCGCATCCGGTGCATTTATCCAGGTCGACGTGGGGCAGCTGTTCTCCTTCGTTTAGCTGCATGGCTCCGAAGGGACAGGCTTTCACGCAGTCACCACATCCGAGGCATCCGTAGATGCAATCGCTCTCCCCCTGGTAGAGTGAGGCCTCGATTGCACAGGAACGCACACCGTCGTAATGGTTTCTCGGGTCGCGGTTCTCGCAAGATGCGCTGCATCTGATGATTGCCACTTTACGTTGAGCGGCGACCGGGGTCAGACCTACGATGTCGGCAATCTTTTTCATGCCTTCCGCGTCAACACCCGTGCAGTTTAATCCATCCATGGTGGAGGCAGAGGCACATTCCACGGCAAAGGCGTGGCATCCGGAGAAACCACAGCCTCCGCAGTTGGCACCGGGTAGGAGCTCTTCGATCTCTCCGATCTTGGGATCTTCGTAGACGTAAAACTTCTTTGCCGCAATGAATAGGAGTATGGCGGCTATTATGCCGATTGCACCCAGTACGATAATTGAAATTCCAATGATCATGATGATTTTTATGAGTGAGTGGATTTATTTTACGTGTTGGCGTTCCGGTTTGCCCACGATTGTAAAGCAGAACTCATGGGCAATCTTATTGCGTGAGCACCAAAGGATGAAGAAGAAGAGGATCATCACTCCGATGCCGCTCAGGGCTGCTGCCAGCTGGTTGAGTGTCAGGAGATATACCGCCACCATCACGGCTACAAGGGCGATACATGGCAGGACGGTGGCATACATTATCGCCTTGCGGTGCATCTGTTCGGTGCCGCGTATCTCGAGGATGTCGCCTTTCCGGAATCCGGAGGCGTGAGGGGTAATGATGGCGATGATGTTAGATTCGGATCCGGCGGCGTTGCATAGTTGCGCGGCAGGGCAGTCGCCACATTCCTCAAGGTCGGTTATCCGGACGTTGACGATGTTGCGGACAGGGTCGGTCGACTGTACAATTGCGGTGTGTTCCACATAGTCGTATGTTTCTACAGACATAGTTTGATAGGGTATTAAATAGATATGCTACAAAATTAATAAAAAAAGCGGAAGTCATGAAAAAAGACTTCCGCTTTGTTTTTGTTATATTCTCGATTCTGTTATTTTTTGGGGGCTTGCATTAGGGTTAGGGCGGTGGGGTTATGGCAGGTCATACCGCCGTCGACTACTATTGTCTGACCTGTGATGTAGCGGGCATCATCGGATGCAAGGAATGCTATTGTCGCTCCTATATCTTCAGGTTGTCCGAGATAGGGTAGTGGGGTCTGTGCAGCGAAGATTTCTCTTACGGATTGCGGTAGGTTGTCGGTGGCTGCCTTGGTGAGGATGAGTCCGGGAGCCACGGCATTGCACCGTATTCCGCGATGACCGTATTGTGTGGCTGTGTATTTCGTCAGGTCAATCACTCCGGCTTTGGCTATGCCGTAGAGTGTGCCGCGCAGGTCTCCGGTAATTCCACCTATTGACGCCACGTTTACAATTGCAGCCCCTGCGGGCATGTAGGGTAATGCAGCACGGGTTGCGGCGAGTGTGCCTTTGAGATTTATTGTCATTGCTGACTCGAAATAGTTCAGATCAAGATCTCCAACTGTCGTGTCGAGTCTCAGGTCGGTGCCCCCGACATTATTCACGAGCACATCAATTCTTCCGTATTTCTTGACGACGTATTCAATTGCCTTTTCGATTGAGCTGATGTCTCGTCCGTCGTAGAATATCCCATCAGCTTTCAGTCCTTCATCGGTTAATTTGGCTACAGCGTCATTAATTTCCTCTTCTACGTGTGCGGATATTATCACGGTGGCTCCTTCCGATGCCATACGGTGGGCGGCGGCATATCCGATGCCTCTTGTTGCGCCGGATATGAATGCTATCTTATCGTTGAATCTTTTCATATTATAAGTGAAATTATTGAAATCGATTATGCACGAGATGATTTGTCATGCTGCGGGGAGTTATTATTCATTGAAATATAATATTATGACTTAACCCGATTTTAAATGACCTCATCTATCTTATAAAATAAAAATGACCTCAATTGTTCGGCATAGGAGTGATATTTTTTAAGATTATGCTGTGAAGTTTAGACAATTTCTTATGCAAATTTAATTTGAAAATGCTAATTTTGTATCAGTATATTTTTCATATTAAAAATTATGTATTATGACAAATGCACTTAAAAACATATCGGAAGAGGGTATTTTCGGGAGGTTGCAGACGGGTTGTTGGCTGTATGGCGGAGCGGGGGACCGACCGGAGGTGTCTGCCGCTTTGAGGAGGTGCGCGGATGCTTGTTTTGAGATTAATTCGTTGCGACTTTCGGATACGGAGAAGCGTAATGGTCTGTTACGTGGTCTGTTGGGGTCTGTGGGTGAACGATTTGTGATAAATGACGGCTTCCGGTGTGACTTCGGTTTTAATATCCATATCGGTGAGAATTTTATAGGTAATTTTAATCTGAGTATCCTTGATGAGGCTAAGGTGACTATCGGTGATAATGTCATGATCGGACCGAATTGCAGTCTGATAACGATAACTCATGCTTTTGATGTGGAGCAGAGGAATAAGGGCGTGATGAAGGCGTCACCGATAAAAATCGGGGATAATGTCTGGATCGCAGCTAATGTGGTGGTACTTCCGGGTGTAGAGATAGGTGATGGTGCCATCATCGGAGCGGGGAGTGTGGTGTCGAAGTCAATCCCTGCTGCGACATTGGCTGTTGGGAATCCGTGTCGTCCGATTCGTGAGATATCGCCCTCAGACCGTGTTGACGTGATGTGCTAAATGGTTTAAGGTTTAATGTTTATGGTTTATGGTTTAATGTTTATGGTTTATGATCATTAAATTTTGTATAATGAAAAGATTCGTGGATTTTCGTGAATCTTAAACCTTAAACTATAAACTATAAACCATAAACTATAAACCACTAAAGTGCAGCTTGCGAAACTTCAATGATGAGATTATTTTAGACAACTTCAAAGATTATTTGGTTATCTTTGGAATAATTTTACTAAATTTGTAGGAAATTTGTACTAATCATGAAACTCAACAGAATAATTTTATCTTCATTTTTATTGTCGGCACTCTGTGCGCATGGTGCGGTCATAGAGAGCCCTTCGGGGAAGCTGAAAGTGGTAACTTCGATAGATCAGGGTGGTAAGCCTGTCTATTCCGTATATCTTGACGGGAAAACTGTCATAGATAAGGCTCCGGTAGGTATGATCACTGATTTTGTGGATCTTTCGAAGGGTCTGCGTGAGGGTGATGCAAAGATCACCCCGTTTACTAAGGAATATACTCAGGATAAGATCAAGAGGAGCCATATCTCCGTCAACGCCACGAATGCGGTGGTGAAGTATGAGGGGGATGAGGGGAAACGCCTCGATATGGAGTGGCACGTTGCGGATGATGGTGTAGCCTACCGATATAAGGTGCCGCGCCAGAAGGAGCGTGGTTCGATGATCGTGAAGGAGGAGGTGAGTTCGTTCCGTTTCCCTGACGGCACCACAGCATTCCTCACTCCGCAATCAGACCCGATGATCGGATGGAAGCGGACGAAACCGAGTTATGAAGAGTTTTATACTGTGGATGCCCCGATGAATCAGAAATCGGAATATGGTCACGGCTATACATTCCCGGCTTTGTTCAGGACTCCCGACAATGTATGGACATTGGTGACGGAGACAGGGGTAGACGGATATTATTGCGCATCACGTCTGAGCGACTTTAAGGATGGTCTCTATTCGGTGGAGTTCCCGATGCCGGGGGAGAATAATGGCAACGGTTCATCTTCTCCCGGCGTGGCATTGCCCGGTGCGACACCTTGGCGAGTGATGGCTATCGGTGATAATCTCGCACCGATTGTGGAGACTACGCTTCCGTGGGATCTCGTGGATCCGAAGTATAAGACGGCTCGTCCGGCACGTCCGGCAAAGGGGACATGGAGCTGGATTCTCTGGCAAGATAACAGTATTAATTTTGAGGACCAGAAGCGTTATATCGATTTCGCTGCCGAGATGGGTTATGACAATGTGCTGATCGACAACTGGTGGGACAATAATATCGGAGAGAAGAGAATGGAGGAGCTTATCAAGTATGCCCATTCAAAGAAAGTGAACCCGATTCTATGGTATTCCTCATCAGGTCATTGGAACGACATCGAGCAGGGTCCGATCAACAGGATGGATCGCCCGATTGAGCGTAAGAAATGGATGAAATGGATGCACGATAATGGAGTGGATGCAATAAAGGTGGATTTCTTCGGTGGCGATAAACAGGAGACAATGCGTCTTTATGAGGATATTCTAAGTGATGCCGCAGATTATGGCATTGACGTGGTGTTCCACGGATGCACGCTGCCACGCGGTTGGGAGAGGATGTATCCTAATTTTGTAGGTTCGGAGGCAGTTCTTGCATCTGAAAACATGATTTTCTCACAGGATTTCTGCGATAAGGAGGCTCTTCATGCCACTCTTCATCCCTTTATCCGTAACGCAGCGGCTATCATGGAGTATGGTGGTTCGTTCCTCAACAAGCGGATGAATAAGGGTAATGACGGGGGCAATATACGCCGCACCACTGATGCCTTCCAGCTTGCAGTAGCGGTTCTTTTCCAGAATCCGGTGCAGAATTTTGCGTTGGCTCCAAATAACCTGACGGATGCTCCGGCTGTGGCTATTGATTTCATGAAGAGTGTGCCGACCACTTGGGATGACACCAAGTTTATCGACGGTTATCCCGGTAAGTATGCGGTTGTGGCACGCCGTCATGGCGACACGTGGTATGTGGCTGGCGTCAGCAATCTCGATAAACCGGTGAAGCTGGATCTGTCGCTTCCGATGTTTGAGAAAGGTACTAAGTTGACGCTGATCAATGACGATAAGAAAGGTGAGCCTGTGAAGACGGTTGTCACGGTGAAGAATCCGGAGAAGGTGAGCGTGACGCTTAATCCGTCGTCGGGTTTTGTCTTGCAGAATTGATGGATTTTTTTGGGGCTTTTTTGGAGGATTTTTTTGTTGTATCATGATTTAGCATGTTGAAGCATGTTGTAACATTTTTGGCATGGTAAGGCATGGGAGATCATGATGAAGCGGAAATAGAAAGAAGGCTTGCGCCAAGCGCAAGCCTTCTTTCTATTCTATTTTTCTAAATTTTCTTGAGGGATTATTTGCCCATCAGCTCTTTGAGCTTCTCGAAGAAGGCGGGGTCATGACCTACGGTCATGTTTGCAATCTTGCCCTCCGGGTTGATGATGGCTTTTGTCGGGAATCCCTGCACGGCATATTGCTCAAGGAGTGTAGATGTCTCAGGGTTGTAGACGTTGACCCAAGGCAATTCGTATTTTACGAGTCCGTTTTTCCAAGCCTCAACGCTGTCGCCGCAGTCTACGCCGATAATCTCGAGTTCACCCTTGTAGTTTGTATATGCTTCTTTCAGTTCGGGGAATCCCTTTATGCACCATGGGCACCATGTGCCCCAGAAGTCGATGATTACCCATTTCCCCTTGAAATCGGAAAGACTTACTTTCTTGCCGTTCTGGTCTTCGAGAGTGAAGTCGGGAGCCACGACATTGCCGGATGACAGTTCCGCCAGCTTGCGGTCTTTCTCCATTCTTTCCTGCTCGCGGTTGAACTGACGCTGTAGAAGCGGGAAGAGGGGTGACGTCTTTGCTCTTTCGCCAAGATGATTGTAGGCATTGACGAAATCGTCGCCGGAGATGTTCATGAGTGCCACAACAGCGGTGGGCGAGGTAGGATTCTCCTCAACGAAATCCTTTATAGCCTCAATATAGTCGCCATATACCGCCTGCATCTTCTCTCTGTCGGGAGTCGCAGCCTTTGAAAGCTCGTTCATACGGTCGATGAATGGTTTTTCAATAGCCTTCACCTCATTGATCTGGTCGATGAGAGGTGAGCCTGACAATTTATAGTCGAGAGGGTCAGTAGAGGTGATGTCGACGATGATGTTCTCACCGGGGAGTGCATATAGGCTTGCGTATGACCTTTCGCCGAGATGTAGATTGTAGTTGTATCCGCTCTTGTCGGAAGCGATCGGAAGGATTACCTTACCATCTTTCACAGGAGCCTTAGTCACTACTGTGCCTCTTTCGGCGCGGCTTTTAGCCGTAGCGAGATTCTGGATCGTGGTGTAGTCGTAGGTGAGGGAATCGAGGTTGACTCCTTTAGGGATATTAACTGTGATGTCTGCCATTGCTGTCAGCGGCGACATTGTGAGGGCGAGAAGCCCTGCTGCCAATAATTTCTTCATATATTATTATTTTATTTTATGGTCAAAAAATTACAACTTCATAGGTTGAATTTCCGGATGCCGTATACTGAAACTATCTTTTATCTTAACGTTTCTGCCGCGAGATTATTTGGTTAAGGAGGTTCATAAACTGATAGTTTTTCAGTCCCCATTTAGGTTCCACCACCATTTCGGAAGGACTTTGGGAGAGGAAACGCTCTATGATGATATTATCCGGCACGATTGATGCCACTTCCGCACAGAGATCAAGATATTCGTCGAGGGTGTACGGTTTCACGTCGATCTCTCCAGCAATCCATTGACGATGGAGAATGGTGTCTTTCAATATCTGGAGCTGATGCAGCTTGATGGTGTCGATGGGTAGAGAGCAGGCTTTCCTCACGTTTATCAGGACTTGTTCACGGTCTTCTCCGGGCAAACCGGCAATCAGATGTAGTCCGCATCTGATCCCTCTTTGTGCGGCACCGTTCACGGCATTCTCCACATCTTGCCAGGTATGCCGGCGGTTGATGAGCTGCAATGTGGCATCGGAAGATGTCTCGGCACCGATTTCAAGAAATACGGGAGTCTTACGATTCAACTCTTCAAGAAGGTCGAGCACCTGGTCGGGGAGCGTGTCAGGGCGTGTGCCTATCACGAGCCCCACTATGTCCTCAACGCCGATAGCCTCAAGATATAGAGCACGGAGCGAGTCGATGTCTTTGCCGTGGGTGTTGGTATATGATTGGAAATAGGCGAGATACTTCATCTCCGGATATTTCCGGCTGAAGAATGCTTTCCCTTTCTCCAATTGCATAGCCACGGATTCGTGCTGCATGCAGTATGCTGGGGAGAAGGAATCGTTGCGGCAATAGGAGCATCCTCCGGTGCCGATGGTGCCGTCGCGGTTAGGACAAGAAAACCCGGCGTTGACAGAGATTTTCTGCACTTTTACGCCGGGAAATATTCCATTGAGATAATCCGAGTATGTCACCATGATTCAGACGAGATAGTCAGCTAAGACAAGTGCCGTCATTGCCTTCACCACATGCACAGCTCTCACTGCCACGCAAGGGTCATGACGCCCGGCGGGATTAAGCACGGTGGCTTCTCCGGAGGTGTTGACTGTATTCAGCGGCTTCATGAGAGTGGGGGTAGGCTTGAATGCCACTGAGAAGAATATCGGCATACCGTTGGATATGCCCCCCTGTATCCCGCCACTGTAGTTTGTGGCTGTGCGCAGAGGTGCGTCCTTATCATCAGAGGGTAGGAACGTGTCGGCTATCTGGCTCCCTTTTGCCGATGGCGCACGGAAGCCTATGCCATATTCGAAACCTTTGGTGGCATTGATGCTCATCATCGCTCCGGCAAGTGCGGCATGCAGCTTATCGGCTACCGGATTCCCTATGCCCGGGGGCATGCCGGTAATCAGGCAGCTTACTCGCCCGCCTACGCTGTCGCCTGCTATCTTGGTCTCCTTCACAAACTCTTCCATGGCGAGCTTGATGTCGGGATTCACCTCAAGTTTGAAGGGTTTTTCCGGATTGGTCATGAGCCCGTCAAAGATGTCGCCGGCAGTGACCGGACCTACCTGAGTGAGTGCGGTCTCAATCTTTATCCCTTTTGATTCAAGCCATTGGGATGCAAGTGCGCCTGCCACTACCCAGTTGACCGTCTCGCGTGCGCTTGAGCGTCCGCCACCGCGTGCGTCGCGTATGCCGTAACGCTTTATATAGGTGTAGTCGGCATGGTTGGGACGATACACCTTTGCCATCTCGTCATAAT
This sequence comes from Muribaculaceae bacterium Isolate-037 (Harlan), assembly GCA_003762615.1. Classification (GTDB taxonomy): domain Bacteria; phylum Bacteroidota; class Bacteroidia; order Bacteroidales; family Muribaculaceae; genus Lepagella; species Lepagella muris. The sequence continues at coordinate 116,874 of RIAZ01000013.1, forward strand.
CTCCGGAACGATGGTCGGCATTTCTGACGATGAATCCGATGGGGGTGCCCAGTGTTATTCCGTCGGGTGAAATACCTGACAGAAATTCCGGTCGGTCGCTCTCGTTGCGGGCTGTCACAAGGAATGATGAGCCGGGGCGTCGTTTCGCCACTTCTGCGTAAAGAGCATCGAAATCTATTTTAAAACCGGCGGGAAAACCATCGATGACGCCGCCCATTGCGGGTCCGTGGCTTTCTCCGAATGTGGTGAGGGTGAGATTCTTTCCGAAAGTATTCACTTGACGTAATTATTTAGTGAAGTTTATACAACTTCAGTTGAAAAATTCTTGCCGCCTATGTTGCACCGGAACCCTTTGGGGAGGTGGGGTCATTCAATAGTGGCTACCTCAGCAAAAGATGCCTGTGCTGCCTTTGCCAGATCAAGGGGTGAGAGCTTCAGCTGCAGTCCTCGTTTTCCGGCACTCACGTATATGAAGGGGAAATGCTGTGCCTCCTCGCTGATATAGGTGGGGTAGTGCTTCTTCATCCCTATGGCAGTGCAGCCTCCACGTATATATCCGGTGAGAGGGAGAAGCTCCTTCATGGCAATCATCTCCACTTTCTTATTGCCGGATGCCTTTGCTGCCTTCTTGAGGTCGACCTCCCTGTTGCCGGCGACAACACAGACGATTATGCCTGTCTTGTCGCCGCGCAGCACGAGTGTCTTGTATACCTGTTCGATATGTTCGCCGAGTTCTTCAGCCACATGATCGGCAGCAAGATTATCCGGGTCGACGGTATATTCCACCAACTCATATTTAATCTTCAGCCTGTCGAGAATGCGGGCTGCATTTGTCTTCTCGCTCATAATCTATCGTTATTTATCCATAGTGACGAGCAACTCCTCGTTGTTGCGGGTCATCTCCATGCGTTTCTTGATGAACTCCATAGCCTCAAGAGAGTTCATGTCGGCAAGATAGTTGCGGAGCACCCACATTCTGTTGAGAGTCTCCTGAGGAAGGAGAAGATCATCGCGACGGGTGGATGATGCGGTGATGTCAACGGCAGGGAATATGCGCTTGTTGGATAACTTGCGGTCAAGCTGAAGCTCCATGTTGCCCGTGCCCTTGAACTCTTCGAAGATCACTTCGTCCATCTTTGAGGATGTCTCGGTGAGTGCAGTGGCTATGATTGTCAGCGATCCGCCGTTCTCGATGTTGCGGGCAGCACCGAAGAAGCGTTTCGGGCGTTGGAGAGCGTTGGCATCCACACCGCCTGACAGAATCTTGCCGGATGCCGGAGATACGGTGTTGAAGGCGCGTGCAAGGCGAGTGATGGAGTCGAGCATGATCACTACGTCGTGTCCGCATTCCACAAGACGTTTCGCCTTTTCAAGCACGATTCCGGCAATCTTCACGTGGCGTTCGGCAGGCTCGTCGAATGTGGAGGCGATCACTTCCGCATTAACGCTGCGTGCCATGTCGGTCACTTCCTCCGGGCGTTCGTCAATGAGGAGCATGATGATATACGTCTCCGGATGATTCTCGGATATTGCGTTTGCTATATCTTTGAGCAGGATTGTCTTACCGGTCTTTGGAGGCGCAACGATAAGAGCACGCTGACCTTTACCGATAGGCGAGAACATATCGACAACGCGAGTAGATATATTGGCATATCGCCCTTTGGTGATTTCAAATTTCTCATCAGGGAATAGAGGCACGAGGTGCTCGAAGGGCACTCTGTCGCGGACAAGTTCCGGCTCCAGACCGTTGATGGATTTCACCTTCACCAGAGGATAGTATTTGTCGCCTTCAAGGGGTGGACGAATTGATGCTTCTACCACGTCTCCGGTCTTTAGTGCGTATTCCTTTATCTGGTTTTGAGACACGTACACGTCATCCGGGCTGCTGAGATAGTTGAAGTCGCCCGAGCGCAGGAACCCGAAGCCTTCCGGCATAATCTCCAGCACACCGTAAGCATCGAGGATGCCCGACATATCGTATGGAGTGGCGGGTTGCGGCGCGGGGATATTGTTGTAGCCCTGTCGCTGCTGCATCCGCTGCATTTTCTTCATCTGATTTTTCTGCTGCTTTGTGAGCGGCTGCTGTGAAGTGGCACCGGGTTCGCGCATCTGTATGGGCTGCGCTTGCGGAGTGGGGAGAGCTGCCTCTTCCGGGAGGGGAGCTTGCTGAGGTATAGGCTGTTGGACTTGTGTCTGAGGATTGCGGTTATCCTTCTGGTTGTCGCGGTGTCCGCGTGGCGTGAAGGTCTTGCCCTTAGTGGGGCTGAAGAACGATGTCAGAGAAAGACTTTCAGTCTGCCCCGGTTTCTGATTGCGGGGGGTGAATATTTTCAATTTCGGTTTCTCTTCCTGAGTCGCATTGTTGGCATCGGAGTTTCCATCGGTCTTAACTGCATTATCAACCCCAGAGTTCTCTTCAGCAGGAGCATTGGCTTTATCGTCTTGTGCAGCCTCACGAGATATTGGTATCTGATCTGCATTTGCATCATCAGTCACTACTGCGGGTATGGCATCGTCGTTGATCACCATAGGGACCAAATTGTCGGATGAAGATTTCCCTGCCGGCTCATTATCCATTTCGGGAAGATTCTGCTTAACCTCCTCTACAGTAGCCTCTTCCTTGACAGAGGTTTTCTTTGCGCGTTTTTTTGTCTGAGGCGTTGTCGGCATAGTGTCGGGATTCTGGGACATCATATCCGCAGATGCCGGAGCACTCTTTGGCTTTCTGCCTTTCCGTTTAGGAGTGGGCAGTTCGGCGGGAACGAATGAAACGTATTCTTCTGATTCAGAATCTAAGGCATTTGTATCATGTTTGTCAGCCTGTTTTGGCGAGCTTTTAGCTGCTTTTCCATCGGATGATGGGTCGGCAACTTTCTTCGTCTTTTTCTGACGGGGCTCTTTGACTTTAGTAGTCTTCTTCTTTTCGCTGCTTTTAGATACAATGTCTTTTGCAGAAGAGACAGCCTGCTGGTCAAGAATCGCTTCGATAATTTCGTCGCGAGATGCGGATGCCGCCTTTTTTATACCCATGGCTTCAGCCGTTTCTTTAATCTGAGCCTCGTCCATGGCATCTAAGTCATTGATGTGGAACATAAAAAGGGATTATGTTATAGGATAGTCATCAGAAACTTTCCGAAATACAGGGGGAATCACCCTATATAACATAAGCATTTTAATATTATAATGCCACTTAAAGAAGTTAATACTACTTCATAGTTAATACTACTTCATAAGGAGAAAGTCGGAAAGTTGATGAGGAATTTATTTTTTTTGATGAGAAGTGTCAAGGTCGTTGTCTTGATCTGTTATCCTGTCCATTATCAATGGGTAGATAATGGTAATCAGATAAAAGTGATTAAGTGAGTTGACAACGTCCGTTGTGGTGTCCGGAAATGTCTGGAACCGTTAATTGTTTTGCAAATTTAGATAAAAAATCCAAAAGTCACAAATTTAAAACAATATTTACTCAAAAAAGTTGGAATAAAGTTTGCGGTTACGCAGTGTAAGTGTGCCACCGCGCAGTTTCCAGCATCGTTTGTCGGGTTTGTCGGCGATGATTGCGCTCACCACTTCAGCTGCGGTGGTGGTGAATGGCAGCAGAGGCTCGATATATCGTCTGACGAGGAGTTGGGGGGCGGGGAACGACATCACGGTCTCTGCAGAGAGCGGTTCGCCTGGGGGAGGAAGCAATGATTCAGTGGCTTCGTTCACCACGGCATTCTCGCTGCGGATAAGTGCAATACTCCGGTCGAGCGACTTGTCGAACCCTTTCCATTCCTCACGCAGAAGGGGTATGATGCGGTTGCGGAGGTAGTTTCTACGATAGTCGCAGCTGAGATTGGAGGAGTCGGTGATATATTCTATCCCTTTCTCCTTTAGATATGCCTCTATCTGTGGGCGGTGGAATGAAAGGAGCGGACGCCAGATTGATCCGGTGTCGGGAATCATACCTTTCAGTCCGGAGGTGCCGGAGCCTCTGAGCAGGTTTAGGAGAAGTGTCTCGATATTGTCGTCGGCGTTGTGTCCGGTCACTATCCTGTCGCATTTTTCTGCTGCCCGAATCTCTTCAAACCATCCATATCTCACTTCCCGACATGCCATCTCAACTGAATATCCCGGATTTTTTTTCAAAAAATTCGGAATGTCGAAATCTTTTATAAGGAGTTGAGCGTTTAATATATGACAGATATTCTCTACGTGCCGTTGGTCGCGCATGCTTTCTTCACCCCGGAGGTGGAAATTGCAGTGTGCGGCAATTATTATGGCTCCAGTAGAGGATAGAGCTGAGAGGAGAGCCACGCTGTCGGCTCCGCCGCTCACGGTCACGAGTAGTTTTGAGAAATTTTTCTCACGAATTTCCTTCCGGAAATATTTTTCAATATTATTTAACTTTTCTTTTGTTGCACTCATGGTGCGAATTTAAGAAAAAATTTGTAATTTTGTATAACGAAGAAAGAATAACATATAACTCAAAAACTAAATAACTATTATTATGGCAAAAGAATGGATCTGCACAATATGCGGATATGTAGCAGAAGGCGAAGAGGCACCTGCAAAATGCCCACAGTGTGGCGCACCGGCTTCTAAGTTCAAAGAACTCGATCAGAAGGCTCTTCTTCAGTTCGTGACAGAGCATGAGATCGGCGTGGCAAAAGGCTGCGACGAGGAGATGATCAAGGATCTCAACAACCACTTCACCGGTGAGTGCACAGAGGTAGGTATGTATCTTGCAATGTCTCGTCAGGCTGATCGCGAGGGTTATCCTGAGGTGGCTGAGGCTTTCAAGCGTTATGCTTGGGAAGAGGCTGAGCATGCTGCTAAGTTTGCTGAGCTCCTCGGCGACATGGTATGGGATACCAAGACTAACCTTGAGAAGCGTATGCACGCAGAGGCTGGTGCAAATGCTGACAAGATGCGTATCGCTAAGAACGCTAAGGCTCAGAACCTTGACGCTATCCACGACACAGTTCATGAGATGGCTAAGGATGAGGCTCGCCACGGTCAGGGCTTTGCCGGTCTTTACAACCGCTATTTCGGCAAGTAAATACATCAAGCACATCAGTCTTGATATATCAAGCACATTAGAATTAAACATCATGCACAAAATATACTGTGCATGATGTTTTTTTATTATGTGCATTAATTATACATCAAGCACATTATGTTTTGACATTATGCACAGTATATTTATGTGCATGATATATTGTTATTGTGTGCATATTGTGTGCATGATGTATCTGGTTAGTTACGTAGGCGGTCGAGAAATTCGTCGCGTTTTGATTCGGAGATGGGGATGTAGGTCTTGCCGAATACTATGCGGTTGCGTTCCACGATCTCTATGCGGCGGAGGTTGACGATGAAGGAACGGTGCACGCGCATGAATATGTCGGAGGGGAGTGTCTCTTCCAATTCCCGCATACTCATAAGGCTGCTGACCGGTTCGCCATCGGTGCGATAGAAGATTACGCGGTCTTTCTGCACTTCGATGTATCGGATTGAATCCATTCTCATCTGTATGAGCCGATAGTCGGCTTTTACGGTCAGCATGTCGGGCACGCTTTTTGTCTGGCTTGCCATGGCATCACGCATCGTCTGCCATTCGATGGCCTTGCCGACGGATTTCATGAAGTCGGCATAACTCACGGGTTTCAGCAGATAGTCGAGGGCGTTAACCTTGAAGCCGTCGAGGGCATATTGCTCGTAGGCTGTGACGTAGATGATGCGCGTATGTGTAGGGATAAGACTTGCGAACTCTATGCCGTTGAGCATCGGCATGTTGATGTCGAGGAATATGATGTCGAGATTATCCTCCATTACGCTCTTGACAGCTTCGGCTGCCGATTCGAAACTCCCTTCCAGAGAGAGAGCCGGTGTTTTCTCCACGTAACATTTTATGAGTTCGCGTGCCAATGGCTCGTCATCTATGATTGCGCATTTTAGTTTCCTGTTCATGATATTTCTCAATAAATATTACTGACTATGATTGGATTATTGGTTTGGTTTCTGAGTGCCTCTTGCGGAGACGGTCATTGCTGTTTTTGCGATAGTTATACGTGCATGGAAAATACCACCTTCCTTTTTAAGTGTAAGGGAGTGTACGCCGGGATATATCAGCCTTAACTGTCGCTCCACGTTTGTCAAGCCTACGCCGGATTCCCCATTGCTCATCGATGGGCGTGTGGCGGTATCGCCACAGGAGTTTTCCACCCGGCATATCACGCTGTCTTCATCCGTGGATATGGCAATGGATATGAAGGCTCCATTTCCGTTGTCGGCTACATGCTTGAATGCGTTCTCCACCAAGGTCAGGAATAACAGGGGGCTATCGTCAGCCCTTCACTTCCCGAAGTGGTTATGGCGCAGTCAAGTCTGATGCCACTGCTGAGACGAAGTTTCATAAGCTCGACATAATCGGAGATGAACTGCATCTCTTTCTGTAATGGCACGAATGAGTTGGCGGCATCGTATATCATGAAGCGTAGCATCCCGCTCAGGTCATGTAGTGCTTTCTGCGCACGTTCTGGAGAGATTGCGATGAGGGCATATATGTTGTTGAGAGAGTTGAAGAGGAAATGGGGATTGAGCTGTGCCTTAAGGCTTTTCAATTCAATGCGGCGTTGTTCGGCTTCAAGTTCCAATCTTTTACGGCGCATGTTCTCGCGGTCTTGTGCAAGGCGCAAGGCGTAGGCGAGGGCGATGGAAAGCACCATCATTATTCCGTCTCTCACCACGAATCGCAGATACCCCATAAGGTATTGACCTATAGAGAGACTGAGGTTTTCGAGATGACGCGGGCGGGGGAGTCCGCCGTGGGTCTCAAACCATAACGGCACCAATCCGCACGCTGCCGTCACAATCACTGCATTGAGGATGAAGAACATCACTTTCTTATTCGACCGGAAGAATGAATAGGGCACTATCCAGAAATAGTTGACGCAGAATATCAGCGTGTAGAGCGTAGCCATGACGATGCTGAATATTGTCCATATTCCAGGCTCGTCATCATGCCCGTATATCGCCAGCACTGATGGGAAATAGAAAAGCAGGAACGACAACAGTATTGCTGTCGCCGTCCCTGCGAAATTAGACCTGACTTTCTCGTTATTCATATCTGATTGCTTCTATTGGATCAAGATTTGATGCTTTTGCAGCGGGATAGAATCCGAAGATTATGCCTATCACGGTGCAGACTGCGAAGGAGAGTATCACTGAGCCGGGATCGATCTGCACGGGCCAGTGGGCAAGCAGTTTGATCATCCATGTGGCTATTGCTCCGGTGATTATGCCGAGTATGCCACCCGTCACGGATATTATGACCGCCTCGATGAGAAACTGTGTCATGATGTCGCGTCCTGTCGCCCCGATACTCATTCGCAGACCGATCTCACGGGTGCGTTCCGTGACGCTGACTATCATGATGTTCATGATGCCGATGCCTCCGACGAGGAGTGATATGCCAGCCACGCAAGCCAGCAGCACGGTCATCATCGAAGACGTGGAGGAGATCATCTGTGCGAGCTCCTGCATGGAGCGTATCGTGAAGTTGTCCTCCTGATCGTCGCGCAGCTTGTGTTGGGTGCGCAGTATGTCGGTGATTTCCGCTATGGTCTCATCCGTGCGGTTCTCATCCACGGCAGATGCCTGAATGCCTTGCAGATAGTCGATGGCGAGCATACGCTTCATGACGGTGGTGTAGGGCACGAGCGCAAGGTCGTCCTGATCCTGACCCATTGTGTTGTAGCCCTTCTCGTCGAGTATGCCGATTACGGTGAGTGGGATTGAGCCGAATCTCACCACTTTCCCGATAGGGTCACTGCCGTCGGGGAAAAGGTTGTCGACAAGGGTCTTTCCCAACACGCATACCTTTGCAGCCGTCTTCACATCCTGCTCGGTAAACATCTCTCCTTTATTTACCTTACGTTGACGTATGTCAAGATATTGTGTGTTGACCCCTTGCGCCTGTGAAGGATAGTTGTTGTTGCCGTTCACCCATTGTCCGGAGGAGGATACGGTAGGTGTGATGTTGGCTATGCCGGAGGCTTGGTTCACGATGGCATCATAGTCGGCAGGCTTCAGCGTCTGCATGTCGTCGCTGCTCTGTCGCACTCCGCCGCGACGTTCCGCACCGGGCATTATCATTATCATGTTGCTGCCCATCTCGGAGATCTGCGCCTTTATAGAGTTTTTCGATCCCTGTCCGATAGCGAGCATGGCTATGACCGCGCCCACTCCGATGATCACTCCGAGCATGGTGAGGAAACAGCGCATCTTGTTGTTGCCAAGAGCCTTTATGGCAATCTTGAAAAGATTCTGAACGTTCATGGTTGCATGCTGTTGTCAGTCGTTTTCCGCCGGAAGGTTTCGGTAGACTTCCTCTGCCGACTGAATGTCGTTGTTATATTCGTCGCTCACTATATGCCCGTCGCGCAGCGTTATGTTGCGCGATGAGTAGAGTGCGATTTCCGGGTTATGGGTCACGAAGATGATGGTCTTCCCCTCCTTGTAGAGACGCTGGAAAAGGGTCAGTATGGAGAAGGATGTTCGGGTGTCGAGGTTTCCGGTTGCCTCGTCGGCAAGCAGGATGACGGGATTGTTGACCAATGCACGGGCTATCGCCACACGTTGCTGTTGACCTCCCGACATCTGATTGCTCTTGTGATACAATCTCTCGCCCAGTCCCACTTCGCGGAGACAACGCTCCGCACGTTGCGCACGTTCCTTCGCGCTGACCGATGAGTTGTAGAGCAGAGGCAGCTCAACGTTTTCAAGGGATGTGGTCTTGGGCAGGAGGTTATAGTTCTGGAATATGAACCCTATCTTGCGGTTGCGTATCTTGGCACGCTCGTTTTTCCCCATACCTCTTACGGGAATACCGTCGAGATAGTATTCTCCGGAGGTCGGTGTGTCAAGACATCCCAAAGTGTTGAGGAGGGTGGATTTGCCGGATCCGGAAGTACCCATTATTGTGACGAACTCACCTTCGTAGATCGTGAATGACACTCCTCGGAGGGCTTTGACCGTCTCATCACCCACTTTGAAATATCGTTTGATATTATCTAATCGTATAATCTCTTTGGGCATGGTCTTATCTCTTTCTGTTGGCACCCGGAGGTTTGGGCATGAACGGATTCTCTTCACCTTGCCCCTCTTTCTGGGGCTGCATCATCTGTAGATGGTATTGTAGTGCCACCTTGTCGCCGGGTTTAAGCCCTGTTTTTATCTGCTGATATACGCTGTTTGACACGCCAAGTTCCACGTCTGTCTGCACGAGGTCATTTCCGCGCACCACCCACAGGGTGTGTTTGCCCGGTTCGGACAACGGTTTCGGTTGCGGCAGTTTGTCATCCTCGCCGGCAGGCGTCGGTTGGAATTTCAAGGCTTTGAGGGGCACGGCGGTCACGTCGTTAAGCTCAAGGGTGTAGATCGTCAGATTGGCAGTCATGCCCGGTATGAGCTTGTGTTCGGGATTTGCCGCACCTACGATCACTTCGTAGGTCACGACGTTGTTGGTGGTGGTAGGGTTGATGCGCACTTGCGTCACGGTTCCGTCAAACGTATCATCGGGGTAGGAGTCTACGGTAAATGTAACGTGTTGACCTACTTTTACCTGACCTATGTCTGCTTCATCGACAGCACCTACCACCTGCATATTGTCAAGATCGGCGATTACGTATAGATTCGCAACGTTCATGCTTGACACGACAGTCTGACCGACTTCCACTTCTCGCGATACGACAATACCGTCAATAGGGGAGTAGATCTCTGCATAGTTAAGGTTTTTGGCGGCTCTCACCCGGTCTGCCTGAGTCTTTTCGTAGCTCAGACGCGCCACATCGAAATCCTTCTTTGAGGTCTGGAATTCATAATCCGATATAAGTTGCTCATCATGGAGAGCCTTATCCCGCTCATAATTCTTCTTGGCATATTCATAATTAGCCTTAGCGGATGCCATTGAAGCGTCGGCACTTTTCAACTCGCTGTCAAGAAGCGTCTTCTCAATCTCTGCAAGGAGTTGTCCTTTCGTCACGGTATCGTTATAATCCACGTATAGCTTATCTATGATACCTGTGACCTGGGTGCCTACGTCGACCGATGTCACCGACTCCATAGTGCCGGTGGCAGTGACTATTTCCGACATGGATGTCGGCTCCACTGTATAAGTCTCAAGTTCCATCCGTGGCTTCTCGGAACATGAGGTGACAGCCATCACTATTGCGGCTGCCGGCATAAAGTTGATATATCTCATATAAATTATTTACATCACCACCTCTTTCGTGGCATAATAATTGATTGTCTTATTCGCCAATATAGCCATATACTTGCTTTGCAGAAGTTCCAGCTTGGCATTAAGTAGATTATTGTGTGCGGAGAGCAATTCCTGGGGATTGACGAGACCGAGCTCAAACTGCCGGTTGACGAGATCATCCGTCAGACGGGTGGATTCAAGCTGGATAAGTCCGGAGTCATATTTCGCCTTGGCATTAGTCGCGTCGATGTAAAGGCTCTCTATAGTCTGAGAAAGGTCGTCGAGGAGCGTTTTCTTAGTCAGGTCGTACTCCATCTCTGCAAGTTTCGCTTTCGCAACGGCTCTTTTTGTGGAATTACCGTCAAAGATAGGTATGCTTATGTTGACTCCGATATTCTCATTGAAGTTATGTCCCATCTGGGTGCCCCACGCGCTCCCACCGGAATTATAATCGGAACCTATTCCTCCTGAAAGGGATATAGTAGGCTTATTGCCGGCCTTGGCAATCTTCACGTCGTTGGCATATATCTCCTTGTTCAGCTCATTGCTCCTTATACCGGGAAGCCAGGCGGATGCGATGGAGAATGTCTCCGATTTTGAGGGAACAGGTTGTGTTATCTCGGAATCGGGGAAACTTACGTCGGCTATCTCCATGTCGTAGTCAAGACCAAGTTCAAGAATCTTCTTCAGATTCATCTTGGCATTCTTGAGATTGCTCCGGGCCTGCACGAGATTGTAGGAATCCTGTGCCATCTGGCTCTCTATCTGGGCATAATCCACTTTTGAGGTGCGTCCCGATTCCATCAGCCGTTTTGCGCGTTTGGTCTGGGAAGTACTCACCTCAAGAGTCTGTTCTGCGATTGTGACCGCCTCCTTGGCATACATTATGTTGAGGTAGGCCTGAAGGATGCCGAGTTTGAGTGTTTTCACAACGTCTTCGCCTGCGAGTGCCTGCTGGCGTTGCAATATCTTTGAGGATTCAAGACGATATTTTCTCACGTTGCCTTCCCATACGGTCCAGTTGGCATTTATGCCGTAGCTGCTTCCGTAGGTGTTGGCGTTCATCCCTTTTTCGGGAGAGGGATAGTTGGTGAATGACTGGTTTGTTGAGAATCCCACGGTAGGTAGCCATGCATCCTTAGCCGAAGCGATATCCTGGTCCGCCTGTAGGATGTTGAGCAGCGTGCGTCGTATGTCGGTGGTGTTGGCAGTAGCCCAATTAATGCAGTCGTCGAATGTCCATACAGAGGGCATCTGCATTGTGGGAGCTGCCACCACCATTTCCGCCGACAATTCTGTCGGCTTGCTCTCCTGCGCGTTGCCGATAAACGGCGAAAGCAACGCTGGGAATATCAGAAGAGGGTATGTGGAAGTTACTTTCATAAAATTGTGTAGGTTTCAGATATATATAAATCCGGAAAACTTCTTTAAGCCTTGACATTTGAAGTTATCCGGATGCAAAATTATAAACCACATTGTCAACATTAAAGCAAAGTCGCTACATACGCCCAAAAGCGGTATAGAAAGTGATAAAACGTCGGTGAAAGTCGCTTCGACCCTCCAAATGTTAAAATAGATTAAGACTCTCCTCAAATCATTTATCGTAGATTCTTATCTATACATGCAAGCGTTTACAATATTTTATGTATCTTTGTAGCCAAAACTGACAATTTTTTTAATGAAAAAGTCAGTACAGAAATGGAGACCGTTCAATTTACATAAATAGTATTGATTTTTTGCAATGGGAGGACTTTTAGCATTCAGAGTCGAAAACTTTAATACGACAGCAGAACGTGAGCAGTTTCGGTTTCTCTGTGAGCAACTCAAAGCTCAGTATGAGGACTCGAATGAGTTCTGTGTGTTCGCAGGCAATTATAATATTGGATGCGAGTTAGATGCGATCTTTATAAAGAAGGATGCTATTATTTCTATAGGATTCAAAAATTATGGAGGTAATGTAATTGCCAATGAAAATGGAGAATGGACATGCGATGGTAAAATTATTAAGGATGGTTCGAGAAAGACTGTCCTTCAACAATCTAGGATAAATCATTCTACAGTAAAAAAAAGAACTTAAAGCCTTAGGCGTTGAAAAAAATCAAATTAAGGACGTACCACACCTTATTATTTTTCATCAACCGATAGAGTTGGTGAACAATTTAAGTGCCATCAACAAGTCTTGGCTTCACATTACAGATAACGAACATTTCATTGAAAAGTTGGATGACATCACTTGTCCTCATACCGACTTTGATCCATTCGGAATCGTTAATCTTGCGGAAACTCTCAACTTAAGTCCTTTCTACCTGACGGAATTCAGCAATGCTACTTATTAGGGTGTTCAGTTAGTTGTTCCGTATTCAGCTCACTTTTTTAAGTGTTTCGGTTCTATCTTTCACCCAATTGCGGGATAGATTGGCCTTGGCCCAGTCATCTATCTCCTTAAGTTTAACATTGGCC
>RIAZ01000014.1 GCA_003762615.1 Muribaculaceae bacterium Isolate-037 (Harlan)
AAAAGCATGGGGACCTATCGTACTTAATGGAGTCAACCAACATGACATCTGCCTTATTCCATGCTTGAATATCCTGAAATTTGAAGTTGAAATTATTCAAAAACATTTAACCGTACAAATGTACGACATGAATATTAATTATTTAACACTATAACTCAATATGATGCCGGTCTATATGCCACGCTGTCAACGTACATGAGATTTGACCTGATCGTGGAATACACCATAATGTCAAACGGTTTATCCAATTTTGTGAACTTGGATCCATCTGCATTCTCAAAAGCATCGTAGTCATCCGTGATCGAATCCACCACTATGCGGTTGCCATCGGAATGCCCAAGATAATAATTGCTGTATCCACGGAACTCTTCCATGAGATTCTTCATTATCTTGAAACGCTGGTTCTTACTGTTTGAATCGCCCAAAGTAATATCGGATATCTCATACGATGTACCATCCTTTGCGGTGGATTCATACATTCCACCAAATCCTGCGAGGTTGCACTTGGCGTAATCAAACCCCACCCTATTATTTGGGAGACATACAGTATCCTTCCCATTTAAGAGCAACGCAGTGTAAGTCGGATGCAGCGAAATGATGGGGAGTGCCACATATTTTTCTGCCAAACCTGCCACTACCGTGCATGCCGTGTCGGAATAGACTGTGCGCTGATCATCCTTACTCCTTGAGACAAGACCTCCGTATGTCGGATATGGTGTGCTCTGCTCCGAGAGACACATTTCTCCATCCGCAACATTATATATCTGCAAGTCTATAAAGTTATCTGTGAATAATACAAGACCACGTTTCTTCTTATCTTGGAATTCCACTGTAGAATCAGTACGGTTAGTGACTATGTATCTCTGGGGCATATTACCGAAGCCGTATTCATAGTAATCCACCTCGTCATCCCTGATTTCAAGTAGAGGACCCTCATCATCCATACCGATCATTTCCCATATTCCTTGGGTAGGTTTTGGAGATTCAGCCACTTGTGAATCGGTTTCGTTGTCTGCTGTGGTGGCACTACCGGAATTTTTGCAAGCCGTTGAAAAAAAGCTCAATGAGGCAAGCAGGATTGCTAACTTAGAATTGTTCATAATGTAGATATTAATTATGTTTGAAAAATACATCCAATGTGTCCCCGATTGAATCCCTTATCGGATTTTACGTAATTCTTGGCATATAAAAATAGAAAACGCAGGATTCTCTTTCTTTGCTCGTCCTGCCCTGAGAGACGTTGGTATCCTTCTCCCAGTCGAGACAAACAACGTAGAAGCCCACGTGTTGGTATATATAAACCTCAGGTACACTATACATACAGGTACACCAAGGACTATAACCTTGCCGTGAGCGACCTTGTTGCCTTTGTCTTTGACTGGAAAAGAATTTGTGGAAAGTTTCTCAGAGTCAAGAACAAAGCGCACAAAGACGCTCTATTATAATATGTCAGCAGACCCCACCCCAAACCCTTCGGCTCGCCGGATTCGCTTTCCGGAAACCTTATCGGGCTCCTGCGGGCAGACTTTGCCGCACAAATTTAAGCATTATTTCTCAATTTACAAACATTTATCTCACTTTTCAAATTATTTTCAACCTTTTACGACATTCCTTACGACACTCTGACAAACTTTCTCGCAACTTCAATAAAGGCAATATTCCCTCGTAATCTCCATACTGACATCAATAAAATATCATCATAAATAATAATGAGCATAAACATAATGTTGCTACTCATTATTATTTTTCATTTTGATTTGTTATTAATCGGCAAGGACTATATCGTCCGGATAAAATACCAGGCAAGCCGGTGAATCCAATAATTTTGTTTTTGTGAAGAGAGCATAGTGTATGGTCATATCTTCTATTACGAATGGAGCACACGATGTCTTTTCTCTCAATTCTTCAAGAAAACATTCGCCATACTCTCCTTCGGTCCACTTACATTCCCCTACTAAAAGATGCTTGCCATCAAGTGATTTCGCAACCACATCAAATTCCATGGCTACGTTACGTTTCTCTTCCTTGACAGCCACATTACCCCACCATCTGGATGCCAAACCATAATATATCCCATCTATCTCCCTTCCGCTGACATACTCCCTGCATAGCTTCTCCCATACGCCTCCCAAATAACCGGGCAGACTGACTGATATCTTCTGCCACACTGCCTCACTTCGTCCCAATGATATAAGCGAGGCATTCGGTGATACGAAATGGTAGTAGGAATCCAAGAAATAATCATCTATCTTATAAAGCGGTTCTATCTTGCAGACATTTCCTGATTAGTGTAGATTTTCCTACACGACGCCGACCGTATACAACGATTAATTTCGATGTCGCCGAATCCAACACCTTCTCTATCCGGGCTTTCTCTTTAGTTCTGTCTACAAATTTCATAACGCAGCATAATTAATGAGTACAAAAATAATGTTTCTACTCATTATTTCCAAACAGAATGACAACTATTTATTCCGGGACGGTGATTTGCATGTATTGTCGGAGGATTGCCGCGCTGCTCTCTCCGTCGCATACTATGCGCAAGACACCTCTCTTCGGAGATGAGAGGAGCATAGAAAGCGATTCCCGTAAGGTGGTTGCATCCGTAGCTTCGTGATATTCCCAACCATAGCCTTCGGCAAGATGCCGGAGTGGAAGCTGAGGGGCACAACAGAAGTAGCGTTCGCGTTCCTCAAGTCGGGAGGTGGAGGGTATGAACCGGAAGATTCCACCGCCGTTGTTGTCTATTACTATTATACGCATCCGGTCAGGTATACCAGGCAACGATAATGCTGCAACATCGTATGCCATCGACATATCGCCCGTGACAAGCACCGTCTTGCCATTATATTTCATTGCGCCACCTACGGCTGTCGAGCCGCATCCGTCTATGCCCGACACCCCCCGGTTGCAATACGTGGCATGCGGCTGATGCTTCCCTACTATCTGAGCGTAGCGCACCGATGTGCCGTTTGAAAGGAAGAGATTCACATCTCTCGGCAGCATCTCATCTATTATGGAGAAGGCTTTAAGTTCGCTCCAGCCTACGGAATCCACATATTCATCCTTCGCCTTGAATGCCTCACGCCTTGCCTCGCTCCAGATGCTGCTATAACTGTTGTCACCGACGTGCTTGACCGCTGCGGCATACAGCTGATGAAGGAATCTTGCCGGGTCTGCCTCTATCCGTTTGGTCAGCGACATGAAGCAGTCAGACGTGGTGTGATTCCATCCCACCGACCAATGTTCACATACCGAATTGTTGCGGCGAAGATATTCCTTCAGTTTCCGCGAGACGAGCGACCCGCCTACTGATATGACTATATCGGGCGACATGGAATCAAGACGCGTCTCCGGCAATGCGGTGAGCACGGAGTCCACACCACTCGCCTCCTCTCCAAGATGCAGGTTTGACAGAGTTTCGGTCATAGCCACTACATTCGGAAGGCTACAGAACTCCCCTACCGACTTATGCATACGTGAGTCAGGGGGAAGGAATCCAGCCACAAACATCACCTTCGAGCCTGCCACACTACGTCCGAGTTCCCTGACAATCTCCTTATTGACAATACCATCGGATGAGATCATCTCTATGACTCTTGGCGATGTGCCTATTGCCTCCCGTTTGAGCCCGAGCGGTTCCGCAAGACGCACGTTGATATGCACCGGTCCCTTACGTCGCGACATCGCCTCTATCATGGCATCGTTTGATATGCGGTTGGCATACCATAGCATCTCCTTATCATCGTTGCCCCATGCCGGCAATTCGTAGCTACGTTTCACGAAATTCAACAACGCCTCAAACTGGCGCAGCGTCTGCGAATCATCCTGATCAATCCATTGCTCAGGACGATCAGCGGAGATCACGATGAGTGGTACACCCTGATAGAACGCCTCCGCAACCGCCGGGGCATAATTGAGGAGCGCGGTGCCGGAAGTGCACACCAGTGCCACAGGCTTACGGCTCACCACCGACATGCCGAGAGCCATGAAGGCGGCTGCACGCTCATCGACCACGTTATATTTCCTCATACCTCTGCGCGACTCCGCAGCTATCAGCAGCGGGGCATTACGTGAGCCCGGTGAGCACACCACGTCTCTCACCCCGTGCGCCTCCATGACGTCAAACAATATGGAGCAGAACCGTTTGTCGGTATCTTGTCGGTCTGTCATCATACGAAACGCTCCGGTTTATATCCGCGAAGGAAGGCATCCGCCCCCATACGCTTCTTACCCGCCGGCTGCAACGACACAATCTCAAGCATACCGTCAGCCACCGCGACAAACAATCTGTCCTTAGCCACAATCACCTCTCCCGGCTTCCTGTTGCCCGCAGGGGTATCTCCGCAGAGTGCCGTCTCAAAAATCTTGACATCGGCAAACGTTCCGAGAGTACGTGAATCCTCAAACGTGGACCACGCCGCAGGATAAGGCGACAATCCGCGCACAAGGTTATGGATTTCAGTGGCAGGACGATCCCATGCTATGCGACACGTATCCTTGAATATCTTCGGGGCTGGGATAAACTCACCCTCCGGCTGAGGCTGAGGCGTCACATTCCCGGCTGCAATATCCATTACTGTATGAGCCACCATATCGGCACCAAGCGTCATCAACTTGTCATGCACGTCGCCGACGTTATCCTCCGGAAGGATAGCGATGGTGCGTTGCTCTATTATGTCGCCGGTATCAATCTCATGCTTTAGGAAGAAGGTGGTGACGCCTGTCTCCGTCTCCCCGTTGATAACCGCCCAGTTGATAGGTGCAGCACCGCGATATTTCGGGAGAAGCGACGCATGAAGATTGAATGTGCCAAGACGTGGCATCGACCATACCACCTCCGGCAACATACGGAATGCTATCACTATGAAAAGATCGGCATTTATGGCACGCAACTCCTCCACGAAGTCGGGTGATTTCAATTTCTCTGGCTGAAGCACACGGAGTCCGTTTTCCACGGCATACCGCTTCACGTCGCTCTGAATAAGCTTATGTCCGCGTCCGGCAATCTTGTCGGGCATCGTGACGACTGCAGCTATATCCTGACCATCCTTCATCAGTCGGTCAAGACTCGCAACGGCAAATTCGGGGGTTCCGAAGAACACTATCTTTAGTTTGTTTTCACTCATCTGGTTATAATTTTTCTGTTTATGCACCGCAATTTCCGGTGACATTATCTTTCAATCCAGCTCGCCGACAGCGTCAGTCATCACAATAATGACGCAACACGCGACGATAGGAATTGAATATCTTTGATTTGGAAACGAATCCGATATATTTCCCTTTCTCCACTACGGGAAGGTTCCATGCGTTTGTCTTGTCGAAAATGCGCATCACCTCCTCCATCGGCTGACCTATCTCTATTCGGGCAGGAGGCATCGACATGAAGCGCGTCACGTGCATCTTCTTGTAGAGATCAGGACGGAACATTATGTTGCGGATATCATCGAGCAACACTATACCCACCAGCACCCCTTCAGCATCAATTACAGGAAAAAGATTACGGTTTGACGTGGCGATAATATCTACCACCTCCTTAAGATTCATCTCCGGACGCACCGTCTTGAAATCCTTCTCTATGAGATTGTCGATTTTAAGAAGGGTAAGCACCGACTTATCCTTCTGATGAGTCAGGAGGTCGCCCTGCTTGGCGAGACGCATGGTGTAGATACTGTAAGGCTCGAAGATTCTTATGGTCATGTATGACAATGTGGAGACGATAAGCAGAGGCAGAAACAGGTTGTAACCACCGGTCATCTCCGCCGTGAGGAAGATAGCCATCAGCGGGGCATGCATCACTCCGCTCATCAGTCCTGCCATACCGAGAAGGGTAAAATTCTTGTTGGAGATTCCCACGCCCCCCTCAAATATATTGTTGAGAAGGAAAGCAAACAGGAATCCGCACATCGCACCTACAAAGAGGGAGGGGGCAAACGTGCCGCCTACACCTCCGGCCCCATTGGTGGCACTCGTTGCAAATACTTTCGTCAGTATTATGGCGACAATGAAGCAGGCTATGAACCATATATTATCGCGGTCAACATAAAAGAATGTGCCGTCGACAATCTTTGAGTAGTCACCTTCAAGGAGATTATTGATAGCCCCGTAGCCCTCACCATAGAGCGGAGGCAACACGAAGATGAGTCCGGCAAGAATCACGCCACCTATCGCCACCTTCAACATCCGGTATTTCAATCGGGAGAACATGGATTCCATCATAAACATGACGCGCGTGAAATACAACGACACCAATCCGCAGAATATGCCAAGAAGTAAGGTATATGGTATCTTGCTCACGGAGAAAGGTTCACTCTGCGAGAAGAAGAATTCGGAATTGTAGCCCTCCAGCACGTATGCCACAGTCGCTCCCGTGATTGATGAGATAAGCAACGGCATGACGGTGGCTCCCGTGAGATCAATCATCAGCACCTCGAGAGTGAAAAGCATACCGGCAATAGGCGCACGGAATATTCCAGCTATGCCTGCCGCCGCGCCACATCCCACAAGAAGCATCAATATGCGGGGCGACATACGGAATGCCTGACCCACATTCGAGCCTATCGCCGCGCCCGTGAACACGATCGGTCCCTCTGCTCCGACCGATCCGCCGAATCCTATCGTGATGGAGGAGGCCACAAGAGACGCATACATGTTTTTCTTCTTAAGGCGCGACTTATTGCGGGAAATAGCATACAGCACCTTCGTCACGCCATGAGATATGTTGTCCTTCACCACATATTGAAGGAACAGGAGCACTATCAATATGCCCACCACCGGATAGACAAGATAGAGATAGTTGGCAGTGGTCGCGCTGAAATGAGACGTAAGCAACCCGGAGATAAGATGAATCAGCAGTTTGAGCAACTGGGCGGCAAATCCACACGCCACCCCCACCACGAGCGCAAGAATCAACACGAAGTTACGCTCTTTTATGTGGGTCTCGCGCCAGCTGACCACCTTAAACCACCATTCCGTAAATCTGTTGTTATGTTCTGTATATGCCATGTGTTGACTTATTACATTCCTTTACCCCCCGCGACTGTCCGCAAGGTGTAGATTAATATTTTTATATCGAGGGAGAGCGACATATTTGATATGTATATCAGGTCATACTTCGTGCGTTCCACCATCTGGTCGAGGGTGGAGGCATATCCGTATTTCACCATTCCCCAGGATGTGATGCCGGGACGCACCTGATATACGAGTCCGTAGTAAGGGGCATGCTGCATTATCCGCTCTATATAGTATCGCCGCTCCGGACGCGGTCCGACTATCGACATATCCCCCCTCACCACATTCCAGAACTGCGGGAGTTCGTCAAGACGATATTTGCGGAGCACCCTCCCCACCGGAGTGACACGCTCATCGTGCTCGCTTGAAAGACACGGTCCATCAGCCTCGGCATTCTCTATCATTGTACGGAATTTGTAGATGGCAAACGGCTTCTGTTGCCGTCCCACACGCTCCTGGCTGTAGAAGACCGGTCCCGGAGAGCCAATCTTTACCATTACCGCTATCAGCAGATAGAGCGGAGAGAAAAGGAGCAGCACCAACAACGATATGACTACGTCACACGTGCGTTTCACGTTTTTTGCTGACTCAGAGAGTGCCGGCGACGTGATATCCACAAACGGGTCGCCATATATATCCTTCAGGCGTATCGACGACGTGATGAAAGAGAACGTGTCCGGGGCTATTCTCACGGAGAGTCGGCAGGAGAAGAGATGAAACAGCAGCTTAAGCAACTCATCCTCATCTTTTGTGGCAGGAGCCACGATCAGATGCGTCACCCCCTTATCCGCACATATCGTCTGCAAAGATTCCAGATCATATACGTCTACCCCATCTCCGGAATCCGGTTCGCCCGGAATCCTCACAAATCCACAGACATCGTAGCTGACCCTTGACGGTGTTGTCATCAGCCGCCTTGCTGAGAGGCGTGCCGACTCGGAATTTCCTATGATTAGAGTCCGAAGCTCCCAATTATGATTTCTGAAATTCTTCAGTGCCCGCTGCGTTATTATTATACGCCCGGCATAGCAGAAGAGAAACAGCAGCCCGAAAAGCGACAATATCAATTCGTAATTGATGATGCGCAATCCCGTCTGGTCGTTTATCAGCAGGATGAGATAGATAAGCGAAGAGTTGATAAGCGCGGAACAGAGTGTGGTCTGAAGTTCCTGAAGACGCGACTTGCCAAACGGCTGATTATAGTAGCCGGAAAGCCAGAACACTGCCATCATGGCAAGTGGCACCGACAGCTGCTCGGCTATAAGTTTGCCGGAAAAGAGGAAACGCTCAAGACTACCCCACGACGAATTATCACGCAGGATGGCAAAACGGCAGATATTAAACAACAGGAATGCGATGTTGCCGGTAAGCCAATCCGTTGCGGCATACCTCATCTGTTGCACCCTTATAGATACTGCTGATTTCCTCATCTTCTGCTCAGATCAATTTATTCCCCCTGTCTGACAACTGCAATTCTCATCTTATCACTTTTATCAATCCTCCGTCTGACACCTTTATGATATTGCTCGGCGAGGGAGCCGAGTTCTCATCGCGCCGGTAGGATGCTATGTAGTCAACCCCGTTCTTTATATCGTCGGAAATATCATTGAATATTCCGGAGGTCTTCTCTCCGCTTATGTTGGCGGAAGTCGACACAAGCGGACGACGCAGACGCCGGCACAATTCTTGGGAATATCTCTCGCCGGTGATCCTTATCCCAAGCGACCCGTCGGGCGCAAGAAGGTTTCCCGCCACATTGTGCGGATGATCGTAAATGATGGTGAGCGGGTCAACGGCTGCTTCTATCAGTTGCCATGCCACCTCCGGGACATCATCGACAATTCTGTCGAGTGCACCTTCACTGTCAACCAGCACAAGCATTGACTTGCTTTCAGCACGGCGTTTCAGATCATAGATCTTTCTGACCGCCTCTGCATTTGTGGCGTCACACCCTATCCCCCAAACCGTATCGGTCGGATAGAGTATGATTCCACCATTACGCAGGCATTCCACTGCCTTGTTTATATCTTCCTGAAATGTCATGAAGTGAGATGTATGAATTATATATTCTGTGAGGATTTCAAATCCTCTTCCAATCTATCTATTTCCGACAGCCATAATGCGCTTGAAGCATCGGAGGGCATACGCCAGTCGCCACGCGGGGAAAGACACACGCTGCCTACCTTCGGACCATCCGGCATACATGAACGCTTGAACTGCTGATTGAAGAACCGGCGGTAGAAGTTGCGCATCCATTTGAGGATAGTGGCTGAATTATAGCTGCTGCGGAACGCAACTGTAGCGAGATAGTAGATTTTCCGAGGGGTGAAGGAATTGCGCAGCACGTGGTAGAGGAAGAAATCGTGGAGCTCGTATGGTCCCACCAAGTCTTCCGTCTTCTGTGAGATCTCATCATCGCCGGAGGGTATGAGTTCCGGACTGATCGGGGTATCCACTATATCAAGCAGAATCTCGCGCGATTTCGCTCCCAACTCTTCGGCAAACCATTTCACGAGATAGCGCACGAGCGTCTTAGGCACTCCGGCATTGACCCCGTACATCGACATCTGGTCGCCATTGTAGGTGCACCATCCGAGTGCAAGCTCCGACATGTCGCCGGTGCCGATCACTATCGCGTTCTCCTTATTTGCCACGTCCATCAATATCTGCGTGCGTTCACGTGCCTGTGAGTTCTCGAATGTCACGTCGTAGTTTGTCGGATCCTGACCTATATCGGTGAAATGCTGTGCGACTGCCTTGCCGATAGGAATCTCCATTGAGGTGACACCCAAGGCATGCATCAGATCGACGGCATTGTTATGGGTGCGCGAAGTGGTTGCCATTCCCGGCATCGTGATGCCTATTATGCCGCTGCGGTCAAGGTCAAGCATATCGAAGGCTCTTACCGTCACGAGTAGTGCGAGTGTGGAGTCAAGACCTCCGGAAATACCTATCACTGCCCTATGGCAATGGATCGCATTGAGACGCTGCATGAGTCCGCGCGCCTGGATATTGACAATCTCCTCGCAATGCTCCCCAAGCTTCCTCTCGTCATGCGGCACAAAGGGCTGTGGGTCTACCTGCATATCCGGAAGTGGAGACTTGGGAACCTCCTGACACATTGCCGTCATCAATCGCAATCCCGATTTCACACCGGCGTTGTCGAAATATGTGGAGAATCTTGCCCTATCATTCCGGAGTTTCTCCACGTCTATATCTTTCACAAGAATTGTAGCCGCAGTGAAGAAACGCTGTTCCGGTTGGGTGACGGCACCATCCTCAGCTATGATTGCATTTCCGGCAAATACCAGGTCGGTCGATGACTCTCCCCATCCGGCAGAGGCGTAGACGTAGCCGCAACGACAACGTGCCGACTGCTGAGAGATGAGCCGGCAGAGATAGTCATGCTTCCCTATCAATTCATCGGAAGCCGACAGGTTGAGCATTATATCGGCACCTCCAAGACATAACGGTGTGCTCGGCGGATTGGGCACCCAAAGATCTTCGCAGATCTCCACGCCCACCTTTGCCCCCTTATATTCGAAGAGCAGATCAGTGCCGAATGGAACCATCCTCCCGGCAAACATTATCTCGTCGGCGGATATACCATAGCCGGATTCAAACCATCTTTTCTCGTAGAACTCTCCGTAATCGGGTATGTAGGATTTCGGCACTATGCCCAGAATCCTTCCGGAAGCCATCACTATCGCGCAATTGTATCGTCTGCCGTGGGCTATGACGGGCGCACCGACAGCTATCATAATCTGATATTCTGCCGTCTCGCGTGCAAGTTCGGAGATAGCCTCTGCAGCCGCATCCATCAGAAGGGGCTGCATAAATAGATCTGCACAGGTGTATCCCGTAACAGACATTTCCGGAAAAACCACCACGTCACATTCCTTGTGGTCGGCATCCTTCACAATCTCAATGAGGCCATTGAGATTGTAGTCAACGTCTGCCACTCTGACATTGGGCACTGCTGCGCCTACGCGCAAAAATCCATATTCTGTCATCTGCTATTTTTCTTATACTCTATTTTTTTACAAATTTACACAATCTCTTTTATTTCTCCATCTTTTTCCAGTATTTTTAAACTGCCGTCTGATTCCGATTGGATGCTAAGGTTGTGTCTTAAACTAATATGGCAAAGAATGTCATTGGGAAATTATCCAGCTATCTATTCCCCGAATTAAGCGGCATCAGCTGATTGAAGAACCCATTCTCCACCTCTTTGTTAGGGAAACCGAGTGTGGCAATATCAAAGCGTTCGTCATACCCCTTTATTGTGAGATAACCACTCTGATACAATACCGGGATTATATCGGTCAGTTGAAACGACACATCGGAAAGAGATGAAAGACCGATTTCATAGCTTGCCAATTCAGGAAGTGGAAGCCCCTCCACTCTTATCATCTTTATAAGGAATGAGGGGGTGCCTGTCCTGAACCAATAGTTACCAAACCACTCTTCCGACATACAGTTGAGCAGACTGAATGGATTATAGACATCTTCTCCACCTTTCGGAGTAAAATGATAACCATCGTAATTCTCCCTCAATTTTTCATAGATCTCTTCCGGAGTCTTATCTACATTTTTGGAAAACTTCCGGATACCCTCATCAAAATATTCATGCAACTCCTCCTTCGTGATGCCACATATACCGTTATATTGCATGCTGAGAGATATGTCTTGCAAATTATTCAGATCGCTGAAAATGCTAAGATGACCTAATTTGGTCACACCCGTCAACATGGCAAACCTAATATGACCGTCAAGGCTTTTTAGATTGCTGTAAAACATCCGAAGTTCCCTCCGTATGCGCTCCTGCAATTCCGGATTGTCAACAGTTTCAAGCAATGGCTTGTCGTACTCATCCACGAGAATCACGACCGGCTTTCCAGTCTGTTCATGAGCACAGAGTATAATATCCTTAAATCGTATTCCCACTGATTTATCACTATCTGTGGTGATTCCATACTCCTTTTCCCAACGTGTCAGAAAATTATTGAAATATTCAACAAATCTATCTAAAGAATCCGGGCTACATCCAGCAAGGTCAATATGAAGCACAGGATAAGCGTCCCAATCATAAGGCTGACGGGAGATTGCCAATCCTTCAAACAGACGGCGGTTCCCTTTAAAAAACTCCTCAATGGTTGATATCAGAAGCGACTTTCCGAAACGGCGCGGTCTGCTCAGAAAATAACACGTTCCATTTGATACCAAATCATGGATATATCCCGTCTTATCGACATATAAATAACCACCCTCTCGAATTTTCGCAAACGATTGCATTCCTATAGGGTATCGTAGATTTGCCATAATTATATCTTTTAAAATATTAGAAGGAGCCTTCTTATTCGCAAAGTTAGCAAAACTTTTCAATATAGTGTAAGTCAAGTATTATAAAAAACGTATGGCTCCCTCTCGCGAAGAAGCCATACGCAGAATTATGGTTGTCAGTATTTCTATCCTATTCAGAAAAGAAGGAGGAATGAGAGTGAGTTCTGAACAGCATCGTAGCAGTACTCGTAGATGTAGGGAACAAGTCCGAACAATACAATACCTGCCACACAGATCCAGATTGCAGCACGTGCGCTGCATGCGCTGCGGAATGTCTCGATCTTAGGTTCATCCGCGCTGATCCACATAGCCTTCACCACGAGCAGATAATAGTAGAGCGAGATGATGGTGTTGATCAATGCGATGAGCACGAGCATATAGAGTGCCCATGAGCCGGTGCCTGTCACTGATGTGAAGATAAGTATCTTGCTGAAGAAGCCGGCAAACGGCGGGATACCTGCAAGTGAGAACATCGCGAGAGTCATGGCGAATGAAAGCCATGGGTTGGTCTTGTGAAGTCCGTTGTAGTCGTCCATACCGACCAGACCTGTCTTGTCTTCAATGGTGGAGATAACCGCGAATGCGCCGAGGTTGCTGACCACGTAAACGAAGATGTAGAACAACATGCCTGCGAGTCCGAGTCCGTCAGCCGCCATTACACCAAGCATGATGTAGCCTGCCTGTGAGATGGAGGAGAACGCCATGAATCGCTTCATGTTCTTCTGACGCACTGCGAAAAGGTTGCCCACTGTGATGGTCAGGATAATGATGCCGTAGAGCATCCATTCCCATGCCTCGCTGTAGACAGCACCGAAACACTGCACGAAGATGATGAAGAACGCTACTGCCGCCGCACCTTTTGAGATAACGGAAAGGTAGCTCGTGATGGCTGTCGGTGCTCCCTGATATACGTCGGCTGTCCAGAGATGGAAAGGCACGAGGGAAAGTTTGAAACCGATGCCGGCTATCACGAATGCGAGTGCCACTATCAGGAGTCCGCTTGTCTGACCTTGGCTGATGGTGATTGCAAGATCATCAAAATAGAGCGATCCGCCGGAGAAGGCGTAGACAAACGACAGACCCACGAGAAGCAATGCAGAGGAGAACACGGCTGTCATGATATACTTGATGGCTGCCTCATGGCTCTCGTAGTGATTCTTATTGAACGCAACGAGTGCGGCAAGAGGAAGTGATGCCGATTCCAGACCGATGATGAAGAGAAGGAAGTGACGTGCAGATACCATAAGGTACATGCCGAAGAGAGTCACCAGAATAAGTTCGTAGAACTCACCCTTGCGGATTGCCACTTCATCACTCTCCACCCATTTTGCACTCTGAAGGAACACGATGAACACACCGACGTTCAGTATTGCCTTCAGTGCATTTGTGGTGGTATCGTTGATATACATTCCACCGAATACCAGTTCCCCGTCGGCAGGAAGAAGCCAGATGGCGATGGTGCCGAGTCCGAAAAGTATGGTGGTGAATGGTGTCAGTATCTTTTTACCCTTCTCACAGGAGAATGTGTCGAATAAAAAGACCAGCATGAATATTCCAAGAACGATAAGTTCAGGAATCATAGATCCAAATTGAGAATAGTCCATTGTAGATTGCTTGTTTTATTTATTCAATACATTTTATTAAAGGGCTGCTGACTGGATGGCTGCCATAATCGGGGCGAAGCTATGCTGGATAGTCTCGTTGATCCAATTGGGGAAGCAACCGATGCCGGCTATGCAGAGTATGAGAGTCACTGTAGAGAGGCGTTCAAACCATGTTGCATCAGTCAAGGCAAGGTGATGCTCATCCTGCACCGGACCGAGAAGAAGCTTGCCGACAACTCGCAGGATGTAGACTGCCGTGATTACAATCGAACATGTGGCTGCAATCACGAATACCCTGTGGAAGAGATCTGCATTCTGGAACGAGCCGAAGAAGATTGTCATCTCTGCCACGAAGCCGGAGAGACCCGGGAGACCCAGCGATGCGAAACCGGCAATCATATAGCAGACGCCGAGATAAGGCATAATCTTCATCAAGCCGCCCATCTGACGGATGTCGCGCGTATGGGTGCGTCCGTAGATCATACCGATGAGGGCAAAGAAGAGTGCTGTCATCAAGCCGTGGGAAAGCATCTGGAGGATTGCGCCTGTCATAGCAGTGGTGTTGAGCATGAGGATAGCGAAAAGCACCATGCCGCAGTGCGACACCGATGAATATGCATTGATGTATTTGAGGTCGGTCTGCACACATGCGGAGAACGCACCGTAGACGATACTGATGCCCGTGAGCACGATGAATATCCATGCAAGCTCATTGGCT
This sequence comes from Muribaculaceae bacterium Isolate-037 (Harlan), assembly GCA_003762615.1. Taxonomy (GTDB): domain Bacteria; phylum Bacteroidota; class Bacteroidia; order Bacteroidales; family Muribaculaceae; genus Lepagella; species Lepagella muris. The sequence continues at coordinate 14,677 of RIAZ01000014.1, forward strand.
GCCTGCGGAAGAAGATAGATGGCGATACGGAAGCAGCCGTAGCCACCGAGCTTCATAAGCACACCGGCATGAAGCATTGATACGGCGGTAGGCGCACATGCGTGACCGTCGGGGCTCCATGTGTGGAACGGGAACATTGCACCAAGGACACCGAAACCTACGAATGTGCAGCAGAAAAGAAGGTTCTGCCATTCGGGGGCTATCGAAGCGTTGTGCGCAATCTCAAGGATATTCCATGTGGGCTGTCCACCCTCCGGAGCACTGTGCCAGTAGATACCGAGAAGACCGAGCATGAGGAATGCCGAGCCGCCCATGAGCATAAGAGTCAGCTTCATGGCTGAATATTCCTTGCGGCCTGTGCCCCACACTCCGATAAGGAGGTACATCGGGATAAGTGCCACCTCATAGAACATGAACATCGTGAAAATGTCAATCGAGATGAAGAAGCCGAACACTCCGGTGCTCAGAAGGGCAAACCAGAGGAAGAAGTTCTTGGGAAGCGGATTGATTTTCCAAGAGGCGAATGTGCCGGCAAATACAATCACTGAAGAAAGCATCAGCATGAGCACTGAAATGCCATCGACACCTACTGCAAGATGAATGTTGAGCGGTGCATACCACATCCAGCTGCCCGTGTAAAGCATCTCGTCGGTGACTCCCATCTCGCGAAGGCGGAGGAAGTCGATACAAAGCCAGACTGAGAGTCCGAGAAGAATGGTTGAGCATACCACCATCACGCTGCGGATCGCATTCATACTGCTGTTGCGGCATAAACCCAATCCCGCCATCATGATGACCGGAATAACAACGAACCAGATTAATATATTTCCAAACATAATGTTAAGTTGTTTCTGAGTTGCAATATGAATGTTAAATCAGACAAATCCATGTGATAGCCGCGAGTGCGACAGCGCCGGCAAGATACCATGCCACGTAGGCCTGTATTGTGCCTGCCTGCATTCCGCGGATAGCATAAGATGCTTTCTGGGTGATCTTTGCGAATCCGTCCATAGTAGCGTCGATGACATGGCGGTCAAACCATGCGATGCTCTTACAGATGATGTTGAAGATGATCTTATGAGTGATGAACATATAGATCTCATCCCAGTAGAAGCGACGGTTGGCTGCGGTCCATAGTGTAGGCCAGAAGTTCTTGACCTTGGTCGGGAGATCGTTCTTCTTGTGATACATCACGTAGGCAAGTGCAATGGCAACACACGCCGTGAGGATGCTCGGGATTGCCACCTTCACCCACTCGATGTGGATATGATACGGCTCACCGTTCCAAGTCACAAGTTCGCCAAACGGAAGTGCCCAACCGCATACGCATGACACTGCTGCGAGGAACAACAGAGGCACCGACATCTGCCAGGGGGCATCGTGCGGCTTATGCTCCTTATAGTGGGGATTCTCCTCCCACCAGAATACGAGGAAGTACATACGGAACATATAGAACGCCGTAAGACCTGCAACCATCGTCATCCATGCGCCCCAGAACCAGTGGCGAGCAAACATTGCTGCAAGCATCTCATCTTTTGAGAAGAATCCGGCAAAGGGCCAGATACCGGCAATAGCGAGACAGCCGATAAGGAATGTCCAGTGGGTGATCGGCATATATTTGCGAAGACCGCCCATAGCCGTATAGTTGTTGGAGTGTACGGCATGAATCAGCGCACCGGCTCCGAGGAACAGGAGTGCCTTGAACATCGCGTGAGTGAAGAGATGGAACATACCCGCCATGTAGCCGAGTCCGGAATAGTGGACACCCTCGATGGGCTTGTCGTAGGCAACGCCGAGAGAAACCATCATGAAGGCAATCTGCGAGATTGTGGAGAATGCAAGAATCCTCTTTATGTCGATCTGAGCACATGCCACCACTGCCGCATAGAAAGCCGTGATAGCACCGACGCAGCAGATAAACGTCATCGCCGCATCAACCACACAGTATACGGGGAACATACGAGCCACCAGATACACACCGGCAACCACCATCGTAGCAGCATGGATAAGGGCTGACACCGGAGTCGGACCCTCCATTGCATCGGGAAGCCAGATATGGAGAGGCATCATTGCTGATTTACCCATACCGCCTGTGAAGATCAGCACCATTGCCCATGTCAATACGGATGCACCCATGAATGATGCGCCGCCCGTGGAGGCAAGCACTCTCTCAGGATTGCTGGTAAGATCCATAAAGTTGAACGTATCGGTGTAGAACGAGAGAAGGAGTATACCGATGAGGAAGCCGAGGTCGGCGAAACGGGTCACGATAAATGCCTTCTTTGATGCCGACACTGCCGACGGAAGCTTATAATAGAATCCGATCAGAAGGTAGGATGAGACGCCCACAAGCTCCCAGAAGATATACATCTGGAAGATGTTGGTCGCAACCACAAGACCAAGCATAGAGAATGAGAAGAGCGAGAGGAAAGCGTAGTAACGCTGGAAACCCTGCTCACCTTCCATATAGCCCCAGCTGTAGAGATGCACCATGAAGGAGATAGTGGTGATCACTACGAGCATCATCGCGGAAATCGGATCGAGGAGGAAACCGAGTTTCACTACGAGTGTATCCGTAAATGAGAGCCAGGTAAAGTCAAACACCTGATACTGCTGGCGCACTCCGTCGATAATGAAATTGGCATCACCACTGAAGAAGTAAGTGATAGCCACTGTATAGGCGATTGTGGCAGTCGTGCCCATGCCGATGATGCCAAGTATGCCTGCCATCTTCTTCGACATCTTCACCCCGCCTATTCCTAAGACGAGGAACATCGTGATCGGAATCGCCAAAATTAAAATTGGAAGTGTAATGTCCATATCTTAGAATTTCATTTTATTTATTTCTGTAATGTCAGTATTCCCTATCGCTCTGTAGATATTGATGATGAGGGCAATAGCGATTGCAGTCTCCGCAGCGGCTATCGCTATGGCGAAGAGGGTGAAGACCATGCCGTCCATAGAGCCGGGGAAAAGGAAACGGTTGAACACGATGAAGTTCAGATCCGCCGAATTAAGCATCAGCTCCAGAGAGATGAGAATCGCAATCAAATTTTTACGGGTGACAAAACCGTAGATGCCGCAGGCAAGCATCACCACACTCGGCACAAGATACCATAACATACTCAAGTCCATATCTCTTTAGTTTTTACGGGCAACTGTCACGCCACCGATTATACATGCGAGCAACAACACACTGATTGCCTCAAACGGGAGAAGATACTGGAAGCGTCCGCTGCCTGTAAACACCTCTCCTATCTCATGCATCGTGATCTCATTGCCTGCCTGAAGCGACTCTGCAAGAGAGACGCCGTTAAGCACCGGCATATAGAACAATGCAAGGAGCAGCAACACTGCGGATACACCCGAGAGGGTGAGTCCGATCTGTCTGCGGTGCGACCCGATGCGGCCCGATGAATCATCAGGTCGGTGGGTCAGCAAAATTGCGAAGACAAAGAGCACCATTATACCACCTGCATACACGGCTATCTGCACGGCTCCCAGAAATTGGTAGCCGAGCTGGAAATAGAACACGGCAGTGCCGAGCAGCACGAAAAGCAAGTAGGTAGCGGCACGCAATATCTTGCCCGTCGTCACTGCCTTGAAGGAGAACACCACCATGACAATGGCAACTACGAAATACACGATTATATTTCCTACTGAATCCATTATGATTTATGTTTCTGATTATCGGTTAGTTGTTTCTTATGCCTTGGGTGCATCCGGCGAAGCTGCATCAGGAGCGTTTCCGGCAGCGGCAGCCTTGGCGGCAGCCTCTTTCTCCGCCTTTATCTTGGCAGCCTTAGCGAGCGCCTCCGCCTTTATCTTGGCGAGTTTCTCCGGATCCATTGCTGGCTTGGGAGCCGGTGCTGCGGCATCATCCTTCGGTTCCGGACGATAGTTGAGCTGCTTGACAAGACCTTCACGGGTGAACATTGCCTGCTCGAAATCATTTGAAAACTCAAGGGCATCCTGCGGACACGTGGTCACACACAACATACAGAACGTGCAGCTCCCCAAATCATACATGTATTTGTCGAGCTTACGTTTCTTCTTGCCGTCGGGCAAATCCACCATCTTTGTCGTCAGCTGAATCGTACCGTTGGGGCAATTCATCTGGCATATCCCGCAGGCGATACACTTGTGGCGCCCATCCTTGTCATATTTCAGGGTCAATTCTGCCCTGAAACGATCGGCGATATTCAGAGTCGCACGGTTCTCGGGATAACATTCGGTGATTTTCGGAGTGACCAATTCCTTTCCTGTCACTACCATGCCGTCAATAAGACTCTTCAATCCCTTGCCGGCTTCCGAAAAATATTCCTTTATACTACTCATTTAGTAAATCTTTTGATTCGGTTTCATGATTTTTACCAACCCGGTTATCTCTCCACCTGCCCTCCCAGGATGTCGAGCAACTCGGTGGTGATGCCTTGCTGACGGAGCTTGTTGAATTCAAGCTGCAACGACTCCAAAAGCTTCTTGGCATTGTCGTTGGCACTCTGCATCGCCATGACTCTCGCCGCCTGTTCGGAGGCACGGTTCTCTATGGTGATCTCCTGCATCGTGGATGCCACAAACATAGGCAGAACCTCATTGAAAATCGTGTTGACGTCCGGTTCGAATATATATAGCTTGTTATCTGATTCTCCTTCTGTGCTGTTCCCCTCTATCGCCGCACGACTTACGGGGAATAGCTGGTCGACAGTCAGTATCTGCTTGCTCATGCTCTTGAATTGCATGTAGACCACCTCGATCATATCAAGGTCGCCGGAGATGAAACTGTCTTTCAATTCTCTGACGAAACCATTGACAACAGACGGCGCCATCTTTGAGTCGACCCCTTCTGTGAGATGCACCCGCGTGAGATGATCCTGCAATTTCTTCGTTGCCTTCGCTATCTTCTTTCCGATAGGATAAAGCGTGATCTCAAGATGCTCCCCATATTTCTCACGCAACGTCCTCAATTCTATAAGCACCTGCTTGAAGATGTTGAGATTGTATGCGCCACATAGGCCATCATCCGTGCCGAACACGACCATTCCCATACGCTTCACCTCCCTTTCCTGAAGGAGCGGCGAATCGAATTCCATACCCGTGTCGAGCAAATGACCCATGATCGATTTCACTTGGTTTCGGAAGGGAAGAAGCTTCTTTAGCTCCTGCTCATTCTTATGCACCTTTGCGGAGGAAATCATCTTCATCGCCCCGGTGATCTTTTCGCTTGACGATACCGAACCGATACGAGTTTTTAAGGCTTTTAGTGTTGCCATCTGTGTTGCTTGTAATGGTTTTATTTGTTATGGCTGCCTGTCGCAGACAGACCGCACGTTATGACATGACAGGGGTGGAAGCTGAATGACTTCCACCACTGTATGACATTTTTCAAGATTTATATCGCGAAGCGACCTCTTCGGCACACTGACGCAGTTTGTTTTCCACATCTTCGGTGAGCTTGCCGGCGCGAAGCGTGTCAAGCACATCCTGATTGCGAGATTTCAGAAGCTGGATAAACAGCTCCTCAAATTCGTGGACCTTGTCAAGGGGAACGTTCTCAAGGAGACCGTTGACACCACAATAGATCACTGCCACCTCATTCTCCACGGGCCAAGGCTGATACTGCGGCTGGATGAGCAGCTGCTGATTCTTACGACCTCTGTCGATCACCTTTGCAGTCACCGGATCTATATCGCCACCGAATTTTGTAAACGATTCAAGCTCACGGAACTGTGCCTGGGCAATCTTCAGTGTGCCCGCCACCTTCTTCATCGCCTTTATCTGCGCATTACCACCCACACGGGATACAGAAATACCCACGTTGATGGCAGGACGGATACCCTGGTTGAAAAGACTCGTCTCAAGGAAGATCTGTCCGTCGGTGATGGAGATCACGTTGGTCGGGATATATGCCGACACGTCGCCTGCCTGTGTCTCAATGATCGGGAGTGCTGTCAGCGAACCGCCGCACTTCACCAACGGCTTGAGAGCATCGGGAAGGTCGTTCATCTTCTCAGCCACCTCCTGATTGTTGATGATCTTGGCGGCACGTTCCAACAGACGTGAATGGAGATAGAAGATATCACCCGGATATGCCTCACGTCCTGACGGACGCTTCAGGATAAGTGAAATCTCACGGTAAGCCACCGCCTGCTTCGAGAGGTCGTCATATACGATCAGCGCGTCGCGGCCGGTGTCGCGGAAATATTCTCCGATAGCCACTCCGGCAAACGGGCTGTAGTAACGCATGGATGCAGAATCGGACGCCGTGGCAGCCACCACTACAGTGTAGTCCATAGCCCCGTATTTCTCAAGGGTATGCACCGTAGCTGCAATTGACGAAGCCTTCTGTCCGATTGCCACGTAGATGCAATACACGGGCTTGCCGTCGAGATAGTTCTGACGCTGGTTGATGATCGTGTCGATTGCGATTGCAGTCTTACCGATCTGACGGTCGCCGATGATAAGCTCACGCTGACCGCGTCCGATAGGTATCATTGCGTCGACCGCCTTGATACCGGTCTGGAGAGGCTGGGTCACGGGCTGACGGAAAATCACGCCGGGAGCCTTACGCTCGAGCGGCAGATTGATACGGTCGCCGATGATCGGTCCTTTGCCATCGATCGGCTCGCCGAGAATATTGATCACACGGCCAAGAAGCCCCTCCCCTACAGGAATAGAAGCGATCTCACCCGTGCGACGCACCGACATGTTTTCTGTCACTTTGTTTACATTGTTGAGAAGCACAACACCCACATTGCTCTCCTCAAGGTTGAGTGCGACGCCCTTGACGCCGTTTTCAAACTCCACGAGCTCGTTTGAGCGCACGTTCTCAAGTCCGTAGACGTGGGCCACACCGTCGCCTACTTCCAGCACGGTGCCCACTTCCTCAAACTTGACTTTTGACGTGACGTTGTCAAGCTCCTGTTTTAGAATATCTGATATTTCGCTTGGGTTAAGCATTTTCTCACTTGCTACTTAAGAGGGTTTGACGTAGTTGTTCGAGTTCGTTGCTTATAGAGGCATCCATCCTTACGGAATCGACGTCTATGACGAACCCGCCGATCAGGTCAGGGTTGACCGATTGTGAAAATTCGAGTGTTGAACCTTTGAACGCACGCTCCACCAACTGACGCAACTGTTGCATCTGCGAGGCAGGCAATTCTGCAGCCGTCGTGATGTTGACCTGAAGGATATTATTCTCCTTCCGATATATATCGCGATAGGCAAGCATCATACGGTAGGCGTATTCCGTGCGCTTATGCTCAAGTATCAGCTTGACAAATCGAGCATACGCACCGTCGGTCTCACCACCTGCCGCCGACAACAGGAGCTTCTCCTTATCTTCGGCCTTGACAAACGGATTTGACAGTACCTTCTGCATGTCGGGGGCACTCCGGAAGGAGTCAACCACCCTGTTCATCAGGTCGTATACAGCTTTCGTCGTGCCGTGTTCCGACGCATATTTATACAGCGCCTTTGCATATCTATATGGTATGAGACCGTTGTCCATCAGATCAATTATTCTCTATTTCGTCCAACAATTTGTTTACAAGCTCACTCTGTGCCTTATCGCTCTGAAGATTGTTGCGAACCATCTTCTCGGCTATGTCGAGAGAGAACTTGCTTACTTCATTTCTAAACTGAAGCTCTGCTTCCTTGCGTGACTGTTCTATCGACACCTTGGCAGCATCCATTACTTTCTTCGCCTCCTCGGAAGCCTCTTTCTTTGCCTCCTCGATGATCTGAGATTTCATTTTTGCCGCATCACGCAACATTTCGGCCTGCTGCTTCCTTGCCTCATCGATATATTTCTGAGCGTCGGCACGGGCGGAATCGAGTTGAGCCTTTGCCTCCTTCGCATATTCCACTCCCTTGTCGATTGTGTCTGCTCGCTCGTCCATATTCTTGAGTATCACCGGCCATCCCCACTTCCACAACACTATGAAGAGGATCGCGAAGGCGATAAACATCCAGAAGACCAAGCCTAATTCCGGCGTGAATAATTCCATTATGATAAATTATTACGGTGGTCGATTGGCTTATAGGAAGAGTGCGAGTGCTGATACGATCACAGCGAAGAGAGCCACACCCTCGATAAGAGCCGCGATTACAATCATGTTCGAACGGATATCTCCGGCTGATTCAGGCTGACGGGCAATAGCCTCCATGGCAGATGAACCAATATTTCCGATGCCGATGCCGGCTCCGACTGCTGCTATACCGGCTCCGATTGCTGCACCAAGTGCTGCAAGAGGTGCAACTGCTGCTAAAATCATTGATAACATAATTTTAATGGTTTAATGTGTTATTTGTATTATTTATTGTTTTTCTTTATTTGGTTGCCGGGATGGATACTTCCGTATCTTCCGACGGGAGTTGCTCATGCTTCACCTCTTCATGCTTCGATTCATGATGGCCGTCCTCCTGGCTCATAGAGATAAACAGGGTGGCGAGAAGGGTGAATACGTATGCCTGGATAAAGCTCACCAGAACATCGAGCGCAAGCATGAATATAGAGAAGAGCAAGGAGACCACCACCGAGCCTTTTGCCGCCATGTCGCCGAATGCCGCAAAGATGAAGATCAGAAGCGTCAGCGTGATGACAATCATGTGACCGCCCATCATATTCGCAAAGAGACGGACACACAAGGCTGCCGGCTTAGTGAAGATGCCGAAGATCTCGATAAACTGCATGATAGGCAACGGGAACTTCAGGAACAACGGAACATCGGGCCAGAAAATCTCTTTCCAATAATGCTTCGTGCTGGTGACGTTAGTGACTATGAATACCAACACCGCGAGCACAAGCGTGATGGATATGTTGCCTGTCAGGTTTGCTCCGCCGGGGAAGATCACGATGAGCCCGACAAGGTTCATCACGAGGATAAAGAAGAAACACGTCAGCAGGAATGGCGCGAATTTCTTCGACTTGTCCTTCAGTGTCGACTTTATGACGCCCGTATAGATGAAATCTATCAGCATCTCCATGAAGCCCATGCCCTTGCGCGGAGCCTTCAGACCCTTCCGGGCATACCATCTCACAACCGACATGACCATTGCCGTCACTATAATCACAGTGATGAACAGGGCAAGCACGTTCTTTGTGATGGAGATATCCAACGGACGATATTCCCTGTAGTACTTACCATCAAACAGCACGTAGCCGTCAACCACGCGGTCAACGCCATATTCGCCGCTGAGTGTGGAGTCGGATTGCGCGGCGGCAAGCCTGGTCTTATCTGACTCTGTATCGGCAGGGAAGATTTCGACCAGTTTGTTGGCATGGCTGCTGACATGAGCCAATACGAAACGATAGGTCTTACCATCTTTCTCTATCTCCACAATCTGAGGCACAGCCTCTGTCTCTGTCTTGCCTGTGGCGTCATCAGCCACCTCTTCCATCTTCGTGAGACGGGAGGAGGAAAATGTGATCCATTTGCCATCTTCCGCTCTGACTATCACGGGAAGAGGTATGCGGTAGACATGGCTGAAGGGTACTTCCCAGCCATATCCATCGCCAAGGTGATGGAACATTATCTCTTTGACATTCACCTTGCCCTCCTCTCCGGAGCCGGATGCTTTCATTTCTGCCGGCAGGATGCAGAGAAAGGCGAGGATTGCCAAAACCGTTATTTTTATTCTTGAGTTCATTCCTTGTTGTTTTTACCGATTTCTATCCCTGATGTCGTCAATAGACGCATACTGACACCACGTTATTGTCAACGTCTACCAGCCCACCGCCGATTTCCACACTGATTTCCTCGCCGCCCGGAGTGCGATACTGCACCGAGCCCGCCTTTAACACCGAGATCAGAGAGGCGTGGTTCTTCAACACAGTGAACGACCCGAGGGCTCCGGGCATCGTCACCGCCTCTGCTTCCCCTTTGAAGAGGATTTCATTTGGAGATATTATTTCAAGTGTCATGTACTGGATTTTAGTTGATTTATTTTGTCAGCTGCGGTTTGTCTCATTTCACTTCCGCGAGAAGTTTCTTACCTTTCTCTATTGCCTCATCGATAGTGCCGACATTGAGGAAGGCCTGCTCCGGATATTCATCCATCTCGCCGGAGAGGATCATCTTGAAGCCTCTGATGGTCTCTGCAAGCGGCACCATCACACCCGGAAGACCCGTGAACTGCTCTGCCACGAAGAAGGGCTGCGAAAGGAATCGCTGAGCGCGGCGAGCACGTGCCACGACGAGTTTATCCTCATCTGAAAGCTCATCTACGCCGAGAATGGCGATGATATCCTGAAGGTCGTTATATTTCTGGAGAAGCTGCTTCACTGCCTGGGCGGTATTGTAGTGCTCCTCGCCGATAATATTCGGATCAAGAATACGCGATGTGGAGTCGAGCGGGTCAACTGCCGGATAGATGCCAAGCTCGGCAATCTTACGGCTCAACACCGTTGTGGCGTCGAGGAAGTTGAAGGTGGTGGCAGGAGCCGGGTCGGTCAAGTCGTCGGCAGGCACATAGATAGCCTGTACTGATGTGATACTGCCCTGCTTGGTCGACGTGATTCGCTCCTGAAGCATACCCATCTCTGATGCCAGAGTAGGCTGATAACCTACTGCCGACGGCATACGTCCGAGAAGTGCAGAAACCTCCGAACCTGCCTGAGTGAAACGGAATATGTTGTCGATGAAGAGAAGGATCTCCTTGCCGCCTCCATCGTTGTCGCGGAACTGCTCTGCTACGGTCAGACCGGAAAGAGCCACGCGAAGACGTGCGCCCGGCGGTTCGTTCATCTGTCCGAACACGAGGGTGGACTGTGAATTGTTGACCTCCTTCATGTCGACGTCATGGAGATTCCATTCGCCTTTCTCCATACCCTCCTTAAACTTCTCACCATATTTGATGACACCGCTCTCAATCATCTCGCGGAGAAGGTCGTTGCCCTCACGGGTGCGCTCGCCGACGCCGGTGAACACCGAGAAGCCGTTGTGACCCTTCGCGATATTATTGATAAGCTCCATGATGAGCACTGTCTTGCCTACACCGGCACCTCCGAAGAGACCGATTTTACCACCCTTTGAGTAAGGCTCGAGAAGGTCAATCACCTTGATACCGGTGTATAACACCTCGGTAGAGATTGCAAGATCGTCAAATGCCGGCGCCGGCTGATGTATCGGGCGCAGATGGTCTCTGTCGAGATCCGCGAGGTGGTCGATAGGCTCCCCTATCACGTTGAGAAGGCGGCCCTTCACCTGATTGCCTGTAGGCACCGCGATAGGACGACCGAGATCCTCCACCTTCACACCACGGCGCAGGCCGTCGGTGCTCTCCATGGCGACACACCTTACAGTGTCTTCGCCGATGTGCTGCTCAACTTCAAGGATTAGTTCCTCGCCGTTGTCGCGCACTACTTTCAGGGCGTTATATATAGGCGGGATACATTCTTTCCCTCCCTCAAACGACACGTCGATCACCGGACCGATCACCTGAGTCACTGTTCCGAAATTAGCGCTCATATATTCTTGTAGTATTTATTTCTTGGTTATGTTTAGAAATGCCAGCCGAATGCCACGATGACAGCCATCAGGATAAGGTTGAAAAGCGACAACGGCATCAGATATTTCCATTCGAACGACAGCATCTGGTCAATTCTCACACGGGGGAACGTCCATTTGAACCATATTATGACATACGATACAAAGAAACTCTTGCCCAGGAACCATACGATCGACGGAATATAGTTCATCACGTTGTTGAATCCTTCCCACCCGGGGATATGGAGCGGCATCCATCCTCCGAGGAACATAAGGGAGGCGATACCCGACACGATGAACAGGTTGAGGTATTCTGCAAGATAGAAGAATCCGAAGTGAATACCGGAGTATTCGGTGTGATAACCGGCGGTAAGCTCATGCTCTGCCTCCGGAAGGTCAAAAGGACCACGGTTGGTCTCCGCTGTCGCTGCCACGATATAGATCAGGAAAGCGATGACTGCGGGGATATGGCCTCTGAAGATAAACCATGCCTTATCCTGTGCCCATACAAGCTCGTTGATGTTCATTGTGCCTGACATCACGATGATGGTCATGAGGGCAAGACCGAGCGACAGCTCATAACTGATCATCTGCGCGCCGCTTCGCATTGCGCCGATGAGCGTATACTTGTTGTTGGATGCCCAGCCGGCAAGCAGGATGCCGAGTACACCCACGGAGGAGACGGCGAGGATGAAGAAGATGCCTATGTTGTAGTCAATGATCTGAAGACCATTGCCCCATGGCAGACACGCAAGCATCACTACTGAAGAGGTGATCACCAGATACGGCGCAAGTTTGAAGAGGAAGCGGTCGGTGTCCTTAAGGCTGATAAGCTCTTTGACGAGAATCTTGAACATATCGGCAAACACCTGCAGCAAACCCCATTTACCTACGCGCATAGGTCCGAGACGACACTGGAACCATGCACACAGTTTGCGCTCGTAAAGAATATAGAAAAGGGCGAGCACCGTATAGGTGAGCAGCACCAGCAGAGCTATGACGACACATTCCACGAGAACAGTGGCCCATTCCGGGAGGAAGCCCATCAGAAAATTATTGAACTCGCTGGTCCATATTCCGAAATTAAACATAATTTTTTATTGAAAGTCGTTTGCGGTTGTTTTGTTAAGTCGCTTATTATAGTATTAACGGTCAATATCCGGTATCACAAAGTCAAGGGCGGCACCGATCGTGATCAAGTCAGCGATCATATAGCCCGAGCATGTGAGATCCATGACTCCGACAAGGTTGAAACACGGGCTCTGGAAATGAACACGGTAAGGATTCTTGCCTCCGTCCGACTCAATGTAGACTCCAAACGTGCCACGGCTTGCCTCCACCTGCTGATACCAATTGCCGGCAGGAAGTTTCACCACCTTCGGCACCTGTGCGCGTATATCCCCTTCCGGAATCCTGTCAACAAGCTGCTCAAGAATCTTGCAGCTCTGCTCTATCTCTTTCATTCTCACCATGTAGCGTGAATAAGAGTCGCAACCGGTCTCAAGCACCTCCTCGAAATCAAGTTCCGAATAGATGGAATACGGGTGCTTCTTACGGCAGTCGCAGCTCCAATTGGAGCCTCTTCCGCTCGGTCCGGTGATGGCATAATTGATAGCATCCTCTTTTGAAAGATGACCCACTTTCTTAAGACGGTTCTTGGCGATAAGGTTGCCGCTGAACACCTTGTGATACTCCTTCAGACGCTCCGGCATGATGCGAATAAGCTCCTTTACGTCTTTCACGAAATCAGGATGAAGGTCGGCAATCACGCCGCCTATCACGTTATAGTTCATCGACATACGTGCACCGCAAGTCTTCTCAAAAATATCAAGCACCATCTCACGCTCACGGAAGCCGTAGAAGAATGCCGTGGTTGCGCCGAGGTCCATGGCAGTACAGCCAAACGATAGCAGGTGGCTGGATATACGCATCAGCTCATCCATCATCACTCGTATCACCTCTGCCCTCCGCGGAATCTCAAGTCCCATGGCCTTCTCGATACACATACAGAGGCAATGACGGTTCTGGTGGGCGGACATATAGTCCATACGGTCAGTGAAATGAAGGATCTGCGGATAGGTCATCCCTTCGCAAAGTTTCTCAATTCCACGATGGATATAGCCGGAAACCACGTCTACTTTCTTCACTGTCTCGCCATCTACGGCTGCACGGAAACGCATCACACCGTGGGTAGAGGGATGCTGCGGACCGATGTTGACCACATAGTCATCCTCCTCAAACACCTTGCCGGGCACTGCCTTCACCTTGCCGGAGGCATCCTCCACGTAGCTGACCGTGTCATCCTCATTCTGCTCGTCTTCAGCAGGTATGGGGTTGAGTTTCGGATCAGCATCGTAGTCTTTTCTCAAAGGATAGCCCTTCCAGTCGTTGCGAAGGAAGAACCTGCGCATATCCGGATGGTTGATAAACTTTATGCCGTAAAAGTCGAATACCTCTCTCTCCTGAAAGTTAGCCACTTTCCACAGATCGCTGACGCTATGAATCATAGGATTCTCGCGATCTGCCACTGCCACCTTGACAGATATGACCTCCCAGTTGCGCGACGTCGACGTCAGATAATATACCACGCCGAGAGAATCTTTCCAATCCATGCCAACCACTGCGGTAAGGACATCGAACTCAAGTCCTCTGGTCTCTTTGAGAGCCTTGGCAAAGCTATGCCAGTCTTTCTCCTCGACTGTCACCATCAGGGTCTCGCCCTCTGTGAAGACAGCTCCGGGAAGAATACTGCTGATTTTTTCTTTTATATCGCTCATCTTGTCTCTTGGTTCCAATATAATCTTCTACTTAATCAAGGGCTCTCAATCTATCCTACCCTTCTCCTCGGGATGCTGTGCGAAGAATTCCGCGATTTTCTCCTTGCGGTTGACGCCTCCGAAGAATTTCTGCACCTTGATCTTACGCTGCAACTGCATCAGACCGTAGAACATTGCCTCCGGACGGGGCGGGCAACCGGGGATGAACACGTCGACCGGAAGGATATGGTCAACACCGGGCACTACACAGTAGGAGTTTTTGAACGGACCGCCGGATACGGCACAACCTCCGCACGCTATCACGTACTTAGGCTCGGCAAGCTGCTCATACAGACGACGGAGCACCGGCGCCATGCGATGCACAATCGTGCCCTGCACCATTATATAGTCGGCCTGACGGGGTGAGTTACGCGCCACCTCAAAGCCGAAACGAGCCATGTCGTAGCGTGCTGCGCCAAGGCTCATAAACTCTATGGCACAGCAGCTCGTGCCGAAACACAAAGGCCAGAGTGAGTTGGCTATACCCCAATTGATCAGCTGATCAATCTTGCCTACCATCACATTCGCTCCCGTAGCATTGAGTTCCTCCACGAGTTTGTCGATATACTCGTTGTCTTTGAAGTCCTCATGCTTCATGCTCTTGATCTTCACTTCCATTGCAACGCTCCTTTCCGCCATGCGTAGGCAAGGCCCATAATAAGCACAAACATGAAGATGCCGATGCACAGAAGACCCTGCGGACCAAGGCTGCGCATCACCACTGACCAAGGATAGAGGAACACTGTCTCCACATCAAAGATAAGGAAGAGTATGGCAAAGATATAGTAGCCAGCCTTGAACTGAATCATTGACTTGCCACGCGTTGGTATACCACACTCATAAGGCTCCGACTTCTTGACAGAATACGATTTCGGAGAAATCAACTTCGCTATCAACAAAGCAGCAAATACAAGACCGATGCCCGTCAACGTGGCGGTCACTGCCAATGCATTGTTGCTTATCTCCAACAAAAGATTCATATAATCGTCTTATTTTTAAATAATTATTCTCTCAACTTTTTATTTTGACCGGGTTATGGTACTCAATCATTTGCAAAGGTACGAAAAATTATCGTTCTTAAAAATTTTTATTGCACATAAATTTGACTTTTATGCAACTTTTATTTTCTATTTCCAATCTCCGTAATACTCATATCCACTCTCATGACAAAAAATGAGGAAGCCTTTTTCTGACTTCCTCATTATCTGTAGGTAGATTTATCGGACGATGGATACAGATCACATGTTCTCGGGAATCTTGACGTAGCTGCCGGAGAAGTAGCCCTTGTAGGTGTCGGCCACGCTGAATTCCATTCTGGTGCTTGTGAGCCATGAGTTTGTCATCACCATCTTGAACTCATTGAATTTAAACGTCGGATAGGGAGTAAATTTATCCGGATCCGGGAGTGCGGGAAGATTCCCTTCCGGAATCAGAGGAATGATATCCTTTCCGCTGATCTCATAGCTTTCGCCTTGGAAGGTTATGTCAAGACCCGGAATATAGATAGCTGCCTTCTCTGGCTCTTTGTCGGAATCTGAGAATTTGGCATTGTAGATAACTATGCCAGCTTTCTTCTTATCAAGGTCCATGATCACCCTGTATACCATCTTCTCGCTCTCAGCCATTCCCGACATGCCGTTGGGTAGAGAATACGAAGTGTTGGTCTTGCCGGCATAGAAGGCATCGCAGAAGAAGGTCTTCACCTTATATTCTGACCCGAAATCATACTGTGCCACCACAAGCGGAGATATATAGCCTGTCATGTTGGGATAGAACACGGTGCCGGGGATGTAAGAGATCTTACCCTTTTCATCCTTCTGTGTGGGAGTGAACACCTTGTTGGGCAGGAAATCTTTAGGGAGATTATCGTATGCACTCAGCATGAAAGTGCCGTTGCTTATCTCATATCCTCCTGATGCCGGATCGCTGCTAACGTTCTTGATTATCTGCTTATATCCGCCGACGTTGACCACGGGATAAGTCTGAGTTACAAACGTGCGGGCAGTATTGTTGATGGAAAGACTGGTAGTCGAAACCGACATATCCCATAACGATGCCGACATCTTGCTCTTGAAGGTATAGGAACCGTAAGACATTGTCGGAGTGGTGCCATCCTTCGGAATCACGAAGTTGCAGGTGGGATAAGTCATCGTCTGCTCATTCTCTCCGTTGCCGGTGTTGCAGGCAGTCAGAAGAAGCGAACATCCCGCAAGTGCGTAAATCAACTTTTTTTTCATTTCAATTATATTTATGTTATTGGTTATATTATTTTTTCAGTTTTCGACATGAGCATACGCCCACTTTTTTAGAGACATAATACCGGCATACCCTCAGCTCAGAAATTGTATCTCAACGTGGCTCCAAGCTCCAAGCCTCTCCCCCTTTGCAGAAACTCATTACCCATCGACTTGAAATAGAACGTATGGTATTTCGTGTCAGTAAGATTCTTTCCCCAGAGTTGGAGAGAGAGCCGGTCATCCCCCAAGGTTATACCTGCCCCGAGCAACGCATAAAAATTCTGGTGTTCGGTGTTCGATTCGTTCCAATAGATATCACCGGTGCCGCGTATGTTGACATCAAAAGTCACATCTCCGAGCCACGCCACCCCCGTAGGCACACTCCAGATACCCTGCACGAAGAAGGTATTTCGTGGCGCGTAGGGAAGATATTTACCTTTGTAGTCGCTGATACCGTCATTGAATCGGATGAACCGTGCATTAGTATAACCATAGCTACAGTTGAGTATCAGGCGGTCGGTGAGCTCTGCATTTACAGAAATCTCTCCGCCGAAACTGCGGGTGCGTCCGGCATTCGTCATGATGCGTCCGGTAGTGGTGCCATCAGGGAACATGGTCAGCTGCTGATCGCGGCAGTCTATGTAGAATGCAGCAAGATCAAGTCTGACGCCTATCTCCGGGAAAAGAAGATGGCTGCCTATCTCGTAGTTCCAACTCTTCTCCGGCTTATAAGAAACGATACGGTCAACGTCATATTGTGTGCCGACGCCCATCATCACCATAAGCCGTTGTTGGAGTACATCACTGAACATCTGCGTGTTAAATCCTCCCGCCTTATATCCTTTAGAAACTTTAACATAAATATTGCCCCCATCCTCACCCAAAGAATAGGTTGCCGACAATTTAGGAAGCAACGTGAGGAAGTCGCGGGAGATGCGCCCTTCGTCATTGATGTATATCTCTGTGTCGCGATAATATTCATATTTCCCGTCGGTGAGCTGATATATGGCATATCCCGTGTCACACGAGCTGAGATAGTTCAGCACCGATTTCTCATAATCCAGACGCAACGCCGCGCTTAGAGTCCATTTGCCGAGAGTGAGGTCCGATTCATGATATGCAGATAGTCCCCATGTTGGGATTGTAAAATTGCTATTGAGTGAAAATTCTCTTGTATTCCAACTTATTGGATACATCGGATTGGCTTCATTACGGTGCTTCTCAATAAGATCGGCGATGCCACGGTCCTTGAACGTCACGGGCGCATCCATATCAAGATGCTTATAGAATGCAAAGATTCCGGCAAGCCATCTGTAGCTGCCGTCCTCCTTCCCTTTCACCACGATATCCTCCGTCAGTGCCGTCTCACGTTTCTTCTGCGTGAGCGTGAAGAAATCCTCCGGAAGGAAATCCTGGTCGAGGGTCATATTGTCATTGATATGCTGCACCGACGTGATTGATGCCACGGAATAGTTGTCGCCTGAGTATCTTATGGCAAGACCATCCGTAAACGTGAAACGATGATAGAAGCAGGTGTCGTTGTAGGCTATCTCTCCCGTCTCTTTCCATTCGTAGGGATACCCTCCCTGTTTCAGATAACCGGCGGCGGCTGTGTTCTGAAGATTCCAGCCATCCTTGAAACGCCAGTGGAACTTGACCCTACCGCTCCAGTTTCGTTCATGATCCACCTTCTTACCGTTATATTGGTTGGTGAAAACTCCATCGCGGCTTCCGTAGGCTCCCACAATGGCTAATCCGGCACGCGAATTAAACTTATGATACCATCCGGCAGAGATCTTGATTGCCTCCCCTGATCCATATTCCGCCATAAGACGCCATCCCTGATAGCGCATTGGTGAGAGGGTGGTGACATTTATGACCCCCGCCATCGTGTTGCGCCCATAGAGTGTTGACTGAGGTCCGCGAAGCATCTCTACGGAAGCGATATCGGGGATATCGAAATCGTAGGCATCCTTGTTAAGATATGGCACATTGTCAACGTTCAACCCTACCGACGGCTGATCCATGCGTGCGCCTATGCCCCTCACATAAATTGACGAGGTCATGCGTGAACCGTAGTCCGGCACGTAGAAGTTGGGAACCACATCCGAGATTCCCTTTATAGCCGCCACTCCAAGGCGTTCGAGTGCTGACCCGCTGAGAACAGTAGCCGCTTCCGGCTCATCATTCAGACGCGCCATCTGCTTGACTCCTGCGACATTCACCTCCTCAAGCATCACACCGACAGTGTCCGGACGCACCTCATCCGCTCTCATCATGAGAGGTACGCATCCCAGTCCGACCGACATTATAATTCCTATCTTTTTCACACCGCAAAATTAACGAGAGTCAGCGATGCCTGCAATCCTCATTTCTGATGATTTTATCGCCGGCTGACAAAGAATAGACAAGATATTGGATAAAACGCCTTTATTTATTAATTTTGCAAATCAGAAACTGAATTAACCATGAAATCTATAAAGGAACTATACAGAATAGGCACAGGTCCGTCATCAAGCCATACAATGGGACCACGAAAGGCCGCAGAGATATTTCTCTCCAATCATCGCCACGCATCGGGATATGAAGTGATATTATATGGAAGCCTTGCCGCCACAGGCAAAGGACACATGACTGACGCTGCCATCATCGACGTGTTGTCGCAGAGCGACCTTCCGGTAAAGATTATATGGAAGCCCGACGTATTCCTGCCATACCACCCCAACGGCATGACATTCCGTAGCCTTAACGCCGCCGGATTGCCATCCGATGAATGGACGGTCTACAGCGTCGGCGGAGGTGCTATCGAAGGGGAAGGTCTCGCCCACGAAGGTGGCGCGGAAATCTACGGAAAGAATACCATGTCGGAGATCATGGACTATTGCGACCGTAGCGGACGAAGCTACTGGGAATATGTGGAGCAATGCGAAGGGAAGGATATAAACAATTTCCTTGATGAAGTATGGGCTACTATGAAAGCTGCCGTTGAAAAGGGTCTGGCTACCGACGGACGTCTCCCCGGTCCGCTTAATCTGCGAAGAAAAGCACGCGCATACTACATGAGGGCTGAGGGATATCGCGACAATCTGCGCTCCCGCGGACTCGTATTCTCTTACGCACTTGCCGTCAGTGAGGAGAATGCTTCCGGTGGCACCATCGTTACAGCTCCTACGTGCGGAAGCTGCGGTGTGGTGCCTGCCGTGCTCTATCATCTTTGGAAAAGCCGTAATTTCTCCGATATGGAGATACGCCATGCCCTCGCCACTGCCGCCCTAATAGGCAACGTGGTGAAACACAACGCAAGCATATCGGGTGCAGACGTAGGTTGCCAGGGGGAAGTGGGCGTGGCTTGCGCTATGGCTGCCGGTGCCGCCTGCCAGCTGTTCGGTGGTTCTCCCGCACAGATAGAATATGCTGCGGAAATGGGTCTCGAGCATCATCTCGGCATGACCTGTGACCCTGTGTGCGGACTCGTGCAGATTCCATGTATCGAAAGAAATGCATACGCCGCCGCCAGAGCTTTGGATGCCAACATTTATTCCTCGTTCTCCGACGGACGACACCGCGTCAGCTTCGACAAACTGATTCAAGTGATGAAGGAGACCGGCCATGACCTGCCGTCTCTCTATAAGGAGACCGGTGCCGGCGGTCTTGCGAAAGATTATAAAATAGATAATGTCTGATTTCAAGATTCATACTTTAGGCTGCGGTTCCGCACGCCCATCCCTTAGGCATCAACCCTCTTCCACGGTGGTAAATCATCGGGGCAACCTATTTATGGTAGACTGCGGTGAAGGGGCACAGCTCGCCTTTATGCGACAGCGGCTTTCGTTCAGCCGCCTGCAACATATCTTCCTCACTCATCTTCATGGCGACCACGTGTTTGGTCTTCCCGGTCTTATCGGAACGCTTGCCCTTAACGGGACGGGCGGACACATCACCATCCATACGTTTGAGGAGGGGATGAAGCAACTCTCAGCAATCTTCGATTATTTCTGCCGCGACACCCCTTTCGATATACGGTTCAACGTAATCAAACGCGAAGAGGCGGTCATATTGGAGACAAAATCCCTTACCGTAAGGACCGTACCGCTCAATCATCGTGTGCCTACCGTAGGTTTCATTTTTGAGGAGAAACCGAAGGAGAGGCATATCAAGGCTGACATGACTAAGTTTCATGAGGTGCCACTTACCATGATGCGGCGTATTAAGGCGGGTGAGGATTTCGTGAAACCGGATGGAACCGTGATCTGCAATGCGATACTGACCACTCCCCCATCCCCCTCCCTTTCGTATGCCCACATAAGCGATACTGCCTACATGAAGGATCTGTCTCAGAAGATTGGTCCTGTAGACCTTCTCTTCCATGAGACAACATATCTGGAGGAGCACAAAGCAATGGCGGCACCACGCGGTCATTCCACCGCCCGACAGGCAGCAATGGTGGCAAGAGATGCAGGAGCCAAGGCTCTCCTCACGGGTCACTACTCCTCCCGCTATAACGACGACACTCTCTTCCAAAAGGAGGCCGCCGAAATCTTCCCCAACGTCATCCTCAACCGTGAGGGACTGGTAACAAATGTTGGTTAGCCCCACTCCCCAAAAGGGAAGCTAATGAGAAGGTACAGAACTGGAGACGGCTGAAGAATTACCAAGAGTGTAATTCTTCAGCCGTCTCCTTTATTATTTCACTTGCTTCTCAACACCCCCTTTAGGGAACCGAGGGGTCTAACCGGATATTATCTCACTATCACTACCTCACCGGCAGAATGTGCCACCTGCAACGGTGAGTATTGACTCTGAACTGAGGCGATACCGATTGAGTAAGTACCCTCTCGGTCAGCATAGCAATCATAGGTGATCACATTGACACCTTTCGGAAGGAACTCAATGAAGAATGACGTGCGCGAATCCCTTACCTCCCTATAAATGCCAAGACCATCCTGAGATGTATAGCCCGACAACTGGTCAGCAGGTTCGAACGCTGCCCCACGCTCATCCGTGATCGCCACGTAATTCATATCCTTGTCGCAAGTCAGGGTCAAAGTCACACGAACCTTGTCGCCCACCTTTATCTGCGACTCTTTAGCCACCTCTCCCGCAGGGGTGTCAGTGACAACAAGAAGTTGCTTCCTTATCTTCAGATTCTCGCAACTTTCTGCCTTCACATCCTTCATCGGTGCCACATACTGACTGATGACTCCGCCCCATGCCGGACCGTCGCCACCTTTTCGTATGGTCAACCCCTTGCCCGACGCAAGTTCTGCACTTATCGGAAGGGTCATAATCCCTGTCAGCATCTCGCCCTCAGGCAAGCTGAGCGTGTTGTCGCCAAGCTTTATCTCCGGAATGCCTGTCGATGCACTCCAGTCAGAGCCACTTGACAATATCGACTGTATGACCTCTACCGTATTGGAGTTGGCACCCCAGTCCTCTGTCTCCTTCTGCAGAACGAGCCACTGACGAAGACCATCCACAGCCTGTGCCTTCGGTGAGATTTCAGAATATGCCTCAAGCACTGTAGCGGTGGTCGAAAGCTTATCCCAACCGTTGTAGCCCGACGACAGATTGTCATACCACCAGCCTTTCGCCTCATCTTTTGAGGCATACTGGTTGAGTGATTCCAATATAACTCCTGCTGTACGCTCA
This sequence comes from Muribaculaceae bacterium Isolate-037 (Harlan), assembly GCA_003762615.1. Taxonomy (GTDB): domain Bacteria; phylum Bacteroidota; class Bacteroidia; order Bacteroidales; family Muribaculaceae; genus Lepagella; species Lepagella muris. The sequence goes on from RIAZ01000014.1 coordinate 36,868, forward strand.
TACCCGTTGCTTCGCGACATCAATATGGCTGCAATCGCCTTCTCCTTTACAGAGAATTTCTGCCACTCCTCCGATATACGTTTCAACGCCTTATTCTTCAAGCCGGAGAATCCGGAAGGTCCGTTGCCGGCATCAAAGAAACTGCGCACATAAAGATAGTCAAGCATATCGTATACTGAGAACTCATGTTTTGACTTCACGTAGTCGTCATATTCCGACTTATCACAATAAGCAATACCCTTACGTATCATGGCGTTGCAACCATCAGGAAGCGCACCGGTCTTCTTCATCATACCGAAACGCCGGAGCACTTCCCGCGTCATAAACGATGATGAGCGCATATCCGGGCACCAGCTCCAACCTCCGTCGGAGTTCTGAAGACCCTTAACCTGATCAAGTATCGAAGCCACGGCTGAATCAGCACCCTTCTCATCAAGCAATGTGTTGAGGCTATGCATGCGCAGCGTCTCTGCCGACGCATTGTTTACCCATGGAGTGTTGATAAGCTCCACAGTCTTCAGTTCGGCATCCTTCTCAAGATTTGATTTGAGAGCATCACGTGCACTCATGGCGTCAGAAGCAAGCACCTTCTCAATGCCACTCTTTATGACAGGATATTTACGCGTGATCGTTAGTGCCGTTGAATTGGCATAGAGAGCACGCATCAGTGCCACGACATTCTTAGATTCAGGAGAGGAAATCGACGGGAGAGCGAGCACACATTCCCAAATCGGATTGTCGCAATATTTCAAAGTCAGGTTGGCATCCTTTCTGAACTTCGGCAATCTCTTCACAAATGAATCCTTATCTGCTCCAAGATAGAACTGCACAGACTCTATCACGGGAGTTGACGAAGGGAGAACCGGGATGACCGTCTGCTCCCCATCCGAGTGATTCTCTCCGTAGGCATACGCTCGCATACCGACAGCCGAAAGGTCGGTCGGCACATGGAACCTCACTGCAATCTTTCTGTTTGCCGACGGCTTGGTGAGTTCTGAAGCGGAGCGTTCTGATGCTATGGTCTTACCTGTCATCGGGTCAAACAGCTCTATTTCGCCATATAGATGCAAGTCATGATCGGTATTATTGAAGAGCAGAGCGGAAACTTCCACGTCATCCCCTGTGCGGACAAAGCGCGGAGGATTACTCTTCACCATCACCTCTTTCGTCGACATGGCATCCTTCAGCATACCTGCCGTCAGAAGGTCGTCGGTATAACCCATTATCTGGAACTGCCATGTGGTGTTGAAATTCGGGCTGTCAAACTCCACCGACACGTTGCCGTCGGCATCCCCTTTCAGATCGGGCATGAAGAAAGCAAGCGGCATCTCCACCGGACGAAGCTCCACCTCCTCACGGGCAGCGGCTCCACCATCAGCATTGACAACCTTACCCTCTTCCAGCACGGCTTCATCCGCCGCCATATCTACAGGATCCGGTGCCGCGGCTGCCAGATTGAGAGAAGTGGTCTGAACAGTAACCAACACCTCTTCCGCTTCTGCACTCTCCTCCTTGACGTCATTGATCCCTCTTATCATCACTCCTGCTGAACGCGCTGCCGTCTTATACATCACCATACGTCCGCCACCTCCGGAAAAACCATATCCGTAGGTCTCCCAATCCGGTATCGGATCACCTACCCGGTCATAACGCGGCAATGTGGAGAATGTGCCTCGCGGTGAGATGGAGCCGATTCTTGTATTTGATACGAAAGTATTATCAAAACCAGATCCTCGCCCTACGTTGAAACTCCATGCGAACGGCGACAAGGCATTAAGCGATTTGTCAGTCATGACTGCAAACGCCGGAATATTCTTTACAGCATTTCCATCGACCGTAAATTTAAAACGCCATTGTTCATGCGAGCCCGACGTGATGTTGCTGCGGAATGATTCTGCCTTAACCGACAGTTTCTTTTCAGCCGATGCCGGAAGGATCTCCACCTTCGTTACCTTCTGATTGAATTCATGCATACCGCTGAAAGCCACCCATACGCGTTCGTTACCCTGTGGAGCCGCTACGCTCAGACTCTTATTGTCGCCATCTATCTGAACCCATTCGCGGCTGATTATGCCGTCATCTCCGGAAACAACCGCAAGAATCCAGGATCCAGCATATCCGCTTCCAAACTCCACATCTACCGACGAGGAACCCTCAGATGCCACGATCTTATGGAGTGGCACCCACAACGGAGTCTTATATGGAGCCTTGCGGTCATCCTTACGCCATATCACAGTCTCTGTCTCGCTTTTCAGCGTATCGCCGGAGAGACAGAACGCCAATTTATATTTGCCTGACGGAAGATCTGATGAATTTAGTATCAATGTCGGGCTGTCAAAGGTGCCGGAAAGGATTGTGGCATCGCCATCGGTATTGACAACAGAATAATCCACTCTCTTCCCCACCGGAAGACCGAGTATGTCATATACCGGCACATTGAAACGCACCTCCTTATCCGAAGCGCACACCTCTGACGGTATTGACGGATTTACACTGAATCCCTTCCCTATCGAGAATCTGAACGGGGATGCTTTCTGAGTCTCGCCTGACGGGGATGTGGCATCAACGTTGAGCGTGTAGGCTCCATATTCGAAATCGGTGCCTTTCAGATTCTCTGTAGGCAACGATATGGTAAACTTACCATCGGCATCGCTCTTGACTTCACCTCCAAACGTGGCGTCAGGATTAGTGCCATGCCACAGTCTCCACCAGGGATTCCATGATATATTGAATTTCACATCCGCTCCATCCAGAGGCATACCGCTGTAAGTCTTCACCACGCCCGTAAATTTCAGCAAGTCGCCTGCCTTATAATTCGTGGTGGAATCTGCATTTATCTCCACGTAGAAACCCGGAGCCTTGTATTCAGCGACCTCCACATTCCCCCTTGCAGCAACAGAGGGCTTATATTTTTCATAGATTGCCTCAAGTGTAAATGTACCGAGCAATCCGTTCTTTGGAAGATCAAACGCACCGTTACAGCGTCCGTCGGCATCAGATGTCAGCGACAGCGTATCGACAGGATTATAGTTTGCATCACGCAGCACCACACTGAGTGATTCATTCTTCAGCAATCTGTTACCCTCTCGCGAAGGCAACCAGCCTACAATGCCGAATTGAAGACGGTCGCCGGGCTTATAGATTGCCAAATCCGTGAATATATTACCTACAGCCACCACCTTTTCGTCGTTCTTATAATAGCCGTAGCTGCTCCACATTTCCGCTACAGACTTACCCTTGGTGGCTTTCACCCGATAATAACCCTTCGGAATAGAAAATGCACCGTTGGCATCCGAGACTCCCGACTTTACAAGCTTGCGTCCGTCATTGGAATATATTTTCACGGATGCACCTGCCACAGGACGCTGATCGCGGGAATCCACCACATAGACAACGCCGGAATCCTTCTGTGATGAGTTCGAAACCGTTACTATAGAAATATCCGTCACATTGATCGCTCCTATCGACCATTGCTCCAGTCTGTTGCGCCAATCCTTGCCGAGCGAGGATGTGGGCGAAGGCAATGCCACGTAACGACCAGGCTCCAATGCAGGAATATCAAATTCAAGTTTCTGCGAGAATGGTATCTCTCCCGAAGCCGACAGCGGAATGGATGCAATCTTGACTGCTCCTGTCGGGAAATTCTTTATCTTTACGGAATTGACCGTAACCATAGATTCCGGCACCTTATATATAAGCACGTAGGCACTGTTCATGTTGCGCACGTTGACCTTACCCTTGCCGGGAGTGTTGCACATCATGACATCCGGCACGTCAATACGCACCACAGCCTGAGCAATCATTGCCATATCATACTTCACCATCCCGACGCCAACAGCTTTCGGGAAACGTTTTGTCCAATCCTCCATCTCTCGATAGAGTGCCACAGATTCCGGAGAACCGACAAATTCCGTATTCGACAGAGAGTGATAATATTCATTCAGCACAGTAGCAGCCCAAGGGGTGGAAGAGAGACGTTTCGCCCAACCCTGCAGGAAATTCGTCTTCTCATCCCTATCCAGCATGGCGGCACGCTGCACCACGGCTACAGAAAGAGCTGACGCATCAGAATCCTTTTCCCGAAGTGAGAGAAGGGCGTCAAGCATCTCCATACCCTTATTCTGGCATCTGTCGGGATACGACAAGTTCTGCTGGGTCATATCCGTTCTGAAAGGTATGACTTTCGTCTCCGACCCGTTGCCGAATGAGTTGAGAAGGGCAACTGATCTATAGACGATAAAATCATACACGGTCAGATTCCAATCCTGTGCATCTTTCGTATCGGTCAGCAAAGGGGCTATCTTTGCAATCGGCATACCCTCGGCATCCTGCATACCTGCCGACACCTTGTCAATCAGTTCAAGGGTCTTTTTAGCAAAAAGGCTACCGCTCCAACTATTCGGGTCGTCGGGATAAGAATCCGTCGGCAAGTTGCGGCGATTGTAGTCCCAGGCATTCTGCCTGTAAAGACTCACGTATAATGTAGCCTCAAGCAGATATGATAACGACGAATATGGAGCCGGAAGAATATTAGCTGCCGAATCGATCATCGACACGTTGGCTTCAAATGATGACTGCGACACTTGCTGACGCGCCACTACCATCTGTATCGCCGCTTTCAGAGCCTTCACCCCGTCGCGCTCATCAAGCGCAACAGAGAACTGCGCAGAGGCATCTTTCTCAACTGTCTGTGGAAAGGCAAAATCCGGATTTTCAAACGTAGATTGTGTCATTTTCTGCTTTGGTGTTGAAGTTGATCCCTTTGCCGCTGCCGACAATGGGATTTGCAGGATAAGCAACAAGGCAGTCAACAGGACTGCCTTGCATTTATGGGTACGAATCTTTATCATAATAAATTGGTCATAATTAAAATGTTTTGGTCATGGAGTAAAATCCTTAATCACCTAAAATCTATTTAAACCTAAGATATTCACCTCGTTAACGGTTGTGTCCCTTACGACCTTTATGACGCATCTCCTCCATCTTCTTCCTGAACTTATCCTCAGCGGATTTCATCTGGAAAATCTGCTTCTGTGTCAAGAATTTTGAGAATTTCTCGTCATATTCCTTTGCTATTGCAGCATCTTCTGTCTTAGCCTTGTTCCAGGCATCCGTCACAGCCTGATAGTCTGCTTCCGTAGCATCGGCATTCTTCTTTACTTTTCGTTCAAGCTCTCGCGCAGACTTCATCGCGGCAAAGCGTTTTCTACTCATTTCATCATATAGCTCGAAGAATTTCTGCTGCTGATCCTCCTTCAAGTCCATTTCCTGAGCAAGAAACTTCATCTTGAACTCCTGTATCTCCCGGAACATCTGTTCCTTCGACTTCCCCTCCGGAGGAGGGGGACAACATCCTGCTGAAGCCATGGCGTTTCCGGCTGCCATCACTATCAGCATCAATGAAAGTAATATGTGTTTTACCATAATTATTCGGTTAAGCAACTGTTTTTGCTATAATTAATCAAACTGGGAAATCAGACCGGGAAATCAGACTGACCGGGATTCTTTCTTGGAATCCTTTGCCGACACTGACACCTGCATCGCTGAGTATTCCGGCTCAAGTTCATATCCGAAATCATCCTCAAACTCATCAAATGAGTCATAGTTCACGCTCACATCCTTCTGAAGGTCATAGTCTGTTTCTTCCGAGAAGACCGGAATCATGTCGTAGCCTCCGGCATCGATCATATCCACAAGTGCCTCCGGCGGATTTTCAAGGCTTAGGGATGTGGCAGATGACGAGACGTGATGAAACATATTCATCATCAGCCATATTCCAGCAAACATCGCCGCAAGATATGCATACGGCTTGATGCGCTGCCATAACGACATATCCACACTTCGGGGTGCTTCCGGATATGGAGGGAGTTTCGACATGATGCTGACGTTCAGCTCTTCAAAATAACCGTCAGGCACCTCAAATCCGGGATCTGAACCATATTTTTCTTTTAGCTTATCTTCGTGTCGCATATTTATTACCTTTTTAAGCTATGACTATATTGGAGCCTTGAGGTTTAATCCTATTTTAAAATATTTTCTCACCGGAATACCTCTTCAAAATTCAGAATCTCCATTTTTTCACTTATCTCATGAACATTTTAATCATGACCGACGTTCTATTAGCGTAAAGAAAATCGATTCATGATGTTAGGTTAGTGAAAATAATGTATTATGGAAAACACGAACGGTTGATTGTGAAATCAGCCGTTTTTTTATTTTCTCAGTTTTTTCACTCCAAAAGGGATTCCGTCACTTTCTTTACTGCATGATGATAGCTTGCCTTCAATGCGCCGACCGAGGTGCCGAGTATTTCCGACATATCCTCATATTTCATCTCGTCGTAATATCGCATGTTGAACACGAGACGCTGCTTCTCCGGCAATTTCGCTATCGCCTTCTGCAACTCTTTCTGCAATTCGTCACCATCGAAATAATCATCGGCTTCCAGATTATTGATAAGAAACGCCTCATCCGCATCCTCACTGAGCTGAAGACGCTGTTTCTCCTTATTGATGAAATTTATCGATTCATTTATGGCTATCTTGAAGAGCCATGTCGATAATTTTGCATCTCCCCGGAAATTATGAAGATTATTCCACGCCTTGATGAACACATTCTGCACCAAATCGTTAGCATCATCATGATTCATCACCATCTTGCGTATCTGCCAATATACCGGCTGCGAATATTTCTTTATAAGCGCGTCAAATGCCTGCGAAGCAGTAGCCTTGTTCTGCAACTGCTTCACCAATTCTTTCTCATCAATCGGTGCAGTATATACCATCGGTCGTTTTGTTTGTCTTGTAAAATTACTAAAGTTTCACCATATTTGTGACAAAACCCATACGTATATAACTTAATTTAACAAATCCTTTTTCGGCTGTTATTCCATTTGTCGGTGTTTTAATCCCATTACCAACCGACATAAACCATATACATCCCCAACGTGTTATTGTTGTGAGTATTCTAAAAAAGTAAACCGGTATATTATGAAAAAACATTTTTACGCATCAGGCATTATTGCCATAATATTATCAATGCTATCCTCTTTGTCGGCATCAGCCCAGTATTATGAGATAGCCAACAGGATACCGTCGCTGATACAGCCCGCCCTATCCGGATCAGGACAATATAAGGGGTTTATCGAGGCTGGATATTCAAAGACACTCGGTAATTATGACGCCGATTTCTTGGAGCTGTCCACATCTCAGGGGTTCCAGTATAACTCCTGGTTCTATATGGGCGTCGGTCTGGGGGTAGACGTGCTATTCTCCCACAAGAACGATGACTGGGGATCCGATTGGGAGAACCCATCCTACGGTTCCGACCGAGGATCGACCACAACAGCTGCAATGATACCTCTCTTTACCGACTTCCGCTTCAACATCGGTGGTAATTCCGGCGCATCGTTCTTCATCGACATGAAAGTGGGATGCTCTTTCCTTCTCGGCAATAAGTATATCTCAATCGGCGACGGATACCTCACTAATCAGGAATATTTCTACCTGCGTCCATCCATCGGCATGAGGATTCCGACCAACTCCCGCAATCCAAAGCAGGCGGTCGATATAGGGATAAATTATCGGCTCCTGACCTCCAACTACTGGAACTCATGGAGCCGAAATATCACGCTAAACAGTATCGGCGTGTCGCTTGCTTTCGAATGGTAGGTAACGCCTCACTACCATACACCTCTATAGACAATAGTGGTATTCATATATTTCTGATGCCCTCTTATATGGCAACCTTTTCTCATAATTCCTAACTAAGTCTAAATTTTGGATTCGCTAAATTACACAAAATATCCGACAATTCCATAATCCCTCACGGACTGCATGATTTTTTGGTGATGACTTAGGGAATATTGACAGGCTTTTTGTAATTTTGTGAGAATCTTAAAAAATAGGGATGTAATATGAAAAAAGTATTGATTACATTATGCGTGGCATTGGTGTCGCTATCAATGTACGGACAAGGGAAAGTGAAGAAAGTGTATGACGAATCCGTCAATCCTGTCGAGCAGATTAACGATGCCGTGAAAAAGGCTGACAGCGAAGGGAAGTTTGTAGTGTGTCAGGTAGGTGGCAACTGGTGCAAGTGGTGCCTTTGGTTTGCCGCTTTCATCGAGAATGACGAGGAGATCAAGAAACTCGTTGATGATAATTTCGTCTACGCACACGTCAACTACAACCCGCGTCAGGAATCGGATGACGCAACCAAGATGATGCTTGCAATCCTCGGCAATCCGGCACGTTTCGGCTTCCCCGCTCTTGTGGTGCTCGACGGCAAAGGGAATGTGGTTCACATCCAAGACTCCTCATTCTTGGAATCAGGCGAAGGCTACGACAAGAAGAAAGTGATGCGATTCTTCCGCAACTGGACACCATCAGCAGTAGCGACAGGCAAATAAAAAGCATCAAAACACGCGACAAAAGAAATCTCGACACAGAAATCACGGCATAAAAGCCCTGACAAAAGAAAGCCTCTTAACTTCATCAGCTAAGAGGCTTCTCTACGTGCGCATGAAGGGACTCGAACCCCCACGTCGTGAGACACTAGATCCTAAGTCTAGCGCGGCTACCATTACGCCACATGCGCATTTGCGACTGCAAAATTACAACTTATTTTTATATTAACAAAATATTTTCCATTTTTTTTGAAAAAAGAAGCATGATATATCATGATGCAATCCGTCATATCACGATAAAACATGCTACACCATGATATAACATGATAAAACACGCCACATCATGATACATCACGCTCCAAAATTATCCTTTTCAAAATCCCCACACTCTCCCCTGTTTTTATTTCAGCAAGGCTCCGTCATGGAAGGCAGTGCCGATACGCTTTCCGAGTGCGATATAGCCGTGATGTACCGGATCGTATGTGATGAGGTTCATCTTCTCCACATCCGGCTTACCATCTTCCGCAAGATATTTCTCATCACAAACGATGTTGACTATCTCCGCGATGATATAGAATCCACTCTCAGACTCATATAGCTTCTCCTTTATACGACATTCCATCGTCATGGGGAAACTGTCGAATATAGGCGCATTGACATGCTCACCCTTTACGGCATTCCAGCCGGTATTGGCTATCTTGTCATGGCATTTCTTGCCACTTACTATGCCGACATAATCAGCGGCTATCATGGTCTTATCCGTGGAAAAAGCCACCGTGAAGTCAGGACACCTCTTTAGGTTCTCCGTCGTGGTATGGCTACCCATCGAAATCATTATCTCCTTCATATCCCATTGTCCGCTCCATGCGGCATTCATGGCGTTGGGAGTACCATCGGAGTCGTATGTACCGATAATCAGAACCGGCTGCGGAAGCAGCCATGCTTGCGGTTTGAAATTTTTCATATTTATAATTTATTTTTGATTCACCTTGTAAAGTTGTCAAGGGCAAAGTAATTGAGATTATGGAGTGGCATATTTAAAATGCTGCACCTATTTACTATAACATCAGGAATATTAAAACCTATACAATTCGGTCGGGAAATTTTAATTTTTTTAGTAAAATCCGTCATCACCTGCCTCAATAGGCAATTAATGTTTTCAATATTTGTTGTTATATAAAGAGGAAGTCATAAAACTTCAATACGAAGTTGTCTAAACCTCAAAAGTTAATAACTGAAGTTTCGCAAGCTGCACTTCAGTGGTTTAACGTTTATAGTTTAAGGTTTAAGATTCATGAAAATCCACGAATCTTTTCATTATACAAAATTTAATGATCATAAACCATAAACATTAAACCTTAAACCATTTAAGTGAAGCAAGTTGGAAAACTTGCGAAACTTAAATTAATAATCGCCTATGAAATTTCTTATAATCCTATTCGTGTGCATTCTCAATATTGCAGCGTCTTCATCGGCAAGCGCCGCCGGTCAATATAGCTATCCGAAGGATTTTCCTCTTCCGAAAGTGCCGGACTCAATATCCGACACGCTGAAACGTGCCGATTTTGTCGCGACTCACTTCTGGGATAATTTTGATTTCTCCGGAAACCAATCTGACGATAAGAACACTCTTATCGAACAGGCGTTTGTGGATTTCATCGACCTTTTCAGATTAACCGCGTCCGACAGATTGCCTGAATATGTGTCGAATCTCACATCCAAGGCTGAATCGAATCCGGAAGCCGCAGAATTTATCTACGACTTGGCTGACAAGTATATTGCAACAAAGGATTCCCCGATGCGCAATGAGGAGCATCATATACTATTTCTTCAAAATGCCGTCAAATCCGAAGCGTTGGGTGAGGCAGGACGGGAAAGGGCGAAATATCGCTTAATCGCCGAGATGAAGAATCGTCCCGGCATGACAGCCTCGGATTTCAATCTGGAGACAAGAGATGGAAAGACTTCAACCCTATCCGGCTTATTGTCGAATGATTATAACTTAGTGGTTTTCTACGATCCCGACTGCAATCATTGCTTGGAGACAATGGATGAACTCAAGAAAATGTCTCTTCCTGACACGCTTGCAATCATCGCCATCGACGTCGTGGAGGACAAGATGACATGGGACAACACCAAACATTCCCTACCCGAAGACTGGACAATAGCCTTCTCCCTTGATCCGATACAAGATGATGAGCTTTACATCTTCGACGAGATGCCGTCGCTCTACCTCATTGACAGATCCGGCACCATCCTCCTGAAAGACACATCATGCACAGACATCATGCACACAAGGCTATGAAATCATGATATAACATGATACAACATGGTAAATCATGATACAACATGGCAAATCATGGTAAATCATGACATAACATGATACATCATCATAACATTATTTTTAAGCTTCCTTCATGATTAATCAACAAAATTTGCTAACTTTACGGAAAAATTATACTTTTCCGAACAAATGGCCGAAGAATTAGATATAACCGACAACACATTCGAAGAAGAAGACATCAACGCAACGGCAATGGAACCATCTGCCGAAGAGACTAAACATATATCTATAACGCAAGATCCTACTGCCAAGAGAACTGTTCTGACAGGTATGTTCCGCAACTGGTATCTTGAATATGCAAGTTATGTCATTCTTGAGCGAGCCGTCCCGCATATCGAGGATGGTCTGAAACCCGTGCAGAGACGTATACTACATTCCATGCAGACGCTTGACGACGGACGTTTTAACAAGGTTGCCAACATTGTCGGCAACACTATGCAATACCATCCACACGGTGATGCCTCCATCGGCGACGCTCTTGTGCAGCTCGGTCAAAAGGAACTGCTTATCGACACCCAGGGCAACTGGGGCAATATCCTCACCGGCGACTCTGCCGCCGCACCACGTTACATCGAGGCACGACTCTCCGAGTTTGCCCTGGAGACTGTGTTCAGCCCGAAGATCACGGAATGGACTCCATCTTACGACGGCAGGAAGAAGGAGCCGGTCACTCTTCCCGTGAAATTCCCGTTGCTTCTCGCGCAAGGCGTGGAGGGTATCGCCGTGGGTCTTTCCTCCAAGATACTGCCTCATAATTTCAATGAGATATGCGAAGCTGCCGTATCATATCTGCATGACGAGCCCTTCAGCCTGTTGCCTGATTTCCAGACGGGCGGTCTGCTCGATGCTTCAAGATATAACGACGGTGCACGTGGCGGAAGCGTAAAGGTGCGTGCAAAAATAGAAAAAATTGACAACAAGACTCTCGCAATCACCGAACTCCCTTTCGGCAAAACCACGACCACGCTTATCTCCTCCATACTCTCTGCAATGGAGAAAGGGAAAATCAAGATCAGGAAGGTTGACGACAACACCGCCGCCACTGCCGAGATTCTCGTGCATCTGATCCCGGGCACATCCTCCGACAAGGCTATCGACGCACTGTATGCCTTCACCGACTGCGAAGTGAGCATCTCCCCCAACTGCTGCGTGATTGTCGACAAGAAACCTCAGTTTATGTCGGTCTGCCAATTGCTCCGATATTCCGTTGACCATACGAAAGAATTACTACGTAAGGAACTGGAGATTAAATTAGCTGAGACAAAGGAGACAAGGCTCTATTGCTCTCTTGAGAAAATATTCATCGAGGAGCGCATATATAAGGATCGGGAGGTGGAGTTGGCAGCCAATATGGATGAGGCTATCAAGCATGTCGACAAGCGTCTTGATCCGTTCAAACCCGATTTCTTCCGTGAGGTTACTCGCGAAGACATCATCCGCCTTTGGGAGATAAAGATGGGACGCATACTTAAATTCAACACCGATAAGGCAAACCAGCGTATCGCCGACCTGGAGAAGGATATCGAGCGTCTGCAGTTCGACCTTGACCATATCGTGGAATATACCTCTGCATGGTATTCCCATCTGAAGGATAAATATGGCGAGGCATTCCCCCGCCGCACTGTGCTACGCGGATTTGATTCCATTGAGGCGGCTAAGGTGGCGGAGGCAAACAAGCGTCTCTATTACGATAAATCCGGCGGATTCCTCGGCACGTCTCTGAAAGATAATGAATTCCTCTTCACTTGCTCCGACATCGACGATATCCTCATAATCTATAAGGATGGCACTTATAAGCTCGTCAAAGTGCAGGATAAGCTTTACGTAGGGAAGAAGATAATTCATATCGGTCTTTTCAAGAAAGGCGACAAACGCACGATATACAACGTGGTCTACCGCCACGGAAAGCCCGGAACAAAGGATGCCGACGGGAAATATCTCGGATATGCATATAAGAAACGTTTCTTCATCGCTGGACTGACAAGAGAGAAGGAATATAACCTTACGAAAGGTGCACCCGGCTCAAGGGTGGAATGGCTCACTTGCAACCCCAACGGTGAGGCGGAAGTGGTGAAAGTGGTGCTAAAGGATGAGCCGAACGAGACCGGACGACGCCCAAGACTGAAAGAGGTGATTGTGAATTTCGCCGAACTCGACATAAAGGGTAAGGAATCTCTCGGCAACCTGGTAACGAAGTATCAGGTGGACGACATAAAGCTTGTAGAGAAAGGCACCAGTACTCTCGGCGGTCGTGAAGTCTGGTTTGACCGCGACGTGCTGCGTCTCAACTATGACGGACGTGGAGAAAGCCTCGGCGTGTTCCAAGGCGACGATCTTGTGCTGATAATCACTAAGAACGGTGAGTTCTTCACATCATCATTCTCCGATGCCAACCATTATGACGACAATATCCTGAAAATCGAGAAATTTGACCCGCATAAGATATGGACTCTCGCCCTATTCGATTCTTCACTCGGATTCCCATATCTGAAAAGATTCCAGTTTGAGCCTTCGGCAAAGCCACAGCGTTTCGTCGGCACCGAACCGGAATCAAGGATATTGCTACTCACCGACACGGCATTCCCTCGGTTAAGCGTCAGCTTCGGAGGTGCCGATGCCATACGTCCCGACCTGGAGATAGATGCCGAGGAGTTCATCTCTGTGAAAGGATTTAAGGCTAAAGGGAAGAGAATAACCACGTTCCAGCTCGACACTATCACCGAACTTGAGCCGACTCGCTTCCCACCCGAACCCGAACCGGAGCCGGAAACTGAACCGGAAACGGAGACCGATGAGAAATCCGGTCCGGTGGTGATGCAGGGCGACCTGTTTGCTTTTGATGAGAACGACGACGCTTCCGGAAACGGCAACGACGCTTGACAATTTTTGCAATGAGAAAATTTATCAGAAACCTTATCCTACCGATTCTTTTCCCGATGTTGGGGTGCGGTGTGGCTAACGCCCGGCATGATGCCGACCGAGAGAATACCGCCCCGGAGACAACCGGGAATATGACCTACGTGGAATCCCGACCGGTGACAGGATATTATTCCCTGGAGATAGGCAGGAAAAGCGTACTCGCCACATATCTCTCCCCGTTGAAATATCATGGCACCTCATACACCCTTTCGGGTGAATGGAGCAAGGCGATGCCATTCAATCCACGCAACGCAATAATGCATTTCGACGGTAAGGTTTGTTTCGACAACCTTAGCAACCCTGCCGGAACCGCACGGATGATCGGGCTTAATGCCGGATTCAAATGGGGTATATCGTGGAGAAACGTGTTCCCCAACGGCGTGCAGGTCACTGGCGGTGGATCCGTCGACATCGACGGCGGGGCATACTATCTGCTTCGCAACGGCAACAATCCCGTGCAGGCAATGGCTACGGCTGCCATCTCCGCCCGCCTGTCGGCAAGCCGTCCGTTCAGGATAGGAGCAATCGATTTTCTCATTGCCGACAAAGTGTCGGTGCCTTCACTAAGCGTATTCTTCTCGCCGGAATATGGTGAGACTTACTATGAGATATATCTCGGCAATCATTCAGGGCTTGTGCATGCCGGATGGTGGGGCAACAATTTCAGAATCGACAACCTACTCTCCGCCACCTTCGACTTCGGAAGAACTGCCGCAATGATAGGCTACAGATTCTCCGTCGACACCCAATGGGCAAACAATCTGAACACTAAGATTTTCACCCACTCCCTCGTTTTGGGAATAGTGCCGGGGGGTATCGGTCTTAAAAAGAAACCGGTGAGAATCCCGTCTGAAACAATATATTCCATCTACTGACATGCGCATCCCTACCACCATACTGCTGACCCTCATTGCCATTATGCCGGCATTCCTCTCCTCCTGTCATGATGAACCGGAATATTCCGACACAATATATGGCAACTTCGACGCGCTATGCGACATCGTCGACACCAGATACTGTTTTTTCAAGGAGAAGGATCTCGATTGGGTAAAGATCACCAAAGTTTATCGGGAACAGATCACTCCGGAGACAAACAGCATGGAACTGTTCTTCATCTGCGCTGCAATGCTCGACGAGCTGAAGGACGGGCACGTCAACCTGACATCACGCTATAATACAAGCTACTACCGAAAGTGGTGGTCAGACTATCCGCAGGATTTTAACCTGCGTACCATCGAAGAGAATTATCTCGAATTCAATTGGCTGACCACAAGCGGAATAATGTATAAGCAACTCCCCGGAGAGATTGCCTATATCTATTATCCGTCATTCTCCTACATCATCAGCGAGACCTCACTCGATTATATACTTGCGATTCTACATAAGAGCCGCGGACTCATAATCGACATCCGAAATAACGGAGGCGGAGCATTGACCAACATCAAGACTCTGGTGGGACGGCTGATCAGCGAGAAAATCACCGGAGGCTACATCATGCACAAGACAGGTCCGGGGCATGAAGATTTCTCCAAGCCCTTCCCTATAGAGTATGAACCCGCCGAAGACTGGCACGTGAAATGGGATGGACCTGTAGTGCTTCTCACCAACAGATCATGCTTCTCGGCAGCCAACGACTTCACGGCTGTCATGAAAAGCCTGCCCAACGTCACGGTAGTCGGCGCACGCACCGGAGGCGGAGGCGGACTCCCCTTCTCTTCCGAACTGCCAAACGGATGGGGCGTAAGATTCTCGGCATGTCCGTTGCTCGACTCATCCATGCAATGCACGGAATTCGGTATCGACCCTACCGAGGGGTATGAGGTGCATGCCTCCGATGAGGAGCTGGCTCAAGGGAAAGATGCCATTCTGGATCGTGCCATAGAAATGCTGAAAGATCTCCCTCTTCCCGGAGATGACGAAGGCGAGACGGAGAAATAGCCGGCTGAGGACAGAGGGCTGAAAATCACGATGCGGCATAATGCAACACCGTGGCACTCTTGACATCCACACTATATTCCTTCGCAAACCGCAGTATGGCACGCGCAAGTTCAGGCTTCAGATTATCCGGACAATACCGGAAATAAGCCTCGGCTGCCCTCACATGGGCTGCATCAGGCATTGGATACTCCCGTCTCTCGGGAAGTCCGAAAATGGAAGATGGAAGACTTTTCTTCTCTTCGCTACTAAGAATGTCGCTCATAATTATCTGTTTTAACGTTATACAATTTGACTATTATAACGTCTGAAAAGGTCATTATGACGACGAAATTGCCTAAACTTATTTCAAAGATGGGAATTTTTCATAATTTTAGGGTATTTTGACCTTCCGGAATAAGTTTAGACAACTTCAAGACAATACATACATATTTTAAGGAAGTTCAGACAACTTCTTATTCATAAACCCAAAAACCAATTCATCCTTATGTGGACTTTTAATCCTATTTTGAAATCAATCATCTGGGGAGGCGAGAAAATCGCCCCGTTCAAAGGCATACAGACCGATCTTTCCACCATCGGCGAGAGCTGGGAGATATCAGGAGTGGAAGGCTCCGAGTCAATCGTTGCGGACGGACCTGACAAAGGTCTGTCGCTCACCGAGCTACTGAAAAAATATGGTGCAAGACTGATGGGAGAGAAAAACTATACCAAATATGGCGACTCTTTCCCGTTGCTCATAAAGTTTATCGACGCATGCCAGGATCTGTCGGTACAGGTGCATCCCGACGATGAGCTTGCTCAGAAAAGAGGCTCTAAATTCGGAAAGACCGAGATGTGGTACGTGCTCTCCGCTGAAAAGGATGCACGTCTGGCAAACGGGTTCAACCGTCCGGTCGACCCACAGGAATATGAGCATCTTGTGGAGACAGGTGAAATTATGGACGTACTCAACTTCAATGAAATCAAACCGGGCGACACGTTCTTCATTCCGGCAGGAAGAGTGCATGCCATCGGCAAAGGTGCCTTCGTAGCCGAGATACAGGAGACATCCGACATCACTTACCGCCTCTATGACTACAAGCGTAAGGATCAGGACGGCAACGAACGCCAGCTACACACCAAAGAGGCTTTCGATGCTATCAACTTCAACGACACAGAAGGGAAACCGGTGGACTACAAGGTAATCCCCGATATCCCGGTGAATCTCGTGACCTCCCCGTTCTTCACCACCAACCTTCTGGAAATAGACCATGAGATGATGCGCGACTACTCTGAATGGGATACTTTCGTAATCCTGATCTGTACAAAAGGGAGTGCCACAATCACTGCCGAGAATGAGACAAAATCAATCAAGGAGGGCGAATCAATCCTTATTCCGGCATCGTGCGCAAGCATCGTGATTGAGCCTGACAAGATCTTCGAGGCTCTTGAGACCTATATAAAATAAACCTAAAACCGGCATAAAAAACACTTTAAACCCACGTAAAATAAAGTGGATTAAGCCGCTTGATTAAAAAAATCGCTTCCATAGGTGGGAAATACGCGATTTTCTATGTAACTTTGCATGTTAAAACGATATGACGACCCTCTCGGGCATACTGAGAGGGCCGCCACGTCGCAACAATTAGAAGAAAAGATCTCAATTTATTCAATTTCCGATATGTATAGAGACAAGACATGCGGTGAACTGCGTCTCTCCGATGCCGGCAGCAAAGTGACTGTTGCAGGCTGGGTGCAACGCAGCCGCAAAATGGGTGGTATGACTTTTGTGGATGTACGCGACAGATATGGCATAACTCAGGTCGTGTTCAACACCAGTGACAATACTGAAGAAAACGCGCTTTTTGATGCCGCCAACAATCTGGGGCGTGAATATGTGGTGCAGGTCTCCGGCACTGTGACCGAGCGTACAAGCAAAAACAAAAATATACCCACCGGCGAGATAGAGATTATTGCCGAGAAACTCAAGGTGCTCAACAAGAGCGAGATTCCGCCGTTCACGATTGAAGACAACACCGACGGTGGCGACGACTTGAGAATGAAATTCAGATACCTCGACCTCCGTCGTCCCGCTGTCAGAAAGAATCTTGAGCTTCGCCACAAGATGGCTTTCGAAATCAGAAGATACCTTGACTCTAAAGGCTTCCTGGAGATTGAGACCCCTATTCTTGTAAAATCCACTCCCGAGGGTGCACGCGACTTCGTGGTGCCCTCAAGAATGAACCCCGGTGAGTTCTACGCTCTACCCCAGAGCCCGCAGCTTTTCAAGCAGCTACTCATGGTCAGCGGGTTCGACCGTTATTTCCAGATCGCGAAATGCTTCCGTGATGAAGACCTTCGTGCTGATCGCCAGCCGGAGTTCACTCAGATCGACTGCGAGATGAGCTTTGTGGAGCAGGAAGACGTAATCGAGATGTTTGAAGGGCTTGTGAAGCATATCTTCAAATACGTGAAGGAGATCGATTTCACCGATCCTTTCCCCAGAATGACATGGAACGATGCCATGAAATTCTACGGCAGCGACAAACCGGATATCCGCTTTGGCATGAAATTCGTGGAGTTGACCGATCTCGTGAAAGGGAAAGGTTTCTCCGTAGTGGATGACGCCGAGCTGACTGTCGGAATCGTGGCTCCCGGTTGCGCCTCCTACACTCGTAAGCAAATCGATGAGCTGACGGAATTTGTGAAGCGTCCGCAGGTGGGCGCGAAAGGTCTGATGTGGGTAAAGGTTGAGCCCGACGGATCATTCAAGAGCTCTGTAGGCAAATTCTTCTCTGCTGACGAACTCAAGACATGGGCAGAGAGAATGGATGCTAAACCCGGCGACCTTATCCTCGTGATGAGCGGCGACGCCATGAAGACACGCAAGCAGCTCTGTGAGCTTCGCCTGGAAATGGGCAACCGTCTCGGCTTGCGCGACAAGAACGTGTTCGCTCCACTCTGGGTGATCGACTTCCCCCTCTTCGAGTGGGATGAGGAGACCCAGAGATATTACGCAATGCACCACCCCTTCACATCGCCAAACCCCGAAGATATCGACAAGCTGCGCACCGACACAGGCAACGTGCGTGCCACTGCCTACGACATTGTGGTAAACGGCACGGAACTGGGTGGCGGCTCAATCCGTATTCATGAAGCTGCGCTGCAGGATGAGATGTTTGAATTGCTCGGATTCACTCCCGAAAAGGCTCAGGAACAGTTTGGCTTCCTGATGAATGCATTCAAATATGGCGCACCACCTCACGGAGGACTCGCTCTCGGATTCGACAGATTCGTATCAATACTCGCCGGTCTTGACACCATACGCGATGTCATAGCGTTCCCGAAGAACAATTCCGGACGCGACGTGATGAACGAATCCCCGTCACCCATCGACCAGGCACAGCTCGACGAATTGCAGCTGACGCTCAAACCGATGGAATAATATTTAATACTTTCCTCTAAGTGAACAACGTAAGACATTTAAAAGTAAAAGACATTGCAGAGGCAATAGAGAATTTCGCTCCGAAAAGGCTACAGGAATCCTACGATAATGCCGGACTACAGGTAGGCGACCCGGAGATGGACGTCTATGCCGCCCTGCTTTGTCTTGACGTCACGGAAGATGTGCTTAACGAGGCTTTGGAACGGCATTGCAATCTTATAATCTCTCATCATCCTCTACTATTCAAGGGGCTGAAAGAGGTCACGGGACGCACCGCCACCGAACGCATCGTGATTTCTGCAATCAAGAAGAACATCGCAATATATTCTGCCCACACCAACCTTGACTCGGCATGGGAGGGCGTAAGCCACGAGATCGCACATGTGCTCAACATGCGCGACCTCCGTGTGCTTGAACCTCACGATGGCGAAGAATTGACCGGTCTCGGGGTGGTAGGAAATGTGCAGCCTACCCCGAAAATCGAATTTCTCCGCAAAATCAAAGAGGCTTTCAAAGTGAAGAGTCTGAGATATTCATCCCAAAGTCCGCAATTGGTGGTCAGGAAAGTGGCTGTCTGCGGTGGTGCCGGTGCATCTCTTATCAGAGACGCTATTAATGCGGGTGCCGATATGATTATCACCGGCGACGTGAAATATCACGACTTCACCACATACGGTCTCGACATAATAATAGCCGACATCGGTCATTATGAAAGCGAACTTTGCACAAAGAAGATATTCTCCACAATATTGAAGGACCGATATCCCGACTTTGTGACTTATTTCGCAGAGAGTGAGACTAACCCTGTCAATTATATGTAAAATATCATACACGCCTATGGCAACTGAAAAAAAGAACGATAAGGAACGCAGCGTTGAAGAACGCCTTCAGAATCTCTATCAGCTACAGTCGTATCTTTCCGAAATCGACCGTATAAAGATTCTTCGCGGCGAACTCCCCAACGAGGTGAAGGACCTTGAAGACGAAATTATCCGATATCAGACTCGAATCCAGAAATATAAGGATGAAATCGAGGAACTGAAGAATCTTGTGGCTCAAAAGAAAGGGGATATCAACGAGCGTCGCATCAAAATCGAGAAATACGAGGAGCAGATCAACAACGTCCGCAACAACCGCGAGTTTGCTTTCCTCGAGAAGGAGAAGGAATTCGAAGGGCTCGAAATTGAACTCGCTGAGAAGAACATTCGTGAGGCTAACGAGAAACAGGAGCAGAAAGCTGCTGAAATCGTGCGTGCTGAAGAGGGTCTCGCCGACAATAAGCATATTCTCGAAGAGAAACGCAAGGAGCTGGAAGAGATCGTATCCGAGACCCGCATGGAGGAGGAGAATATCCGCATGAAGGCTAAGGATCTCGAACAGAAAATCGACGATTATACTCTCGCCGCTTTCAAGAGAATCAGAAAGAACGCCCGCAACGGTCTTGGAATCGTGACTGTGCAGCGTAGCGCATGCGGCGGATGCTTCAACCGTATCCCGCCTCAGCGTCAGCTCGAAATCAAGATGCACAAGAAAGTGATTGTATGCGAATACTGCGGTAGAATCATGGTAGACGGTGCTCTCGTAGGCGAAGTGCAGCCGGAAGTGGAAGCACCCGTAAAACCGAAGCGCAAACTCTCCAAGAACTCCTGATAATATCCCCCCAACAATCACATAAAAACGGCGTGAAGTCTTTGGAACTTCACGCCGTTTTTTTATATCACCTTATTCCGAGGAAACGATGCGTCTGCAAAGAAAGCGTCCAGCGGGGATCATGCATCACCCTGCGAACTGTAGCCTCCCTCAGACGAAGACTTTTCTCCTCATCCCCCACATAACAGGGCTGAAGATACATCTCCGTAGCCGGAGTCACGAATGGAAGGCTGAAATACGGCTCCAAATCCTGACCGACATCCACCACTTTCAGCTCATCGGCACGACTGACGCGCATCTCATACTCTCCGGCTCCGGACATTCCTGTCTTTGGCGATACCGTAACCCAGTCAATCTCATCCGGCACCTCGCGGCTACCGTTTGTCTCAATAGCCACACGTTTACCCGTGACACGTTTCAACATCGAAACAAACTCAGAGTCAATCCAGAGCGACGGCTCCCCCCCGGTAAGTATTATCCATTCTCCCGGATAGCACGCCACTTCCTCGGCTATCGCCTCATCAGTCATCTCCACACCCGACTGATGCTCAGTGTCGCAGAACGAGCAGCGAAGGTTGCAGCCGGAGAATCGCACAAACACTGCCGCCTTCCCCGTATGTGCCCCCTCCCCTTGGAGAGAATAGAATATCTCATTAATCTTTCTCATAGATCGCCACGTTACCTTCGCTCTCCTGCACCTCACAGCGCCAGCAGTTGGGCACAGTGTCCACAATCCAGCGGGCTATATTCTCTGCCGTCGGATTACAGTCGATCACATCATTTATGACGGCATGATCCAGACGATCCATCACAAGCTCCTTAATCTTCGTGAAGTCAACCACCATGCCGTCGGCATTCAATTCCCTTGCACGACATTCCACCGTGATTATCCAGTTATGCCCATGCAGGTTAGTGCACTTGCTCGGATAGCTCAGTTCAAGCTGATGAGCAGCACTTATCTCAAGTCTTTTTCTGACGTAATACATCTCTTAATCCTCATAAATTGTAGGGTCATCAATTCCGGCTTCAGCCATAGCCTCGCGACGCTCGACACACGTGCCGCATTTGCCGCAATGCTTCTCTCTACCTTTATAGCATGAATAGGTCTTGGAGTAATCCACGCCGAGTTCCTTACCGAGACGCGCTATGTCGCTCTTCGTGATGTCGGTGAAAGCCGCCTCTATGTCGATACCCTCATAAGTGCCCTCACGCATCGCCTCGCTCATTGCCGCCACAAAGCCGGGACGGCAATCGGGATAAATGGCATGGTCGCCCCCATGATTCGCCATCATGACGTGGCGCAAGTCGCGCGACTCTGCAAGACCGCACGCTATCGAGAGCATTATGCCGTTACGGAAAGGCACAACCGTCGATTTCATATTATCGTCGGCATAATGACCCTCCGGGATGCTGTCGGCACCCTCAAGCAGAGAACTTCTGAAATACTTGCCCATAAATTCAAGGGGTATCACAAGATGCTCTATACCCAACATCTCACATTGCTGACGCGCACACTCTATCTCACGCGCATTATGGTTGGAGCCGTAGTCAAAACTGACCGCCAACGCTATCCTATCCTTACGGTAATGGAGAAGCGTCACGCTATCCATACCGCCTGATAATATAATCAATGAATCCTTAGCCATCTCTTCCCCCCTTTCATTTCTTCATGTCGAGTGCAGCCACTCTTCTTGCCTTGCAGAGATCCTGATGATCGGCATCACCCATATTGGCAAACGGATAAATCGATATGCCTCCACGCGGCATGAACAATCCCTTCACCTCGATATATTTAGGATCCATAAGTTTCCAGAGATCCTTCATAATGATATTGACGCAATCCTCATGGAAGTCGCCGTGATTTCGGAAACTGAATAGATAAAGTTTAAGACTCTTGCTCTCCACCATACGTTCACGTGGTATGTAGGAGATGATGATATGTCCGAAATCCGGCTGACCCGTCTTGGGGCAAAGTGTGGTAAACTCCGGACAGTCAAACGTCACGACATACTCGTTTTCGGGATGTTTGTTCTCAAATGTCTCCAGCAACTGGGGTGCATAATCCGTGGGATACGCCACTCCCTGGCAGCCCAGAAGCGTGACGCCTTCAAGTTCTGATTCTTTTCTCATAAAAAACGTTTTTTCGCGGAGAGCTGCCACCATCTCCGGCATTATTACAATTGAGTCGTAGTTCCGACTGCAATGCAAAATTACAAAAAATCCACCTCATCCACAACCCATACTGCCAAAATCAATAAGAATGACGGGAATGACGTGCTACCAACGTAAGCAAAGACAGTAAAACCCTTAAAAAATTGAGACGGCAATTTTTTCAAGTTGCCGTCTCATTAAACATCAGTCTACTGTTGATGAGATCTGTTTAAGGAGAGATTCGTAATGCTCAACGCCGGGGAAACCGGTCATCTTGTCCACCACCTTGTGATCCCGATCGAAAAAGATATAGAAGGGACTGCCCTCGCGCCCATATATATCATACATATCAGCGCCGGTTGTCTCCCTGTCAATCTTCAGATGCTCTCCCTTAATCTCCGGAATATATTTCCGCAGACCTCTCTCCTCAGAACTTGTGGAGCACACATAGAGGAACACCACATCAGGATATTTCTCATGCAGTTTGCGCTCCCTAAGTTCGAAAATCGCCTTCAAACACGGACCGCACCACGACTCCCAACAGTCAACTACCACAGGTTTACCGGGGAATCTTTCGGCAATATACTCCTCCAGGTTTATTCTCTCCGAAGTTTTGTCATCATACAACTCCCTACCGTAAGACGCACGTAACACACTGTCTGCCTCAAGCACAAGTTTGCCGATATCATCTTTATAATAAGCGGCTATGTTTCTTTTCTGGACTTCAGTCAAGGGTTTTCCGTCAAGTTCGAGTTGGCGGATGTAGGAGACTCCCGAAAGGAGGTCGAGCATGAGTGGTGTCGGCTTGTCAATCACTTTCTTCAGTTGGACTTCAGCCTTTTCCCTCCATTCCTCAATATCTGTGTCGCCGATCGCCGGTATACCAAACGATTCAAGGGCGAGGAAGCGGTTCAGGAATGAACGGAGCATGTTGTAACTCGGTGTCTGCATCAGCATGATATCCGAATAGTCTATCTCGTTGAGGAATGTATATGCCTCAACAGGAGGTTCCTCTCCTTCCACTTTATAAAATTTTTTCACTGTCTCCTTATGTTGCAGAAGCCAACCTGAGCTGAAGAGCATCTTCATACTGTTAAGCACCCAAGGTTTTATATCACATGATTTGGAGGCAGCCTCAACCATCGACGGCCACAAGGTATTCTGTTGATAATCCACCAAAGCATTCCAACCCGGATATTCTGTACCGGGGACAAGGGGGGTGGTCTGATACATCGGATGATTTGTATATAGAAACGGCTTTCCATCATTGATGTCAACTATATCCTCCTCATCAACTCCCTTATACTCAATAGGAAGCTCAGGATCATTCTTTGGAGACATCTTGAGATTCAAAGGCTTCCCTTGACGCAAGGCCAATCTTGCAGTTAAGAGATAGCCATTCTTGTCCACTACCACAACTCCAAACTTTGAAGTGACATCTGTGCGTATCTTTCCGGCATAAGATCCCGGTTTTCCTTCAACTTTCTTGAGATACTGTACATCATCATCACCAAAGTTGGAAAAAACCTGAGGCAACACTACATAAACAGAGGCATTCGCAAAATCATTCAAATATGCCGAATCTAACTCGACAGTAAGTTCAATCTCTCCTATCTTCACCCTGAGATTTTCAATGCCATAATCATTCATACAGAAGCATGAGACAGAGAACAGCATTGATATAACTATAGTTAGGATCAACACAGATAACATATTATTTTTCATGACTGAGAGTGTTAATAATTATTGAATGTACTGCCTGATTTTTTCTATTTTAATAGAGTTTTAAATAATTCAAATACGATGTAAGAATGTTAGCGGTTAGCTTTGTGCCGATGAAATTTGCTTCAGAAGAGCTTCGTAACGCTCAGCTCCGGGAAAGCCTACCATCTTATCTACAATTTTGTGGTCACTGTTGAAAAAGATGTAGAAGGGAACTCCTGTCTTTTCGTATTGGTCGTACAAATCTGCCCCTGTGGTCTTCCTGTCTATCTTCAGATGCTCTCCATGAATCATAGGGATATATTTCCTTAGAGCACGTTCTTCTGAGCTTGTTGAACACACATAGAGGAACACCACATCAGGATATTTCTCATGCAGCTTGCGCTCGCGCAATTCTAATATCGCTCTTAGGCATGGACCGCACCACGACTCCCAACAATCAACCACAACAGGTTTGCCAGAATACCTTTCGGCAATGTATTCCTCCAAGTTTATTCTTTCCCCACTTTTATTGTCATACAGATTCTGCATATCCGTCTTACGCATGGCACTGTCAGCTTCAAGTACAAGTTTGCCTATGTCGTCCTTATAGTATGATGCGATATTTCCACGTTGGACATCTGTCAGAGGTTTCCCGTCAATTTCTATTTGGCGGAAGTAAGAAATCGCTGCCATGAGATCGAGCATGAGCGGCGTAGGATTATCAATCACCTTTTTAAGCTGAGTCTGAGCCTTGTCCCTCCATTCCTCAATATCTGTATCACCAATCGCCGGGATACCAAACGATTCAAGGGCAAGGAAGCGGTTAAGGAATGAGCGGAGCATGTTGTAACTCGGCATCTGCATCAGCATGATATCCGAATAGTCTATCTCGTTGAGGAATGTATATGCCTCAACCGGAGGTTCCTCTCCTTCCTCGTTATAAAAATTTTTAACATTTTCCTTGTGTTTCAGAAGATTGGCAGAAGAAAACAGCATCTTCATGTCATTAAGCACCCAAGGTTTTATCTTACAGGATTGAGAGGATTTTTCAAGTACCTCTGGCCACAACGTATTTTGTTGATAGTCTAACAATTGTTTCCAACCTGGATATCCAGAACTGTATTCATTCCAAAAGTCTTGATAATCCACCAGATATGTATTAAGCAAAGGTATGCAGTCATGAAGATCGAAAGTGTCATTCTCATCGGTTCCTTTAAACTCAAATGGAATTTCTTTATCATCCTTGGGGGTAATCTTGATATTGAGGGGCTTTCCTTGTCTCAGAACAACACCACCCACAAAGCCTTTACCCTTATTCTCCACAACTGCTACTCCAAATTTTAAAGTAACGTCAGTACGTATTTTCCCCTTAAAAAATCCCGGTTTACCATCGATTTTCTTAAGATAATACACATTATCTTCGGCAAATATGGAAAAAATAGCGGGGATTTCCACTCGTACTGAAGCGTCCGCATAATCATTCCAATATGCGGAATCCAACTCAATGGTCAGGTCAACTTCTCCTATCTTTATTTTGAGGTCTTCCTTAGGGTACTCCTCCTTGGTCTTACACGAAGCGACGAATGAAATGACTATCAAAAGCACAAACGACAACAACTGTTTTTTCATGACTATAGGTTTTACAAATAAGACAATTTATATTTGTGCTAAATTTATACATATTTTCTTAGTTTCCAAAGAAAAATCCAAAATAATTTCAAGATATATTTCGGATTTATTAACTTTACATTGCAAAACCTGTCAGGCAATCTCCGGATCCGGATCGGAACCACCCCGAAGTTATGCCCTATCTGTCGGGATGCCGGACAGACAGGAATAATTTATAATTCACTACCTATGAAGAAAACAGAAACCATCGCCCTGTATCTCGATGACTATTTCAACGGAAAAAGCGACGAGGAGAAGCAATCTTTCTACGAGAAATCCATTGAGAAACAGTATTCTGCCATCATGGCTTGGAAAAGACGACGCGACATGTCGGGCGCAGCCTCCAACCCCTCATCAGTAGCAACGATACTTGAGGCTTTGAAAAAAGTGAAACGCGCCATACCTGCCCTCGACACCCTATCCCCCAAGGATGCCGACAAGATACGCACTGCCCTCAACGAGATCTACAACGACGTCGACAACTTCGACAAGATCAAAAAAGGTCAGCTACTGCGCGAACTGGAATCCGAAAAAGAGAAAATCGAACGCCAGACCGAAAATCTTCAGCGCAAGATAGAAGCTCTAAGACAAGAACTTAACTAAAAATCTCACTTTAACAAATGTTAAACTTTATCTTCCCTTAAACAAAACACCCAGCTCAATGGTTATAATTTGTGAAAAGAAAGAAGATAGATTTTTGTTCATTAAGTTTAAGTTATAACAGAAGAGAAATCTTCTGTTAACAAAAGGAGCCACTCGTGAGAGCGGCTCCTTTTATTTCCCGACCATATCCAGCCTATTTCTGCAGGATCTCCAGGATCTGACCCGAAACCTCCGCTACGCGCTGGAGCTCTTTCTTAAGGTTGCGCTGAGCGTTGATGCCGAGGAGATAGATGGGAAGCCCGATCGGGAAGAGGCACATGAAGATGCGTCCTACCCATTTGCTACGTGCCGGCTGGTAGAGCCAGAGCTTGCGTATCACGGGATAATCCATCAGTTTGTTGACTGCAAGCGGTTCGCGGCAGTCAGTCATATAGTCTACCGTCTCCTCAAGTTTGACGCTTATCACGTCAAGACGCTTCACGTCGAAACCTTTCATCCAGTATTGGCTATAATTCTCGACTCCGGGATATGACTCGCAATAGAGTCGGCACTCCTCCTGAAGTCCGGACAGACGGGCGACCGCCTCCGCTATCGAGATATCATTGATGATCACCTCCTTGTTGGTCACAGTGCGCTCCTGCTTCCTGCCTATCAGTCGGCGGAAGAATGCCTTATAACGGTCGCCGTCAAACACGGCGGAATCGTTCATAGCCTTATACGTCACGTAGATGCCCAACGGTGCGAGTATGAAAGTAGATAGCCAGATACCTTCCCATACCTCCCAACGTCCGTCGCGTGCCATCTTGTAGCCGGTATTGTCGATTATATAATATACAAGGAATAGGAGCACAGATATTACAAGCGGCGTGCCCAAGCCACCCTTACGGATAATCGCCCCCAAAGGCGCGCCAATGAAGAAGAAGATGAGGCATGCCACTGACAACGTGAATTTCTTCAGCAACTCTATCTTATGTCGGCGGATGGTGTATTTGTCATCATGCACAACCATCGATTTAAACTGATAGTCTGTCACCTGACGCTGCGATATGTTGAGGGCAGCATCAAACACCGACCCTCTCATCGACGGATTCAGCGAGAGCAGCAATGAGTCGACATCTACGGGCTGCACCAATGCCGTGTCAGCCTTCTCCTCCACCTTCTCCCTCTCTCCGGTTTCACGCATGACATTGCGGGAGAGCAACAGCGGGAATGCCGTATTCTGGAGTTCGCGTCCATACAGTTGACCTGTGGAATCAAGACGCAGACCTACGGAATCAATTGTGTGGCGAAGTTCCTTCATATCCTTACCGACATACTGGTTGCGCATACCCCCCTCATCCAGTCGGTTGAAATTGGCATCGAAGGGTATCAGCACCTCCTTATCGGCGAAATTCTCCCGACGGAACGGAACGTTCTTATCCAGACTCTTCTGCTCACGCAGATTCTCAAACTGCTCACCATGGAAAAGATGCAGATAAAGATAGCGCATATCGGCTGTGAATGCCAGGCGTCCCGAATCGGCAAGAAGTATGGTGGAGTTGTCGCCGCCGTGGCTAACGTCATAGATCATCATATTATAGAGCATACCGGTCTCCCGGTCCTTATGCTGCACGAAAAGGTTGTAGCCTGGGATCTGGTCATAAAATACCCCCTCCGGAATCTCCACCTCCGGAGATTTCTGACGCATGGAGAAGAGCAGCGTCCACATCTTCACCTGTGCCGTGGGCAATACGTTGTTCTGGAAAAAGAACGCCCCTATCGACACAAACGTGATAAGCACTATCAGCGGACGCATCGCATGAAGCAACGATACCCCCGACGCCTTCATCGCCGTCAGCTCAAACTTCTCACCGAAGTTGCCAAAAGTCATAAGACTCGCAAGCAATATGGCAAGTGGCAATGCCATCGGCACCATCGTAACCGCAGCATAGAAAAACAATTCGGCTATGACCGACATCTCAAGACCCTTTCCCACCAGATCATCGATATATCTCCAGAGAAACTGCATAAGCACTATGAAGAGCACTATGAAGAAGGTCATCGCGAAAAGCGGGAGGAAACTTTTCAATATAAAACCGTAGAGTCGCTTTATAATTCTCATTTTAGTCGTCGATTCGGCTGCATTACAGTGCCGCCGGATATGGTTGTTTCTGTTGTGGTCGCTGTCGTGCGACAAACGAATTGTAAAATTACAAAAAAAAGACGTTTCTCATCATATTATTTCCCGAAAAAAAATACCATGCTATTTTTTAACGTCGGAAAACCATATATTTTGAAAATGTTTTTATAACTTTGCAATGTATGTCACGATGTCACTTTGCAAGCGCATCATGACCATATCGACCCATTCTAAGGTAATATTACGGAATCATAATTATAAACTACATATCAGTCATGTCATTATTTGAAAGACTTACTAAAAAGGCGCAACTTCATCCCCAGCGTCTTGTGCTCCCTGAGTCAAAGGAACCACGCACTCTACAGGCAGCCGAAAGAATACTCGCTGACAAAATCGCGGAAATAATATTCCTCGGCAAGAAGGAGGAGGTCCTCGCCGAAGCTGAGAAACTCGGTCTGAAACATATAGCGGAAGCCCGGTTCCATAACCCGGACGACACTTCCTTCACTGAGAAGTATGCTGAGCTATTCTGCGAATTGAGAAAAAAGAAGGGCGTCACTCTCGAAGACGCACGCTACACCGTGAAGAATCCCCTTTATCTCGGATGCCTCCTAATCAAGGCAGGTGATGCCGATGCAATGGTGGCAGGCGCACTAAGCCCCACATCAAGCGTGCTGCGTGCTGCATTCCAGGTGCTCAAGACAAAACCTGGCATCTCCGTGGTGAGCGGTGCGTTCATCATGCTTCTACCGGAGGGTTGCCAGTATGGCGACAACGGTATGCTCGTATTCGCAGACTGCGCCGTAGTGCCTGACCCCACAAAAGAGGAACTCGCTGAAATCGCAATTGCCACAGCAAAGACCACAAAGGATATTGCAGGTCTTGATCCCGTCGTGGCTATGCTCAGCTTCTCCACACGCGGCTCCGCAAGCCATGAGCGCGTAGACAAGGTGCGTGAGGCAACTGAGATCGCACGCGTCAAGGATCCTTCTCTCGTGATTGACGGCGAGATGCAGAGCGACGCTGCAATCGTGCCCTCCGTAGGCGCACTGAAGGCTCCCGACAGCAAAGTGGCAGGTAGGGCAAACACCCTCATCTTCCCCTCGCTCGAGACAGGCAACATCGCGTACAAGCTCGTGCAGCGTCTTTCCGGTGCAGGCGCCGTAGGTCCTATCCTCCAAGGTCTTGCAGCTCCCGTCAACGACCTCTCCCGCGGTGCTACAGTAGACGATATCGTAAATACTATAATCGTAACCTGCAACCAGGCAATCGGCGACAAAAATCTTTAATCAACACTTAACTTCATTCTGAAATGAAAATACTTGTGCTCAACTGCGGCAGCAGCAGCGTGAAATACAAACTTATCGAATCAGACTCCAAGAAAGTTCTCGCCGAGGGTGGCGTGGAGAAAATCGGACTCCCCGACTCTTTCCTGAAGTTCAAACGTCCTGACGGCTCGAAGGAGATCATCACCGTCGATATGCCCACTGCAAAGGAGGCTGTCAAGAACGTGCTCAATATACTGACCGACCCGAAAGAGGGTGTGATCAAGAGCTTTGACGAAATCGAGGCAGTAGGTCATCGTGTGGTGCATGGCATGGAGTATTTCAATAAGTCAGTGCTCATCACTCCCGAAGTTATCGAGAGGGTGAAAGAGTGCTATCCTGTGGCTCCCCTCCACAACCCTGCAAACGTCACAGGCATCGAGGCTGTATCATCCCTTATGCCAAACGTGCCGCAGGTGGCAGTATTCGACACTGCATTCCATCAGACCATGCCGGCAGAGGCATACATGTATGCCCTTCCCTACGAGGCATACGAGAAATATGGAGTGCGCCGATATGGTTTCCACGGTACAAGCCACCGCTACGTGTCACGTCGCGCATGTGAGTTCCTGGGTCTCCCCTACGAGAAGCAGCGCATTATCACATGCCACATCGGCAACGGCGCAAGCATCACTGCAATACAGGATGGAAAGAGCGTTGACACCTCTATGGGTCTGACCCCGACAGAGGGTCTGATGATGGGCACCCGCGTAGGCGACGTCGATCCGGGCGCAATCGTCTACATGATGGAGTGTGAGGGTCTGGATGCCGCAGGCGTCAGCAAGCTCATCAACAAGCGTAGCGGCGTAGCCGGCGTGACAGAGATTTCAAGCGATATGCGCGACATTGAGGCTGCCGTGGAGAACGGCAATGAGAGAGCCAAACTCGCACTCGACATGTATGAATACCGTATCCTGAAATATATCGGCGCATACACAGCCGTGCTCGGTGGTGTCGACGTGATTGTATTCACAGGTGGTGTTGGCGAGAACCAGACAGGCACACGCGAACGTATCTGCAAGAAACTTGAATATATGGGCGTCACTTTCAATGCTGAGGCAAACAAGACCCGTGGCGAGGAGATCGAAATCTCCGGTGCGGATTCCAAGGTGCACGTAGTGGTCATCCCTACCGATGAGGAGATGATGATTGCGGAAGACACTGCCGCCATCGTGAAATAATGAAGTTTTGACAACTTCAATCCATCCACTACAATAAAGAGCCGCGTCCGGACGTTTATTCTCCGACGCGGCTTTTCATTTTTAATGCGTCTTTTCCATTATATGCTCGACTTTATTACTTGGAACGCTGATCCTATCCTGTTCAGTCTCGGACCGATATCCGTCAGATGGTATGGTCTCGCTTTTGCCGTTGGATTCATTCTCGGCTACAACATAATGGCAAAAATGTTTAGGCATGAGGGTGCTCCGGAGAAATGGCTGGGGATATTGCTCGCCTATATCGTGGTTGCCACTATCGTAGGCTCTCGTCTCGGACACGTATTCTTCTACGAATGGGGATACTATTCCCAACACCCTGCCGAAATCTTCAAGATCTGGAATGGAGGTCTTGCTTCTCACGGCGGCACTATCGCCAACATCATTGCCGTATTCCTGTTCTCTTTCTTCGTCTCGAAGAAACCGGCATCATGGACCTTTGACAAGCTTGTGATTCCGGTGGCATTGGTGGCGTCTCTGATTCGCTTCGGCAATCTGATGAACAGCGAGATATATGGCGGACCGACCGACTTGCCTTGGGGATTCATCTTCCTTCGCGACGGTGAGACCGTGCCTAAGCATCCCACTCAGATATATGAGGCTCTATGCTATCTGCTTCTGTTCTGCCTGCTCATGTGGATGTATTGGAAGAAGAATGCAGAGGAAAGACCATATCTCATCACGGGAATCTTCTTCATCGGAATCTTCCTTCCCCGCTTCCTTATCGAATATATAAAGAACGTGCAGGTGGCTTCCGAATATGAGATGATTGCCACCTACGGCATAAACATGGGACAATTGCTCAGCATCCCGTTCATACTGCTTGGCATCGGACTGGTCATCTGGGCGATGTCTCATCCACGCCAGCACTGGACCTTCCCCAACAAATTTGCCGAGGAAATCGAGGCAGAACGCCCTGCCTACGGAAGATACCGCAAGCAATAACCGACCTTAAACGAAAATGACGATAATGTAAGTACTTACATTATCGTCATTTTCGTTATTATTGTCATTACTGTCAATATTGTCAATAAAGTCATTATTGACAGTATTGACAGTATCGTCAAAATCGTTATTCCTGCCGGGTGCTCAGCCGAGGATTGCCGCCGCCCGTCTCAATGCCTTTAGGAAGGCATCCGCATCCTCTTTCGTGTTGTAGATGGCAAATGAGGCGCGTACCGTTCCCGGTATTCCGAGCCGATCCATAAGCGGCATAGCGCAATGGTGCCCGGTGCGCACCTCCACGCCCTGCTTGTCGAGAAGAAGTCCGAGGTCATACGGATGATCCGTGCCGATAAGGAACGATATCACCGCACTCTTATGCTCCGCCGTGCCGAATATCCTTATACCCGGAATCTTTGTCATCTCCTGCTGGGTATATTCCATAAGCTCATGCTCATGCGCGGCAATACGCTCCATGCCTATCTCCTCAATAAAGTCAATTGCCTTGGAGAATGCAGCTATACCCACAAAATCGGGAGTGCCTGCCTCAAATTTAAACGGAAGGTCAGCGTATGTGGTGTGGGCAAAAGTCACCTTACCTATCATCTCGCCGCCACCCTGATACGGAGGCATCTCCTCAAGCCATTTGCGCTTGCCATAAAGGACTCCCACACCTGTCGGTCCATACATCTTATGCGATGAGAACACGTAGAAATCGCAGTCGAGATCCGCCACATCAATGCGGAGATGAGGCGAAGCCTGCGCACCGTCGACAAGCACTGGCACACTCTTCGAATGAGCGAACGCAATCATATCCTTGACCGGATTGACAGTGCCGAGCACATTGCTCACATGACAGAACGACGCCATGACCGTACGCTCGTTGAAAAGACTACGATATTGTTCAAGGTCAAGTTCTCCCCTCTCATTTATATCTACCACGCGTATCACCACTCCAGTGCGGTCAGAAAGCAGCTGCCACGGGACGATATTCGCATGATGCTCCATGACGGTCAGGATGATCTCATCCCCCTTATGGAAACGGCTACCGAAAGATGACGCCACAAGATTTATCCCTTCCGTAGTGCCTCGGGTGAATATCACCTCCTCTATCGAATCAGCATTGATATACCTGCGTATCCTCTCGCGGGCAGACTCCTGAAGATCAGTCATCTCCTGCGACAACGTGTGGACGCCGCGATGCACGTTTGCCTTAGTCCTGGTGTAGATACGTGTTATCTCATCCACCACGCGCATCGGTGTCTGCGACGTGGCGGTATTGTCAAGATAGACCATCGGCTTCCCCGCCACCTCTCGCGAAAGTATCGGAAATTCCTCCCTTATCTTATTTACGTCGATATTCTCCATGATTCATTCTGTAGTTGTGCCACAGGCGGAATTGCAAGCCGCGCAACTCGAGGCGACTCCAGAGAAACGTCTCTCCACTAAAAGATGAAGACGTTCCTTTAGTCCGGGGAGGCTAACCCCTTCGATTATGTCTGACATAAATGCCTGTTTAAGCAGGAATTTGGCAGTCTGTTCCGACAAACCGCGTGTGCGCATATAGAACACCTGCATCTCGTCAAGCTGACCGATAGCCGTACCGTGGCTGCATTTCACGTCGTCGTCATAAATCTCCAGCTGAGGCTTGGAATACATCCTCGCGGTGTCGCTACCCACTATGTTGCGGTTGTTCTGGTAAGCCTCCGTCTTGTCAGCCCCCTGCTCCACCTTTATCAGACCCGTAAATGCTCCGACGGCATTATCGTCAAGCACATATTTGAAAAGCTCATCTGTTTTGCAATGACCCTTCTTGTGCTCCACACGCGAATACGTGTCGAGATGACGGTCGCGATCCTCAATGCCCATGCCGTAAAGACGCAGAGAGCAATGCTCACCCTCAAACGCACAATGGTATTCGTTGCGGGTGCTGCCGTTGTAAAGGGTCAATCCGTCGATCATCACCTCGCTCCCCTCCTCCTGACGGAGATAGAGCGACGACAGACGAGACGTGCGCTCTGTGCTCTCCTCAAGGTCATAATAATCTACCTTTGCACACTTTTCGGCAAATATCTCTATCGTCTGCAACGCGAGAAAATCCATATCCGGATTCTGGGTGTGGTCGCACGTCAGCACCTTCACCTCTGCATCCTCCTCGGCAATTATAAGCACCCTTCTCACAGCCATGAGCGGAGCACCGTTCTGCAGGATATTCACAATCTGTATAGGCTTCTCAACCTTCACTCCCTGCTTCACCCAGATCACAATGCCATCCTGGGCAAGAAGTGTGTCAAGAGCCACGATGGGATTCGACAGATCGGCACATTTGCCATAATAGCGTGCGGAAATCTCCGGATGCTCTATGGCAAAACGACGCAGGCTCCCGATATATGCACCCTCAGGCAGACCGTTTCTCGCACGCTCCGCCTCTCCATAAATATCGTTGACCATAAAGAACAACGACGTCGACAGATTGGGCACCCCGCAATGAAACGTCGCTCCGGGATTGACGTCTATACTTACGCGGGCTATATTCACGCCGTAGTCAGGCGCGAGAATCGTCTCCAGATCCGTGGTCTCGTAATTCTCACTCCCCTTTTTCGGCAACTGCATGTTTTCAAGTGATGCGAGTGCAGGATTACGCATCGCGTTCATCACGTGCGCACTGCCGGAATCCACCAGATCCCTGTGCTCCCGGAAAAGATCTATATATTGTTGAAGCGCACTCATAGTCTTAACCTTTCACCTCCTCATTGTCTACCTGCTGCTTAATCCAATCATATCCACGCTCCTCAAGCTCCAGGGCAAGTTCCGGACCGCCGGTCATGACGATACGCCCCTTATAGAGGATATGGATGAATTCCGGCTTTATATAGTCAAGGAGTCGCTGATAGTGGGTGATCACGATCGTGGCATTATTGTCGGATTTAAGTTTGTTGACGCCCTCTGCCACCACTCTGAGCGCATCTATGTCAAGACCGGAGTCTGTCTCATCGAGTATCGAGAGTTTAGGCTCAAGCACAGCCATCTGAAAAATCTCATTCCTTTTCTTCTCACCACCGGAAAAACCCTCGTTGACCGAGCGGGAGGCGAGTTTGTTGTCAAGTTCGACAATGGCACGTTTCTCGCGCATCATCTTCAGGAAGTCGGTCGCACTCATGGGCGGCTCTCCGAAATATTCCCTCTTAGCATTGACTGCCGCACGCATGAAGTTGACCATCGACACACCGGGAATCTCCACCGGATACTGGAATCCGAGAAACAGACCCTCATGACTCCTCACTTCAGGCGGCATAGCCAGAAGATCCTTGCCATAGAACTCTGCCGTGCCCCCAGTCACCTCATACGCCGGATTGCCGGCAAGCACCATTGAGAGCGTGGATTTACCCGACCCATTGGGTCCCATTATCGCGTGCACCTCTCCGGGACGCACCTCCAGGTTGATACCCTTCAATATTTCTTTGCCGTTGATTTCGGCTCGCAGATTGTTTACTTTAAGCATCGTCTTTATATATTTCGGCTTCGGAAACGTAAGTGCAATGACTCTTGAAGCCCTTATCTTCTATAACATCCGAAGCATTGTTTATGTTGCAGCTTATTTTCTTAGCTTCTCTCAGCTGGATGAGATGAGAGAGATCCTCATAGCTATGGCAGCCGAGGAGCCCCGGTGCCAACATCATGACCACTTCCACGATGTTGCCATCCCGGGCAGTGGCATATTTCATAAGGCGCGACGTCGGATCCACACATAGTATGAGGTTATAGACAATCGACAACCCAAGCATATACTTCATCAGGCAGAAACCCGCGCCAAGAAGTTTATCGAGCATTCCCACATAGAAAACCTGCATCGCGCTCCTCAACACTCTCGTAAAGCTGCGGAACAACGTGAAGACCACAGAGTATATGATTGCAGATGAAACCACGCTGTAGATAAATGCCCCGCCAACACTCCGGCGCAACCATGGCAACAACATACGCAGGATCTCTTCCACCTGTGAATCAAACACGTGTGCGCAGACGGTGCCGAATGCAAAACCCAGCACGCCTGAAACCTGTCTTGTAAACCCGCTGCTAAAGCCCTTTATTATGGCTACTGCGGCGACGGTTATCGCTATGATATGAAAGCTCGCATCACTCATCTAATCTTCTGCAAAATTATACCAATTCGCCGACAATTCAAAATCTTGAAGTTGTCTAAACCTCATTATTTTTTATCATCTATCATTTTATAGAGGCTTATTCAGTTTTAGTGGCTTATTACGACGATATTTTATGGTTTAAAAATGTTAACGAGGATTTCACCATTATTATTTTCTCTACTTCTTGTCATTTCTATCGACTTTTTTACTTAAATTTGTGTTATGAAAATGCCTTTTAGAAATCGTCCATGGAAAGATCGTTTGGTTGCCGCCGGCTTCCTGATGGTTTGCATGTTGCTCGTATTCGCTGCGATATGGGCATATCGGCAGTTCATGACATCCCCTCCATACGTCGATCCCGAGAGGTATCCCGTGAGAGGTATCGACGTGTCTGCCCATAACGGAGTGATCGATATGAACAAGGTGGCTAAGGAGGGTTTTGAATTCGTATTCATCAAGGCTACGGAGGGGGGCGACTTCAAGGACAAGAAATTCCGCGTGAATTATGACAAGGCTAAGAAAGCCGGATTGAAGACCGGAATATACCATTTCTTCCGTTTTGATAAGGATGGTGTGGAACAGGCGTTGAACCTCATGAGGACGGTTGGGAAAAGACAACCTGAACTCGGACTGGTCATCGACGTGGAGAAAGCGGGTAATCCGGACTCCATACCCACCGCCACTGTCGTGAGACGGCTTTCGGAGATGGTGGACTATCTGAATCTTCTCGGACATAGGGTAATGTTCTATACCAACCGAGACGGATATTACGAATATCTTGCCGAGACATTCCCGGGATACCCACTATGGATATGCGGATTCTCCGAAACACCGATCAACGCAGAATGGAGCTTCTGGCAATTCAACCATCGCGGAAGAGTAAACGGAATATCCGGAGATGTTGACCTAAACACTTTCTGCGGCAACAACGACGAATGGGAAAGATTCCTTCAGGGCGATCTTTGGCCCTACTCTCCTCCTAACAAGCAATCCTCTCATAAGCAATAACAGAGGCTAATTGACGTTATGAAGTTGTCTATGCTTCTCATGAAGTGATAAAACCGCATCATATCCTCAACTTTTATTATTTTGAAACGTTCAATTTTTTCCTATAATAATAATATTTTTTCCGTCGTCAGAATCCTGTCAGGGATTTACGCCGTCGTAGTCCTATTTATAGTCCTACTTATAATGACGGCTGAGAACGCCTATCCTCTCTCTCCCGACCATTATGCCGAAAACTCACGGCTGGCTTCCGGGAAGTGGGCTAAGATTGAGGTGAAGCAGACGGGGGTGCAACTCATCACTAATTCCACGCTCAGAAATCTCGGTTTTGCCAATCCGGAAAAGGTAAACGTATATGGCTACGGCGGACGGATGCTGCCGGAATATCTTGACGAAGACATGATCGACGACCTCCCACCGGTGCCGGCAATAAGGACTGCACAAGGGATAGTGTTCTTCGGTCATTCCACCATATCATGGAATTATGACCCCTCAAATTATACCCACACCCTCAACCCATATTCCGACCGTGCATTCTATTTCATCAGTGATTCCGACAATGAGACATTTGCTCCGGGCGATATGCCCGCTGTAGAGGCTACTGCCGATGCCGAGCCATATTTCACCGAACGCCTGGTGCATGAACGCGATATCCTCGCTCCCTACAACTCCGGAAGGCTCATGCTCGGTGAGGATTTCAAGGCGCAGAGAAACCAGAATTTCCAATTCTCCCTGCCCGGAATAAGCGGAGAAGCAATGATGACCGTGAGATTCGGGGCAAAAGTGACCAACGGATCATCATCCCTTATCTTCTCCGCCAACGGCAACACTCTCCCATCAACCACCGCCGACAAGATTTCGGGGGTAAATTCATCAGGGACTTTCCTTGCACTCGGCAACTCTACAAAACGGATTGAGGATTGCGGCGAAAAACTTAACCTTCAGATAAAATATTCAAATACGGGAGCTCTTTTCACTGCGGCACTCGACTATATCCGCATAACCTATCAACGAGAACTTAAACTTCATGAGAATGAGCTTTATTTCTATCTTGCGCCTGATAATAATGCTGTGGTCAACGTTGACGGGTGCGACAGCAATACCGTAATCTGGAACGTCACCGACCCCGCGAATCCCCTGAAGATTGCCTATACCCTCAATGGCTCTAAAGCCACATTCGCAATACCTGCCGGATATGGGGAGTACGTGGCTTTCAATCCGACGAAAGTGACACGTCAGGCCACGGCTGCCGGAAAAGTGAACAACCAGAATCTACATGCCCTCCCGGCTCCCGGACTCCTTATAATCACCCCCTCCGAATATCGTGCCGCCGCCGACAAGATAGCCGCAATTCATGAGAAATCAGACGGGTTGACCTCGCTTGTAGTCACTCCCGAGACAATATACAATGAGTTCTCATCCGGCACTCCCGACGTGACCGCCTTCAGAAAATTGCTGAAGATGTGGTTTGACAGAGCTGCGGTATCCGGTGAGAAGGCTACACGTTATTGTCTGATAATGAGTCGTCCGACATACGACAACAAGATGAACTCACCTGCCGTGAAGAATGCAGGCTACCCACGCGTGCCGATATGGCAGTCTCCAACAGGTGAGACAGAATCATCATCCTATTCCACTGATGACTATGTGGGGATGATGGAAGATTACTACCCCGGTCTTTCCATGATAAATGCAAAAATAGATGTGGCTGTTGGGAGAATGCCGGTGAAGAGTGCAACAGAAGCATTGTCGGCAGCCAACAAGCTGGAACGATACGTGCTTCAGCCCACTCTCGGAGCATGGCGCAACAACGTCATGGTGATTGCCGACGATCAGGACAAAGGCGTGCATCTCGACCAAGCAGAGATGGTATGCGATGCGATGCAGAGCAACGGCAACGGAAAGGATTATCTGTATGAACGTCTGTATCTCGATGCTTATAAACTCTCGTACTCCGCCACCGGTCCTGTCTATCCGGAAGCTAAACAACGGATGTTTGACAAACTCGCCGAGGGGGTAATGCTATGGAACTATATCGGTCATGCCAACCCCAAAAGCTGGGGACACGAGAACCTGCTGACATGGTCCGACATAACCGGGCTTAACCATACGAAACTGCCCTTCCTATATGCCGCCACATGCGAATTTATGAGATGGGATGCCGACGAGACGAGCGGTGGAGAAATGATGTGGCTCAATCCCGACTCCGGTGTAATCGGCATGATATGTCCGAGCCGAACCGTGCTCATATCCCGTAATGGTCCGCTTGACATCGCGACATCCGAGTTCGTATTCCAACGCGATGCCGACGGTATGCCTCTTAGAATAGGCGACATGATGATTAAAGGGAAAAATGCCATCCAGAATGAGGATAACAAACTTAAATATGGTTTAATGGGTGATCCTGCCATGCGTCTACCCTCACCCTCCTACAGAGTGGTGGTTGACCGTATAAATGACAACGACCTTTCCGACTCCGATAACCTTCCGACAATAGCGGCGCGTTCATCCGTCAGTCTGGCGGGACGCATAACCGACTTCGAGGGGAACACTATCGAGGATTTCAACGGACAGGTGCAGTTTATGGTGTATGACGCTGAGAAGGCTATTACCACCAACGGCAACGGGAAGGACGGCAAACCCATAACCTATAACGACCGCAAGACCCGCCTTATCACAAGTAAGGCAAAGGCTACGGGGGGAGTATGGGAAACGGTAATAAATATGCCGGCTGAAATTGAGAATAACTATAGCCCCGCCCTACTGTCGCTATATGCTCATGATGCCGCAGGGAGGGAGGCAAACGGCTCTACCGACAGATTCTTCATCTACGGTATGGATCCGAATGCTCCGGAAGACAACGACGGACCGCTTATCACCTCCCTATTCCTTAACTCCGAATCATTCTCCGACGGTATGACAACAGGACCGTCGCCGATAGTAAGGGCGTTCGTGTCTGACCCTTCAGGCATAAACGTATCGGACGCAGGTATCGGACATAAAATCACGATTGACATTGACAAGAAAACTTATCTCAACGACGTGTCGCTCTATTTCTCTCCCGATGAGTCTGATCCGACAGCCGGAGAGATTAGCTATCCTCTGAATGCCCTTGATCCGGGCGAACATACACTGACACTTACGGTGTGGGACAATGCCAACAACTCCTCATCCGCCTCCATATCTTTTAAAGTGGCGGCTGCATGGCTCCCCTCGATCACCGCACTATACACTGATGCTAATCCGGCATCCACGAATGTCAACTTCTTCGTAAAGACAGATGCCGCCGACGGCATCACGGAATGTCGGGTGGAGGTGTTTAATCTTGCCGGGAAACTGATATGGAGCGGGAAAGCCGGCTCTATGTCGGCGTCACAGTCCATCATCGGATGGAATCTATGCGACAGCAACGGCGTAAGGGTGGAACGTGGCATATATCCCTACCGGGCGATTATTACCACCAATAACGGTGCGGAGATCTCAAAATCCGGTAAACTGGCGGTAACAGCTAAATAATCTTGAATCGAATTTTTAAGAATATGGTGATCAACAATCTCATACTTCCGGAACCTACTCTCCGACGCCTTCCCTGGTATCTTGCATACGTCGAGATATTGAAGGCGCAGGACATCGAATACGTATCTTCCACTCAGATTTCAAGAGCTCTTAACGTGGATGCCTCACAGATTGCGAAAGATCTCTCCTTTCTTTCGCTCAAGGGTAAGACTCGCATCGGATATGAGGTGAACGCCCTCGTCTCGTCTCTTGCCGACTTCCTCGGATTCAGGATCTCTCACAAAGCCTACATTTTCGGTGCGGGAAGTCTTGGCAAAGCACTCATGCTTGATTCCGGACTTGCGAACTATGGTCTTGACATCGTGGCAGGGTTTGACATCGACAATAAAAAGGTGGGGAACATGGTCGGCGACGTGCCGATATACCATATTGATTCCCTTGCCACTGTGATGGAGAGCAATCCCGCCACAATAGGTATTCTCACCGTTCCGGCTGATTGCGCTCAAGACACTGCCGACATCGCTATCGGCGAAGGGATACGCGCAATATGGAATTTCACGCCATATAGAGTGAAGGTAGCCGAAGGGATCGTAATGTCAAACACTTCCATCTACGCCCACCTCGCCCTTATCTACAATCGTCTTAATGCCGAAATCTGATGAAAACTTTTGTAATTGAAAATAATCTTATCGCAGATGCATCCGACAATGCGCCTGACAATGCCAACAATGATGCCAATTGGTATTTCTTGGCTGACTCCGCCATCT
Organism: Muribaculaceae bacterium Isolate-037 (Harlan); assembly: GCA_003762615.1. GTDB lineage: Bacteria > Bacteroidota > Bacteroidia > Bacteroidales > Muribaculaceae > Lepagella > Lepagella muris. The sequence goes on from RIAZ01000014.1 coordinate 78,709, forward strand.
GTAATGCCGGGAAACCATTCTTTATACCCGAATTGGAGGATTTTGCCGATGCCCGGCTCGTGATTGCATTGAAAGTGAACCGGCTCGGTAAATCCATATCCCCGCGTTTTGCAAAAAGATATTACTCTGAGGCGGCTCCCGCAATACATTTCCGGCTTCCGGCTCTCAGGGAGGAACTGATCCGCAGGAATCTTTCCACCGACAGGGCATATTCATTCGACAGGTCGCTGATAATCGGCGATTTCATGCCGGTGGAGAATTTCACCGACGACTCAGCGATAAATCTCCTAAAAAATGGAGAGTCCGCTGCATCCTGGTCGGTTGAGAAGCTGCGCATGCCTATCGATGAGATTGTGGCTGCCGTATCTGTGACCAACTCCCTGAAGATGGGCGACATCATAATACCCTCTCTCTCTGAAAGCGTCGAGGTGCGCATCGGAGATATGCTGGAAATCAAATCGGGAGAAACATCTCTTCTCTCTGTACCCGTAAAATGATCCTCTGATATGAACGCAAATAATAGACTCAGCTTCATTATCCTGTCGTTGGCTGCCATCTCTTCGATATCGGCATACGCTAAGAACGATATTAAGGATAATGACTTCAATCCGGTCAATACCGGAGTAACCACTCTGAGCATCACTCCTGATGCACGCGGATCCGGTATGGGTAATTTAGGAGCAGCCACTGATCCTGACATCAACTCCCAGTTCTGGAATCCGGCAAAATACGCATTCGCCTACAGCAACGGAGGTGCGGCTATATCCTACACCCCGTGGTTGCGCAAGATTGTCAATGATATATTCCTCGCCGACCTCACCGGCTATTGGAAACTCGGCAGTGGCGACAACCAGGCGTTGAGCGCATCTTTCAGATATTTCTCTTTGGGCGAGGTGACAGTCGGAGAAAGCACCACCGGAGCAACCGTACAGACCATAAATCCATACGAGTTCGCGCTCGACTTGGGATACTCGAGGAAGCTTTCGGAGAAATTCTCCATGGGCGTGGTGCTGCGCTACATCCTTTCCGACCTTGCTTACGACGACTCCTATTCCGGCGAGAGCAACACGGCGGCAAACGCCTTCTCCGTTGACCTTTCCGGATACTACGTCACATATCCCATGGTCGGCAGGAACGAATGTCAATTCTCTTGGGGCTTCGACATCTCCAATATCGGTACGAAGGTCAGCTATGACCACGGCACAAACTATGCGTTCCTGCCTACAAACCTACGACTCGGAACCCAGTTCATGTTCCCTCTCGCCGACTACAACACTCTCTCAATAGGTCTTGACCTCAACAAGCTCCTCGTGCCGACACGTCCGCGCGAACGTGACTACGACATGGATTCAATCGAAGGACAGACCGAATATGAGGAGGCTCTTGAGAAATGGGAAACCATGTCGCCCATCACCGGCATCTTCAAGAGTTTCTCCGATGCTCCCGGTGGCTTCAGTGAGGAATTGAAGGAGATAAACGTATCCTTCGGTGGAGAGTATGCCTACAACCAGCAATTCTTCGCCCGTATGGGTTACAACTACGAGAACCAATCGAAAGGTGGACGCAGCTACTTCACGTTCGGAGCCGGCTTCGCCCTCAACGTGGTGCGTCTTGACGCCTCATATATGCTCGCCACCGCCCAAAGTTCACCCCTCGACCAGACCCTGCGCTTCACCCTCTCCTTCGACATGGACGGCATTCAGGATCTCTTCGGGAAAAGAAAAAGATAAATAATTTAAGTTTCGCAAGTTTGCCAACTTGCTTCACTTAAATGGTTTAAGGTTTAAAGTTTATGGTTTATTATCATTACATTTTGTATAATGAAAAGATTCGTAGATTTCCGTGAATCTTAAACCTTAAACTATAAACTATCAACCACTGAAGTGTAGCTTGCGAAACTTCAGTAAATCAAATCATCATGTTTAGAATAGGACAAGGCTACGACGTACATAAATTAGTGGAAGACAGAGAACTCTGGATATGCGGCATAAAACTGCCCCATACCCACGGTCTGCTCGGACACAGCGATGCCGACGTGGCGATACACGCACTTTGCGATGCCCTTCTCGGGGCACTCGCTCTTAGAGATATAGGTTATCATTTCCCCGACACCGATCCCAAGTATAAGGGTGCGGACAGCAAACTGCTTCTGAAAGAGGTGTGCCGCATGATACGCGAACGCGGTTGGGAGATCGGGAATGTCGACGTGACAATCATGGCGGAGGCTCCAAAATTCAAGCCGCACATCGACGAGATGAGGCAATGCCTCGCCGACGTGATGAACGTGGCTGTCGATGCCGTGTCGGTGAAGGCTACGACAACAGAAAAACTTGGTTTCACCGGTAGGAAAGAGGGTATCGCCTCCACTGCCGTGGCTTTGATATATGAACCTTAACACGCGACAACAACAGGCCGTGGAGGCTACTGAAGGACGGGTGCGCGTCATTGCCGGAGCCGGCTCGGGCAAGACACGCGTACTTGCACATCGGTATGCCTTCCTTGCAAATGAGGTAGGCATCAGTCCGGGGAATATCCTTTGCCTGACGTTTACCAACAAGGCTGCGCAGGAGATGAAACGAAGGATATCCACGATGGTAGACCGTGGCAGCGTCAACGATTTCATCTGCACAATACATAGCTTCTGCGCAAAGTTCCTTCGTAAGGAGATCTACCGCATAGGCTATCCCCGCAACTTCACGATAATCGATGAGGAGGACGGGAAGGCTCTTGCAAGACAGGCGATGCAGGAATTTGGCATTGACCGACGCAAGACCACTGCCGAGAGATTTCTGAAAAGCGTGGCTGCCTACAAGGGTTATGAGCCGATGCAGTACATACAGAAGCATCTGCTCCCCTGCTCCTCATCCGAGGCTCCGGATGCCACGGTGAGATACCTACGCCTACAACTGAAGCAATTCGCCCTCGATTATGACGACCTGCTGTATTTCACTCTATACATCCTCCAGCATTTCGATGATGCTCGGAAATATTGGACGGAGAAGATAAACTATGTGATGGTCGATGAGGTGCAGGACTGCACCGGCGATGACTGGAAACTGCTGCACGCCATAACGGAGAATCACGGCAACCTCTTCGTGGTCGGTGACCCGGACCAGGCGATCTACGAATGGAGAGGCGCGAATCCAAAGATTTTCGTCGACTTCAAGGCTCACACAGACATCATCCTTAATGAGAACTACCGGTCAACACCGGATATCCTTGAAGTGGCTAACCATATAATAGAGCATAACCACAACCGCGTGAAGAAGGAGCTTTTCACTGTGAAGCTCAATGAGCGGCAGGTGGTGCATCTCCATGCCAAATCGGATAAGGAGGAGGCTGCGTTCATAGCCTCGCGCATTGACGATGCCGTGAAGGAGGGTATGGGATATGGTGATTTCGCCATTCTCTACCGCAGTTCGTTCCTCTCGCGACAGATTGAGCAATCTCTTCTGAAGCTGCATATCCCCTATTCCGTATGGGGTGGAGTCCGTTTCTTCGAACGTAAGGAGATAAAGGATGTGCTGTCATACCTCCGTATTGTCGCCACTGACAACGACGACCTCTCATTCCGCCGCATAATCAATCTTCCGGCAAGGAAATTCGGTGATGCCTCACTGAAGGCTCTCTCTGCAATCGCGGAGGAGGAGGACACTTCGCTTATGACTGCCCTACGTAATCATATCGACGACAAACGGTTTTCAAAACCAACCTTGCGGAACTTCCTGAAGCTGATTGATGATGCACGCGCAAGGGTTGGGATAATGCCGGTGTCTGAACTTACGGATTGGATTCTAAAGGAGAGCGGATTGGGCGACCTCTACCGCACGGATGAGGAGGAGGAACGGCTTGAGAATCTCACCGAACTCATCAATTCTATGAAGGAGTTTGAGGAGGGACGTATCGATGAGGGGGATGCCGACCTCACGTCATATCTTCAGGAGATTGCCCTATACACTAATGCCGACCGATCGAATGATTCCGAGCGTGTCAGGATGATGACGATACACCAGTCGAAAGGTCTGGAGTTTCCGGAAGTGTTTGTAATCGGACTGACGGAGGGTATCTTCCCCAATCACCGTGCGATACGCGAACGCCGTCAGGATGGTGAGGAGGAGGAACGTAGGCTGATGTACGTGGCAGTTACGCGTGCGGAGCGGATGCTGTGGCTCTGCGAATCGGAGGGCTACATGAATGAGAATGGTGCGCTGAAATTCCCATCACGCTTTCTGTCGGAAGTGCCGGAAGGCATGCTGAGAGTGGAGGGTAAACTTGACCCTGTATTGAAAGCCGGCACAGCCGGACTGGTCAGTATGCTGAATCAGGAGTTGTGTGAAGACGGGGAGAAACCATGGGATAACGGCACACGTGTGAGTCACAAGATTTTTGGGGAAGGTGTAATCGAAGGCTACGATGCCTCCGCCAAATCCTACAAAGTACGGTTCAACGCCTCCACCCGTAACCTGCTGCCGCACGTCCTCACGCGCCTATGACTACTAATTACTACCGTCCTTGTTTCTCAAGCACAAACTCATCAGCCAAATATTTCTCGCTGAAAAGATACAGACCGGTTGCCTTGTCATGTAGCTGTCGGCATGTCTTGCTCTCGTAAAACAACATCAGTGCAAAGATTGGATCCACATCCAATCTTTTTGATAATTCGTAGGCAATACAACCTATCTGATTCCCCAAGATAAGGTCTTGTACTTCCGGCAATTTCACAGGATCATCCATACTAATCTATTCCTTCAAATTTAAGATATTTCAAAAGTAGAATTTGATTTTTCAAACATATCTGATGATTCGGCTTATGATAAGACAATCTCCTCAAAGCTGTTTCCAAATCCATCAAACCTAACGCATACAAACGTACTGTATCAATGACATTATCATTGGCAACTCCACCATCGATATAATCATATTTATTCGCAATCGGATCTAAATTGCGACATCTTACAACAAAGTCAAGCCACTCTGTGTCGTAACATGGGAACGATTTATATTTTGCCTCTGATAAATAACCATCTTTATCAAATTCATAAATATTCACAACTGGATCCGCGTTTCTTTTTCTTGACACAGATTGTGCCCAAGACCTTGCTTGATCCAACAGTGGAGTAACATAAAATCCTTTTCCAAAATCCAGATTGTCTCTTCCGACATGACATAATGGAGAGGCTACCACCAATGATGTACCATGATATACTTTCATATACTTATATTTCTATTGTGGATAAATTCAAGGATTGAATCATCCACATATTCACGACTTTGTGTATGGAGTGGTTCATAGCAATCTACCATATATTGAAGTGCACCGGATTCCTTCATGGCAGCATACACCTCAATATATGGACGGTTGAGCCTACGGGATAATGTCTCTATACTCGTAGCCACAAAACCGAGGATACGTTCCTCTCTTGTCAATTCGACTAAATATGGCAACATATTTCTACATTTTCAAAACTTACATCTGCAAAAATAACGAAACATATCAGATTTCCCAACTTTTAGAACACAATTTTTTATCTCCCTCATCGTTAATAGTTTAATTTATTGTAGATAATCTTCCGCAATCTGCAATAAACCCGGTCTTTGGAAGAGTTATTTCCGCTGAAATGGCTTTACAAAGTCAAATACTGATATTGAATCTGCTGTATCGGTCTGTATCGGTTGTATCAGACCGATACAGGCGATACAGACCGATAAAGCTGAAACGTCTGAAACAGCTGAAACGTCTGAAACGACCGAAACAGCAATCATTCCGCTTGATGCTGCTTGATATAGATTGTTCCCAAATAATTTCCCCCCAAATAATTTTCCCTAATAATTTTCCCTATGAACGACTCCGACTTGATTAAAATGATTTCCAATGGCTTCGAATCCGCTAAGGCGGGGAATGCTGTCAAGGTGTATGAGCATGTGGCTCCTTTTCATGACAACGGCTCAATGCCCATCAAAAGCCATTACCCCTTCGGCTGGATAATATATTATGCCTTGCATCAATCGCATGACGGAAATATCGATACTCGGAAAAGGATGCTCGCCCGCTATCTGAAGTTGCAGATTAAGGTGCCTCACAAACTACACTCCATGATTCTGACAGAGGCGATACACCTCTACAAAGATTCAAAGGATGCCGTCTACAACAATAAGTCGGATAAATCCGTCAGATTCTCTATCGTCAATTTCTTCAAGCTATGGAATCAGGATAACCTGCGTCCCGGCGACTGGAACAGAAAATCGCTTGATGACAAACCGCTCAGTTCCACCGTGGAGAAACTGCTCACCCTCTGCGTTGATGAGTTGGAGGAGACCCGCACCCTACCCTCTCCCAATTTCATTGCCCTAATCGACAAGGCGGTAGACACGTATCCCGACAGCTTCAATCTTCTAAGCCAACGCGCTGCCCTGCATATCCTCGCCAATGAGACGGCAAAGGCTGCCGAACTGCTGCGCAAGGCTCTGCTACTCGCCCCGGGCAAGTTCTACCTCTGGAGCAAACTTGCCGCAACCGTATCACCTGCCGAGAACCCTCATCTGCACGTCGCAATCCTATACCGCGCACTCAACGCCCCAGGTCCGGAGCAATTCAAAGGGAAGATACGGTTATCCATTGCCGAGACTCTCGCGTCGAGAGGTGCTTTCCCTCAGTCACTATGGGAGCTTCAACAGGTGAAATCCATATATGAATCAAACGGCTGGCATCTACCGGCAAAATATAATGCCGTAATGCAGAGAATCCCGAATGATACGATTGCCGATAATCCGGAACACATATACCGGAAGGTGGCTCATCTTGCCGATGAGGAGGTCTACAGCGGTCTGCCGACAGTGGTGATGACCAAAACCTATCATAAAAAACCGGACCCGACAAAGACCGGATCCGGTTTCAATAAACCTGTAACCGCATGGAGACTAACCGACTCCAACGGTAATAATCTATGGATTCAACCTCATAGATTCAGAATAAATCCGGATCTCCCCACCGGCACACGCGTAAACGTAAGTATATTCAGCGGCAAGGTGGTAAAGGCTGAGATTTCCGATTAGTTATATGGCATCATTTCCTACGGCAATTCACTGTCTTCAGATTCTTCATATCCGACGATGAACCATAGAGGATACGGCAATCACCCTTTAGCGGCTGCATATCGCCGGTTGAGGGATTATACCAGTTGAACTGCTCCGGAGTAAGCGAGAATTTCACATCCGCAGATTCCCCCGGTTTAAGGGTGATGCGACGGAAATCCCTCAACTGCATCTTCGGACCCTCTGCGTCTGCCGGATTCGCAATATACACCTGCACCACCTCATCGCCAGCCATATCTCCGGTATTCTTTACCGGCACGGTCAGCTCATAGTTATCACCACGTTTTTTCACGCTACCCTTACCGTAGTCAAACGTGGTGTAGCTCAATCCGTGTCCGAACGCATACAACGGCTCACCCTTGAAATAGCGGTAAGTGCGGTTGGTCATGTTGTAATCCTCAAAATCGGGAAGGTCGGATGTTGACTTATAGAACGTCAAAGGAAGTTTTCCACCGGGGTTATACTCTCCCAACAGCACGTCTGCCACTGCCTCGCCACCTGCCTGACCGGGATACCATGCCTGAAGTACGGCTTCTGCCGGAACTGCCTCATCGGTAAGAGCCACTGCCGATCCGGAATAATTGACGTAGACCACCCTCTTTCCTGCCTTTGCAAGCGCATCAAGCACACGCTGCTGCGACTCAGGCAACTCTATGATCTCCCTGTCGCCACCACGGAAACCCTTAACCGCCACCTGCATCTCCTCGCCTTCAAGCATTGGGGAGAGACCTCCGGCAAAGATAACCACGTCGCAATCCTTTAGCTGCTCCGTCACCGATGCGAGATCGAGCGGCTTCTGACTGCCGAAATCGAAATTAAGCGATGCGCAGTCGCCCTCAGTGGCGTTGAACGTCACCTCTATGTCGTAGCTACGACCCTTCTCTGCCTTCAGCACGTAAGCACGTTTGCTCTTCATATTACCACCTCTAAAGACGCATTTCCCATCTATGCGCAATGTCATGTAGCCCTGTGTCTGCATCGAGAAGGCGATCTCCTCCGTGGCGGGTGCCGTGAACGTTGTCTTGAACAGACCGGAGAATCCTCCGAGGTTAACACCCGGTGCCCATACTATCGCGCCTGACGTGGTGAGATTTATCGGGGTGGTCTGACTGTATGTCACCTCCGGATTCTCCTTCAGATTGATATCGTTTGAATCTATCCAGCGGTTCCAGTAATAGGCATCGAAACCGGGTTTGCCATTTGAGGCGCAGGTATTGGCAAAATGGCTCTGAACGCTTATGTCGGCGGTATGATCGATACCGTCAACAAACACCAGATTCCCCTCCGGCAACTTATCACGCAATGCCGAGTAGAGGGTGGACGTGGATGTTGGGAATCCATTGTAGTTGCCCCATTGCATTATTGAATCGTTGGCGTTCGGTCCGACAAGACCTACCTTGATACCCTTCCTCAACGGGAGTATGCCGTCATTTTTCAGAAGCACTATTGATTCCCTTGCCACTTTCTCTGCCAGCTTACCATGCTCTGCCGAACCTACGACCGAATATGGTATTTTCGTCCATTCCACCAATGAATCATCATCCATCTCCCCAAGCTCATAGCGTGCCTCCATCAACCGGATTACAGATCGGTCAATCGTCTCCTCGCTTATCAATCCCTTCTCGACAGCCTCCACAAGGTTGCCGTAGGTCTGTCCGCATTCAAGATCCGTGCCCGTGCGCACTGCCGTCGCCACCGCATGAGCGGCATCCGGCTCCGTGCCGTGGCGTCCCGGTTCATAGAAATCATTTATCGCCCAGCAGTCAGAAAGGACGATACCCTTATATCCCCATTCATCGCGTAATATACCGTTGAGCAGACGGTTGCTTCCGCAGCATGGCTCACCCTCATAACGATTGTAGGCACACATCACCTCCTTCACGTCGGCATCCTCAACAAGAGCCTTGAAGGCGGGAAGATACGTCTCATAAAGGTCGCGGAGCGAGATATTCTCGGCATTATAGGAGTGACGGTTCCATTCCGGACCGCTATGCACCGCGAAATGCTTTGCACACGCATGAAGCTTATGATATTTAGGCGAATCACTGCCGGAATATCTTCCCCCCTCATAGCTGTCGCCCTGAAGTCCGCGCACCACGCTCGTACCCATCCTTGATGTGAGATATGGGTCCTCGCCGTAGGTCTCATGTCCGCGTCCCCAACGTGGGTCGCGGTAGATGTTGACGTTGGGAGTCCAGAACGTAAGACCCTGATAGATCTGCAACGGACCATTCTGCTTGGCAACCTGATTTTTGGCTCTCGCCTCATCCGATGTAGCAGTGAACACATCATATACCATACGGTCATCAAACGTGGCAGCCATACCGATGGGCTGAGGGAAGACGGTGGCAAGACCGGCACGTGCCACTCCATGAAGAGCCTCGTTCCACCAATTATATTGTTTTATTCCGAGACGGGGCACTGCCGCCGATTCATGTTTCATCAACGACACTTTCTCCGGAAGCGTCATCTCCTTGACTATGCTCACCGCCCGCTCATGGGGAGAAGCAGTGTGATCCTTATATATCTGTGCCGACATCGGCAATGTCGCTGCCAATGCACATAGTATTACGGAAATCTTTTTCATACGTAAATGGGTGTTAGGGGTTATAATTTTGAAGATGAAGGATTTAAAGGATTTAAGGGTTTTAAGGTCATTATTGTCATTATTGACTTTAAGGACTTTATTGACTTGGGGCCTTATATCCTTAATTTGAGATGAGTATTTATAGCGTGTATCCGCCGGATGAAATTGTCAAAGCGATTTGATAAAAAAATCCTGACGGATATGACACCTTATATATATCATAACCGCCAGGATATTTCTTTATTGCCTTATATAGCCGTCAGTTTGTTTATTCGCCGCGACTTTCTTTATTAAAGATGTGACGCAGACGCGAGAATATACGTTTTGCCGTTGATTCGGTCGGCACTACGTTGGGAGTGTTCTTCAGGCTCTCTATCGCAGCCTTCTCGGCATCCGTCAGCGATTCCGGCACGTAGACCATGACATTGACCAGAAGGTCGCCACGGTTGCTCGTGTTCATCTGAGGCAATCCCTTACCTCTCAGGCGTAGCACCTTACCGGGCTGTGTACCGGGGGCAATCTTCAGACGTGCACGCCCGCCGATGGTCGGAATCTCGGCAGTACCGCCGAGCGCCGCTGTCGGGAAGTCAAGCATAAGATTATATATCAAATCATTGCCATCCCTTATCAGATCAGGATCCTTCTCCTCCTGTATGACTATGAGCAGATCTCCATTGACTCCGCCGTGGCGTGGCGCGTTGCCTTGTCCGCGAAGTGTTAGAGTCATGCCGTCTTCCACTCCGGCAGGGATATGGAAGCTGACAACCTCCTCTTTCTTCTCAACTCCGGTGCCTCCGCAATATGAGCATGTCTCTGAGATGATCTTTCCCTCGCCATTGCAATCCGGACAAACTGCCTCGCTCTGCATGGCTCCGAACATTGTCTGCTGCACACGAGAGATATATCCCGTGCCATGGCAACGCTGGCAGGTATGGAACGCTGTGCCATCTTTAGCACCCGTGCCCTTACAATGCGAACATGCCACCATACGGGGTATCTTCAGCTTCTTGTCTACACCATCCATGACGTCTTTCAGGGTGACTTTCACTGTGATGCGCAGATCGGTGCCTTTGTTCACGTGCTTACGGGTGCGACCGCCGCCGGTAGCTCCTCCGAATCCACCACTGAATCCGCCGCCGAAACCATCACCGAATATGTCGCCGAAATGAGCAAAAATATCCTCCATCGACATGCCGCCACCACTGTAGAAACCGCCGCCACCGCCGGCACCGCCGAATCCTTGCGGACCCATCGAATGACCGAACTTGTCGTAACGGGCGCGTTTATCGGCATCACTCAACACATCGTATGCCTCGGCTGCCTCCTTGAATTTCTCCTCAGCCTCCTTGTCGCCCGGATTCTTGTCAGGGTGGTATTTAATCGCCATCTTGCGATATGCCTTCTTTATCTCATCGGCACTTGCCCCTTTCGAGACGCCAAGCACCTCATAATAATCTCTTTTCTCTGCCATGGCTTACCTCTCATTTTATGGTTTCATCATTCACAATCCTACCGGATCACTGTGCCACAACAACCTTGGCGTGGCGTAAAACCTTGTCATTGATCATGTAGCCTTTCTCCACAGTATCGAGAATCTTACCTTTCTTCGACTCATCAGGAACAGGCACTACCGATATCGCCTCATGACGGTCTGCATCAAACACATCGTCAGAGGGATCAAACTCCTTGACGCCATTTTGGGAAAGATATTTCTTCAATTTATTATATATCAATTTCATACCCTCCTTGATGGCATCACTGTCATCGCTGTTTTCCGAAGCCTTAATCCCGCGCTCGAAGTCATCCATGATCGGCAACAAACCTTTGAGAACGTTCTCGCCGGCATTCTTCATTATCTCGCTCTTCTCCTTCAGGGTGCGCTTACGGAAATTGTCGAACTCAGCCATGAGAAACAGATATTCCTTCTTCTCCTTCTCCACCTGTGTACGAAGAGATTCAACCTCCTTACGAAGTGAAGATTCCTCTGTCTCCTCTGCCGGGGCGGCATCTTTATCGCCGGAAGGATTCTCCTCTGCTATGGGAGACTCTTTCTCCATATTCTCATCCTTGACCGCTTCCTCCTGAGAGAAACGGGCATCTTTATCTTCTGTGTGTTTATTATTTCCCATAATGGATAGTTGTTTTTTAATTCTTGTTTACTCAAATATTGCGCCAATAAATGTTAAAATCCGCATCAGCCTACATAAATCGCATCATATCGATGGCATTCTTTATGAGCCTTAGCGATTTTATCCTCTTATCCTTGATAAGTATTTTTTACAAGCCTATAATTCAAACAACCAAACTCCACTATAAGTTGAGATAAATTTATCACGTGCCGCCTTAGCCGCCTCTCCGTCAGTATAGATTCCATAGATAGCGGAGCCGGATCCCGACATGGAGGCATACGTTGCCCCGCTTTCATAGAATGTATCCTTCAACTCTGCCAACTTAGGATAAAGTGGGAAAAGGGATGCCTCAAAATCGTTGACCACCATATCTTTCCAGCGTTCCAACGGCAGATCGGGCAGGAACCGCAGATCAAATTTCGGCTCCTTGGGCGAGATGCCGCTGAATGCCTCTTTGGTCGACACATGGATTGCCGGCTTGACTATCAACAGCCATCTGCCGCTGAGGTCAATCTCCACCGGAGTCAATATCTCGCCTATACCCTCTGCAAAGCAGGGGGTGTTGTAGATGAAGAACGGGCAATCTGCCCCAAGCTTCACCGCCATGTTACACAATTCGTTACGTCCGAATTTCTCACCCGTAATCTCGTTGAGCGTCATGAGCGTGAATGAGGCATCCGCACTTCCGCCGCCAAGTCCGGCTCCATCCGGCAGATGCTTGTCGAGTATGATGTTGAACATTCCCATATCCGACAGGTCGTCATACTTTTTCACATACGTCTGGATAAAAAGAGTGGCTGCCTTGACCACAAGATTCTTCTCAGGAGCACAATCTATGCGCCGCCCCATCAGCTGAAACCGGCAACCGCTGAGCTGGTTGCTGTCGGTGTTGACCTCAAGTATATCGTCGAATGCTTCCGGCTGCTGAGGCATGCCGCTTTCTATTCCGACCGGAAAAAATACTGTCTCAAGATCATGATAGCCGTCTTCCCTCTTACGCACTATATTCAATCCGAGATTTATCTTGGCGTTTACAAATTTTATCATAGTCTATTTCCTTGTTATTTCTACTGTTCGCTTCCATTCTGCTGCAAGTATGGCTCCACGGAGCATCAGATAACTCAGAAATGCACTCCAAAGATACCCGTTGCCCCTGACACCGATGCAGAAACCATCCACCCCATAATCTACAAACGCAATTATATAGAAAACAATTGTAGAAAAAAACGTGGCATACATCATTTTCTTTGTCGATGTTATGCCCACATAGAAGCCATCGTAGATAAATGCCCATGACGACAAGAGCGGTATCAATCCTATCCACACCCTTAGATCCACCACGCCTTCCAACACTCTACCACTATCAGTAAGCAATCCGGATATAAGTCCGCACCCTCCGGCATAGACCGCACTGAAGAGGAGCGACATCAGCAGAGTCCAACCCAGGAGAGCCTTTACCGTGGAGCGGAGTGTGGTCATGTCGTGCGAACCGAAGTAACGCCCGACGAGAGCCTCCGCACTGAATGCAAATCCATCCATGAAGAAGGAGAAGAATTGGAAGAGCTGCATGATTATAACGTTGACTGCAAGCGTCAACGCGCCGAGGCGCGCACCGGCTGACGTGACACCCAGACTGACGCATATTATACATGCCGACCGAAAGAAGAGATGGACGTTGACAGAAAAGAATTTGCCCACTCCCCCTCTCACAATATCCCTTACGCCACACCATAGGGGCTTACCTCTTCTGAATCGCACCGCACAGGCGTAGGCTATCGCAAGACCTATCCAATTGGCACACAAAGTGCCCCACGCAACCCCCTCGAATCCAAGCCCAAGTCCGAACACGAAGAGGAAACTGAATGCGATGTTGATCACATTCACCGATATAGATATTGCCATGGGATATGCCGTGGTCTGCATACCGACAAACCAGCCGCTTATCGACATGACCCCCAATAAGGCGGGTGCCCCGAATATACATATCCGGAAATATCGCCTCACGTAGTCCATCACTTCCTCCTCCGCTTGAATCACACGGAGGAGCAATTCCATTATCGGAAGCTGCAACAGGATTATGCACACTCCAGCCGTAAAAGCTATACCTAATGATCGGGAAAACACCTTCCTGATGCTGAGGTCGTCCCCTTTTCCGAATGCTGTGGCTGTGAGTCCCGTGGTGCCGGCACGCAAAAATCCGAAAAGCCAGAACACCACGTTGAGCATCACCGACCCCACGGCTATCGCCGCAAGATACAGTTCCGAGCCAAGATGCCCGGATATGGCTGTGTCGCAGAGACTGAGCAGAGGCACCGTGACGTTGCTGACAATCGCGGGCACACTAAGCCGTAATATTTCCTTATTGATATCTCTCATATATAGTTACTAAAAAATTCCGGTCGCCTTCGACAACCGGAATCTTAATCTCGCTTTGTGATATGTCTCGTTCAGTCCACCTTATGAAGGTCATGACCCATGCGTTCCTTCTTGGTATGCATGTAGAAGCGGTTGTATCTGTTGGGCTCCACCTCTATCGGCACGTTTTCAACCACCTCAAGTCCGTATCCCTCCAGACCGATTCTCTTCACCGGATTATTGCTCATCAGCCGCATCTTCCTGATTCCTAAGGCATGAAGTATATTGGCACCCACGCCATAGTCGCGCTCGTCTGCCTTATGACCGAGATGCAGGTTTGCATCAACCGTGTCGAGACCGTTCTCCTGTAGTTTATAAGCCTTTATCTTATCCATGAGCCCGATGCCTCTACCCTCCTGATTCAGATAGATCACCGCGCCTCGCCCCTCCTCCTCTATGCGTTGCAGGGCAAGGTGGAGCTGTTCGCCACATTCGCATCTCATCGAACCGAAGATATCGCCCGTAGCACATGACGAATGCACTCTCACGAGCACAGGCTCACCGTTGCTGATATCACCCTTGATAAGGGCAATATGCTCCAGACCGTTGTCTTTCTGGCGGAAAGGTATCAGTCGGAAATGCCCGTAGGCAGTGGGCATATCCACCTCTTCACCCTCCTCCACTATTGAATCATTCTTCAGCCGATAGGCTATCAGGTCGCGGATGCTGACCAGCTTCAAGCCCCATTCATCGGCACGCTTACGCAATTCGGGAAGACGGGCCATCGACCCGTCGTCGCTCATTATCTCCATGAGTGCAGCCGCAGGGTTCAGTCCGGCAAGACGGGCGAAATCCACAGCCGCCTCCGTGTGGCCGCATCTCTGGATCACGCCACGGTCCTGTGCGTAGAGTGGGTTGATATGCCCGGGGCGTCCGAACGTCGCCGGGGTTGATGCCGGATCTGCCAACGCACGTATGGTGGCGGCACGGTCTTCTGCCGAAACGCCCGTGCTGCATCCCTCAAGCTTGTCGACCGTCACGGTAAACGGTGTGCCGAGAACTGACGTATTGTCCTCAACCTGATGAGGCAGGTCAAGTTCCTTACAGCGTGCATTGGTGATTGGCGCACAAAGCACTCCGCGGGCATTCTTCAGCATGAAATTCACATCATCAGCCGTGATTTTCTCTGCCGCGATTATAAGGTCGCCCTCATTCTCCCGGTCCTCATCATCCACAACTATGATGAATTTCCCCTGACGGAAATCATCTATCGCCTCCTCTATCGAATCAAGTTTTATTTTATTATCCATTGGATTATACAGATTTTTCAATGTGCAGCCTACGGAAGACGGCACATCACGTTTGTCTGATTTTTGTTTTTATTCAACTACGAATATGGAAAAGTTGACACTGCCATACACCCTATGCTGCGAGAATCCCGGAAGCCTGGAAAAATCCCGCGTCTTTGAATGCTCTATTATCACTACAGTGCCGTGCTTGACCATGCCGGATGAGAGTATCATCTCCGGCACCTCCTCAAATCGCGGATGATCGTAGGGAGGGTCGGCGAAGATGAAGTCAAACTGCCGGTGGCACGTGGCTATAAACTTGAATACATCCCCCTTTATCACCCGCAATGACTCATCGCCAAGTTTCTCCTTCACGCTTCTTATAAACCCGGACTGTATGGGCGACAACTCCACGGCAGTCACTTCCGAACATCCACGCGAAAGAAACTCAAAACTGATCGCTCCCGTGCCGGCAAAAAGATCGAGAGCAGTCTTCCCCTCGAAATCATCAAGATTTTCAAGCACATTAAACAGATTCTCACGTGCGAAATCCGTTGTCGGACGTGCCGTAATGTTCTTAGGCACCTCGAAACGCCGACGTCCATATTTTCCTCTTATGATTCTCATGACTCTATTCTTTGTTTCCACAAAACTTACCCAAGGCTTCGGCAGTCTCTTCCGGCAGATGATCCCCCGTAAGCCTGCATGCCACCTCTGAATAGGCAACGCCGTAGACCTCCATTATGTTGAGTGCATGATACACAATATCATCTCCGGAAGTCCATCCGTGGGTAGATGCGGAGATCAGATCCCTTCCATTCAGGAATACGAAATCCGCCTCGCCTTCCCTCACTTCCACATACATCCGATAGCCCTCACCATCATTGCGGCATCGCTTCAGCATATCCATAAGGTTACATTCCACCCTGGCTCCGGGGAACGTGCGGCGTAGGAATCCCTTCAATCCGCGAGCGGGAGCATACGCCACCGTCACGTCGGCATCGCTGCCTGTGATGACGTCAGAGGGATCCGCCTCATATAATGCTGTATAATACGTCTCCTCCCCACCTTCAGATTCCTCAGCAAGCTCCGTAGGCAAGAAGACTGTGCGCGGGTCATAAATTATTATCTTTGCGGAGAAATCGTCAAGCACCCGGGGATGATCATACACTGCATTCTCTATATTGCGCAACAGATTGACCCCGTCTGCCTCCCATTGGGTGGAAAATAGCATTTGGGGTTCAAGATCCGTGTGAATCGTGTTTTCCAAATAGGCGACTATCCCTGTATTAAATATCTTCAGTATCAGCCGCCATTGACCTGTATCGGCAAAATCTGCCACGGTAAGTCCGTTCATATTTTACTCTTTATGGAGCGAAATTACAAAAATAATCCCACTTTTGCAATTTCTGTACAAGTCAAGCCTGCTCATACAGTCAAATTATATCCCAAATTCCCCATGTCTGGCAGCCTATCTCCCTGTCAGCACGACATCTCGCCCCTGAGACTACATTCCATAAAGACTTTCACCTCAGATGCACTCATCCCCCTACCAAGCAGATACATCAGTTTGGTGATCGCCGCCTCCGAAGTCATGTCATGCCCGGAGATAACCCCGGCATTCGCAAGATCAAGACCCGTGACGTAACGGTATGGCTCAACGCTTCCGTTGTAGCACTGCGTGATGTTGAGCACCACGATCCCTCGGTCAACCGTCTCCTTTATTGCATCGATAAACCATTGGCTGTTAGGTCCGTTACCTGCACCGAACGTCTTTAGCACGATACCCTTGATATCCGGCGTGGCAAGCATGTGGCGCACCACCTTCTCCTCTATGCCCGGAAACAGGTCGATAAACATTACGTTGCAATCCATGTCGTAATGCACCTTCAGCGGCTGGTCTGACCGTCCGCCGCGCCATAATGACTCGCGGTTGAACGTGATGCCAAGACCGATCTTCGCTAATTCCGGATAGTTGTTGCTCTTGAAGGCATTGAAGTTATCTGCACTACGCTTGGTGCTGCGATTCCCTCGCCAGAGATAGTTCTCAAACAATATAGCCACCTCTCTGACAGTATGTTCGCCGTTGGCATCGCGGGCTGCAGCTATCTGGAGCGAAGTGATCAGGTTCTCCTCTCCGTCGGTACGCACCTCCCCTATCGGCAATTGCGAACCTGTGATAATCACCGGCTTGTTGAGATTCTCAAACATGAAGCTGAGGGCAGATGCCGTGTAAGCCATTGTGTCGGTGCCGTGAAGCACAACAAAACCATCATATTTCTCATAATTATCCTCGATCACTTTCGCGATCTCACCCCAATGGCTCGGGGTCATGGCGGAAGAATCGATAGGCTGCTCAAATTGATGATGGGCTATCTCAAAATCAAGCATCTTCAGTTTTGGGACACTATCTATGAGATGGTCAAAATCAAACGGTTCAAGTGCCTTAGTGACCGGATTTTCTCGCATGCCGATAGTGCCTCCGGTGTATATCATCATGATTTTAGGATGAGAGTGGTTGTTGTGCATAGGCGGGAAAGTCTTTTTATTTGTCGCAAATTTAGCATTTTGTCAGTAATATTCCAAGAAATTTCATAAAAATCGGCATTCCGGATGTCGGATTGCTCCGAATCTCCCATTTTCTCCATTTCATTATGCAACTAATTACCCTTATTCTCCGCTCATATTTCAACAAAAAAGGATGTCTGTTTCCCATTAGGAAACAAACATCCACTGTATTGTAGGATAATATCTATTTCTATAAATATATCTCAGACAACGGTCACTCCGCCGGACGCAACCATCTGTAGCCGTAGAAATGCTGACCATCGATCTTGAACAACCTTGACAATGGATATGGATCTGCCGTCACGTTGCCGTTTTCATGAGAGATATGGATAAGATGCGGCTCACCGTCAACCATCTCTATGAATCCCACATCATAGATGTCGAAATCAATCTCCTGCGAGAGCATCATTATTATGTCGCCGTCCTTCATTATCTCATGAAGAGGTTTGTTGGCGGCACTCTGTTTCTTAAGATGTGGTATTCGGTGGCTACGGTAGCCCATCTCCATCATGCGCACCTTGTCATATACCTTAGGATCTTTAAGCGCAGGATACTCATCCTTGTGGCGGGTGATATAGTCAAGGGTCTTTGTCTTGAATCCGCCCCCGGTGACGTATTCGGTCATCTCCTTCAGATGTCCCCTGTAGACGTTATCCACAATCCAGTCCGCCCCATAGATAAGCTGTGCGCTGAAGCCATCATCTATACCCTTACGGCGACTGATGGATTCAAGCGATTTCTCAAATTCCTTTATCGTCGGCAATTTCCGCATGCTTGCGTCAGCAAGGGCATAGACTATGTTGACGAAGCCCATGCGGTCAAAGCTGTGAAGGTTGACCATGATGGTGCCGATGGAATCATTGTCGTGAGGTTCTGACCACGGCGTGCCTTCCAATTGTTTCGCCACAAAGACACAACGTTCGCCAATGGAGCCGCCATTCTGTGCTGCCATTGACAATATCTTATTGATTTTCACCGTATCCTCCTCGCAATGCAGACGGAAGGCTGATGCCGATAGGCTGACGAAAGCGAGCATCATCCCGAAAAGCATACCTCTGAAAACCCTCTCTTTTCGCATTCTTATAAATAGCTTCATTTAAATAGTGTCATTTAAATAGTGTCGTTGTTGATTTACCAAATTTTATGCAAAGGTAACAAAATTATTCCGATTACTTCCCCTTAATCCCTCTTTTTAACGAACTGTTTTTTATACTCCATATAAAGTCTGGGTTGGAACAATTGGTCTCCGCACACTTGAAACCTTACACCTCCAACACCGCATCCGGACGAAACGTATAATTTTCACCACGGGAAATATTACTATATCCTGAGGTCGCATACCGTTATGATTTTTAGCCATATCCAAAATAAATTTGCAATTCGCGAATTGCAAATTTATATATATTGTATCAAATTTGCAAATATTATTATGATTAACTGATGTTGTCTAAATGTTATACCAAACTTCATCATGCTTTTTGTGATTTTGATAAAAAATTATAAATTTGCAGAATCATGAATATTATCAGACTTCAATCGTTATCCGAGCCGGATGTGCAGGTCTATTCTTCGCTTACCGAAGCCCAGCTCAGAAACCGGCTCGATCCGGATAAGGGGATTTTCATCGCGGAAAGTCCGAAGGTGATAAAGGTCGCTCTCCAAGCCGGTTACGAACCGATCTCCTTGCTCTGCGAGGAGAAGCATATAAATGGTGACGCCAAGGAGATTATCGACGCCTGCCCTGACACGCCCGTATTCACCGGAAGCAGGGAGATGCTCGCCCAACTCACCGGATACACCCTCACCCGTGGGGTGCTATGCGCCATGCGCAGAAAGAGTACTGCCGATTTCCGCGATCTATGCCGCGACGCACGAAGAATCGCCGTAATCGACGGAGTGACCGACACCACCAATATCGGCGCAATCTTCCGTTCAGCCGCTGCCTTGGGTATCGACTGCGTGCTACTCACCCCCACATCGTGCGACCCGCTCAACAGGCGTGCCGTGCGCGTGTCGATGGGCACGATATTCCTTGTGCCGTGGACGTGGATTGACGCGCCGATCTCAGCTCTCAAAGAGATGGGATTCAAGACAGTCGCCTTAGCTCTCACCGATAAATCGGTAAGTATCGACGATGCCGCCCTTGCTGCGGAGCCTCGTCTCGCACTGATACTCGGCACGGAAGGGGACGGACTCGCTCTCAACGTGATTGAAAATGCCGACTACACCGCGAAGATACCGATGGCGTATGGAGTCGATTCCCTCAACGTGGCGGCTGCCTCTGCCGTGGCATTCTGGGAACTGCGCATACGAAATAAATAACTGAAGTTTCGCAAGCTGCACTTCAGTGGTTTATAGTTTATAGTTTAAGGTTTAAGATTCACGGAAATCCACGAATCTTTTCATTATACAAAATTTAATGATCATAAACCATAAACTTTAAACCTTAAACCATTTAAGTGAAGCAAGTTGAAAAACTTGCGAAACTTAAATAATACCGCCTATAATTATGACTGATACCAACAATCATCCTGACGTTGCAGACCACGGCAAGGGGATAATACTCGCCGGCGGTGGCGGACATGCCCTATCCGTGGCGGAAGCTGTAACCAACCCTAACTTCTTTGCCGGATACACCGCACTTTCCCCCTCCCCATTGATGGAGCTGGAATGGCGTGGCGACGACTCCGCCGTGGCGGCTCTCGCCGATGAAGACTATAAATTCCATGTCGCTTTCGTATATGCCGGTCTGCCGGTGATGGATAAGCGAAAGAGGCTTATACAGAAATATCGTGATGCCGGAGCTGAATTTGTAAGCGTCATTGCCCCCACAGCTATCGTCACCCGCCACTCCTCGGTAGGCAACGGATGTGCCATCCTCAACCGTGCAGTCGTCAACCGTGCCCGTCTCGGCGAGAACGTAATCGTCAACACAGGCGCAATCGTGGAACATGACTGCGTGATCGGCGACAACACTTTTATCGGTCCCGGCGCAACCATCGGCGGTGGAGTCACCATCGGAGAGGATTGCTTCATCGGATTGGGTGCAAACGTGATGAACGGAGTGACAATCGCATCCGGAGTGACCGTAGCAATGGGCGCGACCGTCAACAGAGACCTTACGGAACCGGGGATATACCACGGCTCCCCTCTAAAATTACATAGACTGAAAAAGCGTTGAAACCTCAGTCACTGAAGTTTCGCAAGCTACACTTCAGTGGTTTATGGTTTATAGTTTAAGGTTTAAGGTTTAAGATTCACGAAAATACACGAATCTTTTCATTATACAAAATTTAATGATCATAAACCATAAACTTTAAACCTTAAACCATTTAAACTTATCAATCAGAATCTTTTTATGAGACCGATAATCATAGCCGAAGCCGGCGTAAACCATAACGGATCGCTTGAAATGGCTCTTCAACTCGTGGATGCCGCCGCGGATGCCGGTGCCGACTTCGTGAAATTCCAGACTTTCTCCTCCGATAAACTTGTGACCTGTTCGGCTGATACCGCCGACTACCAGCGCAAGAACTGCAATGCCGACAACCAGAGGGAGATGCTCCGTCAGCTTGAGCTGTCGCACGATGATTTCAGGAAAATCGCGGCTCATGCCCGCGAGAAAGGGATAGGGTTCCTATCCACGCCCTTCGATATCGAGAGCATCGACTTCCTCGCATCGCTCGACATGAAGTATATGAAGATACCGTCAGGCGAAATCACCAACCTACCCTATCTGAGAGCTATTGCCGAAAAGCATATACCGGTGATAATGTCAACGGGGATGAGCACACTCGCCGACGTGGAGAACGCTTTGAAAGCACTTTACGACGGCGGATTATGCCGCAACGACATCACCCTGCTCCATTGCAACACCCAATACCCCACCCCTTATATTGACGTCAATCTGAAGGCTATGCTCACTCTGCATGAGGCTTTCGGGGTGAGCGTGGGATATTCCGACCATACGAAAGGTATCGAGGTGCCGATTGCCGCCACGGCTATGGGGGCAACCGTGATAGAGAAGCACTTCACCCTCGACAAGAATCTCCCCGGACCGGATCATACCGCATCCCTCGATCCCACCGAACTGCACGACATGGTGGAGACGATAAAGCATATCGCCATGGCTCTCGGCTCCCCGATAAAGAGTGTATCCCCGTCTGAAAGGAGAAACATGTCGGTGGCTCGCAAGAGCATCGTGGCAGCGAAGGAGATACGCGAGGGCGACACCTTCTCTCCGGAGAATCTCACGACGAAACGTCCGGGCACGGGAATATCCCCGATGATGTGGGACGACATAATCGGCAGGACCGCCACCCGCCATTACCATCCCGACGACTTGATTGAACTATGACCCACTATCACCACCTATAATGAGAAAGATCTGTTTCATCACCGGCACACGTGCCGACTACGGCATAATGGTGCCTCTTATGAGAGCCGTGAAGGAGTCTGACGACGCACAGCTGCAAGTGATAGCCACCAACATGCACCTCTCTCAGGAGTATGGCATGACGGTAAATGAGATTATCGCCGACGGGTTTGACGTGGATGCGAGGATAGACTCCCTTCTCTCCGGCGATTCCCCAGCTGCCACGGTCAAGTCGATGGGACTGACCCAGATCGGTATGGCAGATGCCTTTGAGCGACTGCGTCCCGACCTTGCCGTGATTCTCGGCGACAGGTATGAGATGCTTGCTGCCGCCTCAGCAGCCCTTATTTTCCGCATACCTGTGGCTCACCTATACGGTGGGGAGACTACGGAAGGGGCTTACGATGATTGCATACGCCATGCCATCACCAAACTCTCATCACTGCATTTCACCTCAACCGAACTATACGCCCGACGTATAATCCAGATGGGTGAGGAGCCTGACCGCGTGTTTCATGTAGGCTCTCTCGGTGCGCAATCCATACGCGAGGAGAAGGGTCTGCCGCTACAGGAATTGGAGAAAGCAATCGATTTCAGACTCGGTGAAAAGTATGTCGTGGCTACGTTCCATCCCGTGACCACCCAGCCCGGCGAGGAAGAACGTCAGACCTCCGCACTTCTTTCCTCTCTCGACAAGATCATAGCCAAGGGATGGAGAGTGCTCTTCACCATGCCGAATTCCGACACGGGGGGACGCACCGTGGCGACAATGATACGCCAATGGGCGCAATCAAGACCGGAAAGCGTGAAGGCGGTGGCATCTTTGGGAAGGCTGAAATATTACTCGGCATTACGTCATGCCGCTGCAGCTGTAGGCAATTCTTCAAGTGGACTTATCGAGGCTCCTTCATTCGGCATACCAACCCTCAACATCGGCGACCGCCAGAAAGGGCGTGCACAAGGGGATTCCGTGATAAACTGTGGGGTGACGGAGGAAGAGATCACCGCAGGACTTGAAAGAGTGCTCTCCGACACTTTCCGAGAGCAGGCACGCCACTGCGGCAATCCCTATGAGAAACCCGATACCCTCCAATCCATCCTCCATCCACTTCTCCACTACCCCATCCCCCACACAAAGCCACCCTTCCGCGACATCTGACTAAACATATTTTCCATCGATTTGTTGTGTTATTAGAAAGAATGTGTAATATTCTTCATTTTACGTAAATTAAATCTCACTATAGCTATGAAACACATCAAATCTATTGTGGCAGGCGCTGCCATTGCTGCCGCCGCTCTTGCTATTCCTGAAAATTCGGGTGCCTGCACTCGTGTGGTGTATCACGGTGCTGACTCAATATTCGTGGTCGGTCGTTCGCTCGACTGGAAAACACCTATCCCCACCAATCTTTATGTCTATCCCGCCGGTATGGCAAAGGTGGGTTCAGATGCCCCGGGGGCAGTGTCATGGACCTCTAAATATGGTGCCGTCTATGCCGTGGGCTATGACGGAGGCATCACTGAAGGCATGAATGAGAAGGGACTTGTCATCAACGGTCTGTTCTGCAAGGGGACTGTATATGACAATGAGGATACACGCAACCGTCCGCCGATGTCCCTTTCCATGTTCGTGGGCTGGCTTCTTGATATGAATGCCACTACGGATGAGGTGGTGGAGGTGCTTGAGAAGCATGATTTCACCTTGAGCGGCGCCACTTTCGACGGGGGCACCGTCTCGGCTCTACATTGGGGCATCACGGATGCTTCGGGGAAGAGTGCCATTCTGGAATTTGACCATGGAGTAGTGAAGGTCTATGATATGGATGACGTATGGGCAATGACAAACGACCCTCAATGGTCTGACATGAAGGCCATCATAAATTATTGGGATAAGATAGGCGGAAAGAATATGCTTCCCGGCACAGTCAGCAGTCCTGACAGATGCGTGCGCGCCAATTATTTCGCTCATCATGTGGATGCGGTTAGCGACCCCGCCCTTGCCGTGAGTATATGCCGGAGTGTGCTTGTGCCGTCATGTGTGCCCTACACTTATCTGATCGAGGGTGAGCCAAACGTATCATCCACTCAGTGGCGTTCGTATGCCGATGTCAAGAACAAGCGTTATTATTTTGACATAGTGACCAATCCCGGATATTACTATGTCGACCTCTCGAAATGCGATCTGCGGAAGGGCGCCCCCGTATTAAAACTCGACACGTCGAAAGAGAAGAACCTCGTAGGGGAGGCAAACCATGCCCTCAATAAATCCACACCATTCAATCCCATATACTAAATCCAATCTCCTAATATATCCCAGTCTTATCAGACAATTGTCCGTATCGTCTTCCGTCGGTACGGACATTCTTTTTACCGGTAAGACTCCAACTATGGCCGCATGATTATCACCGGCTTGCCGTTCAGTCCGGGATAAACCTGCCCCCTCTCCTTTCTCTGAAACAGTGTATCAAATGCGGCAGCCTCCTCCAGCGTTGGGAACGAGCCGGCTATGACGTAGTAAACCCTATCGGCGTTCATTACCCCAAACGCGGAATAGCCCTTACTGCACAAATCCTCCACCTGTGCCACACAATTCGTATTCATCTTATAGCTGCCTACAGCCACGTTATACTGTTGCAGCTTGCCCGACGACGATTCCAACATACGGACACGATCCACCTTAACATACACTGAGTCGCCATGAACCACATGCAACATGGGACCGTCAGTATTAATCAGCCCTCCCGAGGGGATGCCGAGCTCGGCATCAAGCGCATCCGATGCCTGGCGTTTCTTCTTCGCCACGTCGTAGGCAGCCTGATAATTCTTCTCCGTGGGCTTACAACCCACCATTCCTGTCATGGCAATCGCCACACTCAATAGTATCAATGATTTCTTCATCTTCATCTCCATTTCCAATAAAAAATATTGCGACAAAATTAAGCAATTTTACCGAATTTCATAAGACTCTAATTCAGAAAAAAACGGAGACGAGATCTGCAGATCCCGTCTCCGAACCCTATATGTAAGATTTATTTTAGTCTATCTGTATCACGAGGAATGTGGTCATACTCCAAAATTCCTGCGGATTTGTTATCTGAATTGTCTTGGTTTTGTCGGCGTTCTCCACAATTTTGTAGGAATCCTGCGGCATATTTGTCCAGATCTTAACCTTCTTCGAACCGGTAGGTATCACTGAAAGCGAACGCTTGTCTGCCTTCGTGAAATAAGATTCGTTGAAGTCGCCCTTCAGCACTTTTGTCTGACCAAGGAATTTCTTCTCAAGAAGTCCATTCTTCTTCAGCTCCTTATTCGTGCCGATGGCGTAATATACTGTGTTGGCTGCATTCTCCACTGCCTGAGCCTGAGCCTGGGCCTCTTCTTTAGCCGCCGTCTCCGTCTTGACCTGCTCCTGGCTCTCTGTCACCTGATTGGTGAGATCCTGGATCTGGGTCTTAGCGTTAGCAAGTTCGCCTTCAAGCTGAGCAATCTTCTGATCCTGCTGTGCGATGCGGTCTTTCAGCTGAGTGATTGTCTTTGAAAGCACGCTGTTGTCCTTACCACTGGCTTTAAGCTTTGCCTCCATGTCTTCGAGAAGAGCCTTGTTGGTGGCGAGACGTGCCTTAATGTTGGCGAGATTCTGACGAATCTCCGCACGACGGTCAACGCTCTCGCCGCTGCCCATGTTGTAGAGCAGCCCCTCCTGCATGTTGATGGAGTCAAGTCCCGTATAGATATCCCCCATAAGGAGCATCAGGGAATCATTAAAACTGGCTGCTTCCGTATAGTCTGCCTGCAGTTCAGCTATTCTTACTGAATCTTCTGCTAATTTCTTGTCATTGCCTGCACATGAGGAGAGCAGAAGGGCTCCAATTCCTAAGAGGATAAAACTTTTTTTCATCTTTTTATCTATGGTTTAGTTTGTTTATAGTTTTAAACAATCATCGCTGTCGTTTTTCCTTTTATCCCGACCGCTTATTATGATAACAATTTCCCCCTTAGGATTGTTCTGTTCAAAATAATTTGATAATTCTCCAAGACTGCCACGATGATACGTCTCGTGCATCTTGGAGATCTCTCGGCATACACACGCCTCCCTGTCGGCACCGAAGCTTTCCGCCAACTGACGCAACGTGCGGGGCAACCGTTTGGGCGATTCATATATCACGATGCTACGGTCGTCATCAGCCAGAAGAGCGAGACGCGTTGACCTACCCTTCTTGGGCGGAAGGAAACCCTCAAACACGAATCTGTCGCACGGCAGACCCGATGCCACCAACGCCGGCACAAAGGCTGTCGCTCCCGGAAGGCATTCCACCTCCACACCAAGTCTGCGACATTCCCGGCTAAGCATAAAGCCGGGATCGGAGATGCCCGGAGTGCCGGCATCTGAGATCAACGCGATGTTCTCGCCGCCGAGTATACGGTCGGCAATCTTGGGTGCCTCCTCATGCTCATTAAACTTGTGATGACTGCGCATGGGCGCGGATATCCCGAAATGCTTCATAAGCACCCCCGAGGTGCGAGTGTCTTCCGCAAGTATCAGATCCGCATTTTTCAAGACCTCCACTCCGCGAAAGGTCATGTCGTCAAGATTCCCCACCGGCGTAGGCACTATATATAATTTCCCGCTCATTTTTTGATTTCAATAAGGATTTGATTTCAATAAGGATTATTTAAAATAATTCTTGAGTATCTCAAGAAAATCCGCCACATCCTGACGCTCCAGATCCCATTGGAGTTCATCCACGAAATAATCCTCCGCCTCCTCATATCCCTCCATTGATGCCACTCGGGCAAGCGTCTCATTGAAGTTTATGTCGGAATTATTGAATAATTCGCGTTTGAAACGGAAACGGTCATTGATGGTAAACACCAGGCGTCCGCGTGGCACTCTCACAGCTCCCTTTGACGGCACTTCCGGCATCGCTTGTGCCGCCGGTACTGCCGGTGACTCCGGTGTCGCCACAACGGAATCCTCCTTCTCCGGCTCTATCGCTGCCGGCTCATCATCAGTAGCAGCGGCTACAGGGTCATCTTCAAAATCATCTGTGACTGCCAGGCATTCCGACATGGACAGACATTCCGGCATATCCTCCTCATCATCAACCGCATTTCCATCAACCGCATTTCCATCAACCGCATTGTCATCAACCATCTCAACCGGATCCTGATACTCCGGCTCATCCGCAATAATCCCTACCGTCACAGTCTCCTGCATCGGTTGATTATCGCGTCTTCCGATGATTGATGCCGCCAACTTAGGCAAGGATTCAGCCTTACGCAATATTAGACCGGGCACCACCTCCGGACAATCCTCACGTGCCAAGGCAAGGTGGATCAGTCCCTCAAGCTCATATACGCTGTCAAGCAGCCTGTTCAGTTCATCTTTATTCATTTTCCTTGATATTTGATTCGTTACAAAATATTTCAAGAAGCATTGTCTCCGCAGCCTTCTTCGCCTTCGACCGGCTTCCCGTTATGTCGTTCATGATAATCACAACGGAATGCGTCGGCATATAGTTTTCATCTACCTTATATCCGGCATAACACTGCACCCCCTTCATGCTCCCCGTCTTCATCGCAATATAACTGTCAAGCGGAGTCTCCGCAAGGAAGCTCTTCAACGTGCCCTCCTGTCCTGCAAGCGGAAAGAAGGAGGCGTATGTGGCATTGTCGCCCATGACGCCGAGCATCCCGGTCATGAAGTCAGCCGTGACACGATTACTTCTCGAAAGACCTGAGCCATCTATTATCTCCACCCCCTCCATCGGCATATCCCTATCGGTCCAATAGGCAAGTTCTCTCGTAGCAGCTGTCTCTGTCGAGCCATCCTTCCCCTCAAGTTTGCCATACGTGCGGAGCATTGCCTCCGCAAACATATTGTCGCTGCGCATCATGCATGACCTCATAATCTCATCCACCGGAGGAGAGACGTGATCAAAAAGCAGCGTGCGCTTACCCTCGCCGAGATCCTTGCCGTCAATTGTGATCATCTCAGCAGAAAGAGCCCTCTTCAACCGCGACATAAACACTCTCGACGGATTCTCCACCGACTTCCTGCCGTTGGCATTGTTCTCGAAATTAAACGTATGTATCCCTGTGCCATACGCCTCCTTGAAATCCGATGGATGCCACGATGCCGGACGGGGTGTGCCTCCGTAGGCTGTCTCGTCTATCAACACATTACCCTCTATCTTCGTGATGCCGGCAAGACGCAGGGCATCCGTAATCTCCTCTATTATATCCTGACCGAATGGCTCCACAGCGGAATTGACCGACGGATCGCACGCACCCTCCACGATGAGATTCCCTCTCAGTATACCCATGTCGAGCGGACCGTCGATATATATAGGAGTATGATAACGATAGTCGGCACTTGCCTTCTCAAGCAGCGTGGCTGTAGTGACTGCCTTCATGATGGAGGCTGGAAGCAGCGGCATGGAGGTGTTATGTTGACCCAAGGTGTCGCCATCGGCAAGATTCACTATCATGACCGCCACTGATTCCGGGCGTATTCCACACGTATTCACAAATTTTCTGACGGCTTCTTCTGACGTGACCGCCATAAGCAGCGTTGCCTTCACGAGCAGCAACGCCATCAGCATTATGATTCTATTCATATTGCATTTCCCTATCTTCTGAAGTTATGAAATTTCACTCCTCGCTCGCGCCGTCTTTCCTGTAAATTCCGACCGGTGCAGGCGTCAGGACTCTTCTATCGCCACAAAGTTACAAAAGTTTTTCTGAATTTCATCCAAGTTTTTTGTCACATGAGAAATAGTTACTAATTTTACTCTCTGAATTTTCACTTCAATGGCATCCGGTGGCATTCTCTCGGGCGTTGCCCCGCCATCGTATCATTATCTATTTATCATTATCTTTCAGATGGACATTCAACAAAACACCGTCAGACGCCCTTACACTTTCGACCGCGTTGTGAGAATCTCCTTCACCGTGATTCTCGTCATAGCCATCCTATATCTGCTGGAGATATTGAAAGGGGTGCTACTCCCGTTCCTCGTCGCTTGCCTGATTGCGTATATGCTTGAGCCTGTGGTCAGGTGGAACATGAAGATCATACGGACCCAATCCCGGTTCCTCCCCGTAGTGCTGACTCTATTGGAAGCTGCATTAGTACTCACTCTATTCTTCGTGACATTCACCCCCTATCTCGTGTCGGAGACTTCAGAGATGACCGATATGCTGAAGCATTACACTTCCACCAAAACCAAGATACCCTATATCTCCGACAACATCCATGCATTCATACGCGACAACATCGACATTAATTCCATCTCGATGCTTCTATCAAAGGAGGAATGGAAGGAAGTGATTAAGACTACTGTATCCTCATCATGGACCTTTCTAAGCTCCGGTCTCGCATTCATCCTGGGGCTGCTTAGCTGGCTGATCGTGGTGCTATACACGATATTCATCATGCTTGACTACGAACGGATAATGCTCGGATTCAAGCAGCTCGTGCCGGTCGCTCACAGAAAATGGGCATACCGCACCGGGAATGACATAAAGGATGCAATGAACCGGTATTTCCGCGGACAATTCCTCATAGCGTCTATTGTCGGGATATTGTTCTCCATCGGATTTCTCATAATCGGACTACCGATGGGGGTAATCCTCGGGCTGTTTATCGGAATGCTCAACATGGTCCCGTATCTTCAGCTGATATCCCTCCCCATCACTGCAATCCTATGCATCGTATGCACAGCGAGCACGGGAGTGAATTTCTGGGTTATCTTCTGGGAGAGTATGGCGGTCTACGTCATTGTGCAGTGCATACAGGATCTTATCCTCACTCCCAAGATAATGGGTAAGGCAATGGGCATGAACCCTGCCATAATCCTGCTGTCGCTATCTATCTGGGGCACGCTTCTCGGCTTCATGGGACTTATTATCGCTCTCCCCATGACGAGCCTGCTCCTCTCCTATTATAATACGTATATCGTGCAGCGATATGACCGACATAATTAAACCATAAACCATCCCCCATAACCCTTAACCCTTAACCCATAAACCATACCCCCCCACATGATCAATCTCCCTATCTCAACCAACCTTGACATTTCGTCGCAAGAGACCGTCGACCAACTCGAGACGGCAGTATATACCGAAATCAACGACGATCACAATGCCACCAAATCTTCCGATGTGGAGGATCATACCAACGGGCTCATCGGCGACCTCGCTTGGATTCTGCTCCTTGCCGCCATCGTGACCCTCCTTTTCAAGAAACTGAAGCAGCCTGTAGTGCTCGGCTACATTCTTGCCGGGTTCCTCGCAAGCCCTAAGTTTGAGTATCTGCCCTCAATCTCCAATCTTGACAACATCGAGTTCTGGGCGGACCTCGGCATCGTCGTGCTGATGTTCACCCTCGGTCTGGAGTTCAGTTTCAAGAAACTGATGAACGCCGGATCATCGGCGATAATCACCGCACTGATCATCATCACCGGCATGACATTTGCCGGATTCGGTGTCGGCAAGATTCTACAGTTGAACTATATCAACTGCATATTCCTCGGAGGCATGATATCCATGTCGAGCACGACGATAATCCTGAAGACGCTCACCGACCTCGGCATGAGGCAGAAGAAATTCGCGTCGCTCGTCCTTGCCGTCCTGATAATCGAAGACTTATTCGCCGTTCTCATGCTCGTGCTTCTGTCGTCGCTCGCCATGGGCAACATCGAAGGGACCGAGCTGCTGTTCTCTATCGGCAAACTGATCTTCTTCCTCATCATCTGGTGTGTGGTCGGCATATATGTTCTTCCCTCCTTCCTATCCAAGATAAAGAATTTCCTCAACGATGAGACTCTGCTCGTAGTGGCGATGGGACTATGCTTCTCCATGGCGATATTCTCGGTGGTATGCGGATTCTCCCTTGAGCTGGGTGCATTCGTGATGGGCTCCATACTTGCCGGCACGATGGTGGCGGAGAGGATGGAGAGAGTGGTGCTCCCGGTGAAAGACCTCTTCGGTGCAGTCTTCTTCATATCGGTGGGAATGATGGTGGATCCCTCGGTGCTCGTGTCCTATTGGAGTGAGATTCTTATCCTGGCAGTGGTGGTGATCTGCGGCATGATATTCTTCGGCACCCTCGGTATGCTCGTCACGGGGCAATCGCTCAGAGTGGCGATAGAGAGCGGCTTCACTCTGACGCAGGTAGGCGAGTTCTCCTTCATCATAGCATCGCTCGGCATGAGCCTCGGTGTGCTGGAGCCTTCCCTCTACCCCATCATCGTGGCGGTGTCGGTCATCACCATCTTCACCACCCCCTATTTCGTGAAGCTCTCGCAGCCTGCCTACGGATTCGTGGAGAAGCACCTTCCCGAGAAACTCAGTTTCCTCATCGACAGATATTCAAAGCAAGTGACCGACTCGAGCGAGACAAAACGGCTCTGGAAGGAGATACTGAGCCGCTACGTATGGCGCATACTCCTCTACTCCGTGGTGCTTCTCGCCATAATCCTCGTGTCGAGGCAATTCCTCTTCCCGCTCACCCATCAGTACATGGGGGCATGGTGGCGGATTATAGCCACTGCCATCACGTTCGCCTGTATGCTTCCATTCCTGTTTGCCCTATCGTTCAGTTCCACAAAACCGGATGAGAAGATGCAGCTCCATGCCTCGGCAAGTTTCTACGACGTGCCTCTCGTCGCCATGAAGATCATACGCTATCTGATCACTCTCTTCTTCATAGTCTATATGATATCAATCGCCTACAACTCAATGATAGCATGGATTGTCGGGGTGGTATGCTTCGCCTTGATATTGATCTTCGCATCGTCGAAGCTAATGGTGAGATATGGCAACATCGAGAAGAAATTCATCGACAACCTCAACATACGGGAGAACACCCGACTTGGCATCAACAATAATCTTGTGAGCGACCTGCATCAGGCATACATACAGGTGGGTGCATATTGCCCCTTTGTCGGCGACAGGCTGAAGGATTCCGGTCTGCGTGATGACTACGGCATCAGCGTCTCAAGCATACAGCGCGGCGACCGCATGATGCCCCTACCCTCCATCGACGCCAGGATATTCCCCGGCGACATACTCGGAGTGATCGGCACCGACGAACAGATAAAAAAGCTTAACGACGATATCGAACGTGATCAGGCGGCATTCATGGCAGTGGAGACCACTCAGCCGGAAATTGCCCTGCGCAGCATACTCCTCTCAGCCTCCTCGCCGATCATCAACATACCTCTCGGACAGACCAACCTACGCACCGACTACTACAGCATGATCGTGAAAGTGCAACGCGGTGAAGATGAATTTGAGCAACCCGGTCCCTCCACCGTGCTGCGCGAAGGCGATATCGTCTGGGTAGTTGGCGATGCCTCCCGCATCGACGCAATGAAATAGCGCGGAAAGCCCCTTGAATAGCCCTAAGCTAAAACCGAGGAGGCAGAAAGAAATCAAATTCTTCCTGCCTCCTTGCTTTTTTAATAAGATGGAGCGTTGCTCTCTGCGGATCAGAACGGCAATCCGGTGCCGATGAAGCCCACAGTAACGCTGTCGTCGAAATCCGCCGGAGTCGGAGCCTGTATTGGCTGGTAAAGCCGACGGCTCAGATTCTCGGATATCGTCTCCTGCGAAGGAGCGAACCACAACCCCTCCCATTTCCAATACCACGTGCCCGAATTGTCATAGCCCGACCATTCTGTCTCGACCCCCGGCAACTGAAGCACATTACTGAACTTATCCCCTATGCCGAACATGCCGCGCGGTGCCTTCACCTGCGCCACCGTGTCGATAAGGTTGATGACATCGATCTTCCCTTCGCCGAAATCGTATGCGATGAAACGCTCTCCCTCTGCCCCCTTGAAGACGATTGTCACCGCATCAGGCGATGCTCCGTTCTCCTTCGCCGTGTAGAGACCCTCTATGGCGTCAGGCACGTCGTTGACCGACTCTCCTATAAATATCCCGCCGATACTGTCTTTCGTCAGGACCGGACGAGGCTCAGCCGGAATCGAATCGACAAGCGATGCCGTCTCCTCTATGCTGTCGCTATCTGCGCTACCCTTCCCTTGACTGCCTGAACATGACACAAGCAAGAAGGCTCCGAATGCATAAAATAATCCTGTTTTCATTTCTATTGAATATTTTCATTTAAACGACTATTCCTCATCTGTGGGCTACATTCTCACTCTCCAAACTGTGCGGGATAGACAAGCACTATGTTATGCTGAGAGAAATTGCGTCCCAAGAACGACGGCAGGCTCTCCATATCTCCGGAATAGGAGATCGACCCTTTCCTCGCCCCGACTATCATAAACAGGTCTTCCACCTCAATATCGGCGGAAAACACGATGAAATCGTCCCAACTCTGAAGCTCCCGGTATTCATGACGGATCTCGAAATGCTCCTCCTCAAGCACGTTGCGGATGAAGGAGGCTGTCACCGGATATGCCATGAATATAACCTTGCAAGCCATCTGCCCCGCAAGATTACCGATACGCTCAACCCACGTCTGAAACCCTGTCTCATATTCCGCCTTATCGGGCACGAGCACCATGATGCGGTTGAGCGTCATCACCGGCGCGTAGCACCGGCTTATGAAGATCATGCGGTGCATCGACTGGAGCAGCTGCTCGATCATGCTTCCGAAGAAACTGTCTACCACGTTCGATTTCCTGTGGAGTCCGATCATCACGTCGCTCGCTCGGTTCTGCTTCGCCTCATTGGTGACGCCTGCCACCACATTGACATCATAACGCTCTATATCCTTCACCTCGATATCCACCGACTGCGCCGCCGCCACTGCCGAACGCAACGCGCTGCGCCCCATCTCAAGGGTGCGCGTATCGTCGGAGTTCCTCACGAACAACGCCGTCACCGGATTCTGATTCGCAGGATTACGCATCAGCAGAGCCATCCTCATGAGACCCTCCGCAGTCACCGGATTCGCCACAGCCACAAGCTGACGGGCATATTCCCCCGGCACGCGTTCACCCTCGGCATTTAGCTCCGCCTCCGTGCGCTCTATCCTGAGACGCTTGGAAGCATTCTGCGTGGTGACGGTCGACACAAGGCAACACACAAGAATCATGAGCACCGCGCCGTTCATCATGTCTTCCGTAAGCAGACCGTGCTGGAAACCTATCATGGTTGCGGCTATCGTAGCCGCTGCCTTGCCGGATGTGAGTCCGAACATTATCTTGCGGTCAGTACGTCCAAGCCTGAATATCTTCGCGCCAACGTATGCGGAGAGCCATTTAGACGCCATCGCCACGACTACCATGTTCAACGCCACCCATCCCACGTAAAGGCTCTGGAAGATGACGTGGACGTTGATAAGCATTCCCACTCCTATCAGGAAATAGGGGATGAATATGGCATTACCCACAAATTTTATACGCCCCATAAGTCCGGATCGTGCCGGAATGAAACGGTTGAGCACAAGTCCGGCATAGAACGCTCCGAGAATTGCCTCCAGCCCGATAAGCTGTGCCACACCCGACGCTATGAACACCATCGCCAGGACATAGATGTATTGGCTAACCTCATCACTGAATTTCCGGAAGAACCATTTAGTGATAATCTTGGAGATCATCCCTACCCCTGTCGCATAGACAATCATCAGCACGAAAAGCACCATAAACCGGCGTATGCTGAAGCCGTCTGACGCACTGTCGACAACTCCGGCAAGCGTCACGAGCGACAGAAGCACCGCTACAATCGTGGCACACACCGCTATCACTGCCGGACGGGCATTCTGAAGCCCGAACTTGCTTACGATCGGATAAGAGATCAGAGTGTGTGAAGCATACATCGACGAGATCAGCACGCACGTAGCCCACGATGCCCCGAATGCCACGCGAGAGCCCACGATGCCTATACCCATAGGGATGGCAAACGTCAGAATACCGAAAATAATGCCATGTTTCAGATTCTTCTTAAGATGAAACATATCGATCTCCACCGCCGCCAGAAACATAAGGTAGAGTATGCCCACTTGTCCGAATATCTCGAAACTCGAATCCCTCATGAGCAGATCCAGCCCGTAGGGACCCACCACCACCCCCGACAATATCAGTCCGACTATCTGGGGGATGCCAAGACGACGGAACACTATCGGACACAGCAGTATGATGAGCAGCACCAGAAGGAATATAGGCACCGGCTGCGTGAGCGGAAACGAGAACATGGAGAGCAACGTGGTCATAGGCGGAACGTTTGTATGGCATTATGGTCTGTAGCCCGCTCCACCTCCTCACTCGTCAATCCGAGCGTATCCGCCACCCTACGGCATATATAAGGGAGATACGCGCTCTCATTTCGCTTGCCACGGTTGGGCACCGGAGCAAGATAAGGGGAATCCGTCTCAAGCAGCAGCCTGTCGAGACCGATCTCTTGAAGCGATGTGCGCAGAGGCTCGGCATTCTTGAAGGTGACTACCCCGTTTATGCCGAACATCGGGTCGCACACCTCACGGATACGCTCCACGTCTTCCGGTGCACCTGTGAAACTATGAAACACCAACCGCACTTTCGGAGCCGCCTCCGCTATCACCTCCAGAGTCTCCGGAAGTGCCTCCCGGCAATGGATGATCACCGGAAGATCCAGACGGTCGGCTATCCTCAAATGCTCACGGAATGCCTCTTTCTGAAGATGGGCGTAGGTCTTGTCCCAATAAAGGTCGATACCCACCTCCCCCACAGCCACAAAGCCGCCGGCATCAAGCATCGTCTCCATTTCGCCGACGTGCTGACGCCAGTCGTCCCTGACCTCCGTGGGATGCAATCCCATAGCCACGGAGGTCACGTCGGGAAGAGCATGATGCAGACGCATCATGCTCCCGATTGTGGTGGTGTCTACATTCGGCATAATCAGATGCGACACTCCGGCTTCAACCGCACGCGAAACCACATTCTCTCCACCCTCAGGAAATGAGTCAAGATATAGATGTGTGTGCGTGTCGATCATTTCTTTCGTCCTATCAGTTTCTCCGCAAGTTTTCTGAATGCCTCCTTCT
The DNA here is from genome assembly GCA_003762615.1 of Muribaculaceae bacterium Isolate-037 (Harlan). Taxonomy (GTDB): domain Bacteria; phylum Bacteroidota; class Bacteroidia; order Bacteroidales; family Muribaculaceae; genus Lepagella; species Lepagella muris. The sequence continues at coordinate 115,106 of RIAZ01000014.1, forward strand.
TCTCCTCGTCAAGCGACGTGGCGTTGAGAGCCTTCAATGCCTTCGAGGAATAATGCCCCACTGCTTTCTTGCATTTCTCGTCGATGCCCAACTTCTCGTAAAGACGTGTCACAGCCTTTATCCTCATCTCTCCGGCGGGGATGTTGAAAGCGGCACGCAGCGCATCCGCCGTCTGTCCACCCTCGGCAAGAGCCGCCACGTAGAGATACGTCTTCTTGCCGTTGAGGATATCGCCGCCGATGGGCTTGCCGAACGTGGCGGAATCGCCAAACGTGTCGAGCCAGTCATCCTGTATCTGGAACGCCACGCCCATCATCTTGCCATATTCATACATCAGGTCAGCATCCTTATCACTCGCATCGCCGATTATTGCCCCTATCTTCACCGACGCGCCGAGAAGAGAACTCGTCTTCCCCTCGATCATCTCCAGGTAGTCATTCACTGCTATACTCTCAGCCGTCTCGAAATCCATATCCATGCGCTGACCCTCATATACGCGGAGCGCCATATCGTTGAACGTGTCGAGCACACGGCGAAGCTTGGCATCATCCACCGTTGCCACATATTTCGTGGCAAGAGTCAGCATCGTGTCGCCTGAAAGGATAGCCGTGTTCTCATCATATTTCTTATGCACCGTCGGGCGCCCGCGACGCAGGTCGGAATTATCCATCACGTCATCATGGAGAAGCGTGAAATTATGAAACGTCTCTATGCCGACTGCCGGAGTCATTGCCGACGAAGCGTTGCCGCCGAATGCATCCGCGCCCATAAGCACAAGCACCGGGCGGATGCGCTTACCCCCTGCCGACAGTCCATATTCTATAGGTTCGTAAAGAGAAGAAAGTTTACCCCCCGGCAAGCCGAGGGAACGTATCGCCAGCTCAACGTCTGACGAATATTCTGCAATCGTTTTCATTATTTAATACTTTATGAATGTATTGTACACTTCTTCGGGTAGATCCTTCCCCTTGTCAAGCTCAAGCACCGTATGGAATCCCTTTATGAAACGGCGATACGTGGCGGAATCATCCGCACACGCATTCCTGAACTCCGCTATCTCCTCCCTGATCTGACTCACCGACATACTGTCTTCCCGGATATGCGCCACATACTCCAGCCCCAACTGATAGCCCATGCGCTGCGGATCCGACTTCCCTGCCATGAAATATATCCTCATCTTGTCGGGTAAGGGGAGATTTGAGGAATAGCTGTCGATCTCCTCACTGAAGATACGCATGCACGAGTCGTTGTAATGCTCGTAGGCATACGCGGCAGCTATCGCGAAAGTGTCGAGCCTCACATCCGGCAACTTCCCCAAAGAGGCGTCGCATATAAAACGCGCCACCGAATCTGGCGAACTCACCTTCATGACATACGCCACCTTCGAGGCATCGTCAAGCTTATTGAAACCATCCGGCAGCTCCCCGGACACACTCTCCTTCTTACCCCCGCACGCGCTCAACATGAGAAACAACGCCGAGGCTACTGTAGCAAGTGGAATAATCTCGTTTTTCATCTGTTTGGCATCATTTAATGTCGGCAGGACATCATCCACTGTTTATCAGGCAGAAAGCTCTATTCAGGCATTCTTCGGAAGATAATGTCGGTCGAAAATTTTCACAAAATTACAAAAAAAACGCCGAAAGTTATTGCTATTTGAAATAAAAGCATTAACTTCGCAGTGTGAAAAGCAAATTTTCATGATCATTGTTTGTTTTGGAGTGATGCTCGAGTGGCTGAAGAGGCACGCCTGGAAAGCGTGTATACGCCAAAAGCGTATCCCGAGTTCGAATCTCGGTCACTCCGCAAAGGGAGCAGAAATCTGCTCCCTTTTTCTATACCCATACTCAAACTGAATTGCCTACGCAGTCAATACATCACCGCCCGTTCAAGACACTGACGAACGTAAGAATTAAGCGACAAGCCATATTTTGCTGCATTCATTGCTATACGCCGGTGCATTTCCGGAGAAACGCGTACATTGAAAGCTCCGCTGTAGCCTTTACTGGGCTTAATCCCCTCAGATTCGCAATAGGCAAGATAGCTGTCTATCCCGGCTTCAAAATCCGCTTTCAATTCTTCAAGCGTAGAGCCTTCGTATAATATGGTTTCCTTTGTCAATCCGAGAACCTTACCCACCAGGCAATCATCCTCCTTACTATATTCCACGCTACCTTTGTAGCCTTTATATTCAAGATAGTCCATATTTTTTGAAAATTTAGAGATTATCGTGTTCTTTTAAATGCGACATTATACTCCTCATTGTCCCCATTTTCATTATACTACCGGGATGCGGCTTATGAAAATCAAGGAATATGCCTTGACCACGTACAAAACGCACACGTGATCCTGAAGTCGCCCCCTTATTATATTCGGTATATCCAAATATCTTAAGCAGCCGCACCACCTCCTCATAAGTAAAATCTTTAGGAAGTCGTTTGAATCTTTCAATGAGTTTATCTTTTGTGCCCATAATCTTATGGGCATTTGTAACTATTTTTAGTTACATTTAATTATGCAAATCTAATACATTTTATCAAAACTACATAATTTCCAAATACAAATTTCTCAAAAATCACTTCTTTACCCCATACGCATTAACATGAAAGCCCCTCCGTCATTTTCGTGATGGAGGGGCTTCCTTTTAGATTATCGACGATATTTGATTATAAACGATCTTTCGAATCTTACGACATGACCGCACTATCACTTAAGCTGCGACCTGTCGATACCGTGATTCGCATCATAAATTATTTATGACTCCCATCATAATGATCGTGCCTGTGGTGGAATTTTCGATCGCATACATGAAAGGTCGATCAAAACGCAACACCACTTTTTCCAAAAACTCACCTCCGGTAGATGTGGCAAATCCGGTTGTTGTGACTGCCGCCGCTTTCGCACCCTCTTCATCTATGGAGGTATAAGTCTGTTGATTGATCGCTAATGGCATGTCGCCATAAAGTCCAAGTTTATCCAAACCACATGTCGTCGGCAAACCAAGTTTATGGAAAATATCAGACACTTCAAAAGAGTTATCCGCCCTAAATTTCGGCAACGCCAGCTCCACATTAGCTTTTTCCCAACTCAAATTATCAATCTTTGCATACGAAAGCCTTGACACGAGATCCGACACCTTAACCCCCTCTTCGGGCAAATAGAGACGCATCCTGTTATTTCCCATCGGCAGTTCCACTGCTGTGAAGTCATCATCTTTGCTGACTGCAAGAGTCCCGGTCATGTGCATCATACTGACTTTCGTTTCCCGATCCCTACCATAAAAAGACTGAACATCAGTCAGATCCTTATTGAATTTCTTATCCCATTTCCCATTGAAATACAACACATTGATTAAAGAAATCACTGTATTCTCAGGAAATGCGAAATCCACTTCCGGTATTAATCCATTAGTCTTCTCGCCACACCATTTATTTATGCGTTCGATCTCCTGCTCCTTTGAAAAATCAATTGAATATACATCTGCATAATAAGTCTTTTTCATACTCTCTTTCCATGCCGCCAACGGGTCATAACCCTCAGCCACCCAGCAGGAATTTGCAAGAAGCAGCTCTCCTCCATTCACGTCAGATGGAAGATAGCGCATCAACTGATTGCATGTCGTGTTGAGAACTGAAAGAGATGGTTTCCCTAACACTCTCATTATAGCATCCTCCATCTCCTGATCTGCACTATTGGCAAGCATTGCTACACACAGGGAGGCACTCAACGGTGAGACTACCACGTTATCACTCTCTGAAAACTCTGAGACAGCAGCGTCAAAAAAAGACACACCGAACTCATTCAGCGAGTGATTTGCTACACCTTCTGCCTCCGAAAACGAAATCTTCTCCACAATGGGAATACCATTAACCTCTTTAACAGCAACGTCACTATCACAAGCTCCAAATAACAAGAGCATGGCAAAACCGATCAAATAACTTTTCCTTTTCATAATTAATATACTCCATTTAAAATAATTTAATTCAAACTAAATAAGTACTTCAGAAAAATAAATGAACATATCAAGCTCTCATAGTAAAGTTGATGCGATTGGCAGTCCCCAACGCGCCCAACGCCCGGTTGACAGCATAAAAGAGGTTGTCTGCCGAGGCGTAGTCGG
>RIAZ01000015.1 GCA_003762615.1 Muribaculaceae bacterium Isolate-037 (Harlan)
GGCCAATGTTAAACTTAAGGAGATAGATGACTGGGCCAAGGCCAATCTATCCCGCAATTGGGTGAAAGATAGAACCGAAACACTTAAAAAAGTGAGCTGAATACGGAACAACTAACTGAACACCCTAATTAATTATATAACAGAATAAAGATAGATTAATAATGTAATTATATCAAATTTAATGTATTATATAATTTTTGCAAAAATAATGATAATTTATTTAATTAAATAGCATAAATAGTTAAAAAAAGATTAATAAATATCCTTTGATTAAGTAATTGTGAAAAATAAATTGTGAAATATCGGCACATATTTTCAAAAGCAACGAAAAGATACTGCCACAATAAAAAATATATGTACGAACAGAGCTTTGCGCAGAATGGCTAATTGAAGTATAGACAACTTCAACGTAATCATTTAGTCAATTCTTCCGGATATGGTGATGGGTTTTATGATGAACTGTAGGTTACTGTCTGCTCCACGTAATTTTGTCACCCAGCTGCGGAATGCTTTAGAGGATAGTTGGCGTAATTCCATCTCTTCTTGCGGAGAATAGTCAATCGGTTTTACATATTCATTAGGTGAAAAAACTATTAAAATATTGTTGCGTTCAATCGGTTTGTCAGTATTAAGCTGATATTGTTCAGCATCGCCATCGGTCGATACAAAAAAGAAATATCTTTTGTTGGCTTCAATTTTAGTTGAGTTTATGCGTTCATCGGTGAAAGGGAGCATTCTCATCACGTTGCCATCCTCCCCTTCAAGATAAACTGCAAGATAACCATCGGTAGGGGAGGTAAACTGTAGGAATATTTTGTCTCCGTCCATGAAACTGGAAGTTTCGGAATTGGGATCGGTGGAATTTGCGAGCAAATGAATGTCAAGTTCCGCCCCCGACATTTTAATTTCGCGAGCTTTTCCCCTTATTTTGCAAGTCATGACGAAATCACCGTTCTCTATGGAGGGTGTGAATATTGGCCTCCCGATTGTTTCAATCCATTCCCCTTTAACAAGAGTGGACGCAGAGCTCCAGAAGTCGACATTCTCACTATCCTTTGATGATTTCATATCAAGGTGTGAAATTTCCGATACGAGAGTCCCGAATTCTTTGGCAAGTGCCGCCACCATTGCTCTCTGCATTGCTGTCTGTTCTGCCTTGTCGCGAGAGACATTATATGGAATATAGTATGTATATTCCCCTTCCACCTCCACCAAATTCTTCGATGCGAAAGAATTGTGATGAGTCACAAGCAGAAAGATTGAGAACAATAGGATTGTTTTAAATTGAGATGTCGCCATTACTATTTAGGTTAAGGTTTGTATGGAAAATGTGAGAGCTTTGATAAGTGACAAAGCTCTCACGTAGTAATATCTAATGCCTTTATGTCCCGTGTGATTAATTATGGTGTCGTGAAACTTGATGGAGTGACATTTAAATAAGCGCCTTTTATGGGATATCGGTATTCAACATCTTTCATAAAAAGATCCACATCCGCAGTAAAAAATACTTGATAAGTTTTATTCGGTTTGAGATTTGTAATGGTCCACATAATATCCTCGTCACTATAATAAGCATCATTGAATTTGAAATTCAAGTCATTTGTGGGATAATCCGAGCGGATTGTTATGGTAGTGTAACCACCATTTAATTTATATGTATTATATTGATCTTCTGAATTAACAAGCTTTACGTATAGATTAGCAGTGCTATCAGAAAGGAATTCAGTTCTCAAAGTAGCTTTTATATCGCTATCACTTGGCATTCCTGTATTAAAACTGTTTGGTGTCAATTCCAGATGAGCATCTGGAATTTGGATAGAGTTGTAGTAGTTGTTCACATCCTCGTACACAATGTCACTATTCGCAAAGACATAATAAGTTGTATTCTGTTTTAGATTTGTAACATCCCAATACTGACATGTTTCTGTATATCTTATACATTCTATGATTAAATCATTTACCGGATATAAACCTTCTGGATCATAGCAGATAATTAAATTTGTATCCGGACTCCTAAACTTATACGACCCGTATTTGATATCAGAGTTATCAAGCTCTAAAAATATAGAAGCTTTACCCCCTGTTTGCAATACTGTCGTCATTTTGGTCTTTACATTGCTTGTGCTATCGGTTGTAAAAGTAAACGACGGATCCGAGATAAGAGTACCATAAAGATATGAATCAATTAGTTTATGGTCTAAGGCATTATTAGCGATCTTAAAATCAAAATAGTAATTAGTATTTGGTGTGAGTCCCTCAAAAATACTGAAATATATGCCATTCCTCTCATAAATCCATTCATTATCTACAAATTGATATTTCCCATTTGCGAGCTTTGTGTATAATATAATACCATCAATATCAAGATCATTATGTGTAGTTCTCAATCCAATTCTGACAACAGTTGACGATATATTGGTAACTTCTGCTTCTAATTTCAATGAACCTATTGAAATCTCTTCGTCCTTAGCACATGAAGCAAGCAATGCCAGCAACGACACGAAAAATATGTATTTCAGATATTTCATAATATGAATTTGCTAAATTATAGATATTTTGATATCTTTACCCTTCAGTCATTATTTGTTGGTTGTATACAAATGATTTTGGAGGGATTTAAAAACGATAGCCGGCTCTCACGCCAACCATACCCCACATGCAGTTCTCCTCTTTTAAGCCACGATACTGTTTGAATAGATACTGCATATCCCATGTCAAGCCCGCATAGAAATGGGTAGTGATATTCATGCCTAAACCCAAGGATGCTACGGGACCTCCTGTTGGAGAACTGTCGGAATGGATAGTGATATCCTGTTTAGGCATATTTGGCAATGTTAGATCGACATTCCCGTTACCCTTGAATCCGACAGCACCTCCAATCCGGATTGTCCCGTAAAGGCTGAAATTAGCGAATAACTCTCTGGATGTGAATCGGAATCCGATGGGTAAGAGTTTTGCTGTGGGTTGCGATGTGAAAGCATTGAGCGGACTCTGGAGTTCAAGTACGAGCTCATAAGCCGCCATGTTGCTTATGCGGAAGCGTGGTCCGAGGGCAAAGCTGACCATGGTGCCTGTCAGGGTATGTGCCTTAAGGTTGTAATTGTCAACGCTGAACGCAACTTGAGGTGTCTTGCCGACTATACCACCAAAAGCAGCTTCAAGGAAGAACCCGTTGCGGTTGGCATTTTGTGACCATGCTCCGACTATGCATATCCACGCGAGCATGACTGTCAAAAGCATTCTTTTCATGTTTGGTCTATTATGAGTTAGTGAGTCGGTTATAGGTTGAAATCAGTTATTCAGTTTCCATGCGTTCCATTGAGAGGATGCCTCTGTTGACACATTGAAAGTAGGGGTCTGTTCTTTCCTGTTTACAATGGAGGAGTTCCGCTTTACGTTGTCGGTGACGTATTCCTTAATGTCCTGTAAGGATGCTTCACCTTTCGTTTCTTTCAGGCATTTCAGCAAATAATACGTAAACATACCATGCCCCTTTTCATTATAGGGGAGTGCGGTCTGATCGTCACTTGTGGCGCTAAGTACGGCAACCCTCCCTTTTAGTCCTTGCTTTTTAGGTACTCGGGCGATTCCTCGTGCTGCTATCACCATGTTGCCGTCGCGTGTTGCACCGCTGAAACAGGCATCCAGAAATACAGTGGCACTCTTGAGTTTCATGGAGCCTATTTCTTGATAGAATTGAGCCATGGGAATGCACACGTCCTTGTTGACTCTTGCCGCGTCGACGGGTATGAGATAGGGTTCAAGGGTGGCATCGTCAGGTGCTCCATGACCTGCATAGTATACAATGAGTTTCATGTCATTCCCCACGACATCATTGATGAGGCGAATATCGCTGAGAGCCTCTCTTATTGAGCCGTATGAGGCATCATTGTATTGCAAGATATTCTTGGTGGGTACTCCAAGAGTGCGTTGGCAGTATCGTGCGAATGTGTTTCCGTCGTTGACTGCGAAAGGCACATTTGACAGTTTGCCATAATTCTCGTTGGCAATTATCAGGGCGAAAGTGTTAGCGTTGTTTATACCTGTATATGGAATTTCAAGATCAACATCCGCTGGTTCCATCGTAGTGGTCTGCGATTTGCTGTCGGATAGAAATCCGGATGCATTGCCGAAACGGGCGGCAATCTCCTCTTTTCTGTCCCAGTAGTTTTTTACGGCAGCGCGGTTTAGTCCGTATGTCGCGAAAGTTGAGGTGGTCACGAATGACGGTAGATCGGAAAGTGTGGCAAGAATCTTGCATCCATGGAAAGCATCTTTCCCCATGGATTCGATTGACTGCGTTAGTCTTGCGTTGATAAGGTTTGTACACCCAGCGAAAGATTCCTCTCCGAGAATTCTGACACTGATGGGTAGCTGCAACTCTATTAATGATACACATCCTTTGAATGCGCGGCTTCCGATTGATTCCACGCCGAATGGGATGTTGATGTCGCTTAGGGATACACAATCAAGGAAAGAATCCTCATTTATCTTTTTGAGGGATGAGGGAAGTTCTGCGCTGATAAGTTTTGTACAGTTTCTGAATGCATTCTCTCCTATTGAAGTGATCCCTTCACCTACTGTCAGATGGGTGACGAGATCTTCGCGATAAGGTCTCTCTTTACCGAAATCCTTCATTTCTCCCTCGCCCGAGAATGACAGCACTCCATTTTTAAGTTCCCATTTGATGTGTTTGCCGGCATTGCCATTAGAACCGATACACAAGACAGAAGTCAGTAACAGTGAGCAAAATAGTAATAAAATCCGATTCATGATCCGTACATAGCCGCCGTCATCCCCTCATTGGCATTAGATTATAAATACGAAAAAGCGTAGGAATCTGTATCTGTTGCTGTCCTACTGCTTGAGGCTTCTCGCATTGCCTTGTCTATGTCGGACGGCAACGCAGAAGCCCACGCTAATGTATATGACGGATATGGCAGAGCCTCTGATGAGACTCTATACCATACGTCGGGATATTACATATCACGGACATCTACCGTTGCTCAATCCTTGACATAGACAGAAATTTTGCGAGAATTTCAAGCAGTCAAGAATTAGCGCGGATAAACGCTTTTTTATTAATTATGTCTTTGCATACCACCTCTATGTGGTCTGCATCCGCAAAGTTAAGTATAATATTTCAGTATTACAAGTTTTATTTTATAAAACTTAAGTTCATGTAAGTATTTAAAGAAGGAAACAATATATTGTGGATTCTGGACCAAATTATTGTTGATTTTGTTGTTGGGATTGGATTTTGCGGTGGTTTTGGATGTATTGTGTTTGGATGTGGTGAGGAAAACGTGTAATTTTGTAGCATGAGTGTCGGACTTGTATCAATGTGTAATACGGAATCGCAGGATACGGGTCTGTAAACGTATAAATTGGAAAAATCATGAGACGAGAATTGTTGAATCTGATAATAGGGATTTCGGTGTTGCCGGCTGTCGGTAATGCTGAGGAGCCTTCTATGGATAATGCAGAGGTGCCGAAGGGGTATTTCTTCGGGGATGATGCAGCTCCGGGTGGTTGGGAATGGCAATCGCCCGACTCGGTGGCGTATAACAAGGAATTGCCGCGTGCCACGTTTATTCCCTTTGGCGATGCCAAGAGCGCAAGAAAAGTGCTGCCGGAAAACAGTATATATCATATAAGCCTCGACGGGAAATGGAAATTCAATTGGGTTAAGGAGCCGTCAATGCGTCCCAAGTCTTTCTATGAGCCGGGCTTCGACGTATCCGGTTGGGATGATATTGACGTACCATCCAACTGGAATATTGTCGGGCTACAGACTGATGGTTCACAGAAGTACGGGACACCGATATACGTCAATCAGAAGGTGATTTTCCAGCACAAGGTGGCTGTTGACGATTGGAAGGGGGGAGTGATGCGTACCCCTCCCTCTGATTGGACCACCTACGATGCACGTAATGAGGTCGGTTCATACCGCCGTACATTCGAATTGCCCGGTCTGTGGGACGGTAGGGAGGTATATATCAATTTTGACGGTGTTGACTCCTTCTTCTATCTCTGGATAAACGGGCATTATGTAGGGTTCAGTAAGAACTCGCGTAATGCAGCGCGTTTTGACATCACTCCGTATCTCGTGAAGGGGGAGAATACGGTGGCAGTGGAGGTCTACCGCAATAGCGACGGTTCCTTCCTTGAGGCTCAGGATATGTTCCGGCTTCCGGGCATATTCCGGTCGGTGTCGCTTTACGCCACATCCCCTGTGCAGATACGCGACATCGTGGTGACTCCGGATCTGTCGGACGACTATAAGGATGGTCAGCTGAAGATCACGACATCACTGCGCAATCTCTCCGGACGTGCGGAGAAGGGGTGCAAGATGGTCTACAAACTATATTCCAATCCGCTTTACAGCGACAAGACGGTAGCAGTGGAGGATGGTGAGGTGAAATCCGAGCTATTCTCACTCCCGATTGACGGGGAGGAGGACGTGACGACCATACTGAGAGTGCCAGATGTGAAGAAGTGGAGTGCGGAGGAACCGTGGCGTTACACTCTTCTCGCCCAACTGAAGAATGGCAAGGGCGACGTTCTGGAGACAGTATCGGTCTACACCGGATTCCGTAAGGTGGAGATAAAGGATACGCCTGCATCAGAGGATGAGTTCGGGAAGACGGGGCGATATTTCTACGTCAACGGTAAGCCTGTGAAACTGAAAGGTGTCAACCGTCATGAGACGCATCCGGAACGCGGTCACGCCGTGACACGTAAAGATATGGAGCGCGACGTGATGATGATGAAACGTGCCAATATCAACCATGTGCGCAACAGCCATTATCCCCCCGATCCCTACTGGTATTATCTTTGCGACAAGTATGGACTTTATCTTATGGATGAGGCGAATCTTGAATCGCATGAATATTATTATTGGGATGAGTCGTTGTCGCATGTGCCTGAATTTGAGGCTGCACACGTGGCACGTAACATGGAGATGGTTCATTCCACGGTCAACAGTCCTTCGATTGTGATATGGTCACTTGGCAATGAGGCTGGTCCCGGCAAGAATTTTGAGGCGGCATACGCTGCCATAAAGGGATTCGACACGTCGCGTCCCGTGCAGTATGAGCGCAATAACGACATAGTGGATATGGGTTCCACGCAATATCCCTCAATAGAATGGGTTAGGGAGTCGGTCGGCGGCGACAACACGGAGATAAAGTATCCTTTCCATATCAATGAGTATGCTCATTCGATGGGTAATGCTGTCGGTAATCTTGTGGATTATTGGGATGCTATGGAGAGCACGAATCATTTCATGGGTGGTGCGATATGGGATTGGATTGACCAGTCGCTCTACAATCATGACGCCGTCACGGGTGAACGTTACCTTGCGTTCGGTGGTGATTTCGGTGATCGTCCTACCGACGGGCAGTTCGTCATGAACGGAATCCTATTTGGCGACATGACACCGAAGCCGCAGTATCATGAGGTGAAGAAGGTATATCAGAATGTAGGTGTATCTGCTGCCGACATCAATAAGGGTGAGATAGAGATCTTCAACAAGAATTATTTCGTGCCGCTGACCGACTATAGCCTTGTATGGCGTCTGCTGAAAGATGGTGTGGAGGTAAGCCAAGGTGAGTTGGATCTTCCTGCTGTGGCTCCAAGAGGGAAAGAGAGCGTGAAAGTGCCGTTTGACTGTGCCTCATTGGATGGGAAGAGTGAGTATTTCCTTAACCTTGAATTCCGACTGAAGGAGGATAAGCCTTGGGCTGATGCGGGCTACGTGCAGATGGCTGAGCAACTAATGGTGGCGCCGGCTCAGCAGCCGTTGCAGCTTACGGATTTCGGTGGAAAAGGTAAGTTGAAGGTGAAGAAGGGGAATGGCACGCGCACTGTCATCGGCAACGGATTCACCGTTACCTTTGACCTTGCGAAAGGAACGCTTTACAGTCTCCGTTACGGGGGACGGGATATGCTCTCCGGTGGTAAGGGACCGCAGCTTGATGTGTATCGCGCATATCTCAACAATGATGCATGGATCGATGAGGATTGGTTTGCCAACGGTCTGTATAATATGCAGCACCGGGTGGTAGGCTTCAAACAGAAGAAGGATAAGTCAGGAAATCCGATGTTTGTATTCACGATAGAGTCGCAGGCTCCGTGTGGCGGCAAGAAGATCGGCGGCAACGGCAATGCCTGTGGCACGTATTCGATAGATGAGAGCGAATCTAAACCGTTCGGGAAGGATGATTTCAAGATCACGACTGTGCAGACGTGGACTGTATACCGCGATGGGTCGGTCAGGTTGGATGCTGATTTCAATTCCAATAAACCGGAGCTTGTGCTTCCTCGCCTTGGCTACGTGATGGAGATGCCGGCGGAGTATGACGATTTCAGGTATTATGGACGCGGACCGGAGGAGAACTACAATGACCGCAAGACGGGTCAGTTCATCGGCGTGTATGAGCGGAAGGTGAAGGATATGCTTACGCCTTACACACGTCCGCAGAGCAACGGCAACCGTGAGGAGGTGCGTTGGACTACGATAACCAATAACGGGAAAGGTCTGGAGTTTGTGGCAGATAAACCGATGTCGGTTACGGCGATACCCTACACAGAGAAGGAATTATTCGAGACTGACCATCACTACAAGCTACCGGTAAGCCACCGCACTGTGCTGCATCTCGATGCCGGTGTGACAGGACTCGGTGGAGCAAGTTGCGGACAAGGCGGACCCCTCCCTCAGGATCGCGTGACAGCCGCCCCCACCCGGTTCGGACTCCTCATCCGCCCCGTCAAATAATCCTAAATATGTTAATTGTCAAAAGGGAATCCAGTAATCTTGCATCATAGTGAATTTAAAAATAAGAAACGGTTGCTAATCTCGATGGGCATCCTCGTTATCTTGATATTAATTAAGGTAGCGTGGGTGTCATGGGGTATGCATGGTTATGGCTCTGTTGATGGAGAGCATAAGGATATTATGCAAAGGAGTGAATATCTTGCGTCTAAGATTGTGACCTCGCCCAGGCAACTTTTGCAAGAAATGCCATCTGGAATAGGGGTGCAATTTCAAGGAGAATGGGCATTGTACAGTTGCTCAATGTATGCCAAAGTATTAGCCAATATTTCACGCCCATATCCGGAAACAAAGAAACGGAAGCTCGCTATGATGGATAGTATTATTGGGATTGTAATATCTCCGGAATTGAGACTATATGACAACCTTCGCTGGGGTGAAGATCCGTTGGAAAGTCTTGACGGAGATCAGAGCCACGTTTCATATCTTAGTCATTTGGCTTGGATAATCTCTGAATATCGCAGTATTGGAGGTCAGAAGCATAAGGAATTGTTAGATTCTTTATGTGAGACAATGAACCGTCGGATATTGGAAAGTCGGGCATTGAATTTGGCTACATATCCAGATGAGCCAATTTATGTGCCCGACATGCTTGTGGCAATAGTTGCGCTTCACAACTATGGGTCAAAGTATCAACCTACTGTCCATAAATGGCTGGTAAGGGCAAAATCAGACTGGACGGATAAAAAGACCGGCTTATTGGTGTCATTTCTTGATGATGAAGGTTTACAAATTGATGATGCTCCGGAGAAAGGCTCTTACTCTGCGTTAAACTGCTACTATCTCACACTAATAGATCCGGAATTTGCCCTGTCGCAATATGAACTGCTGAAAAAACATTTTATGCAGAATGGCTTATTTGCAGGACTAAAGGAATATCATGATGAGTCATGTTGGCTTGGGATGGATATTGATGCGGGACCGATTATATTCAACCTCAGCCCGTCAGGAACAGCATTTGCCATAGGTCCTGCCACATATTTTGAAGATGACGATTACTGTAAAAATCTTCTGCGTACAGCAGAAATTGCCGGACATTCCGTTTCATACAATGATAAAAGACATTACCTTTTAGCTGACATAGCTCTCGTTGGCGAGGCTATAGCATTGGCAATGAGAACCAACTATAGGATAAGGTCTAATTAACTAATATGGTCGGTTACTTATAATATTCAAAAAATAAAAAAGTCGATTAATGGTTATTCATTTATGTAAATAATATCGGGATAATAATAAAAATGTCGTATTTTTTTACGAATAAAACACGACAAGGCTGCGTCATGACCACGTAACTCGTACAAGTTCATTTGATTTCCTCGTTCAACATAACTATATTCCGTAAAGTGTAATATATCTAAAATAATTATGCTTCTGGAACATTATGTTCCTGGAGCATAATTATTTTTTGGTGTCGTGTTGTATTTGAGAAATGCAACCCTTGGTCTGTTCTTTTGCGAGAGATGACAGTGCTACAAACCTTTTGTGAGGAAATGGCGGAGGCTGAGGTGAGTTATCCCGTTGTCGTCATTCTTGGTTACTAATGGGGTCATTGAGATTACGTATTTCGGATAGTTGTCGTTTATACGGTGTAGTGTGCCGAATTCACGTTTGTAGGTCTCTTCGCTTGCTATCAGATAGGATGCCTGGATGTAGATACGGTTGTCATTTTCCGGGTGGGTGCATACAAAATCCACCTCACCAGCCATCAGATGACCTACGTTTACAGTGTATCCCAATCTCAATAGATGCAGATATATGACATTCTCGATCAGTTTCTCAATGTCGCCTTGGCGACTTCCTCCTACGAGTGCATTGCGGATTCCATGGTCTTCAAAATAGAATTTCCCATTTGTCTCAAGCAACAGTTTCCCATGAATGTCAAATCGGTTGACGTAGTGCATCACGTATGCATCCGAGAGGTATTTAAGATAGTTGCCGACTGCTGTAGGCGTGACTTTCTCTCCTTGGGATTTCATATACTTGCTGATACTGTTTGCTGATATTGGTTTGCCAATATTGTCGGCAATGAATTTCGATAGATTCTCAAGAAACACAGCATTCCGTATGTCATTACGCATGATTACGTCTTTCAATAAAGCTGTGTTATAGACGTCTAACTGATACTGGCGCACACCGCTGTCGTTAAGCCCGAAACGTATCAGACCCGGTAATCCTCCGAAATTAAGGTAGGTGGCAAGTGCATCATCTCCATCTGTCAGGTTATGGAATTGCAGAAAATCCAGATAACTTAGAGGTAGGATATATATACGTCGGTAGCGTCCTCCTATAAGAGTGGTCAGATCCCCGCTTAGAATATGGGCATTGCTCCCGGTGATTATTACGTCTGTATTCGGTTCTGTTCGCCAGCTTCTGACTGATTTCTCAAAGCTCTCAATATCCTGCACTTCATCAATCAGTATGAAATTATGTTTTGATGGATTATGTTGGCGTGCTATGTAATCGTTGAGTTCTCGATACGTGGATATGAAATCAAACTCACGTTTTTCCTTGTCAATATAGATTACATTATTTCGCGTATCAGATTCTTTATCGATCTTTATTGATTTGAGCAGATAACTTTTCCCTACACGTCGTTGACCTGTAAGCACCACTATCTGACCTTTACCAAGGCTATTTTCGACTAATTCAGAATATAGCTCACGTTGAATTATTTTTTCTTCCATAGAATAATTATTTTCTACAAATATAGTAAATTTCTTTTATAAAAGAAAAAACTTTTAAAATCCGGCATAAATTTCTCTTACGGAAGAAAAACTATAAGAAGATAATGACCTTCTGACCTTCTCTGAAATGCGCTGACAAATTTGAGGGTGATTAACTAATTTGGTTAACACGTTCTTGAGGCGTTGAACCCGAATCCTTGTCCAAACTCAAGAAGAAAACGGGTGATGTTTGAAGCCAATGATAAGCATTATCAATATAATTTTTTGATGTATAGAAGTCGGGGTTGTTCCGCTTCCTATTCTTTCAAACACATGCGATGTTTTCATAACATTCCAGTGGTTTGGGATGTCTCTGATCCAGTTGATGCCAGAGGGGTTGTATGAGTCGTATCGCTGTTTCATATTTCATCCTTTTTGTTTAGAAGCATGAACTGCTCTCGTGTACGCTCAATTTCATATTGAAGTTCTTCCGGTGTTGGCAAAACTAGTTCATATTTTGCTTGAAAGATTCCAATATCAGTTCTGTCTCCCAATGTATAACGAATTACCGCCTCATTTTTCTCCGCACAAAGAATAATGCCAATTGTTGGATTGTCAGATGGTTGACAAACTTCTTTATTATAATAATTCACATACAATTGCATTTGACCAACATCGGAATAGTCGGCACGTCCGGATTTCAGGTCAATTATTACATAACTTTTGGTTATTATGTTGTAGAATACTAAATCAGGATAAAAATGTTGCCCATCAATTGTTATTCTTTTCTGACGTCCAACAAATGCAAAACCACGTCCTAATTCAAGTAAAAATTCTTCAAGATGAGAAATCAAAGCTTCTTCAAGTTTTTTCTCATTCCATGATGGATCCGGCTTTGCCCCAATGAATTCAAGTACATAAGGGTCGTGTACTAAGGAACATGGATCAAATCTTTCGGGTTTAACCGGAAGGCATTCTTTAATCATCTTTTTCTGCTCACACTCATTTTTATATGTAGAAAGAATTCGTTCATAATTTTGAGTATGAATCTGACGCTCCAATTGACGTACACTCCAAGGATATTTTGCTGCTTCCCTTGCATAATATTCTCGTGCCTGGGGATTCTGAACACGAATAAGGACACGATAATGAGACCAACTCAATTTGAGACACAGTGTGTCGCAATTTGGAAATAACAAATAGAATTGTCTCATTTTCCGAAGATTGGAATAATCATATCCTTGTCCGAACTCATGTGTCAGGTGTTCTGATATATTCTTCAAGATTCTATCGCCATATACTGCACGTTCTGAACCTCCTTGAATTTTAACTATCATCTTACCTATGAGCCAATTGGTTATCACCATTTCTGAGTTGACGGCAGTATACACTTTCCTGCGCGCAGTGATAATGATTTGACGAATTTCTTCGAGAAATGATTTCTCTTGAAGGCTATTTTGATTTTTCATTTGGCGTCGGAGATTAGGGATTGGAGTGTTGAGGTGGTGTCGTTTTCCAGGGTGATAAGTTCGGCGAGGATTTCGTCGGTGGTGCGCAAGGGGGTATAGCGATAGAATAGGCGGGTGAAGGGGAATTCACAACCTACCTTATCTTTTGCCGGGTCACGCCATGCGTCTTGAAGCACGCAGTCGAGGCGACGCAGAAGAGTGAAAGGTAAAATCACATTCTCCACTTCCGTATCGTCATATACACCCCGGATTATCTCCTTGATGTTCCAGATTGTTCCTGCCAGTTCCTGTTCAGTCATATTCTAAAAATGTTTTATCAGTTCCCAAATGCAAAGTTAATAAAAATACGTTCAACTTATTGAAGTCATTTAAACTTCATTTCGAAAGTTGGATAATGTCTTCCGGTAGGAGGAAATTGTCGTTGGCGTTGAGGGGTGTGTTCCAGATTATTATGCTCTGCAAACATAATGTTTCTGAAACATAATACCAAATTTACGGTGATATTTTTTTGTAAAAAATAACCGGCAGCATTGTGATGGCTCACTATGCTGCCGGGATTATTTGGGTGTTTATCTTTTTGCGGTGGGTCAGGCTATGATCAGTCTTCCTCCTTCATGTTGTGGAATACGTTCTGAACGTCTTCGTCATCCTCGAATTTCTCAAGAAGTTTCTCGATAGCCTCACGCTGTTCGGGTGTCACCTCCTTGTAGTCGGTGGGAATACGTTCGAACTCAGCAGAGACAATCTCCATACCTTTCTCTTCAAGATACTTCTGGAGATTGGAGAACTGGTCGAATGCACCGTAGATGAGCCATTCCTCCTCCTCAGCCTCAAGCTCAGCCTCGAAGTCCATGAGTTCAAGCTCGAAATCCTCAAGCGCAGTGTCGGCGTTCGGTTTCACGTGGAATACGCTCTTGTGGTCGAAAAGAAAAGAGAGTGAGCCTTGTGTGCCGAGAGAGCCGCCGTGCTTGTTGAAATAAGAACGCACGTTGGCTACGGTGCGCTGGTTGTTGTCGGTGGCAGTCTCCACGACGATAGCGATTCCGTGAGGTCCGTATCCTTCGTAAACGATCTCCTTGTAGTCGCCGGCATCCTTATCAGTAGCCTTCTTGATAGCTCTTTCCACAGTGTCCTTAGGCATGTTTGCAGCCTTTGCATTCTGCATGAGCACGCGCAGACGAGGGTTCATGTCGGGATCCGGTCCGCCGGCTTTAACGGCGATTGTAATCTCTTTACCGATTCTGGTGAACGTGCGGCTCATGTTGCCCCAGCGTTTCAGTTTTCTTGCTTTGCGATATTCAAATGCTCTTCCCATATTATGAGTCTTGAATTAGCCCCCCTCCTTAACATGGGAGGGGGACTGTTGATAATTTACAAATTGATTAGCGGAGTTCTGCTCCTGATTGGGTCAATGCCTTGATGATTTTCTGCATCACAGCATCGATTTGTTTGTCGTTAAGGGTCTTCTCATCATCCTGCAAGGTGATTGAGATAGCGTAGCTCTTCTTGCCTGCGGGGAGGTTCTTCCCTTCATATACGTCGAAAAGAGTGACTGATTTCAGCAACTTGCGTTCAGCCTTGCGCACTGTCTCCTCAATCTGAGAGAATGATACGTCGGAATCAATGAGCAGCGCGAGGTCGCGTTTCACGGGCTGGGTCTTCGGGAGCGGTGCGTATGTCACCTGATGCTTAGCCACCAGCTTGAAGAGGCTGTCCCAGTCGAGTGCGGCATATACTACGCTCTGACCGATGTCGAATCTTTTCAGAAGGTTGCCGCGAAGGATGCCGAGTTCTCCGATACGTTTCCCGGCACGTGTCTTTATGTTGAGGCGTGCGGAGAAGAACTCATCTGAATCCTGTGTGCAGACGATTGCTCCGGAAGGGAGACCGAGCACGCGGAATATGTTGAATACGATACCCTTCAGGTCGAAAGCGGATGATTCCACAGCCTTGCGGTTCCAGGAGGGTAGGGTGTAGTCACCGGTCATCCAGATGCCAAGCTCCATACTCTCATGGAACGGGGCAAGCGGTTTCTCTACGGTGCTCTCCTTGTCGGTATCCTTGTGGTAAACGTTGCCGAACTCATAGAAACGCAGGTTCTCCGCCTTTCTGTTGATGTTGTGGGATATGGATTCCAGACCGCCGAAGAGAAGCGTGCGGCGCATGACGGAGAGGTCGCCACTAAGCGGGTTCATCACTTTCACGCATCCGTCGATCGGCAGCTGCTCTGATTTCTCATAGTAGGATGCTGCCGAGAGGGAGTTGTTGAGAATCTCCATGAAGCCTTCGCCTGTCAGACGGTTGCTGACGAGCTGCTGGAGGGCATAGCTGAGGTCGGTATCCCCCTGCGGTGAGAGGTTGGCGTGCATCTCAGTACCGAACTCCACATTGTTGTAGCCATAGACGCGGAGAATCTCCTCAACTACGTCGCACGGGCGGGTAACGTCTACACGGTAGGTCGGCACGCGCAGGTTGAGAATGTCGGCATTCTCCGGATCGCGTTCCACGGATATTTCAAGAGCACGGAGTATAGCTATCACGAGTTCGTCAGGGATACGTTTGCCGATCAGCGACTCGCAATAATCAAGAGAGAGAGCTATCTCGGCGTCGGCTACGGGAGCAGGATATATATCCTCGATATTGCCGCAGATCTCACCGCCTGCAAGCTCCTTAATCAGTACAGCGGCGAGTTTGGCAGCATATACTGTGATATTCGGGTCGGCACCACGTTCATAGCGGAACGATGCGTCGGTGTTCAGACCGTGGCGACGTGCTGTCAGACGCACGCGGGTGGGGTTGAAGTATGCACTTTCGATAAACACGTCCTTTGTGTCGGCAGTTACGCCTGATTCAAGACCTCCGAACACTCCGGCGATACACATCGGCTCTTCGGAATTGCAGATCATGAGGTCTTTCTCATGAAGTGTTCTTTCCACACCGTCAAGAGTGACAAACTTTGTGCCGGCAGGGCATGTGCGCACCACAATCTTTTCCCCTTTCACCTTGGCGAGGTCAAAGCAATGGAGAGGCTGCCCGATGCCGTTGAGGATAAAGTTGGTGATGTCGACGATATTGTTGATGGGGCGTTGTCCGATGGCAAGTAGCAGGGTGCGCAGCCATTCGGGAGATTCCTTCACCTCCACGTTGCGGATAGTGACACCGGAATAGCGGGGTGCACCCTGAGTGTCGTCAACGCAGATCTCCACCGCACCGTCGTTTCTGTCGGGAGCGAAGCTCTCCACGGAGGGGATATTCACCTCCGGTAACGAGTCTGTGCATCCGTTCTCAAAGGAATTACGGGTGAAGAGCGCCTTCAGGTCGCGAGCCACGCCGTAATGGCTGGCAGCGTCCACGCGGTTGGGAGTAAGTTCCACTTCCAGACAATAGTCGCTCTCTACGTTAAAATATTTTGCAGCGGGAGTTCCGGCAGCGACAGAATCGGGTAGCACCATGATTCCGTCGTGGCTTTCACCGACGCCGATCTCATCTTCGGCGCATATCATGCCGTTGGATTCCACACCACGTATTTTGGATTTCTTTATCTGAAACTCCTTGTCGCCGTCGTAGAGCGTGGTGCCGATTGTGGCTACCACCACAGTCTGCCCGGCAGCCACGTTGGGCGCACCGCATACGATGGTCTGAGGCTCGCCGGAGCCAAGATCCACAGTCGTTATATGTAGATGATCGGAATTGGGATGTGGCTCACAGGTAAGCACTTTACCTATTACAATGCCTTTGAGTCCCCCTTTGATGGATTCCACTTCCTCCACGTGGTCACATTCCAGACCGAGCGAAGTTAGTGCGGCTGTCAGTTCAGCCGGAGTGAGAGAAAAATCGATGTAGCGTTTAAGCCATTTATAAGAGATATTCATAATGATATGATGCTGTCGTAGTCGAAAGGAAACATGAGGTTTCCAAGGGTGCAAAAGTAATAAAACTCACTGAAATATGCAAGTCTATACCGCCGGGAGCAGGGCAACCGCATCAAAATCCATAATTATTTAGAAGTGTAAACAAATATTCAGAATCAAGGGATGCCCTGACCAATCTTTTCCTTACGCTGAGTCTGTCATCAGTAGCTTTCACTACCTGAAGAACTAGTTTTCTAAGCAGAGACAGATTCTGTGCTGCATTAAGTTTCCGGGCACGGCATTCATCTTCCTTGAATGTGACATCAAGATGCCAGTGAAGGCCATTCTCAATGGCCCAATGACCTCTGGCAAGACTGCCATAATATTTTGCGGACGGAAAATCCTCATCACTGATATAATACCTTGTCTGAGTCTCTTGCCGCCCACCCTCAGATACATGACAGGTATTGGTGTCCACCTTAACCACCGTCCTGAGGCACTTCCATCTGCTGAGTATTTCCTTGTCCTCAATTTTATCGGCAGGATATATTGACACGGTGCGTGTCTCCACACGGGCATGTTCCTTATCAGTCTCGCTATAGGTTGATGTCGGCTTATTATATCGTATAACGTCTTTTATCTCAGATAATAGTCCTGCCTGATTCTCTTTCACGGCAAGAAAATAATGTCCACCTTTACCTATTATCTTCTCCGCAATATCGACTTGTGTTCCTATCGCGTCAATACTTATGACTGCCCCTTTGATTTCAATTTTGTCAAGCAATCTCGGGATGGCGGGGATCTCGTTTTCTTTGTCCGTCACTTTCTCCTGTCCAATAAACAGGGCATTCTCTGTGACGTATGCATTCAATATATAGTCGCCCTTCGGTCCCTTTTCTCTCGGTGCTGTGCCACACTCCTTTTTACCGTCGATGGCAATCTGTTTCTCATTCATTAAATCCAGGATATGGCGTCCCTGCTCAATGACACACTTTTCCAGATAGTCCGTCTTCAATATTCCGAACAATCTCTCAAAGGTATCCCTTGACGGACTCTGCTCAGTGTAGGGCAACAGACCAAAATCCCTTGCCTTGTGTTTGGCAAAAAGCTCCATGTCGGCATAATCTTTCTTGTCTGTAAGGTACGTCAGAAAGGCGATTGCAAGGAGATCTCCAAGTTCATAAGTGCATTTATCTATCTTCCGAGGGTCTCTGACCCCATCAAAAATCGCAATAAGTTGTTTTCTCATGCCTATAAAATAACAGCATGAGACACGTTTGTCAAGATGTGATTTCTTAATTGTATATAAATTACTCTTAATCTTTATTTATTTTGATGCGGTTGCCCTGCGCCGGGAGTTCGATACGGAATGTGGTGCCCTTGCCGATTTCTGATTCTTTCACGAAAATGCGTCCCCCGTGGTATTCCTCAATTATTCGTTTTACGAGGGTCAATCCGAGTCCCCATCCGCGTTTCTTGGTGGTGTAGCCGGGAGAGAATACTGTCTTGAAATTCTTGCGCGGAATCCCCTTGCCGGAGTCCTTGACCTCTATCCACACTTTCCCTTTTTCAGAGCCGGTGGAGATGTGCAGCTCACCCTCGCCACCCATGGCATCTACGGCATTCTTAGTGAGGTTCTCCATCACCCATTCTATCAGAGAGGATGACAGCCACACCCCATGGTCATCCTCGCTGAAGTCCATGAAGATGCGCACCTTGCCTGATATGCGGCTTTTCATGTATATGAGAGCCCGCTCCACAGTCTCGTTCAGATATTCGAGCTTCAGTTCCGGTTTTGAGCCTATCTTTGAGAATCTGTCGGCAATCACCGATAGCCGCGTGACGTCTTTCTGTATCTCGTCGGTCACTTCACGGTCTATGCCCGATGCCTCCAGAAATTCGTTCCACGCCATAAGCGAGGATATGGGGGTGCCGAGCTGGTGGGCAGTCTCTTTCGACAGACCAGCCCACAGTTTGTTCTGTTCCGCACGTTTCGTGTATGCGACGGCAAGATATATTATGAGTGCCATTATTATCATCGCCACCAATTGCACGTAGGGATACATGCTTAGACGCTTCAGCAGGATGGAGTCTTCATAATAGATGTATTGATACACGTTGTGGTATATCTCCACTTTGATGAAATGCGGATGATTCTTAGCAAGGTCGGGGAGAGGTCGTCCTTCACCCGCCTCTATTATTATCTTGCGAAGAAACTCCTTGTTTTGTGGCGACAGTTCCTCAAAAGATTCCGAATCCATGTCGGTTTTATCCGGTAGTGGGAAGTTGCGGAAGTCGAGGATATTGTAGGCGGAGTCGGTGACGAGCACAGGTATTGAATTGTTCTGGCTTATTATTGCGAGGAGGAATTCAAAGTCGGATTCCGTATCTGCTTTTGCAAGTTTCTCCGTAGCACTCGCCCAAATGTCCATTCTATCACGTTCCTGTTGTGCAAGCTCTTTGACTAGGCTGTTGCTGACGAGCAGGAATAGTATCATGGCTATGGCAGCGATGATGAGGAATATTATTTTGCCGGTGCGCCGACGTTCGTAGATTCCCAAGGAGGTTGATGGTTTATGGTTTAATGATTATGGTTTGACGGGATCCCTCGCCCATGGGCTCGGGCACGGAACTCCAGCCTCTTGCACTCTAATCTCCCCCTTTAGGGGGTCGGGGGCCGACTTTAGGAGCAACTCGCTTCATATATGAATCGTGCTACAGAGGAGGCGGTGTTCGGACCGATTATGATGTCGGCTATCCTTTTCACTTCCGGCAGGGCGTTCTCCACGGCTATTGCCACGTCGGCAGCCTTCAGCATCGGTATGTCGTTGATATTGTCGCCGAATACCACCACTCGGTCTGCACCACATCTCTCTTTCAGCCGACGGATGGCGTTGGCTTTTGACACGTCGGGAGAGAACACCTCAAGGTTGGCAGTGTCAGAGCCGTAGATGTCCTGATAGAATATGGGATTACAGCTCACTGAGGATTTGATGTCGAGATATGTCGGTTCAACTATTGATGCCGCCTGCACGGAGTAGAACAGGGAGACTCCCGTCAGCGGGTCGGGCATTTCCGACTCACCGTCAGCCGGGATATGAAACACCTTGTATCGGCTTCCGTCTCTTTCGGATATGAATGCTTGTTCATGCGTGGAGAGTGCGCCTGTATGGTAAATGTTGATCTTATCCTTGTCAAGGCAATATATGAATGTCGGCAGATGATGCCTACGGCAGATGGAGAGTATTTCGGATGCCGTCTCAGCCTTCATTGTCATTGAGTCGGAGAAATCTCCTGTCACCGGATCCCATATTGCTGCTCCGGTCATGACGATGTAGGGGACTGTGGCGTGGATATCTTTCATGAGGGTAGCCACAGTTGAGGGTGTACGGGCGGTGGCGATTGAGAAGAGTGCACCATTGCCGATTGCCTCATTGATGAGGCGTATGGATTCGGCAGATACTCGCCCGTCGGATGAGAGGAATGTGCCGTCAAGATCGGTTACGAAAAGGGTCTTTGCCATACCGGAATCAATGTTTTTTCACTTTTATCTCCTCCCATTCGGCATCACTGATCTGCGACTCATGCCATTCCTCGCGGTTGTTGCTGTAGGAATAGTCTGACATGGATTCGGAAAAGTCTTTTATCTCGACAAACTCCACATCTTCGGCATACTCCTTCGGGATGATGGGTTCGCCATAATTCCGGTACTGTCTGCGCCGGCGGGAGCGTGAGTTGTAATAGTCATAGCTGTCATTGGCATCCTCCTTTGCCTGCTGTCGCTCTTGTCGGCGTGCCTGTCGGGATCCGGGACGCGGAGGCATTCCGGTGGCGTTGCGGAGGAAATCTTCAGCCTTGTTCGCCATATATCGCTTGATCATCTTGAGTATGGCTGGCCAAAGAAGAAGTAGAAGTATTAGTATGATTAAGAATATACCCACAATTTGCTGATTGAAAAATTAAATTGTCAGAAAAACGTTAAGTAATTCAACCGGGTTCAGTTTATCCTCGAAACAGGATTGAGAGCCCGATATAGAATATGATAAGCCACATCAGCCCACCCACTCCGAGAGTTGCGCAGAATGCGATGGCAGCGGCTACAAGGATAAAACGTGGAGCGTTATCCTTAAGTTTAAGATTCTTGAATTTTAATGAGAACATTCTTAGGGGAGAGTTCATCAGCCAGCATTCAATCAGAAGCACCGGAAGAAATACAAAGCTCGAGAAGAGAGAATCAGCGCCGTTCATGAATGTGGCGGTGTATCCTATCCAGAATATAGCGTTTGCCGGGATTGGCATTCCGATGAACGACGTAGTCTGTCGGGTGTCAATATTGAATCTTGCAAGGCGTATTGCGCCAGCCACGGGTATTAGCAATGCAGTCCATGGGAGCCATTGCAGGGCCTCTGTCCAGCCGCTCATGAGATTGAACACGATAATTCCCGGCGCGACACCGAAAGTGACGAGATCCGACAGGGAGTCAAGCTCTTTCCCAAGATTTGAATATGCGTGCAGGGCACGCGCCGCGAATCCATCAAGGAAATCGGCGATGGCACCGATGGCTATGAATATATATGCCCATAGATATGCCGGCATCCCCCACAACAGGTTGTTGCCGTGAAATGCTGTGATGATTGCGAGGCAACCTGCAAGAAGGTTGATGCAGGTGATTGAATTTGGGATATTGGCTTTTATTGGGTTCATTTTTCTGTTGGAGGTTTAAGACGTGCTACAGGTGTAACGCCTCCTCTGACGATTTGTTTCATCCCCACAAGGATTTCGGTGTCAAGAGGGAGGTATAAGTCAACTCGCGAACCGAATTTTATGAATCCGAGATGACCGTCGATAGAGGCGTTGTGGCCTCTTCGGGCATACGTCACGATTCTTCGTGCCATGGCACCGGCAATCTGTCGTGCCATTATCCGCATGCCGGATTCAGTGACGATTCCTATCGTGCTGCGCTCGTTTTCCGTACTTGCCTTTGGAAGATATGCGGAAAGGAAGCGTCCACGGTGATGGCGGACGTATTCCACGGTGCCTTCTGCCGGATACCAGTTGGCATGTACGTTGAGTGGCGACATGAATACGGAAAGCATGATGGCTTCCGATTTAAGATATTCCGGCTCATACACTTTCTCAATAGCCACTACTTTTCCGTCAACCGAGCTTATTACCATATTTTTGCGTGGTCCGGCATAATGTCGCAGTGGACAACGGAAGAAGTTGAACACGAAAAGATACATGATTATGGAAATGGCAGAGAATATTGCCGGGATGATGTATGGAGGCATGAAGAGCCACACGGGAATATTCAGAACCCCGAGCACAAGGAAAAGCAATATAAGGATGTTGGTGCCTTCTCGATGTATCTTCACTTTATTATTGAGATTTTTTAGGTTATGGCTTGCTGTTGTCTTGCCGCGTGTCTGTGAAGGAGAGAATGGCAACTGAGAGGCAAAGCCGGTAAGTGAATGCAAATTTAGCCTTTTTATTAGTATCTCGCAAATTTTTTGTAACTTTACATCCCATTTTTCAATTGCCCAACGACAAAAAGATGGAAAAAAGAGAAGCTCTTATGATTGTGAATCCGGTGTCAGGGACGCGTTCGAAGCGTGGACTGGAGGAGTTGGTAGTGTCGCGTCTTGCCATGTCGGGCGTGACAGTACGCACTCTCTACACTGAAGGTTCGGGCGATGCCTCTCGGTTTGCCGAACAGGCAGTTGCCCATGATTACGACATGGTGATATCAGCCGGTGGCGATGGCACAGTGAATGAGATTGCAGGGGTGTTATCGCATACCTCCACGAAGCTTGGCATTCTGCCCCTCGGTTCCGGCAACGGTTTTGCCCGCTCGCTTGGCATTCCGCAGGACGTGGAGGAGGCGTTGAAGGTCATTGCAGAAGGGTATTCCTTGCGTTGTGACAGAGGTGTGGTCAACGGTCTGCCGTTTTATTGCACGTTTGGCGTGGGGTTTGATGCCGCGGTCAGCGAAAAGTTCTCCAAGATGAAGCGTCGCGGACGCATCACGTATGTCAAGAGTGTGTTTCGTGAATTTCTGAATTATCAGCCGGAGCCGTATGCCCTATCGATAGGTGGGTCGGTGCTTACGGAGAAGGCTTTTCTGATAGCCGTGTGTAATGCCCCGCAATATGGCAACAATGCGTATATCGCCCCTCATGCTAAGCTTTCCGACGGTATGCTCGACATAACGGTGGTACATTCCGGTTCGCCGTTGTCAACAGTGCTTGTGGGTGTTGATCTTCTTACCGGATACATCGACCGCAACACTCTAATTGACACGTTCCGTGTGAGTGCCGCCACCATTACGCGACTCGGTTGCGGACCCGTCCACATCGACGGCGAACCGATGACTCTTGGCACGAATTTGGAAATCTCGTGCGATCCGTCGTCTCTGTCGGTCTACGCTCCGGAGAAAGAGGCAGAGTTCAAACCGATAGTCTCGCCATTGCGTGCGATGATCGATGACTTTCGCTACGACGTCAAGGCAAAGTTCCGCTGAAATCATGGAAGCAGGTCTGTCTGCCGTATGTAGACAGACCTGCTTCGCTATGGATATCAGAATTTTATAGACTTATTGTCACTTCCCCAGTCGTCTTGTGATGACAAATGAAGGATAATCGGACCCTTTTCTGTGGTTTCAGGCATGAGGATAGCTCCTTTCATCGTTGTTATATTATTTCTGACAGCCTGTATTATACCTGTTTGTATGCTCGTTTCCCTTGATGTACCGTCGGTGTAGTTTATCTTGAATGAGGCTGCATCCATGGCGGTGTAAGGTTTATCTTTGTTTGCAAAAGTGTAATAGAAGAATAATTCAGTATCTCCATCCTCTTGTTTTGTACCGATTGGTGGTGTCAGAGAGGTGCGATATGGCGATGTAGGTTTTTCAGTCGCCGTTATAATGATTTTGTCATCCGGATTGTGGATGGTATATTTGGTGAAGTAAGGTAATGTAGAGATTGCAATATTATCCAGTACCATGCCGTCGCGAAGGTCGGTTGTACTGACGAAACGCACTTTGCCTACCAGTCGGCTGAGTGTTAAATCTTTTTCAATTTTTTGAGATGTTTTTGTGAGGGTGATAAAGCTGCCGAAACAATCAAGGTTATCGTTGTTGATTTCGAATTTGTTGACGGTGAATACTTGGTGTGATGGTCTGCCACTTTCTGTATATGCGGTGTTATAGTAGCAGTCTTGATATAATCCTTTATCATCCGGTTGTTGGTCTTCCGGTATATAGTCTGCAAACAGTATGATTGTGTACTCTCCTTCTGGTACTGAGAAGGTGATGGTTCCCTCATTGTCTGTTGCCAATATCTCTTTTCTTTCAACAAATTCTGGATCAACTCCGGCAGTTGTGCTTTTCAGAATCCCTTTCAGTAGTTTCGCGGAGTAGCGGAGTTTGTGACCGTCGTGGTTCTCTCCGGCTCGTGTGTTGCCTTCGTTGGGGTTGGAGAGGGTGAGGGTGATAGTTCGGCTCTCTTCTGTAGGTGTAAATGGATTGTCAATCACTTCCGTCGATGTGCAGGCGGATAGCATCAGTGATATGATGGCTGCTGACATTGAAATCGAAGTCTTCTTCATGAGGGTTGTTGTTTTAAGGGTTATAGTTTATAGTTTATAGTTGAGGGAGAGGGGGTTAATGGTTATTGGTACGGCACCCCTCGCCCATGGGCTCGGGCACTGAACTCCAGAGAACACATGTCATTGCTATTTTTCAGCTCCTCTCTCTTTAGGGGAGATGCTCTTTTTAGTTCCCCCTTTAGGAATGGGGGCTCTGCTGGGGGCTGGACTATCGGGCTACTTCTGGGTGGTATGGGTATGATTATCTCATCTTCCCAGATGTTGTCGATATTTATACTGTTGGCATAGAAATTGGTGAGGAAATCACCTTTGACGGTGGTGGTCTTCCCCCGTTCTAATGGGAACGTGATGTTTCTTGTCATTGATACGATTGTCAAGGCAGAATTGATGACCGTCAGACTGACGGACACATACTCCCTCTCACTCTCGGTAAAAATCCAACCGGAAGAGATTTGAGCCTGCTTTGCAAATAGAGGTGGTAGTGGCAGTTGAGTAGAGGGAGAGTCATAGTATCCGTAAGGTTGCCCGGTTGATACATTGAAAAAAGATGCGATAAGGTTTTCAAAAGATAGCCTTACATAATACTTCTCGCCTCGGCTTATAGGTAGGTCGGCATATTTCAGGAACTGTTCCACGTCTGTGGCTACAATCTTGAAGTCAGCAGTAGGCGGTGAAAGCTCGATGGGTATTGTGAGATCGGCGGAGATCTTGTTGTGGTAAGGAGTTAGGTCTAAGGTGGAGGTGTGGAATCCGCATCTTTTGGCTATTCCCGATTCAGATTGTGTAAACAATGGGGATATCGTTTTCAGAGATGATAGGTCGAAATGATAGGGAGAGTCATCAGATTCCCGCATGTCGCACCATACGGATATATTGTAGACATCGGGAGATAGCGTTTCATTGCAGTCAATTATAAGTTCTCCTTTGCTGAAAGTATCATCCGAAAATGTTTCCTCAATCCTTATCGGAGGGGAAGCATTATCCGTCTTGGATATTTCTATGACTATGCGCCATGTGCCGCCTTCAGCTTTTGTCGGTGGATAATAGGCGAGTAGGTCTGCCCATTTGAGATTGAAAGATAAAGAAAGTGATAACGTCACTTCCGTTGGATCTTTCGCATCAGGGTCCGGGTAGGTGTGTATGCATGCCGGCATGAGAATGGCACACACGGCAATCACTACCGTGAACAGTATATCTGTCAATATGTAGTGGCGTTGAGACATAGTCATTATTTTCTTGTGAAACTGTAAGTGAGGCTGATGGCAGCCCTGTCTATTCCGAACCATGTTGTGCGGCGGGTGTCGGCAAGTGCACCATTATTGACGTTGTGGAATCTGTCATATTGCAGTGACGCGAATCCGGCGCCGATTGAAAGCTCAATACCCAATCGTGGAGTCAGACGGAACCGGTAGCCGTATGTCACTCCGGCATTCAGTAACGGCCGGTTAGAGTCCTGGTATCTGAAGTCACCGTATTTTACGTTATACCATGCTGTCGCAAGGTGTAATCCGAAGAAATGACCTGTCTGGACCGGTTTGAGCCACCATCTTATTTCCGGCATTATAGAAAGATTGCGTAGGGCAAAACGTTCGGTAAAGAACCAAGGGCACCAGGCTAATCCCAATGACGCGGATATGTGTGGATGAAAACGTACCTCACATTCCACATTCATGACAGTGGTAGCCCACAATATCGCATTTGTCTTTAATGTGACAGAGGGATGAGACCCGATAGAATCCGTTTGTTGACGTGAGGTTCCCGGTAGCCTGTCAGGACTCAATTCCGCCATTGCCGGTATATGAGCCGACAATATAATTATAGCTATGAATATAATGGGGCAGAACGTATGAGGTTTCATGGGAACTGACCAGGGGGATGCCCTGATTTTGGGTTAAATGAGTTTATTTCGCAAAATAAACTCATTTCCGCAATTATACCAAATATTTGTAAGTATTTTTGTAAATATTTGATTAAATAATGAGATTTGGTGATAATAATACAGCAAAATCACCTTATCATCCATGAGATTTTAAAGCATAGCCGCTATTTTGCGGATATTGGCAAGTCGGTTCATGAAAGAGGAATCAGCTTTTGCAACCTGCATATTATAGTCTGCTTGAAGTTTCAACCAGATGTTTGCAGAGATACCAAGAGCCGCTTCAAGGAGAAGTGCAAGTTCAGTATTGATGGCTCTTAAATTCACAAATTTGTGAATATATTTTTTATCAGAGATGATTGTAGTGCCGGATTTCTGAGGCGTAGAGGAATTTGTGGGGGCGGAGGCTGTCGTAGACTTTGTTGCCGGATACGTAGGTGGCGCGTATGAGGTTGTCGGGGGAGAGGGTCATGAGCACGAAGAGTTTGTCGAAGATGGAATCGGAGAAATTCAGACGCCATTCGATAAATTCTGATGGACGGAGATTGATTACCGTCATATCTGCCTCATAGCCCGGCAAGAGGCTACCGATGCGGTCGGCAAACCGTAATGTCTCCGCTCCGCCACGCGTGGCGAGATAGAAGGAACGTATGGCATCAAGACTCTTTCCACGAAGCATAGCCACCTTGTAGGCATCGCCAAGCTGACGGAATACGGAGAAATTGGTACCCCCGCCCACGTCGGTGCCAATCCCGACGTTCACCTGACGGTCTGACTTTTTTGCTTCCCAATATTTAAATTCACCGTCGCCAAGAAACATATTGCTGGAGGGACAATGTGCCACACCACATCCTGTGGCATGAAGGCGTTGCCATTCCTCTTCACGCACTATGCAGCAGTGTGCCATGATGGAATGCTCGCCCAACAGACCGAAATGATCATATACGTCAGTATAGTTTGAGGCATCCGGGAATAGGCTCATTACCCATTCAATCTCATTCTCCGCCTCATCAAGGTGAGTGTGCATATATACCCCCTTGTCGGCATACCTGCGGTATAGTTCTCCGGCAAGTTGCAGTTGCCGAGGGGTAGAGGTGGGTGCGAAACGCGGAATTACGGCATAGAGCTGTCGTCCCCGTCCGTGCCATTTCTCCAACAGTGATTCCGACAGGGCGATCGATTCATCGGCATCCTTATCGCGTAGGGCATCCGGCAGATTACGGTCCTGAAGCACCTTTCCGCAGATCATGCGTGTGCCGTAGCGTTCGCTCTCTTCAAAAAATGCGTCTACGCTTGAGGCGTAGGTCGTGGCGAAGACGTTGGCTGTGGTCGTGCCTTGCGAAAGGATCTGACGGAAGAACATACGGGCTGCATTGTCGGCAAAATCCTTGTCGGCAAAACGTATCTCATTCGGGAAGGTATATTGGTTGAGCCAGTCGAGCAGGGTGTCTCCGAAAGACCCGATCATCGGGCTTTGCACGTAATGTGTGTGGCAATCGATGAATCCCGGCATGATCAGTGCATCCTCATATCTGTCGATCGCGTCAGCACTAAGCGACTCATGACGTGGCGCGACATCGGCATACTCACCCACATCGACTATGCGTCCGTCTCGCATCACAACAAGCCCGTCCGGGAAATAGTCATAGCAGTCTTCCGGAGCATCGACAAACGGATTGGATTTAAAAGAGAGTATCCTTCCGCGCACTCCGGAAAGAGGCGATTTATCATTAGTATGGGATGTCATTTCGATCATAATGGAATTATATAATTAATTTAAGTTTCGCAAGTTTTCCAACTTGCTTCACTTAAATGGTTTAAGGTTTAATGTTTATGGTTTATGATCATTAAATTTTGTATAATGAAAAGATTCGTGGATTTTCGTGAATCTTAAACCTTAAACTATAAACTTTAAACCACTGAAGTGCAGCTTGCGAAACTTCAGTAATTAAGTATAGGTTGCAAACGGATGAGTATTTCATCCATAGATATAACCGACAATTTATATCAAATGTTTTATTATTTTAGTGCTGTCGATCATGGGGAAATTTAGAGTTGTGTATATGTAAATGGCAGGGATGAATACATTTTTTGAGTGTGACAGTGTTTTTTTGTGCCGGATGAGGCATATTTATACCTTTTTGGCGTTATTTAAGACAGTGTTTTGAACTTTTATATCTAATTTTGCAGAACATCATGAAAACTTTAATTTAACAGCATAAATATGTATCAGGACGATAAACGAATTGTGATCACCCTTGATGCGGGTGGTACAAACTTTGTGTTCGGCGCGATGAGAGGCAACCGTTTCATCGGAGAGACGATCACTTATCCTTCAAACTCAGACGATCTCGACAAGTGCCTTCAGACTATGATCGGAGGTTTCCGTGAGGTGATATCATCACTCCCGCAGCTCCCTGTGGCAATCAGTTTCGCTTTCCCCGGTCCGGCGGATTATGCGCGTGGCGTGATCGGCGGTTTCCTTCCCAACTTCCCCTCATTCCGTAACGGTGTGGCTCTCGGCCCGATGCTTGAGAGGGTGTTCGGCATCCCCGTATTCATCAACAATGACGGCGATCTCTTCGCTTTGGGTGAGGCTCATGAAGGTATCCTCCCGCAGGTGAATGCGAGAATCAAGGCTATCGGTGGCACTCGTGAATATACCAATCTTCTCGGCTATACATTCGGAACAGGTTTCGGCATCGGTTCTGTCATCGACAATAAGCTGAACCGTGGCAACAATTCATGTATCGAGACGTTCTGCCTGCGCAACCGTCATAACCCTGATGTGATATGCGAGGAGAGTGTCGCAATACGTGCCGTGCAGCGCGAGTATGCCCGTCTTTCAGGCAATGACGAGGTTCTGACTCCGAAGGATATCTGCGAGATAGCCGACGGTAAGAAGGAGGGTAATCAGGAGGCTGCGAAGGAGGCATTCCGTCTCTTCGGACAGGCAGCCGGCGATGCGATAGCCACAGCTGTATCATTGACCGACTCACTCGTGGTGATCGGCGGTGGTGTCACAGGTGCTGCACATCATATCATGCCCGCACTTCTTAAGGAGATGCGTTCTACACTCTCTACTTACAAGGGCGAGACAGTAGGTCGTGTTCAGATGAACGTCTACGACCTTGATAACGAAGATGAATTCCGTCAGTTCGCACGCGGTTCCGAAGTAGAGCTCCCGATCTATGGTTTCGACGAGACAGTCACCTACAGTCCGGTCAAGACAACAGGCGTGGCGATCTCGCGTCTCGGCGCGAGCGAGGCAATCTCAATCGGAGCCTACGTCTTCGCCCTCTCCCAGATTGACAGAAAGTAAGAGAGAATAGCAGCCCAAATTTAGACAATCCTGTAATGACCATCGGCAGTTTCGCCGATGGTCATTTTTCATAATGAAAAAATTTTTTGTGGGCGATGCAGTATTTTCGGGATTTTTGTATCTTTATATTGTGAACCGTATTGATAACCGGAAAATATTGATAGATAACCGTAGTCTGCTGGAGGAATGTAGGCGGGGGGATCGGGAGGCTCTTAGTCTCCTGTACACCAGATTCGCACCCAAGATGCTGGGCGTGATACGCCGTTTTGTGCCCGACGGCGAGGATGCTGAGGATATATTGCATGATGGGTTTATCGTGGCGATGACCCGTCTTGACCAATTGCGGGATCCGGATTACATAGAGCGTTGGCTTGCCACGATAATGAGAAATCTGGCTTTACGTTTCCTGCATGAGCAGGACATATCAACAATGCTTGATGAGATGCCGGAAATGATGGATTCCCCGGAATTGGATGGATTCATCGACCTCGACACTCTGGAATCTCTTATAAAAAAACTTCCCGACGGTTATCAGAAAGTATTCCGATTGGCTGTACTTGAGAATAAATCGCATAAGGAGATCGGGAAAATACTCGGGATCGCACCTAATTCATCATCCTCGCAACTTTTCCATGCCCGGAAGATGATGCAGAAGCTCATAACGGAATATCGTCTGCAAACGGGCATCTTTGTAATTACCGGAGTGATTGCTACTGGTGTGTTGCTGTTGTGGCGCGGGGCGGATGGCGGAAGCGTATCGGTAAATGAAGCATTGTTGAGCGAAATTCCGGTCGTTATGCCTGTTGATTCCGTGCTGATACCGGTCGATTCTGTTAATGTGAATAATGTTGCCGTTAAAAATAATGCAGTCGGTTTGCAGACTAAGGTGTTGCAGAATAAAAATCATGGATTTGATAAGGAGCAGATTGCAGTCGTTCCGGATATTTCGGAAGCGGTGAATGATTCACTCCCTCCGGTAATGCAAGAGAGGGTTGCGGAGAACACGGACTCCGCAGTCATAGAGTTGCCACGTGTGGATGAATATGTGCCAACGTATGCATATAATGCCGAACCTGTTATTACAAGCCCCTCCGCTAATGGATGGTCATTCGGGGTCAGTGTTGATGCCGGTATTGCCGATTTCAAAAATGGGATTGGCGATTATGATTATGAGATGAATCTGCCAACACTTCCTCCGGATTATCTCGATCCTGATAAGGGTGATAAAGAGGAGAATGGGAATCTGCGGACCAGGGGAAGACTGATTACGATGAAGGATTACAAGGATGCCGCTCACCATAATTATATGCCGATATCCGTGTCTCTGAAGGTAAGGAAGCGGTTTACGAAAAATTTGGGATTGGAGACAGGGCTTAACTATACTTATCTTCATACAAAGTTTGAAGGCGACGGTTCAGAGAGCCATTGCCATTGGCATTATTTGGGTATTCCGTTAAAAATGACATTCTCCACATTCTCGTTGGGGAAGATGCGGCAATATGTGTCGGCAGGTGGAGAATTCAGCCTTCCGATATATTCCAATGCAGTGGTTACAACCACGACCGGAACGCCTGAATTTGTCAAAGGAGGGTTTAAGTCAAATCCTGTGTGGTCGGTATCTGTCGGCTATGGCATATCATTCCGTGTGTCGGATAAGGTGGACGTATTTGTCGAGCCGACATTGCAATACCGCTTCCCCCATAATTACAGCGTGCCCAACAGTTGGACAGACAATGAATTCGGATTCTCACTACCAATCGGATTCCGTTTCAACATGTAGTCTGTTTGGTAGGAATATTTGTAAGTGTTAAATGAAAGTGTTACTTTTGTTGACAAATATTGAGTAATCCTTATGAGATTGAGTCTGATTTTGATAATGGTGCTGGTTGTCGTTTTCGGTATGATTTCCTGCGACCGCCAGCGTGCTGTGGATGAAAAGAAGCTTTCGATTGCCGAGGAGTTGATGCCTGATAATCCTGATAGTGCCTATAAGCTGCTTAATGATATTCTTTTCCCGGAAAATATGGATGCCGGGAAGAGAGCGGGATATGCCAGACTATATGCAGAGTCAGCGAGTGCTTCCGACAAGTCGTTTAGTTCCGATACTCTTCTTAAAAGTGCGGCGGATTACTATATTTCAGTGGGAGATTCGGTTAGTGCGGCATCAAGCATGAAGTATGAGGGGATACGCCTCAGATATATTGGCGACATGCAGGGTGCGATTTCTTCGGTGGAAAAAGCGATTGAAATTGTGCCCGATTCAATCAATAGTAATAGATATAACTTGTATAATTTGTTGGTACAGATGGCTCTACTTGCAAATCTGACTGATGTGGCAAAGGAATATTCCGCGAAGATGATGGAATCCAGTGATCCGGGCGTAGCCGCCTTGGGTCATTACAACATAGGAGTGGCGTATAGTTGGGAAACCAATCGGAGTTCTGACGCGACAATCAGCGATTCAGCATTCTATCATATAGAAAAATCGGTAGAGATAGCCACAAAGGGGAATTGCGAATTATTGCATCATTATCTACGCAATTCAATCAATTATCGGCTTCCGGAGGATGAGTTGCTGAGGAGATTGAGGAGAGTGGAGGAATTGGGGAGACCATCCTCCAATGTCTATGCCGGGATTGCACAAGTTTTCTTGGCATTCCGTCAGCCTGATTCAGCGCGGGTCTACCTTGACAAGGCTGAATCTGCATATCAAGAGGAATGGAGTAAATGGGGGTTGGAATATGTGTCGATAAGGAATGAGTTGGGAGTTTTACGATCTGTATTGAATTATCTGGACGGTATGAGAGATTTCTCGGCACTCCCTGCTTCCTTCAACGATTCTGTATATTTTGCCGGAGAACGTTATAAGTTGTTGTCTGAAGATATTCTGACTAACCGTGATCGCAATAATGCGCGTGATATGGTCAGGATAAAGCGTCAGCATACACTGACAATGATAAGCGTCGTGCTGATTTTTGTCATGATCATATCGGCAGGGGGATTGCGTATGTACGCAGTCCGCAAACGCCAGAAATTAGTGGATGCCGAGGAGAAGATGGAGACACTGGAGCGGCTTCTTGCCGAGAGTGAGGGTCAGAAAGAGGGTGGAGGCAGCGCGGATGATGCACTCTTCCGGAAACTTCTGCTGCAACAGTTGGGAGTGATAAGACTGATAGCCGGCACTCCGACAGATGCCAATAAAGAGTTGTTGAGGCAGGTCTCTCGGTTGGAATGGAACGAGAAGGATTTTGAGGGGCTTCTTAATTGGACGGATCTATACCCGGTGATTGATTCTGCCTACGATTCGTTTTATACACGTCTTCAGGAAAAATATGGGGATTTACTCAACGAGCGAGAGATTCAGTTGGCGTGTCTGCTGAGGGCTGGATTCTCTACAAAGGAGATAAGCGTGGTGGTCGGGCAAAGCACTCGCACCATCTATCAGCGCAAGACGGAGATCAGAAAGAAACTGATGCTTGACGAGGGTGCCGACATAGCCCTGGAAATCACATCGCGCATCAATGGCTAATGCCGGGATAAACGCATGGAACCGCTATATAAACTTTTTGTTTTAATCTATGCTGATAACCATATAATTATAGATGCGATTGCACAAAAGATAATCAGGGATATAAAGAGAATATAACCATATCAGAGCATTAACTTTGCATCATTATTAAGGTTAAAAACTCATGATATGAAAGTGAATTTTATGATTGCAGCTACGATGCTGTGTGTGATTGAATCTGTCGCGCAGGAGGTCGTGCCGGATTCTACGGTGACAAGAGACCTGCAGGAGGTTGTGGTTGACGCTAAGTCGGCGTATACTTCCGCTGTAAAGAGCACTTATATCCCGACATCGCGACAGAAGAATACTTCACAGAATCTCGCGGAATTACTTCAGAACATGATGGTGCCTACGCTGCAGGTGAGCGGTAACAGTGTGTCTACCTCCGAGGGTATGCCGGTAGCATTATTTATCGACTGGCTTCCGGCATCTCCGCCAGAGATAGATGCCCTCAACACCCGCGACGTATTGCGTGTGGAGGTACTGGATTTTCCAGATGACCCGCGTTTCCGCAACGAGAGTCACGTGGTCAATATAATAATGAGGAGGTATGATTATGGGGGCTACGTGCGTCTGTATTCGGATAATACTTTCAACGATTTCTACCGGGGCACACAGAGCATATATGGTAAGTATACACGTGGGAAGACAGTATTCGACGTCAATGCATATAATCAGATGCGTAATGACGCCCATTCCGGCACGAGTGAGACCGGATATTTCAAATTCCCTTCCGGACTGATAGAGCGTAACCGGATTACGTCTTCATCAAAATATGAATCTGAGAATCCATCGGTGTCTGCCCGAGCTATATATGCTACTGAGAAGATGCAACTGACCCATTATCTGGATTTCGCGTACACTTCTACCCCTCACGATGATATGTCGGGACTTCTATATTACAGACCGGAAGCGTTTGACTGTGAGACCTACAACCGGCTATCTGACAGAACTGCCATGGAACCGAGATTGAGCTTGGACTATTATTTCTCACTCCCTAAGAAATGGGCATTGGAGGTGGTCACTTCCGTCAGTTATCTTCATAATGAAATCAACCGGGATTATTCATCCGGAATCAATATTGCCAACAATATGGAGGAGAATGGATGGACCTGGGTGGGGGATCTTTATTCCCAAAAACAGTTTGGTGTGCATGGGTTGCAGTTAGGGTTGTCGGGGATGTACTCCAACACACGCCTCAACTATTCGGGCGATACGGATTACAATGAGCGTCTGCGTATGTTCCTACTGGGTCCGACTCTCTTTTATTCCTACACAAAGGATAAGTTCTACGGTAGGATAGGAGGTGGTGCCATCTATTATGACAATAGGGTGGGTGATGCAAGCGACAGAAAATGTATGCCGTATGGATATTTTTCGCTGCAATATGCTTTCAGCGAGAAGTATTCATTGAGGTTTCAAGGGATCACGAAGATCCAGTGTATAGATGCCTCGATGCTTAATCCGGCAGTGGTACGTGAGAATGAGTTGATGTATTATTCCGGCAACGAGAATCTGAAAGCCTATAATGTCGGCTTGTGTGCCGTCAATTATACGTGGCTGATGTCGAATGCCTTCTCAGCCTCTGCCTACATGCAATATTATCTGGAGAATAATCATACGGTCGATTCATATCTATTGTTTGACCACGACAAGGCAATATTGCGCAGACCGGAGAATGATGGGAATTATCATAAGGCTGCGTTAGGCATGTCGTTCTCATTGAAAACGTTTGGCAACAGACTGCACTTCTCGACAGCCCCACAGTTGGCGTATCAGAATGTGGAGGGAAGATATAGCGCGGAGAATACAATGTTTATGATTAATTTAGACGTGTCATATTATTTAGGCAACTTTTACGTGAGAGGGCATTACAACAATGGCTTTCGTGGCTATTCGGGCACCTATTCTTATCGTCGGGAGAGTGATAATTATTGGCTGAAGGCAGGGTGGGGTGATAACCATTGGAATATAGGGTTGGCGGTGGCTAATCCGTTTAGGAAAAGTATGTTGGGATGTGTCACGAGGCTTGACACGGATTATTACGGATTTAATGAAAAGACGTATGACCCGACAAAGGGTATGAATTTCCTGCTGACGGCAAGCTATACGTTTAACTATGGTAAGAAAGTTGGAAGAAACGATGAGATAAATGAAGCATCCACTTCGTCGGGAGCCATCAGATAAAAAATTTTTTTTGATAGTCATGCAGTAATTCCTACTTTTGCGTATCTTATAAGTAGTGCATGGTATTAATGGCATTTATCAGAATAATTAATCAAATAATGTTATGAATCTTAAAAATTTTAATTTCATGGGTGTGGTCTCGCGTATCTGCGGAGTGCTACTGGCAGTTCTCGGTTTCGGATGTTCATCTGATAAGCCGGATGAACCGGAGATCCTGTATATGTATGGCACTCCGATAGGTGAGTTTGAGATAAAAGGGCATGTAATGTCGGAAGATGGTAAGGTTGTGGAGAAGGCAACGATGAGAGCGACAGATTCCCAATTTCCGTCAGGAATATATTCGTATGCAACCGCTTATACGGATAGTGAGGGGAATTATACGGTTGTCGGAACCGGTTTCCCTGAAAAGATGAAGGTGGTCTGTATCCCTGAAGATAACCGGCTTGAACCCGATTCTGTGGAGGTGGAACTGAAATTTATACGTGATAAGGATGATGAAAATATATGGTATATGGGAAAATCTACCGCCACGGTAGATTTTAATCTCAAGAAACGTGCAGAGGAATGAAACCGCTTTCATTTAAACAGCGCATCGCTCTTGAACTTAACCGTCCGATTAAGATTAACCGCCGGCGTGAACACATGCTCAGACAGCTTTTT
Organism: Muribaculaceae bacterium Isolate-037 (Harlan); assembly: GCA_003762615.1. GTDB lineage: Bacteria > Bacteroidota > Bacteroidia > Bacteroidales > Muribaculaceae > Lepagella > Lepagella muris. The sequence goes on from RIAZ01000015.1 coordinate 36,038, forward strand.
TGGGAATGTACGTGGCGATGCAACCTCTCATGCCGACATTGCGGCAGCGATTGCAAGAGCAGTTCAAAGGTGGGTGATATGCCGGCGGATGATTTCATCAGGGTGGTGGAATCATTGCGCGGGCATGTCGATCCCCACAAGCTCAATATCATTATCACGGGAGGTGAACCATTGGTGCGCAATGATATAGAATATGTAGGGCGAAGGTTGTATGACATGGAATTTCCGTGGGGACTCGTGACCAACGGACTTCTTCTAAATTCCGCTCGGCTTGAAAGCCTGCGGAGAGCCGGACTGCATAACATCACCATAAGTCTTGACGGATTGGAGGAGACCCATAATTGGATGCGCAATCATCCGATGTCGTTCAAAAAGGCGATTGAGGCAATCAGGTTGGTGGCGAAAGCCGATGATCTGAATTTTGATGTGGTCACATGCGTCAATCGGAGATCGTTGCCGCAGCTTGAAGAGTTGAAGGAGCTTCTGATAGGTGCCGGAGTGAAACGTTGGCGACTCTTCACCATCTTTCCGTCCGGAAGAGCAGCGCAATACCCTGATTTCGAGCTGACAAGAGAGGATGTTGAGACTCTGATGCAGTTTATATCCGCCACGAGGAAGGAGGGGCGCATAAGATGCTCATTCTGTTGCGAAGGATTCATGGGCGGCTATGAAGGAGAGGTGAGAGACTATTTCTTTGAATGTCAGGCTGGAGTCAGTGTCGCGTCTGTGCTACTTGACGGTAGCATCGGGGCGTGTCCGAGCATACGGGCAGACTACACACAGGGCAACATCTATAAGGATGACCTGTGGGACGTATGGCAGAACCGCTACGAAGTCTATCGCGACCGGCAATGGATGCGATGCGGCGTATGTGCCGACTGCTCCTTCTGGCGATACTGCGAAGGTAACGGCATGCACCTGCGAGACTCCGATGGCAACCTCATGCACTGCCATCTCCATAAATAATGTCAATTAGCCCCACCAGCCTCATCTCCTTCTGACCAACCACCATCGCACAAAGAATCCCCGTGATGTTTGCACTAAGAAAAAAAAGAAATTTATTAATTTTTAAATATTTAAAATAAAAATTTCTTTTATTTCTTTCTTTTCTTCGTGCCCTTGTATCGGTTGTATCACACCGATACAACCGATACAACCGATACAAGGGCGGGGATTGGGAATAGTCTTATTGAGTGCAGCTTCTTACAGCGATTTCCGTCTCCCTCCTGAAGATTTTTCTAATCCTCTTCCATTTCGGGAAAATAGCCATCGGTCGGATAGGGGAGTAGCTTATCAATATCAGAAATAGCGAGATGAGGGATATGATGAGAAGCAGCCCGTAGATCTCCTTCATCGAGACAACGAGAGCCTGTCGTTGCACCAATCCATAGAGGTCATGCAGTGGCATACTATAGCTTCGGAAGTCAAATAATGCAAAACCGGCACTTAAATTTGCAGCATTCTCCGCCATTGTATGACGTAGAGCTTCGCCTATCACGGCAGGTCCGAGAGTAGCCCCCATGACGGCTCCCGTAAAGCCGTTGACAGTCAATGCCTGTGGAAACACAAAGAAATGCAGCCCACTCTGCACAATCGACGTGAGGAACACAATCGATATGATGACCGATGCCATTCCACGCGTGAACAACGGAACGAACAGCATCTCCTTCTCAATGCCATAGTCTATGAAGAAATAGAAATAGGCAAGATAAATAGTGGCAAGGGCAAAGCCGATTGCCGTCATGGTCTTATATCTCCATTTCCTAAGGGCGAACGTGACGTAGGTGAACCCGCAACCTACTATGATGCCGCAAAAAACGTACCAGTTGAGATCAATGAGATTTGTTTCATCAAAGCCGAGTATGGTGGCGGCATAGCTATGTTCAAACACGTGCTCCGTAGCCATAAGAGTGAAGAATACCAAATAGATGAGCGTGGCTCTTATCACGTTGCGGTTGGTGAGTACCTGTAGCGAGATGTAGGGATGATGCAGGAACATGGCTCTCCACAGATTAATTGCGCCGCTCACGATTCCGAGAAGTGCAGCTCCTCTGATTTCCATGGCATCCCACCAATCGAAGTAGTTGCCATATACGCATATAAACGTGAAAGAGAGCATGAAGACGCTCCATAATACTGCTCCTATCCAGTCAATGCCGAGCAAGGGTATCTGAATAGGTCCCTTTACCGGCTTGATAAATATCAGTACCATGAGCATCATCAGGGCGAGAAGTGCAATCATGATCCAATGCATATACTCCCATTGCGACAGGAAAGCGGTGTAGATTGTGGCTATACCGCTCAACTGGATCACTCCGTCGACCACAAGATACACGTAGCAGAAGAATACTGCCATGTCGCGTGTCGGGGTGAGCCACAGCTGGATGGTGGAGTTGCATGCAAAGGTTGCCCACATACGGAACCAGCCCGCCACAAAACAGGTCGTCACCAACAGAGGCATGTTTGTAGTGTACGCACAGATAAGATTCGCGGCTATCAGCACCGCGCCGCATACCAGCAGGCTCACTCTGTTGGAAAAACGGAATTTCAGCCTGAACATGACGCAGAAGTTGATCGACATACCGACGAGCGACGCATAACCCGCCATTAGTATGTCTTCCTGCATCAATGCCGTGGATCCAACCATATCGGTGGCGGCAGCAAGGTACACGCCCCCTGAGAACTGAACTATCAGCACAAAGAGGATGAACAGCCAGGGTTTTAGCTTACGTGGAATATAGTCGGGCACATCGGGAATGTCGAAGGGTCCTTGATGTGCGTGCCAGTCGCCCATATCAATATCTCACTTTACATTCAACATTCATTCCGGCGTGCAGCAGATCAAGGTCTGACCGATTACTGTCGCCTGTAAACTCGATTCTCACAGGTATGCGTTGCCTAACCTTCACAAAATTCCCGGCAGAGTTATCCTGCGGTATCACCGACAATTCAGCCCCGGTAGCTGTCGATATTGATTTCACACGGGCAGCGAATACCTTGCCGGGTATTGCATCGACCGTTATCTCCACCTCACTCCCAGGATGGATATGATGCATCTGGGTCTCCTTGAAATTTGCCGCCACCCACACTTCGCCACTCTCGACGATATCCAGCAACGTCTGTCCAGGCTGCACGAGCTGTCCGGTCTGTATCTCCTTGCGAGAGGTGTAGCCGTCGCATGGGGCTGTGATCACCGTGTACGACAGATTCAGCTGTGCCGTCTCAAGCAGCGATTTTGTCAATTCTATCCCGGCGTCTGTCTGGGATAAGCGTTCGCGTGTCTCTGTCACTACGCTCGTTGTCGCCTCGCGCTGACGAGAGAGCATCTCATAGCGAGCTTTCTTCGCTTCGTAGTCAGTCTTCACACCGTCATATTGCTGACGAGTCACGGCATCCTTGCCGAGTAATGCAGAGTAGCGTTCAAGTTCGACGGCAGCATTATCCATCAGTACCTTCGCCTCCTTTATTGAAGCAGCACTTACAGCGGCATTTGCCGATGCGACACCGACGGAACGGTCTGCCACACCGCGCCCCGCAAGTGCATTCTGATAGTCGGCATTTGCCTGAGCCACGCGGAGCCGCATGTCGGCATCGTCGATAATGACCAGCGTGTCGCCTTTGCTGACCTTTTCATATTCCTTGAATCGTATCTCCTTTATATAGCCCTGTATCCTACTGTTGACCGGCACAATCTGACGTTGTATGCGGGCGTTGTCGGTAAATTCAACATTACCGAGATGCAGGAATCTTGAGCCGACCCAGACGGCGGCTCCTATTATCACGATGAGGGTTAATGCGTAGGAGAGGATTTTTTTAGTGCGATGTGTCATATCTTTCCGGAAGTGAATAGAAGTTTGTAGTAATAATAGATGATGTTTATGCGAGCGTCGATGAGTTTCTGCTCCGCATCCAGTTTGGAATTGGCGGCATCGAGAAGATCCGTGAGCAATGCCATGTCTGCCGAATATCTTGTGGTGGTGATATTGTAGTTCCGTTCGGCAAGCTCCACGCTTTTCTGCCGCGTCTTCAGGTCTTCGTATGATTCTAGATAGCGTACATAATCAGCTCTCATCCCCATTTCCACGTTCTCCCTTACGGCTGCAAGCTCATCATTGGCATGGATTGAGGCGGCATGGCTTCTGGCAATCGTTTTGTCAGTCTTATATAGGGAAGAGATGTTGTAAGATACGCCTACCCCTACATACCAGTAGCTCAGATTGCGGTTTATCGGTGGAATTTCCACGAGAATCGGACCGTCGATGTTCCATCCTGCCTGAAGGCTTATTTTCGGTAGCCGTTCCGCCTTGGCGATACGTTCGGAGGTGTGGCTGATATCCCGGCTTGATTCGGCAAGGCGTATCGCGGGAGAGCTGGCTGAGGCTTCTCCCTGCCATTCCGACTCCTGCTTCATCGGTAGAGCCTTTGACAGGATTGTGGTGTCGGGAAGCACGGTAATATCCGCCGGGAATCCGGCTATAGTCACGAGATTATGGTTGAGTATATCGATCGTATTATTGATTCGGGTAAGCTGTAGCTCAAGATTAGATACAAGCAGTTCGTAGCGAGTGATGTCGTTCTGCAAGGCTGTGCCATGCTCGTGGCGTGCCGTCATTTCAGAAAGCACTGTCCTTGCCTGCGAGATGTTTTTATCCACCACGTCGCGCAGATTCATATATTTGTAGATGTCGAGGTAGTCGCCTACAAGGTTGAACCTGATATTATCGCGTTGCAGTTCGGTGGCGAACCTTGAGGCGGTAAGTCTGTGCTCCGCCATTTCGATCCCTGCTGTTATCGCGCCTCCTGTATATACAGGTTGCGACACGTTGATGGATAGCCCGCTTCCGAAATGCGGTATCGGAGCCTTCTGATAATCGGAGAGATCCCTCCGGGTGGTGAAGCCGTCGCCAATGTAGTTTAATGACAGGTTGGCGTTTATATCCGGCAATCGTCCGGCTTTGGCTACTCTTACGTCTTGCCGCGCCACTTCCTCGCTTGAGAATGACGGGCGTAGCTGCCGGCTGTGGTTCTCGGCAGCTGCAAACAGCTCTTCCGGCGACATGACGACAGCAGATTGAGCGGATGCACAGATAGCATGCCCCGCCAATGCTGACGCAAACAGCACCGTGAGCAATCGTGGATTGTTCATGTATGAAAAAATAGAGTGGAAAATTATGATATTAGCCGGCAATTCAGCAGTCCGGCAGACAGAGATATTCCTTGAATATCATAGAATCAGGATAGAGCGCACAATCACTGCGTACTCTTCCAATTCTCCATGAATGAGCAGTTGCGAACTTTTGCTTTTGAGCTTACTTGATATGCATTATTTGTATTCATTTCATCCCGCTCTTTGTGAACGGCACTGCAAAGTTACAAAAAAAATTCAGTAATTCAATCCCAATCCAATAGTCATAGTAACGAAAAAACATTTCCTGCTTCTCCTGATAATATCTCGCATCACTGATTACCAAATGATATGGCAAATGTATTTCGTGTACCCTTCCGCGTAGGGTGTATCGGGAGTATCGGGTGCAATGCACCCGATACTCCCGATAGGCTCCGATATAATGGAGATGTTTGGGAATGTTGGGTAAATTTGTCACAATTCACTTCACTTATCCCGAAAAAATAAGAGAGGAGGCAAAAGGTGTCAGCTGATGCGCAGTAGCTCGGGGACGTAGGCTTTCACTTCGACGGGATAGGGGATGCCGGGAATAATCTCGGTGGTGTCGTGGTCGGAGAAGATCATGACCGCCTTGTTGTCGCTATCCGTGTCGGTCTTTGTAACCACGAGAACCTCGGCATCACCGTTGCGGTAACGGTTGAACTCCTGTGTACCTCGCCACATTGCCGGATTCTCCTTGCGGAAGTTGATTACTTTTGCCACGTAGTTGTAGACTCTTGCCGAACGTTCATCGTCAGCCATTATGTGTCCCGACGTTCGTGCGGCATTGTCGGGCTGTGCACCGTCGTCGTCACGGCTGAGGTCGGCAAATTCATCGCCGTAGTAAAGGGTGACGGGTCCGGGATAGCCGGCAAGTATGGCAAAACGGGTCTTCACATTTATCTCATCATCGTTGTCGTAGAAATGGTCGGCTACTCGGAATCCGTCGTGATTGCTTACGAAAAGGTTGGGAAGCACATCATCAGAGCAATATCCGCGTGAGGTGGGGCTGGAGTATACGTGGATCACGTCATCCCATCCGTTGTTGAGACCACCGTCAGACAGGTCTCCCATCGGTCCGCTGATGAGTGTCTTCCCATCAAAATCAAAGGCGCTCGTCAATCCGCCGTCGCGATATACTCGTGCGCTTATCCCTGCGGCATCGCTCCAGTCTTCTCCTACCATGTAGCCGAGCACGCCCCATTGTTTCCCTTCATTGCGCCGACGGTCGCACACTTCCCGTATGGCATCGCGAATCTCCACCCAGTAATTATGCCCATCCTGACAGAGCTGGTATGCCTGGTCGAAACGCCATCCGTCAATCTCAAACTTGTCGATCCAATATGTCGCCACCTCCTTGAAATATTCCAGGGATTCGGGGTATTTCACGTTGCCCTCGCCCCCTTCCTCCCCTCGTTCGCTAAGGGTAGGGGTGGAGTCAATGATGTGTCCCGATGGTGACGGCTTCTCGACCCCTCCGTGATGACCGAACACCCCGTCAAGAAATACATACATACCTTTCTCGTGCGCTTTGTTTACAAGTTCACGCAGGTCATCCTCAGTGCCGAAATGTGGGTCAATGGCAAAATAATCTTTTGCGAAATAACCGGAAGCCTGAAGTTTCTCACCACCGAAGGCACCTCGGCTATCAAATATGGGGGTAAGCCAGATGGCATTTGCTCCGATGGAAGCGATATGGTCAAGAGCCTCAATGACGCCTTGAAGATTACCATCCTTTGTATTGTTGTCAGGTCCCCACATCTTACTATACCCCTTTGCCCCTTCGGGAGAATGGATGAAAGAGCCCACCATCACCTGATAGATGGTGAGCCCCCGCCAGTCGGCAGTCGGGTTAATGTTGTTATCCGTTGTGTTTTCCATAGAATGAATTTTGAAAAAAGAGTATTGAACAATCACATAATGATGATAAACATCCTCTACCACGGAATGGTTCGTAGCCGTCCTGCCCCTCATTTTCTTCGGATGAAATCTCGCATTTTAAAACGGATGCAGACATACGATGAATCAATACGCTTCCGTCAAATGATAAGACGGAAGCGTATGATGCAGATTAGAATGGATTATTGAGGGATTCCAGCTTATCTTGTAGCAGCCGGCATGCCTTGTCCTTACGATTATTCTCAAGGCATTTTTTGCTCCCGAAAATTATGAAATGGTCTTTGGCTCGCGATACTGCCACATTCATAAGTTCATGATTGCTCTTGATGAAAGTGGGATTATCGTTTGCTCCATATACAAGGGAAAATATCACTATCGGACTCTCGGCTCCTTGGAAAGTGTGAACTGTACCACTTTGGAACTTTTTCAGATATTCGTCTTCTTTTATCTTAAGACTTTGTGCTTTAAATGGCGTGATGATACTGACAAGTTCCTGTATCCTTTTGTTGTATATACCTTCAATTTTCTTTTCATTTTGCGCAAGCCATTCTGAAATGGCATCTATCTCTTTTTGATTGATGCGGCTGCCGCTTTTGAGCTCACTGTTGCTTTCCACTATATAGATTCCAAGTGGGGGAAGATTACTACCCTTCTTTGTATTACTTCCACGCTTAGGAACAAGTTCTCCGCAATAAATCAATTTATTACAGTAATCAATTATCTCATCTACGCAACGCCTGTGCTCATTAAGAAAAAGACCGGGTTCTTTTTTACCTGATTGCGTGATTCTCTCATAATTACACCTATTCTCTGATATTGCCATTACATTCGAACGACAACATGAAAGGATGTCTCTTTCCGTATCCTTCATTTCAGGATTGACCCTATTCGACCAATAAGTCTCTTCCGAACATTCCGGTACACTATACACAGGAGGAATCTGCTTCACATCCCCGACTACAAGAGCCTTCTTGGCAAGGGCAAAAGTCGGAAGCCCAATCTCCGGACTTACCTGACCTGCCTCATCAACAATAAGAAGGTCTGCCAATTCGAAATTATATCTCAGGCGATCTTTTGATTTAAATTCAAATAATTTTGGAGCTCTGTAGAAAGTGGCTATCACACACGGACAAATATACTTTATCTCATTCCATAAATACTTGCCATATACCTCTCTTGGTTCATTATCCTTATTGCTTTTATTTTTAAGTAGTATAATCCACCTACATTCATTGTAATGCACGGCGAGCCAGTAAAGATCGAAGCGAAGAGTCAAGTCGAGTAAACGGTCAAGTGATTCCCGATCATCTCTTACAGATTCCGGGTTATCTTTATAAAGTGTCTCAAACCTTTTGACAGATTCTCTCGTATTATATTCAAGAAACAAACTGTCTATGATATTCTTCACATAGGCAGAAGAGGTAGCTTTATGCTCTATCTGAGCACTTATATAGGCGATTTTTTTATGGAGTTTGCCAATCCTATATTTTAGCTCGGCGAGTATGGCTCCGATTATTTCTTTATCACTGTTCCCTTTCCCTATTTCTATCTTTTTATATTCAAATATTTCGTCTTTCCACAATGCACGTATGGCTCTGTTGCAGAAATCAGATGAATCGGTCGCATATTTTTTTCGCAAGCATTTGTAATCATCACCACCTTTCATGCCGGTGACGAAATATTGTGAAATCCTTTTTCTGCCGGCATAAGCTGAAGGACAATACACCGCCATCGGCACAAATCTTTTGCGCTTGTCTGACTCATAACACAGCCATCTGTGGAACATATCCACCTTCGACGTGTCGTCATCCTCGTTGCCGAAGGCATCTATTATATTCGTTATAGCTTTATTATTGGCTGAAGATGCAAGGATAAGTGGGGCACTATAAGATTCTTCATCATTTATGTCGCCGTCCACATAATGGTTGACCACCATTCTAACCACCATATCTGCTACAATGCTTTGCAACATGGTAGTCTTGCCTGTACCCGGAGGTCCGGAAACCGCAAGAACATCCCCATTCCCTAAGATAGAGGCGCAATGCACCGCATCACGTTGTGCATCTGCCAGAGGGAAATCAGCCTTCATCTGCCCAAGATGATTCTTAAGGTTTTCTCCTGTTTTGTGCTCATTCAGAATCTTTCTCTTCTCGTTCCCAAGAATCATTTTTTCAAAAAGAGGTAATTTCTCATCTCTTTTATTCTCGATTACATGAAGTAGACTCTCGATATTTTTACTGGCAAACACTACATCGTCTTTCATTACAATTGTTTGCCGTAGATGATCGTCCATATACAAATTATGGGAATTACCATACTCATCAGAGAGTTTATCTGAATTGAAAAGGCTTTTGCCGGTGCGTTTCTCAAAATGTTTGTCAACTCCGGTAATATACTGATCCCAGTTTTCTTCTCCACATTCCAACGGAGCATTCTTAAACCTGAACTTTACCATTTCACCCTGTGAATCTTTCCTGAATATTTTATAGAACAATTCACGAAAGAACTCCACGAATATATTATCTGCACTTTTCACCAATGGGTCAGCCCAGACCAGACTCTCTCCTGTCTTATTCCTTATCTCGAAGGATTTCCTGTCTAAGGTAGCTTTTATATACAGAAGGCTGATTTTCTTATATTCCCATACCTGATTTGCATCCTTTGTTTTAGTTGGAGTATATTTGGGCTCCATATCAACGACGATTTTGGGAATCAGGATGATTTCTAAAAGATTATCATCATCATCTTTTTTATCTTCAGAAGACCACTTTTCAGCCAATCTCAGTCGGGTATCATCTTTCTTAAGTTTTCCCGTTTTCAGTTCCTCATCAGAGATAGTGAAATAGGAATCATTATCGTCAGGAACCTCGATATAATTCCTAAAGGTCAATACATCACGGAAATAACGACAGATTTCAGCTGCTTTAGTAGTCATTGCATTAAGATGTTTAGTGTTTGGGAAAAGATGTTCAGTAATTTTATACTCATTTCAGAGAAAACATGGGAAATAAAAATGGTGGTTCGCGCAATCATCACAAACAATTATAAATCGGAGACACATCGTTCGTAGTCGTCAATTTTTCCATCAACGATTTTTATACGAGTCATACCGGACCATCCCATATCCAAGTACGATACGACATACCATCCATCGCCAATAGACTCTATTCTGCGGATATTTGATACATCTTCCGAATTTGGCTTAGAATCCTGTTCTTGCGTTCTCAATGCATAGTAAGCGTAACATGGTCCTCTGTCACAATCAAATTCATAGTCGTGCTGAAGTTTTTTCAATGCGTTGGTTGTGAAATAATCCGTTGGATTATCATTACCCTCAGCATCAATCGCAAATACGAACTTATCATAAACACGATTAATCAGTACGGAATCAGCCGAATTTTCAACAATTGTATCATTAACTGTTACATTCTCTGTAATTTGCTCCACACCTGTTTCAGCACTTGTATTTGTTCCACATGCTATAAAACATGTGAGTAAAAAAAACATATCCGAAATATTTATATCCGATCATTCTTTTGATAGTTAGATATTTCTACTTCAATAATTGACGCTCTTATGAGGCTGGGAGAGGCTGTTTTGCCATCTCTGTACCAAATTCTTTGCAAAAATCATCTACATGCAAAAGATTTCGCTAACTTTATCCATGATAATCATGATATGTGCTTTATTGTTTGGTGCCTCTAAATTATTAAATGTCATTGATATCACCAAACGAAACGGCAACTTTTTTAAGCGTCTATTCCAATTTCCAGGTCTCTTTTATCCCGAAGTTGTGTAAATAATTCTTTGTTTATCCGATTGAATGTCTTTGGTTTATGAGATATTTTGCAATTGATATTCCTCTTAGTTGAAGAAATCAATTAGCCTTGAATATCACTTGATTATCTATGTTGAGATAGACACGTATATTTGACGATGAAAGGCGATGGAATACAGCCCTTTCGATTCAGTCTTTTAGACAACCGAGCGGAACTACAAATATACTATCAGGTCTTTGGTATGCGTAATCTATGACCGCAGTAAGAATAAATTACTTTAGAGTTTGACGCATCTGTCGAATTTGTTCTGTATCTTTGCAAAATGAAAACAAATTAACCCGAACATCCTTAAACATCATAGGACGTGACACGTCGCTGAGGTTAGAGAATACTGCATGGAGGAGTCCCATCCCTAAAGAAAATAAAGTGGAACTTGGACTATAAGGATTACCATGTAAATGACCATTATTGGGAGGAAAACGGTATAACGTATATCATTATGAATAACGTTCTCGATATTAAAGACCTTGATGAGTTTCGGAAGTGGTTGGTAGCTAATCACGACACGGAGAAAGAGTGCTGGATTACAGTCAAACGAGGTATGCCTGTTGATGATGGCTCGACATTTTGGTATGTTGATGCTGTTGAGGAGGCGATGTGCTTTGGTTGGATTGATGGCATGACCAAGAAATTCGAAGATGGCATTACCCGTCAGAGGTTTGTGCCCCGTCGCAAAGGTTCTATATGGTCGGAACTGAATAAAGCGAGATGCAGAAGGATGGAACTTCTTGGCAGAATGACGGAGGCTGGTCGCGCTCAATACCCCACCAAAGAGTTTGAGATAATGCCGGAGATATTGGAAGCCTTAAAACAGGAAGATCCCCTTTGGAAAAATTTCAATTCATTCCCGGAATTGTATCGAAGGGTGCGCATTGATACGATTCAGATAAAAAGGAATGATCCGGAGCTTTTCCATAGCCGCCTACAAAAGTTCATTGATGCCACACGTCGTGGTGAAATGTATGGTCAATGGAACGACAACGGCAGGTTGCTTGACATATAACTGCAATATCGTTCTTTATTGCACAATATAGCACCGGCTCTCCACTTGGGAGGGTCGGTGCCGTAGTTGAGAGAGTAGCCCCCTGACTTCGTGTATACCTGACGCTTATATTCTGAACTATCATCAGCGACACATCAGCACTTCACATATTTACACATTCGTTCACCTTTATTTTTTCAACTTTTAGACCCGAAAATTTGTTTATCTCATGGAAAAGTCGTAATTTTGCGACACGATTAGCTCATCAACCACGCAGTTGAAGGAGTTACGGAGGCGGCTGAACAGGTTAGCCTCTTGCTTTTTTTATGGACTCCTGTATCAACGCGATCAGTTCATCCGGAGTATTGATGCCAACACCTTCATTCTTTTTCCATTCCTCATACTCTTTCAGTTTTTTCTTTGATTGATGCCTGTATTCAGAAAGGAAGGCTGTTTCTGACCTTTGTCTCCCCACGGGTGTCCTTAATGTCGAGATAGATATTATAATGGTCTCCGGGCTGCAATAAAGTTTTAATCAGGCTGAAATAGCACTTGTAATAGAAATCATCATGTGTCTGACCAAAATCTGCATGGCGAAGCATACTTTTATCTGGAATGACCATTCCTCGGAAGTGTAGATTCTCATTGGAAAAAAAATATTCCACTACCTTAATATAGAACTCTAATTTCCCTTTGGAAATCTTGTTCCACTTCATTTCGTAACGAGGATTGAGTCCATATTTTACCTTTAGGTTTCGAATATCTCGTGCGATTCTCTTGCGTATAGAATCGATACACCAAATCCCTCCAAGAACCATGGCCTTTTCCCCGTCATGTTCAAGATGGCAACTTTCGTCACAATATATATCGTATAGTTGGTTCATCAAAACTTAATCGTGGGACTCCCTTTCTGTATTGAGGGCTGACCAGAGCCTGTAACGACAGAGTGAGAGTCCGCTTGTTTGTTTAGGGGTTGCGCCCTATATTCTTACCATTAATTATTGGTCATTTTCAGGTAATTATCGTTACTTCCTAATGCAAAGTTACAAAAAAATTGCGGTATAGACAAGCGCTTTTAAGAGCTGTTCCGGGCACGCTACGGAATCCCGCTGAATTGTGCTCCAGCATCTTCTGAATTTCCTTGATGATAGATGATGTCAATACACCTTTATTCTTGACAAGATGGAAACTTCTAAAATTCCACATTAACTTCCCAAATCGTGGATTTTGATAACTCAGAGAGCATTTTTTCAGCCTCTTGGTATTCTCTGGAAAGACCGAGTGTATTCAAGATAGAAAGGCCTTGTTTAACAGTTGTCAAAGAAGATGAACCCTGACTTGAATAACTCCTCATCACAGTCTTAAAAGACACCTGTGATGTCAAGCCATCCAATATGCTTTTAACCTCGTTTTGTAACACCCCATCACTGTTATACCAATATAGAGAGTTCCAATCAATTGGAAGTTTTTTACCAGTAAGCCGTTTGTGTATCTCAAACTGATAATATTTAGAGGCTATTCGGCTTGAACTTTCTAACTCACGTGATGAATGATTTAAGCCAAATATTTTATATGTACCAGACAAATCATTAGAAGAATCAAAATCCCGACTTTCCCTGCTATCCTCACTACCCTGATACGAAATATCAAGTTTAGTCGCTCCCAAACGCTCGAAAACATACTTCATCTCAAGGATTCTGTCATTAATTAAATCCTGAGCAAGGATATCCGCAGAACAATATTTCTTATCATTACGAGGGTCAAGCACATAAAGCTTCCCACTTTCTACACTACCATCGAAAGTGAACGAATCCGGAATGCCTATAATCTTAGGCAAGAATATAATTCCAGATTTTGAAGGACTTACATTTTTTATTTTGGAATAAGGAAGAATCATAATTGCTACTCGTTTATTCGATGGTAATGATTCCAAATCAAAAAGAAAATTTAGCCATCCCATAGCTCCTATTAAAGGATAATTTAGCAATCCTATAATTCCTATTTTTTCTGATTTATCTAGTTTTCTAAATAAATAAAGAGAGGCTATATTACCAATAGCCCCCGGAAGTAACAGAGATGTCTTGATATTTTTTACTCGTTGTTGGAATTTTGTAAGAGGTCTTTGAGATTCCATATAACATGATTAGTGTTAAAGTTTATTATGCAGCAAAGATAGTAAATAAAGATAGTAAATATTGATCACAACTCAAAATCACTATGCTTAAATGTGAATAAAGTGTGAAAAAGATAAAAATGGTTATAATCGTGATTTACTCGGCGAAGTGGCGGTAATGGCAGCGGGCGAGGAAACGGTCTATGTCGGATTGTGTGTGCCGGTATTTGTAGTCGCGGAGGGAGTAGCCGAAAAGGGTTGACTTATTTGTCATGATGATTGTCATGATGATGAAATGTCATGAAGTAATGGGGAGGAAAGGGGAGGAGATATTCATGCGTATAGTCGATATTCACGAAGGTCGGGAAAGGGGTTGTATTTTAGACAAACAAATGGGCATGGCGGATAAAGCGCATGTTGAGAATGAGGTGGTTATGTTTGTGCATTTGTTTGTATATAGACACAAAAAACAATCGGACAAACAAATGGTTCTTTGTTTATCCGATTGAGTGTCTTGGGTTTATGGGATATTTTACAATTAATACTCCTCTTCGTTGAAGAAGAAGTCGTCTTTGGAGGGGTAGTCGGGCCAGATCTCTTCGATGCTTTCGTAGGTCTCGCCTTCGTCTTCCATCTCCTGGAGGTTTTCGATTACTTCGAGTGGTGCGCCGCTGCGCATTGCGTAGTCAATGAGCTCGTCTTTTGTTGCGGGCCAGGGTGCGTCTTCAAGTTTAGACGCGAGTTCTAATGTCCAATACATAGTTTTTCAGTTTTTATTTGTTATTTGTTTCAGTTTATCTGTTTTTTATGTCAGCGCCTTTTATGTCGGTCTTGACCGGATTTATTCGCTTCTTAGGTCAATTGTCATCTGTGCCAGATTATTTCGTCTATACCGGCGATATGGTTGAAATAGCGGGCGAGGATGAATAGATAGTCCGACAGTCGGTTGACGTAGGATATTAGTAGAGGATCCACGTATTCGCGTTCGGCAAGCGTCAGTATCCTTCTCTCGGCACGTCGGCATACGGAGCGGGCGATGTGAGCCTTGGCGGAGAGGGGTGTGCCACCCGGAAGCACGAAAGCATTCACTTTCGGGGTCTCCGAGTCGAGACGGTCTATTTCATGTTCCAGAGCCTTCAGGTCATCATCAGTCAGAACCCACACGGCGTTTTCACCATTCTCATTCACTTCAGACGCCAGATAGCCTCCGAGATTGAAAAGCATGTTCTGGATGCCGAGCAGCGTCTCTTTCTCATGAGGCGGGCAATCCGGATCGGATAATACGGCTCCGAGAAATGATGAGAACTCATCGATGGTGCCGTATGCCTCCAGGCGGGTGTCGTCCTTCCTTATGCGCTTCCCTCCTACGAGAGACGTGGTGCCGAGATCGCCTGTACGGGTATAAAGTTTGCTTTTCTCCATTGTTATGAATTTTACGAGTGATAATGAAGTTTAAACGACTTCTAAGTAATCCTATTATTTTTTTACGATTACCGAAATAAAATTCCTTCAAAGTGGAAATTTCTATTTTTTAACGCAAGCGAAAGAATATTGTTGTGAGAATGTAAGAGATTGTTGAGGTTGTGATGTTAAAAATTGAATATTCAGATTGGAAGGGGTCTGAAAAAGTATTATATTTGCAAGCAAAAACCACAGAAAGCAAGAAAAGCATGTCGGAAGAGAAGCCATATATAGTGTCGGCCCGCAAGTACAGACCCGCTACGTTCAAGACCGTGGTGGGGCAAAGGGCATTGACCTCCACCCTTAAAAATGCGATAGAAAGCCATCGTCTGGCGCAGGCATATCTGTTTTGCGGACCGCGTGGCGTAGGCAAGACTTCGTGCGCCCGTATCTTTGCCAAGACAATCAACTGCCAGAATCTTACGGCTGATGGCGAGGCATGCGGACAGTGTGAGTCATGCCGTGCGATAGAGCAGGGCACGTCGTTCAATCTTGTGGAGTTGGACGCGGCGTCAAACAACTCGGTCGACGATATACGTTCGATTACCGAACAGGTTAATGTCCCGCCTCAGAATGGCAATTACCGCATATTCATAATAGATGAGGTGCACATGCTTTCAAATGCGGCGTTCAATGCTTTCCTGAAGACTCTGGAGGAACCACCGAAGAATGTGGTCTTCATCCTTGCCACCACGGAGAAGCATAAGGTGATACCCACGATATTGAGCCGTTGCCAGATATATGATTTCAAGCGGATCACGGTAGACGACATGATTGACCATCTTGAATATGTGGCAAAGGAGGAGGGTATCACTACTGAGCGCGAGGCGTTGGGCGTGATTGCCTTGAAGGCGGATGGAGCCATGCGCGACGCTTTGTCGATATTCGATCAGGTGGCAGCCTCCTCGATGGGGGATGTGACGTATGAGAAGACCATAGACAATCTCAACGTGCTTGACTATGACTATTATTTCCGTCTTGTGGATGCTTTCAGAGAGGGGGATGTGCCGTCGGCTCTGTTGGTATATAAGCAGATACGCGATAAGGGATTTGATTCACTCTTCCTGGTGAACGGTCTTGCCGCCCATGTGCGCGATCTGCTGGTGGCAGTGGATGAGCGCACTGTGACGTTGCTTGAGACTTCCGAAGGGGTGGCACGCCGATATGCGGAGCAGGCGAAGACTCTTCCTGTGGAATGGTATTATGCAGCGATGAGATTGCTGAGTGAATGTGATCTCAACTATCGCACTGCCACAAGTAAGCGTCTGCTTGTGGAGATTACGCTCATCCGGTTATGTCAGCTGCTCAAACCAGCCTCGCCCCCTTTTGATTCGCTGGATCGCAGAATGCCGCTGGGCGATCCGGTTGCGGAGCGGCGTCCCTCTCCATCTGTGGAGAGTGTGGTATCGCAACAGCCGACGTCACCGCAGCAACCGGTAGTGCAACAGCAGCCTATGCATCAGTCTACATCACCCCAGCAGCCGACCGACTACCAACAGTATATGCCGCCTCAGCAGTCGATATCGCCGCAGCCTGCGCCTGTGCAGCCAATGGCTCCACAACCGTCGGTTCCACAGACGTCGCCCAATCAGGCTCCCGCCGCAGGACGTCCGCGTGTCGCGCCCCGCCCATCCACTCTCCGTCTTAACGCACAGCGGCAGTCATCGTCGCCCCAGGCTTCAGGTCTTGTCCGACGCAATAAGCCTATCAACCATGATGTTTTCATGGAGGCATGGGGGAGTTTTGCGGCATCCAATCCGTCGCTCCATATCCTTGTTAATGCCATGCGCGCTTCTCATCCTGTGCCGGCAGACCAGCATACGTATCGTATTGTCGTGGATCATCCGGCGCAGCAGCAGTCTTTTGAACTTTCAATGGGGCGTCTGCTTGAATATCTGCGTGACAGACTTGAAAATGACTACCTGAGCCTGAAAGTGGAGGTTACTACCGAACCGGTGGGTGCCAAGCAGCTTCCGCCACGCGAATATCTTAAGCAAGTGGTTAGTTCCAATCCGGCGTTGGCAGGTTTTCTTAATGCGATAGAAGGGGAGCTGGTATAGTTAAATTAGTTTAATGTATATTAAAAAATATTAATTTAATATATAAAAGCATTAAAAGATATCCCTTCTAAATAATAATGGGGATTATTTTTACTATCTTTGCAAAAACATTCCGGAGGGGACGTAAGTCTCCTCCTCTTTTTTAACAAAATGTCGGTTGCCAGGCAGCGTCGCATTCCTTGGTTCCATTACCATCATGTATTGATTCTGCATGCAATCCAACCGCCTCAAATAAGAGAAGATGATAGATAAAACCGCACTTGCAGCATTCATAGAGGAGCGACTTGAAGGGAGCGACCTTTTTCTTGTAGATCTGTCGATAAGCGGACAGAACGAAATACGGGTAGAGATAGATTCCGACACGAGCGTTGACATTGACCGTTGTGTGGATCTTACACGCGAGATCGAGTCGGCGTTTGACCGCGACGTGGAGGATTATGAACTGGAAGTCGGATCAAGCGGTTTGACCACACCGTTCAAGGTGCGCCGTCAATACGATAAGAATCTTGGCAACGAAGTGGAGGTGCTGACGAAAGGGGGCAAGAAATATCATGGGATGCTCCGTGAGGTCGGCGATGATGCTTTCACGGTCGTTTGCGAGGAGAAGGTTAAGCCGGAAGGGGCGAAGCGTGCTGTCATTGAGCAGGTGGACCACGTCTTCCGTTATGATGAGGTGAAATATACTAAATACATGCTACAATTCTAAAGTGTTATGGCAAAGAAAGTAGAAACTGTAAATATGGTCGACCGGTTTGCCGAATTCAAGGAGCTGAAGAATATCGACAAGACCACTATGATAAGCGTTCTCGAAGAATCATTCCGCAAGGTGCTTGCTAACATGTTTGATTCTGACGAGAACTTTGACGTGATCATGAACCCGGACAAGGGAGACTGCGAGATATATCAGAATCTTAAGGTCGTGGCTGATGATGACGTCGACAACGAGAACATGGAGATCGGGCTATCAGAGGCGCGTGAGATCGACCCTGAGTGTGAGATCGGCGAGGAGGTGTCAAAGCAGATCTTCTTTGAGAAGTTCGGACGCCGTGCCATCCTCAATCTCCGTCAGACTCTCCAGTCGAAGATTCTTGACCTTCAGAAGGAGGCGATCTCATCCAAGTTCAAGGAGCTTGAGGGTGAGATAATCTCCGGGGAGGTTCACCAGGTGTGGAAACGCGAGGCTCTTCTTGTAGACGAGGACCAGAACGAACTGATCATGCCTAAGGATGAGCAGATACCCAGCGACTCCTTCCATAAGGGCGATGTGGTAAGGGCGATCGTGAAGCGTGTTGACAATCAGAACAACAATCCCAAGATAATCCTGTCGCGCACCGACGACCGTTTCCTCCGCCGTCTGTTTGAACAGGAGGTGCCAGAGATCCACGACGGACTGATCACTATCCGTGCCGTGGCGCGTATCCCCGGCGAGCGTGCTAAGATTGCTGTTGAGAGTTATGACGATCGCATAGATCCCGTAGGTGCATGCGTGGGTATCAAGGGAAGCCGTATCCACGGCATCGTCAGAGAGCTACGCAACGAGAACATCGACGTGATCAACTATACCGCCAATCCCCAGCTCTTCATCCAGCGTGCATTGAGCCCGGCAAGTATCTCATCCATCCGTCTTAACGAGGAGGAGAAGAAGGCTGAGGTCTTCCTGCATCCGGAGGAGGTCTCTCTCGCCATAGGCAAGGGGGGACTCAACATCCGTCTCGCCACAATGCTGACCGGATATACCATCGATGTATACCGCGACATTGAGGAGGGTGAGGAGGACATCTATCTTGATGAGTTCCGCGATGAGATCGACGACTGGGTGATCGAGCAGCTTAAAAACATAGGACTCGGCACAGCGAAGGCGGTGCTTAACGCTACGCCCGAGAAGCTTGAGCAGGCCGATCTTGAAGACGACACTGTGGAGCATGTGCTCAACGTGATCAGATCTGAATTTGAAGACTGATTCGCGACGGTGAGCCATAAATCTTTCCTCATAAATTAAAAGAAACAACCCTTCACCAATATATGCGCATAAAAATCAGTAAAGTAGCAAACGACCTAAATGTCGGAGTCAATACAGTGGTGGAATTTCTGCGACGACATGATGTGGATGTAGAAAACAATCCCAACGCGAGAATAGACGACTCCTCACTTGAGTTGCTGAAGAATGAATTCAACAACGACAAGACATTGAAGAAAGAGGCCGACGGACAGACCGACGGCCGGCGCAAGCCTAAGAAAGATAATCCTGCCACATCAGAGATGTCGGGCGGCACTTCCACCTCGGGTATACCGGGGCTGAAAGTGCTGGGAAAGATCGACCTTGATGCAGGCTCCCGCCGTGGCAACGGACGCCGCGGTGGCGACTCCCGTGGCCGTCATGATTCCGACCGCCAGAGAGGACGTTCAGACGACCGTCAGGACCGATCGCGTTCCGATCGCCAGAGAGATGAACGCAACCGTGGAAGAAATGGCGGCAAAGATGTGAAAAAAGAGGAGATCGCTGCCTCTGCATCCAATCCGGGAGCAGGGCGACAGGCGGCTCCCGCGCCCGTGCGTAATGAGAAAGAGTCAGTACGCACGGAGGCAACCGTAGAAAACAAGACAATACAAGAGAAGACAGAAGTGAAGGCTCCCGTTGTAAAAGAAGAGTCGCAGAAAGATCAGAAAAACACTGTGCAAGAGACTCCAGGAAGCGTATTCCGCCTGAGCACTCCACCGGTTCAGCCGGAACTGAAAGTGTTGGGTAAAATCGATTTATCAAGCTTGAACCAGTCGACACGTCCGAAAAAGCGTGGTAAAGACGACCGACGTCGTGGCGACAAGAACCGTCAGGGGGGTGGTGCATCATCTTCCCAGGGTGCTGACCAGCAGAATGCCGACCGCAAGAAGCGCAAGCGTATAGGGAAGGAGAAGATCGACATCGAGAAGGCTGCTTCCCAGCCCGGATTCGGATCGGAGAACCGCAACAAGAAGAAGGGTGGCGACAAGCAGGGTCAGAACAACCAGCAGGGTCAGCAAGGCGGTGGCGGCGGCGACCGCAAGCGTGGCGACCGCGGACAGAAAGGCGGCAACCGCAGAAATGAGCGTCCGCAGAAGCCGGAGACAAACCAGGAGGATGTGCAGAAGCAGGTGAAGGAAACGCTTGCACGTCTCACCAGCAAGACTCCCAAGAAAGGCTTGAAATGGAGAAAGGAGAAGAAGGAGGCTATCCACAACCGCGAGCTGGAGAATCAGCGTCGTGAGGAGGCGGAGAGCAAGATCATTCAGCTCACCGAGTTCGTGACTGCAAACGACCTTGCCAACCTTATGGAGGTGCCCGTCAACAACGTCATCGCCACGTGTATGAACCTTGGCGTCATGGTGTCGATCAACCAGCGTCTTGACGCCGAGACCATCAACATTGTGGCTGAGGAGTTCGGATTCACCACAGAATATGTGAGTGCCGATGTGACGGAGGCCATCTCTCCTGAAGAGGACAAGGAGGAGGATCTTCAGCCGCGTCCGCCTATCGTGACTGTCATGGGTCACGTCGACCACGGTAAGACCTCGCTGCTCGACTATATCCGTAAGGCAAACGTGATTGCCGGCGAGGCTGGCGGTATCACCCAGCATATCGGTGCCTACAACGTGACGCTTCCCGACGGACGCTGCATCACTTTCCTCGACACCCCGGGTCATGAGGCGTTCACCGCCATGCGTGCGCGTGGTGCGAAAGTGACCGACCTTGCCATCATCATAGTAGCCGCTGACGACGACGTGATGCCACAGACTATAGAGGCAATTAACCATGCGTCGGCTGCCGGCGTTCCGATGGTGTTTGCAATCAATAAGATAGATAAGCCCGCAGCAAATCCCGACAAGATCAAGGAGGAACTTGCCGGAATGAACTACCTCGTGGAGGAATGGGGCGGTAAATACCAGAGCCAGGACATATCCGCAAAGAAGGGTATCGGCGTGGAGGAGCTTATGGAGAAGGTGCTGCTTGAGGCAGAGATGCTTGACCTTAAGGCAAACCCCGACCGTCTTGCTGTCGGCTCGGTAATAGAGTCAAGTCTTGACAAGGGACGTGGCTACGTCGCTACTGTCCTTGTGCAGAATGGTACGCTCCGTGTGGGCGACGTCATACTTGCCGGCACCCACTACGGAAAAATCAAGGCTATGTTCAACGAGCGTAACCAGCGTGTCAAGGAGGCAGGTCCCTCTACTCCGGTGCTTATCCTCGGTATGAACGGTGCGCCTACCGCAGGCGACACATTCAACGTGCTTGAGACGGAGCAGGAGGCACGCGAGATTGCCGGCAAGCGTGAGCAGTTGCAGCGCGAGCTTGGTCTGCGCACCAAGAAGCGTCCCGGTCTTGAGGAGCTTGGTCGCCGCCGTGCGCTCAACGACTTCCACGAGCTCAACCTCGTTGTCAAGGGCGATGTCGACGGTTCTGTAGAGGCTCTTTCCGACTCGCTCATCAAGCTGTCTACTCCCGAGATTCAGGTCAACGTGCTTCATAAGGGTGTGGGCGCCATATCGGAGAGCGATGTGACGCTTGCTGCGGCATCCGACGCCATAATCATCGGCTTCCAGGTGCGTCCTTCCGGAGCAGCACGCAAGGAGGCAGACAAGGAGGGCGTGGAGATACGTCTCTACTCCGTGATCTACAAAGCTATCGAAGAGGTGAAGGATGCAATGGAAGGATTGCTCTCACCGGAGATCAAGGAGGAGATCACCGGCACGGCAGAGGTGCTTCAGACCTACCATATTTCCAAGGTCGGTACGATTGCCGGTGCGATTGTGCGCGATGGCAAGATCAAGCGCACGAGCAAGGTGCGTGTCATTCGCGACGGCATCGTGATCTATACCGGCGAGCTTGGATCTCTCAAGCGATTTAAGGATGACGTCAAGGATGTCGTGTCGGGCTACGACTGCGGTCTGTCAGTGCAGGGCTACAACGATATCCGTGAGGGCGATCTTATAGAGGCGTATGAGGAGGTGGAAGTGAAGAAATCTCTCTGATGGCGTTAGTATCGGTAAACATCGGAAGCAATCTTGGCGACCGAAGACTCAATATTAGCCGGGCAGTGCGTGCGATAAGCATGGAGTTCGGTGATTTCGAGATAAGTCATGTAGTGGAATCAGCCCCTTGGGGGTTTGATTCCACTCATTCTTTTCTGAATGTCGGACTTACGTTTGAGACGGACTTGAATCCTGAAGAGACGTTGCGCAGGCTTCAGAACATAGAGAAGGGTATAAGCGGAAAGAGCCATCGCACGGCTTCCGGAGGGTATACCGACCGAGAGATAGATATCGACGTGATAACGTTTGACAGTGAGGTGATTGACTTGCCTCATCTTCAGGTACCCCATCCCCGTATGCCGCAGCGGAGTTTCGTGCTTCAGCCATTGGCTGAACTGATGCCCTGGTGGCGTCATCCACTGACAGGACTGACGCCGTTTGAAATGCTTGAAAATCTGGATAAATAAATGGAGAAATACATATTGACGTCGCGCGGCGAACTGTTGTTGTCGGAGTGTGACGGATGTTTCCGCCTGCCGGTAGCCGGAGAGGTGGTGCTTTCGGAGTGTTGTGAGACGTATCGTTTCGGAGAATACGTAGCTGCATCGCTTGCTTCGGTTGGCAACGCAGACGAACGTATGGTGAGACGTGGATTGCGTGAATCCTGGGGCAGCATGTCGGAAGAGGAATTTCGTGCCGCCGCAAAGGGGATGGAACTGGTTAATTGGAATGAGGCGGAGAGGCATTGTTCTGCCGATGGCGAGCCTCTTGAGCGATGCTCGGAGATAAGCAAGCGTTGTCCGAAATGCGGGAAAGAGTATTTCCCCAGACTAAACCCTGCCATAGTAGTGCTTGTGAAGAGGGGGGATGATGCGTTGCTGGTGCATGCACGTAGTCTTAGCCGTCCCGTCATGGCATTGGTGGCAGGCTTCGTGGAGACAGGCGAGAGTCTTGAGGAGTGTGTGGCAAGGGAGGTCATGGAGGAGACTTCGCTTGAGATAGGGAATATACGCTACTATGGCAGCCAGGCTTGGCCATATCCATATCAGCTGATGATCGGCTTCACCGCGGAATATAAGTCGGGCGAATTTAGTTTTGCCGATGGAGAACTTACAGAGGGTGGATTTTTCTCCCGTGAGAATCCCCCGTCGATACCCACTATGCCTTCGTTGTCGCGCAAGATAATAGATGCGTGGCTTAATGGTGAGATATGAGTGTCGGGCGAGGAGCCGACCGATGAAATATGGTGATGAAGCTGATGTGGTGCCTGTGGGGAGAGTGCGGGCAAATATATAGTGGAAATAGGAGGGAATGTTAAAACTTTTATACAGATGTTAATGTTAATAGGAGTGAGAGTAGGGACGCATGTTGCCGTATTGAAGTTGCGGAATTAAGCCGCCTCAATAAAAATTGAAAAGAAATGGACAGAATAAGAGAAATATTTTCAAGATTGCCTTATTGGCTCTTTTCGATAATCACGACATTGCTCATTCTTTGGCTCACACTGATGCCCGATCCATTGGGGGATGACGCCCCGACCTTGTTTCCGGGTGCCGACAAGGTGGTGCATGCCATAATGTTCGGATTCCTTTCCGTGATGCTGCTGCTGGATTATCAGAGGAAGCATGGCTGGAGAGAGACAGGATCAGGGGTAATGCTTATCGCAGCCTTCATTTCATCCGCATTAGGGATACTGATAGAATTTATTCAGCGATGGATGGCAATGGGCAGAGGGTTTGATCCCGGAGATATGGTGGCAGACGTAGCCGGTGTAGTGATATGCGTCTTTCTTTGGAGCCGTCTTCAGCGGCATTGGTTGTAGATTTCTACATTCCGCGATACTAAATTCCACAATTCGATATTCCACAATTCCACAAAAGATAGCACTATGTCAGAAACTAACAAAGATATAGATCTTGAGCAGGGAAACGCCCCCACTCCAGACCATGAGGATGGCAAGAAACCGCGCCGTCATCTCATCCGCAACAAATGGCTTCGGATTACGCTGAAGACTTTGATGTGGTTGCTGTTGGTATTGATTGCATTGCCCATATTACTGTATGTGCCGCCTGTGCAGACGTTTGTCAAGAACATGGCGTGTGATATTGTTCAGAAGTCTACGGGCATGAAGATAGGCATTGACAGATTCCGGCTTAGATGGCCTGTCGATGTCGCATTGTCGGGTGTGACAGTGGTTGAGGCTGGTGGTGATACTATGGTCTACGCTAAAGAGGTGATTGCCGACGTTAAATTGCGCCCGCTGTTCAGCCTTGACGTGGATATCAACCGCCTGCGACTCATCGACGGCTATTACCGCATGGTGTCGCCCGATTCCTCGATGGTGCTTAAAGTGAAGGCGGGCTTGCTTGAGGTTGACGATAAGAGTTCTGCAAATATGGCATCCGGTTCGATACTTCTCAACAAGGGAGTGTTGAAGGATGGCAATCTCTCGCTGTATATGGATGTGTGGAAACAGAAGCCCACCCCTACCGACACCGCCGCCGTACCGTTCCTTATAAAGGCAAATGAGTTACGGCTTGACAATTTCCGTTTTGATATGTCGATGTTGCCTACGATTGATACGCTCTCGCTGAAGGCGGGTTCACTCATGCTGAGGAATGGAGTGGTGGATCTCGGCAATAATAAGGTGTCCGCTTCATATTTAGGGGCAGCCGATGGCGACGTGACCTACTATACGCCCACTCCGGAATATCTGGCATCCCATCCCGCCCCCGTCGCCGATACAGTGCAGGCAACCCCGTCGCAACCTATGATAATACGTGGCGACACTGTGGAACTTAACCGTTTTGCTGCCATTTATGCCGTGAAGGATGCAACGCCCATGCCCGGTTTTGACCCCTCATATATTGAGGTGAAGGATGTGGATATCGCTCTCTCCGGATTTTATAATGCAGCGTCCACCGTGGAGCTCCCTATAGTCAGAATCGCTGCGAAGGAGCGTAGCGGACTGCAGATTACGGAAGGTAGTGGCGTGGTATCGGTGGATTCCGCCGGACTTGCCTTGAAGGATCTTCAGGTAAAGACTCTCTATTCCTCATTGTCTGCCACTGCCGGCATCCCATTTGCATTGATGGAGATGAAGCCGGAGGCTCCTCTTGACGTGAAAGCGTCGGGAAGTCTCGGTATGCCCGACATTGAGGCATTCATGCCGACGCTGAATACTTATATTGGGAAGATACCGTCGCGCACACCACTTAACTTTGATCTTGGCGCAAAAGGAACGTTGGCAGACGTGGATATCCCCGGTTTGACCATCACCATGCCCGGCGTGTTGTCGCTTAATGCTTCCGGCCATGCGCAGAACGCACTTGACTATAAGCGGCTGAAGGCGCGCCTTAAGTATGAGGGTAACGTGGTGAATCCAGGCATCGTGGAGGGTATGCTTGGAAAACTCCCGATGAGAATACCAGTGCTGAAACTGAAGGGTGACGCCACTGCCGACAACCAGAACTATGGCGTCAATTTCAGCCTTATGACTTCTGCCGGAGATCTTGCCGCACAAGGGAAAGTGGGCATGACGTCGGAGAGATATGACGCCAACCTTAAGGTGAGAGAGGTCAATGTGGCTTACTTCATGCCGGAACTCGGTATAGGGAAGGTGACAGGAAGCATGACTGCGAGTGGGGCAGGTTTCAATCCTACGTTGGATAATGCAGTGACCGATGTGAAGCTCGATATAAACTCACTGGTATATCAGAAAAAGATTCTGAAGGATATAACTGCCGATGTCACGTTGAGCGACGGTAATTACGACCTTGTGGCGACTTCGGATAATTCCGGGATGAGATTCCGTGTGGAGGGTGCCGGCACGCTGGCTCCCGATCTATACACCTTTGACATAACAGGGAACCTTAGGGAGATAGATCTACATGAGCTTGGGATCAGTCCGGAAGTTAATAATGGAAAGATGGACATTACGCTGCGGGGAAGTGCAAGTCCGGAAAAATGGCTATATAATGCCGACATACGCCTTGACAAGGTGGAATGGACATCGGGCAATCAATATTTTTCTGTGCCGGGTGCGCTCACCGCGTCATTCAAGTCTACTGTCGATAGGGTCAATGCCCGCATGGATGCCAGCATGACCAGCGTGGAATTTGCCGGCGACACCGGTTTGCAGCCACTTGTCGAGAGTTTCTCACTGGTGGCGGATTCCGTGATGCATCAGGTGAAGGAACGTAATCTTGACGTGGCAGGCATACAGCGGACGCTGCCGTCGTTCCGGTTTGACGTCAATGCGTCCGGTAAAGGGCTTGTCGGTCAGTATCTCCATACTATGGGCATGAGTATTGACACTGTATATGCCCATTTGTCGAATGATTCGCTGATCAGCGGTCATGTCGGGTTGCTGGAGGCATCCAACGGCACCATGAGGGCTGACACGCTTTCTCTCAATCTACGTCAGCGCGGTAAGTTGCTTGACTACTACATGCACATGGGCAACAGAAGCAATAACTCGCTTGCGGAATTTGCTGACGTCAATCTTAATGGTTATTTCGGTTCAAACCGTGTGCTTCTATCAATGACGCAATTCAACCAGAAGGGGGAGATTGGCTACCGTCTCGGTATGACAGGTGCGGTCACGGATTCTGTGGTGTCTGTCCATTTCACGCCACTGAAGGCTACGATAGCCTATATGCCGTGGAAATTCAATGACGACAACCATATAGATTATAATCTCCTCACTAAACGTGTGGATGCAAATCTCATGGCGAACAGTAAGGAGAGCAGCATACTTATGCAGACCCAGGAGGGTAAGAACGGTAATGATGAACTGCATCTTGTGCTTGACAATATCAAGATACAGGATTTCCTACAGTTATCGGTGTTCGCCCCCCCTGTTACAGCATCTGTTGATGCTGATCTTAATGTCGGATACGTCAATGATTGGTTGTATGGTGGAGGTAGCCTTTCCGTGACAGATTTCACGTACGACAAATTGCGTGTGGGAGATTTTGACCTTGGTCTGAGGGCAGGACGCAACAACGATGGTTCTACCGGCGCGTTGCTGAACCTAAAGATAGATAAGCAGGATGCAATGGTGGCAAAGATGATGCTGCGCCCCGATTCAGTGGGTAACCTGGAACCTAAGAAATTGGGGTTGGAACTCACGCGCTTCCCCTTGTCAGTGGCAAATCCGTTCCTTGGCAATGATGTGGCGAGACTGTCGGGTTATCTTAATGGAGAATTTGATATGTCGGGCACGTTCACGTCTCCCGTCTTCAATGGAAATCTGGCGTGTGATTCAGTGAGTGTCTTTGTGCCTATGATCGGTTCTGCCTTGAAATTCGGACAGGACTCAATCAACGTCGCTGACAATATACTTAGTATGAATGGATTCAATATATGGGGAGCCAACAACAATCCTCTTGTGCTGAATGGTGAGGTTGATGCGCGGAATTTCTCATCCATATTGTTTAACCTCACAATGAATGCAAGCAATTTCCAGCTTATCGGCAACACCAAGAAGGCGAAAAGCGACATATATGGCAAATTGTTTATGGATCTTAACGGTTCAGCCTCCGGTGCGCTTGACCATCTCAACCTGACTGCGGATGTGAATGTGCTTTCTGCCACTGACGTGACATATGCAGTGTCACCCACAACGGCGCAGCTTACGCAGCAGGATGCCTCCGATGTAGTGAAGTTTGTCAACTTCAACGATACGACGAAAGTGGTTGTCGCCGACAGCGTGGCTCCGGCTATGGCTATGAGAATAGTGGCGGGTCTTACGATACAGCCCGGAGTGCAGGTGACGGTTGACATACCGGGCACTGCCACTACCGGCAACGGTAAAGTGGAAGTATCTCCATCGGGCACTCTTAATTACTTCCAGAACTATATGGGTGATATGCGTCTTAACGGACAGCTGACGGTAGGCAACGGCTACGTCAGATATAGTGTGCCGATGGTGGGTGAGAAGAAGTTTGTGTTCAATCCCAATAGCAACGTGCATTGGAATGGAGATATTATGAATCCTACACTCAATATATCCGCTACCGATGATGTAAAGGCAAATCTTCTCCAGAACGGCAATTCTCGTATTGTCAACTTCCTGGTGAAACTTGCCGTATCCAATACGCTCTCTTCTCCGAAGGTGGAGTTTGACCTGTCAACGGAAGACGACATGACCGTGCAGAACGAACTGTTGTCGATGAGTGCTGACCAGAGGAGCATGGCGGCGATCAACCTCTTGCTTACCGGACAGTATAGCGGTCAGGGTGTCAGGACAGCAAGCAACGACCTTCTCCAGGGGCAGCTCTATGGTCTGCTCACATCGCAGCTCAACAGTTGGCTGGCAAATAATGTGAAGGGCGTAGACCTCAGTTTCGGCGTCGATCAGTATAACAAGACGGTCAACGGAGAGACCGGAAGCACGATGAGCTATAGCTACAGCATGTCGAAGTCATTGTTCGACAACCGCTTCAAGATCTCAGTCGGCGGCAACTACACCACTGATGCCTCTGCCGATGAGAACTTCTCGGAGAATCTGATAAGCGACATATCGTTTGAATACATGCTGAAGCAGACGAGCAACGTCACCATGTATATGCGTCTGTTCCGCCACACGGGCTACGAAAGTATCCTTGAGGGTGAGATTACGGAGACTGGTGTCGGTTTCGTGATGAAACGCCGTCTTGCAAATCTCCGCAATCTGTTCAGGCTTAGCACGTGGATACCGGAAAAGAAATCCGATCTTATTGCGCGTCCGATGTTCCCGGCATTGCCAAAAGATTCGGTGCCTAAGGACAGCACTGAAGTTGTGCCTCCCGGCGAGAGTGCGGTTATAAAAGAGGATAGTATAAAACCCGATTCCATCACCAATAAAGAATGACAGGATTATGATGACCAGAAATATAAGGATATATATGCCGTTGATTGCATTGGCAGTCATGGCTTTGGCGGCGGTGTCTTGTTCCACCACCCGTCGTCTGGGTGCCGGAGAGACACGCTACACCGGTGTCGGGAAATTTAATGTGGAGACACCCGGAGATGAGAAGGCTCCTATTGCGCTTGTCGACGGGCTGAAAGAGGCTGCCAACTGTGACGCCAATGACTACGTGGTGGCTCCCTTCATAAAGATTCCTCTCGGTCTTTGGGTCTACAACAACTGGAACGACAGTGCCGGCGGACTCAAAGGATGGCTGTATAATAAACTTGTGAAGGCTCCTGTGCTGATAAGTGAGGTGAGGCCTGAGATGCGTGTCAAGCTGATGGAGCAGATTCTGGATAATAATGGATATTTCGGCTCTACCGCCACTTACGACATACGCTACAGCAAGACCAATCATAAGAAAGCCGGTGTGGACTATGAGATCCGCCTTACCAATCCGTATCGCATAGATTCCATCATTTATCTTGACAAGCCGGAACCGATGGCGCGCTTTGTTGATTCCGTGGCGAAGAAAAGTCCGTATCTGCAGAAAGGTGAGGTGTTTTGTGTGGATTCCCTTGCCTCCGAACGTATCCGTATCGTCAATGCAATGCGCAACAGGGGATATTATTATTTCCGTCCGGAATATATTGAGTTCCTGGCAGATTCATTGATCACCCCCGGCAATGTGGCGATCAAACTGACAATCGCCGCCAACACTCCCAAGATGGCACGCCAGCAATATCGCACAGGCAATATCTACACCACTATCCTGCGTGACAGCCAGAGCGATCCCGGCACGCCGGATACAATCCCTACTAAGCGAGGCGACGTCATAGTAATGCGTCCTGCCCGGTTGAGGAAGAATCTCATACCCTCATGCGTGACATTCCGCGAGGGGAAGATATTTTCTGTGCGTGATATGAATCGCACGCAGACGCGTCTTTCCCGTCTCGGTATATTCGGCAACATACAGATACAGCCGGTGCCTGTGGACACCACTTCCGGAAACGCCACCCTTGATGTCTACACCACCTGCCAGTTTGATCAGCCGATTGAGGCTTCGATAGAGGTGAACGCCACTTCGAAATCCAACAGTTATCTTGGTCCGGGTCTTATCCTCGGTCTGTCGCATAACAATCTCTTCGGCGGTGGCGAGAGACTTGGGTTGCAGCTTACTGCCGCCTATGAATGGCAGACGGGACGCAACCGTGGAAGCGTGTTCAACAGTTACGAATTCGGACTGAATGCGAGTCTTGCTTTCCCGCGTATGTTGGCTCCAAGTTTTATAAAGCGTACCAACAGGGAACTTAACTGGACCACAATCAATCTCGGCGCAAGCATATTGAACCGTCCGCACTTCTTCAAGCTGGCGGAGTTCAATACCGGCATCACATACGAATGGAAAGCATCACGTAATTCCGTCAATCAGTTCACTCCATTCAAGCTCTCCTACAATAAGCTGATCTCCACCACCCATGAGTTTGACTCGATCATGTCGCAGAATCCTGCCGTGGCACTCAGTTTCCAGAATCAGTTTATCCCGCAGATGTCATACACCTATACTCTCGACAAGTTTTTTGAACGCGAGCGTATCAATGGCATCAATTTCTCCGTTACAGTGACAGAGGCGGGCAATATCTTCAATGGTATATGGAGTGCGTGTGGCGTGAAAGGTGAGAAGAAGCTGTTCGGCACCCCCTTCTCACAGTTTGTGAAGGGACAGGCGCAACTTGTCTACAGCCGCCGGTTGATTAAGGCGACAGACCATTGGCTTGTGTCGAGAGTGCTTATCGGAGCCGCCCACGCCTACGGAAATTCGCGTGAGGTGCCATATTCAGAGCAGTTCTATATCGGGGGTGCCAACTCCATACGAGCATTCACGGTAAGGTCAATAGGTCCCGGTTCGTATCGGGCACCGGAATCTGTCAAGGATGGATATTTTGACCAGACCGGTACGTTTAAACTGGAATTGAATACGGAATACCGTTTCCCGATAGTGAGTGTGCTTCATGGGGCAGTATTTCTTGATGCCGGCAATATATGGCTTCTTAAGAATGACCCGATGCGTCCCGGAGGTCAGTTGCAAGGGGCTACTTTCCTGAAGGATATCGCTCTGGGCACAGGTGTGGGACTTCGTGTAGATATCGGCATGATGGTGATACGTGGTGATCTCGGTTATGGTCTTCACGCACCATATAAGCCTGGATATTTCAACATACCGTTTAAGGATGCCTTCGCCTTCCATCTTGCAATAGGCTATCCATTCTGATTATGAAAAAGAATCCACTGACATCATCCGAGAGACGCGGCGTAATTGTAGTCGCGGCTCTCGCTTTGTTTATTACCGGCATCGGACTTATATTCCGGCAGTGCGACAGCAAGGATGACGACATCTCTCCGGCTGATATTGAGATATTGGTTGACGGTGATTCCCTGAATAATGCGGCAAAGGAATCTGCGGAGGTGAACGGGAAACGTGCCCGACGGAAGCGGAGGAACAGGTCTGATTCTGTCTCCGGGAAGAGGGAACGTGTTGTTACTGCTCCCCGTAGGCGTAATTTCCTTGATGAACGGTTATTTGATGATATAGGGAGAAGATGAGGAAGAGTATAGACATAGCTATAGCCACGTTCGGCATCCGCATAGAGTGGGTGGAGAGGATGCTGCTTCCACCCATTGAGGGGGTACGATATGTTATTTCTTGGCAACGTCACGAAGGTATGCCGTTGCCGGAGGGATTGGAGTGTAGGGGAGATGTAGAGGTGTGGCGGCTTGATGAGGAGGGAGTGTCGCGTAACCGCAACAATGCCTTGTCGCATTGCCGCAGTGGGCTGGTGGTCGTGGCGGATGATGATCTTGTGTTCCGTAAGGAGGATCTGGAAGGGGTAGCGGATGCCTTTGCGGATCAGCCGTCGATTGACGTCGCGCTCTTCCGGGCGGATATGCCCGGAGGGAAGCGGTATCCATCCTCCAATTGCCGTCTTGGATTGCCATTCCCGAAAGGGTATTGGGTCTCCTGTGTGGAGATAGTTTTCCGCAGGGATAGGATAGGCGATTTGCAGTTCCATCCCGGTTTCGGACCCGGTGCAGACGTGCTGGGATTTGGAAGGATGATGCTTGGATGTGGGGAGGACGAGATGTTTGTGGTATCGGCTATAAGGAGGGGTTACGACTGCCGGTATATCGACAGGCGTCTATGCGCCCATCCGCAGCCCTCCACAGGGGGACGGGCTACGGCTCCGATACTGCGAGGACAAGGCGCAGTGATGTCAATGATATATTCCCCGGTGAGTCTGTTGCTGCGCATCCCGTTGAAAGCATGGCGTGCAAGCCGCAACGGCACCATAAATTTGCCCACAGCGCTACGCGCCCTCATCGAGGGTGTAAGAGCAAAAAGAAAGCTCCTTGCCTATCCCTCCCGCTACCACTGGAAGCTATAAGACCCCCTCTCAAAAATGGAATCTTATCGCTTTTTATGAATGGAGTCTAAATTTTATTTCGCAGAAGTCATAGCATCGATAAGGTCTTGGTAACAAGTTACTTTATGATACTTGACATTGTCCGTAGAGATTTCTTCGAAAAGTTGGGCGCAACAGTCGATCTTGGCATTTTCTATTGCGTTGAGCTGCATGGATTGTAATGAGCCTTTGGTCTCTGCAATGAAGAAAATATGTTTGACGTCCCCTTTTTGCATGGCAATTGCCCAGTCGGGAGCGTAGTTCCCTACGGGGGTGGGAATACTGAATGTCCGGGGCAGTTTGGCATACACCGCGACTTCATTCGCTTCATCCAGATCGTGTGCAAAGTCGCGCTCACCCTTACTGTCGGAAACAACATAATCGGTTATATGCTTTGAAGACTGAACAGCCTTGTCAAAGTCAGCACGGCTTGCCGCAGTGAAGATATCGGAATTATATTTCCCTTCTGTGAGATGATAGTGGATATGGTCAACGATCATCGTGGCTTTCTGCTCACGAATTATCTCCACTACCTTACGGATAAACTCTTCGGGATTATTGCGGAACAAAGCGAGTTTTGCAGGACTAAGCCCCTGAAGGATTTTTGCGGCAGTTCGTCGGGTGATATTGGCCCCTTTTGCCACCTGACCGATAAGGTCATATTTTACTGATGATGTGCTCACATCAGTCAACTCATTTGACGTTGACTTGGTATCTCCAAACTGCGTTACATCCTCAACATCCTGCTGACCCTCAATCTTGATATAGAGTAACGTGCGTACTTTCAATTCATCGGTATTGAGATGCAATATGGCATTGTCAATCAACTCCACAGAGTCATAACTTACTGTATATACATACCGGTGGTTGATGGCTTTCCACAAAGCCTGAAATTCCGGTTTGGCAAAGTTGGCATTGAGTTTTGGTTCGGGCAACTTTGTCTTACCTCCATTTTCAGTCATATCTTCAAGCAGTGAGGGGTCGAAGATGGAGTTGATAAGGCGGGTCACACCCTCTGCTATTGGAGCGAGTTTTTCTCCGTATGGAGCAACCGATCCATCGGCAACGTCCTCATGATATTTCGGGGTGATATCCCCGGTGTCATCCACATAGTCATTATCTTCAAGATAAATCATTATGCGGGCTGCCTCAGAGTCTGTGATGACATGTGGCAGACCATCAACTTTGATTGTCTTACCCTCAAAGTAGTTTGTGGAGGCTTTGGATGCACGTTCTCTCAATGCTTCTCGTGTTTCACGTTGTAGGTCTTTTGTGAAGTTGGCGTAGCTTTCATTAGCTATTACGGTAAGCACATTGATATTATGCACTTCATCGCCAAGCAGTTCTTTATCCTGACGAATGCCATTCTTGTCGACACATATACGCAATCCGCGGCCAACCTCCTGACGTTTTGCAGTTGTGGAATTGCTGTGGCGAAGTGTGCAAATTTGGAACACGTTGGGATTGTCCCAACCCTCGCGCAGTGCCGAATGAGAGAAGATAAAACGTGTAGGTTCGTCAAAACTGAGCAGACGCTCTTTGTCACGAAGGATAAGGTCGTAGTCCGACGCTTCCTCGCTTATGTCAGAACCGCGCTTTGTCTTGGTGTCTATCATCTTCCCCTTCTTGTCAATTGAGAAGTAGCCGCGATGAGTCTGATATGGCGCGAATCGACGCAGATACTTGTTATACTCCTCATCGAAGATGTGGAACTCGTCATTTACAAGGCGTGCATATTCCTCTTCAAATATCTGTTGGAAAATACCTTTGACCGGATTACCAACGCTATCGTAAGAGCGGTATTTCACTACTTCATCAATGAAGAAAAGCGACAGGCACTTGATGCCTTTTTTGAATAACAGGCGTTCTTTCTCAAAATGAGCCTTGATAGTCTCCCGGATTTGAACACGCTGTATATGCAGCTCGTTTGTATCACCAACGACATCCCCCCTGCGGAGTGTAACACCATTGGTAAAAGTCACATACCCGACAGGTTGTGTATCGGAACCGGGGAATATCTCAGCAACAGTATAGTCCTTATACTGAAGCAGTTCATTGGACTCAACAAAAAGGGAATCGCCGACCCCAAAGGTTTTGAAATGTCGGCGTGGTTCACCGGCGGCATTCTTCACCTCAATGGATATTCTTGCCATTGGAGGTTTGCTTGGCGACAATATGATATTGTCAAGATACATATAGCCATTAGTGCCACGAAGGTTTTTCAATTCAAAACCGATAACCTTGATGCGCTTCACAAGACGCTCACGGTAGGCATCGAGCGCATCGAGGGCGTAGACGGTATCGTGTTTAGTTTTGTGCGTGGCTGAGTAGTTAAGCACAAAAAGCGGATTGAATTTTTTGAGAGCGGTTTGCGTGGCTGCACCCTCCATTTTCTGCGGCTCATCCATAATGACAATGGGGCGGTTGGCGGCAATCACATCGATAGGGCGGCGGGAAGCGAACTCGTCGCGCTTGGAATATATTATGCGGCTCTCCTTGCTCCTGCCTCCCTCTTTCATAGAGGCGGCGAATGCCTGGGTGTTTATAATCATCACATTCAGTCCGGCATCCTGTGAGAATTGGTCAAGCTGGTTGAGGTTTGACGAGTTATAGATGAACCAACGAGCTTTCTTACCATACTGCTCCATGAAGTGTTCTTCAAGCATACGGAAAGATTTTGCCACGCCCTCTCGGATAGCAATACTTGGCACGACTATGATGAACTTCGACCAGCCGTATAGCTTGTTAAGTTCGAACATCGTTTTGATATAGACGTATGTTTTACCGGTACCGGTTTCCATTTCCACATCGAGATTGACTGCACCGAGACCTTCAATATTGCTTAGTGATTTGGAGAGTGGTACTCCGGCTGTTGTCTGAACCGCGTGGAGATTTTCAAGCAACTGCTTTGACGTAAGCTCTACATCGGCATTACGGTAGCCGTCATCGTCACCATCGAAGTGGATTACTCCTTTAATTCGTTTACCGAGGTCGCGGCGATACTTGGAGGCATCTCTGTTGGGTTGTCCGGTGAAAATGTCGGTTGTGTTCTTCACCGCCTCTGTTTGATATGACTGTATCTTAAATTTGAATTTCATTGTTAGGTAAAATGTTTTTTGCCCATTCCGGCAGTTTATCTACATACATTTTACCCAAAACACCATTCGACAATCGGAAAAGAGGCTTTGCCTCCTCTCCATCTATTGAGTTATCGTAGACATAAAGCCTGTCTACTACGTTTGCGATTAATTCGCAGTTAAGAATTGATTTGTAATACCTTGAGATAATTTTTGCAATCGGAACATCATGTCCGCCCTCCATTACTCGTTTAGTGATTCGTGATGCGTTGATGGAGGGATGTTTGGTTGCAATAAAGAACAATCTTATAAAAAATCCGGCTTCTTTCGCCCTTAAAATAAAATCAATTTTATCTTGAGCGGAAAAAACGGATTCAAACACAAAACTGGACTTTTCTTTGAGATTTTTCTCCCTCAATTCTGAGCAATATTTGGCGGCGTTAAGTACAGCTTCCTTGGAGTTCCAGTCGCCAAAAACATCTTTTGCCACCTGATCAGGATTGATATAGATTGTTCCTTCAGCCCATTCATGGTGCAGGAATTTTTGCGTAACAGTGGTTTTGCCGGATCCGTTAGGTCCGGCAATAACTATAAGCTCCGGTTTGTGATTAGGTTTAACCATTGATTGCGGATTTAATTTGATTGCTCCACTTGGCGCGTAATTCTTTTCTCATCAAATCTATTTTCATAGAAATTTGTGCTTCAGCTGCCTGATGCCGGGCGATAGCTGTTTCAGCCGCCTCTTTCATGATTTGGCTAAGTCGTTCGTCACCGGGTTCAAGACCTGACACAAAACGATAAGAATTGAGTTCCTGTTCCGACATGTTATTTTTAATTACATATTAATCTACAAATATATAACAAAAATTCTTATAATAATGATGTTTTGGATAAAATTTTTTAATTGATAACCAAAGGTGTCGGGGTTGACACATCTTAACAGATTTATTTATAGCACCCTGCGGATAGTATCCGGTGAATAGTGACGGAAAATCTGTTCAAAGTTGTCGAGCACGTTGTCATTGGCGGCAGAAGCATCGCGCATCACGAAGTATTGTGGCTTCATCTTTGCTATTTCCGTTATGGTTGACTCGTTGACATCAGTATCGAATGTGGCGATAAGATAAGAGTCATCAACGAAGAACACCTTTTTACCATTGACCTTATTTTCTTCAATTTTGACCGA
This sequence comes from Muribaculaceae bacterium Isolate-037 (Harlan), assembly GCA_003762615.1. Classification (GTDB taxonomy): domain Bacteria; phylum Bacteroidota; class Bacteroidia; order Bacteroidales; family Muribaculaceae; genus Lepagella; species Lepagella muris. Next base: position 73,179 of record RIAZ01000015.1, read on the forward strand.
TAACTCAATATTGAGTTCGGGCATCACTTGGAATAACAAGTCGAGCGGAGTGCGGTCAGGCTTTACATTGTCAACAGATGAGAATATATTATTCGCATCAAAATCTTCGGGAGTGTAATAGACGTCCTCCATGTTCGACGAGTCAAGTTTTAGCACACGGAAACCGATATCAAGGTCTTGACCTTGCAGCCCGGCCTCTTCCTTGATTTTTTTTCCTGCACGACGGATTCGCTCTTTGCCAATCTCGCAGATATTTTTGTATCCGGCCTTGCGAGCTTCGCTATCTTTGTCTGTTTCCTCAGTGAGTTGCACCATAATGAAACGGCGATTGCCTCCGTCTTCGGAGTTCAACTGCATTACAGCGTGTGCGGTAGTAGCAGACCCGGAGAAGAAATCTAGATACAGACCTTGTTTATCTTTTGACAAAAAAACAAAATGTTTAATCAATTCAACTGGTTTAGAAAAATCAAATATTTTGTTTAATTTGAGTTCCTTTAAAGTTATCGCTCCTTTTGCCGTTGTTCCAATATCATCAAGTAATAAAGTCGTATAAGCCGATATCGATTCGCTCTTGGGAAAGATACGGTATATATTATACTTACCGTCTTTATTCCCTAAAACAAGAGCATTTGATGCCAACAATTCTTTTGCCATTTCTTCCCCTACACGCCATCTCCCCTCTGTTCCATTGTCTTTGTATGGATAAACAGTAATACCATTTATAGTTATAGGATACCACATTGAAGGTCTATCTTCGCGTCGATCTGCCACCCCCCATTGTCTAAGGTTTTCCTTACGCCCATCTGATTGTTTTACAATCATTTCAAAATTAACTAAATCAACATTTTTAGCATAGCATAATATATACTCATGAACTGCCGATATAGTTGATGTAGTACCGACCTTTCCTAATTTTGACTTCCAAGTAAATTGGCATACAAAATTAGAATTCCCGAAAATTTCATCACATAGTTTAGTAATATTGGATATTTCTCTATCATCAATTGAAATGAAAATAACACCGTCGTCGGTAAGAATGTCGCGGGCAACTTTCAGACGTGGATAAATCATATTTAGCCAGAAAGTGTGGAAGCGACCGTTGCTTTCGGTATTGCGTACCATTGGGTCAACAGTTTGGTTGCCTTCTTCATCGAATAGTCCGCTATGCGCCTCAAACTCATCACGGCTGACGGCGAAGTCGTCGTTGTAGACGAAGTCATTGCCGGTATTGTATGGTGGATCAATATAAATCATCTTGACTTTGCCAAGATAAGTTTCGCGAATAACTTTAAGCACATCAAGGTTGTCACCCTCAATATAAAGGTTCTCAGAATCGAAACCTCCAGGTGTTCCATCCTTACCTACGCTTTCTTCTCTACATGGACGAAGCGTCATAGTCGTGCGCTCATTGGCCAAATGTGATGCTTTGCGCTTTTCCGGCCAAGTGAACTGATAGCGTTCCTCGCTATCACCGAAGATTTCGTCACTTAGCTCCGACCGCAACTTGTCGAAGTCGATGGCAAGCTCTGGCTTCCCATCCTTATTTAGTCGCTCAGTTACGCACTGCGGAAACAATGTAGCAATCTTTGCCACATTGCTTCGCACAAAATCACCGCTCTGCATATTCAACTTATCCATTATTATAGTTATATCTATTTTTAATTATTACATTCAAAGATTCTTGTTCTAATTCTGGGAATATCAATTGCTTTTCACGCCCAAACAAAGGGTCTGATAATATTCTATATAAAACATATCGCACCAATGCATACTCCTTATGAGAGAATATATGGTAATCCGATGTCCATGCTTCTTGATTTAGATGTAGATGCACTCGTTTTCGAAGTTCCTTACAGTAAGATATATATGAACGAGCCACTTTGGAATCAGTAATATTAAGATAATTACCCTCTAAAACTGAAATTATAAGGAAATGAAAATCCTGAACAGCTTCTTTAGGAGAATTAAGTTTTTCTTTATGACCTTCAACCTTGACAAAAGTTTTTTCGCCTTCTTTGTAAGTTTTCACATCATGAAGAATCGGTTTGCCATATAATTGATATTTTAATTTTTTATAGTAGAAAAGTATATGATAAAATACAGACTCAACAATAGCTGCAGCTGTGATAATATAGTTTTTATATAGCATGCAATATAGGCTGTCCGAGAATTGAAGTTCAGATAGTTGTAAGTCGATATACTCCAAATACTGTAAACTATATGCTATGTTTTTTTTGATAGTTAAATTAAGTCTATCAAAAATTCCATGGGATAAATCTGCCTCTAATTCTGACACCAAAAATGGATACCATCGGTATTTTTTTGGTATATCATTACTACGCAATAGAGATTCAATCTCGGTATTAGTTTTATGAACATTTGAAAATCTATGCATTGATTATATATTTAAGTTTTTGTAGTTCAATGAATAATTCGCGTTTTCGGCGAGGTTGTTTGGTGGCGTTCATTTGACGCTCCAATGCCGCAATCTGACGCTCCAGTTTGGCGCGCTCCTCGTCAATCTTGATTTGCTCTGAAAGGGATTTGTCTTCTTCCACAGCGAATTGACCGATTGATGAAACAATGTTTTCCCAAACGGCATCCAGATTCAAACCTGAGATAGTTAAGGTTGCCTCATCAATTGATAGCCATGATGAAATGAAAAGTTTGTCGTGATAGACGGCAAAGCTCACTTCATCCTCAAATCGCAGGGCAAACACAATGCGTTGCGGTATGCTTTTGGCAAGAAAGGTGATATTCTTCGTGTCGAAATCACGCGATTTTAGTGATACTTCGACTAAGAATATCTCCTTTACTTCTTTCCCTTCTGCAATACCGGGAATGGTGCGGGGGGAAATCCAATTCACGAAGTCAAGACGCGACACATCACCATCGAAACGCTCTCGTTGCGATGGGGACCAATCAAACCGCTTAAATAGCTGTGCCTTTGGAAGCGGTCGTTTGACTTCAGTGGTTGGTGGCAGTCCTAACATTCTTTATCGGATTATAAGGAAACATATAAGTTCAAAGTCATCAAGACCACGTATCTCATTGCCGAAAAGAGAGCCGCTGTCGCCGTCGAGAAACGAGAATAGGTCTGTGTCCTCTTTGACTTTTATTAGTGAGGAGATGGCCTCGCCGAGTAGCCGGGAATACATACCCATGCGTTGACCGTCGCGTGTCTCGGAGTTGAATCGGCGGCAAAGGTCAAGGATCGGTGTGGCATTGCCACGGCACAAATGGCGCATTGTGTCAAGCATACTCTTCGGGTCAAGGTGGTCAATGACTACCTCCGATTCTTTCGAGATATAGACCATGTAGAATGGATGGAGTCGGTTCTTACGGTCAATATTGATTGCATTGTTGCGATTTTTGAGAACGAAGATTACGCCCGGCGGTGCACCTTTTGACGAAGGAACAATGGCATGAAGCCCCATCGGGGTATGCTCTATGTCCTCACCATGCTTGATGTATTCAAGCAGGTCGAGGCGAAACTCGTTCAAGCCCAAGTCCATTATCGAGACACCGGTATTCATTTCCTCAATATCCACAACTTCCTCTTTGAGACGTTCCAACTGGTCACGTCGATATTTTAGGTCGCCCTGTTCGGCATCTGTGAGAGGATTGTCATCGCCGGTGGCAGAGAGTACTGACACTTTCATGCGGGCTTCTACACGCCCTTTGAGATCGATATATTCATCCAAGTCTAAGTCGGGCCAGTAATTCACCAGTTGAATCACTGCATTACGCGAGCCGATACGGTCAATGCGCCCGAAGCGTTGGATGATACGCACAGGATTCCAGTGGATATCGTAGTTTATGAGATAGTCACAATCCTGAAGGTTCTGACCTTCGGAGATGCAGTCTGTTGCTATAAGCACATCTATCTCTTTGTTAAGGTTTGGATATATGGCTGTTTTCTCTTTCGATATGGGGGAGAAAAGGGTGAGAACTTTGTTGAAATCCATCTTCTCACGTGTCTTTATCGTACATCTTGCCTCGACATCGCCGGAAATAAGTGCTGTGTTAAGTCCGGTATGTTCTTTGATAAGCGGAGCAATATTTTCGTAAAGATATTGAGCAGTGTCGGAGAAGGCGGTGAATATTATGATCTTCTTGTTGCCGGGATTGATAGGATTCGTAAACTTGAAGCGAATGTCTTCTATAAGCATCCGGAGTTTGCTGTCATGTTCCGGGGTAATCTCTTCGAGCATGAATAGCAGTGTGCGGAGATTATCGAGATCCTTGGCGAGATATTCGCGCCACTGAATATAATCCATGTCGGCAAGGGCAACGGCTGTTTTTGTGCCTCCCACCATTGCCAATTCTTCCTGTTCATCATAGTCAAAGCCATAATGAACGCCCGGCTCTGCGACACTGGAATTATTATGGTTGATATCAAAGTCATCAATCTTTGTGATTGTGTCTTCCAATAGCCTTTTAATTCTTGACAGTGTAAGACGGAACGAATTTACCGAACTCTCCAATCGTTTGAGCAGGTTGATACTCATGAGCTGTCGGATGCCGCGCTCCCTGCCTGAACGAGAGAGATTTCCAAGTGAGCCACCCTTTGAGTCAATATACTTTTCAAGTTTGCTCGGCAGGATAAAGTCGGAAGGCGTGTAGATGGCGAGATTAAGCTCAGTAACACTCACAAATATGTCGTTAAACGTCACCGCCGTAGGAAGATCTGTAAGTTTTGGAGAACGTGAGATTGGTTTGAGCCTTTCGGGAAACTTCCCGATGTCGGTGGTATCGTAATATTGTTCGATATGCTTACGACTGCGGGCTATTGTCACGCTGTCAAGCACTTCAAAGAAATCGAAACTGAGTAGCGAGAGTAGATTCTTCGTGGTGCGTTCCTTCGGGTTGAGTTTTGACCAACGGTTGAAAGCAGACTGTGCATCACGAAATATCTTGTCGATGGATGACGAGGTGTTTAGAAGTGCGTCCATTCGCTCTGAATCCCCCTCGTAGGCGAGTTGCAACTGATTACGGAGGTCGTTGAAACGATTGTTTACGGGGGTTGCCGACAACATCAGCACCTTTGTCTTCACTCCTGCACGGATCACTTTATTCATCAGTTGAAGGTAGCGGTTTTCGCGAGGGTTTTCATCGTTTTCATCGGTAGTTACCTTGCCGCCGTTACGGAAGTTGTGGCTTTCATCTATAACTACAAGGTCGTAATTGCCCCAGTTTATATGTTCGAGGTCAAGACCGTTGCTCTGTCCTGATGATCGGGAAAGGTCGGTGTGATAGAGAATATCATAACGCAGACGGTCGGCAACCAATGGGTTGTTGACGTAGTTGGAGCGGTATGTCACCCAGTTCTGATGCAGCTTTTTAGGGCATAGCACCAACACCGACTTGTTGCGGTTTTCGTAATATTTGATTACAGAAAGTGCGGTGAAGGTTTTGCCGAGTCCGACGCTATCGGCGAGTATGCAGCCGTTGTATTTTTCCAGCTTGTTAATGATTGCGAGAGCGGCATCCTTTTGAAAATTATATAGTTTATTCCAGATCACGCTTGACTTGAAGCCGGTGGCCTCATTGGGCAGAACGTCTTCGGAAATATCTTCAAGAAATTCGTTGAAGATATTGTATAGTGTCACAAAGTAGATAAACTCAGGCGAGTTCTCCTTGTATGCGTTGGTGATATTGTCGAGAACTTGGTCTGTAACTACTTGCAGTTTTTCGCTATCGTGCCACACTTGGTCGAAAAGATTCAAGTAGAACTGAGACATCGGTGAATCTGTGCGTTGAACGAACTGATAGGCGTTATTGCCTCGTTCACATCCAAGATCCACAGTTGTAAATCCCATGATAGGCATGTAATTGACATCATCTACATTGATGAAGCCCATCATATTCTCATTGGTGCGGTTTGACTTGAAACAAGCCTTTCTCCTTATCCAGTCTGCACATTCTTTTGCAACGGCTTTAAGAGACAGCTCATTGCGTAATTTAATCTCAAATTCAGAACCGAATAAATCCCGTTCACGGTTAAGACGGGGTATGTAGAATTCCCTACGCTGTTTGTCAGCTTTTTCTGTAACAAAGGACGGCGATGTGAATATAAAACGTAGCTCATCGATCTCTTTCAGTTGCTCTTTAAGTTCCTGAAAGGCATAAATTGAAAAACTCGCTGCTGCAATTGACACACGACTACCTGATTTGATGGTATACACCAAATCATTACGCAGGGTTTGATTTATGTTGTCAATGAGTTGCACTTCGGGTCACTCGCTTTCTCAGCCATTGACTCCTACATGGCATAATTAGATTTGTTTGGGCAAAAAGAAAAGCGGGAGTCTTATCGTTACTCGTCCCGCAACTCGTAGCCTTCGAACTTGCTTTAATCGCCAGAACGAGCAACTTCGACTCCACGCTGCTATGTGCAGATACCCCAAACTCATTCCAAGCAGTGCTTGAAATGAGCCGGATAGGTATATACATACCCGTGGCGTCTATCGTTACTCTGTCCTTTGGCGATTGTTTGGAGTGTTCGAAGTTCCGAGTTGCCAAGAACAAAGCGTCAATATACGCTTTTCTTAAATATGTTGTTAGATTTCCCGCGTACCGTAGCGTTATGCTTCTCTGAGCAACGCTCCCACAGCGTGGAAGTCTATGTGCAAAATTACTAAAAATATTTGAAGAGACAATCTAATATGATGGGGAAAGTACATCCTTTAGCAGAAAGTATTGTTTTGGGAAAGTAATTTTCTCATCATGGAAATGGCATAGAGGGGACAGATATCCACATTACGTATGGCATTGTCTGCCGCCCAATCTTTCAGATAATTGTCAATGATTCTCGGAATATACATAAGAATGGATTTTAGTTTGCCTACAAAATTAGTAATTATTCTTCATATACACAGGATATTAAACTATATTTCGGACAAAATCCAAACAATTAAATCGCTGTTTTCAGACAAAATCCAAACAATTAAATCATTTTTTGTACCTTTGATGGTCTAATTGGATAAATTGTACTTTGCTCGATACAATTCTTAAAATTGTACCTTTGATAGTCTAATTTGGTAAATTGTACTTTGCTTAGTACAATTTTGCGAATTGTACCTTTGAAGGTTTAATTGAATAAATTGTACTTTACTCGGTACAATTTATTATCTTTGCAAAATAATTAATATTGATAGATATGGATATTCTGATAAGGACATATAAAAGACGGCTGGCTGATGTCAATACGCGTTTCCATCGTTTCCTTTTCTCTGAAATAGACTGGGAACAACCTCTGATAGGTATCATGGGGCAAAGAGGAGTGGGCAAGACAACCATGATGATGCAGAGAATCAAGGCGATGGATCCAACAGGTGAAAAATCGTTTTATGTATCTCTTGATAATATATGGTTTGCCAACCATTCTCTGATTGAATTGGCTGAAAATATGTTGGATAGAGGTGTCTCGCATCTCTATCTGGATGAGGTTCATAGGCTTATTGGATGGGAACAACAGGTTAAGAATCTGTATGATTCCTATCCGGAACTTCACGTTGTGTTCACAAGCTCCTCGCTGCTTGAGATAGATCATTCAATAGGCGACTTATCTCGTCGTGTTTCAATGCACACATTGCCCGGTTTATCATTTAGGGAGTTCCTGATGTTTGAAAGATATGATATCCCGCAACGACTTGACCTTTCAGATGTACTTTTCTCTCATGAAAAGATTGCAGCCTCAATATCGTCGGTCATAGATGTGCTTCCGATGTTCAGAAAGTACATGGAGAAAGGTTACTATCCGTTCTATAAGTCAATGAAAACGGATGACTACTATAGTCGGCTTGTGCAGAGTGTATCTACAGTCATAGAATATGATATACCTGCTGTTGAGAAAAAAATTGAATATGAGACTCTAATAAAGGCAAAGCGACTGGTGGCAATTGTTTCTGCATCCTTGCCATACATTCCCAATATGAGTACTTTGGCGGGACTCATGGGTAGCAACAGAAGTCAGCTACTGAAGTTATTTGATCTGTTGGATAGGGCTGGTATCATACGTCAGCTGTTTATGTCTGTCGGAGGTCCGAAAGCCCTTGTGAAGCCTCAGAAAATATTGCTTGATAATTCCTCGCTGATGTATGCACTTGGCACACCGCAGATTGGGGCTGCACGGGAAAGCACCTTCGCCTCATTCCTTAGTGTGAGTCATAAGGTGGGATTTGCAAAAGATGGAGATTTCATGGTGGATGGGCGTTATCTGTTTGAAGTTGGAGGGAAAGGCAAAGGTTTTGCCCAGATCCGAAATATTCCTGATAGCTTTGTCGTGGCAGATGACATTGAATTTGGATTCAGCAATAAAATCCCATTGTGGCTATTCGGTTTCTTATATTGACTCCATTATCGTTGCCGGTGATAAAAAACGGAATTATGGCGATATCGTCATAATTCCGTTATATCTGTTTGTCTTGAAGTTGTCGGATGGATCAGAGACCGAAGAAGCTCATTGTGCTGACGTCGGGTGTGCCGGTGATCTCGAAGATGATGAAGGTGAGGAGACCCATGAGGAGCACGTTGAAGTTGGCGAAGTCAATGAGGGTGTGATGATGTTCGCGCGGCAGTGTGCGCATCTGATACCAGATGTAGATGTCAATAAGGAGACAGAGTATGGAGGGGACTATGTCGAGACCCTTCAATGAGAAATTCAACTGTTGGCACATCACAATTGTCACTGCCGTATAGATGACGCCGTTCAAGAGGAATATCACACGTGCAAATTTCTTGCCAACGGCAACTACAAGAGTTTCCTTTGAATTGCGTTTGTCGCGGTAGTAATTATTATATCCGTATACCATTGTCGCGTTGACGCACATCAACCCCATCACTATACTCATATATAGGGCGGGAGCGACGTCAATCCAACTCAGAGGATGCTCCGGATGACGTTCGATCTGTATCAGGGCTGTCGTGATGACGCATACCGGCCCGAAAAGGATAAACGGGGCAATGACTCCGTAAGGGGTACGGAGCAATGGCATGTTGCCACCCATCGTTATCCAGCCTGCAAATGCGACGAATATACCCACCATAAGTGTCCACCATCCTCCTGATACGGCTATCGATAATCCGGCAAGAGCAGCAATCAGTGCGCAGGCGATGCTCCCCTCCTTTAGAAAGGTCTTGGAATAGGACTTGGAGTGGGAGTTGATCCTGGAGTCGATATGATTGCCGCAGGCATGCACTTCATCGAAATATCGGAAATAGAAATTGCCTGCCAACTGTGCGAAGATTACGAAAATCATACACAGGTTGGCAGGTAATAATTCAGTGTAGCCTCCAATCGCAGCACATGCAGTGCCGGCGAATACGCAACCAATGCCCATCATCAGTGAACTGAGACGGACATGGGTCAGGATTGATTGACGGGGGGACATAATAGATGGATAGTTTTGGTGGAATAGTTAGGAATGTTTCTAAAAGAGCATCAGGCGATCGTATACATCACCACGAAGAGGCTTGTCGCACCGATTGCCATCCATAGGGTGAGTGCCTGAATCAACGGCTTTACGCCTACCTGACGTATCACTTTAAGGCTCAGACTCGCACCGATTGCAAAGAGGACTGCCACCAGCGCCTTCTTGGCTATGAAGACGAGACTGGAATAGATGGGTGCCATTACAGGAAGAGCACTCTCGGGAGTGTAGGTGTAGATTACCATTGCCACGACGAAGAGAAGTATGAACCAGGGTATGGAGATCTTTGCCTTGCCTTCCCCACTCTTATCCTTGCGGAAATACCATATTGAGAAGAATACGAGTGGGATTATCCAGAGGGCACGTGTGCACTTTATCAGTGTGGCTATCTCGCAAGCCTCCGCACCGTAGGCTTCTCCGGCTCCGACTACGGAGCTTGTGTCGTGTATCGCTATTGCCGCCCACGTGCCGAACTGTGCTTGTGATAATCCGAATAGATGTCCCAAGGGGGGGAAGATGAAGAGGGCTATGGCGTTGAGTATGAATATTACGCCAAGCGACACTGCCATCTCGTTCTCCTTGGCTTTCAGCGCACCGCCTACGGCTGCTATCGCACTGCCACCGCAGATTGCTGTGCCGGCTGAGATGAGGTAGGAGGTCTTGCGGTCAATCATCATGTAGCGACCGAGCACCACGCCTATGACCATGACCCCGATTACGGAAATTACGGTGAACAGCATGCCGTCGGCTCCTGATTGAAGCGACTTCTGAAGGTTCATGCCGAAGCCTAAGCCCACGACAGAGAATTGCAGAAGATATTTGGAGAGTTTCTTATTGAATTTAGGATAGGGGATACCGAATGTGAATGCGAATACCAACCCGATGAAGAGTGCTACGGGAGGGGTGATGAATTGGTATTTCTCTCCAAACACAAGGTCAAACGGGAAAAGCATTATCACGAGAAGTATCCAATAAAGAGGACCGCCTATTTTTGAGATCATATTTTTTTGCGGGTTCTGATTTACTTCGGATTGAAGATTTGTGTTTCTAGATGTCATATATAATTATTGATTTGGGTTATAACCTCAATAAAAGTAGAGGGGGCATAATGGAAAGTCCGGTCTGCTTTCGAGATTGCGATGCAAAATTAAATAAAAATAGGAAATTTGCAAAATCAGATTAAACAACTGTTGCATTAATATGAAAATTTTAACGGTCGGATAGACTTTGTTGATAGCCTGTCCGACCGTCGGGAAATCTGCATGAGCAGAATAGCGTTATTTGGCGGTGTTTTATTATTTCTCCAGTTTCTCTAATACGAGGTCGCGGATCGGCACCTTGACGGTGTAGGGGGCAGCGGCGGTGACCACGCCCGCCTTCGTCGAGACGTTGCTGTAGGCGAATACCGTCTCGCCGAAACCGATACTCCCCAATGAGCCGGCGATGCCGTCGTTTGCCTGCCACACCGACAACACATGGTCGTAGTAGCTACGGTCGATATGCGATAGCGTGACCGTAATGCCTACCTTCCCCAATTCCGGATTCTTGTCGGGATTATAGCATTCGTATGAAACACGTTCAAACTTTAGGTGGAGAGGGTAGCTCTTCCCTTTTATGCGACGGTCGGTGAAGATGGTATATCCGAATGTCTCGGTAATGGTTGATTCCAATATCGACACATGTTCGGTAAACAAAGGTTCTCCCGAATAGTCGATATAATTTACATCCACCCTTTCATAGTAGCTGTCTTCAGTTGAAAGGTCGTCTGAGCCTTCATAGTCAGAACAGGAGTATTGTTTTTTGGGGTATGAGAGTTCAAAGAAGTTATCAGTGTCTGCCGGGTCGGTGAACCATACCAACATATCAAGATCCATCCCGTAGGTATCCGGTCCGAACTTATTTGTGTAAACCCTAAAATTATGCATGGTTGTCTCTACGGCATCTATTTCGACTGGGTATGGCACTGTCACTTCTGCCGAAGCATCCCCATATTTCTTGTCGTGTGCCTCAATGCGTATGCGGTCGCCGCTTTTAGGGATATAATCGGCAAGATATGCGTAATGTGTTTTCTTGTGATAAATATAAATGCCGTTCTCATCAAATTCGTAATAGCCGTCATTATTGTCAGTTACGAGTTTGCATACCATAGTCTCCTTAAATTCATCATTTACGAATAGCGAGACATCGGCATCCGTAATTACGATTTTCGGGTCGACTTCATTCCATCTCCAGGTGCGTGATAGGTTGACTTTGATGCTGTCGCCGGGAGTGATGAGCGAGTTCATGCATAGCACTGGGGTCGATGCTATGTTGGGGTCAAATTCCTCGTAACATCCCGTCAGCATAGCCGACAGGATAAGGAGCAGAGAGAAATAGAGGGTCCGGAAGTAGCGGAAGAAATATTTTAGAATAGCCATGTGTAAGATATTGATGGGATTACTGGTATGAGTTTGATTTTCTTGAATACCCGATAGAAGTTATATTGTCCGGTGTTGTAGTCGAATTTATCGGAATAGTCACGCTGTACGCCTATGGTGCTCATGTTGCAATAGGCGTTGTATAGGGAGAAATCCCAATAACCTCGGCGATTATAGCGTCGGAAGTTGAGGTCAAGGCGGTGATTGAAGGGGAGGCGGTAGTTGTTCACTTCCGTTGCAAGCGTCATGTCATAATTCCAGGGGGCGAGCGCGGGATCCTGCCAGCACTGGGTAGGGAGGGTGATTCTGTTGCCGGTCATCCCTGTCCAAGCTGCCGACATCTCCCATTTCTTGTTGATTTTCCAATTTAGGAGCACATTTATCTTGTGGCGGTTGTCGAAGCGTGCGGGAAATGGCTTGCCACCATTCTTATCGGCATATTGGCGGTCTGCCCACATCAGGGAGTAGGCGATATGTCCGGATAAGGCACCGAAATCTTTTGAGATCTTGAAATCCAATCCCTTTGCCGAACCCTTACCGGCAGTCAGTTTCTTTGTCCAATCGGTCTCAGGCGAGAGCAGGTAGTATTCATCTGCATATTCGAGCAGATTGCGCATCTTTTTTCAGTAACCCTCCACTGATACAGTCCAGCCTTTGCCGAACGAATAGTATGCGCCGGCGAAAATTTTGTCGGCGGTCTGGGGTTTCTGATCGTTGGTGACGGGCACCCACTGGTCGGTGGGTAGTGATATGGAGCTTTGGATGAGCTGATGCACGTATTGCACTGTGCGTGAATAGCCGGCCTTCACCGCCCAATCCTTTGCCGGCTGCCATCTGAGCGAGAGACGTGGCGAGAGATTGGAGTGGTTCTTCCCTCCGATATGGAAGAGGGAGAAATGCAGACCGTAGTCCACTCGCAGAGGGTCGGCAGGTCGCCAGTCGCCCCCGAAATAGGCGTTAAATTCGCTTGCGCGATATGTGGATACGCGGTCCTTAACAACGGAATTGACTTCATTTGATGAGAGCGTGCGTGTCGTTAGCGAAGGGAGGAATGAGTGGAGAGTGTAGCCGGCTCCGAAATTGATGCGGTGTGACTGATGGGGCGACCAATCGAAATCGGCTTTCAGAATCCAGTCGTCGATATGGTTGTCGCTCCTCATTTTGTCGGAAGTCACATTGGTTGGGATGTTTCCTTCATTATATCCGTCGGCTTTGGAGTGCTCCAGACGCGACGCATAACGGGAATAGGCACCTGTCAGCTCTCCAAACAGCTTAGGTGTTAGCATATAGTTCCAGCCTGCCGATGCCACTATATTGCCCCAACGGAGATTCGATTTCTCCTCGTCCCAATAGGCGTCAGCTTTATCTTTATCCCAGTTCTGTGAGACGCGCAGATAGTCCTCGCCGTAGTAAAACATCAGGTAGCCGCGGCTGCGGTTGTTGAATCGGTGGTTGATCTTGGCATTTATGTCGGTGAAGGCATAGTTTGTGCTTGTCTTCTCATCCTCGCTTATGGCATTGTATATGGCGAATATAGGTATGGTCAGGAGGTCATACCATGAGCGGCGTATGGCGAAGCTGTAGGATGTACGGTCTTTCCATATCGGTCCGTCGATGTTGAAGGCGCCGGAGGTCAGTCCCAGACGGGCGGAGCCGTGATGCTCGCTCATTGAGCCGTCTTTCGTATGCACATCCATGTATGACGACAGCCTGCCGTCAAACTTCGCGGGGAATGATGATTTATGAAAATCGACGTTGCGGATTGCCTCGGTATTGAAGGCGGAGAAGAGTCCGTCCAAGTGGTTCACCTGATATAGCGGGATATTGTCAAGCATATACATGTTTTCGTCGGAATTTCCGCCATGCACGTACATCCCTGCCATTCCGTCTATGCCTGCGGATACACCCGGCTCAAACTGGAGGGTCTTGATGACGTCGCTCTCGCCGAATACGACGGGAGTGTTGAGTATCGTGTTCTTACCGACGTTGAGACTTCCGACTCCGGCAGTCTCAAGGGCGACGGTGCGGTTCTTGTTGCCGATGACTACAACGTCTTTTATGGTCTGTGCATTCTCCCGCATTGAGATATCCATCTGCCGGTCTTTCGACAGGGTGAAGGCAGGTAGCTTTTCAGGAGCGTATCCGGGATATGATACGGTCAGTTGACATTCACCTTCCGGGATAGATATGGAGTAGAACCCCATAGCATTGGTGAATACTCCGTTTTTAGTAGAGGAGCATGTGACTGTCGCGCCGGCAAGAGCCTCTCCGGTCTCAGCCTCACGCACGAACCCACTGACGACGTATTTTCTCTGTTTCCTTACAATCTCCTTGCTTCGAGACAACAGGATGTTGTTTTTCTGTATCTTGAAAGTTATTCCGGTGCCATCAAACATTTGAGCCAGCACGCTTTTCAATGAGGCATCGTTAGCATTGACAGTCACGTTAAGTCCACGCAACAGGTCGGTCTGATAGATGAAATTTTTGCCGGTCTGTCGCATTATATCGGCGAATACCTCAGTGGCAGGACGGTTCTTGGCATGGATGCTTACTTTGTCAGTCTCTTTTGCCGGAAGCTCGGATAATATGGCAGGATCCGGGATGGCTGCCGTGGAGTTTGAGGCATACGCGAGGAGGGAGGCAGAGCATAGTGCAGATGTTATGAGTAATGAGCGGTTCATAAGTCGGATTATTGTTCTACCTGATTATTTTGTTCTACCTTGAGATTCGTGTCAAGTATCTGGTTGATTGTGTCGATAAGCTCGTAGGCATTCCCCTCGTAGCTGAGTGTAAGATGAATGTCGGAGTCGGCTGGTAGTCCGGAGATCTTCACGTTGTATGCCTTCTCGATCTCCTTCACGACCATCGACAATGGCATGTCGTCAAATTCCAGTCGCTGTGGTGTCTCTGCGGTCATTACCGGAGTGTCTACAGTTGTTTCCGTCGGTTGAGTGGCGGAGGGTTGAGGCATGGCAGGGGATAGATAGAGATAGATTGCAGCTGAAGCGGCGAGGACTATTGCCGCGACAGATGCTGCCGCGATGTTGCGCCGCAGCCAGGAATAGCGTGAATGTGTGATGAAATTGAGATTTGCCTTGAAAGCCCCCTCGCGGTAGAACTTTGCGACGAAATCCAGTGATTCATTAAATTTGCGTGTCATGATAATTTGCGTGTCATGTTGTGATGTATTCTGCCTGGCTTCCGGACGCCTTGCATACTAATGACACGAAATCTGCGCACAACCCCTATGTCAAGTGGAAATTTTTTTTGAAAAAGTTTTTCAAAGTGTGAGAAACCAGAAGTCGGATGATGATAGTTTACGGTCTCCGCGAAGTCGGGAGAATGCCTTTGTCATTTGGTTCTCAACGGTTTTTATTGATATTCCGAGTGTGTCGGCTATTTCAGCATTGGGCATCGCGTCCCGTTTGCTCATCAGGAAAATACGGCGGCATTTTTCCGGAAGATTGTCAATGGCTTGCCATAGGCGGGCATCCCGTTCTGACGTGTCGATGACCTCTTCCGATGGCTGTTCCTCATAATATTCGATGGGTATGGTCTCCATGCGTCCGTTGTCGCGGCACCAGTTGAGCGATGCGTTTCTTACTGCTCGGTATATGTAGCTTTTAAAATTGTCCGGCTCTTTTTCGTCGTTGAATTTGTCCCATATTTCAAGAAATACAGACTGCACGATGTCTTCTGCCGCTTCTACTGATAGAGTGAAGCGCAGGGAAAACATTCCGAGAGGGAGTCTCAGTTGCTCGTAGTATTTTTGAAATATTCGGCTGTTCATTGAGAGTAATGTCAAGGCAACTCCATCATATCAAAGAACATAAGACGAGTATGGTCGTTTTCCTCTTTCTGAGTGAGCTTGGTAAATCCATTCTTTTCGTAAAACAGGATTGCATCGAGGTACGCATCAACTGTTATGAACCGAAAAGCGGAGTAATTGCTGTTGGTATTCAACATATCTTTTATCAAGTTCATCAGTTTTGTGCCAATGTGTTCCCCTCTGTGTAAGGAAGAAACTGCAAATCTACCAATTTTTATAGCCGGGTAACTACTGAATCTTTTGCCATCGGGAAATCTGTCTTTGATTTTTCTCCATTGGCTGTTAGTAACTTCCTGCTTGCTGATTTTATCGTTTAGCAAACAGAAATACGCAACAATAGTTCCTTCATCTTCAAGTATAAATGAATTGGCAATACGTTTGTTGAGGAAACCTTTGGCATCCTCAATAAGAAAGTTATTCAGGTCTTCGTCTCCACAATCGAAGCCGTCAACCAATGTATCTGCGCTCAGTCGGACAAGTTTCATTCTACAGACAAACTGTAATCAATTTCTTCGCTTCTTTAACTGCCTCCTGAAGTTTGCGACCATTTTCTGCTCGCTGTTCCTTGGTAAGACTTTCCACCTGTCGCATTCTTTCCTCGAAGCGAACGGCATCCTCACCTGTGAGAATTGGGGTTTCTGCTATTGGTCTTGCCATAATTTTACTCCTTTCTTTATTTATGATTACAAAGATACAACAATTTCCTGGAATATTTGTATCACAGAGCTATAAATCATGCATTCTTGGCATATTTACATCTGGTATGAAAAAAGTGCCGGTCAATTGACCAGCACCTTTTTTCCGTTGATTATGTAGAGACCGGGGGAGGTTATTTCCCTTATCCGGATACCCTGCATATTGTAGATGATTTTTTCTGAGTCGTTGTCTGCGGGTAGGTCGTCGATACCTGAGTCTCCGGTAGATGAGAACTTAACTTTGAAGCTGATCTCCTTGCCTGCTTTCTGCACTCCCGATATTGAGAACGGTGCACGTGTGCCATCGCTGTAGAATGGGTAGTCATCGTCATTCTCAGTGCCGAATGTATAGCGTTTTGTGTCGGGACCTAACGGTGCCTTCGCTATTGATCCGGCTTTATCGGTCGAGCCTCCTGGTCGGAATATGTAGACCTCAAAGTTGGCTCCGGTATTACCGTTGAGGGAGGGGTTCACACGATATACGAGCAGGCCTGACGCGGGCAGGGAGCAGTCCCATACGTTGCTGTTGTCGCGGTATTCCAGCATGAAATACTCCGGTTTCGCCGGGTCGGGCACAATCTTGTAGGCTACCGTCTCGGTATCACGGGTGGAGATTGCCGGTAGTGTATAGGTGCCCTCTTCGGTCAGTGTGGGTATCTTCTCTTCCGGAATCCAGTCGCCGTAATCCTTCCCATATTCAGAACGCATGTAGGCGGTCATTCCCTGCGGCTTGAATTGATTATCGCTCATGAGGTCCCATATATTGACCGGTTCAAGCTTGTTGTCGCCGGATGTGTATAGGTCGAATGCGTTAAGAGTGTGCATCATCTCATGGCAGAGCACTCCGGTGTTGAGCGGCTGAGGCACCATTGACTTGTAGCCGTTAGCCTGATCAAACACCCGTAGGAAATTGCCAGATTTCAGTCCGCGCAGTTCTGCGGTAGCCCCACGGTTATTCATCGGCCAAAGCATCTTTGATGCCGATAGATCCGACTTACCGCTGATAATTATGACGATATTGTCGATCTCCCCATCATTGTTGCGGTCAAGTTCGATATCTTCCGGCAACTTATCTTCAAGGAATATGCACATGTCCTTAATCAAGGTCTTGAAACGTGTGTCAAAGAGGACATCCAGCGATGAATAACCATCCGGGTTGGTTGATGATTTGGGTTGGAAATAACCGCGTGTATGGCTATCCTGATATTCCACTTCCGCGAAGGTCGATTCCCAATCAAACCGCCCGTAGCTCATGTCGAGGAAGAAGTTACGCACTGAATTTGCATCCTGAGTAGTGTCGTTAAACATCTTCTCGTAATAGTCTCGGTCGTGTTGCCAATGACCTTTGTTTTCATCGGCAAACCTGACGAAGACCACAAGGTTAGCCATCTTGACGGGCTCGGCGAAAGCGGCGAGCCCGAAGATGACTGCAAATATAAGAGAGGTAAGGCTACGCATAATGTCGGAGTCTTAACAAGTGGCTTATTGGTCTTATTTTACAAGGACTTTAGAAGTTTTTGCGCCCTGACGACGGATGTAGATACCCGGTTCGTCGCCGTTTACTTTTAGACCCTGAAGGTTGAAGTATTCCACGGGAGCGTTAGCGTCATCACCGATGATATCCTCAACGCCTGCACCGTTTTCGGGGTATTCAGTCTGTGTGTAGGTGAAGAGCTTGATACCTTGGATGAGTACGGGAGATGTTATGTCATCGACTACAGCAGCAGTCACTTTCTCTTTGGAGTTTAGTGTCATGCCGGAAGTGCCATGGACCTCATCCTGAAGATTGCTCCATGTCATCTGACACTGTTTTGACAAGGGCTTGAAGGGGGGTACGCCAGATGCGATGACTGCAAAGTCTACACGCTCAATATGACCTTTACCTCCATAGAGAACCATGCTCTTCAGTGATGCTTCACTTGAAAGATATACGCTGAACTCAGCACAATCGGGAAGCCACATCATTATGCCGCCACCGTTCTGTGCCATTATTGAACTTGCTCTCGGGAGAATTATCGCTCCTGTCTTTGTGCCTTCCACTCCCTGTTCACCCTCTGCGTTGTAGCCTTTGATTTCTGCATCGAGTTCACATTCTGCATATTCGCCATCACCGTTTTCGTAAGCTGCGGAGAGAAGCTGAATCTTGAACTCATCTGTGAAGCCGCAGTATTTCTCCAGTTTCTCCTGAGTGTCAAACCAGAGCCAGCCGTTGGCATCGCAGTCGGCGGGATCGAAGTAGTTGTAGGTCTCCTGTGCATTAGCTGCTGTGGAGAGAGCTGCTACGACAGAAATTGAGAGTAAAAAATTTTTCATGAGCTTATATTATTTAAATGAAACAATATTGGTAAATCTTGTATGCGGAGAGTGGGGAGATGGAGAAAAAGAGGAGAGGAGGAATGGGGGAGATTTTACATCTCCACCCATTCTGGATTCTGTTCGAGACCATGATAACGCACGTCGTCCCAGTCAAGCGGCAGATAATACTGACGCGGACGGAAATAGCGCACCACGGTGTTGCGTCCGTTCACCACAGGATTGGTGATCTTGCGTGTGCCGTCAGCCTGTTCTACTATCTTTACTCCGTAAAGCGGGTTGGTAGAACCGGTCATGCGTTTCTCCGCGATGTTCCAACGGAGAAGATCCCAATAAGTGGTTTTCTCGAAAGCAAGCTCAACGCGACGTTCATTCACGATGTCGTCCCAAGTTACGCTTTTCAGTTCAGGCATCTTCACGCGGCGTCTGATCTGATTCACCTTATCGAGAGCATCACCGATACGTCCCTTCTTGAAGTCGATCTCCGCATAGTCGAGCAGGAGCTCGGCAAAACGCCAAAGGATGCAGTTCTGGGAGCTGCCGTAAGTCTCGTCGGTGTCGATTACCTGACGTTCGTTAAGGAATTTCGCCATATAGTAGCCGGTGCGTGTCACGGCGGCAGAGGTGGATGTGCCGTATTTGGTCAGATCCTCTCCGGCAACCTCCTTACCGTCTACTACAGTGTAGTGTATGTCCATGGTGTGTCCGCGCCATTGCGCCCCGTCGTAGAGCACATTGGCATAGAACCTCCAGTCGCGACCCTCGTAAGGATTCTTCTTGTCGTAGCCGGAAGCCTTGTCGGTTATCATCATGCCGTTGTCCATGCGGTATTCATCCACGTGGTTCTGTGTCGGATTATAAGCGGCGACGGTGCCACCGAAAGATGATGCGGAGGCATCGCGGTCAAGCTTATGACCGTTGGCAGAGGAGAAGTTGCCGTCGTTGGCGTGCTGCACCTCCCAGATGGATTCCTGAGAGTTCTTGGTAAGGAAGATATTGCGGTATTCCTCCACCACCTCATCGCGCGTGGTGCCGTTGATAGGGATAAGGCTGTATTGTCCGGTGGCGATCACGCGGTCATACTCTTTCGCTGCGAGGTCGAGCATCTGCATCGACTGGTCGTCGGGGAAGCCGAGCCATCCCTTCTCCTGATTCTGGAAATGTTCGCCGGCTGCCCAGAAATATGTCTTGGCGCGAAGCATGTAGCATACCCCCTTCGTTGGGCGTCCGATGTTGGCATCGGTGTGCGACACAGGGAGAAGCTTTGCTGCCTCTTCAGCCTCGTTGCAGATGAACTCCACCATCTCGGCGTAGGTGGCACGCGGGAATTTGGTGTCTTCCATCAGCGGGTCATACGTGCGAGTCAATATCATTGTGCCGCCGAAGTTGCGGAGCATCAGGTAGTAATACCATGCGCGGAAGAAATGAGCCTCACCCACTACGCGGTCGCGTACCGACGGGGCGAGTTGCGACTCGTTCATCAACAATGTATTGATGGAATTTATCTGTGTGTAGAACTTAAACCATTCCGTGCGTGCACGTGTGGTTATGTCCTGCTGTGAGCTTTTGAGGATGTTGCCGTAGTCGCCCTGATACCAGTCGCTGCGTCCCACGGTCAGCTGGTCGCCATACCAAGGCTCATATTCCGATCCGAGACCTTTCATGATTGTGGTCACGAAAGTGTAGAACCCGGGATCCATTTCATGATACCAAGGTAGCACGTATTCATCAAGAAGATGCTCGTCGCCCCAGATGACCGTGCCGGGGAGTTTGTCGAAAGGCTCTTCGCGAAACATTGAGTCGCATGAGGAGAGTCCGACGGCTGCTATTGCAAGGGGTAATATATATTTTTTGAAATTCATCAGAAACCTACATTAAGAGTTATACCATAAGTTCGGGAGAGGGGATATCCACGCAGCGACTCGGGGTCCATGTTGTGGAGCGAGGATATGGTGAACAGGTTTCCTCCCTGGAGAGCAATGTCGAGGGTGGAAATGTGGGCGTTGCGCAGCATTTTCGCAGGGAAGCGGTAACCCAATGTGAGGGCTTTCAGGCGTAGGAAGCTACATTCCTTCACCCAGAATGTCGAGGGAAGACGGTTGTTGTCGCTCGATGATGTGAACTTGATGCGGGGATATTCCGCACCGGGGTTCTCCGGAGTCCAGGAATTTGTGTAGTGGTAGTCCTGGAAGCGTTGCAGCGAACGGCTCTCAAGAGTGTAAAGCTCGTTGATCTGCTGGTTGTAGCCGGATACTCCCTGGAACTGGGCGTTCATGTATATGCCTTTCCATGATGCGCCGAGAGAGATGCCGTAGTTAAGACTTGGAAGTGAGGAATTTTTCACGTAGACGCGGTCGTTGGCAGAGAGCACTCCGTTGCCGTCCTGGTCGAGATATTTTATATCGCCGGGGGCAAGGGTGGAGTTGTTCATGCCGTCCTGGTCAACGGGCCACGCTGCAATCTCCTCGTAGCTTTGGAAAAGTCCGGCAGCCTCATATAGCGACCATACGAGATATGGCTTCCCTTTGCGGCGGAGGTTCTCCACGTTGGCTGATTCATCGCCATAGTCAAGCACCTTGTTGTTGGATAGGGCTATGTTGAATCCGACATTGTATCTGAAATCGCCGACGGTATTGACGTGCTTCACCGAGAGGTCGAAACCCTGATAGCGTATCTTTCCGATGTTGACGCTCGGCACTGATCCGCCTGTGCCGACCGAGGGTGGGAAGAGATAGGCTGGCGCGCCTGTGATGAGGTTGGTGCGGTAACGCTGGTAGAACTCAGCAGTGACGTTAATGCGGTTGTTCCAGAAACCGAGGTCAACGCCTACGTTCCAGTCTTTCGACTTACCCCACTGCAGGTTCTCGTTGGGCACCACGCCGGAGGCATTCACGATGCCGGGGGCGAAGTTGCCGCCGATGGGATAGCCGTAGGAGGGGGAGAAGATGTATTGCTTCAGGTAGCTGTAGTCGCTGACGCCACCGTCGTCACCGAGGATACCGGCGGAAGCGCGGAGCTTCGCGAAGGAGAGCAATCCGGGATTGACGTTATGGAAGAAGTTCTCGTTGCTGATTACCCACGATGCCGACACGGTTGGGAAGAAGCCCCAGCGGTGTCCGGGCGCGAAGCGTGTGGAGCCGTCGACACGGAAACTGAACTCTGCGAAATAGCGGGAGCTGAAGCCGTAGGTGGCACGTCCGACAACCGAGGCTCGCTGGCTGAAATATTCCGAACCGTTGATGGTGCCGGTGGAGGTGTTGCCCATGATTTCGGGATACTCACCGGGAAGATTGTTGTTGATACCGTTGAGATACTTGTTGTTGTAGTCCTGATAGTTGAGCACCACAAGACCTGACACGTCATGCTTCTCCGCAAATGTACGGTTGTAGTTTACGCCAAATTCTATGAGCTTGTTGTTGATGGTCTGCCAGCGGTCTTCCATCTTGATTTTTGCAGTCGGATAGATTGTCTTTGGATCTACGGAAGAGGTCTGAGTCTCCTCGTTCCAGAGATAAAGAGCCACAGGTTTGGAGTATTTCTGCGTGTTCTGATGGTTGAGGTCGATGGTGCCCTTCAGATATACCTGCAAGCCGTCAACCCCCGGAATCTGATAGTTCAGGCGGGCGTTGAGGGTATGGAAGTCAGACTTCACCTTGTTGTATCCGCCGAGACCCTCCACGTTTATGAGCGGGTTGCCCCCGTCGATCGAGGCGAGGTTGCCGTCGGTGAAACGGAGCACCTGGAGCGGGGAATAGCTGTAGGCTGCATCGATAGTGGTGTAGCTGGAGTTCTTGTTGGTGGATACGGATCCGTTGAGGTCGACAGAGATGGTGAGACCCTTCATCAGGTCGGCATCAAGTTTCGCCGCATAGTTGTAGCGGTCGCGGCTTACGTTGGAGTAGAGACCCTTGGCGTTGGTGTAACCACCCGACAGGAAATAGCGTATCGCTTTTGTGCCGCCCGACACGCTCAGCGTGTATCGCTGTGAATGACCCCACTTGTCGAGATAGTCGAGCATGTTCTCGTTGCCGTATAGGTTGGGATTGGAGCCGATTGCGGAGAGGTCGTAGGGGGTGTAGGTGCCGCTTGCGGATGCCTCCACCGCACGGTTGTAGAGCTCGGCGAATTTATACGCATCAAGGAATTCCGGAAGATAGGTGGCTTCCTGGAAATTGAACTGACCGCGGAAATTCACTTTCACTTTCCCGCTGTCTTTTCCGCGCTTGGTCTGCACGAGAATTACGCCGTTGGCTGCGCGTGCACCATACACGGCGGCTGCCGCTGCATCCTTCAGCACAGAGATGCTCTCGATGTCGTCGGGGTTGAGGTCGGAAAGACGCATCTCGCCGTCGGATGTGTTGGTGCCGAGACGTGGCACTCCGTCGATTACGAGAAGCGGGTTGTTGTTGTTGCCGCGCACGGCAAGTTGTGCCTCGCCTCCTGCAGAGGGGTCGCCCGAAGTGGTCATTACTCCGAGACCGGGCATTGTGCCCGCCAGCGACTGGTCGACGTTCATGGAAGGGATCTTGGCAAGCTCATCTCCGGTGATGACTTCCACGGAGGAGGTCAGCGAACTTTTCTTCGCTGTGCCGTATCCGATCACGACAACCTCGTCAATGTCGCTTGCGGCAGGTTCCATCTTCAGGGTCGATAGATTGGCACCGGGAGCGACGTCTACAGAGAGGGTGCGGTAGCCCACGTAGGAGAGGGTTATCTTCCCTTTCTTATCCGCAGGGATTGTCAGACTGAACTTTCCGTCAAGGTCAGTCGTTGCGCCCAGCATGGAGCCATCGAGTTTGACAGTGACGCCGATCAGGGGTTCCCCTTTCTCATCCACGACGATTCCGGTGATGGGTGCGTTCCCTTGTGGAAATGCTGCCAATGCCGACACGCATGCCATTATTATTGATAGGATAATTCTCATGTTATGTGTGTTAGTTGTTCTGTGTATGGAAAATCTGGTTTGATACGCCGCCTCATTTCCCTTCGAGGGTGCGGTTGATTGCGATTATCTGGTAATCGTAGAAATCGCGTGTCGCACGGTCGGAGGTGGAGAGTCGCTTGCTCTTGTAGAGGTCGCGTGTCTGGCGCAGCAGGGAGGTCATCATCGGACGCAACTCTGTAGCCGGGAGTGGGGCTTGGTTAAGCAGTATGCGGAAGAATGAACGTCCCTCCTCCAACTCTGCCTCTGTCGGGGCATAGCCGCACGGGAATTGCGGAAGGGTGGAGATTGCCATCATCTCGGCAAACTCATCCACGGGTGATAGTGCTTCGTCGGCACCGTCTGTCAGGGCGGAACTTTTTGATGATTTCGGCTCTTTCGGTTTCAGACCGGAGTATGTGGTCATCACGTCGATTGCAGCCTGCTGCATGTTGCGTTCCGTTGCGTCAAGAGCTTTCCCCTTGCGGGTGGCATCGAATATTCCGGCGATAGCCTCATCCATATATTCGGGGAGGGTGTAGTTTGTCTTTGGGTCGAGTTCGCCACCCTCCTTTATGCGCTGCAATGAGGTTGAGAACAGAAGACATGCCACAATGTTGCGTTGCATCTTTGGTCGCCATTCGTAAGGCTCCTCGAATTTCGCCATAAGCTCAGCGGGCACGAGCCAGTCGGAAGTGCGTGCCTGATTGAGCAGCCATTTCATGGCTGCGCGCTGTTTATCGCGGGGTATGAATGAACGCTGGGCGAGAGCCTTGCCATCTTTCGGCTTCTCTCCTTGTCTGATCTCCTTGAAGACCACGCCGCCGATGTAGGGGTAGACGTGCCCGATATGACGCAGATATTGCGAAGCCATTGCCTTATACATATCGGAAAGCGGCTCGAAGTTCTCTCCGGGTTCGCCTGCCCAATCCTCGAAATTATCCATGATTATCTTTAGGTTGGAGATAGCCATGTCGCCTGCCTTCAGATGATCGTCGCTGAGGTCTTCCGTCTGATCGGTAGGGTCGATAAGACCGAGGAATTGCTGTGCTCCGAATTCATACATCGGATCGTCAGCCTTCTCCGCGATCCAACGGTCAAGCACGGGCTTCTCGGCTTCGGGGGTATTTGCGCCGGGGATTAGGCGATAGCCCCAATTTATTGCGTATATGTCGTATACTCCGATGGGGGGTGGTGTCAGACGCACGCCGCGCTCAAGGTCGCCGGGCTGTGCCACGAAGTTGTTGCGGGCATAGTCCATGATTGACGGTGTCGTGCCATGCTTCTGGGTGAAGGCGGGATCACGCAGGTTGTCGATGGTGAATGAGTGGGATGCACCCATGTTATGCATCAGACCGAGGCAGTGACCGATTTCGTGTGCAGCCACGTAGGTGAGCGACTGATACATCACGTCGTCATCGAATACCTTCTTGCGGACGCGTGGGTCGACAGCACCGGTCTGGGTGAATCGCCAGTTGTGGACGAGGTTGAGGATGTTGTGATACCAGATGACATCGGCACCGAGAATCTCTCCGGTACGCGGGTCGGTGTAGGACGGACCCATCGCGTTGGCAGTCGGGGTTACGCAATAGCGCACGCATGAATAGCGTATGTCGTCCGGGTCAAAATCGGGGTCGTCGGTAGGGTAGTCGCGTGCCTCGATGGCATTCTTGAATCCGGCAGCCTCGAAAGCGGTGTTCCAATATTCGATACCCTCCTTTACTGCACCGCGCCATTTCTCAGGGAAGGCGGAATCTACATAGAACACAATCTTTTTCTCAGGCTCCACGAGCTGCCCGGCGAAATAGGCTTCACGGTCTTCCGGACGCGGCTGGAGACGGTGGCGGCTGATAATCTCGTATGTGCGCGATCCATCCTCGTCGGATGAATATCTGTTCTTATATTCAGAGAAGAAACCTACACGCTTATCCTTATATCTGACGGGCATAGGGTCGTCAGGAAGCAGCACGATTGAACGCGACATAACCACAGTGTAGGGATTTGTTGCGGTCGGGGTGGTGTAGGCAAGGCGGCTCTTCACCTCAATGTTCTCTGGGAATGCCTTCACGGAGATCACGCCGGAGCCGTCGGGATAGAACGTGCCTTTAATGCCGTCCTTGCCGCCGAGAAGTTTTGACAGCGGGTTGGGCTGCTTTATGGGGGATATCGATTTCTCGTTGCCGCCGAAGAAGGATGTGGCGTCGATATACACCTTGCCGTTCTCCTTATGCTCGATCTTGAAGCTTTTGAGCACAGGCTCGCTGAAGTTGCGCTCAAACGATGGCTTTATAGGATCGCCGTCGGGCACGTGGCTCGTGGTCTGTGGCAACTGCATGTAGACGTTGAGGTCATCACGGGTGAAACGTATGATTTCTGATGAGATCATCTGTCCTGCCGCCCAGTCGGTGGGTTGAGACAATGAGTTGACGCGGTTCACCAGCAGGTAGGTGTGGTTGAGCGCGGAGTCGGGTATCTCTACAATAAGCTTACCTTTCTTGTCGAAATATGTATTGAATAGTCCGTGACTCACTTTGGAGTCTTTTATCTTCTTGTGGAAATCAGCACTGTCCTTAGCCTCACCCTTAAGCTCGACTTTGGGAAGCTCGACTTTTTTCTTCTTCTTTGCCGAGATGTCGGCAGGAGACAACATAAGCCCTGCACTGATAAGCAGTATTGTGGATAATGGTACAAGATGATGTTTCATAGCTTGGTTATTAGTATGAATTAAAATTCCTATGTGTGTCAGGATATTTACCGTAGCCCGTAGATATACGGGCATTGGAAAAATAATAGTTCCCCGCATGCAAAGATACACAAATGATATGAATTTGGAAATAGTATTAAGTATAAATTTTAAATATTTAACTGACATCGGTTGGCAAGCATTGGAAGTATAACAGTTATAGATATTTTTTTAGTTTTTGTAAATATTGGATTGTTATTGATAACCACGTGATTATGCGGTGTGTTTAATATGTGTGCCGACGAATGGCGGAAGTGGGTTGACCAATGGATGCCATGTAAAATTTTTTCAGATTATATAACGTTCATGATGTTTTCTTTTTTAAGAAAATGTAACACTCATAATGTGTCAGATGCCCCCATCTCCTCTAAACCATCTCCTCTAAACCATCTCCTCTAAACCATCAACCATCAACCATAAAAAAGAGGAGACCGGAATTTCGGTCTCCTCAAGCGCAAATAGATAAACAGGTATTATTTCACGATTACCTTTGTAGTGGTCTTGCCTTGGCGACGGATGTAGATTCCGGCTTCCTTACCGCTTACCTTTATGCCCTGAAGGTTGAAGTATTCCACTTCTGCATCATCTGCAGTTTCGATTTCATCTACAGCAGAGCTGTTTGCGGAGATCTCTACCGGGATTGTCTTGAGGGTAAGTTTGGGGAATTCTGCATTTGTCATGGCGCAGACAGCATCGCTGAACGATTTGTTGAACGTGAACACGCCGTCTGCCACGCTGAAGTCTGTGTCGGCAATTGCTTCCTCTCCGGCAGTCCAAGCGAATACGGTGGCGATCTCGCCTACGGTAGCCTGTACGGAAAGGTCGATAACGCCGTCATTGGCTGTTACTTCCACGTCGGACTGCGGTGCGTAGGTCAATGTGCCGTTTACCGACTTCACGCCCGGAAGTGTGGCGAAGGTGAAGGCATTGTTGGAGATATTGACGTTGTTGGCGTTCTCCGGAAGTGTGAGGCAATCGGCTTCACCCAGTTTGTTATAGGTAAGGAAGATGTTGATTTTGCCGTTGGCAGTGAGACCGGAGCCGTCGAATGTGGTCAGGTTGTTGTAGTTCAGCGTGAGAGATGTGATTGATGCGCTTACAGGCTTGAAGTCGGTGTAGCCATTACCGATAAGCGTTGCGGATGTGAGGTTCTCAGCCTTTGAGAGGTCATAGCTAATACCGGTGAAGCTTCCTATGAAAGTCTTGATTGCGGGAAGTTTGCCGAAGTCAAGGTTTTCAACAGCATTCTCGCCATACACTTTCTCGGAGATTCCATAGTTGGAAAGGTCAAGGTTAGTGAGCTCGGGGAGTTCTGCCGAGAATGCTTTCAGTTTGTTGGCTTTCATCTTCACGTTGAGAAGCTCCTTGTTGTTGCTGAGGTCGATTTCAGCCAATGCATTGTTCTCAAGAGAGAGTTTCTTTAGGGCAGTGAGTTTTGAGAGGTCGATTGCATTGATTACGGCGGAAGTGGCAACACCTGCCTGTGTGTCGATCTCTGCATTTGCCACAAGATTCTCCACAGTTGAGGCGGTACCCTTAATCTGAATCTTGTCACCCTTCACAGTTCCGGTTATCTCTTCGGGAGAGTAGTCATAGCCGAGTTTCGCTACAGTGACAGGACCATCAAATTCGCCGTCGCCCCAGTCGATATAGATGTTCTGACCTTCGGAATCGCAGAGACCGAAAGTGAGGTTGTCGGCATTCTCAGCTTTGGTCACGTCCATCGTCAGCATGACGGGAAGCAGCTCTACGGAAGTTGCGGCTGTAGTCGAGAGTGTGAGATTGGGGAATACCTCATTGGTGATCTGTGCGGAGAGGGAATCTACCGGCAGGTTGAACTGGAATACGCCGGGAGCTGTCACACTGTATTGAGCGTTGTCGCCTTCAGCGGTAAGGTCCACGGGGGCGTCGCTACCGTCAAAGTAAGCTGTCCATTTGAATATTGACTCAGTTTCGCCCACCTTAGCTTGTGCTGACAGATCAACAATATTCTTGCCGTTGAGCGGGTTGAGGATAGCCTGCTGGTCGGAATATACGAAGTTGGTTGCATTTACGGTCGGGAGAGTGGCGAAGGAGAACGCATTGAAAGAGAGGTTCAGTCTCGTCATCTTATCCTCAGTCGTGTCAGGCAACTTTATGGATTTTAGATTATTGTGGTTCAGCATCACAGCCGCTTTCTTAGCCACCATTTGAGTGAGGTCGATTGTGGTGAAGCGGTTCCACTGTGCGTTGAATGTGTTGAGCGCGGTGTTCTGAGTGACATCGATAGATGAGAGGTCGCAGCAGTTGGCGTTCAGTGTTTTCAGACTTTTGTTGGAAGATATGTCGAAACTTCCGAAAAGTCCCATCTTAGAGGCGGAATTGCCGTTGACGTTTAGAGTTGTCAGATTGGGCAGGTTGCTCCATTTTGAACCAAGCACCTGGTTATCTCCGGCATCCTCATTCTTTTCTCCGGAATTGATATTTACGTTGTTGCTGACGTTGATTGAGGTCAGCACTTCAGATTCCGGAAGTGTCAGTTTTGTAAGCTGGTTGTCGGACGTGTTAAGAGTCTCGAGTGATTCCATACCGGAAACATCAAGGGTGGTCAGCTTGTTTTTTCCAAGGTCTAACTGCTTGACTCCTTTCAGAAGAGAAAAGTCGGCGGATATGATGTAGACATCCGCATCGTCTGAAAGATCTTTCGTGAGATCAAGATAATTTATGATTGCCGGATCAGAAGCATATACTGTGATTGTCTTACCGGCGATTGTGCCCGCGATTTCTGAGAAGACCCATCCTTCACCATCATAGTCGGCGATCTTGTAGTCGTTCAATTCACCGTTGCCCCAATCCACCTGAATGTCGGTGCCATTGATTGCAGAAACGTTGAATGTGATTTTACTTTCAATGGCAGCCTCATCCACGGAGAATGAGAATGCCGAAACCATCGCGTTGTCGTCGGCGAATGCCGGCGAAGCATAACCGAGCGCGAGGGCGAGCAATGAATAAGTAAAGATTCTTTTCATAAATTATTGGGTTTAAATGAAATGGGAAATAATAGTTACTTTCTCGTTTTTTTCTTGGCGACTAAGGTAAGAAGAATAATTCTTAATGACAAATTTTGTACAATAAATCTTATAAATTTTATAAATCTTATTTGCTAAAAATTTTTTTTGCTTTGAAATAGATTAGACAATTTCAATTGATTAACTTTGCAGACGGTTTTCGCAAAGATGGTTTTCCGTCGGATTGCGGACGCGGAATGTGATGAAGAAGTCAGATGTAAGAAAAGGAACGATGTGGCTGATATTGTTTTCAATGTCGGTGTTTATACTAATCCATATTCACTACCTGTTTGGGGTGTCGTGTACCAAATCGCCGGAAAAGCATGTCGAAGCCAAATCCGGAGTCCGCTGGAGCGACACGTTGTCTAACCGTGCGTCGTTCATAGCCTCGCTTGCTCCGATGGATAATGATATCGAACGTTTCATGCGTAAATGGGAGATAAAGGGCATCTCGTTTGCCGTGACCCGGCATGACTCGTTGCTATATGCCAAGGGGTATGGCATGGCGGATGTGTCTGCCGGTAAGACTATGGATGCGTCCACTATTATGAGGATGGCATCTGTATCGAAATTGGTTACTGCTGTCGGAATAATGAAATTATGTGAGAATGGGAAACTGAGTCTTGACAGTAAGGTGTTTGGCGAGGATGGCATACTTAACGACACCGTCTATACCAACGCGATGCGCGACCCGAGGATGAGGGATATCACTGTCGATCATCTTCTGCGCCATAAGGGTGGGTTCACTCTCGGTGCCGGCGACCCGATGTTTAACACCAAGGATATTATGGCAGTCAAGAGGCTGACTACACCTCCCACGAATGAGGAGCTGACGAAGATTGTGTTGGGCAGACGGCTCGGGTTCACTCCCGGGGCGGGGAGAAGATATAGTAATTTCGGCTATATGCTGCTTTCGCTCGTGATTGAGAGAGTGACCGACATGAACTATTGGGATTATATCCGGGAGGCGGTCTTGGAGCCGGCGGGTGCGTATCAGTTCCGTCCTGCCACCAACTATTATGCCGATCGTCATGATAAGGAGACTCGGTATTATCCGCCGGACAATGAGTTGGTGGAGGAGTTTAACGGTAGCGGCAACATGGTGGAGAGAGTGTATGGTGGAAGCAACGTCAACGGATTGATGGGTGCCGGAGGATGGGTGGCATCGGCTGCTGATCTTGCGCGTCTGGTTGCGGCTATCGATGGCGAGCCGGGTGTGAAGAACATATTGAGCGATGAGAGCATCAGCACGATGACCTCTTACGATGAGAAGGAGAATATGAGCCGGGGGTGGGGTGAGATAAGTCCCGACGGGAGATGGCGACGCACCGGCACGCTCAGTTCGACGCATGCGCTTGTGGAGCGTTATCCGCAAGGCGACTGTTGGGTGATACTGACCAATAGTGGCGTCTGGACTGGTCATCATTTCTCACGCGACTTGCAGCGGCTCATCGAACGGCTCCGCAGTCGTTATGGCAACGAGCTACCGCGCCGCAACCTCTGGTAACACAGCCCACCTCAATTGGTAATAGGAGATTTAAAAACGAAGTGGAAACACTTCAAATTAACTTCGAGTAACGTAACGCAAGATTCAAAAATATTTACTAACTTTGCATATTAAAACAACCTATAAACGACCAAAGTAATGAGAAATGACGGATTATGCTCCATTTAGGTGTACAATGCCGCATTTTCGATGCAGTCAACGAGTGGCTGAGATTCCGCGCAAACGAGTGCTGGGCGAAGATTGTATCGGCTATGCCGAGTGCAGCCGGAATTGCGCAGAGGCGAACTACAATGATGCCGACCCCAATATCGGCATATCGTTGAACCCTTCGTTCCTTGGGGTTGAAGTCTGCAACAAGGCTGATATCCAACTTGGCAACGAATGGCAAGATATCGCACCGCTCGTTTCAGACGGTGAAGCGGAGACTTCTGCCGTTTTGGACTTCGCAGACTAGTTATGTTTAGTCCGCTGACAACGACATCACAATCGTTTCGCATTATATACTGAGCGGTAACGCCACCTGAAAATAGACCAATCTGCGCGAACGATATGTAAAACAAATTTTCGGAGTTCCCGAGTAGTTAGTATAGGCTTTGGTCGGCCTTTAGGTGCTACCCGGAAACTTCTTTTTTTATGGAATATTTACTTCGACATAAATATTTAGAGCATATACAGAAGCATCAACGCGATGCTTTTGTATCCTCCCTGGGTGAATTACAGTTATCTGAAGAAGGGTTTATTCTTCCTTTTTCCGATTGTAATTATACCTGTATGGATAAATACGACAGCGTGAATGCTTCTAATGTTTGTGCACTTTCTTTCTTCTCTGGTTGTGGAGGTCTTGACATCGGGGTTCAACTTGGTGGCGCGAAAGTTATAAGCAGTTTGGATTTTGAACCCGTTGCCGTACAAACGCTGAAGGCCAATCCCTTTTTCGCACACTCTACTCATGAGTGCGCGGACATTAGAGATAAAAAAGGTGCCGACTACAGTTCCTTGCTTAAATCGCACAACCCGGAGAAATTGATTATTGTAGGTGGACCTCCTTGTCAACCATTCTCTAAAGCCGGTTATTGGATAACTAACGAAAAACGTAAAGGCATCAATGATGAACGTAATATGGTCTATGAGTATCTTCGGATAATAGATGAAATTAGGCCTGACGGCATCATTTTAGAAAATGTTGAAAGTATGCTTCACCCTACCAATAAAGCAATAGTGGAGCATATTGAACAGCGTTTTGTTGCAATGGGATATCATGTTAGACGATACTTAATCAATGCTCTTGCTTTAGGAATTCCGCAAAAACGCAAAAGAGTGATTTTCTTTGCATCTTTGAAACCATTCAAGGACGATTTGACTTTCTTGTCTGAGGAAGAAATCGTGAAAGTGAATGTCCTTGACTGGATTGGACGTTTCGACTCCGAAACTTTATCCGAATCAGAAGAAACCACCAAAGGCAAAACTTATGATTTCGAGTTGTCGGAAGTTCCTCCTGGCCACAATTACATTGCTCTCTCAGCAAGAGACGGCTACCCAAATCCTAAGTTTGTTGCGAACAAACGCTTTTGGAATTTCCTGCTAAAACTTCACCCTCTTCAACCATCATGGACTATCGCAGCTCAACCTGGTCCTTGGGTCGGACCCTTTCATTGGAACAACCGACGACTTAGGGTTCGTGAAATCGCCTCTATTCAAACATTTCCTATGGATTATGTTTTTGAAGGGACGCGCAGAGCGATACAAAAACAAATTGGCAATGCTGTCCCTTCACTTTTAGGAAAGGCAGCAACCGAATATTTAATTTCTCAATTATGAAAATCGTCAGCATTTTTTCAGGTGTAGGAGGTATCGACTGCGGCTTTAAAAGCGCTGGGTTCGATACTGTTTTTGCCAATGACAATTGGCCTGTTGCTTGTGAAAGTTTTGGCTTAAACTATCCATCTGCCGAAGTGTATTGTGGCAGTATAGCAGATGTCGATTTCCGTGCCGTCAAAGAAAAATACGGAACTATCGACGGACTCGTTGGTGGTCCTCCTTGTCCTCCCTTCTCAAAATCACGCTTTTATCGTACTGAGAAAAAGAGAGGAATAGAAGATGAAGCCGGTTTTCTCACTGTTTCTAATTATTTTCGTGCATTAGAAGAATTAGACCCACGTTTTTTCTTTTTTGAAAATGTCGCAGGATTTGTGTTTAAACCTCATGCCGCTGCTTTAGAATTTGTCAAAGAAAGAAGCGAGGCTCTCGGATATAAGATTACCTACAAAGTTGTTAATGCTGCAAACTTCGGAGTGCCACAGCTTCGTCAACGTTTCATTTGTATAGGCGTTAAGAAAGATATGCCCGATTTTATTTTCCCTCAGGAAACCCATTGTGAGGGTGGATCAGACGACAAACTGCCTTGGGTTACTTGTGGAGATATATTAAATGACATTGATTTCGATCTGCCTGAAGATGAATCGAAAAGAGCTGGTTCCAAACATAAGGAGTTGTTACCGCTTATACCTCCAGGAGATAACTACTTGTTTTTTACTGCGGAAAGAGGATATCCTAATCCCATTTTTAAATGGAGGTCAAGATATTGGTCTTTCCTTCTAAAACTTTCTCCCCAAAAACCGTCTTGGACTATTCAAGCCAGTTTTTCCAATAACATGGGACCTTTTCATTGGAAAAATAGGTTTCTTCGTATTCAAGAGATTCAGAGAATTCAATCCTTCCCTGATGATTATATCTTTACGGGGAAATTTAGTGACCAATGGAGACAGATTGGTAACGCAGTTCCTCCTCGGCTAGTCGAAATTCTTGCACAACAAATCAAAACTCAATACTTT
This sequence comes from Muribaculaceae bacterium Isolate-037 (Harlan), assembly GCA_003762615.1. GTDB lineage: Bacteria > Bacteroidota > Bacteroidia > Bacteroidales > Muribaculaceae > Lepagella > Lepagella muris. Next base: position 106,916 of record RIAZ01000015.1, read on the forward strand.
AATTAGAAATGCCTAAAATCATTGATACTCATTCGCCGAATTATCCTATGATAGAGGGTATTCCATATACTGAATATAATGCCGATGAAGTGTTTATCCAACAAATGGATAAACATTTTCCTGGTTTATTCAAATTTGAAGTTGTTTCAAGACGTGGGAATAACACAAGAACAGATGTTCTGTTAAAGGGAAGTTTTGTTCCATCTTATTTGAGTTCTCATTCCTTCTATGTGTATGTTTTTATTCTTTATGAAGGAGGCAAAGGACGTGCTCACGATGATGAATTACGAACCCAACTAACTGCTGGTTCATCTTGGGCTCCTTCATTAACTGATTCCAAAATCGCAACTGCTTTTCGAGACAATACTTCTGAAAAAGACGCTATTGAATGTTACTGTATTGGCATATACAAACAGGACGCTTCTTCTGACAATGTTGCTTTTGTTGGAATGCCCTGTGAAGTGCTTTGTAAGTCTGAAAATGAAAAAATAAACCCTACTTCCACTTTTCAAACTTATGGAGAGTTACTTCAAAAAGCATATATAAATGGAGTTTTTCTTCATAAGAAAAACTTCACTGCGAGTTCAACTTATAATCTCCTTAATTTTTTACCTCAATATTTTCTTTGGTATATGAAACATCGCGACCAAATTCATGTTCAAGACATCGACAAGGCTCTCGATGTTTTGAAAACAATACACTCTTTCGAAGAATTAAAATTTAAAGGAAACGAACCCCTACAACTTATTTTCTACGGTGCGCCTGGTACGGGAAAGTCCTTTGCAATAGACAATCAGACAAACGATTCAAACACCGTTCGTACCACGTTCCACCCGGATAGTGATTACGCTTCTTTCGTAGGTGCTTACAAACCCACTATGGCTGATATGCCTATAAACGCATTTGTGGGAACCACGGTGCATCATGCCAATTTTGGAGAAGAAAAGGGAAATGCAAAAGCCTACGAAAAGAAGATTGTCTACAAATTCGTGCCACAAGCTTTCCTTAAGGCTTATGTGGCTGCTTGGGGAGACCTCGAAAACCCGCATTTTCTTGTAATCGAAGAAATCAACCGAGGAAACTGTGCTCAAATCTTCGGAGATCTTTTCCAGTTGCTTGACCGCAACTCACAAGGAGCCTCCTCCTTCGCTATACACGCTGACGAAGACATTGCTCGATTCCTTGAAAAGGACAAAAAAGGATTTGTCAAATTGAGTGATGAGCAAAAAGATGCTATTCGTTCTTTTGTACTCACCAAAGACAATGGCAAAACTGAAGAGATTGGCGAAGCAATTCTCAACGGAGAGAAATTGCTTCTACCACCTAATCTCTACATTTGGGCAACTATGAACACTTCCGATCAATCACTTTTCCCGATTGATTCTGCGTTCAAACGCCGTTGGAATTGGCGTTATGTGCCTATCAAATTTTTCGAAAATGATTCTGACATCTCGCTATCGAAACGCGCTTTTGAAATCAAGGAGACTCTTTATTCATGGGCGAGCTTCCTTAAAATAATGAACCCCATTATTTCGGAACTCACCGAGAGTGCGGATAAGCAGATGGGCTTCTTCTTCGCCAAACCCGATAAGAGAAGTGATGAAAAAGGCATCCCCAATCCCGACCTCAAAGCCAACGATGTTATATCCGAGGATATATTTGTCAATAAGGTACTTTTCTACCTATGGTCTGACGTGTTGAAAGACTACAACATTGGTCACAAAGAGTTTCAGAACCCCGACAAAAAAGGCAAGCAATACGAATTTACTGACTTTTTCATCTCTGAGAAAAATTATCTCAGCCAGTTCATCACCGCACTTGGAGTTGCCAAGATTGGCAATGAGCCTTCGAAGCCTGAAGAAAATGCGGCATCGGGAACTGAAGGATCGGAAACAAACGTGGAGTGATAGTCTTTTTGTATGAAGTTATTGATTGAAGAATATCCCTACAAAGTCGAGGACGTTAAAGACGTGCTGGACGGATTGTTTACTCTCCAAGATATCGAGGGTAACATATCCGTCTGCTATGTGGGGTATTATTACAATCCAAGTGAGAAAGTGCGCGATGTGGTATTCGTTCTGCCTAAAGTGCTCATCAACGAAAAAGGACAAGTTTTCGGCAAGTACGAACCTCGTGACCTTATACACCTTGATGAAGCTACGTTGGAACCGCATGAGGCTAAATTCATCTATGAATTTGCAGTGTGGATCCACCGCGCGATAGTTGTTTTCAACGAGTCACACCAAAACAACGAAATCATCCTCCGCGAGCAGATTGAGAGCGAGGGGCACGGGGCGAAGAAGAAAGCTAATACTTGGCTTGATGTTATTCTTTCGCTTATACGTTTTGCAAAAGAAAACCAGTCATTCTTCACCTACGTTCTTAAAAATATCCATTCCGGCTACAATAAGATAAATTGGACGCGGACAATCTCGACAACTACCGCTGTGGTGCAAAGTGAATCTCCCGTATATATCAACCCGGTCAATAAGAAAAGGCAAATCAACTTTGATGAAGAACTCATAGTAATTTTCTTTTCTATACTCCACTATGTAGACGACCGTTTCGGATTCAAAGCCGAAATTCCTTTTGGGTTCAAACTTATCAAAGGCGGTCAATTTGAGCGATACATCAACGGCTATGGTATGCTCCGTCTCCGTCAGATAAAATATAAGTATTTCTCTGACGTTGCAATTCGTTTGTGGGAACTCTGCTATGCCTTCTTCGACAAGGCTTATCAGATAAAAACATCTGTCACCAACCGGGAATACCTTCTCGTCAAAAATTTCCACATCGTTTTCGAGGCGATGATTGAAGAACTTATAGGCGATAATGATGTTCCGGCAGGTCTTAAAGAACAAACTGATGGCAAACTCGTTGACCACTTCTATACCTATGAGGGCTTGCTTATAAACCGCGAGCAGCAGAACGATGTCTATTATATCGGTGATAGCAAGTATTACAAAATTGGTAGCAATCCTGGCCCTGAGTCAGTATATAAGCAATATACATACGCTCGCAATGTAATTCAGTGGAATCTGAACCTTTTCCTCAATCCTCAAAATATGGGAGAGGAAAAAGACCGCTATCGCACTATACAACTTCGCGATGACCGAACGGAGGGCTACAATATTATCCCGAATTTCTTTATCTCGGCCAATATTGACCCGGAAACTCTCAGTTACGATAACCATACAGAGCGACATCCGCATCAGCCCAATATCTGTCGGCAATTTGAGAACCGTCTGTATGATCGCGATACTTTGCTTGTATCGCACTATGATGTGAACTTCCTTTTTGTGCTGGCTCTATATGCCCGTGCGAATGTTGGGGCAAAGGCTGCATGGAAAGAGACTATACGCAAAAAGTTCCGAGAGGAAATCCAACAGATGCTCAGCGAGCGATTCAGCTTCTATGCTATCACCGCTCATCCCGACATTGATGCCGAGACTTATTTCAAAGAGAATTTCCAAACCATTCTCGGAAAGACTTACAGTCCCTTTCTCAATAAGGAAGTTTTCTCTCTTGCACTTGATAAAGATCCAAAGTACAACAAAGAGAACGAAATTTTGCTCGCAAATCTTGCAAAAGATTTCTATGTGGTAGAGTGCCCTCTTGGTACCGAACCCACGGTTCGCCTTGCTCAGAAGAAGCAAGAAGTTGGTTATGTTAACAGTCCTTCGGCTAAAAATGACACCTTCCTTTTCGGAATAGTTACAAAACACAAAAAAGACAAAGATGGTCGTAATACAATACGTAAAGAGTATATGGCATTTGCCAATCACGAAGCCACTGACTATGTGATGCGCAATATGCCTTCCGGTGACATAGCCAAGGTGAAATATTTCGTGCCAATGTTTGATGGAGGTATCGCCGGTTTTTACGAAGTAACCGGAATTTCTTTCGGAATGCGTCAGAAGGAGACGAAGGATGCCAATGGCAACGTGGTCGTTGTACCGATGCCTTGTCTCAATATCAAACTCGGTAAGTATGAGTCTCTTGGAGAACATACCGTAAACATTCCAAATTTTACGCATTGGAATGGTCAGATTCACACCAAAAGAGAAGTAATTGAACTGTATCAAAAAAATATCTAAAGACCAAGGCATTTATGAACATCTGCCAATTAGAACAATTGAGAAATCTTATACAAACATCTCATATAAATTTTTTATTTGGATCTGGATTGTCATGTCCATTTCTTAAGACACTTAACTCAATTGAAAAATTACTTACTGCAGCTCAGTCTCTAGATAAAGATTTAAGAACTGTTGTCGAAGCATCTTTATTTGGTGAGTATTTCAATTCAGTTATGGCTCCTTGCATGTGTGATAATCTCATAGCTAAAAAACAAGAGCAGTATTCCAGTGTGGTTAACACATATGAGCATTTCCTTAGTATCTGGAATGCGATTATGGCGAAACGAGATACTTCGTTATTAGATAAAACAATAAATATTTTTACGACCAATATTGATAATCTAGTAGAGAAAGCAGCGGAACATCAAAGGCTTGAGTTTAACGATGGCTTCAAAGGTTATATAACTCCGACATTTCGCGAAGATAGTTTTAACAATGTTCTGACTAAAATCAGTCCCTTATACCAAAATCTCGCTCATATACCAATCTTTAATTATATCAAAATTCATGGTTCTATAAATTGGAAGAAAGCGGATGATGAAGTTTCAATTACTTATGATAGGGACCTAGACCTTATTCGAAAAATTAAGGAGACTTATGACCTCATTCCTAATGGACAATTAGTGAGTGTCGCTTCTAACGATGATATAGATCAATTAGTTAATCGTGTAAAGAACATGATGTGTAATGATGGGTACGAAATGTCTCCTTCCATCAACACTTTCATGGATGCCTATTGGAAGTTAATAATGATTCATCCTCGAAAAACTAAATTTAAGGAAAGTGTTATCGATTCACATTTCTATGAACTGATGAGACGCTACTCTAATACCCTTGAACAAAGCAATACCCTTTTATTTGTTTCAGGTTTTTCATTTGCTGATGAACATTTAGCAAAAATTACGGTTCGTGCTGCCAATACGAACCCTACACTGCAAATTGTAGTTTTTGCATTTAATGAGGAATCCAAACATACCACATTGGCAAATATAGCTTTAGGAGGGACAATGCTAAACGACAATATCATAGTAATCTCGCCTGAGGATTATTATAAGGGTCAAAAGGAAGATGAACGGGAATTTATTCGTGAATGTCCCGTTTGGAATACAAAAGTAATTGAAGAGAAAAATGGAGAGCAAAAAGAAAAAATCATCCATGTGTTCTCTTTAGAGGTAATCAATGAGGTTATATTTAAACGAATTCTTGGAATTATCAATTAGTATGGAGATAATCGATTACCTAAAGGATTCTATTTTCCGTATTGGAGAAGTGTACGCTGTGAATGGTCGCGAAATAATAATTAAGGTAGACTCTAATAAGAATCTGCCACATGTTATTTACAAGGGACGTTTGATAAAAAACGTATCTGTTGGTAGCTTTCTTAAAATAAAGAAAGGTTTTTATAACCTCGTTGCAAAGGTAGAGAGTGAAACACTAAAAGAAAATAGAATTGAAACAGAATATCATAGTAAACAAGATTCTCTCATTCGTCTTCTAATTGTCAAAATTATAGGATATTTTGAAAAAGGTAGTTATCATAAGGGTGTAAAAGAAGTTCCTCTTATAGGTAATATAGCATACCTCATGGACAACGATGAATTTGAACGTATTCACCGTTTCGCGGATCCTGAAGAAGAGACTATCTATTTGGGTAATTTGATGCTTGACGAAAACGTACCGATAAGGATTAGCATAGACAGACTATTTGCCTCTCATATAGGTATATTTGGGAATACCGGCAGTGGGAAAAGTCATACTCTCGCCAAAATATACAATGAACTGTTTGATAAGATGAAAAATTTTAATAATTTCAAGAGGAACGCTCGGTTTGTAGTTTTCGATTTTAATGGAGAATACTCTTCAACTGATGCTTTATGCTCTTCCAAAACAATTTATAACCTTGGATCAGACTCTAATGAATCTAACAAAATTCCATTTCTTATTGGAGACCTTCTTAGATTGGACACCTTAAGCATTCTATCCGATGCAACAGAGAAAACACAGCAACCTTTTATAAAAAGAGCATTGAAGTTGTACAATAGCATCAAAAATCATGAGTCACCTGAAGAAATTCAGTCCCATTTTAAGAATACTATCTCTAAATACATTAAGGATACCTTGTTGTTAAAGGATGCACAGAAGGAACGCAATATTTTAGATTTATTGGATCAAATTCTATTATCAGGCCTTAATCGGGAACTTCAAGATAGTTCAGTGATGGACGATATAGAAATCTATAACAACGGTTCTATTAAACTGATTCGGAGTAAAGATGGGTTTGTCACTTCAGATAACTACGAGGAGTTTTTTTGTCGATTAAAGATGAAATCTATGCTTGATTCATTCAGGCTTCCTGAGAATCCCATACAAGAGTTTTTGATTTTCTTAAATCTGCGTTTGATTATTGACCTTGTACAAAACAAAGCGCAAAATGATCATATTCATCCAGTTGTAAGGAGACTAGACAGCCTGATGAATGATGTTCCCAATATATTTAATATTGGGGAGGACAACGACATGTTCAAAAAATCTAACATTGTAGTTGTAAACCTTAACGAACTTAAGACTGATCTAAAAAAACTGATTCCGTTAATAGTATCAATGGCTCTTTACCGAGGTCATAAACTAAAAGCAAAAAAGAATAATGTATACTTAAACATTATTGTGGACGAGGCTCATAATATTTTGTCTACGGAGTCTAAGAGAGAAACTGAAAGTTGGAAAGATTACAGATTAGAGACGTTTGAGGAAATAATCAAAGAGGGCAGAAAATTTGGAGTGTTTCTTACTTTGGCCAGCCAACGACCATCAGATATTTCTGCTACCATAGTTTCCCAACTTCACAATTATCTTATTCATCGTTTGGTGAACAACAAAGATATTGAAATGATTGAAAAAGCAGTGTCCTATATTGACAAGCTATCTTTGGAATCTTTACCCATATTACCGGTAGGGGCTTGTATTCTTTCTGGTCTAATAGCAGATTTGCCAATAGTTCTCCAAGTGGAAGAACTTCCAATGAAGCAGCAGCCTAAAAGTCAAACTATTAAATTGACATCATCTTGGATTGGAGATTCAAAAGAGCAAGATGAAAGTAGAGCCAACTGTGGGATAGTTCCAGGATTTGAATTTGAAATTGATGATGCAGATAAAGATGAGAGGTATGAAGATTTGTGATATGAGGCAGGTGCTCAAAGAGTTCCTCTACGTTAGACCCGATTTAAAGACTATTGGAAATATAGAAAATGGGAATCATGGTTTTGCGATAGCTCTATTAGATGGTCGATATTTGAAGATTACTAATGATAGTTCTGAGTTTTCTGTATGTAAAACTTTTGTCGGTAAAAAGAACAAATTCCTTTGTGATGTTTTTGAACTAGGGAATTTCTATTCACAAAGCCAATCTCGGAATTATTATTGGATTGTGTTAGAACATCTTTATAAGTCTGAAAAGCAATTATGGTTAAACATAGCGTTTAAAGATTTCCGCCACGCTTGGTTTAGCTTATTCCCATCAGGTATTAATGATTACATAACTTGGTCTGATTTATGGAATATCTATAAGAGACAGGAGCATACTAAAATACTTAGAACACGTCAGCTTCTTTACGACTATATCAGTAATATCAATGATGAACTTCCTCCATTTGAAATGTTGAGTCTCAATGAAATTAATATACGTCGTGAAAGAGCATTATTTTTCTTTGATTTTATTTCTAAAGCTTACGAGGAACTATTCATTAGTTGTCCCTATGGGAGAATTGATTTAAACGAAGGAAATTTTATGTTTAATTTTGAAGGTGAGATTAAAGTACTTGATATGCAGACAGAATCAGAATGACAGTTTATAGTGCATATTTTTCAATATAATTTCTGTAAGATAGGGCATAACTATATGTTAGGAGCAGTGGTAGCTGATATGGCAGCGTGGACGGTTGAGCATGACAAGGAGTGCTTCTATCGGCAGTTGGTGAGTCCTCAGGCAAAATTGTCAGGGTATGGCTGGCTTATCCTAGCTATGAGAAATACCGAGCAATTTGACAGACTAATTTACAAGAATCGGTTCTACTAGGTGATTGGAAAGGCGTTGGCTCATGCTGATGCTAGTTGTGTTGATTTGCTTTTGGAATGGCGACGTTGGGGAATGTCGGATTATGAAGCTTCTATTCTGTTCAACTTGAAGATGAGTTGGTGGAGGAGTTTAACGGTAGCGGCAACATGGTGGAGAGAGTGTATGGTGGAAGCAACGTTAACGGACTCATGGGTGCCGGAGGATGGGTGGCATCGGCTGGCTGATCTTGCGCGTCTGGTTGCGGCTATCGATGGCGAGCCGGGTGTGAAGAACATATTGAGCGATGAGAGCATCAGCACGATGACCTCCTACGACGAGAAGGAGAATATGAGCCGGGGGTGGGGTGAGATAAGTCCCGACGGGAGATGGCGACGCACCGGCACGCTCAGTTCGACGCATGCGCTTGTGGAGCGTTATCCGCAAGGTGATTGTTGGGTGATACTGACAAATAGCGGCGTCTGGACGGGTCATCATTTCTCACGCGACTTGCAGCGGCTCATCGAACGGCTCCGCAGTCGTTACGGCAACGAGCTACCCCGCCGCAACCTATGGTAACCTTCGTGTGCCCTTACGAGCGTTTGTATCGGTTTGTATCGGTTTGTATCGGTTGTTTCACCCCGATACAACCGATACAACCGATACAAGCAATACGCCAAATCTCCTCAAATCTGAAGGGCAAACGCGTGTGCCCTTACGTTTAAGGTGTCTATTAACAGATATGTAAATCGGGTGTTTTGCCGGAAATCAAATATTACAAAATCGTCTATCGGCTCAAAAAGGCATTTAAAAAGGCATTTATCGGCTCAAATTGAGCCGATTTTCCGAAAATAATGACTATTTTTGAGCCGATAAAAGAAACAGACATGACACAAGAAATAGAAATATTGCAGTTTCTGCATTACAATCAATCTGTCACAAGAGCTGATATTGAGGCAGCCTTGACGAATCCTCCAAGTCAGGCTACATTGAAGAGATTGATTGCTGAAATGGTAAAACATGGGAATATTGAAGTTGTCGGACGCGGTCCGGCAACACGATATCGTCTTACTCCGCAGGCACATGTAACTATGGAGTTGAATATTGACACTTACTTTGACAAAGATATTGATGAACGTCAGGTGCAGAAATCTTTCAATTTTGAACTGATCAATGATATTTTGCCAAGTGTTGAACTTTTCTCGACACAAGAACTTAATCGCCTTAGTGAAGCGCAAGAACAATTCCGTAAGCATCTTTCCGAGATGTCTGAAATTGAATATCGTAAGGAAATGGAACGTCTCGGCATAGATCTTTCTTGGAAATCATCTCAAATTGAGGGCAACACCTATTCTCTGCTTGAAACAGAGCGACTGTTGAAAGAGAAACAGACAGCCAGCGGTAAGACTAAGGAAGAGGCAGTGATGCTGCTTAATCATAAGGATGCCCTTGACTTTATTTTAGATGTTCCTGAATATCTTAAAGATTTGACAGTCGGACGCATAGAGGAAATTCATGCTTTACTTACAAAGGAATTGGGAGTGGAGAGGAATATACGACACCGTAGAGTAGGTATTACCGGAACAAACTATACGCCGTTGGATAATGAATTCCAGATACGGGAAGCATTGGAAGATTCAGTACGTCTGATAAACGGTAAGTCTAATATATTTGACAAAGCTCTGTTGGCACTTATACTATTAAGCTATATACAAGCATTCACTGATGGCAACAAGCGCACGGCTCGTATAGTAAGTAACGGTATTTTGATTGCCAATGGTTATTGTCCAATCTCATTTCGAACTGTTGATTCAGTTGATTATAAAAAAGCCATGCTAATATTTTACGAGCAGAATAATATCGCAGCTTTCAAGCGTATTTTTATTGATCAATTCCTTTTTGCGGTAAAGACCTACTTCTGAATTTGGACCGTTTACGCTATTTCTTTAGGAATAGGATCCCCCTCCCCGTCCTCTTGTATCGGGGATGGAGGAAATGCAAGCGAGGATATCGTTTATAATACCTTGTTTTTAGGTTGATATTTGTTTTATGCTGCAAAGTTAGAGATATAGAGATTACCCTTCTTGTTATTTTGAAACTAATCTGCCCACCCCACAAAAAACGTGTCGACTGTATCGGTTGTATCGCTTGTTTCACTTGTATCGGTTGTATCGGGGTGAAACAGGTGAAACAGGCGAAACAGGCGAAACAGGCGAAAGTTGGGATGAGGTAAAGAAAGAGACTGTCTAACAATCAAAAGTTAGATGGTCTCTTTTTTTGTGACGTATTACTAAAAATCAGGCAGCGATGGGGCGATTGCTGTTAAATCTGCACCAAAATCCAATATTGAGCTTTGAGAGGTT
>RIAZ01000016.1 GCA_003762615.1 Muribaculaceae bacterium Isolate-037 (Harlan)
CCGACTACGCCTCGGCAGACAACCTCTTTTATGCTGTCAACCGGGCGTTGGGCGCGTTGGGGACTGCCAATCGCATCAACTTTACTATGAGAGCTTGATATGTTCATTTATTTTTCTGAAGTACTTACCTATTATTACACCGAGCGCGACAGGGTGGTTACCCTTTACAGCCCCACAGCTCCCGACGGCACCATGTTACGCAAATATGCTAACAGCGGAAACTATGATGTCGCTATGGTTGGACTAAGCGGTACAGCTAAATTCTTTGGAGGCAAGCTGATTGCAAAAGTGCGTCCACAATATTGGCATAGAAATATAACGGGTGAATATTCTCTGTCGTTGAACGAAGTGACATGTTCAGCACAATTGACATGGTATTTCGGCAACTTTTATCTGTTCGGATGGTATATGACACCAAGCACATATATTCCTGATGAGTCAGGAATGAAAGAGCATACTCCTTCAAGCTATCAGATACAGTTGGGCTGGGGAAAAGGTGGATGGCGGCTATCTGCCACCGCACATAATTTCCTTCGTTCTTCATGGGAAACCTCTCGACAGGAACTGTATAGCCGGAACTATAGTTTTGACAAGCGAGATTTCGGCATAGATGGCCACATGCGCTTTCAACTCTCTGCCACATATACTTTCGGATACGGAAAGAAAGTGCAGCGTGGCAATGAAGTAAGTGGTGGAAGCTCATCTTCTTCTGCAATTTTGAAATAGAAATAGCTTAATAATACAATACAACAATGAAAAAAGTATTAATTTTTATTCTTTCGCTTGTAATGGCAAGCGTTGTTTATGCCGATGATTGGCAGACGCAAAAGGGTTATCGAGGTTTTGCCGATTTAGGAGGCGTAATCGGCATGGGATCTCATGGAGAGAACGCCTTGACTATTTCCACGACACACGGCTATCAGGTTGTGCCGAGTTACCTGTTTGTCGGTGCCGGAATCGGTTTTAATACTAGTAGTGTTCTACTTCCGATGTATCTTAATCTGCGAACCCAACTACCCACGGGTAAATGGTCGCCCTTCCTTGATTTCCGTGCGGGATACAGTGGAAAATTGGAATGGGATTTCAATGATGGCGGGGCATTATTTAATCCTTCCGTTGGCGTAACCTGGTCTGTTGCCAAGCGATTCGGATTGGAACTTTCTGTGGGCTACATATATCAAAGAGCCACAACATCTAAAGTTGAAAGCGGACGATATGTCAATGGTAAATTGGAGATATCTACTGAAAACAGAGAAAGGCACAACATTGGCGGAATAAATATCCGTTGTGGATTTACCTTCTAAAACAATTTGCTCATACTAATATATTTCCGTTCCCGACGTGATGTCGGGAACGGAAATATAATATTCTCTTATCTGCATTTCTTTTTCAAATTCGCGGATTATTAATCGGAAATTACTAATTTTGCAGCAATTCCCTTTGAAGTTGTATAAACTTCATTTAATCAACAATCGCTAAATTATGAATCGACATTCTTCTCTTTCAAATTCCCTATTCGTAAGGATTTTGTATGCGGCAATCCCTTTGCTCTGCATCGGCAACTCCTCTTTCGCTTCATCAGCAATTCCCAAAGATTCCCTTGCAAAGGATTTCCTGTTTTTCTGTGATAAACTGGAATCCTCACATCCCGATCCTTACTCCGCTTTCGGAGGGAAACCATATTTCTCTCTTGCCCGCGACATGGCTCTGGAAAGGATTCTTAGCGACAGTCTTTCGGTCAACGGATTCTGCGACTTGTTGAATGAATTTATCATACCTCTCAAGGATATGCATACTTTCGTGAATTATCCGAACTCAAACGAGGTGAACGAAATCAGATACGTGCAACGTATCTCCTTCAACGTGCTGAATGACGGATTGATGGTAGCCGGAATTGCAGAACCATACTCACAATATTTAGGTTCTCGCCTACTTGCCATAAATGATGTGCCTGCCGACTCTCTGTATAAGAGAATGGAGAAAATCAAACCCAGTGAAAACCGGGCGGACAATATGCAGAACCTATCCTTATGGGGTAATCAGGATAGGATATTGGACAGACTTGGCGTTAACGTCAATGGCAACGACCGTGTATACTATCAGCTCCTGACACCACAGGCAGACACCATATCCCTTGAATTACCAATTGTAGAACGCGAACACATCGCCGACGTGGAGATGGCGCGTCTTAAAAGCTCTCTAAATCTTCCGAAAGGGAATCTCCAATATGATTTTATCGATGACAAGGGTAATGTGATGTATCTACGGTTATCAAGCGTGATGGCGCGTGAGAATTACAGATATTGCTATGACCAAGGATGGGATAACGCACGCGGAGATATTGAATACCATTATAAGTCTGTCGGGAAAGATATGCCGGAGAATATTGAGGAGGCAATAAATGCCATACCCTCTTTTTCTGAGGAATTTTATGGTATGCTTACAGAAATGAAGGATAAGGGGGCGGAATATCTGATCATCGACCTGCGCGGTAATGGCGGGGGATGGACCCCTATCACTCTCCCTTCCCTGATGATGATGTTTGGCGATGATTATTTCAGTAAGAGATTTGAAGTCAAGAATATCCGTCTTATTTCCGACCTATATCTCCATAAGACTAATCAGACAATCGAAGAATTAAACCGGTCGTGGGGCACATCTATGAAATTGGGAGACTATCTCTTCATGGATAATGACTACCAAGGTGACAACATTGCATCAATAAGAAAGATGATGATTCAGAACGCCATGACGGAGACTCCGGAAATCCTTCAGTCTTTAGATGGAAAGCAACTATATCAGCCCAAACAGATATTTGTCATAACCGACCCGGGCACTTTTAGCGCAGCTTTCCACTATGCTTTCTATCTTCACAAGATGGGAGCCACACTGGTAGGCGTGCCGTCGGGTCAAGCACCAAACACGTTTATGGAGGTGACACCCTTCACGCTACCATGTTCCGGTCTGTCAGCAAGCATCTCCAACACCTTGCAGCAATTCTTCCCTAAAGACAGTCCTTTGGCAAAGGAACTTATTCCCGATGTTAGAATAATGTCGCAGGATTATGCCAGATATAATCTTGACGCTGACACTCCTGTATTAAAGATTCTGGATATATGCCGGGGGGAATGATCAGAGCTGCGCCCTCATCATTTCGAGGTCCATATCCACCTCCCCTTTTATAAGATAATTATTCCGACGAGAATCCACCGTATTGTAAATCTCCTCAGCCTTCTTCCTGTCTTCCTCGCAATGTAATGCGCGGAAGAACAGGTAGCGTTGTTTCGACGACATGCTACCGCTCATCGACTTGACCATCTTCAACTCCTTCTCATCAATGAGTGAGGATGCCTCATCCGTCTCCCCTCTCATCATCAGCAGACAGGACAGTTCGCATTTGGATTCCAGCACGAAGATCTTTATCTTTTTCTCCCTCTCTATTATCTCCAGGAATATGCGTTCGCTTTCATCATATCGCCCCATGTCCATGAGTGTAGAGGCATAGCCCAATAGAAGATTCACCTGAATCGGCTGGCTGAAATCCACCTCCTCCGGATTCTGAAATATGGATAACGGTATGTCACGCGGACGTACCCCTTCACTCAACAGCACACATAACCGCAGGACTGATGCAAATGCCTCACGCGACTTCTCATTATGACGTAGTTTGAGCATATTGTAGCCGTCATTAGGCAAACCGCTGATGCACATGGGGACTCCGTTGACTATAATGAAATAGAGTCCGATCAATGCTGTAACCCCGAAAAATATGTAGGCAAATGGGGAGAGATCTTTGGCACACAGCATGATTGTCACGCATATCGCAGTGGCAATCACGTTCATGACAACTCCTCCCGCATTATACACCACAACAGGCATCTTATCGGAAGGGACATCCGGAGGAGTCATCAGGCATTGTCCGAGTGCACCATCCATATTGAATCTTTTCACCCTCAACTTACCTCCATCATTGACCAGAACTATACCCATTGCCTGAAACGACAGGAATCGATATCCCGACAGCAGTCCGCCGATAAGATGCCCCAGTTCATGCAATATGATCTGCAATGCGCCTCCCACCAGCATAGACAGCACCGACACCAAAGGCACACCTATGACCTCTTCCCACGACAGACCCTTAATCTTCGACAATATCACCCCAAACGACACGTCTCCCCCCTTCACCAAGACTCCGATTGTCAGTCCCAATACGAAACTCACACTCACAGCCAAAGCAAATATCAATACAAATTTCAATATCTTCAAAAACGTTCTCATGATTTCAATTAAAATAATTTAAGTTTCGCAAGTTTTCCAACTTGCTTCACTTAAATGGTTTAAGGTTTAATGTTTATGGTTTATAATCATTAAATTTTGTATAATGAAAAGATTCGTGGATTTTCGTGAATCTTAAACCTTAAACTATAAACTTTAAACCACTGAAGTGCAGCTTGCGAAACTTCAGTTAAAATAATATTCAAATTATTGATGAAGTTGTCTAAACTTCGACACAAAATTAGCCTAATTCAATCGATCCACAAAAATAAGTCAATAATTTTTGAAAAGAATAGGGATGATTTCCTTTTTTGGGGAGAGGCGGTTCGGATTTATTCAATGTTTTTGAGTAATTTTGCAGAAAAGTTGTCTAAACTTAATAATATTCCGATTCAGGATTGTTATTATTATGATGCAGGATTGCTATGATATTATATAACCCGAACGACTGATGAAGAAGTATCATTGCCAACAACCATCGCTCGATCTTTGGGATACGCAGGATTCTCTTGAGTGTCTGAAAGATACAGGCAACAGATGGGTAACTCTTGCCCATTCCCTACCTTGGGCGGATATTGAGAAGGAATATAACCGATACCTTTCCAATGATCGTTCCGGTGCAAGCGGCAAGCCTGCAAGAATAATTGTCGGCGCACTAATAATCAAGCATATCGAGAAACTGAGCGACGAACGTACTATTGAGGCTATATCTGAAAATCCATTCATGCAATATTTCCTCGGAATGCCGCGATTCACATATACAAGAGTGTTCAATCCTTCGCTCTTCACTTACGTGCGCCAACGTCTTGACAAGGATTTTTTCAATCGTGTGGCATCCCTGATTCATGAATATGGGAAAAATTTAAAATAATATGGCGAAAATCATTAAGAGCGACAGTTCTTTGCAGAAACTCAAACTGAACGAGTTACCGAAAAACAATATTATCCGTGCACTCGCCTGCCTTGTCTGTCCGATAAGCGATTACGGATTGCGCGAACTTTATCAGTTTCTCGACATTCGAGTCACTGACCGCACTTCCGACATAAAATATCTTATCTCTAACGGGTTTCTCTCATATTACAGAAATTCCTACTCCTACTATTATGCCTCTTTCCATATCCTCAATCCGGAGATGATATTCAAAGCAATCGCAAGTATGAGCATGGAGGAGCTAAAGAAATCGATCGGTATTGCCGACAAAATATCTTCCGACTACTTAATCAAGGATGATGTATCTAAAGAGAAACGGTTTGATTTTGTTTATTCCCTATGGCATTATCTTCACGGTGAGGTGAACTCCAAGGAGAAAATAAACGATTGTTTCCCCTTTTTCAACGCAGGATACAACAATCCCAATTCATATATCGCTTCCATCATGAACAGCATGGTGGAGTCGAAAGAGATGCACGGCTATATCCTTAGTTGCAGCCAAAATATCAATGAAAAATTTCTTGATCTGTATATCAAGAATCTCATACAAATGAGTCATTCTCATAATCCGGATCTTTCCCGTGACTTATTCTTCGAACTTAATGGCAGGATACGCCACAGTGAGGAACCCTACCTTGCTGTATTGTTCGTAATAATCACCGAACTTATGAGATACGGACAGGTGGACCGATTGATAGAACGATACTCCTCCGGCAATGAGAGTGATGATAACGATGATTCCCGAATACACGTGAAATATCTGAAGGCGATAAAGTCGCTTCATGAGAATAATACCGAACCGATTCACGCCGTCACTTCCCGACTAATAGAGATCTCCGGCAGCTATATACTGAATATCCCACAGATTGCATTCTTCCCGATGCTCGCACTCCTTGCCGACAGAAACCCTTCTATTGTAACCTTCTACCAGAAACTTATAAAAGGGTTTGACAAGGAAGATGTGCCGATCATAAGAGCGATACTTGACTGGGTTCTGAAAGGGAATATCGGTGCCACTCGCGCAAAAAGATTATCAGAGACCGTATGCAATCCATCCACAAAGATGCTTTCGGGATATTTCGTGAAACAGTTCAACATGGGGAACGTATCTCCCGATCTCCAAACGATGCTGTACTATTCCCAGAAGTATGTCAATGAATCTGATTTCAACTACCTGAAACTCCTTTATTGTGGAGCCGAGGGAAAGAATGATGACACCTTAAAGAAATTGGAGAATGAGACCAGGATGCCCTGTATGTTCAGCTCCATGGTAAAACGGGCTGAATGGGAGAAGTCGCTCGACATTCTATCTCTCCAGCTTAACTCACTCTCAAGAGGGGGAAAGAAAACTGCATCAACCTCTTCCAACTCACGCGTGGCTTATCTTATCTCCACCCAGACACACCGGATACAGCCGGTGTTGCAGACGTCAAAGAACGGCACCACTTGGAGCAAGGGGCGAAACATTGCCCTCAAGACTTTCTATGCCGGCAGCGTGGAGGGGATGACTGAGCAAGATAAGGGAATAATCCCCTGCATCCGTCTTGAACAGGGATGGGGCGACTATTCCACAATTGACTATTATTCTGCAATATTTCAGCTTGCCGGACATCCTTTTCTATTCACTGATGACAGCAAGCAGTTGAAGATTGAGATTACCCGTCAGGACGTGGAGCTATCGGTCACGACCACTTCCAAAGGCGACTTCAAGCTCTCAACCAATCTGAAGTACCCTTATTTTGTAAGCGATGACGGCATATATATCAATTCGGATAATCCACTGAGCATCATAGTAATCAAATTATCAAAAAATCAGATAACCCTGCTCAACACCCTTCTGAAAATAAAGACTCTCCCGAAAGAGGCGAAACCTAAACTCGCAGAAACACTATCCGCTCTCTCTTCGCAGATGACTGTCATGTCGGATCTCGTGGTGAAGAAAAACGCGGATGTGAAGCGCATGAAGGGATGGCCGGTGATTGTGGCTCAGCTTGTGCCCGATAATGAGATGATAAACGTGACTCTCTACGCAAAACCACTTAAAAACAATCCCCCCTACCTCACTCCCGGTAAGGGTCCGGAGTTTGTCAACGGTAATTTCAATAATAAGGCTGTGCAGGCACGAAGAGATTTCAAGGCGGAGACAGAAAACCTTGAAGCCGTAAAGGGGATGCTGAAGGGTCTTGACAACTCCATGACCGGAGAATATTCGTGGGAACTTGACATTGAGAACACTCTATCGCTGCTTGCCTCAATAGCTGCAAACGGCGACATAGCCTGTGTGGAATGGCCCGAAGGGGCACGAATGACTGTGAGCCGTCCCACACTGAATGCCTCGGCATTCTCTTTTGACGTCAAGAACACAAATAATTGGTTTGAGATAGAGGGCAACGTGAGAATTGATGAGAATACTGTCATCTCCGTAGCCGAGCTCCTGCGTAAGCTGAGAGACAATAATAATTCCCGATTCATACAACTGAAGGGCAACGACTACATCGCCCTATCAAAGCATCTTGCCGACACCCTACGTGCCATAAGCCAGATTGCGGAGATTGACGGTGATAAAGCCGGAATGTCTGCGCTTAACGTAGAGTTTATGGACGATCTTGAGAAATGTGGCGTGGATTTCAAGGCTGATAAGAACTACCGTTCACTACTTAAGCGTATTGAGAAATCCGAGACGGAAAAGGTCAATATCCCTACTGGAATTAATGCTGAGCTGCGCGACTATCAGAAGGATGGCTACAGATGGCTACAACGTCTGCATCTATGGGGTGCGGGTGCTTGCCTGGCGGATGACATGGGTCTCGGAAAGACATTACAGGCTATATGTCTGCTACATGCCAACAGGAATAAGGGGGCATCACTCGTGGTTGCCCCTACAAGTCTGCTTCTGAACTGGCGCGATGAGATCATCCGTTTCGCGCCTGCGTTAAACGTGGAGGTAATCAATAATTATTCCGATTCCGGGAAACGTCGGGAAATCATCAGTAATGCCGGGAAATCTGACGTGGTGGTGATATCCTACGGGCTTATGACCAATGAACAGGAATCCCTTGCCGACCGCTCATGGAATATTGTGGCTCTCGATGAGGCGCACACGATAAAGAACCGTGAGACGAAAATGTCGCAGGCGGCAATGACCCTTAAAGCCGACATGAGACTTGCTCTCACCGGCACACCCCTCCAGAACCGTCTCGCAGAGATATGGAACATATTCCGTTTCCTGAATCCCGGACTTCTCGGATCGTTCCAATCCTTCACCGACAATTTCATAAATCCTATCGAGCATGATTCCGACCGCCGCCGTCAGCGTCTGCTGAAGCGAATACTCTCCCCATTCCTGCTACGTCGTTCCAAGACGGAAGTGCTTCAGGAATTGCCTGAGAAAACGGAGATAACGGTGCGTGTCGAGC
This sequence comes from Muribaculaceae bacterium Isolate-037 (Harlan), assembly GCA_003762615.1. GTDB lineage: Bacteria > Bacteroidota > Bacteroidia > Bacteroidales > Muribaculaceae > Lepagella > Lepagella muris. The sequence continues at coordinate 8,623 of RIAZ01000016.1, forward strand.
TTTCCGAACGCGAGAAAGCCCTGTATGAGAATCTTCGCCGTGAAGCGGAAATCGCCGTCGAGATGGGAGAAAATTCCGCGATACAGGCTCTTGCCGAAATCACCAAGCTACGCCAAGCCGCCTGCAACCCTCGTCTGGTAGACCCCAAACTGGAACTTGAATCCTCCAAGACACACGTATTCATGGAGCTTGTAGCCTCTCTTATGGGGAATAACCATCGTGCACTTGTCTTCAGCCAATTCACATCGCATCTTGCCCTTATCCGCGAGGCTCTTGACAAGGCAGGTATCGAGTATCTTTATCTTGACGGATCAACACCGGCTGCACAACGCGCACGCCTTGTAGCACAATTCCAGAATACAGACGTACCCCTATTCCTGATTTCGCTGAAAGCGGGTGGGCTTGGTCTTAACCTTACAGCTGCCGACTACGTGATTCATCTTGACCCATGGTGGAATCCGGCTATCGAGGATCAGGCATCCGACCGATCGCACCGCATCGGGCAACAGAATCCTGTCACTGTATATCGTCTGATATCCGCCGACACAATTGAGGAGAAGATTCTGCGTCTTCATTCAAAGAAGAAATCTCTCGCCGACGCTCTTCTGGAGGGCACCGACATGTCGGCACGCCTCACCAAGGAGGAGATACTATCTCTACTTGCTGAAAAATAACCATTATGGACACTTCAAAATTAAAAGGACACGGCGCCATGATTGGCGCCGAATTTTTGTGGGGCGTGAGTGCCCCACTCGGTAAAATCATTTTGACCGGAGGAATGACCCCGCTGCTTCTGACAGATTGCCGCATGATCGGTGGTGCGATACTCTTCTGGATATTATCGTTCTTCATGAAGAATGAGCAAGTTGAGCCAAAGGATCTGCTCAACATGTTTTTCGCATCATTATTCGGCATTGTCATCAATCAATGCTGCTTCGTGTGGGGGCTGAGTCTCACCTCTCCGGTAAATGCCTCAATCATCACCACTTCCCTACCAATTCTGACTATGGTCATGGCAGCAATAGTGCTCCATGAGCCTGTAACTAAACTGAAAGTAGGTGGTGTGTTCTTAGGAGCCATCGGTGCACTGATTCTTATAATCGGCAGCTCCACCGACAACACCGGAGGTGCATCCACCGGTGATGCACTCGTCATCTGCGCCCAACTCAGTTTCACATGCTATCTGGTGTTTTTCAAGAAGCTTATCGGAAAGTATTCGCCCGTGACACTTATGAAATGGATGTTTACATACGCAAGCATCTGCGTGATACCGTTCACATACGGTGAATGGATCGCAATGGACTGGCAGAACGCCGCTCCGGATGTGCTGTGGGGAGCCGTCGCCTTTGTCGTCGGACCTACATTCCTAAGCTACCTTCTTCTGCCGCTCGGACAGAAGAATCTGCGTCCGACAGTCACAGCAATGTATAACTATGTGCAACCTATCGTAGCCACCCTCGTAGCAGTGTGGGCTGGTATCGGACGGTTTACCCTTGCAAACGGCATAGCCATCATACTCGTCTTCACCGGTGTCTTTCTCGTCACCCGCAGCAAGAGCCGCAAGCAACTTGAAGAGGAAGGTGGAGAGGAAGCTATCAAATGACGATCGTCATTTGATATGCTTCTTCAATACCTTTAGAAGGTCGGATTTATCAGTGTCGCCGGAATAATCCCAGAACATTATCCCTCCAAGACCGTTGGCATTTATATAATCACATTTGATCCGTAGACTTTGCGGACTCTCAAAAGTGATAACGTATTCGCCATCTTCATTCACCATGTAGGGCACGCAAGCCTTCTCATCGTAGACCATCTTCAATCCGTCATACTCATCAATGTTGCGGTAATTGATGAAATCGGGATATTCCCCCTTCTTTCCATGACCATAGAAGGGGACTCCAAGCACAATCTTATCTGCGGGCACTCCCGATTCTATATGGGCTCTCACCCCCTCGTCAGCCGTCATGTCGCCGCTCAATTCTGAGCGGAATAATGCGGAATGATGATACGGAGGTCGGTTAAGGTCATACGCCATTATATTGATAAAATCCATATATGGCATTATCGGTTTGAACTCATAGAAACTGACCGTGGCGGGAGATGCCATTGTCAACAGTTTATCCGGTCCGATCGCCTCCCTGAGATCACGCATCAAGAGTATGTAGTTATCCTTATCGCATGAGGAGCTTGAGATTCCCGCCACAGAACTGCCCGGATACTCCCAGTCAATATCTATACCGTCAAGTCCATACTTATCAACCACCTTGCAGCCATCTCACTGAAACGACCGCTACCCCAACCACCGATAGACAGCTGCACCTCCAGCTTACGGTTGCGTTTTTTCAACTCCACAATTCTCTTGAGACGATCCGGATTATCAATACGCACGCCGTCAAAAGTATCGTTGACATGTCCGAAGGCATAATTAATATTGGTAAGCAATTTTGGGTCAGGCATGACATTGCTCCACGACGTCACATACCCTACAATCCTCTTTGCCTCAATACCGAATGCTACCGCCATCACCATCGCCAACATCACTATAATCCTATTCATCTTTTCTTATTCAAATTTTCAAAAACAATAGAATTATTTCGGGAGAGTAAGGTCAATCTTGGGAGCGGTGGTGACGTATTGGGGTATACATTGTCCGGTGCGTGAACCGATATATGTAGGGTCGGAGATATAGTATCTCTTCCCTTCATGGTCGTAGCTCACCCCCTTTATGTCGCCGGGTAAGGCCACCGATGCACTCTCATGTCCGGGGAAACAGAGAAGCTGGTTCTCCACACCTAATGCGTTCCAAAGCAAATAAGTGTAGAATATCGCACGATCCTCACAGTCATTCTTGGGATAGAATAGATTCTCCTCCAGGAAGTAGGGTTTCTCAAACCCATGGAAAGCATCATCCGTGGCGTAGGAGAAGCCCGACTGCACGAATTGAAGAAGCTCATTGGTGGCATCCACCTTATCCATACCGGAAAGCTGTTCCTTCACCTGGGTCACAAGATTCTCACGCAATTTTTTATCAAGCACGCTCTCGGCGAAATCCGCCGTGTCCATCTGAGGATAACGGTAGACCACCGGCATCAGATTCTCGTTTACAACTCCAGAGAGATGAAGCTTGCCATAATCCACGTTAAACTTATGCTCCTTCATCGGGAAATTAAGCCCGTTGATACGCATATCAAATCTCTTACCCTGATTCGCCACCTTGGGTAGGTCGCACGTGGCTATCGGACTCCCCATAGGATTGACTCCGGGCGCGGTCAGTACATAGAATTTCTCTCCACCTAAAGTAAGATACACCTTACCGTAAATCATCTGATCGGCAGGTATCAGCAGCAACGGATCACCAGTCTTGGTCGCGAGCGCGATACGGGCATCATAGCCCATGTGAGTGAGAAGATAGTGCACCGCCGACATCTTTGGCGCGGATGACGCTTCCGGAAACTTGAAATCCATATATGCGCAGAGAAACTCGTATGCCAGATAGTCGTTGAGACCGAGCTCATTCATCTTAGGGCGCAGTGAAGAGAGTGCGACATCCGCCACATCCTGCTCATCAAGGAGTTTCCAATGACGTGCGAAATCAGATACCTTTCCAAGTGAATACATTATCTTGAAATCCACTTCCGGCACCCATATCTCCATTCCATAGAATTTCATCGGTTCCTTACCCACTCTCGATTCCTCCGGAGCCTCGGCAGGCTTAATCTCCGTCTCATCCACTGCCGGGGCATCATCCTCCGGCTCATCGGCTATGACAGGGCGCGGTATGTCGGGCAACGCGGCAAGAAGCGGCGTACCACCGAGATCAGGCTTAACCTTTATGCCGGGGGGAACCACATCCTTCGCCTCGGGAAGGACTATTGGCTTTGGCACGTCAAACAGACTCACCGGCTTATCATCAGCGGGCGACTCTTCCGAGGGAGGCTGAGGCTCCTCTATCTGTGCATCCGGAGGAATCTGCGACGGGGGCAACGTTGCCAACACCGGCTTCGGAAGATTCGTCGGGACTGTCACCGGCTTCGACACCTTAACATCCGGCACTCTCATGGGCTTGGGAGTCTGTGTCTTCTCCAGAGGCATCATAGGTTCGTATTCATGCCAAGTTCCATTCAGGAAATCAGCATAGTGGGCAAGTATCGTCTTACGAAATTCTTGATAGTCATCAAGTATCTTCTGACGGAACTCCTGAAAGCTTTGGGACTCCTGTGCCGACACTGGCACAAACCCTAACAATGCCCCTGCCAGACAAATTTTCTTTATATCCATAGCGCATGATTTTTTGAGCGACCGGAAAAGATCGGTCACTTAGGGTAAATTTTCAGATTCATCTGCCGCACTCCCATCTTCGAATCGTTGCGGCGCGATTTAACAAGCCATTTTGAAAAGTCATCTTCCGACATGGAGGGTAACTCCTCCATACTGTTGCGGGCACGCATCACCGGTTTTGCGAAATATGACGGTGAAAACACCACATATATCTTGTTAAACTCAATCACGCCGGCCGTAGCGATGCGGAACTGGTCTGGAGTGCCGAATGTGCCCTCTGCCTTTGTCGGGTCAAAAAACACATAATCGTAATTTCTCTTTACCTTTGCCTCGCCTTTCGTATCGCTCAGATACGGGAGCATCTGATAGACATTACCATCCTCCAGCGACAGAAATACCGACACATATCCATCGACTGGAGCCGTGAAATAGAGATATAGGTCATCACCGTCATAAAAATCTGTTGAGGCATTGCCGGGCTTGGTGCCATTACGAAGCACCCGGGCGTCAAATTCAGTGGATTCATTTGAAATCTCACGTGCCTTACCCTTCACCTTGCAGCGCACCACTAAATTATCATCCTTGTCAAGAGTGATTTCAAATTCAGGTTCTCCATCGTCAGCAATCCACTCCCCTTTCACCTCGGTCGAGGAGAGCGACAGAAATTTATTCGCCTCTCCCTTCGAGTCTATCCTGTCTGCCTGAAGCACATCTTGCGTCACTATGGTGCCATACTCCTTTGCCAATGCGTCGAGACGCGCCCCTTCAAGCGCAAGTCGCTTGCACTCAGCCGGAGAGGTGGCTTTATCGCCATAGTAAGTATATTCCCCCTTCACAGTCTTAACCGGGGATGCAGCGACAGCCGTTGTCGCCATAAATATGGCAACGACGGCTGTCACTATAATCTTTAGTCCTTTCATAATGTTTATCTTTTCAGCCGATAAGAATTTCAGCTGATTGTATCTACTTCATATCGTATCAGGGATGCAGTCTCTTTTTCGACAACTCAGTAGCCAACGTGCCGGAAACGGTCATCTTCGGATTCTGGGGCTTATTGAGCGTGAGACTTGAAGTCTTGCGCACCTCGGCAGTGACGTAATCACTTAGATCCTTCAACGATGCGTTGCCCTTACTCTCCTGAAGTTTCTTTAGAAGGTAATAAGTGAAGAGACCGTGGTTCTTCTCCTTGTAGGGAAGAGCCGTCTCCTTGCCGTCGGCTGCACTCAGCACAAACATATTACCCTCCGGAGCCGCATGCTTCGGCACAAGCACCACGCCACGCGCCTCTGTAAGCATACCCTCACCACGGTTGGCACCGCTGAAACATGCATCCATGAACACCATGACGTTTGCCGCACCAAGTTCATTGAGTTTCTTATAGAAATCCTTCAGAGAATAAGCTGTTGCCATCACGAGCGGATCTGCATCCACAGGCATCATATAAGCATCACTTGTATGCTCATCGGGCACACCGTGACCGGCATAATACACAATCACGTCGACACCATCACCAAGTGCCTTCACTGCATTGGAAAGCTTATTCATCGCCGACAGGGTTTCTCCGTAAGTGGCATCCTTATATACAAGCACCTGATTCTCCGGAATGCCCAAAGTCTCACGACAATACTGAGCAAACACATCACCATCATGGTTGGCAGACGCCACGTTAACCACCTTGCCATAGTTCTCATTAGCTATGATAAGGGCTATCGCACGGTCATTAACCACGTCAGTGCGGGGTATATTCTTGTCGACATCACTCTTGACAGTAGCGACGAGAGTCGTGCCCTGCCCCTTCGGCTCATCCTTCTTCGCAGCCGGTCCTGACGGCGAACCAAAGAGATCTGTCACGTCAAGTTCCACAACCCGGTCTCCCCTATAGTTGCCGGCATCCATTGCGTTGTAGGCATACTCCTTACCGTCGGGAGTGACAAACATTATCGATTCAATCGCAATATTATTGTTCTTGATGAAGAATTTCGGGTTTCTTATCTTCACCTCATCCCAATTGCTCTTGAATATCTCCGCCTCATGATTTTTGAGAGGCACGTTGACCACGACTGTACCGAAGTCCGACTTCACGGCATACGTCTCATTGTCGACGTCATACTGCATGAGTTTCAATTCCGATATTGCAAGCTGGTTGGCGTAGGTGGTAAGATATTTGTCGGCAATCACATCGCTAAGACGCTCCTGCTCCTTACGGATATTCTCCTTAGAGACACGACGCTCATAATCCTCAGTCTTCTCAAACTCACCCTGCTTCATCCAATCCTTAAGCTGGTCCTTGACGTAAGCCCTTGCATATTCCTGATATGACGGAATCGAACGGGGTGCGGCAGTGCCTGACTGCTTTGACCCGTTGCCCATCATCACCGGCATTGTGTTCATCGCAGTAGTGGGCTGACCGAGTGCGGTCAGACGCACATTGATGCTCTCCACCTTCGATTTGTTGCCCAGACAGGCGTATGATGTAGCCATCGCCTTAAGATACTTCACGTCATTGGGGTCATTGGCGGATAGCTCTTCATATTTCTCCGCCGCACTTCCGAAATAGGCATTGCTCTGACGGCGATATTTCGCAGCCTCCTTCTCATCAAGTTCGGAAATCGACTGGTTATAGTATCCGGTGCCGAGATTATAATAGCATCTCGCCACACATTCATTGACGTTCTTGCTGTTGGGATGAAGCTCCTCAAGCTTCATGTAGATATCAAGTGCACCGCGATAATTGTGCTGATCCTCATATACGGAAGCCTGAAGATTAAGCAGACGCTCATCATCCGGCTTCACCTCAAGCGCACGCTCAAGCAGCGGGGCGAGCATGTCGCGGCGATTGCCATCAATACAAAGCTGCATAGCGATTGTAAGCAACTTGAAGTTTGACGGATATTCCTCCGAAGCCTTCACCACTGCGTCCACACCACGGGAATACAGTTTCTTATTCAGCAAAGCCTGTCCGTAGAAAAGGCTTACCGCCTCCCTCTGTTTCGTCTCTCCGGTGGAGAGATATTCCTCGAAATATTTTATGGCACCGTCAACATCACCGGCATTATAACTGCCCGATGCAGCACAATACACCATGGCGGGATAAAGCTCCTTGTCGCGGTTGAACTCCACGCCCATCATCTGCGGAAGCAACTGGGTGTCGACATACGCCTTGGCAAATTTCGTCATCTCCTCCTGATTGCTGTTCATGGAATAATGCACCGCACCACGTGCCAACGTGCCGTTCAGATCCATGAGAATACCTTTGCACTGGTCAAGGGTGGCATCAGAGATTGTGTCGATATTTATCACCGTGAATGCCTCGTTGAAAGCCGCCAAGACGGCAGGGTAATAAGTGGCATCATCCGCTCCCTCGAACTGAAGATCTTTCACATGCTTGTAAAGCTCGGCAGCCGATTCCGCAGTCGGACCGGCAGGCTGTTCAATCGTCTCCGGATTCTGCGGCTCGTCAGACAAGACTGTAAACGAACCCATGCCGGCAAGCATGGCAATTGACAAGGCTGAATATATATAGCGTCTTCCGCCTCTCTTAAACAATTTTACTGTAGGTCTATTTTCAATCATAAGAATGTGGTCAGATCTCGACCATAGTTGTAATGTCAGTAGTTTTTATTCGGTTAGCATTCTCCCCCGTCATAACAGGGGGAGAATGCAAGAGAAGTCATCCATATTCCCGGCTTACTGAAAAGATGGATGACTTGCCGGAGCCTATAAAAACCGAACTTATGCCCCGGCTTGATTTCTTGGTTTCAGAATACGTCGACAAAGATGAAGTTAGCCGTGATACGACGGAACTCGCTACCTTTACCCTCTGTCACGTCTACGCGGATTGTGTAATCGGCATCCATCTTGTCAAGATTGCCGACATTGGTCTTGAGATAATCCTTCACGCCCTCAGCCCTCAGGAACGCAAGCTGACGATTCTCCTTAACGCCGTCTGCCTGAGTAACAGTGATGGCTGTAAGGTCGCCGTTCTCATAGATAGGCTCATCGACGAAATCGCCATACACACCGTTGTAGGGTATGGTCCGGATAATCGGGGTGGCATCGGCTGTGCCGGATATCACCACCTTCAACTTTTTGCCGTCCTTGACATACTGAGCGAAATCCCCTTCAAATGCCTCCTTCACGATCTTGAGCATTGAACTGGCTGCTCCCGATTCATCCACAAGATATTTACCCGGAGGGAAATCTTCGGCTGCGGAGAACTCCGGATCCACCTGATACGTGAAATTGACCTGATAGTTGAGTATTTTCTCTCCATTAGCATCATAATCAGGCACCACCTTGGAATCTACAGTGATATTCGTATGATTGGAAATCAGGCTCCGGTTGCGGGCCTCCTCCACCACCTTCTCACGGAGTTCCTGAAGCTTAAGCACCTCCATCTGCTGCTGCTGAAGGATTTCAAGCGAAACCACGTTGGCATCGCCACCCATGAAATCCATTGCGACACGATCATGGTTATTGTATTCATACGTCTTGCCGTCTACCTTATTGAAGACCTTGGCATAGACGATCTCGAAAGTATCATCGGGAAGCACACCATACTGCACGTCGGTCAGCACAAGGTCGCCCGCACTATGGAAAGAGGTGACGTCCGACTCCGGCACAGGGAGATAAATCGTAGGCATCGTCGAGAAATCTATGGCAAGCACCTGATTGGTGCGGTCATAATTTCCGAGCGACATAGTAGCATCCGCAAGAAGGTCGCCGGCAAGCTGAGTTGAAATCTCATCCTCAAAGAGGCGACGTTGGCGTGAGCGTGTCTCGTCGTTCACACGAAGACGATAATCTTCCATGCTCTCGCCCGGCATCATCTTTTCCCATTCAGCCATCATCTGGTCAACCTCATCCGAGATAAGTTTGGCAAAATGCGGTTCCAGATTCTGCATTCGTTTCGCATGAAGCATCAGGTCGCCGGTATATGCTAACACCGAGTTGCCATCGGCATCCTTGATGAAGCAGATATCGTTGACCCCTCCATTCTCCACAGGCAGTGTGTTGCGGTCTGTAGGACGCACAAGGTTGATCACCTCGAGAGTCTCCGGAGAGGTGGCGACGACAATATACTTGCCATCGGCATTAAACGCACAGGCTATGCCCGACCCGAGATCTTCGATTGTATTCTTTATGTTGAACGTGCGGGTATCATACACGCTAAGTATGCCATCATCCGTCAGCACGGCAAACTCCCCACTTCCGTTGGAGAACGTCATGTCGGTCACTTTGACGCCAAATGTCCAGTCGCGGCGTACGGTCTTCTTCTCAAAATTATAGACCACCACACGATCGCCTCCGGAGAGTGTGAGATAATAAGAGTTGTCGCTGATGCACATCGCATCGGGCACAAAGTCAAGTTCCATCTGGTCAATGAGTTTCATCTTGCGCGGCTCGAAGATGAAAAGCCCCTTATCAGTTGCCACCAGCACCTTGCGGGCATCTGGAGTATACACTATTGCCGAGGGCTGTCCGTATTTCTTAACGTCAAAATCCCCGGTCTTGTCATTCTGCTTATAAGTGGAATAAAATCCTGCTGATTTCTTCCCTTTCTTATCCGCCTCTATTATACCGAAATTCACTCCGGAAGGGTTGACGCATAATGTCACCAGATTCTTCTTCGTGTCGTAAAGTCTATGTCCCCTCATTGTCATGACATGCTGAGGCGACCTGGAGTAGACCACAGTATTATAAGGGGAAAGCTGCACCGGCGTATCCTTGAGTTTAAATACGTAGTCAATCTTTTTCTGCGGCTCGGCGCCACTGCTTTCCTGTGCAGACACCTTATGTGCGCAGAATAAAGAGGGCAATACAAGGAGTGCGGCTATCGTCTTGATATCCATTAGTCAGATTTATAAAAATAACAGAATTGGCATTACAGTCGTCGGATTACTCCTCAACCTTATCGTCGACAAACGACTTAACCGTGTCGGCATATTTCTGCCCCAGTTTGCTCTCTTCGATTGCATTCTCTATCGCTGCCTTTCTCACGTTGCGGGCCTTGGACTCATCCACGATGAAGAATGCCTGCACCTCGTAAGTGCCATCAGGATTCTGCTTGATGACGCTGTAGCTCGGGGTCAGAACGTTCTTCACCTTCTGCTCCACAAGACGCTCATAGGCAGCGTAAAACTTCTCAAATTCGGTATCATCACCTGTGCCGTTAGCATATATATCGCTGACAACCCTACCCTTGACAGTGCTTCCTGCCTTCTGGGCATATTTTACCGTAGCGTTATTGAGTGCCATCTGTTCTGCCACGTTTTTTGATTTCGTGTTGGAGGCATATCCTTCAAACACTGTGCCATTGTCACCAAGCTCTGTGAGTTTGCTATAATGCTTCAGCAACGCAACTTCCATCGTACGGCTGCCGAGTATCTCATAACCACCCTTCTTATAGTCTTTCATCTTCTGCTTCATCTCTTTCTTCTGAGCCTTAGCAAGAGCTTTGTCTATTGATTTCTGAACGTCATCGGCGTATGCCGGCAAAAACAGAACGAACGCCAGGAGTAAGGTAAATAATTTCTTCATTTTCCGTTAGGTTAAATTGGTTAAACTTCCTTTTTTCGTAATACTTCTTTTTGTGATAATTCCTTATAAGTGTCAATCTGCAGTATGCAAGATATGGGCATTATGACAAAATCTGTATCTCTATATTATAAATTCTGGTCAAATTTACAATTACTTATATATTTTTCAATAGAAATAATGTTAATTTTTGTTAACATTGCCAATTTTCCCTCTTTCACAACTATTTTCCCTCCAAAAAACAAATAAAACCCCCTACACATCACCCATTTTATCCTTTATTATTACCCTCCACATGTTGCCCGTCACATGCCACATATTACTTGTCACTTGTCACTTGTTACCTTGCGCGAAGCGCACCATCTCCAGCAAACGCACTATCATGTCGCGGTTATTATTCAGGCGCGCCACTTTTCTTTGTCCTCCAAGCTTATGCGAACCCGCCTCCTTCAACCAACGGTCAAACAATCCCGACGGCGCACTTATCACTTCCGGCGCATCCAGAAATATGGTGTGGCTACGTTTTGCATCATAATCTGAGTTCAATTTACGCAGCTCCTCATCAAGAGTGCGGGAAAAGAGTGACATGTCAGCCGGAACCCTCTCCCACTCTATAAGCCACTGATGACGTCCGCGTCTCCCCTCTGTGGCAAACAATGGTGCCGCAGTGTAATTCATTATCGAGGCTCCACAGATAGCACACGCCGATGCTATGGCTCGCTCCGCATTATCCTCCATCAACTCCTCTCCGAAAGCATTGATGAAACCATGCGTGCGTCCGGCTATCCTTATCTTAACCGGGGATGTTGACACCACTCGCACCGTATCCCCAAGACGGTAACGCCATAATCCGTTGGATGATGTTATGACAAGTTCATACACCTTACCTGCCTCCACCCCCCATATAGGACGTGGCGTAGTGTCCGGCTCATCTATCGGTATAAATTCATAAAACACATCACTGTCAATCAGAAGCAGCATCGACTTATCGGAAAAATCATTCTGCACCGCAAAAAATCCCTCCGATGCATTATACGTCTCCTGGAAATGCATCTTCACAGGGTCGGTTATCCGCATATATTCCTCCCTATAAGGTTCAAAGGATATGCCGCCATGGAAAAACACCTCAAGATTGGGCCACACCTCAGAAATTGAGTCTACTCCCCTATCCTCCATAATCCGACGTATAACCGTCATAAACCACGATGGGACTCCGGATATATTGGTGACATCTGCCACGGATGCCTTTGCCACAAGTGCCGGAAGTTTCTCCTCCCAGTCTGCCAGCAATGCTGTCTTTTTATCCGGCACTCTCACCAAGTTTGCCAGCGGATTGATCTTATTAATCAGAGTGGCACTGAGATCACCTATACGCACCTTACTGTCGTTGATGCCAAGTGTGTTGGCAAATGACCCTCCCAAGATAAATCCCTTTCCGGCAAATATCTTACTTTCTGGCACGAGCCTCAGATAATGCGCAACGACATCGGCTCCTCCACGATAATGATTTCCTTTCAATGAGTCGGATGTGACTGGGATAAATTTTGATCTGCCTCCCGACGTGCCCGACGACTGCGCGTAATCGTGGCACACACCGCGCCACAACACGTCCTTATCGCCTTTTATCATACGCATTACGTATAGACGGATTGTCTCATACTCAACCAAGGGGACGCGTGCGACGAAACGCTCATACAACGAGTCAGATGCCCTTTTCAAGTCTGTGACCACATATTTACGGAGATACTCACACCCTCCCCCTCGCGACAAAAGGCCACGCAATACCTCTATCTGCATACGCGACGATTCAGTCGCCCAGGAGTCAGTGCGTTCGGCAAGTTTTATAAAACTGCCTCTTACAAGTGGCGTGAAATCTATTCTCATACAGATGGATTCAGTTTCTCTTTTTTTATCTTCTTCAATTGGACAGCAAGCATGATGCACGTCACCGTAGTGGCAACCATGTCACACACCGGATAACACCCCCACACTCCGTCAAGTCCGAAATGCGGAGGAAGTATCAGCAGCATCGGTATCATGAATATTATCTGACGCGTCAACGATAGGAAAACTGCCTTACCAGCCATTCCAAGCGACTGGAAGAAATTGGTGCCGACTATCTGGAATCCTACCATCCAGAAGCCTATCGTAGTTATCCTCAGGCAATTCACCGCACACTCTATCTGTTCGCTATCTTGCATGAACATTGATGCTATTGCCTGCGGATTGAATGCTCCAAGCAGACTTCCTATCGTCGTTATGCATAGGCCGGAGCCTGCCGCAAGCCATAATGTGCGGAACAGACGGTCTATGCGTCCCGATCCATAGTTATAGCCTAAAATCGGCTGCATGCCCTGGCATATACCGATGACTATCATGACAAATATCGTGACAAACCTGTTGAACACCACGACCGAAGCAATCGCATTGTCGCCACCATATTGCAACAATGAATTGTTGACTATGGCATTTATGGCAGACCCGGCAACGTTAATCATAAATGGAGCCATACCGATATATAGGATTGACTTTATCACATGCCAATTAAGGGCAAACGTGCCCCGCTTGAAATGCAGCACACTCTTTTTCTGAAAGAAATGCGACATAACAAAGAAGGAGGTCACGATCATTGATATATCGGTGGCTATCGCAGCTCCTTTAATTCCCCAATGAAATCCAAAAAGAAATAACGGAGCGAGTATCGCATTTAATCCAGCACCTATCAGATTGGTATACATTGCCTTCTCCGGATAGCCAGTGGCTCGCATGACGTTATTATAGGAGAATGTCAGATTCATAAGAACCATTCCTGGCAAAACCCACATTAGAAATTCCCTTGCGTATGGCAACGAATTTTCCGACGCACCGAACATTTTCAGGATTGGAGTCAGAAATAACGCAAACAATGTCATGTAGGTTATGCCAATGATTACAGTTAGCTGCACCGAGTTCCCGAGTATCACCTCAGCCATCCTCTTGTTATCCTGACCCATGACGATACTGATACGAGTGGAGGCTCCCGCCCCTATCAGCATACCGAGTGCCGTGGCAAGGTTCATGACCGGGAATGTGACTGCAATACCGCTCACCACGTTGGGATCATCTATGGCATGACCGATCACTATGGAATCAATAATATTGTATACCGCCATGACTACAGTGCCTACTACAGCCGGAAGACTGTATTTCAACAGAAGACGCCACACCTTGGCATTTCCTAATTCTTGTAGACGGTCGGAATTGGATGTTGTGACTGCTGACATGTTTTATTTCCTATTTTTAGTGTGTCACCGAAAGATTTATAGTTGGAATGGGATACGACTCATTTCGTGGAAAGATTTATCTCACGGTAGATATGGAATGCAAAGTTACTAATTTTAATCCGTCTGCCAAATAGGAAAACTCATCATCACAAATCCTCGCTTTCATTTCACACACGTGGATATATATAGTACGTTTATACACCGACACAAGTTTTCGCCACATATATTTTCTTCTCATAATGGAACCACATGAACTTAGACCCCATATCAAAAGAACACGACACTTTTAACCTTCCGGAATAAGTTTAGACGATTTCAATAACATTTTCTTATCAATCATTCCTACTTATTGACCATTCATGTGTTATTAGGTTAGAAGAAGTTTTATTAATTTTGCACTCTGAATAATTCCCACCTCTGTTATACCGGGGTATTCCGGGATGCGTCATTCGTAATCTCCTCTTTTTTTATTAACATATCCATCTATTCCACTATGAATCGCGGACTTCTTGCTTTTTTTATAGCGATAATCACATCCCTGCTGCCGGATGACATGCTGGCACAGCTCATTCCTGTAGACGAACAAAAGGAATTCACGGATTCTCTGAAACATGACCTTCAGTTCGGACCATACTTCGGTCTTTATAAGGATAATTATTTCACTGTCGGCACAACCCCGTTCCGGAAACCGACATCAACGAATTCAGACGTGAAGTTTCAGATCTCACTCTCGATTCGTCTTACAAATGCAGTACTCCCTTGGAACTCTTTCCTCTTCTTATTCTATACGCAGAAGACTTTCTGGAATGTATTCCAGAACTCCATGCCCATGCACGATCTCAATTTCAACCCGGGTATCGGATGGAGCAAGCCATTCTTCAATAAGGGGAGATACGCGGGCAAACTTACCATGCTCGTTGAGCATGAGAGCAACGGACGTGATGGTCTGGACTCCAGAAGCTGGAACAGGGTGTCGTTCTATGGATCTACCATAATTGACGACTGGCTGATGGTACACGCCAAATTCTGGATTCCAATAATTGATGGCGAAAATAATCGCGACATCCTTAAATATTGCGGAATATATCAGAGCGGTGTCGTCGTGACAACACCCAACAAGAAATTCAGTTTTGGACTGACAATGGTGAAGAGAAGCGGATGGAACTTGAATTTCAACACCATACTCGAAGCCAGCTGGAAAGTGCATGAAAAATCCAACCTGAATCTTTTCGCACAATATTATAATGGCTATGGGGAAAGTCTGCTTGATTACAACCAATTCCATTCAAGACTCCGTGTCGGTATCGTGTTTAAGCCTCATTTCTTTTCCGAATTTTAAAAATATAGTATAGTCTCTTGCGTTTTAATATGGCAGGATACTTATAATCTAATTATTATGTTTGATTCCGAAATAAACATCGCTTCCTGGATATGCTTGATTGCTCTATGCGTAAGCTCCGTAATCGCCATTCTCGCAAGATTCATTCCTATCATCAGGACCGCACGCACTGCCAATGCCCAGAAAGGGGAGGCAGAACTTGTGGAATTTCATGAGGGTGAGGAGGTGCCTAAGGCTTCAGTAATTGTATATTGCTTCATCAACGAAGACTCCCTGATGGAATACCTTGATGTCCTCATGAATCAAGACTATCCCAACTATGAGGTAATTCTTATCAACGAAGGGAGCTACGACGTTTCCTTCTCTCTCGCCGAACGGCTGCAACAGAAATATCCCGAACGGCTGTACGTCACTTTCATTCCGCCGGAATCTCACAATGTCAGCAGGCGTAAGCTCGCTCTGACCATAGGTCTTAAAGCGGCAAAAGGGGAGATAGTGGTCACGACTGCATCAAATTGCATAATCACATCCCCTCATTGGCTCAGCCTGATGATGCAGCCGTTCATCGGCTCCGACCGCACGGATGTTGTGCTCGGATATGCCCATATAAATTTCGCCAACCTGCGTGGACCTTCCAAATGGTATAAGGAATTTGATGCGACGCTCACAGCATGTCAGTGGCTCGGTGCGGCTATAAATCATTACCCCTATCGCGGCGACGGCTTCAATCTTGCCTACCGCCGTCATCTCTTCTTCGAGCAGAAGGGCTATTCCAAGACGCTACACCTCATGAATGGCGACGATGACCTCTTCATCCATGATATAGCCACGCGCACCAATACCGACGTGATGATTGCTCCCGACGCTATCCTCACATACGACTATGGAGAGGCTGCCAACAGAATCATGTCTGACCTAAAGGAAAGATACCAGTTCACAGCACAGATGCTACCCCGACTCCCTTTCCTGAGAGCCGGATTGGGATCTGCCATGCAGATTACCGCCACTGTTTGCGGCATAGCAGCCGCAGTCCTGGCTCTTCCAAATATCCTCCCTCTTATTGTGGCGTGCTCGTTGCTTGCAATACTCAACACGTGTGAGATCCTTCTATACCGTAAAGCGGCAAGGGCACTCGGTTCAGTATGCCTATGGTGGGCATTGCCCCTCTTCCTGCTCTGGCATCCTATTGGAAATCTCATCTTCAAATACCGCTACCGCAACCAACGGAAGAAGAATTTCACGTTCACTTAAACAGACGGATATGACGCACTCCGAAAAACTTCCGGATAAGATTACTTCTCTATTCTCCGTTATCGTTATATGCTATAATCAGGAACTGACCATCGCGAAAGCTCTTGACTCTGTATTAAGACAAAAATGTGACCATCTCTTTGAAATAATTATCGGTGATGATTCCTCATCCGATTCCACACGTAAAATATGCGAACAATATGCCGAACAATATCCGGATATAATCACGCTTTTACCCGAAGAGTGCAATCTTGGATTAGTAAGGAATTATTTCAGATGTCTAAAAGCATGCAGAGGGGAGTATATAACCGATTGTGCAGGTGATGATGAATGGATAGGGGATTCAAGACTCTCCGATGCGGCAAGACTTTTTGCTGAGTATCCGGAAGCCAACGTGGTATATTCGGACTTCATAATTAATGATATAGAAAAAAACATCCGATATAATGCTTATTCTCGCCTACCATATCTGAGATGGAATAGGTCGGAGATAAAAGGTGAAGAATTGCTTCCCGATGTACTCAATCACGTAAACGCACTCCCCTATGTGCTTTCGGCTGCAGTCTACCGTAAAGAGTGCGTGGAAAAAATCCTTAATGAATCCCCCGACATGATATGCAATCCCTCATTCGGATGTGAGGATGTGCCGATCATGGCGGCACTTGCCTCTTGTGGGTCTGCCGTATTCAATCCGGAAGTAAGATTTCTATATAACATTGTTGACGGTTCCATATCCAACTCATCAAATCCTATAAAGTCTGCACGGTTCTATCTAAAATCGCTTCGCACATCACGCATCCTCTCAGCATACTATCATCTTCCCCAATCGCGACTAAAAGAGATGTTTGAGGCAAAGACACTCTACCTCTCCGCCACAGCCTTTGATACCAACGACAACGGCTTTCTCCAAGAGTTAAAAAAAGAGCTAAGAGAATGGTCGCTCACCCCGACAAAAAAAACACGACTCTACCTCACTCTGACCCAATATCCCATACTCAACAAAATAGCCTACTCCATCAAAGCTCTCACTAAACGCCTACCCCCCATCCATCAATAGAGTAAGACCCCATATCATAAAAATAACGGTCGCTGGAATCGTTTGCTTAGTGCAACCTCCACAGCGACCGTATTTTTATACGATGGAATCTAATATACGATGGAATCTAATTAGTGCGTTTCGACTTTGTGGGTGGGAGGGAGTGTGATATTGCGCACCTCTATGGCTTCCACGATGGCATCGGCAAGACCGGAGAATGCCTTGACTTCCGGATTAGTGGAGTCGGCTTCCGACGTAGCGAGCAACGTGGATGTCGGCGCACCGCAATCCGCATCGTTGCAGATGTCCGCTACCAACGGTATCTGTGCAAGCAGATTGACACCCAATTCCTCTGCCAATTTCACGGCACCACCATTGCCGAAGATGTAATAACGCTCTTCCGGATGTGGCGCAGGCGTGAACCATGCCATATTCTCAACAATACCGAGGATAGGCACATTTACCTTGTCACCTCGGAACATCGCAATACCTTTACGGGCATCAGCCAATGCCACCTGCTGAGGCGTTGACACAACTACAACGCCGGTAATCGGTAATGTCTGCACAAGCGTAAGATGAATGTCGCTCGTGCCCGGGGGCATATCGATAAGGAAATAATCCAGATCTCCCCACCAGGCATCCGTAATCAACTGCTTGAGCGCATTGCTTGCCATACCGCCGCGCCAAAGCACCGCGCTGTCCTTGTCAACGACAAAACCGATGCTCAGCATCTTAACGCCATACTTCTCCACCGGTTCTATCCAATCACGACCCTCCTTATTGACCATATAGAGCTGCTCTCCCTCCACGCCAAACATCTTCGGGACAGACGGACCAAATATATCGGCATCAAGAAGACCCACCTTATAGCCCTTTGCCGCCAACGCTATCGCCACATTTGCTGCAACAGTGGATTTACCTACCCCACCCTTCCCGGATGAGATTCCGATTATATTCTTCACCCCCGGAAGCGGATTGACAGGTTTCTCCACCACAGGACGACGGAATTTGACCGCTATATTATCCTTGATGTCAACATCCGGTGAGATATAGGCCTTGATTGCTGCCTCGGCAGAGCGCACAACACTTTTGACAAACGGATCTGTCGGTTTGTCGAATATTATAGAGAACGACACCTTATTTCCGTCGATACGGATATCATCCTCTATCATCTCGTTGTCAACGAGACTCTTGCCATTGCCCGGATACTTCACGTTTCTCAGGGCATCAATTATCAGATTGGGATATAATGTCATGGTTGATGGTTGATGGTTTATAGTTTATGGTTGATGGTAATTATCACTCCCCCTTTAGAGGTCTGGAGAGCTGACATTTTGAGGTTGAACGGTATGACGCGGATACGCCCGATAATCATCCTTCTCTATATCGGATGAATCAGGCTCCTGAAGATTGCTGAAATCAGGCACACGCATCGAAAGCAACTTTATCTTCTTCCCTCGCGACAACCACTGGCTCTCATAATACGTCTTTATCGAACTTACCGGATCCGCCATGCCACTCCCGTAAAGGTCGTCAGTGTTGACAAGCATCTCAAAGCCATTCAACTCGGCAAGACGGCGAGTGTACTCATATAAGAACGGGGAATCGGTCTTTAGGTTTATGACGCCTCCCGGTTTCAGGAACTTTCCATACATCTGTAGAAACCTTACCGACGTGAGACGTTTGCGCGTCTTCTGCATCTGCGGATCAGGGAAAGTGATCCATATCTCATCTACTTCTCCGGGTGCGAAGAACTTATCGATATTCTCAATCTCGGCACGCAGGAATGCGGCATTACCGATGCCTGTCTCCTCCACCTCCTTGGCTCCGCTCCACATACGTGCACCCTTTATGTCGACACCTATATAATTGCGTGCGGGGTTCGACTTTGCAAGCGCGACGGTGTATTCACCTTTTCCACATCCCAGTTCAAGAGTGATCCCCCCCTCATTGCCGAAGAAGTCCTCATGCCACTTCCCGACGTAGGGAAAGCCCTCTTTCAGAAGCACCTCTCGCGGATACTGAAGGGCACATCTGAAAGTAGACATATCGGCAAATTTCTTTAGTTTATTCTTTCCCATGTATTATTATCTGTAATTTTATTTTCTAAAATCAGTTCACCACGAGTATTTTGGTGACGTTGGTAAACGCCTCATCGGAATCAATCCCTGACGACATGACGAAATAGACCCCGCTGCTGACGCGCTTGAAGCCATGATTTGTCACGTCCCATCTCGCTTCTCCACCTTCCGCACGCAATTCCTTGACAAGATTTCCAGATGCATCCACAATCTTCACTACAGCATCGTCCGGCAATCCGTCAATGATGACGAACCCGGTATAATCCGGACGCACCGGATTAGGGTATGCCTTGACAGCATCTTCCGATGATGACGCGGAATGGGATAAATAGTATTCCACGAGTCCGCCGGAGGTGGAAATCATCATTGAATTTGTGGAAGGGATATAGAAAGCGCAATAGACCACATCATCGGGGAGCAGACTTGATCCGGATGTCAGTTCCTCCTCCACGCTTCGTCCATCGGCAGAGAGACACACCATGCCCCCACCCTTGGTGGAGAACCATTTCCGTCCGGCACCATCCGACGTGATATGATTGACCGGCACCAGATTCAGCAGATAATCCGCAAGATTAGTGCCGTCATTACGTGCCACCTTGATACGCGTCACCTTGCCGTCGCCTGCCATGAAATCATCCGGATTGAAATAGAAGAGACCCTCATCATGCCCTACCCATACACGCCCCGTAGACGGATCTTCCCACATGCAACGGACGTTGTGCGCACTCACCGCATTGCCATCCTGATCATAAAGCGTATTTATGATAACAACGTTATCATCCGACGGCTCTGTCGGGGTGCCGTTTGTGTCGATGACAGCAAAAGCATTCTCATACACCTTATTTGAATAAAGTAGCCAATTGCGGTGGGTGCGATAGGTCAGCGGCGCCACCTCATCAACATTCGTACACTTCACACCTTTCACGCGCAACCACTTAGGGGCACGGAAATCCGACACGGAAGTTGTAGACCGACGGTCTTCGGCTTCCCAGCACATCAGATGAATCGTCGGCTCCGTCTGATTATCCATGTCGGCATACGACATCCACAGATTTCCCGCCGTGTCAAAATGCGGCTCTGAAAAACGGCATGCCCATTTCCTATCCTTATCCATCGGATCTGCCACTATCGCTATGAACCCCGGAAGATTCTTTCCCGGATCGGAAGGTTTCGACATGTGGATTATGTCGGAACTATCCTTCAGATTCATGCGTATTACGCCATTAGATACAGAGGATACATAGACATAATCCGGATTATCGGGATCTACTGCAATACCATTCGGAGTCTTGATAACACTCCCCTGTGCCGGATTCGTATATATCGGAGAATAGTTTGACCATCCCCCATCCTTATAGCCACTAAGAAGAAGCGGTAATTGGATATTGATTGTCCAGAAATTATAATCGTATCCGAAATTTATGACCAGTAACCCTCGCGACGGATGCTCCGCGATATGAGTGGAGATATACGGTGCAGGGGCATCCGGAATCATATAATCACGCGTGACCACGAAATCATCCCCGTTTCTCTCCATGCTACTCACCCCTTTCCTGCCATTGCCAAGCCATATTTCAGAATAATCGTAGGAAGAGGCGATTACATTCCGGTAATTGTCCGGAAGTGTCAGCGTAGTGCGGCTCCCATCAGCCTGATACTGCCATAAAGATGAAGACGTGGCAACCATTATCCCATCCTTATTGCCACTCACGTTGTAGACGCGGGCGTTATCGGCATTACCAACCTCCACACCCGACGGCGTGACGGTTATGACCCTGACTGCCTGTGGCGAGCCGCCATACGTCAGCAGCAATCCCTTGGAGTCGCCGAGTGTTTGCAGCAAATACGGACGGTCAAATACGCCGACCTCTTCAAAATCATCTATCGAGAATCGGTTGCCCGCAGCGTCGGCAGCCAGCAGACTGTTGCCCCTTATGGCAAGAAGCCTGTCGCCTATGCGAGCAACTGATGTCAATGCCTCTCCATATATGCCGCTCTCCGCCACCTCATGCTTCACAGCATTAATCGCAACATAGCCGAAATCCGTAGCAAGATATATCATATCGCCTGTTGAGGAGAATGATATTGAGTTGACCATCTTTGAATATGACAATGAGGCAAGACGGTAAGCCGGGATATTGACCACATCCCCATTGTCGTAGATAAGGTCAATATCATAGTTGGAATATACCACCGCGAGATAACCACCCCCGGAACAATAGCCGATAAGACTGACAGTATTGTCCGACAGGAGATTGATCGTAGACAACGACTGAAGCTCCTCCCCCTCCTTGTCATAACGGAAAAGGGAATGGCTTGTCGGAAAGAAATTATTGTCGGGAAGCACCTTCCCTGTGAAATACGTAAACGAAGGCGTATCCACCATGTAATTTATCTCTCCGTCGAATGTGGGGTGAATCCTCCAATCCGATGCCTGGATACTGCATAGAGTGAGTGCGGCGGTGATGGAAAGAGTAAGTCTTAATTTCATTTTATGAATATAAAGAGGTGGCTATGCCAGATATTCTATCAATTTTCTCATCGCACGTCCACGGTGGGATATGGCATTCTTAGCCTCCTGCGACATCTCGGCAAAAGGCAACCCCGATTCGTCAGCCACGAATATAGGATCATATCCGAATCCCTCCGTGCCGTGTGGTTGCTCGGCTATAGTGCCGGTCACTGTGCCGGTGAATATCCTGTGCTCATCACCTTTACAAAGGGCTATGACCGTCATGAAACGGGCCTTACGGTCGGTCTCACCATCCATCTTTTCAAGCAGAAGTGCCATATTGTCTGCCGCATTGCATTGCGGACCCGCAAAACGTGCGCTGTAGACCCCGGGCTCACCTCCGAGAGCATCCACCATGAGACCCGTGTCGTCGGCAAAACAGTCATAGCCATATCTCTCCTTTACCCATCGCGCCTTTATCAGGGCGTTCCCTTCAAGGGTGTCGGCTGTTTCCGGAATATCATCATGACATCCTATCTCCGACAGCGACATTATCTTAATCTTTCCGTCCGCCAATGCACGTGCCTCCTCAAGCTTGTGGGCATTATTGGTGGCAAACACTATTTCCTTTATCTCTTGTTCTTTCATCTCTTGTTTCATAAAAAAAAAACGCACCGACGGTGCGTTTTATTGTAGAGTCGTCTACCGGTCATTTGCAGACCAACCCATAGGTCTGTTTCTCCTGTAAGACAACAATATCATCATATAACTATGTTGACAATCTTTCCCGGCACGACAATGACGCGCTTCGGAGTCTTGCCACCGAGCCATTTCTCCGCATCGGGAGCGGCGAGTGCGGCTGCCTCCACCTCTCCTTTTGTGGCATCGGCAGGAACGTCGAGCATGAAACGGGTCTTACCGTTGAAGCTGACAGGATATTTCACGCTGTCCTCCTTCAGATTAGCCTCATCATATTCGGGCCATTCGGCATCCACCACCGAACCCTCCTTGCCGAGTCCGTGCCAGAACTCTTCGGCGATATGCGGCGCAAACGGCGCGATCAGACGAGTGAAGATCTCCATAGCAGCCGGATTGACCGATTTCTGTGCTGTGAGTTCATTCAATGCAACCATGAATGCCGACACCGAAGTGTTAAACGAGAAGTTCTCTATATCAGACGTCACCTTCTTGATGAGCTTGTGCATGGTCTTCAGTTCCTCCTTCGTCATCGGTGCGGTGCAGGAATGGTCGAGCTTCCCATAATGACCCCAAAGTTTCTTCAGGAAGCGGTTTGCTCCGTCGATGCCGTTCGTATCCCACGGTTTCGACTGCTCTACCGGACCGAGGAACATCTCGTAAAGGCGGAGAGTATCCGCACCATATCGCTCCACGATATCATCCGGATTCACCACGTTATACATCGACTTCGACATCTTCTCCACAGCATAGCCGCAATTGTATTTCCCATCTTCAAGGATAAACTCGGCATCGGCAAACTCCGGACGCCATGCGCGGAACCGCTCTATGTCGAGCACGTCGTTGCTAACCATGCTTATATCCACGCGTATCGGAGCCACATCATACTGGTCTTTAAGTCCCTTGCTGACAAACGTGTTGGTGTCCTTTATGCGATATACGAAATTACTTCTGCCCTGGATCATCCCCTGGTTGACAAGTTTCTTGAACGGCTCCGGCTCAACCACAACACCGAGGTCATAGAGGAACTTGTTCCAGAAACGCGAATAGATCAGGTGTCCGGTAGCATGTTCCGCACCGCCGACATAGAGATCGACGTTGCGCCAATATTCATCAGCCTCCTTGCCTACAAGCGCCTCCGAGTTGTGGGGATCCATATAGCGCAGATAGTATGCGCTGGAGCCTGCGAAACCGGGCATCGTGCAGAGTTCGATAGGATAACCCTCCGGAGTCTTCCAGTTCTTAGCACGTCCGAGCGGCGGTTCGCCGGTAGAAGTGGGCAGATAGGCGTCTACTTCGGGAAGCATGAGGGGCAACACGCTCTCATCCATCACGTGAGCCACGCCATCCTTATAATACACCGGGAACGGTTCGCCCCAGTAACGCTGGCGTGAGAATATGGCATCGCGCAGACGATAGTTAACCTTCACTCTGCCGATTCCTGCCTCCTCTATATATCGTTTTGTCTTGGCAATAGCCTCTTTCACTTCAAGACCGTTGAGATCAAGCTTCTCATTGGCGGAATTGATCATCTTACCCTCCTTGGCATCGAAACTCTCCTCGCTGACATCGGCACCCTCAATCAACGGGATTACAGGAAGATTGAAATGACGTGCGAAGGCATAGTCACGGGAGTCGTGCGCCGGAACAGCCATGATTGCGCCTGTGCCGTAGCCGGCAAGCACATAGTCGCTCACCCAGATAGGTATCTCCTTACCGGAAATAGGATTCAGTGCATAGCTGCCTGTGAAGACACCCGATACTTTCTTATCGATCTGACGCTCACGCTCTGTCTTATGGCTCACCTCTGCGAGATATGCATCAACGGCATCCTTCTGTTCGGGAGTGACAAGCATCTCCACATATTTTGATTCGGGAGCAAGCACCATGAAAGTGACTCCGAAACTTGTATCGGCACGTGTGGTGAAGATCTCAAGGTCAAAATCCTTTCCAACTACGGGGAAACGCATCTCTGCACCCTCGCTGCGTCCTATCCAGTTGCGCTGTGTCTCCTTGAGAGAATCGCTCCACTGAAGTGTGTCGAGACCGTCAAGCAGACGCGGAGCGTAAGCCGACACACGCAGACACCACTGGTTCATCACCTTCTGCTCTACAGGATAGCCGCCGCGCACGCTGACACCCTCCGTCACCTCATCGTTGGCGAGGACTGTGCCGAGAGCCTCACACCAGTTGACCATCGTCTCCCCCTGATAGGCGATACGATAGTTCATCAACACGTCAGACTTCTCCTTCTCTGTATAGGCGTTCCATTCATCGGCTGTGAATTTCAGTTCTTTCGAACATGCGGCATGGATACCCTCTGTGCCCGACTCCTTGAAGCGTGCCACAAGATTCTCTATCGGCATTGCCTTGTCGGCATCAAGATCATAATATGAGTTGAACATCTTGATGAATGCCCACTGTGTCCACTTGTAATATTCCGGATCACAGGTGCGTATCTCACGGCTCCAGTCAAATGAGAAACCGATCTTGTCAAGCTGCTCGCGATAGCGGGCGATGTTTGCCACTGTGGTTTTCTCCGGATGCTGACCGGTTTGGATTGCATACTGTTCTGCGGGGAGTCCGTAGGCATCGTAACCCATCGGATGAAGCACATTGAATCCTTGCTGACGCTTGAAACGGGAGTAGATATCGCTCGCTATATATCCGAGGGGATGACCCACGTGAAGACCCGCCCCCGACGGATACGGGAACATGTCGAGCACATAAAACTTCTTCTTACCCGGTTTCTCTTCTGCGCGATATATCTTATTGTCGCGCCAATACTGCTGCCAGCGTTGTTCTATTTCGCGGTGGTTGTATTCCATTGTGTCGTTATTATTATCTGACTGCAAAGTTAATAAATTCCATCCGCAGTGCAAAATAATCGCATCACAACAATAGCCATAACTAAAAAATCGCATAAAAGTCCATTCGTCTTGAGAGAACAAACAACCACACTACCCGGCGAGACATATCAACACTACCCAAAGAGAAAAAGATCGCACCACAACAATTGACACAAACAGTGCTAATGCTGCTAATACAAGATGCGAATTTATTTGGGATTGTTGGTCTTTTCAGTAAAAAAGGGTAACTTTGCAGCGAATTTAAACAGGCTTACGCCTTTAATCAGTAATTCGCGCTACGGCGCATTTATTATGTCGACAAATACTACAGATAACGCTCGCAAGGTGACTACCCGACGCCTTGTCGAGATGAAACAGAGAGGCGAAAAGATCTCTATGCTCACTGCATACGACTTCTCTTCTGCAAAAATCCTTGATGAAGCAGGTATTGACGTGCTTCTCGTCGGTGACTCCGCTTCAAACGTAATGGCAGGAAACGTCACAACCCTCCCGATCACTCTCGACCAGATGATCTATCACGCAAAATCAGTAATCAAAGGCACCCGCCGTGCCCTCGTTGTCGTTGACCTACCATTCGGTTCTTATCAAGGCAACTCCAAGGAGGCTCTCGCGTCTGCCATCAGAATCATGAAAGAGAGCCATGCCGAAGCTGTCAAGATGGAGGGTGGTTCGGAAATCAGAGAGTCGATCGAACGGATCCTTTGCGCCGGAATTCCCGTGATGGGGCATCTCGGTCTCACCCCCCAGAGCATCAACAAATTCGGCACCTACAACGTCCGTGCCCGTGAAGAGGAGGAGGCAAAAAAACTGATTGAGGATGCCAAACTCCTTGAAGAGATCGGTTGCTTCGCTCTCGTGCTCGAAAAGATCCCCGCTGAACTAGCTACCCGTGTGGCAAAAGAGATCAGTATCCCGGTGATCGGCATCGGTGCAGGCGGGGGTGTTGATGGTCAAGTGCTCGTCATGCACGATATGCTCGGAATCAACAAAGGGTTCTCCCCTCGCTTCCTCCGCAGATATGCCGACCTCGCGACGATAATGACCGATGCAGTAAAGAACTACATCTCCGATGTCAAAAGCGGCGATTTCCCCACTCCCGAAGAATCTTATTGACAATAACCCTGACCCGGTCAGGGAATACAGACATATCGAAAGTGTCTAAGACTGAAAGAACTCTTTCCGGACTTCCGGAGAGAGTTTTTTTCAACCATTCATAAGATAAGGTGTTATTTAATTATATAAAATTAAACTTCAACACCATATCATCCATGTCAATAAAATCATCCCTTACCCTGTCGCTCGCTTCAGCTCTATCAATATTGCCGATATGCGCCAACGCACAGTCTGCCGGTCAAGACCCGACGGAAGAAACAGTATCAATCAAGATAGTAGAATATCGCGATTCCACCGACACCTACATAACCCTCCATGAGAATGCCCCCAAGTTGCAGGGCACCCCCGACGTGCCTCGCTTCACGCTTCACGGTAAGGAGGGGAAATTCTATATGGGTCTCGGCGCAAACATAAAGAGTGTAGCTCTATTTGATTTCGGACATCCGATACACGACGACAATATGTTCACCACTTCCGCCATACCGATTGAGCAGCAACCGGGCAACGGTGCCCAGTTCCGGTTCAGTGCGCAGCAAAGCAACATATATCTGAACGTCGTGGCTCTTCCCGGCACGAAGAATCAGCTCGGCGCATACATCTCGATTAATTTTCTAGGCAACGGATATACCCCGCAACTACAGGTGGCTTACCTGAAATATCGTGGCATAACAGCCGGATATAATTATTCCCTATTTACTGATGTGGGTGCTGTCCCGACCACTATTGATTATGAGGGTCCAAATGCCTTTGCCTGCATGATACACGGCAACATATATTACGAGCACCCATTCGGCAAAAATAAGGAATGGAAAGCCGGAATCGGAATAGATATGCCCTCTTATTCCGCAACCAACGCATCACAGACTGCAACAGTAACACAGCGCGTACCCGATATCCCCTTCTACCTACAACGGTCATGGGCTAACGGCAACGGCTGGCTAAGGCTCTCAGGAATAATACGCAACCTGTATTACCGCGACAACTCAGCTTCCCGTAATATCGACAAGGTGGGATGGGGAATAAAGGCAAGTGGCAAGACCCCAATAGCCGGAGGATTATCCGCCTACTATCAAGGAGTGTACGGTAAAGGTGTCACAAGCTACATACAGGATCTCGGAGGCACCGGCATGGATCTTATGCCCGACCCGGAGAATCCTGGTGCACTCAACCGCGTGGAGGCTTGGGGCGCATACGGCGCACTGCAATACAATTTCTCCCCCAACGTGTTCTGCACAGCCATGTATAGCCACGTCCGCACTTATGCAAACCAATATGCCGACTCATCAACTCCATGGAAGAATGGATATAAGTATGCGCAATACGTGGTAGGCAACGTCTTCTGGAAAGTCAACTCCATCGTGGAGGTGGGGCTGGAATATCTATATGGCAGACGTGTGGACTTCGACAACCGTCAGGCGCACGACAACCGCATACAGACACTCCTACAAGTAAGTTTCTGACAAAGTTTTCATTTGGAAGTAAACTTCCATATCAGGGAAATGTATTAATTTTGCAATGAAGTTTTCAAAAATAATATCTGATGACATCAAAAACAACCCCTGTCTTGCTGCTGACCGGATACCTCGGAAGCGGTAAGACCACTCTTCTCAACAGGATACTCAACAATCGTAAAGGAATCCGCTTCGCCGTTATCGTGAATGATATCGGTGAAGTCAACATTGATGCCGATCTCATCGCAAAAGGCGGGGTGGTCGGTGGTGACGACGATAGCCTCGTGGCTCTTCAGAACGGGTGTATCTGCTGCACACTCAAGATGGATCTTATGCAGCAGCTCTCGGATCTCGTCAGCGGTGGATTTGACTATATAGTGATCGAGGCAAGCGGCATTTGCGAACCCGAACCCATCGCTCAGACCATCTGTTCGATGCCTGCCATGGCTCCGAATCTCGTCAGGGAGGGTCTCCCTATTCTCGACTGTATCGTCACGGTGGTCGACGCCCTTCGACTCAAAAGCGAGTTTAATGCCGGCGACTCCCTTACCACAAAGGATCTCGGTGAAGAGGATATAGAGAGCCTCGTCATTCAGCAGATCGAGTTCTGCAATATAATCCTCCTTAATAAAATCTCGGAAGTGACGAAGGAAGAGGCAGAACATATTAAAGGGGTAATACGCGCCCTGCAGCCAAAAGCCGAAATCATAGAGTGCGACTATTGCGACGTGGATCTTGACAAACTCCTCGACACCCGTCTCTTCAATTTCGAGAAGACCGTCACAGCCGCCACCTGGATTCAGGAAATCGAAAAACCCCTCGATGAGATCGAAGAGGAGGAGCATCATCATCACCACCATCATGTCAATACTGACAATACTGACAATATTGACAATACTGACAATATTGACGATCCTGACAATCATAACAATCATGACGATCATGACGATCATGACGATCATGACGATCATGACCACTCCCACTGTGATCACGAGCATGGCGTATGCCATTGTCATCACCATCATCACGGAGAGGGTGAGGCAGAGGAATATGGTATCGGCACCTTCGTATACTACCGCCGGAAGGCTTTCGACATTAACAAGTTTGACTGGTTCGTTGCCAAACACTGGCCAAAGAGCGTGATACGCGCAAAAGGTATCTGCTACTTCTCCGACAACACCGACATGTCGTATCTCTTCGAACAGGCTGGCGTGCAGAAGAAGCTGACCGAAGCCGGACAATGGTATGCCACCGCCCCGGAGGATGAACTCCAGCGTATGCTGGCAACCGACCCCGGACTCATGCGTGACTGGGATCCCAAGTATGGCGACCGTATGCAGAAAATAGTCTTCATCGGGCAACACCTCGACCGCCACGCAATCACCGAAGCACTCGACGCTTGCCTCGAATAACACAGAAAACAAATTTTAACAATAGGCGCGACATGTATATTGAAAAAAATACATGTCGCGCCTTCATAAGACAACTAATTCTTTAATTAACATTCAACCACTTGACACAAATATAATTATTCTAATAATACTAATATGTCTTAATAGGAAGATGTTTTAAAAAAGATATTCATTAACTTTTTTTAACACATTGCCATATATTTTAAATTAAATATTATTATATATTTGCCATCGAAAAAGAATTTGCAAGCGGTTCATATTTGGTTTTGATAATTACTACATCAATCAAATTTGTTCGCATTTGTATCCATTGTACCAAAAAATAGACAATCGGTTTAACTGAGCCGATGATTTCAATAAAAACCATTATTAACTAAACTACATTGATCCGATGAGAAAACTATTTTTCTTTATGTTGGCAATGTTGGTATGCTCGCTTGAGATTTCTGCCCAGATCCATACGGTTAAAGGCACAATCTTTGATGCTACCAATAATGAGCCATTGGTAGGGGCAACAGTCGCACCTATCGGAGGAGGGCAAGGCGTCGCTACTGACATTGATGGAAATTTCGTGCTACGAGTGCCACAAGGTGTCAAAAAAGCAAAAATAACCTATGTCGGTTACACTCCGACAACTGTAGAACTAAAAGATGGCATGAAGGTTTTTCTTCAATCAGAATCTGCGGAGCTTGATGATGTTGTGGTAGTTGCTTATGGTACTGCCACAAAGGAGTCCCTTACAGGATCAGTCGCTGTAGTAAATTCCGCTGAGATTGAAAAAAGGCCTGTCAATACGGTCACTTCCGCACTGGAAGGAATCGCACCGGGTGTGCAAGTATCGAGCAGCACCACTGCAGGTCCCGGCGGAGCTCCCTCTATTCTTATCCGTGGCATCAATACCGTAAATGGCACGAATGCTCCGATATATGTTGTCGATGGCGTGATATTCAATGGCTCAATTGCTGATATAAATCCGGAGGATGTTGAATCAATGTCTGTGTTGAAAGATGCCGCATCATGCGCACTTTATGGTGCGAAGGGTGCAAATGGCGTGATTCTCATCACGACACGAAAGGCCAAGTCCAAAGGTAAAGTTGATGTGACCTTGAAAATAAATCAAGGCATATATCAGAGAGGGCTTCCTTTCTATGAGACTTTAAATTCCAACCAATGGATGGAAACCACGCTTACCTCAATAGTCAACAGTCAGAATTCTTTGGAGAATAATGAGCTTACTCTTGACCAAATCCGAAAAGACCAGATAGAACATTTCTTTGATAATGTCCACGTTTGGAATATATATGGTGATAAGAAAGCTGAAGATATATTCAATGAAAACGGAAATGTGGTGCTTAATCCGTTAGCGGCGTATGATGACCTTAACTGGTGGGATGCCATGTCGCAGAATGGTTATCGTCAAGAATATAATGTCTCTGTTGCTGCGGCACAAGATAAGTTCAACGTATTTGCATCAACCGGCTACCTGAAATCGCAGGGCTATATGATCAACACTGATTTCGAGCGTTTCTCAAACCGTATCAACCTCTCAGCCACTCCCGTGAATTATTTCAGATTTGGAGTGAACACCAACATGAGTTACCAGAAATCGCAGGATGATGACCTTGATGTCGATGATCTTGGGGTTACATCCAATCCTTTCAACTACGTTTATCGTGCCCCGGTATTCCCGTATTACAATCACGATATGAAAACAGGCGCGATCATTTATGATGAAAATGGAGAGAAAGAATGGAACACGAATCCGGGCTACACTCCCTATGAGAGCAACATCGCATATCTATTGCGTTCAAACAGCAATAGTTTCAACAAACTGACCGCAGACCTGTCAGTAAATGCGACAGCAATCCTTCCCTATGGATTCGAATTCACCGTGAGAGGGGATATGTTCAGATCAAAACAAGAATACAAGAGTTTTGGCAATCCGTGGGTCGGATCGGCTCTCGGTTTCGGACGTCTGAGAGTCACCAACTATAACACCAAGACCTACAATTTCATGCAGACCCTTACGTGGGAACATCAATATGGAGACCATCATGTCGATGTGCTGCTTGATCATGAAAATTATTCTTACGATTATGGCTACAACTACCAACAGGCTTCTGACATGATATTCACAGCCGGCGCTTTGGAACTTACTAATTTTGCAAAGAACGAGAGCTATTCGGCATATCATATCCAGCGCACCACAGAATCTTATCTTGGAAGAGCCAGATACAACTACAACCAGCAATATTTCGCAGAGGCCTCACTTCGCAGAGACGGCACATCACGCTTTGCAAAAGACTCACGCTGGGGCACATTCTGGAGCGTCGGCGCAAGCTGGATTATCTCCAAGGAGAAATTCCTCCGCAATATTGACTGGATAAATTATCTCAAGCTTCGCGCATCTTATGGTACAGCCGGTTCGGATGCGGCAGCAAATTCCTATGCATATTGGTCTCTTTACGCACAACGTGCTGCCAGAGTCGACAGCCAGCTGGTAATGTCACCCTCTCAGATGGGCAACGACAAAGCGAAATGGGAAAGCGTCAGGACTCTTGACGTTGCCCTTGAAGGCACTCTTTTCAACGACAGATTAAATTTCTCTATCGGATACTTCTTGAAAAAGAATGTGGATCTTTTATATAACGTAAAACAGCCTGCATCAGCCGGTGGAAAATGGGACGGCGCACAATGGACTATTCTTACAAATATCGGCACAATGCAAAATGTCGGATGGGAACTTATGTTCAAAGGCGACGTCATCAGGACAAGAGATTTCCGCTGGGGTTTGAATCTGGATGCATCATTTATAAAGAACAAACTGACAAAATTGCCGGCAAGCGGCAACCAGTGGACCTCGAACATCGCCCTTATCGAAGGGAAAAGCCGTTATGAATTCTACATACCCACCTATGCGGGCGTGGATATGGCCACAGGTCGGGCTCTTTATGAGATCAACAAAGACAGCCATGAATTCATGGAGCTCAACGAAGAGACCGGCAATTGGGAATTCAGCCAATCCGCTTGGGATTCCAACATTGAGGGAGCGAAGAAAAACAATGCCTATGTAGAAATCGACGGTAAGCCCTACACCACACAAACGACATATTCATCAAAAGAATTCCAGGGCTCATCCCTTCCCACCGTATTCGGTTCGTTTGGAACAACACTCGAATGGAAAGGTATAACCCTGGGAGCACTGTTCACCTACAGCCTCGGGGGTAAAGTCCTTGACAGCACCTATAACAGCCTTATGTCTTATGGCGATGGCAAAACCAACAGTTACCACAAGGATGTGTTGAATTCATGGACCGAAGCTCCTGCAGGTCTAAACATGGACGACCCCTCACAACGAATCAGCAAAAAAATAAATCCACAAATCAACGCACAATACTCCAGCTACGACAACGCCACATCTTCGCGCTGGTTGACGGATGCAAGCTATCTCCAATTCAAAAACCTCTCCGTAGGTTATGATTTCCCGAAGGTAGTGACCGATCCTATAAAACTTCAGGCTTTGAACCTCGGATTCAATGTTGAAAACCTATTCACCGTTACAAAACGGAAAGGCATCAACCCCGCATACAACTATTCAGGCGGACAAGGTAACTATTTCGTTGTCTCAAGAGTATTTTCTTTCCAACTGACAGCTCGTTTCTAAATCTTATAAACGAAAAAAACGACATGAAAAAAAATATAATAACAAAAGGGATTGCCGCTCTCATGGTCTCTACCATGCTAACTCCGGCATTGACCTCTTGCTCATCTGATTATCTTGATAAAGAGCCAATCACATCAACAAGTTCCGCTGATATCTCGGGCACAATAGAAGGCGCAAGAGCAGCAAAGACAGGTTTGTGTCAGGGAATGTACCGTCAATTCACAGAACATAAGCTCAACGGCACAAATGGAGAGGCTTGGATGATGATTTACTATGGTGAGGTTTTTGGTAATTCAATGCTCAGCAATCTATATTGCGGACATGGGACAAGCGACACTTATGCAAACTGGAGTCAGCTTCGCCAAGAGACTTATTGGGGAGCACAACAGATGTGGTATTATGCATATAATCTCATTAATTGGGCAAACCTCATAATCGAAAACATCGACAATCTGGACTCATACGACGGAGAGAGGGATTTCATCAAGGCGGTTGCCTTGACAATGCGTGCACATTTGTACACGCGGCTTGTACAATGTTATGCGCCAAACTGGGAAAATGCAAACAATGGCGATGTCAAATGTTTGATCATACGTAAAAACAGCACAACTGAAGATTTACCATTCAGCACCATGAAGGAAGCTATAGATCTGATTTATGCTGACCTTGACGAAGCCATCAACCTCTTTGATAATTGCGGCTGGAAAAGAGACTTCATTTGGGAACCTGACGCCTCTGTTGCCCGTGGAATATATGCCCGCATAGCCATGATCACACATGACTATCAGAAAGCGCAACAAATGGCAGCGGAAGCTCGGAAAGGATATCCCATAATGTCTGCCGATGAATATACTTCTGGCTTTGTGACTGCAAATGACGAGTATATGTGGGCTACGATGTATGAAGCACCCGCACAGTCTATATATTACTATGCCACCGGTGCCTACAATGCATGCAACGGACGCTATCAGAGTTCGTGGGGCTATGCAGTTAACTCAATTGATTATATGCTGTATAAAAAATTCCCCATCACCGACATCAGAAAGCGGTTGTATATAACGCCCGAATTCCTTGAACTCAACAAAGAACTTGCAGATAAGTATGGTCTTAAAGCTGAAGATTTTTGGGATGCATCCAAAATTTACACTAATGGTATGAGGATTCAGATCAACAGTCAGAATACAGCCATGAGAGATTTCATAATTGAATATGGAAAACAAGAATATGCCCGTCAAGATAAAATCAACGGATTCTTAAGCGGCACCATTGCTCCATATCAAGGGAAAAGCACCGAAGTATTATTTGGAACACAATACAAATTCTGGGGCAACCAGGTATATGGTATGAATCAATGGCCGTTTATGCGTGCATCTGAAATGGCATATACCGAAGCTGAGGCAGCTTACCGCAACGGTGACGAAGCCACGGCACGTAAAATTCTCATAGAAATTAATAAGGATAAGCGAGATCCAAATTATGATTGCACCTCTTCCGGTGAAGCTCTTCTTCAGGAAATCAAAGATTACAGAACGTTTGAACTTTGGGGTGAAGGTTTCAACTGGTTTGATATGAAACGTTGGCACGATCCAATAGTCCGTGTCGGTTGGGAAGCCGGGAATATGGAATCCGGAAACAGAGGCGTCTCATTCACTCAAAGATTTGATCCGGATGATTTCTACGGCTGGGTTATAACCGTTCCAACTGTCGAATTCAATTATAACAAACTTGCAAATCGTGCGGATTTACCTGGTGGTAACCGATAATCTATTGAAATAGAAGAGGGATGATATTCAGAACATCATCCCTCTTCTATTTCACATACTTTTAGGATATTTAACCTTTCGGAACATGTTTAGACAACTCCCTTGTTTTAATATGGTTGGTTACTTACAATATTAATTATTAACTTTGCAATCTTCAATAACGATACAATAATGAAAATATTGATTCTTGGAGCCGGCAAAATGGGCTCCTTTTTCTGCGACCTTCTCTCTTTCCGTCATGATGTGGCGATTCTTGACACCGACCCGCAGCGGCTGCGTTTCACGTTTAATGTGCAGCGGTTCTCTTCGCCGGAGGAAGTGAAGGAGTTTGATCCCGACATGGTGCTGAATGCCGCCACCGTCAAATATACCATCCAAGCGTTTGAGGCTATTCTACCATATATCCGGCAGAATGCAATACTCAGCGATATCGCTTCCGTAAAGACCGGATTGCCGGAGTTCTATGAGAAGGCCGGACATCCTTTTGTCAGCACCCATCCTATGTTCGGGCCCACATTCGCATCTCTCTCTAATCTTCGGAATGAGAATGCCGTAATTATCAAGGAGGGGGACCATCTCGGAAGGGTTTTCTTCAAGGATATCTACAATGAACTGAAACTAAACGTGGTGGAATACACTTTCGACGAGCACGACGAGACTATGGCTTATTCCCTCGGAATACCGTTCGCATCCACTTTCGTATTCGCCGGAATAATGAAGCATCAGGATGCTCCGGGCACAACGTTCAAACGCCATTTCGACATCGCGCGTGGCGTGCTTAGCGAGGATGACCATCTATTGAGTGAGATCATGTTTAACCCTCACACCCCGAAGCAACTTGAGAAGATACGCACCCAGCTCGCAGAACTTCAGGAAATCGTGGAGCACCACGACAGCTCCGCAATGAAGAAATTCCTCACCAAACTGCGCAACAACATCAAGTGACCGGGATAAACCATCTCTGGAATTAAAGCGTTTAGTCTATGTCTAAACGCTCTTTTTTATGTCTTCATCCACTAAAACACCGGCTGCCGCCACTACCCCTGCAAGCGGCACATCATCCCGACGCTACTACGTCTTCCTCATATTCTATCTGGTAATGTTGAGCGCGTTCGGATCGTTTGTCAACGACATGTATCTTCCGACACTTCCGGAAATGGTAAGGTCGTTCCATACCACCACGTCCACCGTGCAACTTGGTCTGACATTCGGAATGATCGGACTCGGAGTAGGAGAAATGATACTCGGTCCGTTAAGCGACAGGTTCGGAAGGAAGCCGATACTTATCGGGGCACTCATAGTGTTCTGCATAGGTGCCGTATGCTGCGTATGGTCAAAAACCATACACGTCTTCATCTGGTGGCGACTTGTGCAGGGACTGGGCGCATCCGGCGGTTATTTCCTCGCCCGCACCATTCCCGCCGATCTCTATCAGGGACGCGCATTGGCAAAAGTAATGGCTCTTGTCGGGGCAATCAACGGTTTCGCGCCGGCAAGTGCGCCGGTGATCGGCGGACTTGTGGCTCGTTCCATCGGATGGCAAGGGATATTCTGGATACTCTTCGGATTCTGTGCATTCCTGCTTCTCATATCTCCGGTATTCAAGGAATCACTCCCCGTCTCAAGAAGGATTACAGGTCACTTCGGGGTGGCATTCAAGAATTATGCAGTGCTTTGTCGCAACCGTCATTTCGTCATACACGTCATGCTCAAGGGGGCGGCCCTCGGCATCCTCTTCGCATACATATCCTCAGCCCCATTCATCATACAGGACCATTACGGCTACTCACAGATGCAATTCGGTTTCTTCATGGGTTTCAACGCCCTGTTCGTTGCCACAGGCTCCATGATCGCCCTACGGTTCAAGCCCCTGAAGAGAGCCGCTGTAATAGCCGGACGCACGCTTACGCTCGTGGCGATTGCGCAATTCGCATGCTTCTTCCTAATTGATAACGTGTGGGTGTATGAGGCTATGAACCTCCCGATGCTGTTGTGCCTCGGAATGCTCTTCACAGTAGGGAATACGCTTGCCATGAATGAAGGCAGGGACTGTGCCGGCGATGCCTCGGCTCTGATCGGGTTGGCAGGCTATCTGTTCGGGGCAGTAGTCAGTCCTCTCGTGGGTCTTGGAGATATAGTCCATTCCACTGGCATAGCGATAATATCGCTCTCTGCAATCACCCTTCTCTTCACCCACATGAGCCGCGACCTCCCCGCCGACCTCTTGCCGACTCCCGCTTCTGCAAAGAGAATGGCACCACCCTCCCCTGAAAACAAATAATACCATCCGTGTAATATGGGATGCTAATAAGCGTTATCATGATATGAAAAGATTCCTGCATATTGTCTCACTCTTAGTCATGTTTCTATTCATGACATCTACATCGGTCTCCGCACAGCTACGGTATGGGTTCCGGTTCGGAGGCGACATAGCCTCTGCCCGACTGAAAAATGCCGGCGACGCCACTCTGCGTAATGGCGGAGGTTTCAGCGGCGGCTTCGTATTTGAATACCAGATGCCGAAATGCGGTTTCGCCCCCGACATCGCGATACTCTACACACGCTATAACACCCGTCTTTCCGAAACAGGGAAAGATCCGGTGAGTTTCGGGCGTAACTTCATCGAGGTGCCGGTGCATTTCAAATATAAGTTCTGGATGAAATCATTCCATGAGCTGTTTGGTCCGATGATATATACCGGTCCGTCGTTTGCTTTCCGTGTTGGCAACGACAACAAGGCTCCCCTCTCTTCAAAGGTAGTGCAGACCGGATGGGACGTGGGGATCGGATTCGATATTGTCAACTTTATCCAGATTGCAGGCGCCTACCGGTTCGGTCTCGGTAATGCCGTCAGCAGCTATCCATCTCATCCCGACGCCTCTCTGAGAACGGATTGCTGGAACATCTCCGCAACAATCCTGTTTGACTTCTGACGCGCCTACGATATCATTATATACTGAATATACATCAGCAGGTTTATGATATAATACCATAAACCTATAAACCATAAACCATAAACCATAAACCTATAAAATGGATACAAAACTTTTCATTAACCGTGCCGCCGATCTCGTGAAGGAATATATCGCGGAGGAGGAAGCATACACCGACAACGTGCAGCTACAGATCAACACTCTCACCTGGGACATGGAGATTGCTGATCCGGAGAACGATCTTCCTGACTGCGACTATTATCCCATGATGGATCTTGTGAAGATGAGCGTGGAGAATCCGGGACAATGGGTGCCTGATATGGATGCCATTGAGGAGATGGCTGCCGATTACGTATTCACTGAATAACAGATACCGAATCACTCATAATCATCCTATAATCCCACTATGAGGAGACATCCGCAGTGTCTCAAATCAGTATCATCCACCGTTTCTTACGAAGCGGTGAGATTCTGTATATCCATAATTATGGTGTGCATATATGCCGTGATACAGTGCGGAGTAGCGGCATCGGATGACGTGTCACGTAATTTCCTTTTCTCAAAAATCGATAACCACGGCGACACGAGGATAAGAAGCATCATACGATTGGATGACGGACGCACGGCGTTTGCCACTGTTGACGGTATCGACATATTCGACGGGTCAAGATTCTCCCATCTTTTCAATGTCACATCCGATAAATATCCGCTCCGTGGATATGACGGCTACCATCATCTTTATCTCTCGCACGGCGGTAAATATCTATGGCTTAAAAATATGCATTCTCTCCAATGCGTGGATCTCGACACCGAGATATTCGCGACGGATGTGAAGGGAGTGCTGCATGGACTTGGAGTAGATGCCCCGGCGGATGATTTCTTTGCCGATAAACTGGGAAGAATTTGGATTGTAGCGGGGGATGACCTTCTGCTCCCGCAATGCAAAAAGAATTTCAGTATAGACAATCACTACGGAGGACTAATAGACTTGGCTGCCGATGAAGATTCCGCCTATCTGTTCTACCGCAACGGCATCGTAAGCCGTCTTGACA
Source organism: Muribaculaceae bacterium Isolate-037 (Harlan) (assembly GCA_003762615.1). Classification (GTDB taxonomy): domain Bacteria; phylum Bacteroidota; class Bacteroidia; order Bacteroidales; family Muribaculaceae; genus Lepagella; species Lepagella muris. The sequence continues at coordinate 47,814 of RIAZ01000016.1, forward strand.
TCAAATCCGGTAAGATTGTCTACTCCGTTGCCGCCTATCCTGAAAGTAAACACTTCAAATATGAGTTCACATCGCTTCTCGCAGAGTCGTCCGACGGATTCTATCAGATCAGGAATGGAGCGGTGGGCGCACTATTCCATTTCAACGTCAAATCCGCATCTTGGGAGAAACTTCTTGAATCTGACATACGTCTGAATACTATTGCCGTATCCGATTCCGGCATCTTCATCAGCACTCCTAACGGTCTTATACTCTATAATCCTTCTGACCTCTCTTTTGAGCATATCCCTTATCTGCGCACTAAAAACGGCAATCTGCTGGCATCAGAACTGAGCACTATTGCTGTTGACAATAATAACGGTATACTTGTCGGCACGCTCAACAGGGGCATATTCTATCATAATCCCTTGCTCTACCGATATCATTCCATCCCGAAAGGCACACCCTCCCCGCTCTCCACCCCTGCTGCATCATCTGTATTCTCAGAAAATATCGACGGATCAGTCAACATAAACCTCAACGGGAAATTTGCAAACGTGACTTTTCCCGATTCCCTCAGATACGGTATAGAAATCGCATATACCGATTCAACGCCAATCACGATGTCGGGAGAATATGGGTCAGGAGCCTCTTTCGTGTCGGGAAACGGGGCAATATTCTTCAATGAGACCGACCGCCTTTCTATTTTCGTTCCTAATGATTCGGCTTCCATAACTAATAGCCGGACTCCGTTCATATCAGGAATACTTGTCAATGCGAGGAGGATAGAACCGCTTCGTAGCTATGACGGCGAAGTGGTGACGACTAAGATTGCGGCTCGTTCGGAGGCAATCTCCCTACCCCATTACGGTAATTTCATCACATTTGAAGTCTCTGATCCCGACATATCCTCTGCCAATCCAAAGTTCGTATTCATGCTGGAGGGTGCGGATAAGGATTGGCGGTATGCAACTCCCTCCGATATCCGCAACCGTATGCTGACCACGACCTACACTGCCCTTGCTCCCGGCAAATACCGGTTCAGGGTGAAGAAGAGTGACCTGCCCGATTCTCCTGAGGCATCAATCGACGTGGTGATTCGGCATCCGTGGTGGGCGTCGCCCATAGCGTTCGCGATATATGTACTTATTGCAATCATTATTGTCATCACCGGGATACGCATATATGTGGCACGTGAAAAAAGGCGCATAGAGGCGGAACAGAAGGAGAAGTTTCTTCTGGAGAGGATAAGGCAGCTTATAGAGGAGACCGACAGATATAAGTCGGAAGCACCGGCTTCTCCTACCGATAGTGACGGAGACAATCAATCCGTCACAGGCGAGTCAGAGCTATCAGACGAAGACCGTGATTTCGTGACGCGGGCGATTGAGACGGTGGAACGGAATCTTGACACGCCCGGTTATTCCGTGGCGCGTCTCAGTGCGGATCTCTGCATGGATCGCACCGGACTTTACCGTAAACTGACGTCGCTCCTCGACAAATCGCCAAGCATCTTCATACGCGATATCCGTCTGAGAAAGGCGGCTGCCCTTATCTCCGAAGGGAAGATGAGCATCACGGAGATTGCCGACGCCACAGGCTTCAGCTCCACAAGCTACATGAGCAAATGCTTCCAGGAGCATTACGGCTGCAAGCCATCGGAATATCACAACAAATAACTCCTCCCTTCGACATATCATTCAACACGGATATGTAAAGGGATAGATCTTTACATTATTTCAAAAAATTTTTATCAAAAATAACAATTTTCTTCTGAAATGTCAGTTTGTTCAATACACATTATGTAATATATCGGCATGTATGTTATTTTACCATCTGTATACACTTCTCTGTCATTATCCAAAACAATTGCATTAGAGACATTATAGTCTTTATTTTCAAGAAATTTGTCAAGTGCCCTATGAGTCGTATAATCTTTACCGGATTTCACTTCAATTGGCAGCACTGTCATATTTGCAGTATCGTTGATCAAATAATCAACTTCCCCATTTTTGTTGTTGTCATAATAGAAAAGATCGTGACCATGGGCTTTCAGTTCTTGTGCTACAATATTCTCGTAGACTGCGCCAAGATTGATACTTAATTCATCTTTCAATACAGGTGCAATGTTGTTTCCATACAATCGCCATGTGAGTAAACCGACATCGTTGAGATAAAGTTTTAAAAGATTCTTATGAACAGATTCCGATAATGGGTATTTGGGGTTGGAAATAGCGTGTACATCCAATGCTATGCCGGAAGAGACGAGATATTCAAACTCTTCGGCAAACCAATCGAAGCGATCACCCTTTTTACCCCGAATATCCTTAGCAACGATACGTTTCTTCTTATTTTCCATTTGTGACACTATCATATCATAAATTCTGCGGATTAAAAGTTTCTTACTTGCCTCTTTCTCATATTTTGCAGCATCCTCTTTATAAAGATCTTGTATTGCATTTTGCACTTCTCGCACCCTGACTATATTGTGGGTGTCCAGATAAGTATTGACAGCATCAGGCAATCCTCCGACCAACAAGTATTTCTTAAACTCCCCTAATAGTTTTTCATGTTGAGCCTCTGTCACTGACAATCTGTTTATATAACAATTACGGATATAGTCAAGAGACTCTTTCCCCCAACCTTCTGCTATAAGCCATTCTTCAAAATCAAGTTGAAACATTTTCTTGCGAATGATACTGCCTATTGGTATGGAGACGGTATTCTGTAAGGCTATACCAAGTAAACTTCCACTGGCGATGTAAGTAAACTTGCCCTCTTCACGTATAAATTTAAGCATTGTGAGATACTGGGGATAATGTTGTATTTCATCCAAAAATATAAGTGTATCCGACTTATTTCCCAATTTACCTCCAGCGACCATACTTAATGTCATATAGAACTGGTCTAACCCTCTAATATCACGGAATAAGCCATCTGTTTCGTCATCTTGCGCAAAATTTATCTCAACGAAGTTCTTATATAGTCGTTTTCCAATCTCACGTATTATGTATGATTTGCCAATTTGTCGGGCGCCCTCAATAATCAATATCTTATCATTTCCGGACGTCAGATGAGTTTCTATTTCAGAAGATATTTTTCTGTACAGCATAATTGATCTACTCTTTTATTTAAATTCACATTTACAAAATTACACTTTTCCCAGAAAACGAACACTATAAAATTACACTTTTCACAAAAAATAAACACTATAAAATTACACTTTTTCCAAAAACAGGCATTATAAAATTACACTTTTCCCAGAAAATTAATACCATAAAATTACACTTTTTTAATTTATGATCAAATATGTCACTATGTGACCTTCGTATGCGGAATAGTCTCAACAAATAATGTTTTTCACTGTAATTCACAACTATAACATCCTTATTTTTATTTATAATATTGCGGATTTCAACATTATTCGCCTTTTTTTCAACATCAGTGTTGTTGTATTTTATCGTTTTGCACCTAATTTTGCGACAAAATTATCTAACTGACAGAAAACCTAAATGTAAAACTATAAGATCATGAAGAGATTCAAATCTGCTATCTTGTTATGCTGGTTGTGCGTCGCAACATCTTTTGCATACGAGAAAACTCCCGACGGGATAAAGACCACCGTCGGACAAGAGAACATCAGCATCAGCTTCATCACTCCTAAAACGGTAAGGGTCGTGAAGTCGCCTGCCGGTGAGACTGAGAAGATGAAAACGAGCTACAGTGTGGTTGCAACTCCGGAAAATGTTGACTTCAAAGTAACGGAGAAAGGTGGCGCGACTGTTGTATCCTCAAACATCCTTTCTGTAGCGGTCAGCAAATCCGACGGTTCGCTCTCTTTCTCAAAAGCAGGAAAGAGACTGCTGAGCGAGAAAGGCTCCGGAAGTTTCAAGCCTTTTAATGATGCCGGCACCCCAGCCTATACAGTCAGACAGGCATTCTCTCTCGAAAAGGGGGAGGCTATCTACGGACTCGGTAATCTTGAGAACGGAGAACTCAACCAGCGAGGACAAAACCGTCGTCTTATGCCCGGAAATATTGAGGATGGCATACCCGTCATGGTGTCGGTGAAGGGTTACGGTATATTCTGGGACAATTATTCACCCACCACCTTCGGTGACAATGCCAACGAAACCTATTTTGAATCGGAAGTGGGCGACATGATCGACTATTATTTCATGGCTGCCGATAATATGGAGGGCGTCATCAGCGAGATGCGTAATCTCACCGGTGAAGTGCCGATGTTCCCTCTCTGGACCTACGGTTTCTGGCAAAGCCGCGAGAGATATAAGACACAGGATGAGACAGTCGGCGTGGTGAAGAAACACCGTGAGCTTGGTGTACCTATCGACGGCATAATACAAGACTGGCAATATTGGGGCAACAATTACCTATGGAATGCCATGGAATTCATGAATCCTGATTTCTCCAATCCTCAGAAGATGATGGACGATATACACGGCATGAACGCCCATGCGATAATCTCTATATGGTCATCTTTCGGTCCGCAGACAAAACCATACCGTGAACTTGCTGAGAAAGGACTTCTTTTCAATCTTTCGACATGGCCCCAGTCGGGCATAGCCGAACAGTGGCCTCCGCGTATGGATTATCCGTCAGGAGTGAAAGTGTATGACGCATATAGCCCTGAGGCACGTGATATTTATTGGAACAATCTCACTCGCCTGCACAATTTCGGCATGGACGGATGGTGGATGGACTCCACAGAACCTGACCATTTCGACTATAAGGAGGAGGATTTCAACCATCAGACGGCAGAAGGCTCTTTCCGCAAGGTGAGGAATGCATATCCCCTTCTCACTGTCGGCGGCGTCTACGACCATCAGAGAAAGGCTTCCGACGACAAACGCGTGTTCATCCTCACCCGCTCCGGATATGCCGGACAACAAAGATATGGATGCAACGTATGGACCGGCGATGTGTCGACAAGCTGGCAGAATCTACGTAATCAGGTGCCTGCCCTGCTTAATTTCACCATGACCGGCAACCCGAACTCCAACTGCGACCTTGGTGGGTTCTTCTGTAATGCCTATAACAACAATGGACCCAACTCGGCAGTAAAGAATCCGTTGTTCCGCGAGCTATACGTGCGTTGGATGCAACTTGGCGTATTCCTTCCGATGATGAGAAGTCATGGTGCCGACATCAAACGAGAGATATATTATTTCGGAGAAAAGGGGGATAACGTATATGATGCGATAGAGGATGCCATACGCCTACGGTATGCAATGCTACCGTATATCTATTCCACCTCATGGAACGTGACGAAAAACAACGGCAGCTTCATGATGCCTCTCTCGGCATTCTATCCCGAAGATAAGAAGACATGGAACTGTAAGGATGAATATATGTTTGGCGAAAATATCCTTGTGGCTCCGATCATGAAAGCGAATTATACTCCCGAACTGATTGCAAAGACTGACGAGAACACCGGCTGGGACCGTAAGGAAAGTTTCAACGTGTCGGCTTCATCCGACCCTGATTTCATGGCTCCGTATACCACTTCTGTATACCTCCCCAAAGGGAAATGGTGGGATTTCGAGACCAACAGATTGTATAAAGGTGGCATGAATATTGAGAAAGAGGCTACTATAAAGACTCTTCCGGTATTTATAAAAGCCGGAGCAATTCTTCCGATCGGACCGGACGTGCAATACGCTACAGAAAAGCCGTGGGACAACCTGACAATAAATGTATATCCCGGTGCCGATGGGAAATTTACCCTCTATGAGGATGAATTTGATAACTATAATTATGAGAAAGGGAAATATTCCACCATCGATTTCATCTGGAACGACAAGACCGGCACCCTGACAATCGATGACCGCAAAGGAGATTTCCCCGGCATGCTTAAGAACCGCCGTTTCAATGTGGTTCGCATCAGTGAGAAGGGCGCAACACCAGTCGCCGTGGATTACGACGGCAACAAGAAATCAGTGAAAATCTGACAGATAAGCCGGAATAGAAGAAATAAAAAAATGCCGTTGATGACAATATTGTCATCAACGACATTTTCGTTTTTACGGTCCTTATTGTCAATTCTGTCAATATCGTCATTACTGTCATTATTGACATTATTGACATTATTGACATTATTGACAAGCTCGGTCGGATATCAGAGGATTTTATCCAGCTTATCGGTGTTTGCCTTTATCTCGGCGTCAGGCACCTCATAATCGGCAAGGTCTCCGCTGTGATACTGGTCGTAGGCAGCCATATCGATGAGTCCGTGACCCGACAGGTTGAACAGGATGACCGGAGCCGTTCCCTCCTCGTTGGCACGACGTGCCTCGCGTATGGCAGCGGCTATGGCATGGCTGCTCTCAGGCGCGGGGATGATACCCTCGCTGCGGGCAAAGAGATGTGCGGCGGCAAACGTCTCTGTCTGCGGTATGTCTACTGCATCTATGAAGCCTTGTGAACGCAACTTGCTGACCACTGCGCCCGCACCATGGTAACGCAATCCGCCGGCATGGATATTGGCGGGAGCAAAGTCATGTCCGAGGGTATACATCGGTATCAGCGGAGTGTAGCCTGCCTCATCTCCGAAATCATATTGGAACACACCCTTCGTAAGTTTCGGGCAAGACTGCGGCTCAGCAGCCACGAAACGGGTGTTGCGTTCTCCGGAGAAATTATGACGCAAGAACGGGAAAGTTATGCCGGAGAAGTTGCTGCCTCCGCCGAAGCAACCGATCACGATGTCGGGGTATTCACCTGCCATCTCCATCTGTTTCTCGGCTTCCAGACCAATCACTGTCTGATGAAGTGCTACATGGTTGAGTACAGAACCGAGCGTATACTTACAGTTGGGGGTAGTCGTGGCAAGTTCCACAGCCTCGGAGATCGCCGTACCGAGCGACCCTTGATAATTCGGATGCTCAGTGATAATCTTGCGTCCGGCTTTTGTCGACATACTGGGGGATGCCACCACCTCCGCACCGTAAGTCTCCATGATGGAACGGCGGTAAGGTTTCTGATGATAGCTCACCTTCACCATATATACAGCAAGCTCAAGACCGAAATGACGAGCGGCAAGCGAAAGAGCCGCGCCCCACTGTCCGGCGCCCGTCTCTGTCGTGATATTAGTGATGCCCTGTTTCTTGGCATAATACGCCTGCGGTATAGCGGAGTTCAGTTTATGTGAACCTACCGGACTGACGCTCTCATTCTTGAAATAGATATGTGCCTTAGTACCGAGAGCCTTCTCCAGACCACGAGCACGCACGAGTGGTGTCGGACGCCATATACGATACATATCGCGCACCTCCTCCGGGATCTCAATCCATTTGTCAGTATCATTCAGTTCCTGTCGGGCAGCCTCCTCTGTGAAGACAGGGAACAGATCCTCCGCTTTAAGAGGCTCCTTTGTGGCAGGATTAAGCAAAGGGTTCGGTTTCTCCGGCATTTCCGCCAGCACGTTATACCATGCAGTCGGTATATCTTTCTCTTGAAGAATAAATTTCTTTGATTCCATGTATTTTTATTAAATTTTCCTTTCAGACTGCAAATTTATACAAAAAATCGGACAAGTAAAACAACCCAATAACGATAACCAAGCCGATATTCAATTTTTAGTCCATTACTAAGGTCTGCAAACTCCCATATTTCCCATAAATGAATGCACTGCAAACAATGGAATATTCCTGGCATCCCCACACTTTTATGGGAGAATATCCAAGATATCCCTACATTTTTATGGGGGAATAATCACGACATCCCCACACTTTTATGGGGGAATAATCACGACATCCCCACACTTTTATGGGGGAATAATCACGACATCCCCACACTTTTATGGGGGAATAATATTGATATGTACGTCCTAATTGACAATAAATATACCGTATTTGCACTCCTCGACTATTGAGAATAACCGATTATTTATTCCATTTGATATATTCCACAAAAGTTTCATAAAGCGTTTCATTAGATTTTATAATCCAATACTTAAAGCCTAAAAATTCAGCCTTGGAATCCAATTCTTCTATAATCGCATTTTTATTCTCATCTGTTGGATTATCAAGCCAAGATATTACAATTGACTGAAAATTTGTAATTTTTGAAACAGCATACTCATAAAATAATTGTTCTCTAATGTTTCTTATCTGTTTTGTTCCATTAAAAATCCGTTTTAAAAGACTAATTGTCATATCAATACTCTCTGACGATAAGCCTTCACTTGAAAAAACAGCCTGCGCATTAGGAAAATCCAAATATTGCCGAATCTCCTCCTCAATATTATCCTCCGTAGGAGTAACCAAATCATTAAACAATGACGATTTCTTCCCATTGCAATAACTGCAACTCAAATATAAATTAGACCATTCAAATTTCAATTCAGGATACTTATCTCTACTTTTATGATGCTCTACCTGAAAATCTGTAATACGGATTCTCTCACATAAATAGCATTTCCCGTTTTGATCTGCCCTAAGTTGCCTGACAACATCCTCCCCCGTCCAAGCCAAACGTTTGGATAAAGAAATCGGCACTTCTGAATGCTTATAAATCTTTATCATATCTCAGAACAACTGCTTTATCTTACTGTTATACTTGATTTCAAGTTGACGATATGCACCAACCAATTCAGGAGAAGTTGCCTCCGGTATTTTCTTGAAGTCAACCACCAATTGTCTTGCTGTCATTCTTTCCATATCTGACAAAGATTCTTTATTAAGAAGCATTTCCAGTTCCCTATATCTCTGACGGGCATAATCAGAATCTGTTGATACGCCAAAATATCCTTCTGTGAGAGCTTGATATGAATAATCCGTAAGATTAGTTATAGGTTCTTGATGTTCAAGATCATAAGCAGTGGCGTTTGGCAATGAACTCAACACAAATGGAGAATGAGACGTCACTATAAACTGAATGTTAGGGAAAAGAGTCGTCAACATTGGCAAAATCATCTTCTGAAGTTTCAGATGCAAGTGAGTCTCTATCTCATCAATCATAACAATTCCCGGTTTACTGAATTCCATCGACAAACTGCCGTCAGACTGCATCCTTAAGATTAGATCTGCAACTATATCCAGAATCGCGACAAAGCCATCGGAAAGTTCTGTGAATTTAAAACTCTTGCCATTTGTAAGTATTTTAAATGAATAATCCTTATAATTAAACTTAAGTTTCAGATTCTCATCTTCAAAAAACTTACACAATATATCCTCAAAATTATCAATCCATTTCTTAATATCATCGGCATCGCCATTCATATTTTCATTCCGAGCCAATGCCTCTTGTATTTTTAAATCAGAAAGAAAGTTAAGTAATTGGGACGTAAGATTAAAACCCATATCCCCATTTGCTGACAATACAGGTTTAGTCGGATTTTTAGGTTCCAAAATATCCGTTTTACGGGCTGCTTTATAAAAAGCTATTATAAAATTCCCATCCTGATAATCATTAATAAAGCCATATCCATCGGCAAATGACACGTTCACCTTATCATAAAGACCATCATACTTCTTCTGATAGTCTGTCAATGCTGCCTTTGCATGAATATATTCAGGACTACCCTTTTCACTCTCTTTTATAGCATCTTCTTTTGACTTTATCCATTCATGATAATTAAGGAAAGTGAGATCAATATCATTTTTTATTTTTCCCAGAAATTCCGCAATCGCATTAAGAAGCACGGTCTTTCCGCTACCATTCTTACCTGTCAGAATCAGATGTGGGGAATTCTCATCTGCAATCTGAATTGATATGTCCTGTAGATGATACAGTTTATTAACATGTATTCCTGATATATATCTATTCATACGATTTTTTTGTGGGATATTATTCGCATTCTCCTTACAGCAGTCCCATATTATTTTCAATTACATTAATTGAAAATAAGAAGTTTTGCTTTCAAGAACGCAAATATCTGTTAATGTTGCGAAGATACTAATTGTTTTCAGCATAAAAAAATATTACTGACCTTTAGTAAAAAATAAAATGCGATTATTTAGCATCTAAAACTATCACGGAGTACACAAAGAGCTCGGAAGGAATCAAATATACGGAGTTCTCCGTGTTCACTGCGGTTGAACCTTACCATTGAGTATCACGTTACCTTAAAAATCGTATTTTTCGCAATCTTTTTGGGAAAAACTTTGGGATTTGAAAGAAAACCTCTAAATTTGCAGTCACAGACCGCCTCGCAGAAGCCTCGGTCCGGGGTAACGAGGGACGGGATGTGACAGACATTTTAAGAAAGCGTTTATCCACGCTTATCCCGGCCACTTGAAATTCTCGCAAAATTTCTTACCAAAGCCAAGGATATAGCAACGATAGATGCCCGTGGTATGTAATATTTAGCTTCCGGCAAACATCTCGTGAGAGATATGCCGGTGGCATACATTACATATATAAGCGTGGGCTTCTGCGTTGCTGTCCGACTTTGGTAAGGCAATGCGAGAAGCCTCAAGTGGTAGGATGGCAACCGATACAGACTCCTACGCTTTTTTCATAAAATAACTTGCCGACGAGGGGATGACCGAGGCTTATATAAAACAACTCAACATGAAAAAACTATTACTTTTCATCATGACGATGCTAATCGCAAGCATTCCCACGCATGCAGCGGTAGGCGATGAATTTGAAATTGACGGTCTCAAATATGCCGTCACTTCCGAGGGAAATCCCGCTACCGTATCTGTTACCGGTTACACCGGAGAACCCACAACCGTCAATATCCCGGAAGCAGTCACCTTCCAGGATCAAGAATACACTGTAGTCGAAATCCATTCACAGGCTTTTATGTATTGTCCATCATTAACTGATGTGACAATTCCTTATTCTGTCAGAATCATTGGAAAGATGGCTTTCACAGGCACACCAATAACAAATGTAATTATTGGAGAATCTGTTGAATTTATAGGGGATTCAGCCTTTGAAGGATGTAAAAATTTAACCAAAATCTCTATCCCTAATTCTGTTGAGACAATAGGGAAGATGGGATTTAGTGGTTGCAACTCCCTAAAAGAAATAGACTTCGGAGAAAACCTAAATCTTATTGACGTTGCTGCTTTTATCGGATGCAGTTCGCTAACTAAGATTGATTTTGGAGATAATTTCACCAATATTCTACAAGCTGCTTTTGAAGATTGCACATCCCTAACAGAAGTAAGGATTGGGAAGAGTGGAGCAACGATTGATGATGAAGCATTCGCTTCATGTGAATCCCTTACCGATTTTATAATGGAGGGACCCGTAGTGATGCATGATGATCCATTTAACAAATGCACCAATTTAAAGAAATTAGATTTCCCGGAAGGCAGTTCACTTCGTGGGAGTGCATTGGCTGGATCTTCCGTGACCGAGATTTCCATGAAAAATCCAAAAGACATTTTCGATGGGGCTTTCATCGGATGTTACACTCTTGAGACAATAAACGTGGAAGGTTCGGGATATATTTCCATAGATGGTGTTTTATTTTTGAATGGAGCATTACTAATCCAATATCCTGCCGGGAAAAAGAATGAGACTTACGAAGTGCCGATCCATGTTGCTGAGATCTCCGAATATGCATTCTTCGGTTGCAAAAATCTCAAAAAGTTGACATTAACGCCTCATGTAAAGGAAATCAGACTGAGTACTTTCAACAACTGCTCCTCCTTGGAGGAGATTTATGCCTTCCCGTTTGATGTGCCTACATGTCCTGAGTTCAAAGGTTGTTCTGACAATATGACACTCTATGTACCATTCGGAATGGAGGATAAGTATGATAATAGCGACTGGGATTATAGAGTCGGCTCAATACGTGGAATACCAACATTAGAAATTCCACAAATCATATCTAAAGAACTACACGTTGGAGAAACCTTCTTAATTGAACCTGACATAGTAATAAATCCAGAATTCCCATTTTTGCATGGATTGACTACTGAAGTAAAAGAATGGTATTTTGACACCCTACCTGAGAATACTGAGGTGATCACTATTGAAGATAATGGGGTTGTAACCGCCAAAAACGAAGGTCGGGCAATAGGCGAATATATGCTCATTGATGAATACGGAGGAGAATACTATGGTGGATTTGATATCACGGTCACAAATGAAGCCGGTGTAGACAGCATCGGCTCCGATGAAAACAATGCTCCGGCAGAATATTACAACATGAACGGAATTCGTGTGAATCCCAAATCTCTTACTCCAGGAATATACATCAAACGCCAAGGCAACAAATCCTACAAAATTGTAATACCGGAATAACCCACTGACTCATTCCACTCCTTACGACCGTCCCCCGAACCAAATCGGAGGACGGTCTTTCTTTTGTGCTCCCTACGGTTAAAAACTACGGAGTCCACCAAGGGCTCGGAGAAAATTTAAATACTCCGCGCTCTCCGTGCGCTCTGCGGTTAAAATTTGTCAGTGCGTTCTGCGGTTGAAATTTGTCAGGATATGGTGATAGCAAAAATTTTTTCAAAAAAAAATTGGGAGGTAGGGTGATGAAATGGTAATTTTGTATGTCTAATATAATGACGGAGGATGACATTTCCGTCATCGTAACATTAAGACAACAATGCAATATTCCATAAAAGAGTTTGAACATATCTACATCAGGCATTTCCCGGAGGCCATAAGACTGGCATTCTCTTTCCTTCATGATGAGGATGATGCCCGCGACGTAGTTCAGGAAGTGTTTACCAAACTCTGGGAATCAAATAGCATTGTCTCATCTCATCAGGCTTTCATAATACGCGCGACAAGAAACGCATGTCTAAACCGTATAAAAGCCACCGATATACGGGAACGAATCGTCAATTCCTTCCCGCTCGAACCGGATGATGAGGATGAAAGCACCGACGAGATATATGCCGATGTGCATCAGACGCTCCCTTCAATACTTACCGACAGAGAGCGGCAAGTGATCGACAGGATCTATTCCGAAGGAATGAGCTATAAGGATGCGGCAAAGAGTCTCGACTTATCGGTGTCCGCCATAAACAAATATACAGTCAACGCTTTACGAAAGCTTCGCAACCATTTCAAAAACAGGGAATCATGACAGATATACAGAAAGAGATACTCATTGAGAAGATGATAAACTGTCCGACCGATCTGACAGATGAGGAACTTATGCTCATTCTATCTGATGAGGAGCTCAAGGATATCTATGAGACTTCAAGGATACTCAAGACTTCTCTTGCAAAGCCACCGGAAACCGACCCTCGCAAAGAATGGGAACTATATCGTCCGCGTATCGCACGCAGACCTAATATGTTCGGATGGATAGCACGGATTGCAGCAGTATTTTTCGCTGTCGTACTGATAGGCAAGATTGTTGGTTATTCAATAGACTGGCTTTTGACCCGCGATGCGACAATGACAGACACTATTGCCATGACAACCATTCCAAGTCATGACCAAGCCAACTCACAATCTTCTGAAACGGCAGTGCCAGTTTTTCAGAATGAGATACCGACAGAATCCATCAGAAAGCAAGATGCGACAGAAGTGCCAAAGAGGAATAATCCCAAGAAAAGGAAGGCTGCCTCTACTCAGGAAGAGAACCCGGATACTTCTTCGGAGATAGTTTCCGATGCTGAGATTGAAGAATATCTCAAATTGCAACAGGCCCGCATTGACAATGAAATCGCGATGATCATGGCTGAGATATATCTGAATGAATATATGATGATGAACCCAACCTCCGCGAATCCCGACAATATCGATAATTTTACGGAAAACCCCTCTCCATCCTCTGCAATAAATATCATAACAAACCTATAACACTACCTATATGAAACTACCTTTATTGAAACTCATCTGCGCGTGGATGGCATTCGTGACATGCACAGCCACTGCCCAGACCAACATCAAAAAGGCATTTGATGCCATCATCGATAATTCTATCGTGACCGAAAATCATTCCCTTGAAATGGATCCCTCCACCGGGGAAAAAGTCAGTCAAATGGATTATTATGAATTTAAAATGCCTGCTGATAAATTCGGAATTATAAAGAATGCCGTCGGCGCGTTTGACAAAGACAAACATTTATGCTTCGGACTTTTCAGTGGGAATGATCGTCAACCAAGTTCACCGTGGAGTTTAGCTGTGGGAGACGGGCAGAGATCAGTGAACATACTTACCTATGGAGGAGAGTATATCTATGCTCTATTCTCAGCTCCTAAAGAGGAGGATCCCAATGGGATATACCGCTATGCCCATGGATTAAGCTACCGGCAAAAAAATGATTCTATTTATGGAATTTTGGCTACGACATACGCTCTCACATTAAAAGCAAGACAAGATATTAACGAGAAAAAGAAATTAAAAAAATCATTTCAACTATCCGAAGACGTATTAGAATCTTTCAATAACAAGGATTTTAATCTGAATGATCTGTCGGCATTGATGAAGCAAGACTCATGGTTTGACACTCTCATGACATATATCCAAGGACTTGAGTCAGAGACCATCGCCACCCAACGATCTCTCGCAACCAAGATATATAAGCATACCGCCAATATAAAGTCAGCTAAGGATGTCACTGAACAGGATCGCACCACTGCAATAAGGATACTATCGGATTTGATCAACACACCGCTTGATAGCGTAGTGAAAAACCTTCTTTCCTCCGCCTTACAGAATCTATAAACAATTTCTCATATCCGACGACGGTATCACGTGACGTGACGCCGTCGTTTTTTCATATCCATTTTTTGCAAAGTATTGTAATACTGATATTTTTTTTATAATTTTGCATGGTATGGCAATCTGAGCAATCGTCTGGGATTGCCTAACACTATATAATTTAAGGTTTAATGTTTATGGTTTATGATCATTAAATTTTGTATAATGAAAAGATTCGTGAATTTTCGTGAATCTTAAACCTTAAACTATAAACTTTAAACCCCTGAAGTGCAGCTTGCGAAACTTCAGTATATAATTTGAAGTTGTATAAACTTTATAAAAAACAATTAGCCATGACAGAGTATATTTTAAAAGTAGAAGACAAGAGTGCCTTATCTTTGATAAAAAAATTGTTGGCATACATACCCGGAGTAACCCTTTCTCCGATTAGGAAACAAAAGAAAACAGGTCTTGATGAAGCGTTGGAAGACGTAAAGCAAGGCAGGGTAACCCAGTATTCCTCTATTGACGAAATGTTTAATCATCTGAACATTAAAGTATGAAGTACACAATTCGAAATACTAAAAAATTTGATAAAGACTTAATCAAATGCAATAAAAGAGGATTACCCATAAAGAAAATCTATGAAGCTCTGACAATTCTACAAGAAACCGGATCCCTGCCTGACGAATATCGTCCTCACAAACTACATGGCAAATATGAAGGGCTATGGGAATGTCATCTCAATGGAAGAAACAGCGACTGGGTGATGATATGGGATCAGAACGATTTTGAACTGACACTCTTGATGTTGCGTACAGGATCTCATTCCGATTTATTATAGCTGACAATATCATAACCGTGATTATGTTTAGCTTTTTCAGATGAAATATTAGTCGTTTCTCATCAAAATTCACTAATTTCGCAGAAAATTTCATATAACGTTTTCAAAGATATGGCTACTACATTGGTAAAGACCGATTTCAACTTCCCCGGTCAGACTGCCGAATATCATGGCAAGGTGCGTGACGTCTACACTATCAACGACGACATCATGGTGATGGTCGCTACCGACCGTATTTCCGCCTTTGATGTGATTCTTCCCGAAGGTATTCCATATAAAGGACAGGTGCTCAACCAGATCGCCGCTTATTTCCTTGATGCCTCCGCTGATATCGTCCCCAACTGGAAACTCGCTGTGCCTGACCCCATGGTGACAGTAGGACTTAAAGCTGAGTCTTTCCCCGTCGAGATGATCATCCGTGGATACCTTACCGGAAGCGCATGGCGTGAATACAAGAAGGGTTGCCGTGAGCTCTGCGGTGTGAAACTGCCCGACGGTATGCGTGAGAACGAACGCTTCCCGGAGCCTATAATCACCCCCACCACAAAAGCTGCCGAAGGACATGACGAAAATATTTCCCGCGAGGAGATTATAGCCCAGGGACTCGTAAGCGAGGAGAACTACAAGGTGATGGAGGACTACACCCGCAAACTTTTCGCCCTCGGATCAAAGATGGCTGCCGAGAAAGGTCTTATCCTTGTCGACACTAAATATGAATTCGGTCTGCGCGACGGCAAAGTAATCCTTATCGACGAGATACATACCCCCGACTCTTCCCGCTATTTCTATGCCGACGGCTATCAGGAACGCTTCGAGAAGGGTGAGGAACAGCGTCAGCTCAGCAAGGAGTTCGTTCGCCAGTGGCTTATTGACCATAACTTCATGGGACAGGAGGGACAGACAGTTCCGGAGATGACTCCCGAATTTATCAACAGCGTGTCAGACAGATACATCGAGCTATATGAGCACGTGACCGGTAACAAATTCGTAAAGGCGGAGGGTGCTGACCTCGCAGCCCGCATTGAAGACCACGTGACCGACTGCATCCTAAACCTCAAGAAATAATCACATATAAAGATAAAGAAGCCGCACTCCAATCGGAATGCGGCTTCCCTTTTTATATCACCATACCCATAGTCAGGTCATTTCATCTCAAGATACTGAATCTTGTCCATGTCGCCATAATCAAGATTCTCGCCTCCCATACCCCAGATAAACATATAGTTGGAAGTGCCTGCTGCTGCATGGATGCTCCATTCGGGCGACATAACCGCCTGTTCATTGTGAAGCCATACAAGACGGTTCTCCTGGGGTTCTCCCATCAGATGGCATATAGCATTTCCTTCAGGAACATTGAAATAGAAATATGCCTCCACTCGACGGTCATGCGTATGCGCCGGCATCGTGTTCCACACGCTACCCGGCTTTAGCTCCGTAAGACCCATCTGCAATTGGCATGGTCCCTCCTCAAGGACGTTGGCAACTATCAGCTGGTTGATCACACGGTCGTTGCTCTCCTCCATGCTGCCCGCCTTGATGCAGTTTGCCTTTATCGAACCCTTACGCCCGTCTATCGTGATCAGCTGGGTCTTATACTCCTTATGCGCCGTGGTGGAATTGAGATAGAACTTAGCAGGATTGGAGGCATCCTTACTACGGAAGGTCACCTTCTTATTGCCACGACCAACGTAGAGAGCATCCTTGAAATGAAGTTCATAGTCCTTTCCATCTACATTCACTATGCCGTCGCCACCTATATTGATGACGCCAAGCTCTCGACGCTCCAAGAAATAGTTGGCTTTCAATGGGTCGATGGTTTCAAGCTCGACAGTCTTCGCCACCGGCACCACGCCGCCGAATATCAGGCGGTCATACATAGAATACGTCAGAGTCACCTTATCCTTCTCCATCACCGATGGCATAACGAAGTGTGACCGGAGCTGATCAGTGGTGTAATGCTTGAAATCATCCGGATGCACGCAACGCATCATGCTATAAGTGGTCTGTGCACCCGCCGACATTGTAGCGAGAGCAAGTATTGCTGAAAATATCAATTTTTTCATATCATTCTGTTGTTTCAATTTTATCTGAATTATTAGCTATCATAGCTTTCTGATTACGCAGGATATGCACGCGGTTCCACCACATCATACCCATCGTGGCAACCACGAGCAATCCGGCTCCCACCCATTTGAGATTCTCCGTACATTGGAATATCACCCATGCCAACGGAGAGGAGGCGAAATCGAGACTTCCACCCTCAAAACCTTCCGGTATAGCCACTGCCGAGTCTCCCGTAGCGGCATACACGTCCTTAGCCGCAAGAGTGAACCATGGGGAAAGGTTTGTCACCATATACAGACCGATGATTATGACCACAAGTCCGATTATGAAAGTCTTGACCACGTTACCCTTCGTAAAAGGCAGAACAAGTGGAAACACGTAGAACATCCCAGCCAACGATGCCAACGGCAGGAATTGGTTCCCCGGAAGCAGCACGGCGAGGGCAAGAGTGGCAGGTATAAGCAATAATGATACCACAAGCGTAGTGGGATGACCTATGACAAGTGCCGGACTCATGCCGATGTTCAACCCGTCAGCCCCCTTGAATTTTCTTGCTATAAGGCTGCGGGTAGCATCCGAGATCGGCTTCAAGCCCTCTATGAAGAGCACCGTTACACGGGGGATAAGCTCCATAACCGCACCCATCTTTATTCCGAGTCCCAGGATATAAGGGATCTTATCCACTATCTCGCCAAATGAGGAACACGTCAGGCAACCGATCACCATCCCGACAACCACGCCGAGAAATAATGGCTCACCAAGCAATCCGAATCTCTTCTTCATCCCCTCCGCATCAATCTCGATACGGTTCATTCCCGGAATCTTGTCAAGACCCTTGTTGATAGCCCATGCAAAAGGCACGAATCCTGCGCAAAACGGCTGGGGAATGGATATGCCATCCATATCCTTATAGAAATTCTGAAACTTCTTTGCCGTCATGTCAGCAAGTATCAGGGTGACGATATAGCATATTATCGCGCCGAAGAAGCCCCATGCCAAGGAGCCGGAGGCAAAATAGATCACCGCACCGATGAATGCGAAATGCCAATAGTTCCACAGGTCGATGTTGACGGTGCGAGTCGTCTTCGTCAGCAGCATGATGATGTTGACACCCAGACATACCGGAATTATGAACGCGCCGACAGCCGTGTTATATGCCACTGCCGCAGCAGCAGGCCAACCCATGTCGAACACTTTCAACTGCAAGTCGTAGAGACCGACAACGGAATTCAATGCAGGACCGAGGGCGGATGTGAGCAACGCAGTCACTATCGACAGACCCACGAAACCCACTCCGACTTTCAATCCTGATTTCAGCGCGTCGCCAAACTTTATGCCTATACACAATCCGAGAATCGTGAAGATTACAGGCATCATCACCGCCGCACCAAGACCGATGATATAGGAAAATACCGACTCCATACGTTATTTCGGCTGTTTTCCGATATATGCCAATATGCCGCCATCCACATACAGCACATGACCATTTACAAAATTCGAGGCATCTGAAGCCAAGAATACTGCCGGACCCATCAGATCCTCCGGGGTGCCCCAGCGTGCTGCCGGTGTCTTGGATATGATGAACTGGTCAAACGGATGACGACTGCCGTCAGCCTGACGCTCTCGGAGCGGAGCTGTCTGTTCTGTCGCTATATAGCCGGGACCGATGCCGTTGCACTGGATATTATGCTCGCCATATTCCGAGCAGATGTTGCGCGTCAGCATCTTCAGACCACCCTTCGCAGCGGCATACGCGCTGACCGTCTCCCTGCCAAGCTCACTCATCATCGAGCAGACATTAATGATCTTCCCATGCCCCTTGCGTATCATTCCGGGGATGACAGCCTTAGCACATATATAGGGAGCCACGAGGTCAACGTCGATGACGCGACGGAAATCCTCCACTGCCATCTCCTCCATAGGTATGCGCTTGATTATTCCGGCATTGTTGACCAATATATCAATCACGCCTACTGTCGCCTCGATATCAGCCACCATATCCTTGACTGCCGCCTCATCCGTGACGTCACACACGTAGCCCTTGGCATCTATCCCAAGAGCCTTATAAGCAGCAAGACCAAGTTCCATGCTGTGTTGGCTTGAACTGTTGAACACTACCCTCGCACCAGCCTCTGCAAAAGCCTGTGCCATGGCGAAACCGATTCCATGAGCAGCACCCGTGACGAGTGCCACCTTTCCTTCCAATGAAAATTGATTCATGATAGTTGATTTTATCTTTTTATTTTATCTTAATACGAGCTACGTTGAAAAGGCTACGCCTCAATCTGGCAATAAATATATGCTCAGACAACGTTACAAATATAAGAAGTTTTCACGAAATTATCCATATCATCCTACCAATATTGCAATATCCGGTATGCTTTCTCCTCAATTTGAAATATTTTTACACCCCACCTTAAAAACCTTCCCGACACGTCATCTGTCTCATTATTTACCTCCCATTATTTCATGCGATCTCATACTGATACTCCGGCACTCCGTAATGACATGATTTACAATACATATAATTTTATGATACTCTAATTTATTGATACTATTCCATAATTATGATTACCGATTGCACTTCTTTCTCCTGAAAAACTTTTTTCTCGCCATAACTAAGATTGACAATTCTTGGAATTTCTTTTTAAGAAATATTTTATACCTTTACATAAATAATCTTTGATATCGGCTTATATGGAACACTCAAAGATTGTCACCTATAGCGATATCCAACCTATTTTGAAATACCATGTGTATGCAATCTAAAACCATCTTCTTCCTGACAACAATCTTGTGTCTATTCTCCATAAACGCATTATGCCAATCAAAAGGGAACTCTATGATAACGATTCCCGGCGAAGATAAGATACGACACTCCACCGTCAATAATTTTGCGATGACTTCCGACGGAACTCTGTGGATGTGTACGGAGGAGGGATTGATTTCATTCGATGGCGTACATTCAATGTTCGTGAAGGTAGAGGATACGGACGCTGTTGCAAAAAACATAAAATCCTTGATTGAGATGCCGGGAGGCAGATTTCTGATCGGTTCGAATGAAGGGTTGTTCCTGAAATACCGCGATGAATCTCAGGAAGAGTCAAAACGGATCTTTCCGGATAAGATACCGGAAGTGCTGGCAATGGCACGAATGCCTAACGGGAATATATGTGTGGCTTCGAAGAAGGGTGTTTTCATCTTAGATCCCCAGCTAAATGATGCAACCATTGTCAACGGAAAGAATCAGACGATAAACTGTATGCTGCCTGTCAATGGGAAACTATATCTCGGCACTGACAACGGTCTGCTATATCTCGACAAGAACAATCTGTCTGACACGGGCATAAACGGGTTGACCGACATTCCAATAAATCTCATGGCAAATATTCCTGACAAACTTTTCCTATATTCCCAGAAATCAGGAATGATTTTCACCGTAAACCCCACTGCCAACACAATTGACTCAATTCCTGTAGGCAATTCACTGATCACAGGCATTGTGCGCACTCCTCAGAATGAAATACTCGTGGCTACAAACGGCGACGGCATTCTACGGCTTGATCCATCTTCAAAGAAACTCACCAAGGAATCCGGCTATAATCTCAGATCAAAGAATAACGTGGAATGCAAACAGCTGTATTCACTCTTTGTCAGCAATGACGGACAATTATTTGCCGGATACTACAAGATGGGTGGCGCCTACTCCCCACTGAATTCCAAATTTTTCAACTATTATTCCACTGACGGATTCAATTCCCACGGGAGATCGGTCAGAAGTGTGACAGATTCCCCCCGCCACATTACAATCGGCACCCGCGACGGTGCATTCATCGTAGACAAATCAACCGGCAAATCCGATCATCTCTCCAAAGATGTATTAGGCTCGAATCTGGTGATCTCAAGCATATACCACAATGGTGAAATATATATCGGCACTTGGGGCGGGGGATTGAGTATCTACAATCCGGACTCCGGTAAGATACGTAACGCCACCTTCTCTTCCCAGATGCCTACCGGAATAACGAATTTAAGACACGACCGCAGCAATAATCTTTTCGCGTGTGCTACCGACGGCATATTCATGCTGAAAGACAACACGTTTGAAAAGATAGCCGATAATACGATTTCAGGAGAAGTCACTAACGCTACAATCTTTGAACTATTTTTCGATTCAAGCGGAAGGTCCTGGGTCGGCACATCTAAAGGGATATTCCTTTTCGACAGGAATGTGGGCAAACTGACCCGCAACGGCTTGCCAAAGAATTTCCCGCAGAATAAAGATGTGAGACAGATGTATGAGACTACCGCACGGAATCTGATCATGATCACCGATTCCGGAGAAATCATGGTATTTGATGAGAATCTCAGGCAGAGTGCACATCAAGCCAACCTCAGCGCAATCAATGAAGCACGGGGCGTGGCTCAGGATTCCAACGGATACGCATGGATCACGTCTATAAACGGGTTATGGAGATATGGCCCGGAAGCGCAGATCCTGTCACTCTACGACGACACGGAAGGTGTGGAAAATCCGAACTTCAATCCCGGACGACCAATCATCACCCAATCCGGCGACCTGCTGCTATGCAATACGGAAGGATTGCTATATGCCAACATCAAGACCCCCGGAGAGACCCGGATGGGACACAGAAAGGCATATCCGGTGATTATAGAGACCGCTGACGGAAGGACAAAAGTGCCCCGAAAGTATGACGACAAGGATAGATTCGTGATTGATCTTCCCAAGTATGAGAGTCATATAAAGATATATTTCTCCGATTTTGCTTTTGTGGAACATAATCCCAACCGCTACCAATACTCCTACGACAATGGTAAAAGCTGGAACAAGCTGGATGCGGATATGTCAATGCTTATGACCAATCTGAAAAATGGTGAAAACATCATCAGAATACGCCAGACCGGTAATCCTACCACAGAAAGCATAATCGCCGTAAACAACAAAAGCGACGGTAAGGTGCCGCTATGGCTTCTCTTTTTTGTGACATTAGTGGCAATCTTCGCGCTCGTGCTGATTCTCCGATTCATGAAAAGACGCCATAATGGCAGCAATCACACAGAATTGCAATCGGCAGAGACCACGCCTCCCGTTGCCGTTGAGCCAATGGTGGAGACAACCTCCACCTCTTCCTCCACGGAGAAGCCTGCCGAAAACAATGATAAAGAGACAGCATCACCGGATGTGAAGAAGAAATATGCGGCAAACTATATCTCGGAAAAGGAATGTAATCAGCTCACACGACGTATGAACTCTCTGCTCAAAGAGACTAAGATTTATACTAATCCGGATCTGAAAGTGGCGGATATAGCCGCAAAACTTGGTGTGTCGAGCCATAAGATAAGCTATCTTCTCAGCCAACACCTCAACACCACCTACTACGACTTCATATATGCCTTCAGGGTGGAGGAATTCAAATATCTCGCGAAAGCCGACAAGAAGCACATATATTCATTGACGGCACTTGCAGAGAAAGCCGGGTTCAACTCCCGTGCCACTTTCTTCCGCGCTTTCAAGAAGTCGGAGGGGATAACTCCGGGAGAATATCTCAAGAATCTGCGTGAAGAGTCATAAACTCTTACAACAATGGCAATCAGCGCGAGTGATCAATGTCGTAATGAGTCTCAAATTATTATCCGATGCGTGCGCAACGCATCGGATATTTATTTATACCTCAATCTATTGACAAGATAATCAATACATATTAATTTTATTAAATATTTTAATATAGCGTGATACCGTGAAATGCATATTATCTTCTAATTTTGCAATGTGGATATTTCTCACGACATTGAACGATGCGGAATATCCGGCAAATGAAGCCATATCTAATAATCTTAAAATTCATGATACGCAAAAACAGATTCATACGGACATCCGCACGGAAATATATTATCGGGGCAGCATTGATGCTATCCTCCGCAATTCTCCCGATAGGCGGCTCCCTATCCGCCGGTGCCGCCACACGTGATAAGCAGATATCTCATCCCTCCTTGCTGTTCACATCGCAGAGAGTGAAGGATGCAAAATCAAGAGTGAAGGCAGACTCCATACAAGCCAAGGCGTATGACTCCATAATAGCACGCGCCGATGCTCTGCTCGATAAGAACGACCATTACAAGATGGAATATCTCGCGCTGGCATATCTCCTGACCTCCGACAAGAGATATATGGAGAAGTTGCGCTCGATGCTCGATGCAATATCGGAAATAGATTCATGGGCAGACAAGGAGATGATGATGCGCGATCCTGCATGGCGTAGCGAACTGCAGATGGCTCATAAGTCGTTTCAGATAGCAATGGCATACGATGCAATCTACAACGACCTCACTCCGAAGCAACGGAAGAAAATTGCAGAAGGGGTGTTCCGCCTTGCCATAGAGCCGTTGCTCGGCGACTGGCTGACGGAGCCGACCCGCATACACTCCCTCAATTCCATGGGGCATAACTGGTGGAGCAGCTGCGTGGGCATGGGCGGGCTACTCGCTCTTGCCATAAGCAATGAGGTGCCGGAAGCGCAGATCCTCGCAAGGAAAGCGGTAGAGGCAATACCGGAATGGTTTGATTTCGCCGGCGACAGGATACAGAATAAGCCCAAGACTTTTGACCGTGAGGGGGGCATGTATGAATCTGTCAACTACGCGAGTTTCGGCATAACGGAAGCTCTTCTCCTTCGTCTCGCATGGCTAAACTCTCATCCCGGTGAGGATCTGGAAGAGATTCCGCAGATGTCGCGCCTTGCCGATTTTTTCATACAGGTGGGCTACCCAAGGGAGGAAGGCATATTCTATAGCCTGAATTTCGGCGACAGCCATAAGAACGTCACCGGAGAAAGCAGCATGCTCCTCGCCTACGCAATGGGGGAAAAGAATCCCGACGTGAAATGGTATGTCAATCAACTCACAGAGGAACAGCATCGTGAGGGATTCCCTCGCTCATTCCCAATGGGTTTTCTTTACACTCCCGACCTGAAGGATGCCCCCGCCCTACCCTCCTCCGACCTTGACCGGGTGTGGGAAGATTTCGGATGGGCGACAATGCGCGACAGCTATATGCCTGATGCGACCATGCTTGCCGTGAAAAGCGGCATGACATGGAACCACGCTCATGCCGATGCCGGCTCGATAATACTTTTCCACAATGGAGAAGACATCATAAAGGATGCAGGAAACTGTAGTTACGGCCGACCCGAATATCGCAACTATTTCTTCCAGTCTGACGCCCATAATATCGTAAAGTTCAACGGCAAAGGGCAGTCGGCATATCAACAGTATCACGGCACAATGCTTCCGGGTTACGTCGGCGGACTAACCTCCGGCAACGGTCTGAAATACGTAATGGCGGATGCAACCGGTCCGACATCGGATAATTTCGCACGCAACCAGCGGCATTATCTCTGGATTGACAACGTGATACTGATTATTGATGATCTGAAAAGCCATGAGACCGGGAGTTTTGAATGGCTATGGCATCCTGGAGGAGACGTCAGGAAAGTTGGTGGAGACCTCGTGATTTCAAAAGGGAAGTCGGCGGCGGTCATTCGTCCGCTATACCCCCAGCCCCTTGCGCCAAGCAACTTTGTGCATGACTATCCGGAGATGTTGTATTGGGATGTGATGCAGGGTCCGACTGAGGATCTGAAGGGCACCGAAGAATACTATTCTCTCAAATTGCCTGCAAAGACCGACCGGATAAAAGGCGTAACCGCCATCATCCTGAAGGATTCACCGCAACAGTCTACTCTACCCACGATCAAGCGTATTCAGGGGAAGAACTGGATCGGGCTTGAGATAACCGACACCATCGGCAAGACAACAAAAGTCTACATCAACGAACTTGCCGACGGAAGACTCATGCACCTAAATTCCTGGATAAATGCCGACGGATATGACACCGACGCCTACATATTCGTGGATAGTCCCGACAAGCAATTCATTGCATACGGCAGTGCCCTGCGCAAAAACGGGAGAAGCATATTCTCTTCCCTGTCGAAACTGAATTTCCTCTCCGTGAAGTCGGACAACACAACAGAAATATCAATCAACGGTCAGCCCCGCATAAGAGCCACATATTCTCCGGAGAAAAGACCGGCAAGAATATCTGTCAACGGCAATACGACCGACGTATCATATCATGACGGCGTCTATCTCTTGCGGACAAAAAGATAACGGATATCGCCGTATGTTCCACTTATACCGTTGAGGAAGTATCCCGTCGTAGTCTCAAATTATTATATACCCCCCTCTCGAAAACTTAATTATAATTTTAATTACCAACATATTAATTATAATTATTGTATATAGTAATTTGTTTTGACTCTTTACATACGTCTGATACTGCAAATTATATTTATATACATTAATTTTGCGTCAGTGCTCACCAATTGCGCATTGACCGACAAATCAATAATACATTCCACATGAAACTATATTTCCCAAATAAATTGATCTTTTTCATGCGTTTTTTCATGAATCCCTCCGGGTTCATGACTACAGGTATAAATCTGCATTCAGGTATTAAATTTGCATTAGGTTTTGTATTTCTGCTGTCGGGGATTCCCTCCGGCAATGCCTCGGCAGCAGAAATTGATTACTTCACAAACCCGGTGGTGTATTCCGACTACAGCGATCCTGATGCAATAGCATCGCCTGATGGTAAGGGATATTACATGACCGCCTCAAGTTTCCACTGCGCACCGGGACTCCCCATACTTTTCTCCGAAGATATGGTGAACTGGGAGATTGTCAACCATGCATTGAAGCAGGTGCCTCCGGTTGATTTCTATAATGAGACTCCACGCCACGGCAAAGGGGTGTGGGCTCCTTCTATACGTCATCACAATGGGAAATACTATATCTATTGGGGTGATCCCGATTTCGGAATATTCATGGTGTCAGCCTCCGACCCGCGCGGAGAATGGACAGAACCGATATTGGTGAAAGAGGGGAAAGGGATGATTGACCCCACCCCACTCTGGGACGATAATGGAAAAGCTTATCTCGCATTTGCATGGGCGGCAAGCCGAAGCAAATTCAACAGCGTGATTTCTCTATGGGAGATGAAGCCCGACGGTACAGCCCTTATCGGTAATCCCAAGATTGTGTTCGACGGCAATGCCGGAGGTAATCACACGTGTGAGGGTCCTAAACTTTACAAACACGACGGCAGGTATTACATCCTGTGCCCCGCCGGAGGTGTTGACAAGGGATGGCAACTCGCATTGCGGTCAAACGATGTATGGGGTCCATACGAATCAAAGATTGTGTTGCAACAAGGCAACTCCGCCATAAACGGTCCTCATCAGGGCGCATTGATTGAGACGCCCTCAAAAGAGCCGTGGTTCATACATTTTCAGGAGAGTCAGCCGTGGGGACGCATATTGCATCTCAATCCGGTGAAATGGGTTGACGGATGGCCCGTCATGGGCAACAACGGTGAGCCTGTCTCTCGGGCAACGATGCCGCAGAAGGCTGTCAAATCACATAATATCGCCACATCCGACAATTTCGACAACGGCATCATCGGTCTGCAATGGCAATGGCACGGCAATTATTCCCCGGAGTTCGGCATGCCGCTCACCGAAGGGAAGATGAGAGTCTACGGTTTCCTCACCGATTCAATACCTAATCTCTGGAATGTGCCTAACCTTTTCCTTCAAAAATTCCACAGTCCCGGCTTCTCTGCAACTGCCAAGGTGAAGGTGACAGCCCGTGATGACAGACAGCAATCCGGAATCGTGGTAATGGGACGCGACTATTTTCGCGTGGCAGTACAGAAACAGGGGGATAAGTTCATAATCAGATGTATAGAATGTCATGATGCGGAGAATTCCGGTCAGGAGACCATCGTAAGGGAACTCCCTCTTACAGATGCCAAAGCTATCGAGGCAGGACTGTATCCCAACTACGAATGTGACATCTGGCTGCGTCTTGACGTCGCCCCCGACGGGATTTGCCGATTCGCATATAGTCTTGACGGAAAGAAATTCAATGACACCGATGTGTCATTCAAGGCACGCGAAGGGAAATGGATCGGTGCAAAATACGGCATCTACAGCATCGCTCCGGCATCTGCCGAACGCGGATGGATCGATGTGGATTCATTCATCGTAAATAATCGTAAAAAATAAGCAACCCATCATAACCATACATTATCCCATCATGCATCATCTCATCATGCATAATATGTTTTTCAGATCATTGACGGCTATCGCTATAGCTTCCACATGCGTGCTGTCGCTATCAAATTGTGCCAGGACAGCACAGGCTTCCGAGTTATCCACAGAAAGCTGCATTGAGAAATGTCATCAGAAAGTGACCCATGCACTACGTCAACTCTCCGATTCCACCGGAGAGTGTGATTATTCCATGGCACCCCGCAACATCGCGCCCGGCGACTCCATCTGGCATCAACGCCCTGTCACTGCCGAAGAATGGTGCTCCGGATTCTGGCCCGGTGTGCTATGGCTGGATTACGAAGCATCCGGAGATGAGGAAGTGGCACGCCATGCCGACCGATATACACGCAGCATAGGGGAGATCGTAAAGGCTCCAGTCTTTGACCATGACCTGGGGTTCCTTGTGCTGTACAGCTATGGCAATGGCTACCGGCTCACCAAGAATCCGGAATATAGGGAGATCATGCTCAATGCAGCCGACTCGCTCGCCACCCTGTTTAATCCGAAGGCGGGCACAATCTGCTCATGGCCCCGCAATGAGAAGATGCTCGGCGGGCATAACACCATCATGGACAACATGATTAATCTTGAGTTGCTCTTCTGGGCGGCGAAGAATGGGGGCGACCGACGGCTGTATGATATCGCCGTAAGTCATGCCGACACCACAATGAGATATAATTTCCGACCTGACGGCACAAGCTATCACGTGGCTGTCTATGACAAGAATACCGGCAACTTCATAAAGGCATGCACTCATCAGGGGTATGCCGACAATTCCATGTGGGCACGCGGTCAGGCTTGGGCGATCTACGGCTACACCATGGTATACCGTGAGACTCATGATAAGAAATACCTTGATTTCGCGCAGAAAGTGACCGACGTGTATCTGAAGAATC
The DNA here is from genome assembly GCA_003762615.1 of Muribaculaceae bacterium Isolate-037 (Harlan). Classification (GTDB taxonomy): domain Bacteria; phylum Bacteroidota; class Bacteroidia; order Bacteroidales; family Muribaculaceae; genus Lepagella; species Lepagella muris. The sequence goes on from RIAZ01000016.1 coordinate 76,386, forward strand.
TGCCTGCCGACAAGATACCATATTGGGATTTCAACGATCCCACAATACCTGAATGTAGCCGGGATGCCTCCGCCGCTTGCGTCGTGGCGTCCGCACTTCTCGAACTTGAGAACTATGTGGATGAGGCGAATGCGTCAATCTACGACACGGCGGCGAAGGAGATGCTGACCGAACTTTCATCTGAAAGATACTGGTCAGCATCATCTCCGGCATTCCTTCTTCACTCCACGGGTCATCGTCCGGCTGCAAGCGAAATCGACTACAGCATCGTCTACGCCGACTATTACTACTACGAGGCGCTTAATCGTCTCAAAAATAATCAATCCGAAATTTAATTTATAAGAAATTAGCAACTCCAAGGTGGGAAAAAAACGTATGCATAAACACCAACGGACGCTTGCATCAATGAAACGCTTGCTCCTGTTCTTCACTCTCATCACGCTATTTGCCCCTCTGATTGATGCACAATGGCAATGGCGTGTGTCAGTATCCGATTGGATTTCCGGCGAAACAGGCACGTCGCCAGATGCTTTTCTTTGGATTCCGGAGAATTGCCAAAAGGTGAACGCTGTCATGTTTGCCAATCAGAATATGGATGAGGAAACACTTTTTGAGCTTCCTTCTTTCAGAAAGCATCTCTCAGAAATGGGGATTGCCCTTATCTGGTTTGCTCCGATGCTTGAACAGCAATGGGATGTGAAAACAGGAGTACAGCAATCTTTCGACAATACACTTCGTGCGCTCGCAGAAGTGTCGGGATATGATGAGATAGCGACATCCCCTCTTATACCGTTCGGTCATTCGGCACAAGCAACCATGCCATGGAATTTCGCCGCATGGAATCCGAACAGAACCTTATGTATAATATCGTTTCATGGAGATGCACCACGTACAAATCTTTGTGGATACGGACGCGAGAATCTTGAATGGGGACGCACCCGCAATATCGACGGCATACCCTCTATAATGATTGTAGGGGAATATGAATGGTGGGATGCCAGAGTGCTTCCGGCATTGGCATTCAAAATGAAATATCCGGGAAGCTGCATCTCATTTCTTGGAGATGCAGGACGTGGACATTTCGATGTGTCGGAACAAACGGCCGATTACATCGCTCTCTTTATAAGAAAAACTTTGGAAACACGTCCCGATTTAGAAAAGATAAAACCTGAAGATGGATGGCTGGCACAATGGTGGCGACCCTCCGACAAAAAACGTGCAGCTGCAGCTCCCGTAAATAAATATAAAGGGAATCCGCATGAGGCATTCTGGTATTTCGATAAAGAAATGGCAAAACTCGCTGAACAACGGTACACAGCCACACGCCATAAGCAACCTACATATTTGAACTTCCGGCAAAATGGGAAACTTCTCAATTATGATGATAATCAGCATATCAAGACACGCGCTGTATTTTCTCCCGAAGCAGATGGAATAACATATCATCTGAATGTTCAATTCACTGACAGCACTCACAACAATCTCTCTGATAACCATCCTGACATAAAACCAAGCATAAAACGAATCTGCGGCCCCGTCAAAGTCATCAATGATTCAACATTCCGGGTTGATTTCTATCGCATCGGAATCAACAATCCGAAACGATCCTGGGATATGGTGCTATGTGCCGAAGCCCCCGGCAACAGAATTTATAAGGAATCTGTGCAACAGATAGAGATAAAATTACCGGGACGGCATGAGAATGGCAAACGCCAGACAATTTTCTTCCCCTCTATCGATGATGTGCCGGAAGGGACAGAATCTATCGCACTCAATGCCACCACAGACCGGAATCTTCCCGTCAGCTACTTCGTGAAAGAGGGACCGGCGGTGGTTGAAGGCAACAATCTCATCATTACCGGCATTCCACCTCGTTCCAAGTTCCCGGTAAAAGTGGTTGTCGTTGCCTGGCAATATGGCAAAACCGGAGAGGTAAACACAGCAGAACCGGTAGAACAGACATTCTACATCACAAAATAGCTTAAAAACAACTATATCATGTCAAAACAACTAATTTCGGCACTCGTGTTTTCGCTGAGCGTTACCCTCTCTATTGGAGCACAGTCAGTATATCCCGGACAATTTGAAGGGAAGTTTGCCGTGACAGACGTAGCTACTCCGGCTGTAAAATCCTTTGATTTGAAAGATGTGAGATTGCTCCCTTCTCGTTTTCGTCAGAATATGGAGCGCGATTCTGCATGGATGGTGTCAATCGATGTGAATCGTCTCGTCCATTCTTTCCGGAATTCGTCAGGTATATTCGCTTCCCGTGAAGGAGGCTATATGACAGTCAGCAAACTCGGAGGCTGGGAATCACTTGATTGCGATTTGCGCGGACATACCACCGGGCATCTCTTGTCTGCCCTCGCTCTAATGTATGCCTCTACTCAATCCCCTCTCTTGAAAGCCAAGGGTGATAGCATCGTGTCTGCTCTTGCAGAAGTGCAGGCGGCATACGGCAACGGCTATCTGAGTGCCTATCCGGAAGAACTCATCAACCGCAACATTAAAGGAAATTCAGTGTGGGCACCATGGTACACTCTCCACAAAATTCTTTCAGGTCTTATTGACCAGTATCTATACACCGATAATCATCAAGCACTTGAGGTTGCAAAACGTATGGGAGACTGGGCGTGGAACAAAATATCCCCTCTTTCTGAGGAAACACGTCGCAAGATGATACGTAATGAATTCGGTGGCATAAATGAAGCCTTGTACAACCTTTTTTCTATGACCGGAGATTCCAATCATCTGAAAGCTGCTGAATTTTTCTATCATAACGACGTGATTGATCCTCTTAAAGAAAAAAAATCAGATCTCGGCACAGCTCATACCAATACGTTCATTCCAAAGGTTATCGCAGAAATGCGCCGTTACGAGCTCCTCGGGGACGAAACAAGCTTGGATCTCAGCAGATTCTTTTGGGACACAATGATTGATAACCATGTCTTTGCGCCCGGGTGCTTAAGCGATAAGGAACATTATTTCAATCCCACAGACATGGCAAAGCACATATCCGGCTACACCGGAGAGACCTGTTGCACGTATAATATGTTGAAACTTTCTCGACATCTCTTCTGCAACTCACCTTCCGGGAAAATAGCTGATTATTACGAACGTGCATTGTATAACCATATCTTAGGACAGCAAAATCCGGAAACCGGTATGGTGCATTATTTCCTACCCTTACAGACAGGATGTTTCAAAGTCTACAGCACTCCGGAAAATTCATTCTGGTGTTGCGTAGGAAGTGGATTTGAAAATCACGCAAAATATACAGAGAGTATCTACTTTCATGACGATAATTCTTTATATGTCAACCTATTTATCCCATCAACTGTCAATTGGTCAGACAAAGGCATAACGTTGAGACAGAATAGTTCCTTTCCTGAATCGGAGATTGTAGAATTCACTGTCTCCGCTGATTCTTCCATAAGAACGTCAATCAAGCTGCGCAGACCGTCATGGGCAGACAAACCCATTGTAAAAGTCAATGGAAAAAAAGTAAAGATATCTTCCGGAGATTACATTATCCTTGACCGCATCTGGAAATCCGGAGATAAAGTGGAGTTGACACTCCCGATGTCTCTTCATGTGGAACGCGTGAAAGGCAACGATTCTCTCGGAGCCATATTTTATGGTCCAGTATTACTTGCAGGAGAACTCGGAACTGACGGCATTGAATCCCCTGCGCCCACTTCAAATCCATCCCTCTATAACGACTACTATACATACGACTATAAAATCCCCGATGGCCTTAAATCATCTCTCCGGATTTCCGGAGAGATGCCGCAATTGGTGCGACAAGGCTCTTCTCTTAAATTCGTGTCGAAAGAAGGTGACTCTCTCCTACCTTTTTATGACATGCATGACCAAAGGTATGTTGTTTATTGGAATCTTAACGAATAACCACTCTTGAAAACGATTATGAAAAGGACTCTGATCTCAGCTATGCTGACTTTACCGATCATCGCATCCGGACAGACTTTGAGGCTATATTCCCCATCCGGCAACAATACCGTGACGTTCTCCAAGGATGGCAAGGATCTGACTTATTCAGTCAACCGCAATGACACTCCTGTGATACTCCCCTCCCGTGCCGGACTCAATGTAGATAACCGTGTATGGGAGATGGCTCTCGGCAAACGGGATCTGAAGCAAACTGACTCATGGATGGATCTGCTTGAAGTGGATTCCATCACGTATCATACTCCCGTCGATACCGTATGGCATCCTCTATATGGGGAGAGATCCACAGTGAGCGACAGATATAATTCCGCGACACTCCACATGAGCCGTCACGACAAATCCAAATATCGTCTTGACGTGCAGGTGCGTGCTTACGATGAAGGGATAGCATTCCGGTATTTCTTCCCGGAACACCCCGACGCTATATTCCACAAGGTGAACGACGACCTAACTTCGTATTCATTCCCTGTCGGCACGAAGGCTTGGAGCGAACAATGGGCACAAGCCACTTTTGATGTAGGACCTGTCGACTCGATAACCCGTCCCGTGGAACGTGCGCTCACACTCCAACTCCCCGACAACAGATCCTGGGTGGCTCTATTGGATGCAGATGTCGACGATTGGTGTCTCACAAAATACGTGGCTGACCCTAATAGCCAATCCACCTTACGCTCCGTGATGTATTCTCCAGTGGATATTGTGACGTACTACGCCACTCCATGGAAAATAATAATGATCGCCGACTCTCCGGGAGAATTGATTGAGAACAACGACATAGTGCTAAATCTGAACCCTCCTTGCGAAATCAACGATACCGATTTCATAAAACCGGGTAAGATAATGCGTACCCCACGCATCGACACTCAGCTCGGAATACAGACCATTGACTTCTGTGCCGAACACAATATCCCGTACATGCTCTACGACTGGCAATGGTATATGCCCTGCACCAGTCATGACGGCGATGCAACAAAGATTGTTGATAAACTTGACCTCCACCGCGTCATTGAGTATGGCAAGCAGAAGGGTGTCGGTGTATGGCTCTACGTCAACCAACACGCTTTGCAGAAACAGATGGATGAGCTTTTCCCCCTGCTGAAGCAATGGGGCGTCGTGGGCGTAAAATCCGGATTCGTGCAATATGCCTCCCACAGATGGACCACTTGGCTGCACGATATGGTGAGGAAAGCTGCCGCAAACGGGCTTATGATGAACATTCATGATGAATTCCGTCCGTCAGGCTTCTCCCGCACATATCCCAACCTGCTCACTCAGGAAGGCATCTGCGGCAATGAGGAATGGCCCGACGCCACTCATAATGTGACTCTTCCGTTCACCCGTATGATAAACGGTGCCGCCGACTACACTATCTGCTACTTCGATAAGCGTCTGAAAAACACCCATGCCCACCAATTGGCGGCATCCTTAGTGTTCTACTCCCCGCTCCAGACAATATTCTGGTATGACGATCCGTCACGCTATCACAGAGAGAAAGAGATCAGCTGGTTTGAAAATCTCGCCACCACATTCGACGACTCAAAGGTCATATCCGGATATCCGGGGGAGTCAATCGTAATGGCGCGGCGGAAAGGTGACGTATGGTTTGCTGCCGCTATGACCAACAATGAGGCGTCGACACAGACAATACCTCTCACATTCCTTACCCCCGGAAAAAGATACAAGGCATATATATATACCGATGACATGAGCGTAAAAACAGCCACTCACGTCGGCTGTCAAGAACGCACAGTTGTGTCTACCGATAATCTATCTTTCGACCTACTGCCAAAAGGTGGTGTCGCAATACGTTTTGAATTAATGTGACATTTTTTTGATGTGAAGGGCACCTTGCGGAATCGATTCTGCAAGGTGCCTTTTCTATTTTTAGTGATCCCTGAAATAGCACCCGAAAACAACACCTAAAAACAACTTAGGGGTAATTTTCATTGCGATAATGTGCATTTTTTCATCATTCAATCTATTTCTTATCCTATTTGAATGATTATCGCACGTCAGTATTAGAATTTTGAATTATCTTTGCCAAAGAAGTGGCATCAGCCTCTCTAAAATTTGTAACTAAACCAACAACGACTTTAAAATTCATAATGAAAGACCGAAACATTTTCAGAAATTTTATTGCGGCATCATGCCTTGCAGCCCTCGCAATGCCTGCCCTGGCACAGCAATCCCCAATGAACGCTTATCTCTTTGCCTATTTCACCGGTAATGATAAGAGAGATGAATCAATCAAGTTCGCTGTCAGCCGCGATGGAGTGAACTTCACTGCCCTCAACGACAACGCCCCGATAATCGACTCACGTCTTATCAGCGAGACCGGCGGCGTGAGAGACCCGCACATCATACGCTCCGAGGATGGGAAGCATTTCTATATGGTCGTGACCGACATGGTATGTGCCAACGGTTGGGACTCAAACCGTGGTCTGACCCTATTGAAATCGGACGACCTCGTAAACTGGACCCCCTCTGTCATAAATATCCAGAAAAGATACAAAGGTCATGAGAAACTGAAGAGAGTATGGGCTCCACAGACAATATATGACCATGATGCCGGGAAATATATGGTGTATTGGTCGATGCAGCATGGCGACGGTCCGGATATAATCTACTACGCCTACACCAATGACGACTTCACGGATTTCATCGGCAAACCGAAACCACTCTTCATACCTAAGAATAAGAAATCGTGTATCGATGGCGACATTGTGTATAAGGATGGTGCCTACCACATGTTCTACAAGACCGAAGGTCACGGCAACGGCATAAAGAAGGCCACCACCAACAAACTGACCTCCGGAAAATGGACTGAATATGACGACTATAAGCAGCAGACGGATAAGGCTGTCGAGGGTGCCGGCGTGTTTAAGCTCATTGACTCCGACAAATACATACTGATGTATGACGTGTATATGGATGGTAAATATCAGTTTACCGAGTCTACTGACCTCGACAACTTCAAGGTGATCGACTCATCCGTATCAATGGACTTCCATCCGCGCCACGGAAGCGTGATGCAGATCACGGATGAGGAGTATGACCGTCTGACAAAGGCATTCCCCTCCTATCTAAAGGGGGCATCCAATCCGGTGCTGCCGCAATTCCATGCCGACCCGGAGATAATGTATTCGGAAAAGACCGGCAAATATTACATCTACTCCACCACCGACGGTTATCCCGGTTGGGGCGGCTCCTACTATACCTGCTACTCTTCGCCCGACCTGAAGGACTGGCAGTATGAGGGCGTCACTCTCGACACTGCAACGGATCAGGTGCCATGGGCTAACGGCAACGCATGGGCTCCCGCTATAGAGGAGAAGAAAATCAACGGTGATTACAAGTATTTCCTCTATTTCAGTGCAAATCCTGTCACCGACAATGGCAAGCAGATAGGCGTGGCTGTTGCCGACAACCCGACAGGTCCGTTCAAGGCTCTCGACAAGCCGATAATCACAGAGTCGCCTGTCGGTCATGGTCAGCAGATTGATGTAGACGTGTTCACCGACCCCGCAAGTGGGAAATCATATCTCTATTGGGGCAATGGCTACATGGCAGGTGCCGAGCTGAACGACGATATGCTCTCAATCAAGCCGGAGACTATCACCGTGATGACACCCGAGGGGGGCACACTCGCCGACTACAACTTCCGCGAGGCTCCATACGTGATCTATCGCAATGGCACGTACTATTTCATGTGGTCGGTAGATGATACCGGTTCACCCAACTATCATGTGGCATACGGCACCTCCGACTCTCCTCTCGGTAAGATAACCGTGGCAGAGAATCCCGTGATTCTCTCCCAGATAGGGAAACGCATCGGCACCGCCCATAACTCTGCCCTCAACATCCCCGGCACCGATGACTGGATCACTGTCTACCACCGCATCAACCCTGCATATAAAGAGGGCAAATACTCACCGGGCACACACCGCGAGGTATGCATCGACCGCCTGATATTCAACCCCGACGGCACAATAATGCCCACCACACCGCAATAACCCTCAATCAAAACCTACAATAGCACGGAGTCTGTATGGAAATTACCATACGGGCTCCGTGTTCTATTTTGATATATATTTTATTCCAATTTGATATATATTTGGATTTTTTATTATATCTTTGTCAAGTGAAATCTTGAAAAATTAAGATTAAAACCCACCATAGTAATTCTTGACATGTCAAAAAGCATCCGCATACTGCAATCATTGATCATCTGCATGATATTCTCATGCTGCAATAATTCCAATTACGATTCCTCTCTGGCAAGACTGGAGAATTTATCATCCATCTCCCCTTCCGAGGCATTGGATTCATTGTATGCCATTGATTATGATAAGCTGTCAGCCTCCGACAAGCATTATCATGACTTCCTTTCCGTAAAGATTGCGGATAAGGCATACATGACACACACGTCTGACAGTCTTATCCTGAAAGTGATTGATTTTGAATCCAATCACCGCAGCAACGGCCGTTATGCCGAGGCATTATACTATGGAGGGAGAGTCTACAGCGACTTGGGGGATTATCCGACGGCATTAAGCTACTTCCAAAAAGCCCTGGAGAATCTCTCACCAGACCCATCCAACGATTTCATGAAGGCCAATATACATAGCCAATACGGACGCCTGCTCACATCTATGCGCCTTTATAACGAGGCGATACCCCATATTGAGAGCTCCTTACAAATAAGCAGACTGCAAAAGGATACCGTCAATATAATATACGATCTGCAACTCCTTGGCGGGACATGCTTTTTGGCAAAGAACTATAACTTGGCAGAACAATATTTTAAAGAGGCATTGCAACTCAGCTACAATCAACCGCCATTTCATTCTGCAAAATCATTGATGTATCTGGCAGTAATAAAAGCCAAGTCCGGACAAAATGACTCAGCCCTGTCATTAATAAGGGATATTCCTGACAAAGTGAAATCAACAATACGTAACGATGCTCTCGCCTACGCATCCGACATATACCTTAAAGCAGGTATAGTTGACACTGCATATCTGTATGCTCATGAGATAGTCAACAGTCCCGATTCCGCTCCGAGAGAGATAGGGTATCAGGTCCTGCTCTCCCCAAAATTAAAAAATATCATATCCCTTGACTCCATATATAAGTATCTGGAAGAGTATCGGAATCGGCTTGAGAATTTCTATGATGAGAATGAGATACAATTGGCAATTACGCAGCAGACACAGTATAATTATCAGATGCATGATCGGGATAAGGAGAGGGCGGAGAATGCCTATATAGTGTTGATGTGGGTATTGGTGGCTGTGTTGGTGGTCTCTGCCTCACTTATTATCGGTATCCTTTATTTCAAGAACAGGAATAAGTCAAATATCATCAAATTTCAGGATGCCCTAAAGAATATAGAGGAACTGAAAGATGAACTGAACGAGGCATTAAAAGCAAACGAGACATCAGAATCTGACGTTTCCGATGTGCCCTCATCATTACAGAATTTTAAAGAGAGGGAGATTAAACTTCGCCAACAACTGAAAGATGAACTTCTCTCTTTATACGAGAATGTTGACGAGAATAAAGAAATCCCTCTTGAGATTCTTCAATCTGAAGTTTATCGGAAGCTTCAGACGTTGATAACCGATGGAAAAATCATAAAGGATAATGACCCAATCTGGAAAGAGCTTGAGGAAACGGTACTGACCTGTTCGCCAAAATTCATCTCCAACCTCAACCTGCTTACTTTAGGGAACCTGACCACGATAGAGCTACAGACAGCCCTTCTTATAAAGTGTGGCGTGAGACCCTCTCAGATGGCAATTATATTTGGGAAAAGCAACGGAACGATTGTTTCCAGAAGAGAATCACTCTGCATGAAGGTTCTCGGCAAAAAAATGGGAGTCAAAGTCATTGACGCAATAATCCGCTTATTATAAGCAATTTAACCTCTTATAAAAAAATGACGGGTGTGTACCCGTCATTTTTCCGTCATTTTTCCGTCATTTTTCCGTCATCGTTTTTTTGTACTTTCCTTAATAATATTCATAATTTTGCGGAAACTAAATCGAAATAACACATGAAAAAAGTTTCCACATTAACATTCATCATCACCTTGATGATTTCAACCCTGTTTTCCAAATCAGCAATAGCAGAGAATCAGGATACCTATAACGTACCTATGCAAAAGGTAGAGTCCTATAAGATTGACCGTGATGGTCGCAGATCAATTGCCCATCCTATAATCTGCGTCATCAATAGGGATGGTACTGTGTCAGGGATACAACCGGAAGAGATTAACACTTACGAGATATGGGATAATACCGGTGAGATATGCATTATGTCAAGCTCCTCTCCCAAAGAATTCACAGATTTTATTTTCACATATCCCGACAACTATCAAATAAGAATCACGGCAGATGATTTCTATCTGATAGGTCGTCTGTAAATTCCAGAATAATTGAATTCCCATAGTATATAAACCCATAAGCTAATCTCATGCTGTCTCAAATATTGATCAAATATAGCAGCCTATTTCTGAAAGGTGTTGACAAGAACGGTCTCAGGATATTCCTGGAGTCTTCTCCTATGTATCCGAACCTACTCTCCGCCATCCAGACCCTACAATATGTCGGGTTAGACTGTAATGCCGGTCAATGTGATTGGGAATATCTGGAGAAACTCGGCTCTCCATTCCTTCTGCATCTGAAACATGACCAACAGGAAATCCTGATTATTGCAAAATGGGATAATATCCGTCATTCGCTGAAAACTTATAATCTGAAAAACAAGCGATGGGATATAACGGATAGAGCGGATGTGGAACGTTTCTGGAATGGGGTGGTGATATACACGAACGACCGACAGACAAGAGAATCCAATGGTTGGCAATTTGGGATTTTTATCCTGATCATATTTGGAATATCCCTACTTGCAGCCATTTCTCTCCATCATGATAAGATGGCTGCAATCTATTACATCCCTATGATTTTAGGTTTCGTAATAAGCTGCTGTCTCTATATGAAATCGGATATGCCTTTAGGGGGGATGATTGACAGGCTATGCAACATATCGACTGCTACAGATTGCGAACGTGTGGATAAGTCTTCTTACAGTTCTGTTGTAGGATTCAAGATGAATTGTCTGGCTTTAGCATTCTTCCTGTCCCAACTGGCAGCCTCCACAATCACGGTATTGATGGAAATATCCGGAAATCTAAGTTCCTTATATTCCATCTCCGCTGCTGCAATACTTCCGATGATTGGATATTCAGTCTATGGTCAGTTCAAGGTCGGCAAGATATGTCCGTTGTGTATCCTTGTTGCTGCCTGTGTTGCCGCAGAGGCTGCCATGTTTATAAGTATGTCCCGGTATTCCATAAATATAAAGATATGTGTACTCTGGTCCGGAATATTCCTGATTACGGCACTTACATTAAGGCTCATCTCAGACTATCGCTCAAAAAATAATGAACATGCTGTTGAGGAGATGGCGTTGCTGAGGCTAAAACGTCGGGAAGAGATAATTTCATTGGAAAGCACTCCAATAAAGACAATTGAATCGCCAATATGGTTTGGGGATAAAAATTCTCCAATCAGGGTGACAACCGTAATCTCACCGGGATGCAACCATTGCCGTAAGGTTGTTGCAGAATTTATCCCATTACTGAAAACCGGATTGAGATTCCGATGGGATATAGTGCTTGGGGCAACCTCAAAAAAGGATTCACAAGTAATTGACAGGTGGATTCAAAAATATCTATCTGACAAGAATGACTTATTCAAAGAATTATCGGTATGGGGCGGCGGTAAAGTTCCGAACTTACCATCATCTGATCTGAATACAGGGAATACCAAAATTTCTGAAATCAAAAAGAGTTTCAATATACTGATCTTAGGAATGAATATTTCAGGATTTCCCAAAATTATTCTGAATGACAGATTATTGTCATCCATTTACACTTCCTCAGATTTGGAATATATAATTACTGACAAAGTAGCTACTCTAAAATGATATCATTTTCAAAAGCAGGTTGCAAAACAACCTGCAAACGTAAGTCGCAACGCGTTATGATGCGACAAATTTTCAATTTCAACCCTAAAACACAACAGTATGAAAGAGATTTCTAAACTTCAACTCATCTCCTTGACCGGAGGCTGGGCCAACCCGGAGAAATGTAGAGATGTGCAGTATATAGCCAATGAGATTCAGAACCATCCGGAACTTTTAGAGGAGTTTGATTGGAGTATTTGGTGTGATGCTTTTGATATGTTCTGCTTAGGCAGCTAATAAATGAGAAGTAACCAGTCATATTAAGACACCATATTCTGAAAATTTATGGTCGCATGCTTGAACCAAAGATTCAAAACGTCCATGCAAGCGAGATTGGTAACTATCTCTTAAGAATTGATGATGGTTTGATGCGTTTTGCAAACATAACTTTCACAAATTTTTAAAAGATTACTTAATAGGATGTTCATTTTGATATAACAAATTTCAATAATATATCAAAATTTGGACTCAAAATCCAAACTTGATTTATCTTAGGATATATGACATTTATTTCAAGTTGTCTACGAAAGAAAGTCAATCCAAAATTTGGGATATTAAACTGGACATCCTAATTACCAAACACTCTCAATATATTAATTTATTATGGAAGATAATCAATGCGAATATTAAGTTATCATAATATATCGTCATTATCATTTTACCATTGTGTAATACGATTAATTGTAGGTATTCTTTTCAGTTGCTCTTGTTTCGAAGGATTTTGCTATGATTATGTTGAGAATAATGATTCTGCTTTAATAAAAGTTGTCTATCGTCGAACTATGGCAACAGATACCATTAACCCAATGGGAAACTCCATTGAAGAGAATCTCATTTTAAAAGCCAATTCTAATCTGAGCATCTTTTACTCAGAAAAACTTTGGGAATGGTGGAAAACAATAGCGTCAGAAAAAGGGAATATAATTAATTACTTCTTAGATCGGAACTGGCACAATTCAATTGCCGGATTAGAGTATAACATAGTCTACCGTAATTATACGCAAAATCTCACTATTGATCATCAAAGATATGATCTGACCAATTGGGAACTTGTAGAGAGTATCGAACGTCCGGAATGGGTTATATGTGACAGTGTTTGTACTATTCTTAACTATGAGTGTGTAATGGCCAAGGCAAATTTCCGAGGGCGCATTTGGACAGCATTTTTCACACCGGAAATTCCGATTAAGGAGGGTCCATGGAAGTTATGCGGTCTGCCGGGTATTATACTAAAGGCATCGGATTCCAAAAATCATTACTCTTATGAGGCGACAGAACTATTCACAAGGAATGTGGGGATAGTTGAATTTCAAATGAAGCGAAATCGAATTAAGATAAAAGACCGTCGAAAAGGGCTACAATACCGAAGAAAATGTCTTTCTGAAGATATCTCAAAAAAGATACAGGCTGCATACGGTTTAGATATAAAAAAAGTTAGACATACTCCTAAAAATTATGATTTTGAGGAGACCGACTATCCTCACGAATAAGACTAAAATGATATCATTATATTCCGAGAAGCAGGCATTGAAACGACCTGCAAACGCTAATACGTCTCGCGTACAAGAAGATAATAATACAACTATTTTTAGTTACTTATCATGAAAAAGATTGACATTATAAGTTTGATGAATCTCATGGGAGGAGCAACTCAAATAAATTGTGCAGACCTTCAAAAATTTGCCAATACAGATGGTCACACTTTTACTGACGAGCAATGGAATCGATGGGCTGATGCCTGGGAGGCTCATTGCATGAAATAATTGAGTATTTATGGTAATGCAGCAGGCTTCCATATTTATATAAGCCTGCTGCATTCTTTAACATTTTATTTTATGATAAGAAAATTGCTTATTGTGTTATCCTTTCTGTCTACCCTTTACTCACCGGCTAAGACAAGAGAGGTGCATGTAATCGACACTGCAAGAATTAAAATAGTTTACGAGCGCATAATGGTGCTTGACACGTTGTGTCCAAACAAACGATTCAAGAATGACATCTTATCTCTGTTTGCAGGCGACCGTGCCAGTGCTTTTTATTCAGAAGAGAATAGGACTGACTTAGAAATGCAAGATAATCCAGAATATCTTTTAAGAAGTTTTAAAGATCCGGAATTGTCTAAAAATTTAGCGGGACTGGAGAACGAGGCTATTTTCCGAGAATATGATAAGAACCTTCAGACAGTACATCAAAGATATGATCTGTCAAACTGGCAATTGAATGAAGATATTGAGAAACCTCAGTGGGAAATACAAGACTCAATAATCAATATATTGGGTTATGACTGCGTAATGGCATCATCTCAATATAGAGGAAGAAGATGGACTGCATTCTTTTCTCCGGAGATAGCAATACCTGAGGGTCCTTGGAAACTTATAGGATTGCCCGGCATCATTCTGAAAGCGTATGACAATAAAAAAGAATACTGCTATGATGCTGTCGAAATCAATACAGACAAACCAGGATTGGTAGAGTATTATAATTATAGAGACAGACTTATAATAAAAGACCGCATAAAGGGATTGATCCATAGATACAGTGCACAGAAGTCAAACATAAAAGAGAAAATACAGGCAGCTTACGGAATTTCCAATATGGCTGTCAGGACTGATAGCACACAGGACAAGAGATACGATTTCGAAGAAACCGACTATCCTCACAATAAAACGAAATGAAATATCTGCTTGCATTATACATACTCCTTGTAAACTGTTCTACCATCATGTCGCAGACTGTTATCAAAGGTAACGTGTCAGAATCCGTTTCCGGCAAATCCATTGTGGGAGCAAATGTCATGGCAAAGAATCTCAATGGCAAACTTATCGGATTCTCTTTATCTGATGAGGAGGGAAAGTTCTCCATAAAGATTAATGAGTCTGCCGACAGCCTGTACATAAGCTCCACAATGATTGGCTACAAACCATTCTCTACAAAAATAAGAGTTGATGACACTCCTCTTACCATTATAATGGAAGAGGGTGCGTTGCAGCTACAGGAAGTGGTTGTAAAGGGAGACCGTATCCGGGAAAATGGGGATACCATCACATACAATGTAGGCAGCTTCGCCCAGAAGCAGGACAAGACAATAGGCGACGTGCTGAAACGTATGCCGGGCATCGATGTGGCGAACAACGGGAAGATACAGTATCAGGGCACTGACATAAACAAGTTCTATATCGAGGGGAATGACCTCCTCGGAGGCAAATACGGGATCGCCACAAACGGCATATCACATGAGGATATCGGTGCCGTCGAGGTGATGGAGAACCATCAGCCGATGCAGGTGCTCCGAGGACTCAGCTTCTCCGACCGCGCGGCGATAAACCTCAGGCTCAAGAACAGGGCGAAGGCAACATTCCTCGTCCACGGAACGCTTGCCGGAGGTTGGTCGCAGCAGCCGGAGGGGGGATTATGGTATGGGGATATATTCACGATGATGGTGACAGGAAGGTACCAGATGATAACCACTTTCAAGGGGAACAACACCGGCAACAACCTATCCGGGCAGTTGGCGGACTTCACGGCGGAAAGGCCAGACGAGTCAATGCAGGGGTACATCTCCCTGGCACCTCCGTCAACCCCGAACCTGCAAAGGAAAAGGAGCTTCCTAAACAGGTCGTGGATGGTGTCGTCAAGCCATCTGGTAAAGACACGGCATGACGGTGAGTTCAAGGCACAGGTGGACTACAGCAATGACCGGGTGACCGCCCAAGGGGAGAGCAGGACGACGTATCTCCTCGAATCGGGAGACAGGGTGATCCTTGAGGACAGGAACTCCCTCTCCCACCGCAATGCCCTGACCGGGAAGTTCTCATACGAGGTAAACCAACGGGCATATTTCCTCAACAATACCCTGTCGGCTGACGTATCGTGGAACGACATGACGCTCAACACCACGGGCACGCTCGCAAACACCCAGACCGCGAGGATGCCGGAGTATTCCGTGAGCAACCTCCTGAAGGGAATCAGACGGTTCGGCAACAGGCTCGTGACATTCACAAGCCGCAACGAGTGGAACTCTCTGCCCGAAAGACTGACCGTCAACCATGACGGCAGGGAGTACGGGGAACGTATCAGGCAGCATGCTTTCTACACGGATGAACGTGCCGCTCTCGGATTCGTGTTCAGCGGGCTGCACCTCTCACTGAATGCAGGCATATCCGGATATTTCCGGAATCTTGACACCGATATATGGGGAATCGAAAGCCCGAATATAGCCGATGGGGAGCAGCTGACCACAAACTACATGCGTGTGTTCGCCGCCCCTAAACTGGAATGGGGCTACCGCAAACTTGAACTGATGCTGAACGTGCCGCTCAACATGTATTCCTATTTCTTCTCCGGTGGGCTTCAGGACAGGACGGAACTCTTCATATCCCCGTCGCTGTCGGTAAAGTTCCGGTTCACACCGAGGATGGCACTCACCCTGCGCGGATCCGCACGACGCTCCCCGGCATCACTGCACAACATACATGACTCATCGATCATGACCGACTACCGCTCATTCTCATCAGGAATTGATGACTACTACACATCGTCGGGGCAGTCGGTGGCTGCATCATACTCTTACCGCAACTCCCAGGCGGGGGTATTCCTCTCCGCAATGGGCAACTACGGATGGAACAGGTCGAAATTCGGGACGGTGCAGAATCTCGCCGGCGACTACATCATACATTCCTACAGGGCGATGCCATCCAAATCACGCAATGCGATGGGGATGCTCAACTTCAGCAAGACCCTCGACTTCATACGCGGATCGGTGAGGCTGCAGGGCAACTACCGGAGGACTGAAAACAGCATGCTGTCGCAGGGGGTGATGACCGACTACACCAACGACTCATTCCTGCTGTCACCATCACTGATCGGCAACATCTCATACCTCCTGAACTGGACACTCCGTTTCTCATGGGACAAGTCAATGATGAGGATCTCCGGCATGGACAGCCGCAGTTCCGACAACTTCATCTATTCGGGCAACATCACCCTGACCCCATGCAGCCTGCTGACATGGACCACCGGGGGGGAGTTCTACCGCAACCAGATTGAATCCGGACGCTACAAGGAGATGCTGATGCTTGACACAAAGCTGACTTTCAACATCAGCAAACGTCTCGAGATCTCTGCATCAGTGACAAACCTCCTCAATAAAAAAAGTTACAGCTACACCACCTATGGTACTCTATCACAGTTTGAGCGGTCAAGTCAACTCCGTGGACGTGAGTTCCTGATATCCATATACCTGAAAAAATGATGAATCTGTTTCGTTCAAAAGCAATCAAATGGATCAGACAGCATGACTCCATGCAGTGCGGAGTGGCATGTCTTGCCATGATATGCCGGCATTACGGCAAGCGTTACAGCCTCGAATATCTTGACGGGTTCTGCCATGCAAACGTGGCTGGGGTCTCGATGCTCGGCATAGCCGAAGGTGCCGGATGTGTGGGACTGGAAACCTCGACTTTCGCAGCAACCACAGATGAACTTGGGGATATCAAGTTGCCTTGCATACTGCATTGGAACCAGAATCATTTTGTGGTGCTTTATGACATTTCCAGAAATGGAGGACGCTACAGAGTGGCTGACCCCGGGAAAGGTCTGATAGACTACTCCCGGAATGAGTTGGAAAGTCATTGGATAAGCAATCGGACGGATGACGGTCCAAGCGGAATTGTGATGCAGCTGACTCCGACAGAGAAATTCTATAGCCATGATTATGAAAAAACGGAAGAGAAGCGTTCTTTCCGTTTTCTGTTGGGCTATCTGAAGCAGTACCGCAGGTATTTCACCCAGATTATCCTTGGATTGACCCTCGGCTGCCTGCTGCAACTGATAATGCCTTTCCTCACGCAGTCGATCGTGGATATAGGCATCAGGCATAAGGATATAGGGTTCATCTGGCTTGTGCTTCTTGGTGAACTGATGATTGTTATTGGACGCACAGCCACGGATTTTATCCGCCGATGGCTGCTGCTCCATATCTCCATGCGTATCAACATATCGCTTGTCAGCGACTTCTTCATAAAACTGCTTAAACTGCCGATGTCTTTTTTTGACACAAAGTTGATGGGGGATTTGCTGCAACGCATCGGTGACCACACCCGTGTGCAGAACTTCCTGACCGGGCAGGTCCTGAATGTGGTGTTCACATTTCTGAGTTTCATAATATTCGGAATAGTCCTGTTTATATATGACCCTTTTATATTTGGCATATTCGCTATCGGAAGTACATGCTACGGAATGTGGATCACATCCTTTTTAAGAAAAAGGAAGGTGTTGGATTATGAATTGTTTGAGCAACAGGCTAAGAATCAGAACAAGACATACCAGTTCATCACCTCCATGCAGGAGATAAAGCTGCAGGACTGTGAGCGCAGACGGAGGTGGGAGTGGGAGGATACGCAAGCAGACCTGTTTGCCGTGCAGATGAAGTCGCTGAAACTCCAGCAGACGCAGGAGGCGGGGAGCATCTTCATAAATGAGGTGAAGAACATACTGATAACGGTGCTTGCCGCCACAGCGGTGATCAACGGAGATATGACCCTCGGGGAGATGCTCGCCGTGCAGTATATAATCGGGCAGCTGAACTCCCCCGTCTCGCAGTTCATGCAGTTCATATACTCGCTGCAGGATGTGAGGATATCACTTGAACGTATCAATGAGATACATGAGGGGAGGAACGAGGAGACTCAGGAGAATCAGGCTACCGGATTTGCTGCTGAAAAATCAATCGCGATGGACAACATTGACTTCAAATATGACCCTCACGCACTGAAGAAGACACTGGAGGGTATATCGTTCGATATTCCGGAGGGTAAGGTGACAGCGATTGTCGGTGCCTCCGGAAGCGGAAAAACTACGTTGATAAAACTCATGCTGGGTTACTATCCTGTCATGTCTGGAAGCATCTCGATAGCGGGACGCAATATAAACGAGTACAACCTCAAATGGTGGCGTAGGCACTGCGGAGTGGTGATGCAGGACGGGGTGATATTCTCCGAGTCGATAGCGAGGAACATTGCCGTGGATGACAATGAGATTGATCCGGAACGTCTGCGTGAGGCGGCACGCATAGCGTGTATAGATGATTATGTGATGTCGCTGCCGCTGAAATATGACACGAAAATCGGACGAGACGGTGTGGGTCTGAGTCAGGGACAGAAGCAGCGCATACTCATAGCACGTGCCGTCTATAAGAATCCTGACTTCATATTCCTTGATGAGGCGACGAATGCACTTGATGCGAGGAATGAACGTGCCATTGTGGAGAACCTTGACGTGTTCTACAGGGGGCGCACGGTGGTTGTCGTGGCGCACCGTCTCTCCACGGTCAGGAATGCCGACCGGATAATCGTGCTTGACGGCGGACGTGTCGTCGAGACCGGGAACCACGACTCCCTCATCGAGAGGAAAGGTGCATACTACAATCTCGTGAAGAACCAGCTTGAATTAGGCAGCTGACATGGAGATAGATACAGATAATAAGACAGATATGGCAACTGAGAAGAGTATAGACAAGACAGTTGTGACGAGGGATAAGTACAGCCATGACAACATAGAGCTTCGCTCGGAGAAGGTAAGGGAACTGCTCGGAGAGATACCGCCCTCACTGGTGCGTTGGGGGACAGCCATCATCGCAATCGTGTTCATCGGATTGGTGGCAGCAGTATGCCTGTTGCCCTACCCATACTCCAAAGGGGAATCCATACTCCGGCATTTCATCGGATAATCACATGAAGGGATTAGCACGTTATATTTGCATCTCAATAGTCCCGTAGTCTTGGAGATCCCTGCGGTTGAATCCTCCACAGAAACCGCTAAGACTACGGAGTTTCTTTACATAAAGAATCATTTGCCATCAAATTAACGTATTTTATCATTTTAACACTTATTAATTAATTTATCTTGATTAATTAGTTGTGAAATTATTTTTTTAATTTTAACTTTGCATCATCAGTTTAGGATAAGCTCTCTTCACGAGTGAAATTTATTTAAGAATACTCTCCCTGTTGGCAAATGCCTTCATCATTGAGGATAAGGAGCTGGCAATATCTGAAGTCTGACCGTCCACACGAATAAATCAGAACTGATATCCATTTAATCTTATTCACCACTATCACAAGAATTTCACAATATGTTTTACAGATTATTATTTTTACTGTCAATCATTTCCCCGTTTATTCTCTCAGCCCAGATTGCGACTGAGATAAAGTTGGAACCGGCTCTGATTTCTGTGATATATGAAAGGAGAATGGAGTATGACACGCTTAACAGAAACAACAAGGTAAGGATTAATACATTGACATTGAAAGCCGGAAAGAATCACAGTGCATTCTATGATGCCAGACTGAAATGGATTGATTCAATGGAATACATCAATGATGATTATATACATTCCCTATATGAAGGTGTAAAGTATTATTCAACAAAGGGTGCACTTCATCAGATAAAACTGTTCAAGAACTATCCTGAAGGGAAAATTCGAATACATGATGCCTTCGACTTGTGCAGGTGGCATATTGATGAGGATATTGAAAAACCTGAATGGAACATCATTGCCGACTCCACCACAAATATACTGGGTTATGAATGCATGTTGGCTGTGGCGAGATTCAGAGGCAGGGAGTGGCACGCTTGGTTCTCTCCCGAAATACCGTTTCCTGACGGTCCGTGGAAACTATGGGGGCTTCCGGGTCTTATCCTAAAGGCATACGACTCCAATCAGGATTATATATTCACAGCTCAGGAAATAAGTGATAAGAATACCGGATACGTGGAATACTTTGACTATGCCCCACCACCCACATTCACGACAAGCAGACGCAAAGCTCTGCAACGAAAATGGAAGGCCTATCAGGAGGATATATCATACAAGGTTGCGATGTCCGGTATGTTGGGTGATACCAAACTCAATGTCAAGAAACGGGAAATCCCCCCTCCTAAATACGATTTCGAGGAGACCGACTACTCTCACGAATAAATAGTGACTGATATATTTTCCAAAAGCAGGTTGCAAAACAACCTGTAAACGTAAATCGCAACGCATTATGATGCGATAAATTTTCAATTTCAAACCTAAAACGCAACAGAATGAAAGAGATTTCTAAACTTCAACTCATCTCCTTGACTGGAGGCTGGGCCAACCCAGAGATTACCTAACACTCTCATATATTCATTTATTTTGAAAAATAATTAATGCAAGATATAAGTCATCATAATATATCGTCATTATCATTTTACCATTGTGTAATACGATTAATCATAGGTATTCTTTTCAGTTGCTCTTGTTTCGAAGGATTTTGCTATGATTATGTTGTGAATAATGATTCCGCTTTAATAAAGGTTGTCTATCGTCGGACTATGGCAACAGATACTATTAACCCACTGGGAAACACCGTTAAAGAGGATCTCACTTTAAAAGCTAATTCTAATCTGAGCATCTTTTACTCAGAAAAACTTTGTGAATGGTGGAAAATAATAGTGGCAGAAAAAGGGAGTATAATAAAATACTTCTTAGATCGGAAGTGGCACAATTCAATTGCCGGATTAGAGAATAACATAGTCTACCGTGATTATACGCAAAATCTCACTATTGATCATCAAAGATATGATCTGACCAATTGGGAACTTGTGGAGAGTATCGAACGTCCGGAATGGGTTATATGTGACAGTGTTTGTACTATTCTTAACTATGAGTGTGTAATGGCCAAGACAAATTTCCGAGGGCGCATTTGGACAGCATTTTTCACACCGGAAATACCGATTAAGGAGGGTCCATGGAAGTTATGCGGTCTGCCGGGTATTATACTAAAGGCATCGGATTCCCAAAATCATTACTCTTATGAGGCGACAGAACTATTCACAAGGAATGTGGGGATAGTTGAATTTCAAATGAAGCGAAATCGAATTAATATAAAAGACCGTCGCAAAGGGCTACAATACCGAAGAAAATGTCTTTCTGAAGATATCTCAAAAAAGATACAGGCTGCATACTGTTTAGATATAAAAAAAGTTAGACATACTCCTAAAAATTATGATTTTGAGGAGACCGACTATCCTCACGAATAAGACTAAAATGATATCATTATATTCCGAGAAGCAGGCATTGAAACGACCTGCAAACGCGAAATCAGCCCGCGTACAATACAAGTGGTGTATAATATTTTTTAATTTTTCAGAAATATGAAAAAGATTGACATTCTAAGTTTGATGAATCTCATGGGAGGAAAAGTTATACCTGCAAATTGGTGTGCCGCAATGCAAAACACAGCTAATGAAAATGGGCATAATTGGACTCCTGAATTCTGGGATGAGTGGGCAACTGTTTATGAACAGAACGGATGTTTACATGCTGTGGTAACTCCCGAAAATCTAAAATCTAACAAGTAATAATAATTAAAGTTAGAAAACATAACCGATTATTCTTCACGATTCTATTTTAATAGCAGAATATGTTGCAAATTTTTCTATCTAAGATTATAATAAAGAACATATTGAACTATATCTAAAATCCGAAATATTTACAGCATATTCTGCTATTGAATATTCTAATTGTTACCTGAATGAAAAAATTAATCTACGGAATTATCATCCTATTTTTTAATTGCCTTGTCTATGGGCAATCAAATGTTTGTTCTACCACGCTCGACACTGCCTTGATAAAAGTCAAATATGAGCGACTGGTGGTTCTTGACACTTTGAAGCCGGCGGACAGAACAAGGAAAGATTATATCACACTACAAGCCGGCACGAAAGCCGCAGTATTTTACTCCGAAGAACGACGTCTGGAAGACAGCATCATGTGTGCAAATAAAGACTATGCATTGGAAACGTTCAGAGATAATAACAGAATAGAAAGGCTTTCAAATCTTGAAAAGGATGTGGTCGTCAGACGTCATGACCTTAATCAGACATGGGTACACCAACGTTTCGATTTGACTAATTGGATCATTTATGAGAATCTTGAAAAACCGGTATGGTCAATGACTGATGAAACCGATTGCATATTGGGTTTTCAATGCTATCAGGCGCATACGTTTTTTAGGGGAAGGGAATGGATCGCATTTTTCACCACAGACATCCCTATTCCAGAAGGACCATGGAAATTATATGGACTGCCGGGGTTGATCCTGAAAGCGTATGATTCAAAAAGGCACTATATATATGAGGCAAAGGGTATAGACACGAAATCTCCGGGATTGGTGGAATATATCAACAACTATGACCGACTTGTGATAAAAGACCGTGTAAAAGGGTTGCAGATGCGAAAGAAATCAATGAGCAAAGACATTGGAGAAATGATACGTGCCGCATACAGCATACAATTGAAAGACTCCCCCCAAAAGAATGAAATGGTAACAAAACAATATGATTTCGAAGAAACCGACTATCCTCACAATAAAACGAAATGAAATTACATAATACTATTCTAATGAGACCAACGATTTTAATAATTTTCATATCGATTGTGATGAGTAATCTCAAAGCGGAGATAATACGCCCAACAGAAAAGGCCATTATCGAGATTTGTTATTCAAAAACAGTGAATCGTGACACGACAAGGGATGATTATATGGTAACATCCCCCATGATTCTTAGAATAGGGGATCATGGGACAATGTTTTTCCCAAAAATGACTATGAATAATGACTCCTTGAACTATTATAACAGGGAACTCGCAATACAAGTCGTAATCGACGCATTAACAAAAGGCCTGCCTGTCTCATCGGTTTTAGGTCATGAACACGAATATCTCTTTCGGAATATAAACAAGCAGGAAACTATGGTATATCAAGCCGTAGGAGATGAAGCCTTTTATTATATTGAAAATACTGAATGCCCGAATTGGATAATTGGTGAGGAAATGCGGGAAATTAATGGTATGAATTGCATTGAGGCTCATTGTTCATTTCATGGTAGGGAATGGACTGCATGGTTTGCACCTGAAATTCCTATTAAAGAGGGTCCATGGAAACTATTCGGTCTTCTGGGACTTGTGATTGAGGCACACGATGCCAACTGTCATTACAAATTCGAAGTGACAGGCATCAGAACTGAAAACCTTGCTCAGGTTGGAATCTTTATCTATGATAAATTATATCCGGAAAAATTAAATTCAAGGAAAGACTATCTATGTAGAATATATTCCCTTCGTATAAAGGGAGACTTCATGAAGAGGGTGTCAAGCATGACTGGCAACAATGTAATACATACAAATACTGATCCGTATGATTTTGAGGAAACAGATTATCCACATAATTAAAACCCACATGAAGAAATAGCCCTCCGTGTTCTCCGCGGTCTCTGCGGTGAATATCACCACGGAGAACTCGGTCACTTGAAAAGCTGAGGGAGAAATTCCGACAGGTAGATGCGCCAATTTTTCCATATATGACCATCCGGCGATTCACGATAGACGTATTTGAAACCTTTATTGTCGAGCAACTTGCGATACTCCTTATTTGATTCATATAGGAAATCCTTATCCCCTATCGCTATCCAATACAATTTCGGTGACTTGGCAAACTGAACTGCCAATTTACCTTCCATATCATCGTATATCGGTGATTTAACACCTTTATTCGGGAAAATTGCAGCCGAGAAAAGTCCTACGTAATCATACATGTCGGGATACTCTTTAGAGATATGAAGCGAGTGATACCCTCCCATACTCAATCCGGCAATAGCACGCGAACCTTTATCCCTCTTGGTACGATAATTGGAATCTATGAAATCTACAATCTCCGGGAAAGAGGATTCGTATGACCCATCCATCGTTTTCGGAAGATTTGGAGTAGGCTGCGTGAAACCGAGTGATGATTCGCCGGGAGCCGCCTCCATCGCGGCATTACCATTCGGCATAACCACTATCATCGGCTCTGCCTTACCTGCAGCTATCAGATTGTCAAGTATCTGTGTGGCACGTCCGAGTTCCGACCATGCATTCTCATCCCCACCCATACCATGAAGGAGATATAGCACCGGGTATCGCTTGCCGGAGGTCTCATATCCCGCCGGTGTGTAGACAGTCAGACGCCTCTTCATCCCAAGTTGCGGACTGTCATACCATACCTTGCTGACAGTGCCATGCGGCACGTCTGCCACTTTATACAGATCTGCCTGATCTCCCTCTATGAGAAAGACATTAGTAAGGGTCGATATGTCACGTATGACAAACACATTTCCCGGATCAACCGTCCTGAAACCGTCAACTATGAACGAATAGCCGTAGAGTTCCGGAGAAAGAGGCGAAGTCGTGGTAAATTCCCACATACCGTTCTCCCCTTTTGTAAGCGTGGCAGATCCGGGCATATCAAATTCACCGACATCTGTACGTACCTTCTCTGTCGGAAGGAAGTCTCCCGTCACCTTTACCTCCTTAGCATCCGGAGCAAGCAATCGGAACGTCACCGTATTGTCGGCATTGACCTCCGGAGATTTCAACTGCGGTATTCCCCAGAGTGCCTGCTGTGCCATCGCCACAATACCGACAGCCATCATAGCCGAAGCTAATATAATCCTTTTAATCATGATGAATAAGTATTTATAGAATCTTTTTTAAGAAACAGATGAAGAGGACGCATGCCATCTGATTGACATTAATGTTGTCAAATACTGTTTCAATAAGCAAAGTTAATAATAAATACATCATGATACATCATGCACATCATGAAATAACATCATGCACATAAATTATTTTGTGCATAATGTCATAACTTGATGTGCTTGATGTATCTTGATATATGTGCATGATGTATTAGCATGATGTGCATCATGTAACAGTATTGTTCATTTTAAGTTATTTTGTATATTTTTTCAATAAAAATTTGTAACTTTGTAACAATTTTCATCATATACTAACCTTTCAGCAACCGTTTAAAAGTAATTTGCGAAATATGTCTTAAGAAATTCTTTCAGATAATATCACGACAAATTCTTTTCGGGAAAGAAGTTGTATAATCTTCAATTGGGAAGCTGTATAATTATCGAAAAAGCTACAACCTATTTATATTTTATTAATTTAATAACAACAGCTTATGCAGAAATTTTTCGTTTGGGCCGTGTTTGCTCTCGCATTGTTTGCAGGCAACGTGGTTCAGGAAGCTAAAGCGGAAGACTGCTCTCCAAAGAAGGGGGTAATCCGTGTGAAACTGCAGCCTGAAGTGGCATTACAGGTGGGAACTGCCCCTATAATGCGCACCAACGGCATGGTGACCACCGGAGTGCAACCCCTTGACCGGGCATCCCGCAACGTGAAAGCTACCGGCATTCGCCCGATGTTGCCCTACTCGCCGAAATTTGCGCGGCAAAGGGCTAAATATGGGCTTGACCGCTGGTATGTAGTGACTTTTGATGAGTCTGTTTCCCCGGATGAGGCTCGCAAGGTGTTTGCCACCACAGCAGGTGTGGAATCTTCCGAAGTGATAACGCCAATGTCGTTGAAAGAGGGCGACGGAGGCTTCAGGAAGATTGACAAGAGCAAGATTCCCACGCGTGCCGATGCAATGCCTTTCAACGATCCGTTGCTTTCCCAGCAATGGCATTATCAGAACTTCGGCACAATACCCTACAGTGTGGCGGGTGCCGACATCAACCTGTTCAGTGCTTGGAAATCGGCTACGGGTAATCCTGACGTACTTGTGGCAATCATCGACGGTGGTGTGGACTACACTCACGAAGACCTTGCCGCAAACATGTATGTCAACACTGCCGAATTAAACGGCAAAGAGGGTGTCGATGATGACGGCAACGGATATGTTGACGACATCTACGGTTGGAACTTCTGTACGAATGAGCCAAAAATTTATCCCCACAGCCACGGCACACACGTGGCTGGCACGGTAGCCGCTGTCAACAACAACGGTATCGGTGTAGGCGGTGTGGCTGGTGGCGATGGCACTCCCGGCTCCGGCATCAGGATAATCTCCTGCCAGGTATTTGACTCTCGCTCCGGCACTGCCGAAGGCGACTTCGCGGCTGCAATAATCTACGCTGCCGAGAAGGGTGCCACAATAGCCCAGTGCTCATGGGGCTGGAATGCACCGGAGTATAAAGAGCAGGCTGTGCTCGATGCTATCGATTATTTCACGGCAGAGGCTCGTTCCGACAAGATGAACGGCGGTCTCTGCATATTCGCCACCGGAAACGAAGGCAAGACGGGCAACTACTATCCTGCCGCATACGATAAGGTAGTGGCTGTGACGTCAATGACCTCCGAACTTACCCCTGCAAGCTATTCAAATTATGGGGAATGGACTGATATTATCGCGCCGGGCGGACTCCTTGACTATGGTGAGGCTCAAGGCGTGCTTTCCACCCTGCCGGGGAATGAGTACGGATACAACGAGGGTACTTCAATGGCTACTCCTCACGTTTCTGGCGTGGCTGCTCTTGTCCTTTCCCGCTACGGATCACCAACATTCCTCAATGAGACCCTCCGTACATAGTTGCTCACTTCCGTGAATGATTTCTACGGATATGGCAACAACAGACAATATGAGGGTCTTTATGGCTCAGGATACATTGATGCGGGGAAAGCCCTCATGATGGATGAAAGCGGCAAACCCGAAGCTGTGGCTGATTTCGAACTTATTGCTGACCAGGATTATTTTACGATCTCATGGACTATTCCGGCGTCGTCAGACAATAATGTCAACAACCATCTAATATACTACTCCAAGGAGCCGTTCACAGCTTCTGACGACCTCTCGAAACTGTCCCGTCTCGTTGTAGATACGAAGTTTCTCAATTCCGGAGATTCATACACTACGGAAATCGGCAACCTCGACAACATGACCACGTATTATGTGGCTATCCAGGCTGTCAACCGCTGGGGTAAGGCATCCGAGTTATCGGAGGTGAAGAGCGTCACCACGAATGAGGGTCCGAAGCTCAGCGTGTCGGGCGAGGAGATATTTCTGAACACCGATGCTGCAAATCCCATAGCTTCCGGAGAGTTCACAATCTCAAATGAGGCTGAGGGTCTTCTGAAATGGCAGGCATCTCACCGCACGGTATCAGCCCAGCTCAATTCCGCACGTCCGTTGCCCGGAAAGATCGCATCTTTCAATGGCAAATTATCAGCGTTCAGTGCCGGACAACGCGATGTTGCCGCTGCACCGGAATACGTTGCCGATGATTATCCGCGCGAGATGACATGGAGTGAGCTACTTTGGGCTATGATCGGAGAGACCGACAAGTCGCTCCCCAACTCAATGGCGCAATGGTTCAGAGTTGACCCGGAGAAATATCCCGACGGATTCAACCTGACCTCCCTCTGGTTTGAAGCACCAACTGACGGTATCTTCGGAAGTAATCCCAAGATTGAGATCTATAAGGGTAACGTGGGCATTTCAAGCGCATCCCTGCTGCAAGAAGTGGAATACCCGTTCTTCACCTACAACTACGGCATCCCCCTCAACGAACAGATATGGTTCGCTCCCGGTGAATCATTCTGGGTTGTGGCTCATTTCGATGCCGGACAAGAGGGGTATCCTCTCGGAATGGCTCATACGGAGAGAACTGATGCTTCAGGCTATAGCTACATGAGTAACGACATGGGTAAGACATGGGTTCAACTCTCCTCCGCATTGAAAGGGAGCAACTATGAGTCAATCGCAAATGAATTTGTCTGGGCGATACGTGCTCGCTCTCTCAATCCCGACTGGAGTGAGATGCTTGAGCTGACGCCCGAATCAGGCACAATCAAGAAGGGTGAGTCACAGACTGTGGGAATCAAAGCCGACGGACGTAAAATCGTCAACGGTAACTATAGCTTCAACCTCAACCTGACGACCAACGAAAGCGGCAACCGCACCACCAAAGTGCCCGTGCAATTATCCGTGAGCGGCAACAATCCCTCTGTCGATGTGCCTAAGGTGGTTGACTTCGGAAGCATCCTGACCGGACAGTCAAAGACACTCACAATCGAAGTGTTCAACAAAGGATACGGTTCTTTCCAAGGCTCAGAATATGGTGCATCTCTATATGAGGACAATATCAGTTCAAGCTCTGAGAATTTCTCCGGTCCGCACTCAGTCAACGGTGGATTCCCGGCACGTGCCACTTCAAAGGTGGATCTCACTTTCAATCCCAAGTCTGCCGGATCTCACAGTGGCACAGTCACCTTCACCGACAAGTACGGCAATGAGGTGAAGATCCTTCTCCAGGGTGTAGCCACAGATCCTGCCCGTCTTGCAGTCACTCCGCAGGTAATTGAGGCTGATACACTCTCCCTTGGCGACGATCCGAAAGAATTCACGTTCAAAATCTCGAATGAAGGTAAGTACCCGCTGGAATACGTATTCCCGAAATTCTCCTCCGAGTCTGTAGACGGTGGCTCCAAACTGCACAAGTTCGGCTACAACATCGGCTCTACATTAGAGGGATTCAACGAGTTTGCATACGAAGCGGCTCCGGAACTTATCAACCCGACAGACATAGCATCCAAGTTTGACGATGCCACCTATCTGACAAATGCCATACCTCTCGGATTCAGCTTCCCGTTCTATGGCAAGAGCTACGACAAGATCTATATCACGTCGTTCGGCGGCGTGCTTTTCGCTCCCAACAAAGAGACTCTGAGAAGCCCGCTTTCAGAAGAATCATCAGCACTTGCAGGCACCGGCGCGATACTCGCCTACGGACGTCAATTGCAGATGTCGCCCGATTCAAAGGTAGAATATGGCATGAAGGATGGCAAGTTTGTGATCAATTTCAAGGATGTGCTCGCGCTCGTCTACGATACTGACTACGCCCCCGTATCATTCCATATCACAATGTCGCCCGACGGCAACATCGAGATATTCTACGACAATTACACCGCCGCCAATCTCTTCCAAAATGGCAGCACACTATATTGCGGCATCGCTGATCCGGAATTGGAAGACTGTATGACACTTACCTCTGTCGACATGGCAGACTGTTACGATATCAACGAACCGACTCCGGATAGCAAACGCTATACTCTTTTCAACTCCGGCACAGCCGTCATGTTTGAGTCTCCGCGTGCACAGTTTGTCCGTTCGCTTGAACCCGCATACGGTCTTGTAAGCCCCGGTGAATCTGTCGAAGTGAAAGCGACTGTCAGCGTAAGCGACGACATGAATTCCGGCGAGACATTCAACAATCTCGCTATCGTCACAAACGACCCCGCACCTGCAATATCTGCCGTAAGGTTTAAGGCATTCATCAGTGACAAAGGTATGTCGCCTGAGATTGTCGTTGAAAACACCGACATCAATTTCGGCGACGTATTCCGCACTTCCGAAGTAATGATTCCTGTGACAATAAAGAATGCCGGACACAAGATGATGACCGTAACTTCTGCTGCATTCGACAACAATTCTCTGGGAATCACCAATACTCTCCCGTTTGAGATCAAGCCGGGTGCATCTGTTGACCTTATCGTGAAGGTGCCGACTGAAAAGGAATGTGCGCTTGACGACAAATTGACAATCACTACGGATGCCGGCGACACAAGCGTCAGAATAGCCGGAAACGTGATCGGATGTCCGGCAGCCGACCTCTCTTTCTCCGAGATAACAGAGACTGTAGAGAGCGGAGCCACCCTTTCAAAGACTCTTGAGATCTCCAACTCCGGTAACGAGGCTCTCGAATATGCATTCTCTCCGGAAGAGAATGTGAGATTGTCTGTGCCTGAGAAAGAGAATTCCGTGGTATCTTATGTATACGGGGCTTCCGTCGACAATAAGACATCGTTCGACTGGATTGATATCGTATCAAACGGTCTTGGCGAGCAGAATGCATACCGCTATTATATGAACCATGACTCCTGACTTCGTCATTGCGTCACCCTAAACGCCTAAATAGTCCAACAGCGGTTGTAGAGAGCGGTGCTCAGGCGTTAGAATCATGGTCCGAGTCATGATTTTGTCGTTAATGGGCAACTTTAGCCGA
>RIAZ01000017.1 GCA_003762615.1 Muribaculaceae bacterium Isolate-037 (Harlan)
CACAACCTGATAGCCGTGTGTCGTGGAAATAGTCAAGGCGTTCTCTCCATGAGATCCCATGCCGATTACGCCTCCTAAATCGGCAAAACCTCGATAACCCTTTTGCGTCTGCCAATCATCGGCATAAGCAACGCTTGCCATTACAAGCGAAAGAATAAAAATTAGTGATTTCTTCATACCTTTTTTGATTTTGTGGAATCCGATCTTTCGCCGGACCTCTTATGGTTTGTATGATTAGCTGTTTATATTTAATTGGATTTTAAGCCTGTCTATCATTTCAGAAGAGTTTTCACATCCGAGGATATACTTTTTGCCATTTTTAAGTTTGATCAAGAAGCACTCATACCTATCGCCGTAATATGCGAAGTATGTTCCTATCTGTGAATTTGCGTACCATCCCCAGTATCCTGCAAATCCGCCACTACCAAACATTCGGAGCCCGATGCGTATTATTGGAATAGTCGAGGGCGTAATAGCTCTGACGGTTTCAATGTTTGAGATTAATATTCTCTTGTTACCTATTCGCTTACGTACTGTGATTGAAGTGTCGTCAACTGAAATGCTTATCGGTGCGACTGTCCACATAGCGACGAATACCAGTACTGTTATGGTAGCCCAAACAATAAACTTTCCGAGTATATCTCTTGTGCAAATCAACCCAACGCACAAAACCACGGTTACGAGAATAGTAATGACCCAAACATACATATCCCACTTTACTTTTTGTTTCATAAACAATGACTTTTTATTTTAGTATGGCAGAACTGGCTGTGCCAGATCCGGATATTTCATTATTACGTTGCACTTTCTTGCCGTAACTCATAGTATATGTGACGGATACGGTATAACGTGCATGGCGTTGTGTCCCGTAAGTAGTTCGGTCAAAGCTATAATACTCGCTTGTTAATGTTTCCTTATAATCATCCCATGAGGTGTGGAAGAAATTATAGGCAGCGGCATTTATATTCCATGTGCCATTCCCCCAACCAATTTGAATTTGATATGTTGATGGAGTGCGACTGATGATCCCGCTATTCCTTTCTTGATATTTGCTTGGAGTCTGATACCAGCCTGTAAAATAGAAATTATTGAGATAGTATGTAAGTCTTACGGTGCAAGTCAATTGATTATTACTCCATGCGTAATCACCGGTTGTCTTTCTGATCCAAAACTGTGGACGCAATTTAGCTATAAGTTTCCCTCCCAAAAATTTCCCGGTTGCGTTGAACCCTATATAGTCTCTAAAATAGTCACCACCGTTGAAATATTGACGGAGCATTGTACCATTCGGACCTGTGGGAGAATATAGGGTAACACATCTGTTTTTGACATATCCGAAATAAGCATCTGCGGTCAGTTGCCATCGGTTGTTGGGTAGCCAAGTGTATGAAAGGAGGGCATTGGTATACTTGTAATCTTTTAATTCCGGTGTCCCTCTATACCACATCAACTCATCTTGTTGGAGTGTGTTCGGACTCTTTTGCGAGGCGTTAGGAAACATAGAACCATAATTTGATGTAAAATACATTTGATGCTTGTTATTCGGTGACCAAGTGGCATTGATATTAGTCTGCGGAAAGTTGTTGTCGGCTTTTATCCCCGATATTCTGTTGGTCTCCCATATCCATGCCAACCCTGCTCCAATATTCCATTTCTCATTGAATATATGCTGGTAATTCTGACCAAGGAAATATATGCCTACATCATATTTCTGCTTGGAGGGGGAATTCCCGTAGTAATTGATTATATTCCAATCGTGTTGTACTCCAAAGTTTGTGAAGAATTGGTTGTGCTTATTTGGATTCCAGTTCAGATGCAGATACACACTCATTTTGTGAACATCCTCCTTGGCGTCATTTACAATTGACAATTCATCATGTACACTATAATTTGAATTGGATGTATTGCGACCATAGGTGTAAACCGCATCCACATTAAGAGCCGCACACTTTGAAAGCATAAAAAAATACCATCCGTTGTAATTAAGTGCCCAATCTTTAGAAGATGAGGTAGTTGAGGATTTTGAAATAGGGAATAGGTCAGATGAATAGGAGATATTATTGCTGAGGTCATTATGGGGAATATTGGTCAGACTGTACGCTAACTTATTCGAGAACTGAAACCTCTCAGTGTTGTATAATGCACGAAAACTGAAATCATTGCTGTTGTTCCTGTAACGTGACGAACCAGTTTCAGATTTTCGTATCACAGACATTGGACCTTCTCCATTCAAGTCAAGAAAATTGAAATGTTCAGATGAATTTTGCCCCATGTGAGTGTTAGTCAGATATATTTCATCGGCAAAAACATCAAACGTCATCCGTTTATATTTTATCTTGGAGTACAATTGTCCCTCAGTTCGGTTGACTCCTATCCATTTGTTTGCGTTAAGTTTGGTGTATCCTCCCCATTCATATCTCTGCATTACGAAGTTTATCACGTATTTTGCACCTTGAAAGCGTGAGTCAGTCGGATGAAGGTAGTATTCAACTTTCTTTACGTCCTGTGTCCTCATTCCTTGCAAATCTTCGGAGGTTGCCGGGATATAGTCAATGAAGATTGAGATATTTTGTCCGTGCGCGGTCTTCACCGCTTGATTTACAGGGTCAACCTCAATTTGAGGAATGGACATTTGTTCAAGTAAAGAAACTGCATTTTGTGCTGCATTCTTTTGTTTCGCCATAGGGATATAAGTTGAAACTTCTGCATTGACACGCTGATTGGATGCCTCAACGACTATCTCTTGTAGTTCTTGTGTCTTGACGGTATCCGTCGGTTCCTGTGCTGAGGAAGCTAAGACGGAAGTTGCCGTGATGATTAATGATAACGTTGTTTTCATGTTGTTCATGACTCTATATGTATTCTGTTTTGGCGGTTTATCGCTGTGTTTTCTGCTGCAAAATTACTGCCGGATACTTTCATCCAAAAATAAAAACTTTCATATTGTTACGGCTGTTATAAGTTTTATATTCTTGTTGCACAATGTATTATATGATGGAGCTGTTTTTATTTTTGTAAAAATAGTGGCAAACTTTCATCAACAGGGGATTCCCTTCGGCTTTTGTGCTAAAAGAACAAAAGCAACAGTCAATATGATAAGGGATGACAACGATTTTCTCATATAGTATACGATCTTTTGTTTTCTGCTGCAAAATTACTGCCTATAATTTTTTTGTGCCATACCCAAAAGTGTATGATTGCATTAGCCAACGATTATTTTGGGATTTAAACTTGCTTAGGTATAGGTATGTTGATGTCATCATAATATATGATGACACCTACTTCAAGGATATATATTGTAAAATATTATGACAATTGTTTGATGAAATTTAAGTCATTATAGACTTTTCAGCAGTTTGCGCACGTAGATGCCGATATTCGTTTCATGTTTGTCTATACCGAGTTTCTTGCGAATGGCGCTGCTTATGTTTACATGACCCGGTTTCTTCATGTAGTTTCCTACTTCCTTGCCACGGAGTCCTATCGCATATAGGCATACATAATTGATCTCATCCTCTGTCAAGCCATGTTCCTCAAAATATTGGATGAATCGGGGATGTGATGCCTGAAATGCCAACCGGTTGGAGTTCATAAACGCCTCCGTATTTTCGGTAAGTTCCCTTACCCATACATCATACGGCTTTTCGTATTGCTCATTTGATGTGATGTATCCTGCCAATAGAGAGTTAAGCATCTCAATTCTAACTTGAATAGCCTTCTGAACTTCTTCAGGTAATTCCACGGAAGTCGCCATCAATTCTTTGAGAGAACGGCTCTCTTCTTCAAGGGTATCGACTCTATGAGCAAGATTTTCCGCTTCAAGAGCCAACCTTTCTTGTTCCGTCTTCAATTGGGCATTTTCAGCTTCCTTGGTTCTGGCTATTTGTATGGCCAATGCTTTCTCTGATTGCTTATTGCGGACCGTGAGCAAAAGAACTCCTACAAGCAAAACCAATATTACCAATCCACCGATACAGCTCCATATAATTCGGGTGTTCCTTTCGGCTTCTTTTTGGGCTTGAATTTCTATTTTGTTTCGTGCTTGAATGGTTTGAGTCAGATATTCAAATTTCTTCAAATTAATAGAATCATACGCTATGGAATACTTTTCATAGATAGAAAGCGCGTCCTTGAAATTACCGATACCTTTATAAATGGGGAGCTGAACCGATAGCAATCTTAGCCCATTATATTCAGAATTTGACGCTCTTACAATATCCAGTAGTTCTAACGCATACTCATTATTTCCCAATTTATTATATGCAAGAGCCAAATCCATCAATTTGTCTGGATTAAAAGGTAAGGAATGCTCTTGTTGAGAAAGCATAATTCTAATTTCTTCTTTATCTCCAAATTTTGAAGCATAATGTAGATTCTGCTGCCATAATTTCCCCGCTTCAATGGAGTCATTTATGGCAAAGTTGTTGCAGACTGATGACAAGCTATCGGCAAGTGGCTTATCATTCAATATTATTGCTTCATTGTATGCCCTAAGCAAACAATCAAACTCCTTATAATTCTGTGATATTCTATTATAAATTCGGGATGCCTCTAAATTTGATTTCAGACCATCCTCTAATGCGTATAGTTGGTCATATAAATAGCCTTGCGCAGCATATGCTCTTGCAAGAACATATAAATCAGTAATGGTATTTTCCAAATCAATTGCTTTGGAAAACGAATTAAGTGCATTATCCCTATTCCCTTGATTATTGAATATCACCCCTTGATAATAATAGGTTCGGAGTTTTTCATTAGGTGTTCCATGTTCAAGATAGTAGTCAATGGCGGGTTGCAGGACATCAAATGTGGTGGTGTCAATGTAGTTCTTATCGAATGCCATAGACTTCAGTAACGCATAGCGAGCTTTCTGTTCCTTGCCCGACAGGGCATTGGCATCGATATTGTCAAGTATGAGTAGCGAGGAATCCGGACGCGACTCAATTAACGCATCCGCCCGATCCAACTGTCGGTCTATTTCGGAATTGCGTCCGCAACCGGCAAGCAGCAGACACAATGCAATTATATGGAGAAGATACTTCATTAAGCTCACAAAAGGTCAGTTATTTGGAGTGCAAAGATAGTACTTTTTAGCCACATATTCATTATGTTGGCAAAAATTATGGTAATAAACCGTTCCCGGCATCACGTCGGGAACGGAATAGGTTTGTATGATTAAATTATTTCAGTATTCCTGATGAAGATGAATTTCCGCCTTTTGCTACAATATAATGTCACACTGTCTTTCCATATTCGTATGTGTGTGCAGAAAGTAGAATACGCATATTGACATCTATGCAGAATTCTATGTAGGTGGCATTTCAATTTGCTACATAATGCTTGGTTGTCTTTTCAGGACTGTAAATTCTGAGATTGCCGATACAAGCATTTGCAGGGATTATTTGGCTTTCCCATGAACCTTGCGTGAACTTGAACTCTGCAGGTAAGCGCAAGTTCAAATCGATGGAATAGGTATTGTCTTCATTTTTGTTCATCTTAAGCCCCATAGGATTCCAATTGATGATGCTCTCTTGATTACCGGTGATATATACATCCCCCTCGGCATACGGAGCATCGAGAGTAATATGGACAGGATATAGCTTATCGTTATTGAACGTGGTGTTCAGTCGATACATAGAATAAAGAGGAAGCGCATCCATCAGACATTCAACGAAACAAGTCATGTGGGTCAGATGGGGATATTCCTTGAAAAATATTCTGACCGATTCGGGGATATGCGCAGATTCCATTTTTGACTTTACCAAGTCCCAACCTTGACGCCACTCTGCTGGCCAGCCCGTTTCTTCCGATTCATTGGACATGGTGAGAAACAGGAAATGTGGTTTGCCATTGTTGAAGTCATAGTTGATGAAATTGTCAGCAAGCTTAAAGTTATCTTCTATAAAATTAGGTGAAAGAGCTATATAGTCATCAAACGTATCTTCCGAAGCGAGAGCATTGAGCACAAAAGATGCTCCGAGCGAATGCCCTATGGCAAGTGTATGACCGGAAGTGCGATAGTGACTGTTGATGTATGTGAATACATCTTCACGAAGGAATTTCTTGAAATTCTCATAGTTACCATAAAGATTTGATTGGTATGTCGCATTTGTAGGCACCGGTAGGAAATCGTTGGAGCGTTGATATTCAGGTGTGGTTGGAGAAGTGATACCTACGACTATGAATGGAAAAATATCTGCGTCCACGTCCATATTCTGACATACTTCCAAAATACCGTATGTCAAGGCAAATTCAGCTCGCCACTGAGCATCGAATACATATACGACATCGTATTCCGACTGATTTCTCTCGTTGTAATATGGTGGGGTATAGATAAATATCTCTCTATCGAATGGAAAATCCGGAGAGTGGAATGTCTTGCTTACTACTTGTGCTGTTTCTTGAGACTGAACAGTCAGAATTGATGCCAAGAAACAAAGTAAAAATTGAATGATTCTTTTCATTTCTATGGATAGTTTGGTTTTCTGCTGCAAAGTTACTGTCGGTGAATTATTCTCACCATACCCAAAAGTGTATGATTGTATTAGTGGATGAAAATATACCCTTTTGGGTATGGCGCATGAGATCGGGTCTTTCTAATTTCGCATCAGAAAATTTAGAGAAGAGCCACACTCCACTAAATTAACTTGTAATTGGTAGCGGCGGCGATGGCTTCGGAAATGTTGCGGACAGAAAGTTTCTCAAATATCCGCTGACGGTATTTCTTCACGGTGTCGGGCGAGAGACAGATGCGGTCGGCAATCTCCGCCATTGTATAGCCCTGGATAGAGAGCGTAAGCACAGATTTCTCGCCCTCGGTCAATGTCGGCATCTCTTTCTTCTCCCATCGATGCGAAGTAGTGTTGTATGAAAAATATTCGGAAGATCCCGTGCGGTGCATCTCGATATTGCCCGGCGTTGTGTGCGGCGAAGCTGACACAACGCACAATGCGAGCCAGATGCGCCCGTCGGAAGTAAGGGCGAGCGAAGTGAGTTTGTGATTTATCAGAATGGGGTGTCCGTTGTTCAGGATGTGGAAATCGTAAGATATATACCAGTCCTTACGCTCCTCCCGTGGTATTTTATGGTGGAAGGCAAACCCGGCGCGGTTGATATCAAGCAGAAGTGCCTGTTCATCCTCCGGCACATATTTTAGGTAGAAATGATAGCCAAGCCGCATCATTTCATCAGGAGTAAGACCGCAGAGAAACATCGGGTTTGGCGACACATAGAGAAAATTCTGCTTGAAATAGTCAATGATATAGACGCTCTGGTAAGTGGAGCGTGAAAACGCCTCTGCCGAGCGGATATACTCATCCACACGGCCGTAATCAAGCTCATCGGGCAACTTGACCTCATTGTCAGGTATGAAAAAATCGTTGGGCGTATTCATATCAATGCAAAATTACTAAAAAATCGCTGTATTAACGAAATCCACACCAATTTTTCTCTTTTTAAGATAAGGATAAAGGGTCTGAGTCATCATTTTGGCATGTCGTACAAGACCGATAATCCCAAATACGCAAAATTGAGGACTAGGCTATCAAAGAAATACGCAAGGTTTCTTGGAAAGAATCAGGCGATTGATGTGAAGACCGCCGTCAATATATTTCCAAAATATTAGGATTCTGTAGATTGAAGTAATCTTTGTCCATTATTGCTGAGTTGACGTAGGTGGTATTTCCAATCTGTAGAATGCCGTTGTTGGCATGAATATGACCGAAAAGATGTAACTTGGGATTTATTCCTGCAACCTTTGTCAATAGTTTTCCCGAACCATAATTGAAATTGTCATCAAAGTCAAGAATACCATGAGGAGGTGTGTGGGTAATCAGAACATCGGTGTCAGTTGGAATTTTTGTGATATTGATGTCTTGACGGTCTGTCATACAATCATCCATAAACATTGGCATGCCATAAAATTTCATACCTTCAATCTCAATGCCGGAATTACATAGATAATGCACATTTCCATCCAGTCCGTCGATGTCTGCACCATACAGGCAATCATCATGGTTGCCACAGATGAAAATTTTGTGGTTATATGGCAAATCGCAGAACCAGTTCAAGAAATCAATAGCCTCAGTTTCCGAACCGGTCATGCAGAAGTCGCCGGAGTGTACCACGATATCAGCTGTCGGGAGCTGCTTCAGCCTCCGGTGGCAACCATGTGTGTCAGATAAATGTAGTATCTTCATAACAATTGTTTTATGGCATTTTCAGGCAATATCCCTAAAATAAAAAATCCTGTAAGAATTTACTTACAGGATTTTTCAATGTTTATTGGCGGAGAGAGAGGGTTATGAACCTACTCCCCAATATCCTTGAAATTCAATTTCTTATCATCATGTCAAAGCCTTAGGGGGTACAACTTAGGTTACAAGAATAACGCTTTTCTGTCACCTTTTGGCTATTCGTTGTCTGCCTAAAACTACGGTTCAAAGATACGGCTTTCTTTTGATATATGCAAATCATTGAAAATAAATCTTCTGCGGTTAGTGCAAGGTGCAAGCTATATATAAAGATATATACTTGCACCTTGCACTAAAACCTTAGTTTCTTGTGAAAGATACATTTCTTGAAATAATAATTTGTGTATTTCATATTAACTTCATACTTTTGCATACCATATAGTATGGTATGCAAAAGTATATTAACATGAAGAAAGTAGAAAAAAAACAATGGTTCATTATTGGGCTCCAAATTATAGAAAATGAGGGAGTTTCAAAAATTACAATAGACAACTTATGTGCTTTGTTGAAAATCACAAAAGGAGCGTTCTATCATCATTTCAAAAATATAGATGGATATATAGATGCACTTATGACCTTTTGGGTTAAAGAAAATACACTTACATTCATTGAGAATGCAGAAAAACTTGTCAGTGCAACAGAAAAGTTGTATTCTTTAGCTCAAATGTCTGCTTCTTCCGAATATAAATGCGAGGGTCGTATTAGGGCGTGGAGCTATACTAACAATATAGTACAGCGATATGTAACACAAGTAGATAAATTGAGATTAGATTATTTAATTAAATTAGGTCAAGATTGCGGTTATACATTAGAATATGCACATAAAATAGCAACTATTCAATATGCCTTACTTATTGGGCTACAGCATATTTGTTCTGAAATTCCTACTTGTGATTTTAAAGAACTTCAAGATATGCTCTTAAAGAAATTTGAAATAAAAAAATAAGAGTAAATCATGATACTAAGCAATAGTTTAATCACAAAATATCTCCCAGCAGACTACAAAGATTGTTTTTGGGAAAAAATTACAGATAAGCCACATATTTCTGTGAAAAAACTGTTTGATTCTATGTTCATTCAATACCCTAAATGGGCATTATGGTTATTGAAGTTACGTGATTTTATTGTAAAACCATTAGGTATTAAAGCAAGTAAATCATTTAAAGAGTTAATCAGAGAAGAAAACAGTCACGAAATTATCTTAGGGACAAAAGATAAGCACTTGACATTTTATGTGTCCATATCTTGTATTGAAACAAGATGCAACGAACAAATTGCAAGTATAACTACACTCGTGAAATATAATAATATTTTAGGCAAGATGTATTTTGTCGCAATATGGGTATTCCACAAATTTATAGTCCATAAAATGTTAAAACGAGCTATTAGAAAGTGTGATAAATAGATTTTAGGAAGTATATATTAAAGATAGCTATTTATGGTAACTTCTTTCATATCTCATTAAGTAACTTTGTTGCCAATAATAGAAATGACAATGGAAACAGATATAGAAACCAAATATTGCCAAACCTGCGGAATACCCTTAGATATTGACTACAATAATCTTGGGGTAAATACGAGTGCGGAATATTGCGACTATTGTTTGAAGCATGGTGTCAAGGGTTACGATTTTTCGATGGACTATCTGATTTACCTTTGGGGGCTTTTCCCCGAAGAGTATTATAAAGAAGTAGGTATATCCTATACTTCGCAGGAAATCAGAGAGGTAATGTCAAAACGGCTTCCCGAAATAAAACGGTGGAAACAAAAAATCAATACAGCCCACGTGTTATATGAGCTGATTGTAAGGGTACAAGAATACATTAACCGCCATTTGTTCGAGGAACTTAGTTTAGATGCCCTATCGCAAACGGCAGGTATTTCCAAATACCATTTCCGGCGTGTTTTCAAGGCTGTATGTGGTGAAAATGTCGGGCTTTACATTCAACGGTTAAGATTGGAATATATCGCTTTCAAGTTAATTTCAACCGATATAAGTGTTACAGAATTGTTATGCCACATAAACTACCAAAACAAACATACACTTTCAAGGGCATTCAAAAGTTATTTTAAGTGTACGATACCGGAATTTCGTAAACTACATTCCAATGCTAACCCCGCAGGAATGTATCCGGTGCAAATTGTTCCTTGCATTGAGAAAGTTCCGCCTGTTCGTATTGCCTGTTTGAAACTGGAATGGACGGAACATATAAACCATGATTTTACGGTATTATGGAAACAGATTCTACGCCTTTCTGAAAATTGCGGTTTACAGTCAAGTGGCTGTAAATTTATAAGCCTTACATTGGATTGTCCGCTAATTTCTTCAGAAGAACAAACCCGTTTCATGGTGGGTATAACCGTTACGGAATCATTTAACGTTCCCAATGGCTTTTCTGTTCATGAAATAGAAGCCGGAGAATATGCAGTGTTTCAATTCAAGGGGTTATATCACGAGTTGAACAGAGTATATCGTTACATATACCTTGATTGGTTGCCGACAAGTGGATATGCGCTACGGGAGCCTTACACATTTGAAACCTATCTCAATACTCCCGAAAAGACCCCTGTTTCGGAGTTGAGAACGGATATTTATATTCCTATTGTGCGAAAGAACAAATGAATGACTTAAATAAGGAAATTGAACAACAGCTAAGAAATGAAAATGCCGATTTTGTTCACTTCGTGGATATTTCCATGCTGGATATACGACAAAACCGGGGTTTTCCCTATGCCCTACTGATAGGAATTGCCATAAATCCACATTTTATCAAAACTGTACATGATAGTCCCGATTATGTGCATACCCTCAGCGATGAATATGCACAGGCAGAAAAACGGGTGGGAATGATTGCAGACAAACTGGCTGGGCGGCTTATCAGCAAAGGTTACAAAGCATTATCACAGTCCGACAATGCCTTGATAACCGAGAATACATTTGACTTCACAACAAAAACGTCCGTTTTACCACATAAGACCATTGCCGTACTTAGTGGTACTGGTTATATTGGCAAAAACAACCTGTTCATCACGGCTGAATATGGAGCGGCACAATGTCTTGGCTCTGTCCTAACAAATGCCCCTTTATCAATAATGGAACACGAAATCAAGTCGTCGCAATGCGGTAATTGTAA
This sequence comes from Muribaculaceae bacterium Isolate-037 (Harlan), assembly GCA_003762615.1. Classification (GTDB taxonomy): domain Bacteria; phylum Bacteroidota; class Bacteroidia; order Bacteroidales; family Muribaculaceae; genus Lepagella; species Lepagella muris. Next base: position 11,387 of record RIAZ01000017.1, read on the forward strand.
TATATGCAGGGATGTATGCCCTCAAAAAGCGTTAAACGGGGTTGTATGGGACATGAATGTTTCAAGGGATGAGATAGTAAATGTTTATGACTGTGTTACGTGCTTGAAATGTTTGGTTTATTGCCCGAAAACAAAGGCATACATGAAACGACATATCACTATGAAGTAAGATGAAGGGGTATATAGGTAATATATTGCAGGAAATAGACATAGAGATTGACGAAATCGACCTCTACGGCTATGATATTATCGAAACCTCTCTTTCAATGGTACATAAGCTGCAAACGGTTCTTGATGATTTGAGAACTAAAATACAAACCTATATATTTCCAACCAAAGAGGACGAAATCTTATTTTTCAAGACACAGAAACCGGAAATACTCGGTCGGTTGCTATTCTTCTATAAGATATACAAGATTGAAACACAATGCCCTAATGGTAGCGATGAAGTGATTAGGAATTATATCAATCGGGAACTGGATAATCTGACCTATTTCTTCAATCGCAATTTGGACTTTTATCAATACTACCGTTCACACTCCACTGTGTACGATGAATACTACTTTGTACGTGGAAAAGCTGATTTGCGGTTATGTACCGATAGCGCTCAGTTTGATAAAGACCCTAATTTCTCAACCGGATATGACTATAAAGTGGCAAAGATTATCGCCAATGAAATGCTGCGCATTTATTTGAATAAGCGATTGGTGAAACTGGTAACGAATAATCAGATAGAAGATAACCTACAAAGATGCTTCAAATATCCGTTCCGCTTCACAGGCAAAAAGTCATATCTTATCGAACTGGGATATTCTCTTGTATCTTCGGGCGACATAAACAATGGCAACGTGGAGATAAAAGAAATGATGAATTTCCTTAGTACAATATTCCACATGGATTTAGGGGATTATTACGCTTCATATATAGCCATGAAAGAGAGAAAAGACCGGACGGCATATCTTCATCATCTGATAGAGAGCCTTGTTAAGCGGATGAATGAAGATGATATGAAATAAATTCCTGTATTCCAGTATGTAGAAGTACCATGTTCTCCCCAACATGGTACTTTCTTTTTATGGTGAAATCTACTTTGAAAAATGACATTTCGGAGAACTTTTACGCCAATATTCCCCTAAAAATAGCTTGAAAAAAAGTAATACCATGATAGATACAACCATGACTTTTAGGTTATTTCTTCTCCCTAACTTTGCAGCAAATCAATAAGTTAGCAATATGGAGATTATAACATTTGAGTCAAAAGCCTATAAGGAACTTGATAACAAGATTACCGCCATAGCAGACTACATTTTCAATCACTTGGACGAAAACAAGACTGATGAAGATGAAATTTGGGTGGATAGTTACGAAGTCTGCACGTTCCTGAAAATCAGTGACCGTACTTTACAACGCCTACGGGCGGCAGGAATGATTTCTTACTCCGACATCAAGGGGCATTACTTTTACAAGATTAAGGAAGTAAAGCGAATGTTGGAAGAACGCCTGATTAAGCGTGATAAGGAGTGTATAAATGAACTGATAACCAATCATCAGAAATATGTTAAGGAAAGAAGAAATTCTAAGCAGAACAAATAACGGTCTGCTTGTTTTCAAACATTACTTACCCGGGGACTGGCGTATTGGCAGGCACTTTCTTAATCCTCTTTATCAGGATAAGAAAGCATCCTGTAATATCTACTTCGACCGCCATAGCGGTATGTATAAAATGAAAGACTTCGGCAACGACAATTATAGCGGTGATTGTTTCTTCTTCGTGGGGCAGTTAAAGGGGCTGGACTGTAATCGGGCGGCTGACTTCGTGGAGATACTGGAAATCATAGACCGGGATTTGGGCTTGGGGCTGGCTTCCGGCACTCCGGTTTCCATGTCCCCGGCAACCGTCCGCCGGGCAGTGCCAGACAAAACCGAAGAAACACCCGAAAGGCACGTCAAGCCTTACCAGTTCCGGGAACAGAAGTTTCCGCTTGCCGAACTGGTGTACTGGCAACAGTACGGCATCACGCCCGAACTGCTGGAACATTACAAGGTCTGTTCGCTCCGGGAATACAACAGCGAAACGGCAGAGGGCAAACCGTACACCTACACTTCATCGGTAGCAGAACCCATGTACGGCTACAAAGGCAAACAATATATCAAGCTATACCGCCCGTTCTCCACGCCCCGCTTCCTCTATGGCGGCAGCTTCGGTGAAAACTACTGTTTCGGGTTGGAGCAACTGCCCGCCAAAGGTGACACGCTCTTTATCACGGGCGGCGAAAAAGATGTGCTTTCGCTGGTGGCACACGGTTTTAATGCTATCTGCTTCAATAGCGAAACGGTGACTATCCCGCCCACGCTGGTTTATCGGCTGACGTTCCGATTCAAACACATCATCCTGCTTTTCGATATGGATAAAACGGGCAAGGAAAGTTCACGCAAGCAGGAAAAGCTATTGGAAGAATTTGGCGTGAAACGTCTGTTGCTACCACTTCCGGGAACGAAAGAGGAAAAGGACATATCCGACTACTTCAAAGCCGGGAACACCCGTGAAGATTTCCTGAAACTGTTTATCGAATTTTTAGACAACCTGTATAGCGACACATTGATTATGCTAAAATCATGCGAGATAGATTTCAACAACCCGCCTACCAAAGCGCAAGAGATTATTTCAGCGGGTGACGTTCCGTTAGGAACACAAGGCAACCTGTTCGGCATCACCGGGGGCGAGGGAACGGGAAAGAGCAATTATGTAGCCGCAATCGTGGCGGGCTGCATCTGTCCGGCTGGTGCAGAAGTAGATACGCTGGGCGTACAGATAACCACTAACGGCAGGCACAAGGCGGTCTTGCTCTATGACACCGAACAGTCGGAAGTGCAACTGTTCAAGAATGTAAGCAACCTGCTGGCACGTGCCAAACAGCCGGACAAACCCGATGAACTGAAAGCGTTTTGCCTGACGGGGATGTCACGCAAAGAACGCCTGAACGCCATTGTGCAGAGCATGGATAAATTCTACTACCAGTATGGCGGCATCCAGTTGGTAGTCATTGACGGCATCGCCGACCTTGTTAAGAGTGCCAATGATGAAGCGGAAAGCGTGGCGGTGATAGATGAACTTTATCGGTTGGCGGGTATCTATAACACCTGTATTCTTTGTGTGCTGCACTTCGTTCCGAACGGCTTGAAGTTACGGGGACATTTGGGTAGCGAGTTGCAGCGCAAGGCGGCTACAATCCTTTCGATAGAGAAAGACGAAGAACCTGCCCAGTCAGTGGTAAAATCACTGAAAGTAAGGGATGGAAGCCCGCTGGACGTGCCGCTGATGCTCTTTGCATGGGATAAGAAAGCCGGGATGCACGTGTACAAGGGTGAGAAGCCCCGTGAGGAAAAAGAGAAGCGCAAGGAAAGGGAACTGGTGAATGTTGCCCGTGACATTTTCGGGCGACAGACACATATCACTTATATAGACCTTTGTGAACAATTACAGCAGGTCTTGGATGTTAAAGAACGCACTGCAAAGAGTTATAATCCGCTTTATGCGTGAACGGGAGATTATCATTAAAGACCCGGTGAACCAAAGCTATTTTATGATAGGTCTTATTTAATCCGGTAGCCTTATGTATATAGATAAAGAAAACTTCGTGGCTTGGATGGAGCGTATCATGGATAGGCTCGATATGCAGGACAAAAAGATAGACCGTCTGTTAAGCGGTCACAATTACCTGAACGGCGAAAAACTCCTTGATAATCAGGATTTGTGCTTTATGCTGAAAGTGAGTACCAAAACCTTGCAACGTTACCGGAAGAAAGGAATACTGCCTTACTTAACATTAGACGGAAAATATTTCTATCGTGCAAGCGACATACACAAGTTAATCCGTGAACGCATGGATTAAGTGATAATCAATATCATATATTTTCTTCTTTAAATCCTGTCTTGTTATGATAATAAGGCAGGATTTCTATTATTTGCAAGGTTATTTCGGTGATTTTCGCTACTTTTGCAAAAGTAACATAAGAGAATAACGGCGATTGAACAGTTTCGGCTGTAATATCGTCATTATATATAACATATTCGTTCGCCGAATATCTCACTACGAAAACTGGCACTTTTCAAAAGAAACGGGATTTTCAGCGCAATGTCTATGCTATGCTTTGTCATAGCGTGGACTTGCCTGTTTCGTTTCTTTGGGTATGCCAGTACCTCGTAGTGGAGCAGTGTAAGTTCACGCTTCTTTTTTGAGGTATCAACGAATAGGTTGAAAAAGATTATCAACTGTTTAATACCTGATAGGATGAAACAAATTAAAGCGCATATCGCCGTATCTCTTGACGGACATACAGCCACCTTAGATAAGGAACTGGATTGGTTACCCGATAAAGTAAAAACTATCGTTGGCAAATACTATTTGGATGCAGATTGCCTGCTTATGGGGGCGAACACCTACAACTACATCTTTGAACACTGGGGCGGGTGGCCGCACAAAAGCAAAAGGTCTTTTGTGGTGTCACACTATGATACCAACGTGACGCCGGACTGCGGCGTGGAGTTCCTGACCGAAGAACCGCTGCAAAGGATCTATGAACTGAAACAGGAAACCGACATACTGGTGGTGGGCGGTGGCAAGCTGCTTACTTCATTGATTAAAGCCGGACTGCTGGATAGCCTGACAATCTACACCGTCCCGGTCATGGCGGGCAAAGGCATCGGCTTTATCGGGGAAACATTCGGCTCACATTGGAAACTCTCGGAAAGCAGGGTGCTGGATAACGGGGTGGTCTGTTCAACCTACCTGTTTGGCGGGAGCGTATAAAAAATGCGCCCGGTTCCCGCCGGGCGCAACCACTAAAATTTCAATTATTATAAGTTGTAAAACCTATCACAATGAAATTTCAGTGGCAAAGATAGGCTATTTCTTCGGTTTCGCTTTCTTTTCGGGGAATAAAAAACCGACATTGAACTGTTCGTCCAGCACAAGCGAAGCATCGAAAGCCTTGCCGTTCTTGCCCTTGAAGCCCTTGATTAGCCCGGTCTTGCGTTTTGTCACCAGTTCGACAATCTGCTTGTCGGTCAGTTGCTTGTCGCACTTGTTGCGGAATATGGTAAGCGTGCAGTCCACGTTGGAACACTTCGCCACTTTCGGGTAGAACAGGATGAGCCCGTTATTGCATTTGGGGCAGGGACAGGTTTCACCAGTAGCGACAGATAGCTGCACCGATAGCAGTTCTGCGGTGATTTGCGTTGCGTACACCTCGATACCCTTTCGGAACGTGTCGGCATCCATACTGCCCGCTTCTATCTTGGCAAGGGCGGTTTCCCACATACCCGTCATTTCGACATCGGCAATCTTCTTGTCCTTGACAATCCCATAAACGGCAAGCCCCTTGTCGGTAGGCACAAGGTTCTTCTTCTCACGCACGATGTACTGGCGGGTGAACAGCGTTTCGATAATCGCCGCACGGGTGGCTGGCGTGCCTATCCCGGCATCTTTCAGACTGGCTTTCAGTTCGGCATCTTCCAGTTCCTTTCCGGCGTTCTCCATTGCGGCAAGCAGGCTGCTTTCCGTGTGCAGCGGTTTCGGCTTGGTCTGCTTCTCCAACAGTTCCACGTTGGAAATCGGCAGGCCTTCGCCCTCTTGGAGCGGCGGCAGACTGGCGTCTTCTTCATCCCCGCCCGTTTCCTGCTCGCCGAACACGGTACGCCAGCCTGCTACTTTCATCACAGACCCTTTTACCGTGAAGTCAGTATCTCCAGCTGACAATATGGCGATGGTAACGTCTTTCACGCACTTGCCCGAAAAGGCTTCCAGCATACGCCCGGCTACCAGCTCGTAAACCGCCCGCTCGTCTTTGGAAAGTTCGCCGGGCAGGTTCTCGGTAATGATTAAGGCGTGGTGGTCGGTCACTTTGCTATCGTTTACGCTGCGGCGGTTCAGTGCTGCACCGTCCAGCCCGGCGGCATACCCGGCAAAGCGGGGGTATTGCCCTAACAGGGCGACACGCTCCGGCATTTCATCGAAAACGTCCTCCGATATATAGCGGCTTCCGGTTCTCGGGTAGGACATCACTTTCTTTTCATACAGGCTTTGCGCTATGGAAAGCGTCTTGTCAGCCGAAAAGTTCAGCTTCGTGTTCGCTTCCTTTTGCAGCGTGGTAAGGTCGTACAGAAGCGGCGGTTCTTGGTTGGCTTCTTTCCTCTCAACGGATTTCACGGCAAGTTGTCCGGCATCCTTAACCCGTTGCAGGGCGGCTATGGCTTCGGGCTGCTGTTCCCACTTGGCGGTCGATTGGGCGGTGAAACTTATTTCCCCGCTGGTGGTCGCCGCTTTGAGTTGCCAAAATTTGGCGGGTACGAAATGCTTGTTCTCCAAATAGCGGCTGCATATCATCATGAGCGTGGGTGTCTGTACCCTGCCCAGCGAGAACACGCCCTGCCCGGCGGCTACGCTCAACGCTTGGGTGGCGTTTATCCCTATCAGCCAGTCCGCTTCGCTGCGGGACTTGGCAGAGAGGTAGAGGTTATCGTAACGCTCTCCCGGCTGCAAGTTATCCAGCCCCTCACGGATTGCCTTGTCGGTAAGGCTGCTTATCCACAGGCGCACAAATGGTTTTCGACAGTTCAGGTAATGGAAGATGTAGCGGAAGATTAACTCACCCTCACGCCCGGCATCGGTGGCGACAATAATCCGGTCGCACTTGTCGAACACTTCCTTTATCACTTTCAACTGTTTCAGAACGCCGGGGTCTGCCTTGTAGCCTTTCTCCGCTTTCACCTGACGGGGGATTAATTGGAAATCGGGCGGCAGTATGGGCAGGCTCTCCTTGCGGAAGTTCGCCACGCCATAGGCTTCCGGCATGGCAAGCTGGATTAAGTGGCCGAACGCCCATGTCACCATATACCCGTTGCCGGAAAGATAACCGTCATTACGCTGGGTCGCACCGATGATGCGGGCGATGTCCTTTGCCACGCTGGGCTTCTCTGCTATCAATGCAATCATAATTCTTTACTTTTTAAGGTGGGTACTACATTTTCATTCCTCTGGACTTCTTGGGTTTGTCCGCTTTCAGGCTCTTGTCCTGCTTCTCTTTCTGCTTGGCGGTGGGCTTGTCCTGACCCTGTTTCAACGGCTCTTTGCCCTGCTTGGTAGCTTCGTTGGTCTTGCCCTCCGAATTGACCGCTACCTGCGTCCGGCTCTCGGCGGCGGGGGTAACGTCTTTCGGCTGCACCTTGTCGGGGGATTTGCCCTGTGCGCCGGGCTGCACATGACCGTTGAACTCAACGCCCTTGCCGTCCTTTATCCCGGCTACCTGCTGTTCTGCGGGCTGCTGCCCCTGCTGCAAGAACTGGACGGCAGCACGGGGCAGGAACTCCAAGCCACGCTCCACCGCACTGACCTGCAAATAGGCACTGCGTTTCGTGCCGTCCCTGAATTGCAGGTTTTCCATTTTGACCGCTTGCCCGGCTTCAAAGGCGGCTTTCTGCTCCGGGCTGACTTTCACGCCGCAAATGGTGTCGGGGCATTTCCACTTGTCAGCCCGCATATACTCCAGTTCGTGCGTGTACCTGTCCCGGCTGACGAACACGGGGATTTGCCCGCCGCTTTTCGGGTCTTTGATTTCAGCGATGCCGCCCAAGTTGCCAGTGCCTTGCAAGTTACCCTGTTCCTGCTTGGTGAACCCGTGTTCATGGAACGGGCGTTGCAACAGTTTTTCGTCCTGCTGCACGCCGTGCAGCTTGGGTACTACCGTGCCGTCCTTTGCCTGATAGAAAGAGAGCTTGACATCGGTAGGTTTGAGGTAGAAGCCGCCCACCGTCCCCGAAACGGTGTAGGTGTTGCGGGACTTGTAGCCACGCATCACCCGGTCGAAGTCTTTCGTGTTTTTCAGGGTATTGGCGGTGATGCCGACTTTTTTCAGGTTCTCCCAGTCGATTTTTGACGGGTCGAAGCGGTAGCCCTGCTTGAACTCGTGGAAGTCGGGCTTCGGAACTCGTAACATTTCAGCCCGCTTGCCGCCCTCCGGTGTCGGGTTGCGGTGGTTGTCCTCGATTGCCTTTGCGTCCTGCTCCGCTTCGGAAGCCTTGACGCTGAACAGTTCCAGCCCGGAAGTGTCCTGGAACTTGCGGAAGAAATTGGAAATGAAGTTGCTGAACACATCGCTGTTCTTGTCCACCTGCATGAACTCGCCGCCCTGTGTCGGCGGCACAGTCTGCAAATTGCCCTCCTTGTCGATACCCTTAACGGCACTCACCTTGCCCTGCTGTTTATCCAAGACCAGCAGCACGTCTTTTTCCTGCCCCTCTGCGGGCGGGGTCATTCTGTTTGCCATAAATAATTGAAATTTTAGTGGTTACGGGAATAGTCCCGCCCAAAGGTAGCGACTAAATATGCTATATTTGGACGGGCGGCAAGGGCTGTCCGCATTTGTCCTGCGCTGTCCCGATTTGTCCGTGGCAGATGAAAATATCCAACCAACAGTTGGAGAAATAAAAACATCTTCGGCAAAATATTTGTTATGTTTTTGTATGTAATTACATAATATACTATCTTTGCAGATAGAAACAAAGTACATAAATATGGCTTCATTCAGGAAAGAGATACTTGGGCAGATTGAACGGATAGATACCGGGCGTATATTCACGTTCCGGGATTTGTCGTTTGAAATGGAAAAGACCGCCAATGTTGCGGTGCTGCTCTCCGAACAGAGCCGCAAAGGGGTACTGGTACGGGTTGAAAAAGGGGCGTACTACCGCCCCAAGAAATCGGTCTTAGGATTGGGGAAGCTGCCCGTCTATCAGGATGAACAGTTTCGTTATCTTACCGAAAAACTGAACGGCTATATCACGGGGGCTTACGTCTATAATAAAATGGGGCTGACCGAACAGGTCGCCACAACCATAACGATAGCCACTCCAAACCCGGTTCGCCGTTTCCGTTTCAAGAACTTGGATATAGAGTGCGTGAAAGCCTACTGCATGGACTATCCGGATGAAAGCCTTGTCCCGTACTTGCGGCTGCTCGATGCGATAAAGGACATGAAGCGCATACCCGGAACAACCGGACAGGACATCTACAACCGGGTCAAAAGCCAATATTTCAACGGGTACAGCCTGCCGGAACTGGAAAAAATCGTATCTTTGGCAAAAAGTTACCCGCCACGTGTCAGAAAGGTGGTGGCAGACATACTGGGCGACATCAGACAAACCGTATTGCAAACGGAAATGGCAAAGACCATTCTTCCCACGACACGGTTCAACTTGGATTATAAAACGGCATAGGACAGAAATATGAATTTACATTCGGACAAGGAAGCGTTCAAGGAAATCATCGCACTGGCGGCTGAACATTTCGGCTACGAGCAGTCGCACGTGGAAAAGGATTACTGGGTATCGAAGATACTGCGGGATATTTCCATGTCCGAATATGCGGATAAGACCTACTTCAAAGGCGGAACTTCACTTTCCAAAGCCTACGGGCTGATAGAACGCTTCTCGGAAGATTTGGACTTGTTCGTGTTCACGGGAGATAAAGGTGCGTCCAAGCAGGCGGAAAAGACATTAAACAAGAAACTTTCCAAATACATAGCCGAACTCAACAGTGACATATACAAGGAAGATTTGTCGGAAACGGGCGGTAATTACCGCAAACTGTATTTTTCTTATGACAATATATTTCAGGGTGTGGGACTGAAAGAACATTTGGAAGTAGAAATAAAGTCTTGTGACCTACCGGACAAAAAACTAATGTTCTACCCGGCAGACAAGCGGGTTATCAAACCGATTGTGACCGCCTTTCTTGAAAGTATCGGGCAAGAGGAACTGATAAGCACCTACGGGCTGGAAAGTTTTGAAACGCAGTGTATCAATCCCCGAAAGACTATCTGCGACAAGGTTTCAAGGCTGGTAAAGCTGTCTTACAATGAGGATGCAACCGCACTATTGGCAAAGCATATCCGTGATGTTTACGACTTGTCGGCACTCTACCACAATCAGGAATATAACGATTACCTACATTCGGAAGATTTCTTGGATGCCATGTACCGGGTGACGATAGAGGACGGGCTAAACAAAAACTCCCGTTCGCACTTGTCGCTGGCTGATGCACCGATATTCAAGGATGCCGAAGCGGTCATGGCGTTACCCGAAGTGGCTACGGCGTACATTACCGATTTGAAGAAACTGACCTTTGACAAAAGCAAGATGCCGCCGATAGGCAAGGCTGTGGAAGCATTGGAGAACCTACACGAAATACTGGTGCGCTTTGAAGCCTACCGAATAAAGCAACAAAACAAAGAATAGCTGTTAATTAAAAATAGAAGAAGCAATTATATGATTTTCAGAGAAATAAGAGAACGGTTAACTGGTATAAGTTGCCCCATTTTTGGTGTATCTTGGAATCCGTCTGAAACAGAACGTACAAAAGCAATTAAAATTATACGTTTTTTAGAAGACAGAAGAGTATTATATAATCCTTATGAACAAGAATGTCCTGACCATTGTATTCATTCAATAATTGAAATCAGACATTTTCTAACAGATAAGATACAAGATATATCATCAGAAACCAATCTTTATAATTACTTAAAAGCAATGCGTATTGCATGTAGGAAGTTCTTAAATCAATATACTAACGAGAATAATAAGGTGCATTTTTATTTGCACAATTATGATTGTATAAGTAGCTGGAAATTTAATTCTACATTAGGCGAATTAAGAGGTACATTTGGTATAATGTTGGCGCAAATGGCTGTGGCTTATGGGATAGATATTGAAGATGAATTATCCTCAATATTGCCTGAAAAAGATAGCGAGGAATAATGTTCCTCGCCGTTTATTCTTCCTTTTTTATCAAGTGGCATAACTCCGGGTCGTTCTTAATCCGTGTTATCTCGTCCTCGACAATCTGCCGGACTTCCTGACGGATGCGGTCATAATTGGCTTGTATCTCCTCCTGCATCCGGTCATTGCCGTCCTTGTCGGTGAAGTCGATAATCTGCGGCAACTTCACGTAACGGGCGGTTTCCCGCTTTACCTTTTCATTATCCACCACGATTTCACAGTGGAAAATCTTCTGCTCTATCCGTTCATCGAAGTTGTCCGCCACAGCCCCCACGAACATACCTTGCGTGAGGTTGGATATTTTGCTGGCGGGTATCAGGCTGTCCATTTGGGTACTTATCGAGGTGGACTTCTCCCGCTGGTTGATTGTCATGCTCTGCCGTTTCTGCAACACCTTTCCGAAACGCTCCGACAGTATTTTTGCCGTTTCACCGACTACCTGACCGCTAAACACGTTGCCCACAGTATTTTGTATCACACGGCTTTCCTTGTCCCCATAGTCACGGGTAAGCTGGCTGTAATCCTGAAAGCCCAGCAGAACCGCAACCTTGTTGCTTCGGGCGGTCGCAATCAAATTATCAAGCCCACGAAAATATATAGTCGGTAATTCATCTATTATCACCGAACTTTTAAGCTGACCTTTCTTGTTTATCAGCTTCACTATTCTACTGTTATATAATCCCAGTGCCGCCGAATAGATGTTCTGACGGTCGGGATTGTTGCCGACAACCAAGATTTTAGGCTCTTTCGGGTTGTTGATGTCCAGCGAGAAATCATCACCTGTCATTACCCAGTAAAGAGCGGGTGAAATCATCCTTGAAAGCGGGATTTTCGCACTTGCTATTTGACCCTGCAACTGCTATTGAGCGTCTGATTCCCAAGCATCTACGAACGGCGAAAGGTAGTTTTCCAGTTCGGGATAACTGCGCAAAATAGTGAATACATCGGCGTATTTCTTGTTCAACAGTTCAATGGCATGGGGGAACGTGCAATACTTACCGCCTTGATAGATACGGAGATACCAAATTATAGCCGCCAAAAGAATAATCGGGATTTCCACGAAGAAATCGCCCTGCTTGCTTATCCAACTTCGATTGAGGTTAAGCATTATCGTGTAGCTGGCTTCGTAGGCATCCGCAATGTCCGACATGAAGCTGGCGTTTATCGGGTTGCATCGGTGGCTCTTGCGTGGGTCGTCAAAATTGATAATGTAGAATTTAGGCTTTACCTTATACCCGTCCAAGTGGTTAAGCAAATGATTATAAGCGATTTCCGATAAATCGGGAAACTTGTAATCATAACAGTAAAGCGCAAAACCTTTCTCGATTTGCTGTTTTATGTAGCTGTTTACCACTGCATACGACTTGCCGCTACCCGGTGTACCCAACACAAGGCTGGCACGGAACGGGTTCACGACATTTATCCAACCGTTATTCCATTTCTTCTTATAGTAGAACCGGGTAGGCAGATTTACCGAATACTCGTTCTCGATAAGCCTTGTTTCCTGCTGGAAACTTTCGTTCTCTGTATTAAAGACATCATCCATTAGGTTGTTCTTCAACAGCCGGGACATCCATGTACCCGCCATGAGCATACAGATATAGCCCGCCGACAGCGTGGCGATATAAAACACAGTGTCCGCCGTGTGTGGCAGCGGAAGTTCCAGCAGCCACCAGTTCAGAAAAAACAACACGACACCTGCCGCAAGGCTGCAATGTATCTTCGCCCACGTTATCTTTTCCTCTTTCACGCCCTTAGTGCCGATACACGACAGGGCGAGGAACAGCACCGAAAATAGTTTTGTCCAAAGAACGGACGAGAACAGCCCGGTGGTGCACTGAAAGTTCCACAGTATCTTGTCTATCACTTCAAAGGTCACTCCCCACTCTTTCAGGGTGGAGTAACAGAACCAGTACACGTTTATTCCCACGAATAGAATACTGACAGCCCGCATAAAGTCCATGACCCTTGCAAGCCCTCTCAAATCATCTTCCTGTTGCATGATTGTAATGTTTTTTTAAGTTAGTCGATGCGCCTTGTGCGCTTCTTTTTCTTCTTTCTCTTTTGGCGGGCGGTGTCCTGCGGATCGTCACCGCCTGATGCACCGCCGCCCAGCAATCCACCGAACGCACCCAACACGGAAGCCACACCCGGAACGATGTCGGATTTCGGCATGAACCCCGGTTGTTCCTGATGCGTGGGCTGGTCTTGCTGCGGTGCTGACACTTCGGGCTGGTGCATCTTTCCGGTTTCGCCCGAAAAACGTTCGTTGAACACGTTCGCCGAATACTCCTTGCCCAAGCGTGAACCGTTCAGCACCACCCGGCTGTCATGGTCGATGAACGTAACGCCATAGATGCGCCCGCTGTCATTCTGACGGAATACCACGTCAATGCCCTGCTTCTTTAGCTGTTGTTCCAGTTCCTTGCGGCTGCGGGTGGTCTGCATGGCAGTGGCTACAATCTTCCGGGTGCGCTCTTTCAGTTTCCCGTTCCTGATTGCTTCGCCCGATTTCTCCATTCTGCGCTGCACCGCTTCATAACCCACCGACTTGCCGATGCGGGAAGCCTTTACCGGGTTGCCCGCCTTTTCGCCCTTGTCGTTCATGGCGGAATAGACAATGCCCTGATAGGGCTTGCCGTTCACTTCACCCTTGACTTCCTCGGCGCACACGTTGTAAGCGGCAAGCAAAGCCTTGTACTCCCCGAACGACTGGAAGCGGTAGCCATAGCAAGCCGCTTTCACGGTATTGCCGATTTGGTGCTTCACGTCCCCGGCGGCATAGTCCACCTTTTTAAGTTCCGGGCGTTCGGCACGTTCCTTTCGCTCTGCCGGGTGCAGCCCGTATTTCTTTTCCAGTTCACGGGTGATTTGCTTGCTGCGCCGATGCTCGAACTTGTCATTCAGCGGCTTGCCGTTCTCGTCCACCCGCAACCCCACGATGTGGATGTGGTGGCGGTCGATGTCGGTATGCTTGTACACCAAATAGGGCTGGTCGCCATAGCCCAACTTCCGCATATACTCTTTGGCAATGTCGGAAAGCTGCAGGTCGGTCAGCACGTCTTCCGGGTGCGGGTTTATGGAAATATGAAGTATCGGCTTCTTGGTGGATAGCTGGACGGGCATCTGCATTTCAAAGCTGCGCATACACTCGCCGATAGAGAAATTCCCGTCCTCGCTCAACAGCATCCGGTTGGAGAAAAGCACCTTTGCTTCCCCGCTGTCCACCTTGTTTTGGTTGTACGCCAGTGCGCCGAACATATTGCCGCCCGTGCTTATTTTGGCAACCATAGTTCCTTGCACTCGTTTGTCAGGTCGATAACCTGACGGTTCAACACAGCCAGTTCGGTGGTCGCTTTCTCCAGTTTATAGAGAAAAGCCAGTGCCTTTTTCTCCGAAAAGTTACTATTCAGAGCCTTTACCACTTGGTTGTAATTGACCGCTACCGCTCTGAATTGGGCATAAAATTCGGTCAGCCGGGCGCAATATTCTACTGCCGATTTGTCCACTTTCACCACCCGGAACGGCTCGCCGAACAACCGTGCGGCGATGAACCGGGACTTGCTCGTAACGCCCGACTGCTCCCACTGCGAGAGGAAGCGGGCATTCTCCCGGTCGTTCAGGTAAAGGACATGGCGGTGCTTCGCCGGGTCTGCGAGGGCGGGGCGACCGCCCTTGTTAGGTTTTCTTGTTTCCATGCTTCTTTGGATTAAAAAATTACGACTTCGGAGTGATATTTACCCCCGCAAGGGGCAAAGCGTTTTCAGGCACGGAAAACGGTTTTGTAGCATACAAAACACACCTTGCTATTTTCTGACGAAAATCGAAATCCGTCACGGACGGATTGGGGTTAGCGTGAAGCGGTAAGCCCTGCCGTTCACCAGCCCTGTTTTACACCTGCGCCCCTTGCGGTTCGTTACTCCGCTGCAAAGTAACGGTGATTTATAATGCTGTAAAATAGGTGGTTGGTGGACAAAACGGGACAGCGCAGGACAAATCGGGACAAGGTTTTCAGGGGACGTTTTTTCTCCCTTTTTTTGCATCGGATTTCAAGATTGAAAGCAAGATTGAAAGAAATATTCCAATCAGGAAAGAATGATTGAAAGCAGGATTTCAAGAAAACATGATTGCAGGATTTCAATATTTCAAGAAAGAATGAAAGCAGGAAAACAAGATTGAAATAAAACAATCTTTCAATATTTCAAGATTGCAATATGGAATGAATGATTGAAAGCAATAAATAAATCTATCAACCAATAATGAACGAAAGCAATATGGAAAACGAGAAAACACCCCTTTATGTCGCCTTTTCCACCCAAAAGGGCGGGGTCGGCAAAACCACCTTTACCGTGCTGGCGGCGAGTTACCTCTACTACCTCAAAGGCTACGATGTGGCGGTGGTCGATTGCGACTACCCCCAACACTCCATTGCCGGGATGCGAAAGCGGGATGCCGAGCAGGTCGGGGCGGATGAAGATTACAAGCGCATGGCGTATGAACAGTTCACCCGGCTGGGGAAGAAAGCCTACCCGGTGCTGTGCAGTTCGCCCGAAAAGGCGATTGCAACGGCTGACGAATATATAGCCGCCGGACACGTGCCGGATATTGTCTTTTTCGACCTGCCCGGCACGGTGAACAGCGAGGGCGTGATAAACTCCCTTGCGGGCATGGACTACATTTTCACCCCCATTTCAGCCGACAAGGTGGTGCTGGAAAGCAGCCTGTCGTTCGCAATGGCTATCCAAAAGCTATTGGTGAAGAATGAAGCCTGCCGACTTGCCGGGCTGTACCTCTTTTGGAACATGGTGGACGGGCGGGAGAAAACAGACCTCTACGCCGCCTACGACAAGACGATTAAGGAACTGGAACTGCCACTGATGAAAACCTTTATCCCCGATACCAAACGCTACAAAAAGGAACTGGTAGCGGATAAAAAGGCGGTGTTCCGCTCCACGCTCTTTCCCGCCAGCCGCCCGCTGGTAAGGGGAAGCAACTTGGAAGAACTGATAACCGAAATAACGTACTACATCAAATTACAATGATATGGCAAAGCAAAGCGGCGGGATGCCGAAGATAGACGAGGATTTCATGAAAGAACTTATCTCGCAAGGTGTCCCCAGTAAACAAGATAATAATAAGACGAATGATGTCCCGCAAGAAATACAAACAGAAACGGTGCAAGTAGAGAAACCGACACCCCGCAAGCGCAAGGGCGGTTCGGGCGACTACCGGGAAACCTACTTTCAGAAAGTGGAACTGGCAGACCGACAGCCCTTGTACGTGAGCCGTACCACGCACGAGAAGCTGATGCGTATCGTGACGGTGATAGGCGGGCGAAAGGTAACGGTAAGCAGCTATGTGGAAAACATTCTGCTGCGCCACTTCGAGCAATACCAAGACGAGATAAACACCCTGTACGAAAGTAATTTTCAAAAGCCTGTCTGACTATGGTAATCTATTGCATACTTACCGGGCTTTTGGTGTACTATATCGCCTTATGGCTGTGGTATCGCTACACGGACAGTCGGACATCACCGGGCAGAACGGATGATGCGTCGCTTCCACGAAACGAAGTTTCAGGCTACACGCTGATAGGTGAAAGCCGATACAAGGGTGGACTAATCGGGACAGCGCAGGACAAATCGGGACACCTCCCGCAAGCGGCTGAAAATGATACTATTTTTGCGCCGCAGGCTGACGGACTGCCGGAAGAAACGCCCGGTTACGAGAATGACGAACCCGACTACGAGGACGAGGAAATAGCCGGGTACATGGACGGTGACGATGATACCGGGCGGGCTACGGGCGTGAGCTTTGACGAACTGGGCGAAGCGGTACGCACGGCGAACGCCGACAACCCCACCGAAGCGGAACAGCGGCAAGCCGCCGGGACGCTGGCAAGCATTGAGGGGACGAACCTCTACGATGCGGTGGTGGAGAACATCAACGGCGGGCTGGCAAAGGTGGCGGAACTGCTGGGACGCAACGAAGCGGAACTGGCTACGGCTGCCGTCCCTGCCGAAGCTGGCGGTACAAGCAAGGAACATGAAGCGTTCGACATGAACGATTTCCTATAATATAATAATGTGTAACAATATGAAGCAACGTGACTACGGTTGATTGGCAACCCAAGAACCAACAGACGGCATCCGTGCCGCAACCACTAAAATTTCAAATTATTCACCAGCCGGGAAAGGCGGACTTCCCACCCGCCGCCCGGCATTAAAAACAAATCACAATGAGAAAGAGAATCTTTTTGTCGGCGGCTATACTTGCCGCTGCGGTAAGTGCCTACGCACAGGGCAACGGGCAGGCGGGCATCACCGAAGCCACGAACCTAATCACTGGGTATTTCGACCCCGGAACAAAACTGGTGTACGCAATCGGGGCGGTCTGCGGCTTGATTGGAGGGGTAAAAGTATATAACAAATTTTCGAGCGGCGACCCCGACACCTCAAAGACTGCCGCCAGTTGGTTCGGGGCGTGCATCTTCCTGATTGTCGCCGCCACTATCCTGCGGTCGTTCTTCCTCTAAACCAGCGGCTATGTCTGAATATCCGGTAAACAGGGGTATCGGGAAGCCGGTGGAGTTCAAGGGGCTGAAAAGCCAGTACCTCTTTATCTTTTGCGGCGGCTTGCTCGCCGTCTTCGTGGTGTTCATCGTGCTGTTCATGGCAGGCGTGAACCAGTGGCTATGTATCGGTTTCATCGTGTCGGCTTCGCTGCTGCTCGTGTGGCAGACGTTCCGGCTCAACGCACGGTACGGCACGCACGGGCTGATGAAAGCTGCCGCACGCAAAAGACACCCACGCTTCATTATCAGCCGAAAGGCGATACCCCGGCTGTTCAACTACAAAAGAAGAAAGGAAGAAAGAACATGAGGAATACATTAAAGGCTACCACGCTGGAAAGGAAATTCCCACTTTTGGCGGTGGAGAACGGCTGCATCATTTCAAAAGATGCAGACATAACGGTGGCTTTCAGGGTGGAACTGCCCGAACTGTTCACCGTCACCAGTGCCGAGTACGAAGCCATACATTCGGCGTGGTACAAGGCAATCAAGGTGTTGCCTGACTACTCCATAGTACACAAGCAGGACTTCTTCATCAAGGAGAACTACCAGCCCGACACGGAAAGGGACGAGCTTAGTTTCCTGTCCCGGAGTTTTGAACGGCATTTCAATGAACGCCCGTTCTTGAACCATTACTGCTACCTGTTCCTGACGAAAACGACAAGGGAGAGAAGCCGCCGACAGAGCGACTTCTCCACCCTCTGCCGGGGCAGGATTGTTCCGCAGGAAATAGCCGACAAGGAAGCGGCGGCAAAGTTCATCGAAGCGGTCGGGCAGTTCGAGCGCATCATGAACGACAGCGGGTTTGTCACGCTTACCCGGCTGGCGGCATCGGAAATCACCGGGCAGGACGGAAAGGCGGGCATCATCGAGAAATACTTCTCGCTCTCGCAAACCGACACTACTTGCCTGAAAGACATCGGGCTGTATCCGGAAGAAATGCGTGTTGGGGACGACATACTGTGCCTGCACACGCTTTCGGACGTGGAAGATTTGCCCGGAAAGGTCGGGACGGACTGCCGATTTGAGAAGCTGTCCACTGACAGAAGCGATTGCAGGTTAAGTTTTGCCGCCCCGGTGGGCGTGCTGTTGTCGTGTAACCACGTCTATAACCAGTTCATCTTCATAGACGACCACGCCGAAAACCTGAAGAACTTCGAGCAGACCGCCCGGAATATGCAATCGCTCTCCCGTTACTCCCGTGCCAACCAAGTGAACAAGGAGTGGATAGACGAGTACCTGAACGAAGCGCATAGCAGGGGGCTTATCTCGGTGCGTTGCCACTGCAACGTCATGGCATGGAGTGACGACCGGGAAGAACTCAAACGCATACGCAACGATGTGGGAAGCCAGCTTGCACTAATGGAGTGCAAGCCACGCCACAACACGGTCGATACGCCCACGCTCTTTTGGGCGGGCATACCCGGCAACGAAGCCGACTTCCCCGCAGAGGAAAGTTTCTACACGTTCTTGGGGCAGGCTCTCTGCCTGTTCGTGGAAGAAACGAACTACAAGAGTTCGCTTTCCCCGTTCGGCATCAAAATGGTGGACAGGGTAAGCGGTCGCCCGCTGCACATCGACATATCGGATTTGCCCATGAAGAAAGGCATCACTACCAACAGAAACAAGTTCATACTTGGGCCGAGTGGTAGCGGGAAGTCTTTCTTCACCAACCACATGGTGCGCCAGTATTACGAGCAGGGTGCGCACGTGCTGCTGGTCGATACGGGTAACAGCTACTTGGGGCTGTCCCAGCTTATCCACAACCGCACGCACGGCGAGGACGGGATTTATTTCACCTACACCAACGAAAACCCGATAGCGTTCAACCCGTTCTATGTCGAGGACGGGGTATTTGACATCGAGAAGAAAGAGAGCATCAAGACGCTTATTCTTACTTTATGGAAGCGGGACGATGAAGCCCCCAAGCGGTCGGAAGAAGTGGCGTTGTCCAATGCGGTAAGTGCCTATATCGAACGTATCACGGGCGACAGGTCGGTAACGCCCTGTTTCAACACGTTCTACGAGTTTGTCCGGGATGATTACCGCCAACAGCTTGAACAGAAGAACGTCAGGGAAAAGGATTTTGACATTGACAATTTCCTGAACGTGCTTGAACCATACTATCGTGGCGGTGAATACGACTACCTGCTGAACTCTGACAAGGAGCTGGATTTGCTGCATAAACGCTTCATTGTCTTTGAATTGGATAATATCAAAGACCACAAGATTTTATTCCCGATAACGACTATCATCATCATGGAAGCCTTTATAAACAAGATGCGCAAGTTAAAGGGAATAAGGAAGTTAATACTAATTGAAGAAGCGTGGAAAGCGATTGCATCGGCGAATATGGCGGACTACATAAAATATTTGTACAAAACCGTCCGAAAGTATTTCGGGGAAGCGATTGTGGTAACGCAGGAAGTGGAAGATATTATTTCCTCGCCCATAGTGAAAGAGAGTATCATCAATAACTCGGACTGCAAAATCCTGTTAGACCAGCGAAAATATCTCAACAAGTTTGACAGTATACAAAACCTGCTCGGACTGACCGACAAGGAGCGTTCGCAGATATTGTCTATCAACATGGCGAACCACCCCGGACGGAAGTACAAGGAAGTTTTCTTCTCGCTGGGCGGCACGCAGTCGGCGGTATATGCCACGGAAGTTTCGTTGGAAGAATATTACACGTTCACGACAGAGGAAAGCGAAAAAATGGAACTGTTCGCCCTCGCCGAGAAGCTGGGCGGCAACCTTGAACTGGCTATCAAGCGGCTTGCGGAAAGCAAACGCAATCCCCAATCATCAACAACTTAAAAATCAAGAACATGAAGAAAACAATTCTCCTTATGGCGGTATGCCTTTGCTTTATCGGCAAGGCATCCGCACAATGGGTGGTGTCAGACCCCGGCAACTTGGCACAGGGTATCATCAACACCACCAAGCAGATAGTGCAGACTTCCACCACTGCCAAGAACACGCTGGACGGCTTCATGGAAGCACAGAAGATTTTCCAGCAGGGTAAAAAATATTACGATGCGCTCAAAGCGGTGCATGACGTGGTTAAGGGCGGTGTCAAGGTGAAGAAGTCCATTGAACTGGTGGCGGAAATCTCCGAAATCTACGTGCGCAACTTCCAAAACATGCTGGCAGACCCGAATTTCACGCCTGACGAACTTTCCGCAATATCGTTCGGCTATGCCAAACTGATGTCGGAAAGCTCGGACGTGTTGCAGGACTTGAAAAATGTAGTGAACATCACGGGTATGTCGCTGACGGATGCAGAACGGTTGGCTATTATTGATAATGCCTACCGAAGCCTATTGAATTACCGCAACCTCGTGAACTACTACACCCGCAAGAACATATCCGTGTCCTACCTGCGGGCAAAGAAGAAGAACGACACCGACCGGGTGCTGGCTCTCTACGGCTCGGCGGATGAACGCTACTGGTAACATATAAATCGGTATGCCTATGTTATTAGCAGCAGTGGATTTTGACAACCTGCACCAAGTGTTGCGGGTGCTTTACGATGAAATGATGCCCTTGTGCAGCAACATGACGGGGGTAGCGAAAGGGATAGCCGGGCTGGGTGCGCTGTTCTATGTAGCCGCCAAAGTATGGCAGTCGCTCGCACGTGCCGAACCCATAGACGTGTACCCGCTCCTGCGTCCCTTTGCGCTGGGGCTGTGTATCATGTTTTTTCCCACGTTCGTGCTGGGGACTATCAACACGGTGCTGTCGCCAGTGGTGAAAGGGTGCAACCAGCTTATGGAAACGCAGACTTTCGACATGAACGAGTACCGGGCGCAGAAAGACCGACTGGAATATGAAGCCCTGATGCGAAGCCCCGAAACGGCTTACCTCGCATCGGACGAGGAATTTGATAGACAACTGGAAGAACTGGGCTGGTCGCCCTCCGACATGGTGACTATGACGGGTATGTACATGGACAGGGCGGCTTACAATATCAAGAAGTCCGTCCGGGACTGGTTCAGGGAGTTGCTGGAAATGCTCTTTCAGGCGGCGGGGCTGATTATAGACACGCTGCGCACGTTCTTCCTGATTGTGCTTTCGATACTGGGTCCGCTGGCGTTTGCGATTTCCGTCTATGACGGTTTCCAAAGCACGCTGACCCAGTGGATTTCACGCTATATCTCCATTTACCTGTGGTTGCCCGTGTCCGACCTGTTCAGCAGCGTGCTGGCACGCATACAAACGCTGATGCTCCAAAAGGACATTCAGGAACTTTCAGACCCGAATTTCATTCCTGACGGGAGCAGCACCGTGTATGTAATCTTTATGATTATAGGTATCGTGGGCTACTTCACCATTCCCACGGTGGCAAGCTGGATTGTGTCGGCTGGCGGCACGTCTGCCTATAACCGCAACGTGGCACGGGCGGGGTCAATCGCCGGGGCTGCGGTCGGTGCGGCAAGCGGGAAAGTAACCGGGAAACTACTCAAATAACCAACATCAAAATTTAATATATGGAATTTAAATCATTAACGAACATCGAAACGAGTTTCCGACAAATCCGGCTCTTTGCGCTGGTATTCATCTGCCTGTGCGCACTGGTGACGGGTTTTGCCGTGTGGAACTCGTACAGCTTCGCCGAAAAGCAGCGACAGAAGATATACGTCCTCGACAACGGCAAAAGCCTGATGCTGGCACTCTCGCAGGACATGGCACAGAACAGACCCGTGGAAGCCAAATCGCACGTGCGGCGTTTCCACGAACTGTTTTTCACCTTATCACCCGACAAGGGGGCTATCGAAAGCAACATCAAACGCTCGCTGTTCCTCGCCGACAAGACCGCTTTCAACTATTACAAGGACTTGGCGGAAAAGGGCTACTACAACCGGGTGATTTCCGGAAACGTCACGCAGACGGTGGAGATTGACAGCGTGAAGTGCGACTTCGACCAGTACCCCTACAAGGTGAACACGTATGCCCGCCAGTTGATTGTCCGGGAAAGCAGCCTGACGGTGCGAAGCCTTGTGACCTCGTGCCGGTTGCTCAACGCAACCCGGAGCGACAACAACCCGCACGGCTTCATCATCGAAGCGTTCACCATTACCGAGAACAAGGATTTACAGACCATTAAGAGATAACCTTATGGAGAGAAAACGAAACTACATCGAAAAGGTGCAGGACTGGGCGGACGACTGCCTGCGCCGAATGTGCGGACGGATTACGCCGGGCAAAAGGCTGGCGGTTATCCTCGTGATGTTCCTATTTTTCGGTGGCTTGTCTATCTACATCACCGTTTCATCAATCTACAATATCGGGAAACGGGACGGCAGGCGGCTGCAAATAGAACATATCAGACAACTGCCATTGCAAGGCAATGACACAATCAACAGTATCAACCCCTTAAACAGACCGGAATATGGAAGAAGTACAGAAGAATGAGAACGGCACGACCGTACCGCAGACGGACGGGAAGCCGAAAAAGGAAGATAACCCCAAACGGGAACTTACCCCGCAGCAGGTGCAGCAGCGCAGGAAAATGATAGTCTTCCCGCTGATGTTCCTTGCCTTTGCCGGGTGTATGTACCTGATATTCGCCCCCTCCGGCAAAGAGGACGTGAACATGGAAAGCGTGGGCGGCTTCAACGCTGACATCCCCCTGCCCGCAGAGGACGGGATTATAGCCGACAAGCAAAAGGCTTACGAACAGGCGATGCTGAACCGCAAACAGCAGGACAAGATACAATCCTTGCAGGACTTCGGTTTCACGGGGGACGATGAAACGGAAGAACCGCAAGCGGAAATCGACCTGATGCCGGAAGAAGAACCGAAATCCCAAAGGGGCGGCGGTGCTTCTTATTCGGCAAACGCCTACCGGGACATCAACCGCCAGTTAAGCACGTTCTACGAAACCCCGGCGGTGGACGAGGAAAAAGAGGACTTGAAGCGGCAGGTGGCGGAACTGACCGACAGACTGCAACAGCAGCAGAACGCCACGCCTACGGCTGACGACCAAATGGCACTCTTGGAAAAGTCCTACGAGCTGGCGGCAAAGTACATGAATGACGGCGGGCAGAACGGGCAAACGGCACAAGTGCCTGTTGCCGGGACTGTCACCCAAAAGCCGCAAGCCCAGCCCGTGCAGGCAATCCGGGAAACGACCGTATCGGGATTGCAGCAGCCCATGAGCGATGCCGACTTCATCCGGGCTTACAGCCAGCCACGAAACTACGGCTTCAACACGGCGGTAGGAACAGGCTACGCTATGGGAAAGAACACGGTAGCCGCCTGCATACACCAAGACCAAACCCTGATGGACGGGCAGGCGGTGAAACTACGGCTGCTCGAACCCGTGCAAGCCGGGAACATAGTCGTGCCGAAGAATACCCTTGTGGCGGGGACGGCAAAGGTGCAGGGCGAACGGCTCGACATACTGGTGTCCTCAATTGAGTACGCTGGCAACATCATCCCGGTGGAACTCGCCGTGTTCGACACGGACGGGCAAAAGGGGCTTTCCGTACCGTCTTCTATGGAGCAGGAAGCGTTCAACGAAGCTATGGCGAATATCGGCAGCGGGTTGGGTACAAGCATTTCCTTTGCACGGAGTGCCGGGCAGCAGGTGGCTATGGACGTGACAAGGGGCTTGCTGCAAGGAACGTCCGGCTATCTTGCGAAAAAGTTCAGGACTGTAAAAATAAAGCTGAAAGCAGGCTATAAAGTCATGCTTTACGCCAAACAACAATAACCATTTTATCAACCGTTAAAATTTCAATTAGTAATGAAACAGATTTTTGTAATGTTCGCCCTCTTGCTGGGCGTGTGTGCGGCAAACGCACAAACCACTGACACCGTGAAGTATGCGGCTGGCAACGACTTGTACCGGGGTATTACCCGGAAACTCCCGTACCGCCAAATGGTCACGCCCTACGGCGTGGAAGTGACCTTTGCCAAGACGGTGCATATCATCTTCCCCGCCGCCGTCCGCTACGTGGATTTGGGAAGCAACCACATCATAGCGGGCAAGGCGGACGGTGCGGAGAACGTTATCCGGGTGAAAGCCACGACAGAGGGCTTTCCGGGCGAAACGAACTTCTCCGTTATCTGCGAGGACGGGAGTTTCTTTTCATTCAACGCCAAGTACGCCCGTGAACCGGAAATGCTCAATATCGAAATGAAAGACTTCTTGGAGAACGAGGACACCAGCGACTTTTCGCATACCCGCATGAACATCTATTTCCGGGAATTAGGTAATGAAAGCCCGCTGCTGGTGAAGCTGATAATGCGGAGCATCTACAAGAACAATGACCGGAAAGTGCGCCACTTGGGTAGCAAGCGTTTCGGCATACAGTTCTTAATCAAGGGGATTTATACCTATAACGGGATGCTCTACGTGCATACGCAGACGAAGAACAGTTCCAACGTGCCTTTCGATACCGATTTCATCAAGTTTAAGATAGTCGATAAGAAAGTGCCTAAGCGCACAGCTATTCAGGAAACGGTACTGGATGCAGTACGCAGCTACAACGAGGTGATAGAGATTGCCGGGAAATCAACCGTGTGCACGGTGTACGCCCTGCCGAAGTTCACCATTCCTGACGATAAGCTGCTACTGGTGGAACTCTACGAGAAGAACGGCGGACGGCATCAGGTTATCCGGGTGGAAAACGCCGACATCGTGAACGCAGAAGTGATTAACGAACTCAAAATCAAATAGGGATGAAACGGTTTCTATTTATCGGAATACTCTTTGTGCTGTGCCTGCATTTCAACCATGCACACGCACAAAGATACCTGCCGGGCATGAAAGGCTTGCAGGTGACGGCGGGCATGGCGGACGGGGTGCATTGGAACGCTGGCAGTGATTTCGCCTACCACATCGGGGCGGCGTACAGCGTTTACACCAAGAACGCCAACCGCTGGGTGATTGGCGGGGAGTACCTGCACAAGAAGTATGACTACAAGGATATGCAGATACCCGTAGAACAGTTCACCGCAGAGGGCGGCTATTACCTGAAATTCCTTTCGGACAGGCGAAAGACCTTTTTTCTCTCGCTGGGACTGTCGGCACTCGCCGGATATGAAACAAGCAACCGAAGCCAAAAACTCTTGCCGGACGGCTCTACCTTGCTGGATAAGGACTGTTTTGTGTACGGCGGGGCTTTAACGCTGGAACTGGAAGCCTACCTGACCGACCGGGTGGCTCTGCTACTGAACGCAAGGGAACGGGCGTTGTTCGGCTCGGACATAGGCAAGTTCCACACGCAGGTATCTGTGGGACTGAAATTCATTATCAATTAGCCTATGGTACTGCTTGAATTATTTTCAGGTATCGGCGGTTTCAGCAAAGGGCTGGAAGCCGCCGGATATACTTTCGACAAGGTATATTTTTCAGAGATAGACAAACACGCAATCGCTAACTTCAAATACAATTTTCCTTATGCGGAACACATCGGAACGGTTACAAACATCGGGGAAGTCGGCATCGAACGTCCCCACATTGTCACTTTCGGAAGCCCTTGCCAAAATTTTAGCGCAATCGGGGACGGAAAGGGACTGCAAGGGAGAGAAAGCCACCTTGTCAGATATGCAGTCGAAGCCGTTAGGCGTTTCAGACCTGACGTTTTTATCTGGGAGAATGTTAAGGGGATATTCTTCGCAAGACATCGCCCGGATTTTTGGGGCATTGTCAAAGCGTTTGCCGACATTGGCGGTTATAGACTTGAATGGCAACTGTGTAATACGGCATGGTTTCTACCCCAAAACCGGGAGCGGATGTACCTTGTCGGACGTGTTGCAGACAGATGTACCGCAGACCTATTTCCTCTCCCTACGCCGGGCGGAGTGCATGGTAAGGTCGGGGGTAATGAACCCGCTGCTCGTCCAAGTGGTACGATAACAAGGAACTACGGCAGGCAACCTAACATCGGGAACTATGTGCTGTGCCTGAAATCGGGTGAAGCGTACAACGGAACGCCTACTCCCGAACAACTGAAGCACGTGCGGATGCTGACCGAAGTAGAGTGCGAAAGGCTGCAAGGCTTTCCCGACAACTATACCCGATACGGGATATATGACGGAGAGAAAAAAGAGATAGCGAAGATACACCGTTATGCCTTACTCGGAAATGCGGTCAGTGTTCCTGTTGTCAGGGAAGTTGCCGCCCGGATTAGGCAAACGACTACTTTATTTTGATAACCCTTATATAATAATGTATATGAAGAATGTAATGTATAAAATCATCATGGGCTGCTACATCGTGGCCGCCCTCGTGCTTGTCACCGCCTGTAATGACAACTTGGATATTCAGCAGGCATACCCGTTCAGCATCGAAACGCTGCCAGTACCCAAAAGGCTGAAAGTCGGGGAAACCGCCGAAATACGCTGCCGACTGGTGCGTGGCGGCTATTACCAGCCGACTACCTATCAGATACGGTACTTCCAGCCGGACGGCAAAGGGAAGCTGGAAATGGATAACGGCACGATGTTCCTGCCCAATGACCTGTACCCGCTGGAGAAAGAAATGTTCCGGCTATACTACACCTCGGCATCGACAGACCAGCAGACGATTGACATTTATGTAATTGATAGCTTTGGACAGGTGCGGCAACTTTCGTTATCGTTCAATAATGACAACGGCAAGGAAGAAACAGAAACAATAACGACCCCTAAACAATAAAATGACATGGTAAAAATAGAATTGGATATAAAAGGTATCTCGTGGTACATAGAAACCACGTTGGAAACAGATACAGTTCCGGCAGTAGGTGACATTATCATTGTGGATAAGGACTGCATTTCCGCACGTGACAGGGCTGAATTGTGGAAAACGCCGTCCAATCAGGTTTTCAAATGGGCGGACGAAGAAGATGATGCGCCTGTAATGGAATGGTTCGACTGCGACACGGAAATGCTTGTCTATAAACGAACATGGAAATACGACATCGAGGAAGAAGAAACCGTGTGCATACTTGGTGTAAAATTCTTCCAACATGAAGATTTATAAGCTTTATTTCCTTATCGGTTGCATATATACGTGAAAAGCAACGACAGACAGGGGACACCAAATAGGGAATGATACGCAAGGCGTATGTTATGGCAGTCCACCCGCTGACAGTTCGGCGGGTGGACTTTTCATGTTAGGGAACAGGGCGGGTTTCTTTGCCACTTTATTTCCCGGCACTCACGAAAGAAAGTGGCGGCGGCAAACAGCCGCCGTTCTCTATCAACTGGTTTTAAGGCTCTTTATGGACGTGTATTTCTCTAACCACACCTTTACCTGTTCCATGTTGTATTCGCCCGTAATGATTGCCGTATGGTCGTCTATGGCTACAAACCGGACACTCTCGTAGCTGTTTACCCAGCCTTGCAGCGAACAGACGCCCCACGTTGCAACATCCTCAAAAACACTGCGGTCTATTTGGCTGATTGGCTCGCCGAAAACTACCGTCATTATCTGAAAGTCCGGCTTATCTACCAGCAGTTGCAAATGGTGCAACGTGCCGAACTCGTCAATTTTGCGCCCCCACGCCCACACATCATTATACAAATCATCGCCCCACCGGTGCGGATGGTCGAAACGGACTTTTACCTCTATGGTGTGTTCGTTTTCTTCTGTGTCCTCGATAACGCCCGTTACCATTAAGCCCGTAAAAATACACTCGCAACGCCTGCCGATAAGCTCCTTGTTTACTTCTGTCGTTTTCATGTCCCTAAAATTTACTTATTTATTACTCCGTTCTTTTTCGCTATCCACCCGTCACGCCTGCGGCGGCACTCGTCCAGCGTTTTGGCTACTGTGCTGAAAAGTTCGCCGTCCGTGTGGCGGTAGTCATATTGAAAATAAATCTGTCCCCTGAAAGCCCCTAAACAGCATTTCACGAACTTTTCTTCTCCCAGTGTTTGGGTAATGCTTACCCCGTTTTTGTTAAGTGACTGCATGATGTCTTATTTTTTATGGTTATAAACTTGGTTGTTTTAAGCGGGCAGGGCTTTGACACCCCGCCCGGATTAGTATTTGGTTATGCCGCACGGAACACAAAGCCGTCATCAAACCAGTAATCGCACATGAACAGGTCACGGGCAAACTTTTCATAATCGAAATAGGTCTTCGCAAAATCCGGCAGTTCGTAACATTCCTCGATAATTTCGTAGGCGAAATCTTCTTCATCGTTATATTGACCTTGATACTCGTCTTGAAAGTCCCGTACAAGGTCGTCCGCATCTTCCTCGCCCAAATCATGGCTTTTATAGTTGCACCACACGAAAAAGGCTTCCTGCTCGGTGTCGTCCAAATCCTCTACCGCATCACGCAGGGAAAAGAAGTTTTCAGAAATCCAGCTTTCGCCGATTAAGCCCTCCGGCACGTTCTCCCAGTCCTGAAACATATATTCCGCATCTTCCTCGTCCTTGTGAAGTTCCCGGCAGGCTTCGTAAAATTCTTCCTTGTCCGAGTAGTCCGACAGGTCGAGCCATGCGCCGGACAATGAACCGTTGTTATACTTGCCGTAAGTGCCTACATAAACTTTTGCTTCCGATAATACCTTTGCTTCCATATTGCTGTAATTTTTAAGTTTTTGATTTTATGCGGATTCGAGAGGTGAGGGAGTTGAAGTTTCACTGAACTTTTTTCCTGTTTCCCGTAAATCCGACTTTTTTTTTATGCGTCTTCCGGTCGGGTCGGTCGTTTTCGTTTCACATAGGCTTAAAAGGGTAGTGTTTAGAGTTTGCAGGGTTTTGGGCAAAAAATACCTCGCAAGGCAGGGAAGATTTTTTCGCCAAACCGGAACGGCTCGACCTTGCAAAATCGTGAAGAACACGTAACTACCTTTGCCTATTGAAATGATTAAAACGACTGTCCCGGCTGGGGGACTGCGTGAGAGGAAGATTTACATTTAGGGAAACAGGGGAAAAGTGCCTGTTCTCTTTCGTCTTTTAGGGAACACTCCATGCGGGCTGAAAGGCAAGGGTGTTGTGAGCTTGCTTGCAATACGCTTGTGCGGGTTTCCAACGGCTCTTTTCACGAAATACAGTCAGCCATGCCACGCACGGCTGGCGTTTCGGGAAATGTGCCAGTTGGAAAAGGATATAAAAAATGCGGGTAGTCGGTGGACTGCCCGCAAGGTGGAAGAATGTACAATACTGGGATATAGTTTGTTAGGCGGAATTTCGTTGCCGAAATCGTTACCTATTCGTTTTTGTCACGGTTATAGGTAACGAAACCTACCGGACGGCGTTCTTTCTGTTGTTTCGACTGGCTCAAAAGCTGGGTAAGGGCTTGGTACAGTTCGTTGAACTGCGCATCGGTGCTTACCTCCAGTTCCTCGATGCGCTTTAACAGTTCCTCGTAACCGATTGCCATTTGGCGCATGAGGACAAAAGCCCGCATGATTGAAATGTTTACTTCTATGGCTACTTTGGAGCGGAGAACCGAAGAAAGCATGGCTACGCCCTGTTCGGTGAAAGCCATAGGCATAGCAACGCCGAAGTTGTAAGCTGGGGGTATCACATTTTGTGACACCCCTATGGATAACAGCAAGTTAGCTTCCTCTTGGGTGAGAACAAACATAAAATCACTTGGAAAACGCTCGATATTGCGCTTGACCGCCTGCTTCAAGGCTCGTGTTTCCACTTGGTAGAGTTCTGCCAAATGATAATCGAGCATCACCCGGCAACCTCTGACTTCAAAAATCTTGTTTTGGATAATCTGTAAATCCATAATCGTATATTTTAGGGAATTAAGTAATGTTGGAATAATAGTGAGGACTGGTCACAAATTGTGACCAGTTCCCAATAATCAAGATTACATGGCGACTTCCTTGTAAATTTTCTCGATGCCGACAAACTTCTTGTCAAGCCCCTGCATATCGCTGCCTATCTTGCTGTTAGTGATGCGGGCGTAAATTTGTGTCGTTTCGATATTGGTGTGTCCCAGCATCTTGGAAACCGTTTCAATGGGTACGCCCTTTGATAGTGTGGTAGTCGTTGCGAACGTGTGCCGGGCAAGGTGGAATGTCAGGTTCTTTTTAATTCCGCATACATCGGCAATCTCTTTCAAGTAGGCATTTAGCTTCTGATTGCTGATTATGGGAAGTATCTTGCCATTCGGTAACTTGCCCTTGTACTTCTTCAAAATCATCTTGGGAATATCCAACAGGGGAACATTAACGTCCGTATTCGTCTTTTGCCGCTTTGTCATTATCCAAAGGTTGCCGTCAAAGGATTTGCGGATATTATCTTGCGTAAGCCCGGCTACATCTATATAGGCAAGCCCGGTGAAGCAGGCAAAGATGAACAAGTCCCTGACGTGTTCCAGCCGTTCGGAAACCATTTTCTTTTTAAGGATGATTGTTATCTCGTCCTCTGTCAGATAACCTCTGTCCACTTTTTCCAGCCGGATTTTATAATTGGCGAACGGGTCGTTCACCAGTATGCCATTGTTGCGGGCAATGATGATAATGCGCTTGAAGAACTGCATGAACTTGGCGGTGGTGTTGTAACCGCACTTGCAAGCGGTACGCAAGTATAACTCAAAATCGGTAATGAACATCGGGGTAATCTCCTTAATGGATATGTCCGATACGTTGTACTTGCTTTGAATGAACTCGGCAAGGTGGCGGCGGGTGACTTCATACTTACGGTAGGTCGCTATCGTCTTGGATATGCCGACCAACTGCTTTACATCGTCATTGTGCTTTTGGAACAGGGTAAGGATTGTTTCGTGGCTCTCACTATGACCTAAAAACTCGTTCTTCACTTTCTCAGCGGTCACGTAGTTGTCACGCCGCTGCATTTCGTGATAAATGGTATTCAGTGATGCGTTTATATCATCCAGCATACGGTTTATGCGGCTGGCTTCCGAAGTACGTCCAGTAGCCTTGCCCATTTTGCCGTCCCAAATAGAGGGCAGCACGTCCAGCTTGGTGTTAAAACGGCTCGCCACGCCGTCCACTGTGATACGGGCGAAAAGGGGGTACGCACCGTTGGCTTTCTGCTTGTCTTTCTTTGCGTAAAAGCAAATGTTGAATGTCGATTTCATAACTCACTTTTTAAGTTGCAAAACTATTGTAATTCTCTAAAAATGAGTTCTATGCAGGCAAGCCAAATAGCGACAGGACTTCGCCAATTTCGGACAATCTGTACCCCCTTTCCGTTTTTGTTTGTCGGGGGTACGAGTTAGGTTACGAACTTTGTCTTTTAGGGGCGAAAAGATGTACTTTAAGGCAGACACAAGGGAATAAAAAAAGTCCCACAAATCATTGAATTTGTGGGACTTGTCTGCTTACTGTCCGGTATTGTCCGGTTAGTTCAGCGGAGAGAGAGGCTGATATACCTATATTTTCAATTATTTGCAACCATAACCAAACATACACACTAACAGCGGTTGGCGTGGCTACGGTTGTTTCATTGGGTAGGAGCATAATCAAACATTAACCACAAATTCGGGTACTTTTTCGGGTACCCTATTTTTCGCCTTCGTCCGTAGTGGAACGATTAGAACCGAAAGAATTAAACCGTTCCATATTTTCAACCTTAGCATCATTGACAATTTTAATATAAGGCTTCATAGCCTTAAAGTCGCTGTGCCCTGTCCATTCCATAATAACCGGGGCCGGAATACCGAGCCGCAAAGCGTTCACAATAAAAGTACGCCGCCCTGCGTGGGTAGTAAGAACGGAATACTTTGGCACAACAACCTCGGAGCGTTCACTGCCGACATAGGAAACAATATTAACGGGTTCGTCAATTCCGGCAACTTCCGCCGCTTCGTGAAGGTTTTCGTTCATTTTTACGTTGCTTATAACGGGCAACGCTTTATCATTTGGAAGCCCTACGCCTTCGTATTTGTCAAGAAGGGCGAGGGCATATTTATTAAGTTCGATATGTAGCCGCGCCGTCGTTTTCTTTGTTACGATAGACATAAAGGGCGGCGTTTGTTCCCGGTGGATATCGGAACGCCGGAGTTTGGCAACGTCGGAATAGCGAAGCCCCGTAAAACAGCAGAAGCAAAACACATCACGGACAGCCGGAAGGGAAGGTTTATTAGCCGGAAATTCAAAGTTTAGGAAGTGTATAAGTTCGTCCCATTCCAAATAAATAACTTCTTTGCAGTCCAACCCCTTAAAACGGGGGCGGTATTGCAAATGAGCAAGCCCCGTATAATAGCCATTGGCAGCAGCCCAACGCAAGAACCAACGAAGGAAGCCTACGTTTTTGGCTACGGTTGTGTTTAATTGCCTAACCTTCGTTTGCAGATGAGCCACAAAGCCCGCGAAGGTTGCTTTATCAAAGCCTTCTAAGGTTAGTTTCTTATTATAGTTCTTTAAGTGTGCTTTTAGACTACTGAATTTTGTATAGGTTGATTTAGTCCAATTATTCGTAACCCCCATTTCCCCGGTAAATAGGTCATAGACGGCGAAGAACCCTAACGGCTTTTCTTCCGGCTTCTTTTCTTCGGGCTTCGCACGTCCGGCGGCCAAGTCGAAGGCTTCCTTAAATTCGGCGACCGAAGGCGGGCGTTTATTGTCAAGTTCAAACCGGGTAAGGACTTCTTCAATAGTGGAAGCCACAGCCATAACGCCGCGATTGATAGCTCCGGCTGTTTCGCCGTGGCTATTCTTATTTCCGAGCCGAACGCAACTATTAGCGTCGTCCCATTTTGCCGGGGCGATAACATAGCCAGAGCGGATATCGCACCGAAGACCGGCCCACGATACCCGGAGCCTTATGCCGACTTCTTCCGTAGCCTTCCCTTTATTGTTCGGCTTTATGTGTAGCCCTACCTTAATTTTGAACTTCATAAGTAAGCATTTTTCCGCGCCCGGTAAGTAGCCACTTCGCCGAAACGGGGTAACAGGCTGTAATATAGTGGGCGGCTTCCAATTCTATGCCCTTATAGCGGGGCTTGTAGTCCGGCTTCGGGGTAACGCCATAGCCTAACCGAAGTTCCCGATACTTCGGCGCACTAAGCCCGTATTCATTGCAGAACGCCTCAAGCGACGCAACCTTATTTAATTCTACAAGACGTTCCAACGCCAAGAAGAAACGGCGGCTTATTTCTTCTTTAATGGGCCAGGAAGTATTAACTACGCGGGGCATAGTCCGGCGGCTTTGGCGTTGTCAACAATAGCGAAGTAGTCCGCTTCCGATATAACAATAGTTTCCCGACCGTCCAAGTACGCAGTTTCCAAAGCGTCGAAGACGTGGCGAGGGATAAACGGGTAGTAAGCCCGGTTAGAATAATAGGTATTTATAGCGATTTCCATATAGCTGAGTTATTTTTTCCGAATTTTGCGTTTACGGCACTTTAAGCCCCAAATGGTAGGAATTACCACCCCGAAAAAAACGGCGCGAAAAAGGGGCGTTTCTGTGCGTTCTACGGCGTATCACTTTACTACGGTGCTTATACCGCTACTTACCTGTATTTCTCGGCTTTATATATAATAAGGTATAGCCAAAATTTCAGTATAAAGGAACGGTACGCCCAAGGACTACCCGACAGCGGCAGAGGTTGCAGTGTCGCCCCGGTGGACATCCGCTTTTTTAGTAAGTTCGGTTAGCCGTTCGATAGTCCGCTGTTGACTTTCTATTATAGAGAGAAGGCGGGCTTTTTCTTCGCGGGCATCTTCCAAAAGTTTAAGCAGAATTTCGGAAGGTGCCGCTTCGTGGGCTTCCGGCTTTTCTTCGGGTAGAAGCATTTCGCCCTCGCCCATCATAAGCCACAGCGGATTAAGGCGGGGAAATTGTATGGTAATTTGTTGCAGAGTGTCCGGCATTATAGACTTGCGAATACTTTGTATATAGGCAGACCCCACACCGACCCGCCTACAAAATTCTCGTTCGCTGATACCTACAAACTTTATAAAGTCTTTAAGTCGCTCTTTTACTGTTCCTTCCATTGCTTTGAATGGGTTAAATGTTAAAAATTCCTAAAAACACGTCCTTTGTATGGCAAACACTTGCATCGTGTATGGCAAAGTATTAACTTTGCATCGTGTTAGTAATTCAGTTGCAAAGTTAGCGAAAATTACGGCACGAAGCAATAACAAAAATTACTTAAATTTCAGTTATATGGACTTCACGACAACCCAAATTAACAGCAACTTCCGAATTAAAGTTAGCGGAGTAAACGGCGAAGGGAAGCGATTAAATACCCTCGTCGGAGTAAGCGGGCTTCTTCGTCTTATTGGCGAAAAATTAGCCAATAACCTACTAACCCGCGCCTTTAAGTGTATGCTTGATAAGTGCGTATGCAAACTTCGTCGCGGGCTTAAAATTACATTCTACTACAAATAAGCATACAAGTATATGGCAAATAAAACTATTAAGGCTAAGGCAGTCGTAAAAGTGCTTACCGACTTCGGCTATTGGTGCCTGGCAGAGATACGCGGACTTAAAGAAGGCACAATATTAGAAGGCCGGTTTAACCCCAAAAACAAAGCCTTTGATTTTTCCTACAACGGGCAAGACGCAATGCTGTGGATAGGACAAAACGGTGAACTAATAGAAGACGAAACAACTAACCCCATACAACAATGAGCATGAACGACAACCGGGGCTGTAGTGTTTGCCCCGCCGGAAGCGAGAACTACGAAGTATTCACTACCCGCCTACGTGGAAAGCGAGTTAAGCGCGTCCAATACGACTACCGCACCCCGGACGGGGAACTATTCGCTACCGTGGCTTCGTCCTTGATTGAGTGCCGCCACCGCCGCGATGAGTGGTTAGAGAAGCGACAGGCAAACAAGGGTAAGGGTTAATTTTCCCGATAGCCGTATCAAGTTAATACGAAGCAACCACAACTATATAGCAAGCCAACGGAGAAAGAATCCCTTTCGTGAAGGCTATAAACCGTTGACAACCGGGAACAGGCCGGAGCGCGGACGCAGCAAAAGCGGGCGTAGGAAGTTCGAGCCTTCCAC
Organism: Muribaculaceae bacterium Isolate-037 (Harlan); assembly: GCA_003762615.1. Classification (GTDB taxonomy): domain Bacteria; phylum Bacteroidota; class Bacteroidia; order Bacteroidales; family Muribaculaceae; genus Lepagella; species Lepagella muris. Next base: position 46,686 of record RIAZ01000017.1, read on the forward strand.
CGCGCACTAAATTCTAACCGCTTAATAATTCAAAATATGACATTGACAGCGACAAAAGCAGCCTTCCGAGGCTTCCGAAACGGACTTAAACAAGTAAAGATGGGCGACTACGAAGCCTGTATAGCCGACCTTTGGGCGGCATTGGGAATCAATAACCGCAATTCCTTCTATTGCTACCGCGACGGCAAGCAGGAGCCAAAAGCAAGCCAAGCTGTAGCAGTTACGGAAGTATTCGCCAAGTATGGAGTAACCGAAAATATTTGGGGGATATGCGACTAAAAGCAGAGCTTACCCGACGGGAAGGCGAGGTAGCCGAGTTGTTGGCGTGGGGAGCGAGTAAGAAAGAAGTAGCCGAAAGGCTCTTTATTTCAGCCCGAACCGTAGAGAACACCGCCCGCAACATATACGCCAAGATAGGCATCCAAAAGGCTACGGAACTTTGCGTTTGGTGGTTTTGCACAAAGTGCGGCGTTCCCGTGAGCTTAGACCCGCTTAAACGCGCCTTCATAGCGACAGCCCTGCTGTTGGTTATGGGCTTCCACGAATACAACGGCAATAACGACGACAACTATTTGTTACGCGGGGCCAGACCAACAACGGCACGGACAGCAAGAACGCTGCGCCGGGCAAAGGACGAGAACGAAAATATTAACCCCTTCAACAACTTGATAGCATGACAAGCGAGGAACTAAAAACAAAGATATTCGGCAAGACCGAAACCGGGGAACGGTACACGTTCCGGCAGTGGCTAATTTTCGTATGGTTCGCCCTGTCGCTATTCCTTCTTTGCGCAGCCGCCGACGACGCAAGTATAACCGTATTATTGGTTCTATTCGCCAACTTCGCCGCTTCCGCCCATTACATTAACAAACTTCCGCTTCCCGAAGACCCGGAAAAATACTTATACGACGATGAAGAAGATTAACCCCGACACCCGAATAATAGACCTTACCGTAGGCCAACTTTTGGATGTAGTCGAAGACCGAGTAAGGGCGGTTTTGGCGAACAAACCAACAAAACAGGAAGGAGAACGCCGCTACGTCTACGGCCTTAAAGGATTGGCGAAACTATTAGGGTGCAGCAAGACGACCGCAAGCCGTATCAAGACTTCCGGGAAGATTGACAAAGCAATAACCCAAATAGGCGCACTTCTGATTATTGACGCGGATAAAGCCTTAGAGTTAGCCGGAAACAAAGAAAAGTAACAACACTAAATAATTAACAGCTATATGAGCAGACAAGTAACACTAAAACGCCTTACCCTTGTAAACTTTAAGGGTTTGCGAAACGTAGCCGTAGAGTTCGGCGACGGCGTTACGACCATAAGCGGACGTAACGGAACCGGGAAGACCACAATAGCGGACTCCTTCGCGTGGCTTCTTTGGGGCAAAGACAGCGAAGGAAACTCCGACTCCAAATTTGGAATAAAGACCAACGACGCGGAAGGTAACTTTATTCCCGACCTTGAACACGAAGTAACCGGGCTTTTCGACGTGGTAGACACCGAAACCGGGGAAGCGTCAAGCGTGGAACTTCGCCGCGTCTACGTCGAGGAGTGGAAGACCCCCAAAGGCAGCACCGAGCGCACCCTGTCCGGGCACCATACCGACTACTTCTTTAACGGCGTACCCTTGAAGAAGGCGGAATACGACGCAAAGGTAGCCGCAATAATACCCGAAGACCTCTTTAAGGTCATTACGGATCCGTATTACTTCCTTACGCTTCATTGGAAGGCACAACGCGAATACTTGCTTACGATGGCGGGCAAGATTAACGACACGGACGTAGCAGCCACCCGCGAAGAATTTGCCGCCCTTCTGCACCGGGTAACAGGCAAGACGATGGAAGAATACAAAAAGGAAATTTCGGTACGTCGTGGCAGAATTGAAGCGCAGTTAGATAAGATACCGACCCGCAAAGACGAAGCCACCCGAAACACCCCGGTAGCCCCGGACTACGCCGCCCTTGAAAGCGAGAAGGCGCAGATACAGGAAGACCTCGCCAACATTGACGCGGCGGCAGCTTCCGAAGCAGAAGCCAACCGCGTAGCCTACGAACAGGCGGCAAAGATACAGGCGGAAATCAACACTAAGCGCGACGCACAGGCGAAGGCATTACAGGACGCGAAGGAAGCAGCCCGCGCAGCAGCTTACGAAACCAACCGCGTAGCCGACGAAGCCGCCCGCGACCTCGCCCAAATACAGCGCGACGAGGAAAGCGAAAACAAATATTACTGCCGGGAGAAGTCAGTAATTACGGCTTCCATAGCCACTGCCAAACGCCGTAAAGAGGACTACGAAGCCCAAGTAGCCGACCTTCGCAAGCGTTGGGAAGCCGTGAATAACGAACAATTCCAAGAACAGCAAGCCCCGACCGCAGGCCCGCTTATTTGCCCGGTATTCGGTCATCAGTGCGCCGACCCCGGAGCAGCCAACCGCCATCAGTGCGACGCAGCCGCCGCCGTCGAATCCTTCCGCAAGAACCAAGAAACCGCCCGCGCCGCCTTCATTGCCAACCAAACCGCCCGACTTGACAAGATGGACGCGGAAGGCCAGGAACTAAACAGGCTTATAGCGGCACAGGACGCGGAAATAAAACGCCTTGAAGCGGAAGCCGTCGCCCTTGATACCAAGCACAACGCCGCCGTACAGGACTACGCCACAAAGAAGGCGACCTATAACAACACCATAGCCGCCAACCCCCGCGTAAGCACCGACCCGCAAATAGACCCGCAGACGCTCCCGACGTGGGTAGCACTTCAAAAGGAGATAGACCAACTTAACGCCCGCCGTGCAGCCGTGACAGCTCCGACAACACAGGACACCGCCGCAGAGCGTCAGCAGAGCCGGGCGACCCTTCGCGCCCGCCTTTCCGAGATAGACCAAAAACTCGGACTTCGCGCCACCATTAAAGCCGCCGAAGCCCGTATAGTGGAACTTGATAAGGAAGCCGCTACGTTGGCACAGGAAAAGGCAGCACTTCAAACCGAAGAAGCCCTAATAGACGACTTCGTAAGATGTCGTATGGAAGAAGTAGAACGCCGTGTAAACGGATTGTTCGACGGCGTGGAGTTCCGAATGTATAAGACGCTTGTAAACGGCGAGAAAGAGCCGGACTGCGTGGCCTACATTGGCGGGGTACGATACCAAGACAAGAACCACGCCGGGCAGATTAACGCCGGATTAGCCGTGATTAACGCCCTTTGTGCCTTCCACGGAGTAACCGCCCCTATAATCGTCGATTACGCCGAGAGTGTAAACGACTTCATCCCCGTAAAAAGCCAATTAGTCCGGCTTGTAGTCACTACGGGGGAGTTCCAAGTAACAAACAACTAAAAAATATTCCGACTATGTGCAAGACCCCGGAACTTCCGGCTACCATAGTAGCCGCAAAAGAAAAATTTGAAGTTGCATTACGCGACGCTTCGGCGATAGACATCGTAAACAACTTCGGCGCAGCCTTCAACGCCGCGAAAGTAATAACCCTTCTCCGCGAAGCCCTTACCGAAGAAGTGATGGAAAAGGTATTTATGCCTTTGATGAACACAAAAGTAGGCTTTCGCACCGACCGCGACGGCAAGCCCGACAAGAACGGACGAGTAAAGCCGCCCTACGAAGTGGCTACCGTCCGCGAAGCGATAATAGATGCCGCAATAATTGGGCTTCTTCCTACCGGGAACCAGTTCAACATCATCAGCGGCACGATGTACCCCACGAAAGAAGGCTATACCGCCCTTCTAAAAAAGATTGGAGCGAAATACATTATCGACGTTCAACAGGACACAAGCCAAAACCCTGCCTACGCCGTATTCCCGTGCAAAGTAACGTATTCCTTTAACGGCGATAAAAATAGCCTTACGGTTCAAGCCACCGTCCGCCGCGACCAATACAGCAGCAACGACCAACTACGCGGAAAAGCGGAACGCCGCGCCAAGAAAGCCCTATACGAATACCTTACGGGAACAGACTACGGCGACGCGGACGAAACGAGCAGCCGCCCCAACATGGTAGTAGATACCGTGGCTGTCGAGATAAAGGAGCAGGTCAACACCGGCCCCGCTATTGGCTTCGACGACGCGGAAACGGTAATGGCCGAAGAAGTCCACGCCCCGGCACAGGCAGAACCCGCGCCGCAGACATACGCCGCCCCGGTTCAGACACAAGCAGCTCCGGCACCCCAACCACAGGCACAGCCCCAGGCCGACCCACAACCGGCCCCGGCTTATAATACACCAAGAAAGCCCAATTTCTAATGGTACTTCGTGTTTTAGGTTCAAGCAGCAGCGGCAACGCCTACATTTTGGAGAATGTGGGCGAAGCCCTGCTCATTGAAGCCGGGGTAAACTTCAAGAAGGTAGTAGCCGCGTTGGAAGGCAATATTTCCAAAGTGGTAGGCTGTCTTATAACCCACGAACACGGCGACCACGCCGGACGGATTAACGAAGTATTGAACGCCGTTATTCCCGTCTACGCTACCCAAGGCACAATAGACAACGCCAAGGTAAAAAGCGAGTGGAAGCCGCGCACGTTGGAGCGAGAAGGCAACGGCTACAAGGTTCAGCAGATAGGAGGCTTTAAGGTTATACCGTTCGCCACGAAGCACGACTGCGCCGAACCCGTGGGCTTCTACATTTGGCACCCGGAAACGGGCGGCATTTTGTTCGCTACCGATACCTACTACCTACCTAACACCTTCAAAGGCTTAAACAACGTCCTTATAGAATGCAACTACGACCCGGAAATATTAGACCGCAACGTAGAGGAAGGCCGACTAATTCCGACCCTTCGGGAAAGAGTGAGGGAAAGCCACCTAAGTATAGACACCTGTATAGACGCACTTAAAGCCAACGACCTGAAGGCGGTAAATAACATCGTCCTAATACACCTTTCGGCGGGTAACGGCGACCCCGTAGCCTTCAAAGATAGAGTTTACAGGGCGACCGGGAAGCGGGTACACATAGCAGCCCCCGGACTTAGTATTAACTTCAATAAAACGCCCTTCTAACTATGATTAAAGGCTTTAATTCCGAAACCGCGCCCTTAACCGAGTACGAAGAAAACGTATTACTTCCGCTCGTCCTTCGTGGGTTGAAAACCAAGATAGGAAAGGAAAACGCAGTAACAAACCGTACAATCGTGCAGCGGCTTAACATAGCCGGATATACGGTAACAGAACCCCGGATAAGGAAACTATTAACCATATCCGAATGACCGACCTACTACCGGGCCTTATAGCCACGTCCGGCGGCTACTTCTTAGCGACTTCGGAAGCGGAGTTATTGGACTACGAACAAAGCCTTATAGGACGCGAGGACGCTATAAAACAAGTTCGGTTAGCCATAGCCCGGCAACGGCGGATCCTTTACAACGACGCTAACCGACCCGAAGAAAACAAACCCGAAATATTTTAATAACCCATTAACAAACAACCCCAAATGAAGAAAATAGCACTTTTCCGAAAGTACGGCGAATCCGCCGAGTTCGTAGCCCGCTTCGACAGCGTAGAAGAAGCAAGCGACCAAGTGAAGGACATCATCAACGAAGACGAAGACGCTAACGTATTCGACTTCTACACCGAGGAACAGGAGTACACCGACATCCGCGAACGCGTGAAGACATACGCCGACGCTTGCGAAGTCTTAGGCATAGCCGAAATGGACGAAAAGGCTTTTAAGGCCTGCGGCTTCCGTCCCGACGAGATAGCTCGCCGTAAGTTGGAAACCATAACCGAAGCCCTTAACGAAGGTTGGCGGCCGGATTGGAACAATACCAACGAATACAAGTATTTCCCCTGGTTCCGTATTCTTCCCGGCAAGGGTAAGGACGCAGAGGGTAAACCCGTCGGCGCGACTGCCGGGCTTGCGAACGCGTCTACGGACATCGCGGCTACGCATACGAGTGCGTACCTCGGCTCCCGGCTTTGCTTCCACGACAGCGACATCGCCGCCTACGCGGGCGACACGTTCCGCGACCTTTACGCCCAAATCTTAGTAGAAAAATTCTAACCCCATACCCGAAATGACAAAGAAAGAATTAGCCGCCAAAGTTGCGGCAGCTTGCAGCGGAACGGAAGCCCACGGCACACCCGCCGCCGTGGTGGAAGAAGTAATTACAGCCACCCTCGGCGTAATTAAGGACGTGGTTTATTGTGGCGGAGAAGTAACCCTCCGGGGCTTCGGCACCTTCGGACACAAGAACCGAAAAGCCAAGACCGCCCGAAATATCAGCACAGGCGAACCCGTCCACGTCCCGGCGCGGAAAGTGGTAAGTTTCAAACCCGCCGCAGACTTCAACGTAGCACAGGACTAAGTTATGGAAGCACAGGAAAGAACCGAAACCCGGAAGGACGAAATACGCTACCGCACCGACGACCAACGCCGGATGGTTGGCAAGTTCCTCGCTTCCCGCGTCGTCAAGACGTGGAAGGAAGATTTTGCCGACCAAGATACCGGGGAAATAATAACGGTGGAGCGTAACGACATCCTTTTTGAGAAGGGCAAGTACATAGACGAAGACACCGCGATAAGTATCGCCTTCCACATTCAATGCGGCGATATTGCCGACGTGGAAGTAAGTAACCAACGCCGATTAGCCCAACCCTCAAAGGACTACGTTTTACGCCCCTACAAGGCTACCGCCGTGGTAGGAAATAAGCGTAAGAGTTTCATCTTACAGGCGCAGAGCGCGACCGCCGCTATTGAAGTAGTTACGGACTACATAGAACTTAACTTTACTTCCGCCTTTTCGGTGGATAGCGTCAAGTTAATGCCCGGCTGCATAATTCTAAACGACCGCTTCCGCCGCGCCGTTGAGGAAGTGGAAGGCGGCAACGAAGCCGGAGAAGAAACCCCGGACGGAGAGGAAGCCCGCGAAGATACGAAGTATTACCGCATAGAAGCCGACATAACCGCAGTTCCGACCGAAGGCGACGAAGAAGAACCGCGCCCAAGTAGTTACGACTTCATTGTTAAGACACGCGACATCGACACCGCGAAGGCAGTAATTACAGCATGGATTAACACCACTATGAAGAAGCGGGCGGAAGAAGAAGGACGGGAAGCCCGAACCTTTGAAATTTCGCTTACTTCGGCTTCGCCCTTCAACTTGAACGCGATTATTCCTTACGCCTTCTGCGTCGCCTATAAGGAGGTGGAGAAGATAACAACAACGACCGACTAATAAACCGGGGCGCGTTAGCCATACCCGGAGAACGCGCCCCATTAAAACAACCACTATGAGCCAAGACAGCATAATTATATACCGTGACATACGCGACACGTTGCTCACTTTGCCCCCGGAACTTTGTAAAGAAGTAATGCGGTTGCTATTCGCCTACGCCTTCGACGACCAAGAACCCGACGAAGACGCTGACCCGATAGCGAAAGGGTTCTTTTTGGCGTTTAAGTCCCGGTTTGATATGAATGCGGCAAGATTGGAACGTAACCAAGCAAACGGAAGGAAAGGCGGGGCTCCAAAAGGAAACCAAAACGCACGAAAAAAAACAACCGAAAACGGAAAAGAAACAACCCAAAACAACCCAAAACAACCCAAAACAACCGAAGCCGAAGGAATAACAACCGAAGAAGTTTCAACCGTCGAAGAAAACAACCCAAAACAAAGCATATCTATATCTATATTAACTTCTACTAACGTAGAAGATAAAGAAAAAATAGAAAAAGAAAAAACAACCGAAAAAAAGAAAAAAGAAAAAATAGCCTTCGCGTCGAGCGTACAACTGACACAGGAAGAATATAACGCCTTTGTCGAGCAATACGGAGAAGACACAACCCGCGAATTAATCCAAATTCTTAACGACTACAAAGAAGCCAACGGGAAACGCTATAAAAGCGATGCCGCCGCCATTCGTTCATGGGTAGTCGATAGATATTTACAAAAACAAAAACCAAGCAGTTATGGACAACCAACAATCTCAAGACCCCAAACAGGAACGCGCCCAGTTTCTACAACGGTGGAAAATGCACCTGAGCAAACTCCGCGACGCTTCAAAGGGACGCTTTAAGGTGGATAGGTATATAGACCTAATACCCGAAATGCTTACCGATTGTTATCGCTTCCAAGTGGAGCGGCGCGGGCATACCTTCAACGAGGACACAGCCACCGCCGAACACATACGAAAGGCCGCAGAGTGGCTCGTCGGCAAAAGCGAAAAGCCCGGTTTGTTCCTTTTTGGGAAACCGGGGAACGGAAAAACGACCTTAGCGGACGCGATAAAGCAGCTAATAGACACGCTTTATTATTCCAACTATTCCAACGAAAGGAAGCAAGTACGAAAAATTCCCGCATCCCGATTGGTGGATTTAGCAAGGGATGAAAGGAACGAACTATTAGCAGACCTTAAAGGGACCGAACTGCTATTTATCGACGACGTAGGAACGGAAGCTACAAGCGTAAAGGTTTGGGGTAACGAAGTAAGCCCAATGGTAGAACTTCTTTACCAACGCTACGACCGCCAACTCTTTACCGTGATAACGTCAAATCTTGAAAGTGAAGACGACATAGTAAACAGGTACGGCGACCGCATAAATGACCGCTTCGCCGAAATGTTTGATTATTTACCATTTGACAACCAAAGTTATAGGCATAGGCTAACGCCGTTAAAGTAGGCCAGAGCCACGGAAACGCCCCAATTTTCGCGCTACGCCCTTCGGGTGGGTAGTTGAAGGGCTGACGACAATAAAACGCCATAGAAGCAAAATAAGCCCCAAATCGCATGAAGCAAACTAAAATTTACATAAGCGGCCAAATTTCGGGATTAACCCCGGAAGAATACACCGCGAATTTTACCGCAGCCGCCACGCGCCTAACGGCACAGGGCTACGCCGTGATTAACCCCCTTAACAACGGCGTGGATCCGTCCGAACCGTGGAGAGAGCAAATGAAAGCGGATATTCGCTTATTGCTTGACTGCGACGCGATTTATATGCTTGCAAATTGGGAGTTAAGCAACGGGGCGACATTAGAACGGGAGATAGCCAAAGGTTTAGGTTTAACGGTGGAATACGAACGTAGACCGTTGCACCGGGATATTAAACGCGCCATACTTGTAGCGATGGCTGTTCCCTTCAAGTACATAGTAAACGACAGCCGGGGGCGTTGGTACGTCTACGCCCGAATGATATACGCCCACCATTGCAAGAAGCGCGGCGTTTCGACACAGGACATCGCCGAGGAAACGAAACACGACACTTCGACAATTCACTACTACCTCCGTCGATACGATAACGAATACAAGTATAACCGAGAGTTCCGCGCCGCCGCTGAAAAAGTGGCTACGCTATTGAGTAATAAATTAACTACGCCTTTGGACGTATCAATATAAGACGAAATGAGCAACAACGGAATAAACGTACTTTCCCTTTTTGACGGGATGAGCTGCGGGCAAATAGCGTTAAGGGAAGCCGGGATTAAGGTAAACAAATACTTTGCTTCCGAAATTGACAAATTCGCCATACAGCAGACACAGCACAATTTCCCGGACACGGTGCAGCTCGGCAGTGTTACAGGAGTACGCGCCGCCGCCCTTCGGGAAAAGGAGAAGGCAGAACCACAGCCCGAAAGAAAGTACGGCTTCGACGAGTTTATAGGCGAGTGCTACGAACCCGTCCGCCTCGCCGGAACGAAGAAGCCCCGCTTTACCTACGACGAATTGGTAGCGAGAGCCAACGCCACCAAGGAGAAGACGAAGCCCCGGCACATAGAAAGCCACATACAAAGGAACTGCTTCTATTGGTTTGGGCTACAATACCCGCACCTTCGCCCGGTATTCTTTGCAGTTCCTAACGGCGGCGGACGCAATAAACGGGAAGCCGGGATATTGAAGGCGGAAGGCGTTACCGCCGGAGTTGCAGACGCTATCCTCTTGAAGCCTTCGGGCGGCTACGCTTCCCTTTGCGTGGAGTTCAAGACCGAGGAAGGCACACAACGACGGACGCAGAAGGAATGGCAGAAAGCCGCCGAAGCCAACGGCAACAAGTACGTTATAGTCCGCAGCTTCGACGACTTCAAACGCGAAATAACGGAGTATTTGGGCGCAGTATAGCCGCCTACTTGAAGTTTTAGCGAAGTGTTTTAGGGTTTGTCGTATCAATTTAATACGGCAAACCCTTTAACTTTGCGGCATAATAAACCGCCCGCGTATGACACCCAAACAAGCAATAGAAAAAGCCGCCGCCTTCATTAAGCGGATAGCCTACGACAAGAAACTCCATTACGCCGCCGGGCTTCTTATTGCCGGAGTTCTTACCAACTTTATACCCGTGCTTTTCGCCGTGGGTATAGCCATATTGGTAGGAGTGGCAAAGGAAGTTTACGACCGCGTAACCAAGAAAGGAACGCCGGAACTTGCCGACTTCCTATGGACGACCGCCGGGGCTTTAACGTGGCTTCTTCTTTACTTCGTGGTTGAAGGCATTGTTTGGGTGTGGATAACGTGGCTAACATAGGCTTCTACGAAATTCCATATAGCTGAAAGCAACGGCGACACTGCCGAAGCGGAAGGGCGCGGCGACCGAAACCGCGCCCTTTTCCATAAACCGACACAGGAAATGAGCAGACGAAAAAAGACCCAGGCCGACGAAGACGGCTTTAACTTCGACATAGGGGATATAGGTAACTTCGACCTTCCCGACGTAGATACTTCCCTCTTTGACGTTCTAAGCGACGACGAAGGGGAAGAAACACGCTACATAAAGCCGAAGGTTTACACCCGTAAACCGGACTTCGTTATGTACGACAACGCCGTAAAATTGGCGCGTGATATAGAGATGACCGAGGGGAGCCGCTACGACGTGATAGTTAACGGCTCGTTCATTTTCGGCGACTTCTTAGAAGCCTTCATAGTGAGGAATAACGCCAAGTGTAAGAAGTTGACAATTTCCACGCTGTCGATGAACCAAAACAACATAGACAGCCTACACAACCTTATAACCCACGGCTATATAGACGAATTGAACCTAATAATAAGCGCGTACTTCTACAACATGGAGATACGGGCTTTAATACCCTACATTTAACGCCATTTGGATATAGACAACCGTCTACAATTAGCCGTGGCGAACGTCCACACCAAAACGGCGCAGTTTGAAACATTAGGCGGGAAGAAGATAATAGCCCACGGCTCGGCGAACCTACGCAGTTCCGGCAGTATTGAGCAATTCACGATAGAGGAAAGCCCGGAACTTTACGACTTCTACGACGAATTTTTTAGCCGGATATTGGAACGCTACCAAACCATACGGAAGCCCGTATGGGGTAAAGACGCATGGGCGGACTTGATACGGAAAAAGTTTAACGATTAACACCCCACGAAAATGGCAGAAGATAACGGAAGCACAGGAAGCGGCGGCAACGGTTCCGCTATTCAGAGTTCTACGGTAGCGAGTATGCGCGGCGCGTCTATGGCGTATTGGGCTGACCCCTTCGGCGGCGGATACAGCGGCCCAGCACCCTTCTAACCCTTAACCCCCGGAAACTATGGCAAAGAAGAAAATACAGGAAGGAGCAGCTACCCCCGCCAAGGCCCTCGCGCCATTGGTGCAAAGCGTCGTATTGAAGTTGTCGGATTTGGAACTGAACAAAGGGCAAATTCCCGGAGTTCCGAAGAACCCGCGAATGATGAAGGACGACGTAAAATTTAGGAAGTTGAAAGCGTCGATAGAGGACGACCCCGAAATGTTGGCACTTCGGGAAGTGCTTATTTACCAATACGACGGGCATAACGTCATTATAGGCGGAAATATGCGTTACCGCGCCCTTAAAGAATTGGGCTACACGGAAACAATAGCGAAAATAATACCGCCGGAAACAACGCCGGAGAAACTACGCGCCATTGTCATAAAGGATAACGTAGCCTTCGGCGATTGGGATTATAACGACTTAGCCAACGAATGGGAGTTAGACGACCTCGACCGTTGGGCCGTGGAACTTCCCGACATTGACACAGGGCAAGCCGAAGAAGAAGCGGAGGAAGACGACTTTAACGTAGGCGAGAACTTACCGAGCAAGCCGAAGGCGAAATACGGGAATGTCTACCGATTGGGAAACCACCGCCTAATCTGTGGCGACAGCACGAAGCCGGAAGTATTGGATATCCTGATAGGCGAAGGCAAAGTAGACCTATTCTTAACCGACCCGCCCTATAACGTGGACTATTCAAGCAAGAACGAAGCCCTAAACGCCGCCGACAAAGGGAACCGGGTACAAAAGGACATAGCCAACGACAAGATGGGCGACGAAGCCTTTTTAGAGTTCCTTAAAGCCGCCTTCGACAACGCCAACCGCTACCTCAAGAAGGGCGGCGCGTTCTACATTTGGCACGCCGGAACGGAAGGGCTTAACTTCAAATTGGCGGTTAAGTCCGTGGGTTGGGAGTTGAAGCAGATACTTATATGGGTTAAAAACAACATGGTATTAGGGCGACAGGACTACCAATGGAAGCACGAACCCTGCCTATACGGTTGGAAGCCCGGCGCGTCGCACTTCTTCGTAAACCGCCGCGACCTATTGACCGTAACCGAGGACGAAGCCCCGGACATAGATGCAATGACGAAGGACGAGTTAAAAGCCCTTCTTCGTTCGCTATTGGGCGAAGCCACCCCGACCACGACAATACACGAGGATAAGCCGCTACGTTCAGCCGACCACCCCACGATGAAGCCTATAAAACTTATGGGACGCGCCATTAAGAACAGCACACGCCCCGGCGAAGTAGTGTTAGACCTATTCGGCGGAAGCGGAAGCACCCTTATGGCGGCCGAGCAGTTGGCCCGCTCCTGTTATACCGTGGAATTAGACCCCGCCTATATAGACGTGATAATAAAGCGGTGGGAAGAATACACGGGCGACAAAGCGGAACTATTAGGCAACTTCGCCCCGGACGAGGAAGCCGAATAAGGAACAGCGACAAAACGACAAAAAACAGCGATATGCCAAACCCCGAAAACATAACCCCGCATCAGTTCAAACCCGGACAGAGTGGCAACCCCAAAGGCCGCCCCAAAAGCCGCGTACCCGAACAGCTTGTAAAGATATTCGGGAGCAAGGCGAAGGCGAAGAAGTTTTACAGCCTTTCCGCCGTGGAGATTAACGAATGGGAAGCCGCTATACTTTCCTTTACCTTCGCCGACCTTCAACTACTTGTAAAGTGGGAGGAAGCCCCGATATACCCCAAAGGATTAGCGCGGGCCATACTTAGCGACATGAAGAACGGCAAGACCACGACGTTAGACAAGCTGCGCGAAAGGCAGTACGGCAAGCCCACACAGCGAATGGAACTTACAGGAAAGGACGGCGGCGACTTGATACCGGCCCGGACGCTTACGAAGGAAGAAGCCGCCGAACTATTCAAAACCCTAAACGAAAAATACTAATGTCCTTCTGCCGCGACATAGACGTAATAAAGACGTGGATCCGCCAAGGAACGCTAAACTTTACACGCTTCTTTTTCAAAGAAAAGTATAAGCGTAAGTTCGTCGTAGGCAAACATCACGAAAGGATAGCCGAAGCCTTAGACAAGGTATTAAAGGGCGAGATAACCCGGCTTATAATAAACATCGCACCACGCTACGGCAAGACCGAATTAGCGGTTAAGAACTTCATCGCGGAAGGCTTCGCCATTAACCCGAAGGCGAAGTTTATACACCTCAGTTATTCGGACGACTTAGCCCGCGACAACAGCCGTGGAGTACAGGAAATTCTGCGCGAACCGAGTTATAGGCGATTGTTCCCGGACGCTATGCCGACGAGCGTAAACACCCGCAAATGGTTTACAAAAGCCGGGGGCGGACTTTACGCCGTTTCATCAGCCGGACAGGTAACAGGCTTCGGCGCGGGTTTGGTGGATAAGGACGAAGACGAGGAATTAGGCGACGAGGTAGCCGCCATTACTTCCGAAGGGGACGAGTTCGGCGGCGCGATAGTCATCGACGACCCTATTAAGCCGGACGACGCACGAAGCGAACAAATACGCGAGAAGGTAAACCAAAAGTTTGAAACCACCATACGAAACCGCGTTAACAGCCGAAAAACGCCGATAATTATAATTATGCAGCGTTTGGACGAAGACGACCTTTGCGGCTACTTGCAGAGGTTGGAGCCGGACGAATGGGTAGTATTGAGCCTTCCCGTTATTGAGATTGACGACGACGGCAAGGAGCGGCCGCTGTGGGAGTTCAAACACACGTTAGCCGAACTTCACGAATTGGAAGAAAAAAGCGGGTGGGTATTTGAAACGCAGTATATGCAGAACCCCCGACCGATAACGGGGCTTATGTACGAACGCGAGTTTAAGACCTACGAAGTATTGCCCGTAACCAAGAAGCACAAAGTAAAAGCCTACGTCGATACCGCCGACACGGGCGAAGACTTCCTTTGCTGTATTGTCTACGTCGAAACGGAAATAGGCAACTTCATTTTAGACGTGTACTATACCCAGGCCGCAATGGAAACGACCGAGCCGGAAACGGCGCGTATCCTTACGAAGTGGGAAGTAGAGGAAGCAATAATAGAGAGTAACAACGGCGGGCGCGGCTTCGCCCGGAAGGTAGAAGAAAACTGCCGGATATTGGGAAACCGCCGCACCGTTGTACGCTGGTTCCACCAAGGCGAAAACAAGGATATACGAATATTCAGCCACTCAAACGAGGTGCAGAACCTTACGCACTTCCCGAAGGAGTGGGCGCACTTATGGCCGAAGTTTCACAAGGCTATAACCCAATACAAGAAGCAGGGAACAAACACCCACGACGACGCGCCGGACGCTCTAACGGGAACGGTGGAGAAACGCCCCGACGGGAAGCAAAGTATTTCAAGATTAAAACAAATTTTCTAACCCCCATAAACCCCAATAGACTATGCCACCTATTGACGAACTACTAAAAGCGGGCGACTACCCCGCAGCTATAAACGAGTTGAGAAACGGGCGAATTACGACCCTTCCCAATTCGGAGCAGTACGCCGCGCAGTACGACCCTGCAAAGCACGACATCAACGACCCGCGCAAACGCCCGGACAAACTTGTAGTAATTGACAAGGATAGCGAGGAATACGGCCAAGTCAAGAACATCAACGTAAACGCCGAACTTACCACGGAACAGGGGTTTAGAATTGAACCCGTAGCCCGCATAGCGTTAGCCCTTCAAAAGTTGATAGTGAAACGCGCCGTAGCGTTTACCTTTGGCAACCCGGTAGCCTACGACGCAGACCCGAAAAACGCCGAAGAAAAGGCCGTATTAGCCGCCCTTAAACGTGTATTCCACGAAGTCAAGGAGAAGACACTGAACCGCCGCGTAGCCCGTGGACTTTTCAGCACTACCGAAGTAGCCGAATATTGGTACCCGGTAGAAGCCGAGGAAGAACACGACCTTTACGGCTTCCCCACAAAAACGAAGTTCCGCGTAGCCCTGTTTAGTCCGGCCTTCGGGGATAAACTTTACCCATACTTCGACGACAACCGCGACCTAATAGCCTTTTCCCGTGAGTTCACGAAGAAGGCCGACGACCTGACTACGCGCACCTACTTTGAAACCTACACGAAGGACGCGCACTATATATGGACGGCGGAAGGCCCGACCGGGACGGAAGCAAAGAACTGGGAGTTAGTCGAGGGCTACCCCAAGCAGCTAACCATCGGCAAAATCCCCATAGTGTACGGAAGCCAACCCGCCGTAGAGTGGGAAGACGTGCAGAGCCTTATCGACCGTTTGGAAAAGTTACTTTCCAACTTCGCCGATACCAACGACTACCACGCAAGCCCGAAAATTTTTGTAAAGGGTAAGATTTTAGGCTTTGCCCGAAAGGGAGAAGCCGGGGCAATTATAGAAGCCGAGGACGGCGCGGAAGCGTCCTACCTATCATGGGCGCAAGCCCCGGAAAGCGTGAAGTTAGAAATAGACACGCTTCTCCGAATGATATATACCATTACCCAAACGCCCGACATTTCCTTTGACAGCGTGAAGGGAATAGGCGCGGTTAGTGGTATAGCCCTTCAACTTCTATTTATGGACGCACACTTAAAGGTACAGGACAAAATGGAAGTATTCGACGACTATTTAACCCGACGTGCAAACATCGTGTTAGCCTACCTCGGCGCGGCCAACGTCAAGAGCAAAGCCGCCGCCCGTCGTCTTATTGTTTCGCCCCGGATAACGCCGTACATTATTGAGGACGAAACCGCGAAAGTAAACCTTCTCCAAGGAGCCAACGGCGGCAAGGCGGTAGCAAGCCAAAAAACAACCGTTCGCCGTTTGGGTTGGGCCGAAGACCCGGAAGCGGAATTAGCCGAGATACAACAGGAAGAAGACCGCGCCAATACATGGACGGAAGGCGAACCGACCCTTTAATCCCACGAAACCGCCCAAAATTCCGTAATACGCTCTATTTATGGAGAATACGAACCGAAAGAAGCCATTTTAAGCCGCGTGTAAGCCGCGTTTCCTTCCGAATGGATAAAGTACCCACCTCGGAAGTGAAACGCGCTTAAACGCGAAATTCCGAAAAAATAACTTTATGCCCGATTATACCGAAAACCGCCTTATAGTCCGACTTCGGGGCTTCGATGCCCGGCACTACGCCAAGACGCGGCAGTACGCCCGCCAAGTGGAACGGCTCTATAACACCGCTTGCGACGAGATAGCCCGCGCCGCCGGACGTATAACCATACCCGAAGACGGCGTTTTTAGTTTCGACGACTTCCCGGCTACACGTCGCCAAGCCGAAGGCATACTTTCCCGACTTACGAAGAAGGTAGAAGCCGTTATAACTACCGGGACGCGGACGGAGTGGCAAGCGGCCTGCGACAAAAGCGACGCTTTTTTAGGTTCCATACTTCGCACGTCCCGGCTAACCCCGGAAGAAGCGGAGAAGTACCAAGCCCGGAACCTCGAAGCCTTACAAGCCTTCCAACAGCGTAAAGCCGGAGGTTTGGGGCTTAGTCAGCGCGTATGGAAGTACACGGAAGAATTTAAGACGGCGTTAGAATTGGGTATAGACGTAGCCGTAGGAGAAGGACGCAGCGCACAGCAGCTCTCCCGCGACCTTCGCCAATACTTACAACAGCCGGACAAACTATTTAGGCGCGTCCGAGATAAGGGCGGAAACCTTCGGCTTAGTAAGGCGGCGAAGATGTACCACCCCGGCCAAGGCGTTTACAGGAGTGCAGCCAAGAACGCCGAGCGTTTGGCCCGGACGGAAGTAAATATGGCATATAGGGAAGCCGAATACTTACGATGGCAACAATTAGATTTCGTCGTAGGCTTCCGCGTGATGTTGAGCAACAACCACACCACGAAGGACAGCAAAGGGAAGACCGTACCGTTAACCGACATTTGCGACGAGTTGGCGGGCGACTACCCCAAAACTTTCAAGTTCCTCGGTTGGCACCCGCAATGCCGTTGCGTCGTCGTGCCTATTATGTCCGACTACGACGAGTTCAACAAAGACAGGGCGAACCGATTAAAAGCCATAGTCCGGGGGCAGTCCTACAAAAGCCTTCCTTCCCGTCGCACCGTCCGCGATGTTCCGGCGGCGTTCCGTAGCCACATAGAAGCCATAGCCGACCGTTCTAAGAATTGGAAGGCTATGCCGTACTACATACGCGACAACTTCAAGAACGGCGTTATTTCCGGCGGTTTGCTTCCGTCCATACCGCAGAAAACACAAATGCCGGGCACCACGGCGAAACCGCCCGAACCCTGTACGGAGTTCGACGGAGAGATAGCCAACTTTAAGACGTGGGCTTATACTTACGGCTTAGACGTGGCAGCGTTGGATGTGTTACGCACTTCCGGCGACCGGGAAGGACTACGCGCCGAGTTGAAGCGGTTGCAGGGCGAATTATTACCGCGCCGCACCGAGTGGATCCACGCCCGTAGCGAGGTGGAAGACTTCGCCAAGACCGCCGTAGGCTACGACGACGTAATTAGCGAGATTAACAAGGAACTAAACGCTACCGAAATTAAGACTTCCAACTATTACGGCAACTGCATTAGCCGCCTTAAAGCCTTCTTTGCGTCCCTTCCGGGCAAGTTGACTGTAGCCAAAGGAAAGAAGGGCAATTATTCCCCAAATATGCCCAAGGAGTTAGAGAAGGGCGGCAAGTGGCTACGCGACGACGACTACGAATATAGCCGGGAGTTCTTCGACCTTATAGACCCGAAACACCCCATACCGCTAACAATTCATAGCAAGACGGGGAACAATAGTTATTATAGTCCTTCCGAAAAGCGCGTTTATATTGACAGCGGCGGCACACGCAGCTCGCAAAGTCCATATTACCGCCGCGCCCTTATTTACCATGAGTTCGGGCATGGCATAGATTGGCAAAGGAATTTAAGATTTAGCACCGAAGTAAAAGACCTTCGCGCCAAACAAATAGCCCGGCTTCGTCAAAAAGTGGAAACGACTAAGACGACACGCCGATACGACCCGGATAAAAGAAAATATGTTACGGAAACTACGAAAACAAAGGTAATGAAGGCTAAGGTACTTTCCGAAAGGTTAGACCGACTTTATAGGAAGATATTCTCCATGAGCGACACGGTATTTACGAAGCGCGGAATAACCAAACACGACGTTATAGAACAAATTGCCGCCGTCCAAGATACTCTAAAAAGCCTTATTATTTCCGTTGGTTGGGGCCATACTACAAAATACTTCAAGGGCGTAGGTAAAAGCGAAGCCGAATATATAGCCCATTGTTTTGAAAACGCATTTATAGGAAACCGCGTATTCCAAAAGTATTTACCTACGGAATACGCGGAAATGATAGCGTTTATAAGAAGCCTCAAGTAAGAGGAACGAGGTATAAACAACCGTCCATAATAGAGCCTACGACCTTCGCGCCGGTAGGCTCTTTTTCGCCTTCGCCCGGATATACAGGAAGAAGCCGGGCTTTACCTTCCAGGCACCGCCGGAGTATTGCGCCGTTCTTCTTCGCGTCCGGCTCGGCATATTCAAGAAGCCGCACTAAGTCCACGTCGTCAGCGTCCGCACCTTCGGACGAAAGGAAGCCTTCTACAAGAAGTTCATCGGGAACAACGGTAACGGGCTGTTTGCCCTTTGTCGTGTTTATTTGGGGTACTTTCATAGCCTAAAATTTAGAATCAAAGCGGGCATAGTCCGAAGGATAACGACCGATACCGAAGGCGTTAGTTTCGCCGTCATAAGTAACGAAACAACCGGCCAAAACGTCCGCCACGCCGTTAAGTTCTTCGGAAGGAAGCGGCGCACCTTCAACGGAAGGGAAAAGGGAAGTAACAACCCGGTCAAGTTCGCGGAGAGCTTCGCGCCGGGTTTTACCGTGGCTAATACTAATCTTTGCCAACGCAGAAGTAACGCCCGAATAACGAATTTCGGGAAGTATTGTTTTAGCGTATTCGTCCATTATTTCGGTACACTTACGCCGTAGTATTGGATTTATTCGAGGTATATAGTTATCCATTTTGGCTATATTTGGCTTCGATTGTTACGTTACTAATTCGGCAGTCCACAACGTCGCCGCTATCAGCGAGAGCGGGAACGACGGACACGCCTACGGCTATATTTACGTCCGTGGCATACGCCCCGGCGAATTGCTTAACGGCTTCCGTTATGCTGTATTCAAATTCCGCCTTCTTCGTAAAGAACAATTCGGCGGGGGTTAAGTTCTTTTCTTCCATAGTTGTAATGGGCTTTAATTCAAACGCAAAGATACGACAATAACGCACCCAATCCAAATCAGCCAACCACGACAACCGGGAAGACAATACCCACCAAGGCACAGCCGTAACCGTATAACGTAGAACGGGCGTAACTAATTGTTACCAACCGAAAAAGTCAATAGCGAAAAATACTCAATTCGTATTACTTTGTTACGCTTCGTTCCTTTCGGGCTTCTTCAAGTATTCGGGTAGCGCGTTCCAAGCCGCCCAATTTAACACGGGTAACAGCCACACGCCCGTAGATGTCGGCTACTTCCTTCGCCCGTGCTTCGGCTTCCCTTTGCGCCTTCTTCCGCATACGCCGGGGCTTAGTAATTAGAGCGACAACAACAATTAGGAACGCCACCCCGAAACACAGGGTGGCGACCCATAATAACACGGCTTCCATTACGGCGTTATTGCTTCTTAAAGATATAGGGAAGCGTTATGCCGGATTGGTAAAGGTTAAATTCCGTTTCGCTAACTACCTTCAAGTCGTAGACGTGGAACATTGTATTATCTTCCACTTCCCACAACGAAAGGATAGTAGCGGACGGGGCTACATTGTAATAACACTTAACCGCTTCGTAAGGCTGGCCCTTATAGGCAACCGAATAGTAGGTACATTCGCCCTGTGCATAGAAGGCGGTAGTTTCCCCGTCGATATAGGAACTTTTCTTAATTTCCTTTTCGGTTGAGTAGTGCGACCCGAATACAATTTTATCGGGTTCGGGTTGAAGGTTTGCCCCCGGATAACTACCGAGGTTTGAAAATTGGTAATCGGCCCAAGTACCGTTAAAGATAGCGAAGACCTTCTCCTGTTTTTCGGTGTAGTTGCTTCCGCCGTTTGGCTCGTCGTCAGAGGAACACCCACACAGCAGCACCGAAGGAAGGAGCGCACAAAGTAACAACTTCTTCATAAATTGAGTAACTTTGCGCCACCGCCCGAAGTGGCAGGGTTAAACGCACGAAAAAAGCGCGGACTATATAGGTTTGAGTATTTGCGGCATCGCCAAACGCCTTACGAAAACAAACCGTATAGCCGCGCTTCATCGGTATATCGTGGTAGGGATATACGACGCTACGCGCTTAGGTTCATTCTTTGTAATTTGTTAATTTGGCGATTTTCAAATACTAAGAACCTATCGCTTCTTCGATAAGTCGCCGGATTTTTCCCCGGCAACACCGCAAAGTTACTGCAAATAATTCACATTCCGCATATAAAAGGCTAACAAAGTGTACGGCAACCGCCGCCGAGCGTTGGAAGTTTCGGCGAAGTGTTTGCCGCCCCTTACTTAAACTTGTATTAAGGTAATACGCTAACTTTGCGCTATGTTTAAGTAACCCCCACTACAAATTTTATGGACGAATTAACATTAGCAATTTTAGCACTACTGCAGGAAAAATTTGCAGGCGAGCGAAAAGACGGTTTAACGCAGCTTGCGGCCTTCATAGGCTTAAACGCCGCGACCATTGAAGAAGCAACCGAAGTCGTAGGTAATCTTACCGCCGACAAGGTTAGCAAATTCGTTAAGGACTACCGAAGCCGAACCGACGCGGAGATAGCCAAGGCAAACAAGACCCACGAAGAAGGCCTTAGACGTAAGTACGACTTCAAGGAGAAGGAACAGCCCGGCGGCGAACCTCAGCCCGGACAGCAGACACCCCCGGCCCCGGCGGGAGCATTGACAGCCGAGCAGATACGCGAAATTATCCGCGAGGAAAACAAGGCAATACGCGAAGGCTACGACAGCCTACGCGCCGAGAAAACCACAGCCACCCGCCGCGAACAATTTGTAGCGAAGTTGGAAGCCGCCAAGATTGAGGGCAAGCAGCGCGAAATGATGCTGCGCAGCTTCGACCGCGTAGCCCCCACCTTCAAGGACGACGACGACTTTAACGGGTACTTAAACGAAGTGCAGGCCGACCTCGACGGCATAGCACAGGAGCAAAGCAACAAAGGACTGCAAGGCCACGATAAGCCCCTCTTTGGAGCCGTGACTAAAGAAGGTATTAGCCAAGGCGTAGCAGACTACATCGCTTCGCAGAGTGACAACAACCCGACCCTTACAGGGAAGGAAATTTAACAACCCCCTAAACCGACAACGAAAATGGGATTTATGCGATACCAACGCAAACAGGACGAGCGAACCGCCCACGCCTGTACGCACAACCTCGCCGACGTTCCCAACGGTGTAACCGTTAGCGTCGCCGACCTTATCCCCGGCGTTCCCCTTCGTGAAGGTTCCGTTATTTCCCCCGACGAAGCGGGCATTTACCACCTCGTCAAGACGGCAGAAGTAACGGAAGCCGCCACAAGCACCGCCACCGCCTACAAGGTAGCCAAGGGGCACCACTTCAAAGTAGGCGACTTCGTGATGTTCAAGACGGGCGCGAAGTCTTACGCTATTACAGCCATTGACACCACCGCCAAGACCCACGACACCGTAACCGTAGGAACAACCCTCGGCGCGGCTATTCCCGTCGGTGGAGTGCTTACACAGGCCAAAGAAGAAAGCGCAACCGTTTCGGCGTTCAAATACGCCCCCTTCGCTTGCGTCGGCGACTCCTACCCGGTGGAAGCACTTACTAACACCCCCGTCCCGGCCGTAACCTTCGGGCAGTTCAAAACCGCGCTTTGCCCCCCGATTAGCGACGCGATTAAAGCCGCCCTTCCTACAATTAAATTCATCTAACCAACAAGCCACAACAATAAGTTATGATACCTACTTTAATGCAGGGGCTTAACGAACAGGATATGGCGGGCGTAGTCAAGACCTACGACCTTAAACCCTTCTACTATCCTACACTTTTCCCGTTGAAGGAGAATTACTCCCTAACGTGGAAGGCGTTGGAAACGCGAATAGGGCTTAAAATTGCCGCCGACCTCGTAGCCCGTGGCGCAACCATTGACAAAAAGACCCGCGAGGCAATAGCCCGTATTCAGGGCGACATCCCTAAAATTGCCATTAAGCGCACCAAGAACGAGGAAGAACTCGACGACTACGAACTTATGATAGCCCGCACGTCGAAGAACCCCGACCTTCGCGCACTTGTGGAAGCGTGGGCCGAAGATACTAAATTTTGTTGGGACGGCGTAGCCGCCCGTTTGGAGTGGATAGCGTTGCAGTCCATTTCGCTCGGCAAAATTACGCTTACCAACGAAAACAACACTTCGGTACTTACCGAATACGATGTAGACTACCTTATCCCCGAAGAACAAAAGGTAGGCTTCCAAACCGGTTCCGCTTCGTGGGCTAATTCTACCGCAGCCCGTCCTATTACAAAGGACTTCAAGGCTGTTGTAAAAGCCGCCAAGAAGAAGGGCGTTACGTTGAAGTACGCCTTTATGTCTACGGAAACCTTCGCCACCTTCACGGAAACCGAAGAAGTGCAGAAAACGT
Organism: Muribaculaceae bacterium Isolate-037 (Harlan); assembly: GCA_003762615.1. Classification (GTDB taxonomy): domain Bacteria; phylum Bacteroidota; class Bacteroidia; order Bacteroidales; family Muribaculaceae; genus Lepagella; species Lepagella muris. Next base: position 69,783 of record RIAZ01000017.1, read on the forward strand.
GTGCTTCCTTCGCCGCCAACGCACTCGGCGTTCAGCAGACACCGAGCCTCGAACAGGTAAACACCGCCCTTCGTGGACTTTCCTACCTTTACGGGCTTCAAATCATTGTCATTGACCAAGACATAACCATTGAATTAGGCGACGGAAGCCGCCCGTTCAGTGGCAACCCCTTCGTTAACGACGTGGTAATGTTCAGCGCAAGCAAGGTTTTGGGCCATACCTTCTGGAAACGCCCGGCCGACCTTAACGTAAAGGGTTCGGTAGCCCTCAAGACCCTCAACGGCCACACCCTTATTAAGAAGTTCGCCAACGAGGAACCGCTTGAAGAAGTAACGATGGGTATTGCTAACGCCTTCCCCGCGTGGGAAACTTCATCCGATAGTTGGCTTATGTCTACCGACGCTAATAAGTGGAACCACTAACCCTAACCGTCCGGGGAGTTTCGGCGCGTCGTGCTTCTTTGCACCTCGTAAGTGCAGTTAGCCCGACCCGGCTATCGTTATCGGCGAGAACACGACGTAACGGAACTTCCCGGCTTAAACCCTTCCAACGATGACTTACAAAGAATGGATAACCCGCACCGCTTCCCGCTTCGGCGTAGCCGCAGCAGACGCGGAACTGATTTTAGCCAACCAAGCCGGGCTAATTCCCGACCCCGAAGCCGAAGTAGACGTAAGGACGGCGAAAACCGCCCTTTGTAAAGAGTTCGGCTCTATTATTCCGTTGGCAAACGTCAGCGAAGGCGGCTATTCCGTTTCGTGGAATTGGGAAGCTATAAAGTTTTGGTATAATCAAACCTGCGGCGAATTGGGGATAACACCCGCCAACGCGCCGAAGGTTAAAAACCGAAGCCGGATATGGTAGCAATTCAAGACATTATAAACAACCAATACCCGCACTTCCTTTACGTCCGCAACAGTGGCGAGGAAGCACTACAGGACGCTAACGGCAGTTGGCAGACAACCGGGGCGGCGTGGAAACTTCACGCTTCATGCCGGGAAGAAACCAACGGCAAAGGAACGTCGATACAGGCGGCGAACGGTAGGTTTATAACATTCGCTTCCCTTATCCAACTTCCGGCGGGAACGGAGCGCGTAGGATTAGGCCAGGAAGTGGCCGCAGCCGACCGCGAGCTGCTACCGTCAGAGCTTACCGACGAAGCCTTACAGGACGCACAGGCGGAAGGAGCAGTTAGGATTATTGGCGAGTGCTTGAAATTCGATAAAGGGCGACTTCATTGTAGGCTATGGGTATAAGCGCGAACTTCAATATTAACGACATCGACGCGACCTTTAAGGCGTTGTTAGCCGAAGTGGATAGGCAGCTAATAGAAAGCCTTACCCGCGTAGGCGAAGAAGCCGTAAAGTTAGCGAAGATGATACCGCCGGAACGTGGCTTCAAAGACCGCACGGGAAACCTACGCTCGTCTATTGGCTACGTCGTATTGGTGGACGGTAAGCCCGTGAACGTGGCTTTTGCCGCAGTCAAGGGCGGACACGCCGGAGTTAACGAAGGGCAGCGGTTAGCCTTACAAGTGGGAAGCAAGACCGAAGGCTACGCTTTGGTAGTAGTGGCGGGTATGAACTACGCCGTTCACGTCGAGAGCAAAGGCCGCGACGTATTGACTTCCGCCGAAAAATTTGCCGAAAAGGAAGTAGCCAAACACTTAGCCGACTTAGTTACGAACATTAAAAACGCCTTCAAGTAGTGAAATATTGCAGCAGCATAGACACGGACGACATCCTCTACAAGTTGGTACAGGAAGCCGTTACTTCCGGGAAAATCAAAATTTCCGGGGGCGTTTACGTCCAAGGGGAGCGACCCGACGACAGCGAAGCGGAAGACATCGTAATAAACACGATAGCCGTAACGCACGAAAAGCCCCAAACGGGTACTTCCAACGTGAATATCTTTGTTTCCGACAAGAAAGTAAAGATACGCGGACGGGAACAGCGCAAAGCCGACCGGGAACGCCTACGCACCATTGGCGACGCGCTTGTAGCCTATTTGGACGAACAGAACGTAGCCGACTTAGAATATTGGATTGAGAACGACACCACGATAAAAGAGATTGAGGTAAAGCAGCACTACCGCAATTTGAGAATAAGCTGGAATATACATTAACAATTTAACACCATACCCCTATGTCTACTATAACATTAGGTTTGTCGGCCATTCTCGGCAAGACAGGAGAACCCGCAAGGGGCAACTTCAACGAAACGGGCTATACCCGTTACGGCCTGACCTACCAAGACACAGCGAAGATGACACAGGAAGACGGCGAGGAAACGGAGTTTTACTCCGAGGAAAACGACGACCCGGAAGAGATTATAACCAAAGCCGGGAAAACTACGTTTGCCTTTTCCATTATGAACCCCGACCTCGCCTGTCTTAAACGTCTTTTCGGCGGCGAAATTGCGGCAGACATTTACGCCTACCCCGACGCTACCGCCGACGTTGAAGAATCGCTTATCATCGTTCCGCGCAAGGGCTTGAAGTTTCAAGTTCCCCGCGCCAAGATTAAGGCGAAGTTCAACGGCGAATTTTCCAAGAAAGGCCTCCTTCTTCTTGAAGTTACCGCCACCGTGCAGAAGCCCCATACCGACGGGCTTAAAAAGTTGTACGTTACCGTCATCAAGAAGACGACCTAACCGAGCAGCCCCGCACATTTACACCAAACCCGGAAGGCCCCGCTACATTGTTCCGGGGCCTTCCCAATTATTAAGACCATGCCGCAGAACGAAAAATTAGAAGCGTTGAACCGTGAGCAAGCGGAACTGCGCAAGATGATAGGCGAAGGGGTGGACTTCGATATAGAGGTAACACACTACCGCCGTAAGCCGGGCTTTTGGGGCTTTTTCCGTCGCCGGGAGAAGATAACCGAAACGAAGGTTTACACCATCAAAGAACCGACCTTAGCCACCTTAGACCGCCTTAGCCTTCTTTGGCTTCAAATGGAGATAGACGAAACCAAGTTAGGCGACGACGACTACCTACGCACCGCCCGCGCCTTAGCCAACAAGGAAGCCAAGCAGCTCGCCGAAGTCGTGGCTACCGCAGTATTGGGCGAAGACTACTATATAGCGACCTTCGACGGCACGACCTACCGCCGGAAGGAAGACCGCAATGCACTACGCGACCTTACCCGGCTTTTCTTCCATACGCTTAAACCGTCCGAGTTGCTGACGTTGGCTATTATCATAACGAACGTAAGCAACTTAGGGGATTTTGTGAACTCTATGCGGTTGATGAGCGCAACGCGAACAAGCGAACCGGAAGCGACTCGTATAGAGCAACAGGCCTAAAAAGTCCACACGGCCGCCGGGGTTCCGTTTGCGCACACTTCGGCTGGACGTTGGACTACCTTCTCCACGGTATAGCGTGGGGAGCAGTACAACGAATGTTAATAGACGCGCCCGGCATAGACGATAAAGGCAAGGGAAGCACCACCCCCGGAAAGTCCGGCGGCGACGACACCGAAATAGCCCTTACAGACGACAACGCCGAGCAACTTATGAACCTTATAAACAGCAGAAACCGATGAATATACAAGGCGGCGGGCTGTCGTTTGATATTTCCGGCACCAACAAGCAGCTAATTAGCGTTCTTAACGAGAGTAAGAAGGCTATACAGGAGTTCCAAGGCGCGGCCGTCTTAGGCGGTAAGCAGATGGACGGAGCCTTTACACGCGCCGCCCAAGCCATAGACAAAGCCTTTGCACAAATAGACGTGGTAGTAGACACCAATAAGGCGGCTATTGCCGAATTGGAAGCCGAATACAAGCGGCTCGGCGTGGAAGCGTCTAAGGCCCTTTCGGCAGGGCATAAGGAAGAAGCCGCAGCACTTCAAACCAAACAAGCCCAACTCCGCGAAGAAATAACCCTACGCCAAACCGTCATAGACGAAGCCGGAAAGCAAGCCGACGCACTTCTACGCGAGGAACAGCAGTTAAGGAAGGCAGAGGAAGCCGCCCGTAATAATGCCAACGCCCAAACTTCGTTAAGGACGCAGCTCCGCAACGTCCGGGAGCAGTTAGGACAAATGGAAGAAGCCGGACTGCGCGGAACGGAAACCTTCCGAAAGTTGCAACAGGAAGCCGGGCGACTTGCCAACGCCATAGGCGACGCACAGACCCAAGCCCGAATATTTAGCCACGATAACGCCGGACTTCAAGGAATGATAGCCGGACTTAGTGGCGTAGCCGGAGCGTTCAGCACGGCACAAGGCGCGGTAGCCCTTTTCGCCGGAGAGAACGAAAACCTTCAAAAAATAATGCTGAAGGTGCAGGCCCTTATGTCAATAACAATGGGTTTGCAGCAGGTAGCCAACGCCTTAAACAAGGATAGCGCGTTTATGCTTGTAACCGTCGCCAAGGCGAAGGAAATGTTAGCCGCTGCCAACTTGAAGTTAGCCGGGGCGTTGGGTATTTCCACCGTCGCCGCCCAAGCACTTATGGCGACACTTACCCTCGGACTTTCCGCAGCCATTACAGGAATTATTTACATTATTTCCAAGTTGAACAGCAAACAGGCCGAAGCGAAGAAAGCCGCCGACGAGTTCAACAAGAAGGTAGCAGAAGCCGCCGGGAAACCGATAGCCGCTTACCGGGCCTTACAAGCGGAATGGATCCAACTAACCGACAACTTAAAAGACCGCGAAAAGTGGGTACAGGATAACGCCGACAAGTTCAACGACCTCGGCTATAAAGTCCGAAACGCCAAGGAAGCCGAAGACCTTCTTATTAAAAATTCCGCTAAATTCGTTGAAGCGTGTATTTTGAAGGCGAAGGCATTGGCCGCGCAGAACCTCGCCGCCGAGAAGTACCAAGAAATTATTAAGAAACAAGCCGAAATAGACGCTATGCCGGACACGGTTAGCCAATTCGTGCAGACGAGTAGCGGACAATACGGCGGCGTTACAGGATATTATATCGAAGTGGCTAATAGTGCCAAGGCACGGGCTAAACAGGAGTTAACCGAGATGCAGGATGCCGCCAAAACCTTAATAGAACAACAAACCCAATTTACGGCACAGGAACAGGCAATATTAGCGCAGATAGGCAACCAAGCCGGGCAAGTGGTAGAAGGAAGCGTAGCGGCCGCCGAAAAGGAACTACAACGCCTTCGCGGGCTTTATAACGACGCGGCTACCGACGCGGAACGCTCCAAACTCGCCCGGCAGATAGCCGCCCAACAAAAAGAAGTAGATAGGTTGAGCCTTAAAACTTCTTCCGGCGGTAGCGGTGGAAGTGGCGGTAATGGTAACAATAAAGACCCCTTCGCCGAGCAGTTGGCACAGCGAAAGACGCTTTATGAAAAATATTTGAAGTGGATAACAAGCAGCGACGAAACCGTAAGGAACGCCGCCGCTTCCGAGTTCGCGCCCTTATTGAAGGAAGGCAGCAGTTATCTGCAATATTTGGAGAACCAACGCGCCGCCATTGAAGCCAAGACAGCCAAAACCGCTACCGACTTAAAGAACCTTACAACCCTTAACAACGAGATAGCCAACGCCACCCGCGAATCGGTTATTTCAGCCTTCGACACGCAACTACAACAGGAGTTAGCCCAGTGCAAGACCATTAGCGAGATGTTGGCGACCATTGAACGCCGACGTTCCGAGTTGGCCGGGGATAATTCCGACGTGGATAACGCCAAGGCGGAAATCCTTAACACCGCCGAAGCAGACACACGCCAACAGGCGAAGGAAGAAACGAAGGCTTTGTTACAGGAATATGCGGGCTACCTTCAAGAAAAGATAGACTTTGAAGAAAGTTACGCCCGGAATAAGGAACTACTTACACGCCGCGCCGCCGAAGCGTCCACGGAAGCCGAACGCCGCGTAGCCGAAGCAGCCTTAGCCGCACTTGAAGCCAAGCGCGAGGAATACGCCAAGCGTAGCGGAAACGAGCAGTACGACGCCCTGTTAGAGGAATACCAAACCTATCAGCAACAGGAAACCGCGATACTTGAAAGGTACGCGGCCCAACGTGCATTAGCAGAACAGCAGGGCAACGCCGACATGATAGCGGCGATTAACACCAAACAGCAAACCGAACTTTCCAAATTGGCGGCCCAACGCCTTATGGCTTCTGAAAGTTGGGGGCAGTTGTTCGGCGATATTTCTCGGCTGTCCACGACGACTATTAACAGGCTTTTGAACGACATAAACAGCCGGAAAATTAACTTTTCGGCGCAGTTCAACCCGTCCGACCTTAAAGCCATCAACGACCAATTACAGAAGGCTAAAAACGAGTTGCAGACCCGTAACCCGTTCCTGGCCCTTCGTCAGAGCCTAAGCGAGCTTCGCGCCGCGATGAAGGCGGAAAAACTTTTAGACAGCGACGACCCCTTTGTAAAGTCCTTAGAGGAAAAGAAGAAGCAATACGCCGACTATACCGACGCGATAAACAGCAGCGACGCCACCTTAGCCGGGTCCGCTAAACAAGCCTTCGCCGACCTATTGGCGGAAGGTAGTAGTTACGTCGATATGCTACGCCGTAAAATTGACACCCTTAACGGGCTTAAGATTAAGGGCGAACTTACCATAGAAGGGCAGAAGCAGCTCGACATCTTGAACGCCGCCCTTAACAAGGAACAGGGCACCGCCAAGAGCGTAGGCGCAGCGTTTAAGGAACACTTCGCCGATATTGGTAGTAGCATTTCCTTCGTTTCGTCGTGCTTCGGAAGCGTGGTAAGCGGAATAAAGAAGATGGGCATCAGCATGGACGAGGAAACGGAAGCCATATTAGGCGACATAGGCGGAATGTTGGACGGAGCCTCGCAGTTGTCGCAGGGTATAGCCACCGCCAACCCGTTAGGCATTATTCAAGGTTCTATCGGCTTTTTGTCGTCAGCCTTTTCCCTTTTCAACAGCCGCGATCGCAAAGCCGAGAAGTCCATCAAGAAACACGAAGAAGCCGTTACCCGGTTGGGCCGGGCCTATACAGAATTGGAACACGCCGTAGACAACGCCCTCGGCGAAACCGTCTACCAAAACCAAAACGCCCTAATTGCTAACCTTCGCCAACAGCAAAACGAAATTTACGGTATGATTAACGACGAGAAATCGAAGAAGCATACCGATTGGGGTAAGGTTGAGGAATACCAAGAGCGCATAGCCGACGCCAACCGCCAAATAGAAGACATCATAAGCGAGATAACCAAGAGTATAACGCAGACTTCCGCCGGGGAGTTGGCGAACCAACTCAAAGACGCACTTATGGACGCCTTCGAGAGTGGCGAGGACGCCGCCAAAGCCTTCGGCGACATTGCTAACGACGTTCTTAAAAACGCCGTCGCCAACGCCCTAAAACTTCAATTTTTGGAGAAGCCCCTGCAACAGGCAATTAAGCAGCTACAAAAAGATATGGGCTTTGACGAGGAAGGAAACGGCAGCTTCGACGGGCTTACCCCGGAGGAACAGGCACGATTTAAGGAGGCCGTAGCCGCAGCCGGGGCGAATTTCAAGAACGCGATGGAAATGTACAAAGACCTATTCGCAGAATTGGACGACAGCGACCCGACGAGCCTAAGCGGAGCGATTAAGGGAGCAAGCCAAGAAAGCATAGACCTATTAGCCGGACAGACCAACGCAGTACGACAAAACCAAGTCGTATCTATTGAAATATTCCGGCAGCAGTTAACCCGCCTTACAAGCATGGATAACCGCTTAGGGAATATAGCCGCTTCCCTTCTTAGCATACTTAGCCGCTTAGGGATAGACGACGAAGAAGACTTACGCTCTCAAGGAATAACCGATTAACCACCATACACAATGGAACTAAACCAATTAAAGAAGGCATTAGCCGCCGAAGCGAAAGCCAAAGGCATTTGTTCGGAGTGGTACGACTTCATCTTAAAGGCCACGTCGAAAGAACGCCTTATAACCCTTTTCATCAAGGGCCAGGACTTCTGCGAAGAAAATAACTACCCTTCGCCGGAACTTCGGGCGGAGTTCGCCGACATACGCGCCCGCTTCGGCGTCTATTGCGCCGACGACAAGGTAGCGGCGAAAAGTCTACGAAGTGTTATCGCCTTCGACCGAGCTACCGGGAAGGCGGAATATAGTAACTTCGATGCCGCCACCGTTTCGGCGCGTGGCGAAAGCGAGATAACCATCACGGCAAAAGATAACGCCTTTGTCGTCGTCAGCATTTCCGGCGGCGCGAAGGTGGAAGTAATAGCAAGCGACAACGCACGGGTAAGCGTCATCCTTCACGGCGGAGAGTGCAGAACCCAGGCCTCGGAGCAAGCGACCATAAAAACAACCGACAAACGAAAGTAATATGGCATTAGAACAGAACTTAATATTAAACCTTCCCTTCGACGAAGCGGACGGTTCTACCGTAGCCTACGACTTCGCGGCTAACCGCCACGACGCCGAAATAACGGGCTGTCCTTTCGTGGCGGGCAAACAGGGCAACTGCATACGCTTCCCCGGCGAAGGCTACGCGGAAGTTCCGGCGAACGTGATACCCCTAAGCGGCAACTTTACTATTTTGGCGTGGGTCAAGGTGAACGAATACGCCGACGGAGTAACCGGCCGCCGAATAGGTATGTTCTGCAATACCGACCAATTAGAAGGAAGCCGCATAATTTGGATAGACGTTATCCCGGAAAGTTGGGGCTTCATAACCATCAAGAAGGCGGGCAATACCGTAACGCTTTACTTAGACACGCAGCGCGTAAGTAGCGTTACCCTTCCCGGAACGCTTACCGGGTTGGCCCTTATTCAAGACGTCTACGGCACCGAATACGCCTACGCGGATGTGGACGAAGTGAAGGTTTATAACGTCGCCCTTTCGGACAACGATATAGCCGAGAGCCTTAACAATGTTTCGCAACTTGAATACTACCTTAGTGGGGTCAACTTCCGCGACCTCGGTATAAGGGTGGAAAGTTCTACGGGCGTCTTAGACCAACCGAAGTTAAAAATGGCGGCTTCGATTGATTGGCCCGACTACCACGGCAAAGTAGTAGACCTGTCAAACAAGCGATACGAGGAACGCGAAATAACGCTTAATTGCTGGTGCAAGGCTTCGGGTAAAATAGACTTCGTGGAGCGAATGAACCGACTTTACGAACTTCTACAAGCCGACGGAACCGCCCGGCTTATGATAAGCATCCACCCGACGAAGCCGCTACTTTACGAAGTCTACGCTTCCGACGGCGTAGCCCCGTCTAAGCGTTGGCACGACGACAAGATGATAGGCACTTTTAGCCTTAAACTACGCGAACCCGACCCCGTGAAGCGCGTAGTTCGCCACCAACGAATAAATTACGCGAGCCGCGAAGTTACCATAGCCCTGAAGACCGACAAAGTAGTTACGGTTTATTGGGGCGACGGGAGCGTTAGCGAAGACATCTACGGCGACTATACCGGGACTAAGACGCTAAAACACACCTACGCCGAAAACGGCGTTTACTACGTCATTGTCGCCGGAGTAGTCGAGGAAATAACCGACTTTTCCACCAACGGCATCATCGTATGGAACAGATTATAATCCACCACGCGGACGGAAGCGAAACGCCGCTTTTCAGCCGTAAGAACGTCAGCGGAATCAGTAAGGCGACCCAAAAAACCGCCTTACTTTCCGACGACGCGGTAACTATTGGCGTTTCGTCAGCCGTACCCCTTCCCGTCGGCATAGGCGACCGTATAGAAGTCTACGGGCGCACCTACAAGGCGAACCAACTGCCGCAGCCCACGAAAAACGGGCAACGGCGCTTTGAGTACGACATCACGTTTGAAGGCCTGCAGTACGATTTAATAGACGCCCAATATAAGCTGCCCCCGGACGCTTACGGCGACACCTATTACAGCGACCTACGCGGACATTTGACCGTATTAGTATGGAACGCCAACCGCGTACAGCCGAATAAGTGGCATTTAGGCGACTGCCCGGCGACAGGAGCGACCGCCTACAAAAACATAAATACGGCAAGCCGGAACTGCCTACAAGTCCTTCAATACATTTGTAGCGAATGGGGCGTAGAATTTGAGATAACGCCCGGCGACGGCTTCAATACAATCAACATTAAGGAGAAGGCCGGAATTACCCACCCGTTTACACTTCGTTACGGGCGAGGTAAAGGGCTTTACAGCCTTAAACGTACCAACGTCAACAACGCCGGGATAACTACCCGCCTTTTCGTCTACGGGAGCCAGGATAACCTCGGACGGAACTACGGGCATACGCGCCTGTGCCTTCCCGATACCGACCGCCTTACTTCATACTTAGAGGACGCCACCGCGAAAGCGAAGTACGGCACGAAGGAAAACGAAAAGATATACGACATTAAGCCGGAGCGCGTCGGCAAGGTAACAGCACTCGGCCCGGACGAAATAACCTTTTCGGACACCACGCAGGGGGATAACGCCATGTTCGACCTTAACGCCAAAGGATCCGACGGAAGCACCCTTTACCTATTGGGCGACGTAGCCGCAAAAGTCAAATTCCAAACCGGGCAGTTGGCGGGCTACGAATTTGACATACACTCCTACGACCACGCTACCCGAACCTTCGTACTTAAACGCTTCACGGACGAAAACGGTATGGTATTCCCATCCGCTACGGCCGGAGCCTTCCAAATTAGCGTTAACGACGAGTATATAATTACCGAGATACAACTGCCCCAAAGTTATATAATCGCCGCCCAAAACAAACTTTTAGAAGCGGCAAACAAGGACTTCCCGGCTATGACCCAGCCACAAGTAAGTTATAAACTTACCATAGCGGAAGACTTCTTTACGGCTATGTTTGGGCGCGAGGTGGAAACCGAAATTTTGCACGTCGGCGACTATATTAACGTCGAGGACGAGGACATCGGCGTAAGCAAGGCGGTACGAATTGTTAGGATAGAACGCAACCTATTGAAGCGGCACTCCTACGACATTACCCTAAGCGACACCGTAACGAAGTCTACTACCGTCCGCGTCCTTAACGAGATTGAGGACATTAACGAAGTTATAACCATAAACAAGTTAGCAGACCCCGCGAAGGCCCGCCGCCGTTGGCTTGCGACCCAAGAGCTGCTAAACATGGTTTTTGACCCGGAAGGCGACTATTACAGCGAGAAAATAAAGCCCCTTTCGATTGAAACGCAAATGTTGAGCGTTGGCGCGAAGTCTACCCAGTTCACGCTCCAAAACATTACGTTCCAACCGAACTATAACAAGAACCCGAACACGCTTTATGTTTCAAACGGGCGGCTTATTCATTACGCCATAGAAGAAACTATAAGGACGTGGGTATTATCGTCGGCGACCTATTCCGGGCTTAATCCGTCGGCCGCCTACTTCATTTACGCCAAATGTTCCACCACGGGCGGGGGCGGACAAATTATCCTTTCCACGCAGGCCATAAAGGTGGAACAGGAAGCCGGATATTACAACTTCCTTATAGGAGTTCTTAACAGCGTCGTAACCGACGCCGGGGGCAAGAACCCCGGCCGATTGGTAAGCCTTACCTACGGAAGCACGACTATAAACGGGCGTTTCCTTCGTACCGGGCGAATAGAGAGCAGCGGCGGCGGTAAGTGTTACTTCGATTTGGATAACGACGAGATAGGCGGCGTTATTCGCTTCGTCGGCACAGACGGCAAATACCACGACCTTACAGACGTACAGGAGAAGACCGACGAACTTAAAGACTACATCAACAACACGCTGCCCGGCATATTGGGCGACCTTCAAGGGCAGTTAGACGGAGTTATAGAACAATGGTTTTACGAAGTGGATCCTTCGCCGTTGAATACCGCGCCGTTAGCCGAAGCAAACGAACCCGCTAAGGAATGGGCGGAAGCAGACACAGCCGCCGGGAATAACAACGAGAAGGAAAAGCACCTCGGCGACCTTTACTATAACACCACGTCCGGCAAGGTTTGGCGATACGTCAAAGGCTTAGTTTCCCCGCGCCCCGGAGCAGCGCGAGGACTGCGCTACTATTGGCAAGAACTTGAAGACACCGAGTTAGCCCAAGCGTTAGCGTTGGCACAGGACGCCCTCGACGCCGCCAACGATAAGGCTAAAATTTTCGTTTCCACGCCTTACACCCCTTATCACGTCGGCGATTTGTGGGTACAGGGAAGCACGGGCGACATACTACGCTGTAAAACGGAACGTCTTACCGGGGCCTTCAATTCCGGCGATTGGGAGAAGGCAAGCAAGTACACCGACAACTCGGCGTTAACGAACTTCATAAATTATAACTTTCTTCCTACCGTCAACGACATAGAAGGACAAATAGACGGGAAAATAGAAAGTTGGTTTCAGACTACCGACCCGTCTACCGCGTGGACTACGACCGCCGAAAGACGTAAGCACGTCGGCGATATGTGGTATAATGGTTCTACGCATACGTTAAAGCGTTATTCCGAAACGACAAATAGCTATACTAACGGACAAACAGGATTAACAGAAACGGGGTATGGTCATTATTGGACTACTATACAAGACCAAAAAGCAATAGACGCCTACGAAGCCGCCAACAACGCACAGGACACAGCCGACCGCAAAAGGCAAGTATTCGTAAGCACACCTTACGGGCCTTACGACATTGGCGACCTGTGGCTACGTTCGTGGACGGATAGCACAGGCGTAGCCCGTAAAGACCTATACCGCGCTATTGCCGCCCGTGCCTCCGGCTACAACGCGAACGATTGGGCGGAAGCCACCTTTTACGACAACACCCAAGTAACCATCGACAAGGGTATTATTACCGCCGGAACGGTGCAGCTTGCTAACGGCAATTCCCAAAGTATTGTAGCCGGAATTACCGGGGGCGAAAACGAAGCCGCGAACGAAACGGAAGCCCGGAAGGTCAGAATTTGGGCGGGTGCAAGTAAGACGAATCGCTTTACCGCGCCCTTCCGCGTCCTTCAAGACGGTACTATTTATGCTACAAAAGCATTTATAGAAGGGGTTATTACGGCTATTGCGGGTAAAATTGCTAATTGGGAGATTGACGGCAACTATATACAATCAATTCTATCCTCCGAAGAAATAGCACAAGGCAAAACGCCAGCAATTCGTCTAAATTCTGACCCCGGAGAAATCCTTTGTGGCGACTCGGTTGTATTGGACGATACAGGGTTAAATATGTTTTCGGGCGGCTATACTAAATTGAAAATATATAACGGAAGCGTCGGCGACTATTCCGACTATATTCTAAAAAGCGCGGCTAATATAGCGGAAAGAAAAAGCCTAAACACAAGGGTATATATTCCCGGCGGAGGTATTCAGAACCCGATGAGCGTAGCCGCCCTTAAAATGTCGTGTTTGTTGGGCTTTATGGACAAAGGCTCACATATTTGCGTAGATAATTTCGGCTTTTCGCTTACAGCCCCTTCGGGGATGAAAAGCAATACGGGGAAGCCGAATATAACGGTTAATCCGCCCTGCGCCTTCCTACGCATAAAGCGCGATGGTATAGTAGTTAAAACCTATTCTTTAACACAATCGGGCACGTTAACGGCAGGAACATACAGAAATTTTCAGGCCAACGGCGGAACGTTCTATATTTCCGCAGGAGATGAAGGAATCTATTCGCTTGAATTTGAAACCAACAATCTAAAATGTTGGTGCGAAAAGACAGGCGAAACCGAAGACTTCACAATAAGCGGTTATATAAACGGCTCATTCCTACGCGGCAATTACGAACGGACTATTTTAGGGAACGACGGACTTTTAGCCGGGTGGAAGAACGGCGCGATGCTCATGAGTAACGACCTGTTTATAGTTCAGTTCGGGAATTTCGGAATAAAGGTCAATACTTCGGGCTTCCAAGTCAAAACGAGGAATAAACAATATTGGCACGACCTAAACGACTGAACCACGCCGCTATATAGTGTTTTGCTACCCCGGACTTCACGGCTACCGGGGTAACAAACACTTCACGGATATTTAGCGACGTATTAAAGTGATACGATAATAACGTAATTTTGCATACACCAAAAACGCAGTAAAATGACAAACAGGAACGGCGACCAAGTAAGCGCACAAGTTTCGGTAATTGGCCCGGTCAACTTCGACGGGGGCAACTTCCGAAAAGATACCCCCTTTTGCGTCAAGAACGACGGAGAAGCGGCGGTAGTGCTTGAAGTGAACCTTTGGGGAATGCCCGAAGGCGAATTTATTGCCACGCGCTTTGAAATGGGCTGGAACCCCGAAATAGTCCGAGAGATAAAAACAACAAGTCAGAAAACCGCCCTTCTTTGGGGCTACTAATAACCAACAAATTATGGGTTTAATTATAGCAGCGGGCAACACTAAGCCCGCGTTCCCCTACGATTATTACTACGGCGTCCGCATAAAGACGACCGTAGCCGCTACCACATTGGAGCGCATAGGACGCCCGGAGTTACATACGTCGCTCCCGGTTCAGTCTAAAATGCGCCGTTGTGTGCTTCGTGATAACGGAACGGTAGCCTACTACCTTCTCGCCACCGACAGCACCAAGCGCGACACCGGGGCCGCCGCCAACCTTACCGGGGCAGACGGTCAAGTAATGGTAGAAATTCCCAAGCACTACCGAAAGTTTGAGTTCGACGGAACCGACCTTATAGCCCTTATTTCCGAGTACCCGCTGCCCGGCTTCCACGAAGTACCACTTATGTACCGAAGTGCATACGAAGCCACGGTAGACCGTACCGTAGCGGCTACGCCTAAGTTGGCGTCCGTCGTCAACACTACCGCCGCCTTCCGTGGGGGCAACAATAACACAGCCTACGACGGAACCTACCGCAGCTTCCTCGGACTTCCGGCTACGGGAATTTCCCTTACCAACTTCCGCAACTATGCCCGTAACCGTGGAACCGCCGGGCTTAACGGCAAGGGGTGGAACTGCGACCTATACGCCGCGCAGTTGGCGACCTATTGGCTTTTCGTCATTGAATACGCCAACCTTAACAGCCAGGCCGCATTTAACGCACAGCCGGACGCCAACGGCTACAAGCAGGGCGGCCTCGGTCCCGGCGTTACGGAAATTTCATCCGGGAATTGGAACACCTATAACGGCTATTACCCGTTCATTCCCTGCGGTGCTACCAATTCGCTCGGTAACGCTACCGGCGTCGTCGATTATACCATTAACAACGGCGCGGGCATTACCCACACCGCCCACGTTCCGAGTTACCGAGGAATAGAAAACCCCTTCGGCCACATTTGGAGTTGGACGGACGGCTGCAAGTGTGAGATACAGAGCGACGCGGACGGCGGGCTGTCGAAGTTCTACGTTTGCAACGACCCGGCGCAGTTCCAAGACAGCAGCTATAACGGCTACGACTACCGGGGCGACCTTCCCCGAAAGGAAGGCTACGTTAAGGCCATACTTGCCGGAGAGTTCGGCGAGAATATGCCGCGAGAGGTTGGCGGCGGTTCTACGACCTACTTCTCGGACTACTTCTATACTTCTATACCCGCTTCCGGCGTGGCTATGAGGGGCGTTTTGTTCGGCGGTCGTGCGCACCACGGCGCGCGTGCCGGGCTTGCGAACGCGTATACGAGCAGCGCGGCTACGATTACGAATGCGTACATCGGCTCCCGGCTTTGCTTTATACCCGCCGCGTAGCACGACCACGCCCCCACGACCTACAAAAACACAATAACCCGCCCCAACCGCCGCGTACCGTTTATTCGGCGGTTGGGGTCAATAAAAAACAAAAATATGGATACCCAAACGAACCCCGCACACGACGACGGAACCCTCGCCTTCCTGAATATTCCACAGGACGAGAACAACAAGCACTTCAACTGCCACGAAACCACGCAGCAGAAGTTAATTAACCTTTCCTTCTTCGTGCTTGACTTCATCGACGGAGTTAAGACCAAGTTCGGGGCGGAACGCTTCTTAGTGAAGATAAAGCACCCGGACAACAGCCCCGACAAGGCGGGGCAAGTGGAAAAGTTCTTTACCAATTCCACCGAAATAAAGTATGTGCTTCGTGAGATTAAGAAGCGTAACGCCTTCCCGCGAAAAGTCACTATGAGGGCTTCGGGAACGCGCTACTACTTTGAATAAAACGAATTGGGTTGTTTGCCTTCGGGCGTTTTGTTCGGCGGTAATGCGAACAACGGCGCGAATGCCGGGCTTGCGAACGCGAATACGAACAACGCGGCTACGAATACGAATGCGAACATCGGCTCCCGGAATTACTGATACACTTAGCCCCATAGGGTTAAGACACGATACTAAAAAGGCAAAGACCCCGCCCGCAAAGGCGAAAAATAGTAATTATTTAACGGCTTTTGGTAGGCTACACGCCGAAGAACGCCATAGAATCAGCAAAGCAAAAAAGAAGTGAAACGACGCGGAAACATATACGGCGAATTTAGCAGCGTGGAGAACATAACCCACGCTATAATCACGTCGCCGAGCCGTAACAAGAAGAAACCCCGGCGACTTGCAAAGACCGTCGAGGAACAGGCGAAGGAAATACACGCCTTTCTCGTTAGCGATAGTTTCCGCCCGTCGCCTTCTTACACCGTTACAATTCACGACCCCAAAGAACGCCTTCTTACCATACTTCCCGAAACGCCCGACAAGATAGTACACCGCGCCCTGTTAAACGTGCTTCGCCCCATTTGGGACAAAGTATTTATTTCCGCTTGTTATTGCGGAGTGAAGCGGCGCGGGCAACTTCCGGCAGCTAAAAAAGTTTTAGACTTCATACAGGAAGCCCGGCAGAGCGGCCCGGTATATTGTCTAAAATTCGACATAAGGAAGTATTACCCTTCCATAGACCACGGCGTAATGAAGGAAATAGTACGCCGGAGCATAAAGGACAAACGGATCCTTAAAATTTTGGACGACATTATAGACAGCGAACCCGGCATTATGCTCGGTAGCCCGCTTAGTCCATACTTCGCCAACCTTTATATTACGCCGTTGTGCCATTGGCTCAAGGAGAAGAAGGGCGTTAAATACCTTATTGACTACGCCGACGACTTTGTTATACTTTCCAACAATAAAGAGGAATTGCACCGTTTACTCGCCGAGATTGAGGACTACACGACCAACAAATTAAAAATAGAGGTCAAGAGGAATAAGCAAATTTTCCCGGTAGCCTTAGACCGAAGCGACAAGCACGGCCGGGGCATTGACTTTTTAGGCTTCGTCTTTTACCTTAACGAAACACGGATAAGGAAAGGTATTAAGCGAAACCTTTGCCGGAAGTTGGCGAAGTTACGGAAAGCCAAACACCCCGTACCCGAAAAGGAGTTTTTACAGGCTCTTGCGTCGTGGTGGGGTTGGCTTAAATACAGCGATAGCGACTATTTTATTAACAAACTAAACAAGAAAAGCCCGTATGAAATCAAATTCAGACGTTAGGCCGGCGGCTATTTTGCCGCTCGGTAACGGTGCCTTCCACTATAACTACAACGTGAAGGCCCGCACACAGGAAACAGAACCCGCACCCCAGGCCGACGAAGGCAACCCCGAAGGAGTGGAAACCGCCGTAATGGTGGAATCGCCCCGAATTGTCTACGACTACGACACCGTGGAAGTGTGGGGCAACCCGAACTATAAAGAGATAGTCCGCGCCGTCATCCGCGCCGAAGTTTCGGAAACGGAAGAGTTCGGACTGATTAACGACTACAACGCCGCCCGCGCCGGACTTTTAGAGGAAGCCGAAGCCAAGGAAGCCGAAGAACGCTATACCGCGCATCTTCGCCGCGTCGCCGAGATTAAGGCGATGGTTAAGGTAGACCTCACCGGGGCCGGGTACTAACCAACCTATACAACGATGGAGTATTTACCCGAAATAATTAGCGCGTTGGCTGTGATTATTACCGCGTGGTTCAGTTACAACCAATACGCAAAAAATAAACTTACCGACTTGAAGGTAGAGCAGATGCAGCGCGACAACGAAGTAAAGCGTAAGCGGCGTTCCGACAATTCGGCGTTAGTCCACGGCGAATTGTGGGAAATACTTCACGAACTTAAAGCCGACCGGGTTTATATAGTTCAGCCGCACCCATTAGGCAACGAAAGCATGGTAAGCATCTACTTTGAAAGCAAGCGTAAAGGAGTGGAGAGCATGAAGCCACGTATTCAAAACCTAAAAATGTGCGACGTAGCGAAGTTTTGCGCCGACCTTACTAAAAACTTGTTTATGTTCATAACCGACATAGACAACCAAGTAACCGACCGCTACGCAAAATCTTTACTTTCGTCGTGTGGCACGGAGCAAGTAATAATAAAGCGACTTTCCGATAATTCTCACGATTGGGTAGGCTCAATTTTTTGCGAGTTTACCCACGGGCAGAAGATAGACGAAGCCGAAGCCCGCGCCATTCTTCACGAAGCCGCTATGAATATTCAGTACATTCTGCCCGCCTTCATTGACTAACCAATATTAACACAGCATGGCAAATTTAGCAATTTTAGCCCCCTTCATTTTGTCGCACGAAGGCGGGTTTGTAAACGACCCCTTAGACCGGGGCGGAGCGACCAACAAAGGCGTTACTATTGCGACGTGGCGACAAGTTGGCTACGACAAGGACGGCGACGGCGACATCGACGTAGACGACCTCAAGAAGATAACCGACACTGACGCGGTGGAGCGTGTTATGCGTCCCCACTATTGGAACCGGTGGAAAGCCGACCGCATTACTTCGCAGTCCGTCGCTAACATTGTCGTCGATTGGGTATGGGCTTCCGGCAAGCACGGAATAACCAAAGTTCAGGCCCTTCTCGGCGTGAAGGTGGACGGCATTGTAGGCGACAAGACCTTAGCCGCCCTTAACGCACAGCCGCCCCGCGTCCTGTTCGACAAGATTAAGGCCGCCCGCGTCGCCTTCATTGAAGGCATCATAGCCGCCAACCCTTCACAAAACCGGTTTAGGAAGGGATGGCTTAACCGCCTTAACCGTATTCAGTACGGAAGCCTTACCCACAACACGAACCCCGCTAAAAAAGTAACCTTCCCCGACGTATGACACGAATAGCCATTTTCCTAATAGCCGCCGTCGCCTTCTTCCTTTCCGGCTGTTCCACCACCCGGAAGACAACGGCGACCGAAACCCAGGCCGAAGCGCAGCTTACAGCGACGACCGCCGGACAGCAGCACACCGAAGCCACAGGGCAGACCGCAATAATTACCAACGTGCAGACCGACGAGAAGAAGAACGTAGTTATAGACTTCGCCAAAGTGGAATTTTACCCCGGCGAAGTTCCTACGCTTCCTTCCGACAGCACCGCCCCCGATTGGCTTAACGCGATAGTTCCGGGCGGATCCATTGAGGACGGCACGAAGGCGAAGCCCCCCAACGTGAAAAGTATCACTACGGGCCGGGCAGTCATTAACGGCGAAAAGAACGAGAGCCGGGCGACCGAAGCCACAGCCCAAGCGACCGCCACCGAGGACACCGCAATAAAAGCCGACGTTTCGGCGGCCCAACAGGAAGCCACCGAAACCAAGACCGAGGAAAAGCCGAAGTTTACTTTTTGGGATTGGCTATATTTGGCAGTCGTCGGCGCGTTCGGTATATACGCAATAATTTGGGGCGTGAAGACAGTGATAAAGATGCACCGCGCAGCCAAGAACCATTAAACGAGAGCCGGAAGCCGGGCGGGGGCTTCCGGCTTCATTATTGGCACCCGGATATAAGAAAAATACCCGAAAAAGTTCGTTTTTGGGTACTTATTCGGGTACTTATTCGCTAAAACATTGATTTTCAATGTTAGAAGCGGAGAGAGAGGGATTCGAACCCCCGGAGGTGTGACCCTCAACGGTTTTCAAGACCGCCGCAATCGACCACTCTGCCATCTCTCCTTGCATCCAAGTCAGTTACGGCTTCGCACCGTTCCCGCTCTTTTGCGAGTGCAAAGTTAGAGCTTTTTTTTTGTTTGTGCAAATTTTTTGTGGGATTTTTTTGACTAATTTTGTGCTTTATTTGTAATTAATTGGGAAATAAGATATTGTGGTAGATAGTTAAAGGATGCCGTGGTAGCCGGGTTTGAGGAAGGATTTGAATTTAGCGACGGAGGTGTTGATGATCAGGTCGTCGGGAAATTCGGTCTCGTGAAGGAGGGTGGGTAGGTATTCGTAGTTGGCTATGTCGAATGATATATGGGCATCGCTGCCAAGTATCTATTAGTTTTGCATTCGCAAAGAAAATACTATCTTTGTAGATACAAATATTAAAAAATTTAACAAAAAAGGAAGAACCTCCTAATGTCGCGTTAGCCTAAGCCAAGAGCTAGATAAAATCTTATCCGTGTTTCAGGTACGACATTATTTCCCAAACTAAAGCCAGAGAGTAATTTAAAGATGTCAATTACTTATTTTATTATCATAGTATTGGCCGTTTGGAATTGGAGATTCCTTCCAAATAATAAAATATGGTACAAATTTACGGAATAGATCTGGCATCTGAAAAATTTGATGTCAATTTCTTAAATGAAAATGGACGTGTGTGTCATAAAATAGTAAGGAACACACGTAACCAGATTGAGAAGTTCCTGGAGACTCTCCCCGATAATGCCTGGTTAGTTGCGGAGTACACAGGCGTGTATGGCGATCTCCTGTTGTATCTCGCAAATATCCATGGAGTGAGGATTTCATATGTCCCGGGCTATGAGATAAAGCACAGTAGCGGACTGGTAAAAGGGAAGAGTGACAGTAATGACGCTGCATTGATTCGGGAGTATGGGGAACGTTATATCGATAAACTGACTGTAACAGGGTTCCCGTCAGAATCAATCTACAAACTTAAAGAACTGTACTCAACGCGCCGGTTGCTTGTCCAACAACGTAAACAGCTGTACACTATACTGTCCGGAGATAAACATCGCCCCATGCAGTGTGAGGTTGCCGTCAGGATCAAGGAACAGATGGTGGCAGAGCTGGATAAGGCTTTGTCCAATATCGAACAAGAGATGCAGAAGTTGATAGACAATGATGAGAGCCTGAGGAAGAGCGCCGAGATTGCATGTAGCGTGCCCGGCATAGGGAAGGTTACTGCAACGGAACTCATCATAAAGACCGACAATTTCAAGCGCGTTGCCACTGCACGTAAATGCGCATCTTTGGCAGGTATTGCCCCCTTCCCGAACGCTACGGGAAAATCTGATAAAGGCAATCACGTCTCCAGATTCGGAGACAAGGAACTGAAGACGTTATTGTTCATGTGCGCCCAGTCTGCCGCCACATATTTTGAGAAAATGCATGTCTACAAGATGAAAAAATTAGAAGTGGAGAAGAAGCACTTCTTTATCGTGATGAACAATATTGCCAACCGTCTGCTGAAGATACTCTATGCCTTGATAAGGACGGGGAAGACATACGATCCTCTATACATATCAAGAGATCCAAGATTAAAATTGCAGAAATAATTATCAAATACATGTATTTATAAATTTTAACATAATATTCCTACAATTTTAACACTTGAGTCCTTGGTGATATCAGAGTAAACACAGAGTTTTATTGTAATGAAGTGACTTGAATCCAAATAATTTATGAAAAAAAACGTTTTATAAATAATCACTTATATATAATCAATAGTATGGATAAGTATCGTATACCATATCTGAATATGATTGTCCGTAAGTTTGCGGAACGTTATTCTTTGACGCTTCAGAATGCGTTTGAATATCTGTTAAAATTTGGTGGAATGAAGTATCTAATTGATTTTTACGAAATTGAACATACTCTACCAATAGAGGATACATTAGACGAATTAGCTGCAACTTGTTGCGATGCAGGAGGGTCGATAAAATAATGATATTGTATCATGGTACAAATATGTATTTTGATAAAATTGATTTATCAAAATGTATGCCATATAAAGATTTTGGACAAGGTTTTTATCTGACTAATATCCGGGAACAGGCTTACGATATGGCAAAAAGAAAAAGTCGTCGATTTGGTAATCCAATTATACACACATATCAAATTGATGATATGATTTTACAAGGCGAAGGCGATTGTAAAGTCCTTAAGTTTGAAGAACCTAATGAAGAATGGGCTGAATTTATTCTCTCAAACAGAGAACAAACAAATCCACCTTTTGAGCATTCTTATGATATTGTAATTGGTCCTGTGGCTGATGATGGAGTGGCATATATTTTAAACCGTTATCTGGAGGGATCTTTTTCAATGGAAGATGTTGTAAAAGGATTACGATATTCAAAACTTAATAACCAAATATTTTTTGGTACATATAAAGCAATCAAACATTTATATAGAATAGATTATGACAAAATTACAACAACATAAATTCCTTGCATCAAACATTATTGATAATCTTGTAAAAAATGTCATGCATGATAAGGAGTGTGATATATTGACGGCAATGAAACGGGTATATCAATCACCTGTTGTAAATTGGCTTCAAGACAATGATGATGACCTTACTTCTCAAAGTTCGGCGTATGCATACGAATTACTGAAGCGTTATCCAACTAAGGAATCAATCATGGAGTAATCTCGTGCAAATTTAACCACGAAGAACGCGGAGAACACGAAGTTTTCTGCATAAACAAAATTCTCCGTGATCTCCGCGCTCTCTGCGGTTTAATTTCACACACGCGTTATACGGTGTATTCGCGTTATGCGGTGTAGGTGGTTACTTCTTGAAGAGGCGGATCAACTCACCTATCCAGAGCACTACTGAGGTGGAGGCGATGATCCACACCCAGTCCATGAACTTCAACGGTGTCACATTGAAGAACTCACCACCAAGCTCAACAATGAATACCTGTCCGATAAGTATTATCAACGCAATCATCGCAAAACCGCGGCATCCCTTGAAATGGAAGGCAGAACGTCCGGTCATAAACGCACGTGCATTAAACATGTTCCAGAACTGAAGGAATACGAAGATCGTGAAGAACAGACTCAACTCATACGGAGTGAGCGAATCACGCGCTCCAAGCTGAAGTCCGCAAAGCTGACTCATGGAGGTGATGTCGGAATGTTCGAAGATATATAGCAGACCGAGCAACACGGCAAAGAACAGACCTCCGACACTGATGATCGACGTCCACATGCTGCGCGATATGATAAACGCATTACGGTCGCGCGGTTTGTCACGCATTACGCTCTCCGACGGCGGAAGCGACGCGAGTGCCATAGCCGCAAATGTATCCATGATTAGGTTCACCCACAGCATCTGAGTGACCGTAAGCGGTGACTCAGTACCCATGAACGCACCGGCAAGCACGATAAGACACGCCGCCACGTTGACTGTCATCTGGAACAGTATGAAACGTTGTATATTTTGGAACAGTGAACGTCCCCACATCACGGCACGTCCAATCGACGAGAATGAGTTATCGACGATTGTGATGTCGGATGCCTCCTTAGCCACAGATGTGCCGTCGCCCATCGACAGACCCACATGGGCTGCCTTCAACGCCGGGGCGTCGTTGGTGCCGTCGCCGGTCACCGCCACTACCTGATTGTTTGCCTGAAGAGCCTCCACGAGACGCTTCTTGTCAGTAGGACGCGCACGCGCTATAATCTTGAAATCGCCCACGCGCTTACGAAGTTCACCCTCGGAAAGCTCCGCAAATTCCGGACCTGTGATTACACATTCCTTACCATCCGACTCAGTGATGAGCCCGATCTGACGACCGATCTCACGTGCCGTGGCAGGTGTGTCACCAGTCACAATCTTCACGTTGATACCTGCATCGAGACACTCCTTCACAGCCGCCGGGACATCCGCACGCACGGGATCGGAGATAGCCACGATACCCTCAAACGTGAGGTTGTCGGCATTGACCTTACCATTCTCTATCACGCCATCAACCGACGCAAGTTCCTGATAGGCGAAACCGAGTGTACGCATAGCCTGATTCTGATATACAAGAAGCTGCTTGGCTATCTCATCCCTCGAAACGTTGCCAGCCACATTCTTACAGAGTCCAAGCACAATCTCCGGCGCACCCTTGACGTAAAGCATCGGTTTACCTGTAACGGCTGACTTGACAATTGTAGCCATGAACTTACGCTCCGTAGTAAACGGAAGCTCTTCCAGACGCGGAGCCGCAGCCTTTATCTCATCGTAGTTCTTCCCGGCAGCATTGAGCCAGAGAAGAAGCGCACCCTCGGTGGGATTACCAAGAGCCTTAGGTTTGCTACCGGAGAAGTCGAGAGTGGCAGTAGAGTTTACGGCTATACCCTCCTCAATGATAGCCTGTGGGGTGTCGCCGTAGAAATTAGCCTCAGCCACCTGCATCTGGTTCTGCGTAAGCGTACCGGTCTTATCAGTACATATCACCGTAGTCGCACCCATCGTCTCGCAGGCGTGCATCTTGCGCACAAGGTTATTGGTCTTGAGCATACGGCGCATGGAGTAAGCAAGCGAGAGAGTGACAGCCATAGGAAGACCCTCCGGCACAGCCACAACCACCAGCGTCACGGCTATCATGATGCTCTGAAGCAGGTAGGCACCGAAATCTACTGTGAAGAAACCTCCTGTCTCTGCAAAATGAGGATCAAAGTAATACATCACGCAACGCCCCACCACAATCAGTGCGGCTATCGCATAGCTCACCTTACTGATGAGATCACCCAGACCGTCAAGCTGCTCGTTGAGCGGAGTCTTTACGCTGTCGTCGATCTGTGCCTCTTCAAACACCTTGCCATTCTCCGTGGCATCACCCACCTTATCCACAATGAAGATGCCATGACCCTCCATCACCTTTGTGCCGCGTAGCACGTAGTTGCTCTTATAGGTGGCATCCGGATCAAAATCATTCGGGTCGATGGTCTTGTGACAGGCAGGTTCGCCGGTGAGAGTCGATTCATCCACCGTGAGAGTCACCGCCTCCACCAATGTGCCGTCAGCCGGAATCTCATCACCTGTGGAGAGATATACCACATCACCCACAACCACGTCCTTCTTGGGAATCTCTATGGTGGTTGAGTTACGCAGCACGCGCACCGGCTCGTCATCATTCACCTGATTGAGCAGAGAGAACTCCTTGTCAGCCTTCAATTCGAATATGAATGCCAGCCCGGTGGCAAGCAATATGGCAATGAATATGCCGATAGGTTCGAAGAATACTCCGGCATCCTTTCCTAATCCGAAATATTCATAACATGAGATACCGATCGACAATGCTCCCGCCACAAGCAGGATTATTATCAACGGGTCTCCGAATTTCTCAAGAAATTTCTTAAACAAAGAATCTTTCTTGGGTGGCGTCAGAATATTGGCACCATTCTTTTCTCGGCTCTGTGCCACTTGGGCATCGGTCAAGCCTGTCAGATGATTTGTCTGCATATAGTTTATATTTTTGCTTTTGGTTGCTTTTTGAAAGATTACCTATTGATGTTGTCTAAACTTCATTCCTTTGGCAACGACAATCCCCTTGTCGACTCCAATATGGGCAAGTTAGCCTCAGTAGGCACGTAGATGACTGTCTTGTCGCTGAGGTCAGACTGCTGGCGCACCCAGAGATACTGTATGTAGGTCGGCGTGATTGAGCCGTTCTCTATGCGGATCGCTTCCGCCGCACCCTTCGCACGCTCTATCTCCGCCTGTGCGTTGAGTTTCTCCGCCTCAAGGTTGGCTCGCGCCTCCTCTATCTTGATCTTACGGTTCTGCTCCGCCTTGGCAAACTCTGCCTTACCCTCCATCTCCTGCGACCAGACATTATACCACGGACGGATAAATGCCATTGCTACTATCACGAAAACCACTCCCGCGATTCCCCAAATAATACCTTTCGTCACCTGTGTCGGGACGTTCACATTGTTATTGCTGTTATACATACTCAATTTTTATAGGTTAATACTCTTCAATAAGCGAATTTCGCTATTTTTACGATATGAACACGTATTTTTGCAACATATTCATTCTTTTAAACGATATTCACGTCATTATGGTTGCAACATTGCAACCCTCTTATGCTCCATATCAAAATTGAGATGAAGTCTTAATCCATTCCGTCAGCGGAACCATATCCCCCGTCATGCCATCCTTCACCTCCACCAGACTGCTGTCAAGATGAATGAAGAGAGTGTTGTCCTTATCCTTGCTGACAACGTAATCCCCTATGTTGAGCAATTGACCGGACAGTTTTCCAAGCTGACGTTTGATAAGGCTGAGCATCGGGCGACGTATGTCAGACTGGCGCAAATCCGGCGCCTTATCCTTATCCCCTCCGAAAATCCCATAGAAATGACGATACATCTCCTGCAACTTGTTCATACGCCGGTCATACGCCTCCCGTTGACGCGAAGTGGCAGGCGAAGCGAAGTTGACGCCTCCACGGCTCGACATCACAAGCATGGTCAGATACAACGCCTTCTCCCTGCGGTGAAGCCCGTGAAGCACCGTGTCTATATCCGGGAATGAGATCTCCTCCTTGTAGGGATTAATGAATATACGGCTGCGAACGTTGCGACGCATAAGGTGCATGTCAAGAAGCAGTTTGTAGAAACCGGCATACAGGAACTGGTTGTGCTGCTCACGGTTGTTGCTGACGATGACCACGTCCGAACTTAGCATTGACGTGAACTCATCAAGAAACTCATGGACGTCGCGCATCAGATCCCCCTCTATATCCATCTTCAGATAGTTGGAATAGATGGTGTCGCCAACGAATGATGTGCCGATCTTCAGAAAGAATGCAGGAGTGGTGTTGCGCAATGAATCCATACCGAGTTTGTTGCACAATATATCCTTCGTAAACTCATACGTGGTCATTCTCAGAAGTTTCTCCACCCCTTCCCGTCGCCGCTCCTCCGATAGTTGCGGTGCAATGAATCCGGCTATTCTCTCCATAAGTCCCGGTTCCGCCTCGCGGTAATGGCGTATGATCTCCGGTATGTAGATAAACTCGAAGCCACCCAGACGGAACTCCGAGAAGAGTCCACGATAATTGCGCTCCACCAAATTATCAACGCACTCCGCCGGCTCACCCTCTATGTAGATAAGGCAAGATGTAGGTATGTCGAAAATATTCTTCGGGAAGGAATATATATGGCTCACCTCTCCATACAGGTCATCAAGAGCCCTCGCCACCCCCATTATCAGCAATGCTTCCAAACGCGCACAAAAGCCGTCGCTGACGGAGAGTGCGCGGCATCGGCTTACAAGCTCCTCACGCGTCTCCTTGTCCGACTCACGCAATATGCCGATTGCTTCGGCAAGCGTCATCCCCTTTGCCTCGATCTCCTCCTGTCGCGACAGACGGAAATCAGCACGGAAGCCGGTGAAATAATCCATCTCACCGGCATCGATAACCGAGTCCGCCATTATCAGGTCGGAGAAAACCCGGCAGTATGCTATGCGTTCATTACTTTTCATCTCTTTTGGGTTATTTCATTTGCGTCAATCCCTCTGCCTTACAGACAACAGCATGACAACGGGCTACACTTTGCAAAACTATGAAAAAAACGTAAACTATCCACAAACCATACTGTTTTTTTTACACCATACATGTAAGTTTACCAACATATATGACAGCGGATAATCAGTCGGCAAAGAGCCTGAAATGAAGATGATGCGGAACATTCCCGTCAACCGAATATTTCTCAAGAGTGCGAGCTCCCCATGCATCAGCACCACCCACACCATGTATTTCCGAATCAATATTAAGCGTAAACACATCCGCAACCGGAAGCATGTAATGATGAGCCGCCCGCTCTATATCATCCTCAGAATATTGCCATATACGGAATGAAACACCACGCTCAGGCGCAAGAATCTTTATTGCCGGGATAGAATCACCCTCAATAGTAATCTCTTTCACATCACATCTGTTGGAATTATCCTGTGGTGCCTCATAATATGTTGCAAATTCCGACAGCGGCATTTCATACCGTCCGATGAACGCAGATTCTTTCCTGTCAGGATAATTCTCATGTGGTCCGCATCCATACCAGCCAACCTTCTTGAAATCTGACGGCAGCGACACATTCATTCCAAATTTCGGAATAAACGGTTTAGGTTGTTCGTCCGGAGAATATCGCATCTCCACATCAATATATCCATTTCCCGACACTCTGTAAGTGAGATCAAGCACCGCCCCAATATCCAATCTTGAAGATGATGCTATCTCCACACATGAATCCAGCCTCTCGACACGGAAAGATATGATCTCCCGACGGTCGGCGGCATCACGCCATGCACCAAGACGTTCGTTATAGCCATTATGCTTCTGACTGTCATTGGCAGGTTTCCAAAAATAAGGTTTCATCGGCGACTTAAATATTTCCGAACCGTTCCTTACCCATTTCAGTAAAGAGCCGTCAGAACCGATCTCTACCATATTGTCAGCAAATCTCACAATCGCCTTATCCTTTTCCCTATCCACCGAGACCTCACCGATTACAGCACATTCAACAGGCGCAATTTCACCACCGAGATATATCTGCTCCGAGGCAACAGCAAAACCGGCATCTGCCCATGACGTAGATTCCTTCAGACGGGCATAGACATTTATATAAGTCTCACCCTTGCTGCAATCCACATAAGGGAGTGGAAGATATCCGGAATCAGGCGACAATTCTCCCGAAGAGACAACAATCCCGTCGACGAGCACATCAAACGTGTAGCGGAACTTATCCAATGGAGTGAAGCAATGTCTATCTATCAATCTAATTTTATCCCCGTCCTTGACGAAATCAATGTTCTGATACACCTTCTTCACCTCATAATAATGCGGATGGGGAGTGCGGTCGGGCGCGACAAGTCCATTTATATTGAAATTTCCATCGTTAGGACGATCTCCGAAATCTCCACCAAAAGCCCAGAATTCCCCTTCGCGCAATTTGAGATTCGCCACATTGCCGGAATATTCAAGAGGCGAACCGTCAATACGTTTCGCAATTCCCTGATCCACCCAGTCCCATATCGCACCGCCGGCAATTGAGGGATCTGCATATATAACATCCCAATATTCACGTAAATTCCCCATTGAGTTTCCCATCGCATGAGCATATTCCCGCATCATTACCGGACGGTCTGTCACCCTTTCGGCAAGACTCCGCAACGCATCCGGCAGCAAATAGCCTTCATCATAAATATCGGATACACTGCGGTCGGAATCATAATATACCACTCTTGTGGAGTCTATCGCACGAACTGTATCAGCCATTGCCTTTATATTATCACCAGCCGCTCCCTCATTACCAAGCGACCACATTATTACCGACGGATGATTTCTGTCGCGCATGACAAGCGACACTGCACGGTCAACATGTGCTTTCCGCCAAGTAGGATCATCACCCAATTTTCTATTGCCTATCCCGAATCCGTGACTCTCATTGTTTGCCTCGTCCATCACGTAGATGCCCATACGGTCGCAAAGTTCATAAAAAAGCGGCATATTGGGATAATGACTCGTACGGATCATATTGATATTTGCCTGTTTGATCAGTTTCAGATCCGTAAGCAATGTCAAGGAATCGACATATCTGCCTGTGCGCGGATGATGCTCATGCCTGTTCACGCCTTTAATTTTAACAGGCTTACCGTTTACGTAAAGCACTTCTCCCTTTATCTCCACCTTACGCACTCCGAAATAAGAGGCAAATGATTCACACTCTCCATTCCTGTCAGACAAGGTAAGGCGCACATCATACAACTCCGGTGACTCACTTGACCATAAGCGCGGATTATATATCGTATCCTCCACCATCAGCATCCGGCTTTCACCCTTTTTCAAGGTTACAGGAGTGGTAGTGGTTCTCTTGCATCTGTTATAATCTGCGACAGTGCAGCCATCATCAATTTCAAACGACAGAGATACCCCTTCCGCTTTTTTGCCACTACAGTTATCCACTCTCACCGATCCCTTCACCACAGCATAAGAGAAATCATTTGCAGGAACCACCTCAATAGAATAATCCGACATCATGACTGTCGGACGAACCCATAATTCCACAGGACGGAATATTCCGCAGAAACGCCACATATCCTGATCTTCAAGATAACTACCGTCACTCCAACGATACACCTCCACCGCGATACGGTTATCTCCGGATCGGATATAAGACGTGATATCAAATTCTGCCGGCGACATGGAATTCTGACTGTAACCGACACGCCGACCATTCACCCATAGATAAAAAGCTGACTTTACCCCTTCGAAATGCAGAAGATAACGTTTCGACGCATTTTTCTTACCTATATTGAAATCACGGACGTATGATCCTACCGGATTCCTATGACTGTTGCTATAAAAATCCGATGGTGGCTCATCTGTAACTTTGGGCACATTCGGAGCAAATGGATAATTGATGTTGGTGTATATCGGTATGCCGTAGCCTTGCATCTGCCAATTACCCGGCACTTGTATTGAATCCCATTCCCCCACATCATAATTATCCTTATAAAAATTCACAGGGCGATGTTCAGGATCTGCCGACCATTTGAATCGCCAAATACCGTCAAGACTTATTACCGATGCATTATCTTTCTTTTTTGATGGAGGGATAAGCGTGGCGTGATACGATCTCTTGTTAATTCCCAAGACATCGGGATTCTCCCAATCATTTACAATATCTTTTGCATTTACGGTTCCATTCATTATGGACAGTGCAGCAATAAAGTTTCCCAAAAGATATCGCGATTGTAGTTTCAGTACATTGTGCATACAAGTTATATTTATATAACGAAGTTACCTAAACTTCAAAATTATCTTTTTCAATTAAAGCACAATACATTAAAGTTGTCTAAACTTCATTCCGTAGAAGAATGTATTGTGTACCGCAAAGATACTATAAAATTTGAAATAATTCATATATCGATCTAAGTTATCTGACTTTATTCCGAAATGTTTAGTAGATGACAAAAATTAAATTTATGCTGTTAAACACTTAATTTTTAGTCGATTAAATTTGCAAAAGTCCCTGAAAATTAGTAATTTAAAGGAAAAGTTTGGACGCTTTTTCTCATGAAAACTA
>RIAZ01000018.1 GCA_003762615.1 Muribaculaceae bacterium Isolate-037 (Harlan)
TACTCACCCGTGCGCCGGTCGCCGGCGGAGAAAGCAAGCTTCCTCCCCGCTGCCCCTCGACTTGCATGTGTTAAGCCTGCCGCTAGCGTTCATCCTGAGCCAGGATCAAACTCTCCGTTGTTTGTATTATAGTTTCCTATTTTACAGTCTTGGTGACCGTCCCTAAGGACAGTCCGTTTGTCTTGACCGGATTCCTTTCTATGTCGGTTTACCTGTGACTTGATTGACGGGAGACTTCATTTGTCTCCTTGTCTCTGTCTGTATGGCCCGGAACGTGTCAACGTCCCGGTCATTGTCCTGTGGCATTGTTGTCAATGTTCTCCTGTCGCTCCCGGGAAGTCGCCGTGGCTCCGTTCCCGATTGCGGATGCAAAATTACAACCCTTTCCGGCGTTTTGCAAATAATTCCATCTTAAAAGACATATTATTCTAAAATTTTATTCATAAAATATTGATATTAAATTAAATCAATATATGTTAAATTCTATTTAGGAATGTTAACAATAAAACTTTACTCGGGATTCTGACGTTATAATAAAACCGTTTTATCAATGGGGAAGGCACAGAAAGCTGTTTTTTCATCAAAAATACTCCCTAACACCTGTTTATTTTGCAAATAATTTGAACTAAAACCTCTTCAATAGTGTTAAAATATCAAATTCTCTAATCGCCGTTTTGGCTCGACTATTAAAAAATGGGGCGCATTTTTGGAATGCGCCCCATTTTTATGAGATTAAGTCTAAAAATTCAGAAAGATATGCAAGCTGTCACAGATACAGCATCCGATGATACGCATGGAGAGATTGAGATGTCATGATCCCGAGCCAGTGGAGTAGTATATATGAACGCAGCTCCTGCTCCTATTGCAGCTCCTGCCACCACATCCCACCAATGATGCTTCTTGGCATATACCCTACCCCATCCCACATAGGTAGCCAATGCGAATGCCGGCACACCAAATTTCCATCCGTATCTACGTTGAAGGAAAGCTGCCGTGGCAAATGCTGTGGATGTGTGTCCACTTGGGAATGAATGGTTATTGCTAAAGTCGGGACGCTCCTCCTTTATCGCATACTTTAATATAAGGGAAGCTCCTACAGAGGTGACTGCTGTCAGAGCCCCTTGCTTAAGACCTTTCCAATCCTTTTCCACGAGGATTCCGGTAAGTGCCGCCACAGGCATCGCCACAACGACTACATCCGTAGAGACTCCCACACCTTTCTGTGACGACGTTCTTCTGAAACTCTCCTCCCCCATTACCGGTAATGAGGAGAATACCAACAACGCCACACTCGCAATTATTTCCTTAATCAATCTCATCGTATTTCCCGAAATCGAAGTTATCCAATCCACTATATATGTATATACGCGTCAACACTCAGACTCCATCAACAAATAAAGAGATTTATGATTTTCGGAATAAATATAATCAGACCTACGGCTACCGCCACTACAGCAAGAATGGTCACAGCCGCTGCGCCATAATCCTTAGCCTTGCCAATAATAGGGTCAAAATCCCTGGTGATTCTATCTGCAAGAGCCTCGACAGCACTATTCATTGCCTCAGCCGACACCACCATACCTATACATATAAGTATAACGCACCACTCCATCGGAGACAAGTCCACACAGCAACCTACCACAATTGCAACAATAGCCGCCACAACATGTATACGGGCGTTATGCTCCTCCTTTATCAGAGATTTCAATCCATGCCACGCATACACAAACGCCTTAGCTCTCTTTTTCCAAAAATTACCACTCATAATATAATGCTGTCCCTACCTTCTCTTCAGACGGTCAAGGAGAGTGCCTATGCCATCAAGACCTTGTGTGGAATTAGTGGAATCAGTATCCGTCCCGACAGAACCACCCGCAGCAGCATTCCCACTACCTGTATTATTCATCTTGAAACCGATACATGCGCCATCATAGCTATCAAGAAGAGTAGCCATAGTCTTAGCCATCTGTATCCCGGTGACGCTTCCGATAGTAGAAATCAATTCCTTAAGTTTCGTGGCATCAAACATAAGGTTGATATTCCTTCCAGATTTCTCCACGTATGCAAGAAACTTGCCCACACGTATCGTGCCAAGCATAATATTGAAGATAAACGTACCATCGTTGTCGTTCTTCTCCAAAATACCTTTTACCTTCAGACCCTTTACCGTAAGAACGAAATTTCCATCCTTATCAACAGTAAACGGCATCCCGATCAATCCGTATTGCTCATAATACGGCTGAAGTTTTGTTTCAAGTGCAGCAGCCCCGGCAATACCACCCGCCTTCTGCAAGAAATTGTCGCTTTTGAAAGAAACAGCCGGTCCTGCCGATTCATACTCTCCAACAAGATCTGCTATTTCAAGATTTGTTTTCGTAAAAATACCTTCCAACATATTACCGATTGTGGAAGTTATCGAACTTTTCTTCGACGATACAGTCTTTGATGAAGACTGAGCATAAGCAGTGGCACCCAATAAGAGTGCCACCGTCATACACATTACTTTAAGTCTATTCATTTTATTACAGTTTAATCATTTGAAGGATCAGCCTTAACCTTCTTTCTTCCAGGTTTAGCCTTAGCAGGTTTCTCCTCCTTGGTTGCCTTTGCAGCCTTTGCCTTGGCGGGTTTCTCCTCCTTGGTTGCCTTTGCAGCCTTTGCTTTGGCAGGTTTCTCCTCCTTAGCTGCCTTTGCAACCTTTGCTTTGGCGGGTTTCTCCTCCTTAGCTGACTTAGCAACCTTAGCCTTGGCAGGTTTCTCCTCCTTAGCTGCCTTTGCAACCTTTGCCTTGGCTGGTTTCTCCTCCTTAGCTGCCTTTGCAACCTTTGCCTTGGCAGGTTTCTCCTCCTTAGCTGCCTTTGTAGCCTTTGCTTTGACAGGTTTCTCCTCCTTAGCTGCCTTTGTAGCCTTCGCCTTGGCGGGTTTCTCCTCCTTGGTAGCCTTTGCAGCCTTTGCCTTCACTGGTTTCTCAGACTTATCCTCTTCCTTTTTGACACGCTTTTTAGGGGCAGGTTTAACCATACGGAGCACCTGAGCAGTCCTTGCAGGGAGATAAAGCTTAAGCCAGCCCTTTCCTGAAGGTGAATAAAGAGGATCCGGCATAGTAAAATGATGTACGCTTCTATCCAACAGGTCATGACCTCCAAATGATGAAGAGTCACTATCAAGCACTACCTCATATTCGCCGGCAGGCGCAAGGAAGCCATAGTCAGTGAAACTATCAATCGGATTCCAGTTGAATACAAATATCAGGTCACCTCTTCTGAACGCAAGAACCTGATCATCATCTTTTTCCCACAGCTTATCTACAGGAAGAGATTGGAAATCATACATACCTGATACCACTTCCACCATTGCATTGTCGAAAGCATTCAGGAACTTATACTTCAGATCCTCACGATCCACCAAATCCCACTGACGACGCGCATACTTATAGCTCCAACCGTTACCTTCGCGCGGGAAATCAATCCATTCCGGATGACCGAACTCATTACCCATAAAATTGAGATAGCCGCCATTGATGGTTGCCAACGTCACCAGACGAATCATCTTATGGAGAGCCATGCCTCGTTCCACAGTAAAGTTATTGTCGTCAACCATCATGTGCCAATACATCTCCTTATCTATAAGTCGGAAGATTATAGTCTTATCGCCCACAAGAGCCTGGTCATGGCTTTCGCAATAAGAGATAGTCTTCTCATCGGCACGTCGGTTTGTCAGCTCCCAGAATATAGAAGTGGGATGCCAATCCTCATCCTTCTTCTCCTTGATCATCTTAATCCAATAATCAGGTATACCCATAGCCATACGGTAGTCGAAACCAATGCCACCATCAGCATATTTCGCAGCCAGACCGGGCATACCGCTCATCTCTTCAGCGATGGTTATAGCGTTAGGATTCACCTCATGGATAAGCATATTGGCAAGGGTAAGATAAGTTATGGCATTAGTGTCCTCATTGCCATCATAATAGTCGGCATACGAACCGAATGCCTTCCCAAGACCGTGGTCATAATATAGCATGGAGGTCACTCCATCGAAACGGAATCCGTCAAACTTAAACTCCTCAAGCCAATACTTACAGTTGGAGAGGAGGAAATGTAACACCGTGTTCTTGCCATAGTCAAAAAGCAAAGAATCCCAAGCCGGGTGCTCACGTCTTCCATCGCCATAGAAATAGAGGTCGTATGACCCGTCAAGACGACCGAGACCCTCCACCTCATTCTTCACGGCATGAGAATGCACGATATCCATGATCACCGCAATACCAAGCTTATGTGCCTCATCAATAAGACGCTTCAGATCATCGGGAGTCCCGAAACGCGAGCTACATGCATAGAAGCTGCTGACATGATACCCGAAAGAGCCATAGTACGGATGCTCCTGAATAGCCATTATCTGTATGGCATTATATCCATCGGCAGCTATACGCGGCAGAGTCTTCTCTCGAAACTCATTATAAGAACCCACGCTCTCACTATCCTGAGCCATTCCAATATGACATTCATATATAAGGAGTGGCTTGACATCAGGGACAAATTTCTTAACCTTGAATTTATACGGATTCTCCGGGTCATAAACCTCAGCAGAGAATATCTTAGTGTCAGGATCCTGCACCACACGTGTGGCATAAGCCGGAATACGTTCGCCCTGACCGCCGTCCCAAGTCACAAGCATCTTATACAGATCGCCGTTGTGCAAGGCATCTTCCGGGAGCGACACTTCCCACACGCCATTCTCCAATCGGGAAAGGGAATACTCCTCTTTTGTCTTCCAGTCGGAGAATGTGCCCATGA
Source organism: Muribaculaceae bacterium Isolate-037 (Harlan) (assembly GCA_003762615.1). Lineage (GTDB taxonomy): Bacteria > Bacteroidota > Bacteroidia > Bacteroidales > Muribaculaceae > Lepagella > Lepagella muris. The sequence goes on from RIAZ01000018.1 coordinate 4,797, forward strand.
GCCATATTCCGGTAGCATTCGGAGCATATTCGCGGAAAACCCATCCGCCTTCCGGCAGATGATGAAGACCGAAATATTTATAAGCGTTGGCAAAGTCTGACAAGGAACCGTCTGCTCCTTTCAGTTCCTCAAGTTTTCTTTCCACGTCCTCATGGCGTCCTTCAATAGCCGGAGCAAACGGCTCAAGCCATGGGTCATTGCGCAAAATTGCTAATTTTTTTTTCATGTAATATTCTCTAAATTTTGGTTTTCAAATTCGATATGATGTTTCAAAGCGGTTACGGTTCATTTGGGAATCTTATAAAAACTCTCACGCCACCAACGTATCAAGCGGATAATTAACCACTTGAAACATCCGGGCACATAATCACGTCAACTATACATGAGGAGAATATACTCCTCACTATCTAATTAACGTTCTTACGGCGTTTTTTGTTATTATGCGACTTTGGATTACGCGCTGAAGTGGGCTTCGCATGATTCTTATTCTGACGGGGAGGCTCAGGCTTATGATCCTGCACATGCCTTTTCTTCTCCGGCACCGGCTCATCCACACGGAAACAATACCTGATAGACTCCCGTATAGCCTCGGCAATCACGCCATCCTCCTTCAACGCCCCAATCACGCCTGCCACGTATTCATCCTTGGTCTTATACCCAAGCATGTGAGCCACGCCGCAGTCGCCAAGGATAGGCTTATGGTTGAACACCTTCAATATGCCATTGTAATCACGCTCATCTATCAGCTTCTGGAAAGATGCCCTCACCTCATTATATTTCTCACGCGGACGTAGCATACTCACCATATTGCCTATATGCAGCTCCATCGCCGTGATACAAGGGAACCGTGCATCTATCCGACATTCCACCTCCCTCTTCACGCGATGACGCACGTGCTGAAGCGCCTGCTCGTCAAACCTTCGCCGGAACTCATCCATTACAGCTGCCGAAACACGTCCGAACACCTTCTCCGGATTACGTCCCCGTCTACGCGCCATTGCCTTCACAACCCCCTCAAGCAGAAAAAGGTTCTCAACCTCCGCCACTTCCGGCACCATCACCGACTTACGCCTCAGATAATCCACTTCATTATCCGTGCGACGGTCACGATCAACGATACCCTTGCTTTTAAGATGGTGCATATTCTTGAGGTCGTTAAACGTGCGGGTTGTCTCAATCACCTTGTCGCACGAGCCAAGCGGTTTCACCGTCCAATCGGCAAATACCAGAGGATATAATTTCGAATCGATGCTATGACGTGCGTCCCCCTCTATGAAGAGCACCGGTTTACGCGTGCCGACAAGATCGACAAACATATCCTCATTGAGATCGCCGGGTAGAATCACCTCATAATCCCAGGATCGCATCTCAACGTCATAGCTCTTCACCCAGATGGAGACATTGCTCGTGCGGGAATTAACGAAACCCACATCCACCGAATCATATACAAACGTGCAGTCCGGACGCAGCTCCTCTATGGCATTCCATAGATTGCCGAGCAACGATGGATGAATGAACAGAGATGGTGAATCTACAAAAATCACGGCTCCCGGCATTGCATAGAGCACAGCCGCAGCATAATACAGTACGGTCTGTTCACCCTTACTCAGCTTCCCTAATGAGATCAGATCTGAACCGGAAGCTGTGGAAAACATCAGGGTGCCTTCCGTGCGTATTATCCTATTTGATGGAAACACTCTCTCCCAAAGCATCACAAGCCTATCAAGACGCGTCGGCGCCAATTTGACCGGCACACCTTTCCTGCTATTCTGCTTAAGCGACAAGAGATACTCAAACTCATCCGTAAAAATCAGATACGACAACTTATCAAGCTCGCTGACGGCATCCCTACGCATATACGACCGCCGTTCGGCAGCTTCCCGATACAGCACGTCAATGCTTCCAGGACGGGTAGACTCCTCACGCTCCGGGAATGGGGCACTGAGCACCGAGATGCAATATGCCCGATCGCTGTTGAGGCGTATCAGCTCCTCTATGAATTTTGTCTTACCGACACCACTGCCACCGATGACTGTCAGCTGGCTTGCTTCGGGCATCACGGGCATTTCCCGAGTCCCTGAAATACGGGGAAGTACGAGCTTATTCATAAATGCGTTTTTTAGGGAGATTGCCCCCGTTATTATTTCCGACCTCAAATATAATCATTTTTAACGGTTTCCACACCATGCCAATGCAATTATTTTTGCCAGCTACAAAAAATATGAGTAATTTTGCGTTGTGAGTAATGGAAGGAAGGCTTAAATCCTCCTGTCGGATTTCTGCCGGGCAGTCTCCACAAGATTCTCCGGCAACCGGATCCGCCACACTCTCTTAATATTAATCATCAAAGCATTAAACCATGTTTTCAGGAATTGTAGAAGCAGCTATCGAGGTAGTATCCATACGTCAGGACGAAGGCAACATACATCTCACACTCCGTTGTCCGTTTGCCGATGAACTCCGCATTGACCAAAGCATCGCTCACAACGGCGTATGTCTCACCGTCGTGTCGCTCCCGGGCGACGGCACATATACAGTCACTGCCATCAAGGAAACTCTCGACCGGTCAAATCTCGGCGACCTGAAGGTGGGAGACCTTGTAAATGTGGAACGCTCAATGAAAATAGACGGACGTCTTGACGGACACATCGTGCAAGGGCACGTCGACACCACCGCGATATGCCAAGGTGTGGAAACCGCCGACGGCAGCTGGTATTACTCCTTCAAATATGACGTTGATCGTGAGCTGGCAAAAAAAGGATACGTCACGGTAGAAAAAGGATCTGTGACAGTGAACGGCGTAAGCCTGACTGTGTGCGACTCCGAGAAAGATTCATTCCGAGTAGCCATTATCCCCTATACTCACGACAACACCAACTTCCATCGTATTGAGAAAGGCACCCGTGTGAATATCGAGTTTGACATAATCGGCAAATATCTCGCCCGTCTAAACAATTACTAATGTAATAAGCAACGTATATGGAACAGAGTGCTCACACAAATAAAATAATAGTAGCCATCGACGGCTATTCCTCATCAGGGAAAAGCACCATGGCCCGCGCCTTAGCAGCCCGCATCGGATACGTCTATGTAGATTCCGGAGCAATGTACCGGGCAGTGACCCTATATGCTATCCGCAACGTCATGGTCAACCCTGACCATACTATAAATAAGGAGAGGCTGATTGCTGCCCTTCCCGAAATCAGAATATCTTTTGAAGCTCCCGGAGAAGACGGGGTTCAGCACACGCTCCTCAACGGGGAGGATGTGGAGAATGAAATACACGATATGGAGGTGAGCAACCTCGTCAGCCCCGTAGCCGCCATTCCGGAGGTGCGCAGCCGTCTCACCGCCATGCAGCAGTCATTCGGCAAAGATAAAGGGATTGTGATGGACGGACGCGACATCGGCACCACCGTATTCCCCAATGCGGAACTGAAGATATTTGTATGTGCAAGTGCTGAGGAACGTGCCCGCCGCCGCCTGAAGGAGATGACGGAGAAAGGTGAAAAAGTCAGCTTCGACGAGGTATATAAGAATGTGGTGGAACGCGACCACATCGACACTACCCGTGCCGTATCCCCTCTTAAAAAAGCATCTGATGCGATAGAGCTTGACAACGGCAACATGACCCGCGATGAACAGATGGAATGGCTCCTCGATAAGTTCAACAGCAAGGTAGCGAGTTTAAACAAAAAGTGAGATTGAAGTTGTCTGAACTTCATTAAAAAACTACAGCAAGCATGATTGTAGAGATTGACAGCAACTCCGGATTCTGCTTCGGAGTGGTGACAGCCATAAAGAAAGCCGAGGAGGAACTTGACAACAGCGGACAATTATATTGTCTGGGCGACATCGTGCATAATGCCGGTGAGGTGGAACGTCTATGTGAGAAAGGACTCGTCACTATCACCCATCAGGAACTGAGTCGGCTAAACAACGTGAAGGTGCTGCTCCGGGCGCATGGAGAACCTCCACAGACCTATCTTACAGCCACGTCAAACAACATCGACATAATCGATGCCACATGTCCTGTGGTGCTTCAGCTCCAACGACGCATAAAGAAGGCATATCACGAAGGTGTGGAGGCAGAACTGAATGGAGGTGCTAAACCACTGATTGTCATTTACGGCAAAAATGGACATGCAGAAGTCAACGGGCTTGTCGGACAGACCAACGGCGAAGCTGTAGTAATACAAAACGTGGAAGAGATTGACAAACTTGACCTTGACCGCGACATAATGCTCTATTCCCAGACCACGAAATCACTTGAAGGATTCCGTCAGGTGGTGGAGGAGATCAAACGCCGCAAGACGCACGGCAAGTTCGAATATTTCGACACGATCTGCCGTCAGGTAGCCAACCGCATGGAGAAGATGAGGGAATTTGCACGCAACCATGAGGTGGTCATATTCGTCAGTGGTGCAAAAAGCTCCAATGGCAAGGTGCTCTACGCGAAATGCAAGGAGGTGAATCCCCACACCTATCTCATTTCAGATGAATCAGAGCTTGATCCGTCATGGACCTCCGGGGCAGAGACCGTTGGCATCTGCGGAGCCACATCCACCCCTCTTTGGCTGATGGAGAAAGTTGCAGACAAAATCCGATCCACCCATGCTACCCTTTGACCATTCAAGCACCCCTCTGCAGGCAGATGAGCATTACATGCGCATCGCTATTGAAGAGGCAAGAGAAGCAGCCCGACATGATGAAGTCCCCGTTGGGGCGGTCATCGTGTCGGGCAACCGTATCATAGCCCGTTGCCACAACCTCACGGAGACACTCACCGACGTCACTGCACACGCCGAAATGATGGCAATCACCGCTGCCGCCGATGCCCTCGGAGGCAAATACCTTACCGACTGCACGCTCTACGTCACCGTGGAGCCATGCCCCATGTGTGCCGGAGCACTTGGCTGGAGCCAGATCGGACGAATAGTATATGGAGCCTCCGACCCAAAACGCGGATTCTCCCGCCTATGCCACGACTCCATCACCCCTCTCCATCCCTCCACCATAGTGACTACAGGCATCCTCGCCGAGGAAGCCGCAGCATTGATGACCACCTTCTTCCGCAAAAAAAGAAAAAGAAAGAATTGACATCTATGTGTTACGGTCGCTGACAGTCAAACCCAACCCATTTAGACAGGATACCATAAATTTCATCACAAAAAAATCTCCGAAGACATAATTTTTTCAAAATTTTTATTAATTTTGCAATATTCAACCTGCATTATTTTTCATCTCTTCCTCGGATAGAGCTGGAATTTATTCATTTACTTTTTCATTTCCCTTCTACAATCGGCAAATGCCGATATGTAGGAATTTAACTACACTTAAACATCATATCGATTAAACTTATGGACATATCTTTAAAAGAAAAAATCTTAGGTGCCCTATTCGGATACGCAATAGGAGATTCTCTCGGTCTTGGCACTGAGTTCATGACCCAAAAGGAAGTATCCCGACGATATCCCAACGGATTGCAGGATTACCAACAGATCATCCGAGATGCCCACCGCGCCCAATGGAAAAGAGGAAGCTGGACCAATGACACGGAAATCGTTATCAAAGTTCTCGAAAGCTACGTGGCTCTCGGGAAATTTGATTATAAAGACATTGCCTGCCGACTTAGGGAATGGTATTTAAGTAATCCGGTAGACCTAACACGCCACCAGCGTATTCTTCTTTCAAGAGAGGATTACGCCTCCGATCCTTTCGAATCCGTCTCAAAATCATGGCAGAAAATCGGACTAACCGAGAATTCAAGCGAATGTCTCGGCAAGACATTGTTTGCATTCCTCTCCTCCGACCCGCTTTCCACCGCTGTAAATCTCTGTCGTCTTTCCCATCCGCAGGGACGATCCACCATGGCAAGCCGTGTCATAGCATCAATGACCCACTCCCTTTTCAGCTTTAACAAACCGGCTTCTTACGAGACAATTCTGGGAGTTGCCAACGAAATGAATGAAAACGTGGCAAAATACGTGGAGCAGGCATTCTTCGGCAACATAGACGAATTCAGGCTCGATGATCCGGATAAATACTGGGATGTAAGGAAAGCAATGGGGGCTGCATTATGGTGCGTATGGCATTGCGACAGCATCGAAGAGGCATTACTCACCATAGTAGCAGAGGGGGGCGATGCCGACACCAACGCATCTTTGGCAGTAGCATTGATGGGTCTGAAATATGGCTACTCATCCATACCAAAAAAATATATCGACCACCTCATAGACAAGGATCGCCTTTTTGAGCTCGCGGATAAATTAATTTCCACAATCGAATCTCAGGAATAAGTCGCCCTACACAATAGGGAATACTTTTTTTCGTATATATATAGGCAATACCAAATGTATAACCTCATCCCGTAGACAGACATCACGTCCGTCTACGGGATAAGATGTCTATAAACAACACTACAATGACTCCATGGATTGAAGCAATGAGGCTGCGTACCCTCCCGGTAAGTGTGGCAGGCGTGCTTGCCGGCACAGCTTGTGCGGCACACCACAACGGATTCTCTGCAATCCCCATGCTAATATGCCTTTTTTTTGCAATCATAGCACAGATCGCCTCTAATTTCGCAAATGAATACTATGATTTCAAGAACGGATTCGATAAAAAGGGGCGCGAGGGATTCCGGCGCGGAGTGACGGAGGGCGACATATCTCCCGCCGCCATGAAGAGAGCCACATATTCGCTTCTCGCAATCGACGCGTTGCTCGGATGTACCCTCATAATCTGGGGAGGATGGTGGCTCGTGCCCGTCGGCATAGCAATAGCAATATTCGCAGTGGCATACAGCGCAGGTCCATACCCACTCTCGCATCACGGACTTGGCGACATTGCAGTAATAATATTCTTCGGATTCGTACCGGTCCTGTTTACAGAATATGTGCAGACCGGTGTATTCATTACCGACTACGTATCCATCTGCGTAGCGACAGCCGTAGGACTAATGGCAGCCAACGTCTTGATAGTTAACAATTATCGCGACCATGATGACGACAAGGGTGTAGGCAAGCACACTACAGTCGTGATCTTCGGACGCAAGACAATGGCATACGTATATCTCTTCAACGGTATAATTGCATCAATGTGCATTGCTATCGCCACATCCAAACTACACCCCCTCTGGGCGTCGGAAGGATGGATTGTCTATCTGTCATGCCATATCGTATTCTTCCAGAAAATGCTCAAGATGCATGGAAAGGAACTTAACGCACTGCTGAAATACACTTCTCTTCTCCTCTTCTTTGTATCGGTATACATCCTTTTCACCCTCTCCGTATGCCGATGACAGTCTTGTCTCTCCCGACGTATCACCACTCTCCTTCCTCACCTCAAAACAGACAACCCGCATTGCTGAAGCTATCCAATATTCCGCAATACATTTCATTCATACAAAACGACAATGGCAAAAAAACCGGACTTCCGCCCACCACTGACTGACGCAACAGGGAAACTACCTCCTCGCGACACCGATCTTGAAGAGGTGGTGCTCGGCGCATGCATGCTTGAGAAAGATGCCTACATGAACGTATGCGACATTCTTGTGCCCGACAGTTTCTACGACCCGGTTAACCAGAAGATTTTCCAGGCAATAACGACCTTGGGTTTCAATCAACGCCCCATCGACATGATGACCGTCACCGAACAATTGCGTCAGGACGGCACCCTCGAAGAAGTAGGCGGCGCGATACACATCACCGAACTCACCGCCCGCGTATATTCCGCAGCCAACGTGGAATATCACGCCCGAATAATCGCTCAGAAATATCTTGCACGACGCCTTATAGCCTACGCCTCCACAATCGAGACAAAGGCTTTCGACGAGAGCAACGACGTCGACGATCTCCTGCAGGAAGCCGAAGGGCAACTGTTCGACATATCGCAGACCCAGCTCAAGCGGGAAGTGACTCAGATTGACCCGGTGATAAATCTTGCGCTTGAACAGATACAGACTGCCGCCAACAATGAGAGCGGTCTGTCGGGTCTCCAGACAGGCTATACTGATCTTGACCGGATGACCTCCGGATGGCAGAGTTCCGACCTTATTATCATCGCCGCACGTCCTGCCATGGGTAAGACCGCCTTCGTGCTGTCAATGGCAAAGAATATGGCGGTAGACTACAACATACCCATAGCAATTTTCACCCTTGAGATGGCAAACGTGCAACTTGTGAAACGACTTATAAGCAACGTTGCCGACCTGGAGGGTGAGAAAATCAAGAGCGGACAGCTCACAAATGAGGAATGGGACCGACTGAACTCCAGAATACGCACAGTATACAGTGCTCCCCTATATCTCGACGAGACCCCCGGATTGTCGATAACCGAACTCCGCACGAAAGCTCGCCGACTCGTAAGAGAGAAAGGGGTAAGGATGATAATGATCGACTACCTTCAGCTGATGAATGCCACCGGACTCAAGCTCGGCAGCCGCGAACAGGAGGTCAGCACCATCTCCCGATCGCTGAAGGCTCTCGCAAAGGAACTCAACATACCCATCATCGCCCTCTCCCAGCTGAACCGAAGCACAGAGACGCGTGAGGACAAACGCCCTGTCCTCTCCGATCTCCGTGAATCGGGAGCCATAGAGCAGGATGCCGATATCGTATGCTTTATCCATCGACCGGAATACTACACCAAAAGTTCGGAAGACGCTGAGGGTAACGACATTCGCGGACTTGCTCAGCTCATCGTGGCAAAACACCGTTCCGGTGCCGTCGGCGACGTAAAGCTACGGTTCGTATCAAAGTATGCCAAATTTGAGAATTGGGAACAGGGTTACAACGTGCTTCAGGAGACCCTTTCCGAAACTCCCCTGAAACTTGGCTCCAAAATGAACAATGCCCAGCTCGACTCGCCGATGCCACCTTCCCCATTCTCCCTCGGCTCACCCTTGCAATCCGGAGGAATGCCCGACATCATGCCGGGTCCGGGAGATGCCGACATACCTTTCTGACCGGATCTGAACATATACCATTACAATCCATCCCACAGAATCCATCCTATCCAATCCGTATCGGATTAAAAAATAGGATGGATTCACATTTCTAAACATTTTAGTGAACCTCTCCCCACCTCCTTTTGTTTTATTTACAAAACATTAAAAAATCAAAGGTTATGGATAGCAAGGAAAAACACACAAACGAATCGGCCAACGCCGATATTATAGAAAATTCTATGAGAGCAGAAGCACGAAACCGCAAACGTGAAAGCACACGTAAAATCAACAGCCTGTGGCTATGGCTTGGAGTACTTATCTTGATTGCCATTCTTCTATACTGGCTATTCAGCATAGGTATTATGGAAAGTCTTGCCGGAGTATTCAACGGCTGATAACGGCAAACCAACACCCGGCCATTCATAGTCCTATCAAAGGGCTTATCACCAGATCAGACAAGACCGGGAACCTGCCCCCAGAGTACACACTCCGGGGGCTTTTTTCATACCCCACACCATCTTAATAATCATCCATAAGCAAATATTGCTTGTATCAAAATAATAATCGTCCATCCGCAAATCGATACCCCAAAAAAACGACGAGAGGACGACTCCTTTAACGGAATCGTCCTCATCAGTCTCTTCTACATCCGGAATTACTTACCGGCGATATGGTCAGATACTGTTAACGAAGCGCGACCTTTTGCGCGACGACGAGACAACACTTTGCGACCATCTTTTGTCGCCATTCTTTCACGGAATCCATGTTTGTTTACCCTTCTGCGGTTGGAGGGCTGAAATGTTCTTTTCATTGTATATTGATTGTTTAATTTCTGATTTCCCTACTGATTTTCGGAGTGCAAAATTAGGAAATATCTTTCATTTTCACAAATTTCGCACCACTTTTTTATGTTCATCAATCATTTATCACTGTCTACACCCCTATTTTCTCTTTCGTTTTTCCCATTTTTTTATTAATTTTGCAACAAAATACGGGGGAGTCTCCCGATTCCTCTCCAATAATAAGAACATTACAACTACACTTTTAAGGATATGATGAACGCTCAAGACATCAAAAACGGCACCTGCATCCGCATGGATGGCCGTCTCTATTTCTGTGTTGAATTCCTTCACGTGAAACCGGGCAAGGGCAACACATTCATGCGCACAAAGCTCAAGGATGTGGTCGACGGCAGAGTGCTCGAACGCCGCTTCAACATCGGTGAGAAACTTGAAGACGTGCGCGTGGAGCGTCGTCCCTACCAGTATCTATATGCTGAGGGTGGCGACGACATCTTCATGAACAACGAGACTTTCGACCAGGTGCCCATCAATAAGGAACTCGTCACCGGTGCAGCCTTCATGAAAGAGGGCGATGTGGTGGAAGTGGTAAGCGATGCCTCTACCGACACTGTGCTCTATGCCGAGATGCCTATCAAGACAGTCCTCAAGATCACTTACACTGAGCCGGGACTCAAAGGCGACACTGCAACCAACACTCTCAAACCCGCTACCGTGGAGACCGGCGCAACTGTACGCGTACCTCTCTTCGTCAACGAGGGCGAGCTTATTGAGGTTGACACCCGCACAGGCGAATACGTTGGCCGTGTAAAGGCATAATCTGCATCGTCACACTCAATACCGACATATATGTCTGCCACTGCTTCCCCATCCTTTTCAATCATCGTACCGGTCTACAACCGACCGGATGAGATTAACGATCTGCTAAAAAGTCTTGACCAACAGACCGACAAAGATTTTGAAATTGTCATCGTTGAAGACGGCTCGACAGTAAGATGCGGGAAGCAATGCGAATCTTTCAAGAAAAGCATACGCATAAAATATTTCTACAAAGACAACGAAGGGCGAAGCATCGCCCGGAATTACGGCATGGACAGAGCCGACGGAGATTTCTTCATCTTCGTCGACTCTGACTGCATTCTGCCCCCTGACTATATCGCATCGCTGAAGAAGGCTATTGCCGAGAAACCTGCCGATTGCTTCGGCGGTCCGGATGCAGCCCACGAATCCTTCTCCGACACACAGAAAGCCATAAACTACGCAATGACATCATTCCTGACCACCGGAGGGATACGTGGCGGTAAGATGTCGATGGAGAAATTCACTCCGCGCACGTTCAACATGGGATTCTCACGCAAGGTGTGGGAGAAAGTAGGCGGATTCCGTGAGATGTTCAGCGAGGATATCGACATGAGCACACGCATCCGTCTTGCCGGATTCTCAATAACACTATATCCCGACGTGGCGGTGTTTCACAAACGCAGGGTTAATTTCAAGAAATTCTGGCGTCAGGTGCACGTATTCGGCATGTCGAGAATCACTTTGCAGCTTCTGTATCCCGGCTCCATGAAAGCCGTGCATTGGCTGCCTGCGCTTTTCGTAGTGGGCGCATTGGCAATGTTGATTGGAGCCTGCTTCTGCAAATGGCTGATACTCCCACTTATCATATATATCCTTGCCCTTTGGATCTGGGGCATAATCTCCACCCGCAGCCTAAAGATCGGCACGATGGGCGTAGGTGCTGCAATGGTGCAGCTGTCAGGATACGGCACCGGTTTCATCCGGGCATACGTATGGAAGATTCTGCTGCGACACGGACGCGACATTGATGACGAGATTGAACGGCGACGCGGGAAATAACTTACTGCAAAGCCATGAACGACCTCCCACCTCTCAATTCTTACCCTGAAATCAGTTCTCAAATAACAACCCGTACTGTAAAAGAGATGGATCCCGACCAGCAACCTCGCGAAAAGGCTGAGAAATATGGATGCGGTGTTCTGTCTATTCCGGAACTTTGGGCATTGATATTGCGAGTAGGCACTCCAGGAATGCCTATCACCGACCTATGCCGCAACATCATGCACGACAACGATGGTTCGCTTCACAAACTCGAACGTCGCACACGTGCCGAACTGCGTAAGATCAAAGGCATCGGTACAACGAAGAGCATACAGGTGGAAGCTGTCATGGAGTTGATCAAACGATATTGCACGGAAGAGATTCCGATAGAGGATCCCATCACTAATTCCTCCATGATTTTCCAACGTATGCGCAACAGCATCGGTAATCTTGACCATGAACAGATCTGGATTCTCCTGCTCAACCGCCGTAACCAGATAATCAAGCAATACACGCTCACCACCGGCACGAGCGTAGCTTCCCTATTTGACCTCAAGAAAGCTCTGAAATTCGCCCTTACGGAAAATGCGGAAGGGATAATAATGGTGCACAACCATCCCTCAGGCGGTACACGCCCCAGTCCGCAGGACGACAGAATCACACAAGACCTCAAGAAAGGGTGTGAATACCTCCAGTTCCGTATGCTCGACCACGTGATCGTCACAAGCAACGACTACTACAGCTACATGGACAACGGCAAAATCTAAAAAGTTATAAGATTAGGAGCCGGCGAGGCGATTGTAGAGGGTGTCGGCGCCACTCCTTACCTCCTCGCGGAGATGGTGCAGGCTTATACTGTCGGCTTCAAATGCGCCGACAAGATATTTATGGAATATTATACGGCGGCATCTGTCGTCAATCGTCTCTATGGGCAACTCCCCGTTCTCAACCATATCCAGCACGCGATTTATCTCTTCGCCCGTATCTGCCGGAGCCACCACTATATCCGCTCCCGCCTTCAGCGCATCCGCAGCATGATACCCGGCAACCCCTCCCATATTGAGGGCATCCGTAAGTACGAGACCCGAAAATCCCATATCGTCACGCAACAGGTCGCCTATAACGACAGACGACACCGCCGCCGGCAATGACTGCGGATCTATCGCCGGAACTGCAAGATGACCCGCCATGACCCCCGACAAACCTGCATCTATATAGCTACGGAAGGGATAGAGGTCAATACTGTCCAAAAGATGGAGCGAACGACTTATCACAGGCAACGACTTATGGCTATCCACCGCCGGACTACCATGACCGGGAAAATGCTTCGCCACACTGATGACTCGCCCCGATTCAAGTCCGCGGGCATACGCCACTCCCAAATCCGCGACCCTCTTGGGATCACTCCCAAACGAACGGCTACCTATGACCCCATTCGGATTCTCAACCACGTCAACCACCGGACCGAGAACCATATTTATACCTACCCGCCGGCACTCCCTCGCCACCTCAGCACCATAATCAAACAGCAACGGCTCATCAGCCTCATCGCCAAGACGTCCGTTGCGTGGGAAACCGGGGGCATCGGTAAGACGCATACCGAGCCCCCATTCCGCATCAATAGCGATAAAAAGCGGAATCTCCGCCATTGCCGCCACCCTTGTCATCTCTGCCGCCGACCTCAGATTCCCTTTCAGCAATACAATACCACCCACATGATAATCAGACATATATCTTTTCAGACGTAGTATCGTCTCCTTATCATCACTGGCATAGACGGTCGGCATAAAACATTGCCCCACACGCTGCTCAAGCGTCATGGTCGCCACGATGGAATCGGCAAGGTGGTCTATCCGTGATGTAATGTCAGATGCCACCGGCTCATCACTTCCGACAGACACGGAATCATCCGCATCCGACGCCACGCGATTGCCGCTGCATCCGGCTGATACCAACCAGAACATGACCGCCATGCACCATCTCGTCGCTCTCATGATCATAATCCTCCAACCATCATAACCATACAGTCTTTACAAATCGGCAATCCTGCGATGGTGCTATCGGCAGACCCAGATCACGACAGTTGACAAACCACTCCAATATCGGGGCACTCACCTCACGATCGTCAACCCACACCTTTTGGTGATTGGCAAGAGTGACCATATCATCGTTACCTTCAGCTACGTAATCTATCGTGCCTACAAGATAAGTCTTCTCCGGGTCCATCTCTGTATTGTCAATGACAAGACGTATGAAATTCCCCTCTCCGTCAGTGACCACGCGAGTGTTGCCGCTGATAGCCTCGCCACCCTTACGCGCCGCCACACGCATCGCCTCTATGATATCCTTACCCTTTATGCTCATGATGACGAAATGATTCGAGAAGGGATACGTGGAGAGAATCTGACCTTCAGTCACGTCGCCTGCACTCATATCCTGACGTATACCACCGATGTTCATTATCGACATATCGACTCTCGGTATATCCATACCTGTCTGACGCAAAGAATCTGCCTTATGGTTGGCATACCACAATCCGAAATCAGCAGTAAGATTCGCCATTCCGCATGAATTGTTACGCATGTCATACAACGAGGTTGACACTACATGAGAATTGACGGAATCCACCACATGTTTATACGGTGCAAGAAACGAGATGATACGTTGGTCATAGTCCGATTCAGGGAAACGAGACGTGACCGGAATCAACTCATAATCCACCTTCGAGCCATCGATACCCTTCAGCCCGTCAAGATCCACAGTCAGTTTACCCACATATTTACCATACTTACCGGTCTGGACGATTCTCACCGGTCGTCCTTCTGCGTTATCCACCAACGAGGGATACTTCTTTGGATTGGCAGGGTCAATAAGAGTGTGGGAATGTCCGCCGATGATTATGTCTATGTCGCGGCTTGACTTCGCAAGATTCACGTCGCCCGGCTTATCATTCGACGTGACATAACCGATATGAGTCACCGCCACCACAAGATCGCACTTCTTCTTATTCTTCAGAAAAGCGGCGGTCTCATTGGCAGTCTTTATCACATCCTTGAAATTTACGTCGATACTTTTCTCTGATATCAGACTTCGCGGATCGATATTTATCCCGAAGAAACCTATCTTCTTCCCCCCTATCTTCTTTATGACATACGGCTGCATGATGCCATCCATATACGTGCCGGAGAAATCATAGTTTGCCGACAGGCGTGCTCCTTTAAGAGTCCTGTATTTCTCCGCAAGGTCTTTCATTCCGTTGTCAAACTCATGATTTCCGAGAATGTTTATGTCATACCCTATCATGTTGAGGAGAGGATATTCCACTTCACCCCTGAAATATTTGAAATAAAGCGAACCCTGCACCACATCGCCGGCATTCACCATCAGCACATTCCTCTCCGCCTTTCTCACGGAATCGACCACTGCCTTAAGCTGCAACATTCCACCCATGCCATCCTTAGCCGGTTCTATCGAGGAGTGCGTGTCATTTGTGTGAAGTATCACGAGTTTCTCGGCACTAGTCGGAAAACTCAAGGCGGCAAGTCCCAACAAAGAGACCGCCGCCTTTCTAAGTATTGAATCTATCATTATTCTGTCAGTAATATTTATCCACTGTGACCGGCTCTCCGAAACAGCCGGACACCATGACATCAATCTTCAATCAGATCCTCACCTGTCATGTCAGCAGGCTTTGCCACGCCCATTATATGGAGCAACGAGGGAGCCACGTCGGCAAGACGCCCATCCTTCACCTTGGCATCCTTATTGCCGATATAGATGAACGGCACGGGATTCAGGGAGTGGGCAGTGTTGGGAGTGCCATCCTCGTTGAGTGCGTGATCAGCATTGCCGTGGTCAGCGATGATGATTGTGCCGTAGCCATGAGCCTTGGCAGCCTCTACCACTTTCTCCACGCATTTGTCGAGAGTCTCCACAGCCTTCTGTATGGCGGGATATACACCGGTATGACCCACCATGTCACCGTTTGCGAAGTTCACAACGATGAAGTCATACTTATCGCTATCGATTGCCTCAACAAGTTTCTCAGTCACCTCGGGTGCGCTCATCTCCGGCTGAAGATCGTATGTGGCAACCTTCGGAGAAGGTACGAGTATACGGTCTTCACCCTCAAACGGAGCTTCACGTCCACCATTGAAGAAGAATGTCACATGAGCATATTTCTCAGTCTCAGCGATGTGGAGCTGCTTCTTGCCATCGCGTGAAAGCACCTCTGCAAGAGTGTCGGGCACATCGGATTTGGAGAACAGTATATGCACGCCCTTGAATGAGTCATCATACGGAGTCATGCAATAATACTGCAGGTCAGGAATCGGGTTCATCCCGTCTTCTGAATGCTGGGTGAGCACAGTAGTCAGCTCTTTCGCACGGTCGTTGCGATAGTTGAAGAAGATCACAACGTGTCCGGCACCGATTCTGCCATCCACATTGTCGTTGACAATAGGTTTGAGGAATTCGTCGGTCACGCCTTCAGCGTATGATTCCTCTACTGCCTCTATCACGTTTTCCGTATGCTTACCCTCACCATACACGAGAAGATTATATGCCTCTTTCAGACGCTCCCAACGATGGTCGCGGTCCATGGCATAGTAGCGTCCAATCACAGATGCGATAGTGCCCGCGCTCTTGTCGCAATGCTCCTTTATCTCCTTAAGGAATCCGGCACCGCTCTTGGGGTCGGTGTCACGGCCATCCATGAAACAGTGCAGGAACACTCTCTGGAGATCGTAAGCCTTGGCAGTGTCGCAAAGGGCATAGAGATGGTCAAGGCTGGAGTGTACACCACCAGCAGATGCAAGACCCATGAAATGGATAGGCACGTTGTGCCGACGTGCGTAAGAGAATGCAGCCTTAATCTCAGGATTCTCGGCAAATGACCCGTCGGCGATGGCACGGTTGATCTTCACAAGATCCTGATATACCACACGTCCGGCACCGATATTCAAGTGACCCACCTCAGAGTTACCCATCTGTCCGTCGGGCAGACCTACATTCTCGCCGCTTGCCTGAAGCTTTGAATTGGGATAGTTGGCAAACAGGCTGTCCATATAAGGTGTCGGGGTGTTAAAAATCGCATCATCCTTGGCATGGTCGCCCAGACCATATCCATCGAGGATGATAAGTAATGCTTTGTTTGACATAACTTTATTGTTTATTCTAAATTTTTATCTTTCTACTTCTTACGCCCGTTGAGACAAGTGGGCTGCAATACTAATTGTTTTGCAAAAATACTCATAATTTTTCAATCTCAACGAAAATTCGGCGGATAAAAGTTGTTGAAGTTGTTTAAAATGTAAAAAAAAGACAATCCCACATTTGGGGACTGCCTTATGAGATGATGTCTAAGCCTGACCGACTGATTATTTGTCAGCCTTCTTAACGATACGCTCTTTGATACGAGCCTTCTTACCTGTAAGATTGCGGAGGTAGTAAAGTTTCGCACGACGTACCTTGCCGTATTTGTTGACAGTGATTGACTCGATAAACGGAGACTCGATAGGGAAGATTCTCTCCACGCCGATACCGTCTGAGATCTTACGCACTGTGAAACGCTTCTTGTCCTCGCTACCGTTGATGCGGATAACCACACCACGATACTGCTGGATACGCTCCTTGTTACCCTCTTTGATACGGTAAGCTACTGTGATAGTGTCACCGGGGCCAAACTCATCAAACTGCTTTTTGGGAGTGGCAAATGCCTCCTCCGCGATTTTGATCAAATCCATTGTGTTATTGAGATTTTATGTATTACTTGCAATGTAACGAGCCACCGTGTCTCGCCAGAGATTACAAATTCGGTGCAAAGTTACTATTTTTCCCTCACTTATGCAAGTGTTTGTGATAGTTTATCGTTGATAGTGGATAGTTTATGGTCAAACTATCTACCATAACTCCCCCTTTAGGGGGTTGGGAAGTCTGCTAAATCAACTCCCCTATGTTCAATCCGAGATTAAGCATTATCGAGGATGCGCTCTTGTGGGGCATGGAATATGCCACGCCTAAGGAGAATGTGCGCACCTTTATCCCTATACCCGCTGAGAATCCGGAAAGGAAATTGCGCTGATACGCACTCATGTCGGTGCGGGTCTTATAATTATAGGCAAGATCCACGTAGAACCTATCAGTCGGCACGTATTGCACCCCAAATATCAGATGCCGGAAAAGATTGCTTCCGAAGCTTGATTTCGGCTTCAGGTCGCCCTCCTCCCCCTCATCAGCGGAATGCCCATAATAAGGGAGATTCCATTTCGTGAGATTATGGGCTGTGATTCCGATTGAGAATGGCGACTCCCCTATCCCCTTCATGAATCCGAACTGCACGTCGAAAGGCAGACGGTCATAGCTCTCCTCAAAACGCTTTAGCTGTCCGCCCATGTTTTTCAGGACAAACGACAATGACAAATCCCGCTCATCATTATAATAGTTGATGCCGACATCCGCAGCCATTGCAAATGCAGAATATTGCTCGTAGCCACTGTAGATCATCTTCAGATTGATGCCTCCACGCAGACGGTCGGTGATATCATGGGAATAAGTGCCCTCAAACACTATATCCGTCGGCGTGAAACTCCCCGTAGGAGTACCATCGGGAAGATAGCCGGCGATCTCGCCATAGTTGAGATACCTCACCCCGGCAGCCCATGCACCACGCTCTCCCACTCCCATACCGAAACGCACCCCGGCGAAATTCGCGCTACCCATATAATGCATGTAGCTCACCGCCACCTGCCTGTCGACCTCCTGACCGAGCAAGGCGGGATTCTCCTGGGCAAGCGCCACGTCATCATCTATCAAGGCTATTCCTCCGCCTCCAAGCGCAAAGGCATGGCTTGAAGTGGGCACATCAAGAAATTCGTAGGCAGAACGCCCGGTCTGGGCGGTCGCGCTGCATGCGGCGAGCGCAAGCAATATCATTGTTTTGGTTCGCGTAAGTTTCATTCAGCAAATGTCAGATCAAAGAGATATTTTGCACCATCTGACTAATTCTAAAACGTCAACATCCACATTCTATTGTACCATCCGGCATCCCTATTGCCCCACCCGTGTCGCTCACCCTCACCTCATCCCCTTCCCGACCATTTTTTGGCATTATCTCCCCTCAAAACACCCCCGAACTGTGAATAAATGTAAAACTATTTTAAATTACCAAATTCTTATGCCATATTTTTTGGAAAATAAAAACAGCGGTTCTATATTTGCATCATCAAATTTTCCAAACTACATAAATGAAAATTCATACACTTCTATTCCTAATCGGTACAACCCTCGGAGCTATCGCTCCATCTATGGCATCAGCCCAGACGTGCCGTATTGCTTCCGGAGTAAACTCCGAAGGCTACATGACCTTCAAGGAGGTTTATGAGTTTGACTATGTAGAGGAGAAGCCCAAATTCCCCGGCGGCGGCGCAGCTCTCCTGAATTATATCAACGAGACGCGACGCTATCCTGCGGAAGCATACTCTAAAGGGGTGGAAGGCAGGGTGACTTGTGCATTCGTCATAAATGCCGACGGCAAGGTCAGCCATGTCTCCGTTCTACGCGGGGTTGAGCCCTCTCTCAACAAAGAGGCGATGCGCATCTTCTCAAAGATGCCGGCTTGGGTGCCCGGCAAGATCGAGGGTCGGGCGGTCCCCGTAAGAGTGATCTGCGCGGTGCCATTCAGGAAATGAATCCCCGGATGTCTCCGACAGTTGCAAATTGTTAGCTTTTTACAACATCATATTGAATAGTTTTGATTTTTA
This sequence comes from Muribaculaceae bacterium Isolate-037 (Harlan), assembly GCA_003762615.1. Taxonomy (GTDB): domain Bacteria; phylum Bacteroidota; class Bacteroidia; order Bacteroidales; family Muribaculaceae; genus Lepagella; species Lepagella muris. The sequence continues at coordinate 24,152 of RIAZ01000018.1, forward strand.
GCACAGAAAAAGGATTGACCGTGAGGCCAATCCTTTTTATTTCCAATGAGATGTAGCGGCATCCGCATCCATCCGCAATTATTCCACCAGCGCTGCAACGATATCCTCGTCAAGCTGAGTGATGACAATCTTACCCTCACGGCCAAGCCATCCGAAGGCTGCCATGATTTCATCTTTTTTCAATTTTGTTGCTTTTTTGATTTGTTTGAGACCAAGTGAACGGGTATCTGATTTTTCAAGCGCCTTATAGACCTCTCCTGCCCATGTTCCAATTGAATCAATGTCCATAGTTTTGATAATTTATTTTGTTAATAACTTCTGAATTTATACTTTACACTCCCACGCACAATCGGCATGCACACAAGCGAGGGCATCATTCCATGCCATTCCCAGGCATGACTGACAACACCCCCTTTATCTTTCAACAATCTTACATCATATTTTGTTGTCTATTGTGCATCTCAATCCATTTATATAATTTTGCAACACGCGAATTTTTAACAATGGGAATTTTTCTCTATGAGCAAGAAAAAGACATCTGCACCTCTCCGGTCGGCAGTGATAGGCGAAGGAAGGGTGATTAGAAATACGGGTAGCTCCTATATCGTGCGCCTCGACAATGGCGACGAGCTGCAATGCCGCATTAAAGGCAACTTCCGCATTAAGGGGATACGCACCACAAATCCTGTGGCGGTAGGCGACATTGTGACCGTAGCAAAGGCGGCTGACGATGCCGACTATATCACGGCGATAGCTCCACGCTCCAACTATATCATACGCCGGGCGTCAAACCTATCGAAGGAGAGCCATATACTCGCATCCAACATCGACCTCGCCGTGCTTGTGGCGACTCTGCGCGAACCCGTCACGACAACCACTTTTATCGACCGGTTTCTCGCCACTGCGGAAGCATATTCCGTGAAAAGCGCACTCATCATCAACAAGGAGGACCTCTGGGACGAAATCGACTGTGAACTCGCCGATGCCTTAAAGAACCTTTACGAATCAATCGGATATCCGGTGTTCTTCGCATCGGCATCCTCCGGGAAAGGGATTCCGGAGATAACCTCATTCCTATCCGGGAAAATCACTCTGCTGGCAGGCAACAGCGGCGTGGGCAAGTCATCGTTGATAAATGCCATTGTCCCCGGAGCCGACCTGCGCACCGGAGAGATATCCGACATACATCACACCGGCACACACACAACGACATTCTCCGAGATGATAGATCTTTCCGGAGGCGGCGCGTTAATCGACATACCGGGAGTCAGAGGTTTCGGCACAATAGATTTCAAGCCGGAAGAGGTGGGGCATTTCTTCCCGGAGATATTCCGCATCTCGCGCGACTGCCGTTACAGCGACTGCAAGCATACGGGCGAACCGGGATGCGCAGTCATTCCCGCCGTGGAAGAACACTATATCGCCGAAAGCCGATATGCATCATATCTATCCATTCTTGAGGAGGCTTCGGAAGAGGCAGGCGCAGATAAATACCGTAAGCCTTTCTGACCCTGCAATACGCCGGAATCTACGCCCCTATCATAAAATCTTGGTGCGACAGAGCGTCACTCCGTCAATGACGACGATAGGATATGCTCCAGATCCTGTGTGCTCACCCTCACCGTTATCACTCCATCCTTGGCTACAGAGATACCTCCGGTCTCCTCGCTTACGATGACGCACACGGCATCCGTCTCCTGGCTCATGCCGAGTGCCGCCCTATGGCGCAGACCGAGATTCTTCGGGATATCCATGTCATGACTTACAGGAAGGATACACCCCACTGAAGTGATCCGGTTGGATGCTATTATCATGGCACCGTCATGCAGCGGGGAGTTCTTGAAAAATATATTCTCTATGAGACGCATATTTATGGCGGCATCTATGATATCACCGGTCTTCTCATAGACAGTCAGAGGCATCTTGCGCTGAAACACAATCAACGCGCCCGTCTTGCTCTTGCTCATGCTCATGCAGGCATACACCACTGCCATGACACGTGCATGACTCGCCTCATCATTCCCCTTCTCATGACGGAAAAGACGCTTGATAAATTTCAGACGCCCGTGAGAGCCTATGTCGATAAGGAAACGCTTGATCTGATCCTGAAAAAGAATGACAAGGACTATCACCCCTATGCTCATAAACTTGTCGAGGATAGAGCCGGTCAGCCGCATGTCGAAAATCTCAGATGCCAGTACCCACAAAACGAAAAACACCAGCACTCCGTAGAACAGACTCAGAGTGCCACTGTTTTTCATCATCCTGTAGACGTAAAACAGGAGTAACGCGATTATAAGGATATCGACTATATCTTTTATTCCGAAATTTATCATGTCGCTAAATTAGTTGAAAATTCTTTTTAATCAAGATGCCCGGAAGCATCAGCCCCGACTCTCTCTGAGCGCCGTCATCAGACGTACAGTCTGCACAGCAGGGCGCACGTCATGCACACGGATTATATTTGCCCCCCTGTCTATGGCAATCGCATCGAGGGCAACAGTTCCGCCAAGGCTCTCGTCAGGAGTGATGCCGAGAGTGCGCCAAATCATGGTCTTTCTGGATATTCCCGCAAGCACAGGCATACCCATCTTCACAAATTCCCCCAATTCATCCAGCAGCCGGAAATTCTGTTCCACAGTCTTTGCAAATCCGAAACCGGGGTCGATGATAATGTCGTTTACACCCATCCCCCTCAACTCGTATGTCTTCTTTGAAAGGTCGGTTATCACCTCCGCCGTCACGTCGGCGTAATCTGTCAGCGACTGCATAGTGGAGGGATTGCCGCGCAGATGCATAAGCACGTATGCCACTCTCATATCAGCCACTGCCTGTTGAATCTCCGGGTCAAGTGTGCCGCCACCGATATCGTTGATTATGTCTACATTCCATTCCTCCACACAACGTCTCGCCACCGAGGCACGGAACGTGTCAACGCTCACAGGTATATCCGGAGCCACATCCCTTATCACTTCAAGCGCGACTGCCAGACGGGAATATTCCTCCGTGGCACTAACGTCGGTAGCACCCGGACGCGACGAATACCCCCCGACATCAAGTATATCTACGCCATCAGCCACCATACCCGCAACTCTTGTGCGGATATCGGCGGCTGATGATGTGCGGCTTCCCTTATAGAAGCTGTCGGGGGTGGCATTGACTATTCCCATCACCTTCGGCACACGGAAATCCATGAGTCTCCCCCGTATGTTGATCGTAAGATCCACTTTCTGCTACTTATAATTGGTTAACAATGGCTCACGAGCGGTTGGCACGCTTGCGCTCATTCTCATCGAGTATAATCTTTCTCAGACGCAGATGGTTGGGAGTAACCTCCACATACTCATCCTCCTTGATATACTCAAGAGCCTCCTCAAGCGAGAACACAATCGGCGGAACAATACGCGCCTTATCGTCGGCTCCCGACGCACGCATATTGGTGAGTTTCTTTGATTTCGTCACGTTGACAACGATATCATTATCCTTGGCGTTCTCACCCACCACCTGGCCGGCATACACCTCTTCCTGCGGGAAGATGAAGAACTTGCCACGATCTTGAAGCTTGTCGATTGCGTAGGCGTAGGCTGTGCCTGCCTCCATGGCGATAAGCGATCCGTTGGTTCTGCGCTCTATATCCCCTTTCCACGGCTGATACTCCAGGAATCGGTGAGCCATGATAGCCTCTCCGGCTGTAGCGGTCAGCACATTATTCCGGAGTCCGATGATGCCGCGTGACGGAATCACAAACTCGATATTGATACGGTCGTTCTGAGTCTCCATCGAAAGGATATCACCCTTACGACGGGTAACCATATCGATCACCTTAGAGCTATATTCCTCCGGCACATTGATGGTCAACGACTCAACCGGCTCACATTTTTTGCCGTCGATCTCCTTGATGATTACCTGCGGCTGACCCACCTGCAACTCGTAGCCCTCACGACGCATAGTCTCTATGAGGATTGAAAGATGAAGCACACCACGTCCAAACACCGACCACTTGTCTTCATTATCACCCTTCTTAACACGAAGCGCGAGGTTTCTGTCGAGCTCTCTCTCCAGACGGTCAGCGATATGACGGGAAGTGACAAACTTACCATCCTTTCCGAAGAAAGGTGAATCGTTGATCGTGAAGGTCATCGACATTGTGGGCTCATCGATAGCTATTCTGGGGAGTGGTTCGGGATTATTGATGTCAGAAACAGTGTCGCCGATCTCAAAATTGTCAAGTCCGACAATTGCGCAGATATCGCCGCTGCTCACCTCCTGCACCTTCTTGCGTCCCATTCCCTCGAATGTGTGCAGCTCCTTGATGCGCTGCTTCACAACGCTACCGTCTTTCTTGCACAACGCAATGTCCATACCCTCACGCAGAGTGCCGCGATGCACACGCCCCACAGCGATACGTCCGACATAGCTGCTGAAGTCAAGGCTCGTGATAAGCATCTGCGGATCACCCTCTATCTGGGTCGGAGCAGGGATATATTCGATTATGGCATCCAATACGGCAGTGATATCCTCCGTCGGCTTACGCCAATCAGTCGACATCCAGTTCTGTTTCGCAGAGCCGTAGATTGTAGGGAAGTCAAGCTGGTCTTCCGTAGCGTTCAGATTAAACATGAGGTCGAAAACCATCTCATTGACCTCATCGGGACGGCAGTTGGGTTTGTCAACCTTGTTGACCACCACCACCGGCTTCAGACCCATCTGAATAGCTTTCTGAAGCACAAACCTCGTCTGAGGCATCGGACCCTCGAAAGCATCCACGAGCAGCAGACATCCGTCAGCCATATTAAGCACACGCTCCACTTCGCCACCGAAATCGGCGTGCCCCGGGGTGTCTATTATATTGATCTTTGTACCCTTATAATTGATTGATACGTTCTTAGAAAGAATTGTGATACCTCTTTCTCGTTCCAAGTCATTATTGTCGAGAATCAGTTCGCCGGTAGATTGATTGTCTCGGAAGAGATGTCCGGCGAGAAGCATCTTGTCGACCAGCGTAGTCTTGCCATGGTCGACATGCGCGATTATCGCGATGTTGCGGATGTCTTGCATATAAAGTCGTTGATATTCGGCTGCAAAGTTACAAATTTTTATTGATATACAAAGCCACTTGACTCCCATTTTAAAAAGTCAAATGGCTTTACACGTCTCATTTCTTCAAAAATTAACACCTTAACTCAGATTCTGTTTGAAGCATATAATTAATGTCCAACTTCAGAATTTTGCCATGTCAGTAATCCCAATCGAATGAGTATTCATCCACGTAGAGAACGGCACCGGCTCCTCCGGTGAAGTAATCGCCATATTTGGAGGCTGCATTCGTGATCAGCAGATAGGACGGTGCCTTTGAGGTGCTTCTGTATTTCAATTCTATCTCAAACGGCTGGTAATCATCCATCGTGCCGCTATAGATTAATTCGCCGTAGGCTATGACGTAGTCGGCATTCTTGTCAAACAGTTGCCTGTTCTTCGGATTCGTGCGTATCTCAAACGGAGCGGTCCAGTCAGTGAGTGCCACATAAATATGACACGAATCCGGACGACCTTTCAAATCCGCAAATTCCGAACTTGCATAATTGATCTCTGCCGTCTTATATTGATAATATCCTCTCAATCTGGTGGGACGCAATGACCACGGGCGACCAAAATCAAGTATGCCGTTCGTACCGTCAACCTTCACAAACGAACCGGTATATATCGACCCAGCCGCCAACTTCCCGACCGGACCGATACCAACGAATTTAGTATTGAGTTCTGCCGCCTGACCCTTTCCCGTCGACGTGTGATCCGTGGGTACCACATTGCTTTGTCCGAGTGTAGCCGCACCGGTATTGCCCGTATCCCAATACTGATTGCCATCCTCATTCCACGGACACCATATCTTATTGTTCTTAAGCCACCATTGATCAAACGATCCATCCGGGATATCAGCTGTCGCATCCGTAGTCACTTTCACCTCATTACCGATATTAGCTGCAGCCACAGCCCTGACCACATACTCCGTAAGTGGCGAGAGATGCTTTATGCAACCCACTACCGCACCCGAAGTCTGCGTCACGTCGGAAGTGGGCACGTCAATCCATTCCGTATCCGATGCCTTACGATACTGGAAACCTCCGCTCATATCCGACGGACAGCTGCCGTAAGCCCATATCACGCGGCTCCAGGCATCAACCCTATCCGTATTCACAAGCATCTCCACCCGCTCCACATAAATGGTCCATTCATCGGTGCGTCCGAATGTCGAAACGTTGATCCTCACCGGTCGTGAGAAATCATATTCCTCTCCAGCCATCAGATCAGGCGTCATGGTGGAAACGCCCGCAGCCCCAAGCTTTACCGACGTGATACGGAGTTGCGAGAGATCTGCCGTCTGAGGCACATTGACAATGACACGTTTACCTATATAATCCACAACCGACTCACCCACCTGTCCTTCAATCGTAAAATAACGTTCTATCGGCTGTTCCGCCTTCACCACCCACTGGTAATTCTGATAACGGTCGATATTGACCACAATAGGATGCGACAGGTCATATACCCCCTCCAACAGATCCGGAACAGCTACCCCACCTTCACTTACAGTGAATACGGAGAACTTCACATTCTCAATATCAACCTCCTCTCCAAGATAAACCACAGCCGAGAAATCCGTTGAGTCAATCGTGGCACCACGTATCTCCCCCACAGCCTCAAGCGATGTTATATTCTGTTGGATAATAGGATACGGAAGATCATTCTTTATGCATCCTTGCAAAAAGAGAATCCCGATAACGATCAATATATATCCCTCTAATTTCCGCATTTACTCTATTTTTTCATTTCTGTCATTATTATCAGCATTGACATTATTGTCAGTATTGTCAATAATGTCAAATACTTACCGCAATACCCAGATTAATATTAAAGATATTGAATCTGAAGTTCATGCCTGAGGTAAGACGGTTTCCCGTGCTGACACCATTCTCAGTCTGTTTCTCATTCTTCAGGCTGAACCCGAACACACCGAACGACACGTTGAACGACACCTCCTTCATGATGAAGATACTTACACCCGGCGAGAAATTAAGAGCCGCCTTCAACGTATTGGTATGCGTCTGCTTCAATTCGCCGGCATACGGACGGATAAAATCCGAATTGCCCGAAGAGAGGGCAAGGGCAACCTCATTAAATATGCCGAACCTGCCCCGACGAGCCATACCGAAATACTGGGTAAAGATAAATTCTGCGGCATAAGACTCGCTACGGTAAGTGATATCCTTCAGATTGAAATTCATATCATCATCAATATCCATCTTAAACGAGCCTACACTCCCCTTACCGGAAGTATATCCGAGACGCAATCCAAGACCCATGTTGCTTCTTATGAAATAAGACACGTATGGCCGCACCGAGAATATATGTCCGTTGATGTCAATGTCCGACATGAGATCAAACACCTCAAGGTCTTTTGTATCTATCTCGCCATACGATGCCGTGATACCGAATTGCCATATACCTTTCGGTATGAAAAGATAGTTGAACAGTCCCCTGTCAAACCGTCCGAGATTCCTGTCTCGAAGAATCATCTTCAGGGTGTCGCCCCGAAACGTGACAAGCTCACTGCTGTCGATTTTCTTCTCGTCGTCAACCACCTTGGAATGCCCCTTCAGCAGAACCGATACTGCATCTTTCAACGAATCTGGCACCCACAAATAGTTTCCACCTATTCTTTCCGGCACACGTATCTCATTTTCACCAATATCTCCGGCAACCGAATCACGCTTCTCCGCATTATTCTCCGGCAAATTTACATCCGATACTCTTGTATCGGGTGATACGGATGAAACAGGTGAAACACTTGAAACAGGTGAAACACTTGAAACAGGTGAAACAGCCGAAACACTCGGAACCGGATTATCCACACGTTCCGGATCCTTACGCTCTCCGTCTACAATCCTGAACACACCATGACGCACCACTGAATCCGACTCTATCACCGAATCCGTGCGGAGAATGATCTCCTTGCGCAGTATGGTGGTTTTACGGATTATGGTGTCGGTCTTCACGATTGCCCTCTTTTTCCCATCGCCATTGTCAGGCTCTCTATTACCCGACCATCCGGCTGCGGCAACCATAAGACAGAGAAAAGCTGTTGTAATCATTCTTTTCATAATCGTCACAGATAAAATGCCATACCGAATGATATGGAAAACAGATTAATACGAAAATTTGCAGACTTTGCCTTACGGTGCGACACGTAGATCTGATCACGTATCGCCTTAGTATGGACATAGCTGAATCCAAGGACACCGACATTCACCTCAAGCGCGGAATAATTGCTAAGGAATACGCATATACCCGGAACCAGACCCACGTCGAAAGAGAGATTACGCTCATACGTGCCGGTCAGATCCTTTCCAACACCGGTAGTAATCTTTGACTGACCTCCACCCATCTGAAGCTGCAGCTCGCTGAAAAATCCGAAACGCTTGGAATTACCTATCGAGAAATAATTACGCATCATCACGGTGCCGTAATAATTATGACTTAACCTGTAGAGATGATCCACGTTGTATTCCGTCTCTGAATCAAGCACAATGTCAGCTTTCTCCAATTTTGTAAGCTGTCGGGCATAAGAGAATCGTCCACCAAGTGCAAGATCTGGCGCAATGGCATACATGAGCATAGGCGACACCTTGAAACTGTAGGTATCGCCTGAAATCCCCTGGAATATCAGGAATTGGTAGTCATTCTGGTTGGATTGGGTATAGGATATGTTCACTCCCGTGATCCACTGACCTTTGGGAATGAACACCACTGACTCTATATCGCGATCAAACTCCTTCACTTCCGGAGCATCACTCCCTGCGATTGTGTCGGCAGGGAGCGGCTCAGCTCCCTTAGCCGACACTTCTGAAAGAATCGCCGCAATTAATATAAGGATAACCCTGTAAAATTTTTTATGAACCATGCTGCGAAGTCATCACTCGTAAACAAGTTCAAAGTCATCAAGATACATCACGGAGCCTGTACTACCACAGAAGTAATCACCGAACTTCGAGGCAGAACATACAATCACAAGATGCGTCAGCTCTGTGGTCTTCGCGCTGTCCTTATATTCAAGCGGAATCTCCACCAACTCAAGTTGACCGTCTGCACCAAAATTACCTTTCCATGTCACCTCTCCGTATGCCAGGACAGATTCATCATCACGATCAAATAGCTGACGATCGCTTGCCTTCGTGCGAATCTCACGCGGAGCGGTAGTCAAAGCCACGTAGATCTGACCTTGATCAAGTCCTCCCGCCTCTATCTCTACGACACCTCCTCCGTTATCCTTGACCTGCGCTCCGGATGCAGGACGATAGTTGGCATAAACACGGAGTTTCGCCGGATGACTGCCGTTATATTCCCGACCTACCTGAAGCACACCATTAGTTCCATCAGTTCTGTCATAATGCCCAACGAAAATATTTCCGGCTGCAATTATACCCATAGCTGCCTTTGATTCCAGACGCGCGGAATAGGTACCTGAATGTAGCATCTCTGCGTTTTTATCCGTAAGAGTCATATTCGCTGTTGCCGCACCCTCATTGCCGGACCCCCAGAATGCTGTCATTTTATCGCCACCGGCAAACGGAAGCACCACATTCTTCGTCCCGAGCATTGTCTTTGCCGAATAAGTGCTCCATTCCTCAAAGCCGGCATTCGGAATATCAAACTCCGATTCTGTGATGATATTCACAGATGAGGATTCTGTCTTGGCTCCATTTATCTCATAGCTTGTACGCAACTTATAAGTAGTGCCCGGAGTCAGACCAGTCAGACGCGCATAACCTATTCCGGCAGCACGGGTGTCAAACTGTGCCGGCACAGAAGTCCAATCATTCTCGCCATCCTTGCAATATTCCACACAGTAATTTGTGCCGACCTCAGCTACCACCTCTACAGGCACTGTCATCGATCTCGCACCCACCGCCATAAAATCACTACGGAGCAGCTCTATATTGACGATTACAGGAGCCTTATAAGTATAAGCTTCTTTCATATTTGCCACACGCACATCCATACGTGCCGTCTTTCCGTTGCTATCCTCTACTGCGACATTCACCACATATTCATCCGTAGACTCAGCAAGATTATTGAACCAATCGGCGGCAAAATCCACAGAGTATCTATGGGTAAGCACGCCATTCACCATCTTATTGCCAAGATCCTCCAGTCTTATGCCTGTTGCGGATATAGCTTCCGGATTACCCAGCAGATCCAACGACATATTGCTGCCCAACAGATTAGGTATAGACGTAGACAACACTACTGTTTTAGCATCGCCGAAAGTGCCGATAAGCAGTTTCATATCAGAGAAATCCCCTTTTACACCCTGAATCTGGTCATCTATGGCAAGATCACTGTTTGACCATACAAATGTGGGTTTCGCCTGAATCACCACGTCAGATTCTATCAGAGGCACATCCTCTATTATTATGTCCACAAACGCACCACCATCAACAGATTCACTGGGATTGAATTCAAAGTTGAAGCGATAATCGTGAGCCGGTTTGACATTCGCTATCGTTCCAGTCTCCTTGAAAGTATCTCCAGCCAGATTCTTACCCTCTACAGTATAGTAAAGTTCAGAGTCTCCATTCGGCATCATGAAATAGCCCTTATCCATGTATCGGGAATTGTCAAACACCAATTCTCCACGGCTGTTACTTACCGTCAGTACAAGGTCTCTCACATATTTTGAATCAACAGTAGACTGCTCAATCGAAGCCACAACATTAGCAAGCTTGCATGCCACGCTCACCTGAGTTGTGGCATTTGTGGCACTCACCTCAAAAGGCGACATACCCTTGAAGTATTTCTTATCAAAGGATGCACTCACCGAATCGCCAGCCATTGCCTCCGCCACATAACTGCCATAGCGGAGATATATGCTTTCCGGCATATCATCCACCCCTATCCATTTATGAAGCACACCTTTGGCATTTGAGATATAGATGCGGCAATTATCTCTCAACTCTGCCTCATTGTCGGGAGTTTCCGCTTTGGTTGCCATGCTGCGCGTAAGCTTGGAATTGACTGACACACTCAGTCTCACAAGTCCCTCCCCATCAGACTCACTGAAAGGAGTCTCATCCTTACAGGAAGAGAATGCACCGGCTATAATCGCAGCACAAGCTAAAACCGATATATATTTTCTTATTGTCTTCATTCTATTTCAATTATTAGTCAGCACTTTATTCTTTATATAAAAGCTGAAGTGTCACTTCTCTGGTGCCGGATTCATCCGTAACAGCAAGTTTGAAATCATGCTGCATCTCTCCGAATGCACCCAAAAGCATCATAAATCCGCTTATATCGAATTCCACGCTCTTTGATCCCGTTATAGCATCTCCTGTGGGCAATCCAAGTCCATTAAGCATTTCGGCAATACTATTCCCAGCAGTGTCTTTAGGGTCAATTAGATCAAATTGCTGTGCAAGTCCCACACCTGCCAATTCATCCGGAGTAAGGGCATCTGAAATGATTGTCACCTCAAATTTTTTGAATTGAGATTCAGTGGTAACAGTCAGCTTCACTGTAGAAGCGGAATTAACTTCATTCACACCTTCAAGATTCAAATCGCCTCCATCAACAGTGGGTCCGGCACCAGGTTTCGGCACATCAGGATTATCCGGTGTATCAGGATTTTCGGGATTATCCGGATCTTTCGGATCCTCTTCCGGATAACGGTCATCTGGAAGTGGTTCCTCTTCCGGATCAGAGCTTATCTCACCCTTATCATCAATCGTCACTGAGGCATCCACTTTTATATCACCGCCAATATCACCCGGATCAGTAGGATCTACGCGATGAAGTTTGAACGTGATACGGTAATGATTGCCCGGACTGACATTATCGTAAGTCTTTGTCTCAGTAGTCGGCTCATCCTCCACATTTCCTGAGAAAGTTGCTGCGAGTGTAGTGCTACCCTCTGCAAATTCAAAATAACCGCTCCGTTCATTATCGCGCCTGAAATCAAGGGCCGTGCCATTCTCCCCGACCTTGACCGATACTTTTGCGTCAGCATCCATCACTGCCTTAAGTTCCGGATCAAACAGAATCGAAACCTTTACGTTTGAAAGACGGCATACGATAGTGCCTATATTATCAGTCACCTTATCCTTCTCTATTGAAAACTGGTTTGACTCTCCCAGATAGAACGGAGCATCGAAAGCTGCCTTCACTCCATCGCCATACTCTCCACCATAGCTTGCACGCACCACGTATGAGCCGACAGGGAGAAGAACTATCTCCGGCATCTCCCCATATTTATATGAGAATTCAGGATCAGCCTCACCATCCTTATAGAATGCGACATCGAAATCGCTGACATCTGGAGCATCCGCATTCGAACGCACCATATTCTCTGCTATATTGAGCGACAATTTGAAAGAGGTCGCCAACAGGCGTCCCTTATCTTGGCTCGTGTCGGCGGAGAAGGGTGCCTCCTTACCACATGAGACAGCCCCCACAGCCATCAACGCCGCCATAAATATCTTAATAAACCTTTTCATGATTTCAAATTACTGTATTTCACCATATTGAAATTGTAGATTGGAAACAGTGAGCACCGAGCCGGTTGCAACTGCCTTCGTGCTATTCTCCGGAAGAGTCTTATTTCCCAGACCCTGACCTTCATTAAGTTCTGTATTTTTACGGAAATATACCCAATTTGTTGCCTGTGTTGATGATACGAAACGAATTCTAAGACTCGCAGCTTTCACCCCGAAGTTATAGTAACGCGGCATTATGATGGTGTACTTCTCTGTAGATTCTTTAGAATACAGATAAGCCTCCCTTTCTGAAAGCACACTCCCATCAGCAGCCAATATCTCCACCTTCACCTGAGCACGGTCAGGCGCATCGTATGGTATGTAGGTATAATCAAACGTGAAGGATGTCGGTCGGGAATTGAATGGCACGCCATACACTCTTGTTTCCGTTCCCTCTCCATTTGCCATTGAAGTATTCCAACTATAGCCGTATGTGCCAAGGAATAATTCTCCCGGCGCATATACCATATCAGATGTAGAAGGTGCATTTTCACAATAATATTTAGTATTAAATGCAGTACCAGACCGTTCAATTGAACCACCCTTATTACTATATGCCACAGTCCTTATCTCCGCACTTCCATTCCTCACAGTCACAGACGGAACCCTGAACCAAGTATTATTATTTGCATCCCCATTATCAAAGAATGTCTTTGCATTCAGGGTTGCCCAACTCTCCGCTTCCTGATAACTGATAGGACATTTATGCTGATAATCAACTGGTGAAACCCTATACTTACCGCCGGCATTCAACGTAACAGAGACCTTATCCTTCAACTGTGAGAAATCACCATTGGGCACCGGTTCCGCTGCTTCCATAATTACATTATCATTGCTGCCCCACTTTGTAGGCTCGGCTGATGACTGCAATGTGGTCTGAACATAATATTCTGCCTCCGGATTCAATTTATATATGGCGATGAAATGTGTCGGCTCATCACGTGAAAATTTCTCACGGTCTGACTCATCCACTTTCTTACCGTTCATGAATACGTGAATCTTTCTGAAGAACAGATCTTGCTTCTTAGGATCATCAAAATCAACTTTCAGACGCAATTTGCGCGACATGGGGTCAAGCTGCACCTTATAGTCGGGATAACTGAACGCGACAGGTGCCTCCATATCCGGCTCCATGCCCGACAATCCCCAATAGGCACGCACGTTAAACACATCCTTGTCAACGAACGGCACCGATACCTTATAAATATAGCGTTTCATCTCAAACACACGGGTAGGATTCTCTGCCGTCACAGATAATACCTCACAATCGTTATACGAGCCATAATTATTCTCAGCACGGAAATAGAATTGCGTGTTGGCAGGATCTGTAGGATCCGGACCGTCATACGTCACAGCCACCTCTGCATAACCCTCGCCAAAGGGTGCCTCACCATTTGCCTCCATCGACATGTGAAGCTCATAAAGACGGACCGTAACATCAACCGGTTCACTGGAATTTGTATGTTTGTCGGTCACAGCAAGCGAAAACTTATGCACACCGTCAGGAAGATTTGCCACAAGACCCGTAAGATCCAGATTCGCCATCTCACCCTCCGGTTCGCGGAATCCTCGCATCACTATTCCGGCAGCCTCCATCTCCGATCTCTTCGCGTCGTCCAGCGAACAAAGATCAACGACTCCATTAGTGAGATAGGCAGGGCTATACGTATCCGACTCTATGGTCAGCTTCGCAGTCTTCATTCCTCCACGTGCCACCACATTGAATTTCAAATCCCTCTTGAAATCAATATTCTTCTGCACGTCCATCACATCTCCACTTGTGAAACCGGAAGCAGCCACCACCGGAGCCTCCCCATTCAACACATCATCTGAAAGATCCACACGAACCTCATCAGTGGTCAACGACTCATCAAACGATATGCCCAACTGATCCGCCTTGCCAATTTCTCCATCGTAGACGGTGAAACGCAACTTATACATGTGCTTTGCCTCAGTCGGAAAACTTGCCGGCGTCAGATGCACACGGTTGCCATTCTGCAACTGTGCCTCGATCGTGATGTCAAGATTTCCCGGCACCACATAATTATATGCACCGTCAAGATTTCCGAGATTCACAGCATCATGACCCTCGGTCTGCACGGTGGTGGAATAATACGGGAAATAATTCTTGAATGCATCAGTATATTCAATCACAAGCACAGCATTGGCAAGTGAGGGCTGCAGCTGCACTTCGGAGGTCTGCCCTTCACGCACAGTCACGTCCTGACTGCCATAATAATATGCAGTCTCATACCCCTTGTTGCCGGCTATACCCTGCGAAGTCTCACTGCCATAGAATGCCGACAATTGGTAATCGCCCACTGAAAAGCTCTCCTCCTTAGCAAATTCCTCCAAAGAAGACCATGATTTCGTATAAGATCCGTCGTTCTTGGTCAGCCTTATCTGAAACTCTTCTGCGGGGGGAGGAACAAGCTCTCCATTCTCTGCCCGAACTGACGGCACTGCCGCCTTCACGTCGGTCAACGCCGTGAGCCTGACATTTATACCCCCCTCTCCGGAATCCGTACCGGATCCCCAAGGAGTCTCCTGACTACAGGATGCCATAATCAAGGGAATTCCTCCCCAGATAAGGCAATGTCGCAATAATTTCATTGTATGAAGCTTTAGGTTGTTATTGTTCTGTATTATATGGGCTATCTTGAAAACACATCAATACAAATGCAGTTTAGTAATTCCCCAATATCTTATAGACTCTTAAACAGTTACAAAATTACAAAAAAATCAACAAAATTTATCCTTTTTCGTAAAAAAACTCCTAAAAATTATCAAATTAGCCTATTTTTATGAAAAAAGAACAGCATCGTCCGGTATGGAATCTGAAAAAAAATGACTTTATTCCATTGCCGGACGATGCCTGCTATGCATCACTACATTCTGACGGAATAGACCTGGCGTCAGAAGTTGTAGCCGAATCCTAAGTTAAGGTATATCGGGTAGAGACTGAAGCTTATCGTCTTGAATGATGAATTGAAGATGCTGTTGAAACCCCATTCAAGATTGGCATTGATTGATAGACGCTTGTAGGCAAGCCAAGACACGCCTATCTGTCCGCCCCACTGGAATTTACGCAAGTCCCCCCCGAAGTCGTATGAAGCCTTGGAGTCGCCGGCAAAGCTGATTTTCTCCCCTGTCGGATCCCCTTCACGAAGATAGCCGTCGGAGACAAAGCCGTCGAAATCATTGGTGAAGGCATACGACAGATATGGACCCGCATTGAAAACCACACGACGGTTAAGACGATAGAGAGCCGTGATCGGTATGACGAGCTGCTGCGAATGATATTTTGTCTGCACACGACCGGTCCAACGCCCCTTCAGCGTCTTACCATTGTCGATTATCTCCATACCATAGTTCTTCACAGTAGCTTTCGTGCGCATACCTTTCGTCTCAAATCTCAGACCGAGACCGACGCCCCAACGTCTGTCAGCATCAAGCCAACGCCTCACAGTGGCACCGATCTGCAGGTTTAGATCCGGGTTATAGGAATCAATCTTGCGTATCTCTGCCGGGAGAGGCAACGGGGATGCCCCTCCGATATTAGTACCGGCATTCACCTCATATTCCATGTCGCGGAAAAACTGAACGAATCCCGACACATTATCTCCCGCATACGACTCCAGCGACATAGCAAACAGGAATACCTGCAGCAATAATAATCTTTTTATACTTTTTAATTTCATTACTTTCAGTTTTTAGAATCCGACGAACATGATATCGACACCTCATCCACCTTTAGAGTGCTGCCGACAGCACCACAGAAACGGTCGCCATCCTTGCTTGAACCCATCACTACGGCAATATTATATTTCCCTGCCTTTAGTTTCTCAGGATCGATGGATTTTCCCGGACGATACGTGAACGGAACTGAAAATTCCACCCATTCCTCAGATGCGTGACGATCGGGAATCTCCGCCGTGGATATTATGAGGTCATTATCCGGAGCAAGCACATTCGTGCCGTCAAGCCACTCGTGAGTCTCGGTAGTCTCATATAATACCGCATACAGGCTAAACAAATCCACCATACCCTCTACCGGCTGCAGCTTACCATCGGCATCAGGAGCACAGTACTCCGGTCCGGGTGTATATTTGTAGTATCCGCTGAAGCGAGTGGGCACATTTGTGAACGGTATGCCGAAATGAGTTGCCTCCAACGGATGATTTATTGCATCCGTCATATCAAACTTACCGAAAAACAGATTTCCGGAAGCTATAGGCTTTCCTAAATTCTGCCCCCATTTTCCGGTGCTTCTTGTCACGAGCACTGCACAGCATCCGTCCACGCCATCCTCACCCTGATAGGTAGGGAACGTATTCGGTGTTGATGCCTGGAACGACATTGCAAACGCCTGGTTTGCGCTTGCCCATTCAAGGGATACCGCACCCGATGGGGAGGTTTCATAAAATACGTCGTAGGAGCACGCTCCACCCAATGCCGACACTTGCCTTACATTTTCAAAGCTATAGTTCAGGTTGATGGAATTATTGCGTTCCACACTGACGGTGTAAGTCTTGCTCCATTCTCCATCTTCAGACGTAACCTTATACGTCTGCGGCAACAGGAAATTACGCACCGTTCCGCTCGCCGGTTCAATTGTCGCACCGGGGGTCAATTCAAATTCCGGAGCCAACGACATGACGGAGACGTCGTTCTTCACTATAAGAGTAATCTTGTCGTTCTCTATCAATGGCTGCCGGTTGAGCACGTCACCCGGCAACGTCACCGAAGTGATGTCGCATTCCGCATTCAAAGGCTCTTCCCGGATACATGACACCGACAACACTGCCATACCCCAAATTGCTAATTCTGAAAATTTCATCCTGCTCTAATATAATAAACTGAAGTTTCGCAAGCTGCACTTCAGTGGTTTAAAGTTTATAGTTTAAGGTTTAAGATTCACGAAAATCCACGAATCTTTTCATTATACAAAATTTAATAATCATAAACCATAAACATTAAACCATTTAAGTGAAGCAAGTTGGAAAACTTGCGAAACTTAAATAATAAATATTTCGTGCAAAATTACTATTTTTTGGTCAATTTATCAATAAACTCCACTAACAGATAAAGATTTATCCTCAAATTTGTTCTATATCTCACACAAAATATCTATCTTTGCAACCGAATTTTTACAAAATTATCAAAAGCATTTATTTTTCACATAACTATATTATTAAATGAAAAAATCATTTCTTTACCTACTCGCTGTGACAGCGTTCACTGCTACATTCACTTCATGTAGTAATGATGATGAACCGATTGTTCCGGGCGTATCTTTGGAAGAAAAAGCCTACGCATCCCAGAATCTTGACCTTTCACTCAACGGGAGCAATCTCGTGGGCAAGAAAGTCACCTTCACTCCCGATGGCAACGGCAATGCCAACATAACCCTTGCCGGCGAACCATTGAATCTTTCTGATCTCATCGGTGGCATGACAAAAGCTGATTCCGCTACCGAAGGACTCTCGATACCGACTGCAGGCGTGCTTCCCGGCTCCCCGTCTGTAGTGATTCCCGTGAAGCTGGAAGGCGAAGCCGACAGCTGCACATTCAAAGGCACAGGCGAGACTGATTTCTGCACATACTCTTACTCCGGCTATGCCACTCCAGAGAATTTCAAGTTTGACCTTTCCGATGTCAAGCTGAAAAACACATCCCTCGCCGGAACCTGGACAATCCACCCTCTCAAAGTTGATGACGAAGATGGCTCAGAATACCCCTTTAATACCTTACATGTGGATTGGGTTTCTGAAAAAGGCATTGATTTATTTGGAACCGGCTACCCGATGCCTGTTGCAGACCTACTTGGCTTAACGCTCGTATATCCATTCCTCCCAGCCATTGACAATGATTCCACCACCACCTCCATTGTTGATGCTCTTTGCCAGGTAGTTAAATCTATTGATCTTGGTGAAGACGGGTCTGTATCTGCAAAATATCTTGACACCAAAGTAGAGGGACTTCCCGAGACTGTAGCACCGAAAGGTATCGCACAATACATCATTTCAAAAGAAGGACAATTGCGACTATTCCTTGATCCGGCTGCAATTATAGCCAACACACTCAACAACGCTACCGAACGCACCCGTGCCGTTGATCTTTCCTCTTTAGTAGAGGGGCTGATGCAAAACCTTCTTCCTATGCTGACAGCAGGTATTCCTATAGAGTATGGTCAAGCTCAATATACAAAAGATGGAAAAGTAGTAACCATTGAGAACACCACTGCATTCTATCTTGGGACAGAGACACTTCTTCCTATTCTCAAAATTGCAAAACCTCTCTTCTCTGATGAAGATTTCGTGAAATCGATCGTAGAAGAAGCTTCAAAAGATCCTAATATGGGAATCATGGCTATGATGCTGCCGGGAATATTGAATGCAATACCTGAAATCATCGATACTACTTCGAAAGTTGAAATCGGTATTAACCTGACCAAAAACTGATTCTACCCCATTGTCCGGTATGGAAGTTCCGCTTCCATACTCGGACAACAGTAAGGAGACAAAAAAATCCGTGTTGATGATCAACACGGATTTTTTTGTCTCCTATATCTTTATCTTCCCGATTACTTGCGGATACCAAGTTCTTTCTTGGCGATGATTGCACGGTAACGGTTGATGTCCTTGCGGATCAGATAGTCGAGGAGTGAACGACGCTGACCTACGAGAGCCTTAAGTGCGCGGGCTGTGGTGTAGTCCTTGTGATTCTCCTTGAGGTGCTCAGTGAGGTGCTTGATACGAATTGAGAAAAGTGCGATCTGGCTTTCGGGGCTGCCTGTGTCGTTCTTACCCTGGCCATATTTCTCGAAGATGGCCTGCTTCTCTTCTGTTGAAAGATGCATTGTTTTGAGAGTTTTATTGATTAATATGTATATTTCCACTTTTCTTAGAAAAGCGTTCCGGCTGCGGGACTCTCCCCCTCGCCTGCCTTTCGCGAAAAGCGTTGCAAAGTTACTAATTATTTTTCACATACACAAGAGAGAGGCGGCAACCCGCGTCGTTACCACCTCTCTCATTCATAATTTTGATAAAACATCATCTTGAATACATACCCTATCTCTTCTGTCCGGCTTCGCGCCGGGGGAGCGGATAAGAATGCTTCGATCCAATTATTGCGTGGGCAATCTGCCCGGATTAGGCTTTGTCTATATAACACGCCAACATACCTTATGGTTCACTATATACATACACGTAACTGACATTGGATTACATAATTATTGTTAATCTCATATTAATGATTCTGAATATGTATTGAAATCAGAAAAATATTTTGTAACTTTGAATCATTAACTGATAAATTCTTTACATCGGAATGAAATTACATGTATATCTAACCATGACAGCTCTGCTTATGACCGCAGGCTCAGTAGCCACAACATCTCAGGTTATGGCTCAAAGCACGTATGACTCTCAGTTCATCAGCTATCCTACATATAATGGCGATGACCTCGAGCTTTCAGTGAATAATTCCGGAACGCATTTCCGCCTTTGGAGCCCTGAAGCACAGGAGGCAAGAGTAAACCTTTACAATGATGGACACACCGGCAAGCCGTATCAGGTGGTCGAAATGAAGAAGGATGCCGCCAACGGCACCTGGACCGCCTCCCTGCCGGAGAAACTTTATGGCAAGTTCTACACCTTCCAGATAAAATGGAAAGGGGAATGGAAGAACGAGACTCCCGGAGTGTGGGCGAAAGCCGTCGGGGTCAACGGCAAGCGTGCCGCCATAATTGATTTTGCAAAGACCAATCCTGAGGGTTGGGATGCCGACAGACGCCCGGAAGTGAAGAACTTCTCCGACGTCATCGTGTATGAGATGCATCACCGTGACATGTCGATGCACCCCTCTTCCGGAATCGCCAACAAGGGTAAGTTTCTTGCCTTGACCGAGGATGGCACAGTGACACCGCTCGGAGAGAAGACCGGAATCGACCATCTGAAGGAACTCGGCGTAACCCACGTGCATATCCTCCCATCCTACGACTATAACTCTGTGGATGAGACCAACCTTCAGAACAACACCTACAACTGGGGATATGATCCGCAGAACTATAACGCACCAGAAGGCTCCTACTCCACCAACCCTTCCGACCCCTCGACCCGAGTGCGCGAGATGAAGGAGATGGTGAAGGCTCTGCATGATGCCGGGATCGGTGTCATAATGGACGTGGTGTATAACCATACAGCTGAAAATGACGGTTCGAATTTCGAACTGACCGCTCCGGGATATTACCATCGCCATTGGGACGACGGACGCTATTCCGACGCTTCCGGATGTGGCAATGAGACCGCCTCCGACCTGAAGCAGATGCAGGATTATATCATCAACTCCACGAAATATTGGGCAAAGGAGTATCATATCGACGGATTCCGTTTCGACCTAATGGCGATTCATGACACGGAGACTATGAACAAGGTGGCTGAAGAGCTGAAGAAAATTGACCCCTCCATCTTCGTATATGGCGAGGGTTGGACTGCCGGTGATTCCCCATTGGCAGTAGAGAGAAGAGCTCTGAAGGAGAACGTATCGAAGATGAAGGATATAGCCGTTTTCTCCGATGATCTCCGCGATGCCGTTAAGGGTCATTACACTAATGCCGCCGACCGTGGATTCGCCACAGGTAAGCCCGGCAATGAGGAGACTGTGAAAATCGGCATCGTAGCTGCAACGAACCATCCGCAAGTGGATTATTCCAAAGGGCAAAATTCCAAATTCCCATACGCTGATTCGCCGGAGATGATCGTAAACTATGTATCCTGCCATGACGATATGTGCCTGACCGACAAGCTTCATCACTCTATGGAGGGCGAGCCGGAGGAGAATATGCTTGAGGCTGCCAAACTTGCGCAGACAATCGTGTTCACATCACAAGGCACCCCGTTCATGTTCGCCGGCGAGGAGATTTTCCGTGGCAAGAAGGGTAATCACAACACCTACAACATGCCCGACTCCGTAAATGCCATCGACTGGGCAAATAAATCGAAATATCGCGACCAGTTTGACTATTACCGTGAGCTGGTGGCTCTCCGCAAGGCTCATCCCGCATTCCGCATGACTTCTGCCGACGACATCGCGAAGCATCTCGTATTTGATAAGATCGACTCCAAGAAGACCCCGAATCTCATATCCTATTCGCTGAAGGAGAATGCCAACGGCGACAGCTGGAAGGAGATTAAGGTGGTATTCAACGGTGCATCCCACGAGCAGACGGTCAACATAGCCAAAGGGAAATGGATGATTGTGGCACAGAACGGCAAGATGGCTCACGACGGCTCTCTCGGCACGACAAACGGCGGCAAGATCACCCTCGCCCCCTATTCCGCCCTCATCCTCGCAAAAGAATAAGCTAAAACACTCTGAAAGAATAAGCCTCCGCTATGGATTGCACCATAGCGGAGGCTTTGTCATATCGCGAATCAGAGCACAGTCGCCCCGACAAGCCTATCCCCGCGCGATCCGGGCTGACGCAGATATACCTTCACCAGATATTCATTACGCGTCTCATATTTATCTCCGTCAATAGGAGCCGGAGTGTACACTCCCCCTCTATCCACCACATACTGATAATTATAGCTTCCTTGCTTCAGCGGAATCTCCGCCACGTAGCACTGCCGCACATCATCATATCGCATACGGTTGAAATCGCCGAAACGATGCGACGTGAAATCACCATCCACATATACCGGCTCTGCAATACGCGGCATCTCGAGCGTGAAATGCACCGTCACGTAATCCGCCCCCAAATCCGGGTTGCTCGAATTATATTCATCTATCTTGAACCGCCCGTGCTGCGTTTCGTCATAAATATAATCCTTCTCCTCACGCGGCTCATCCACCGACAGATAGGCATGCCAGTTGCTACCACCGAATTTTACAGAATCGGTATGCATGCCGGCGTAATCCGCCCTCACTGTCTCAAAACGCCGATACTCATCCCCGGCATTGAATACCAATGCCGGATCATGAGCGTAGACTATGGTCCCCCCCTCTGTCCGAAGCGGACCGGCAAGCGTGCGCGTAGTTTCCGGACGGTTGTTCTGAGTGACCGTCACCACAAGATCCTGATACGGGTTTATCCTCGATCCATCGCCCACATCAACGGTGATATACAGTTGCTGCCATCTGTCGTTGACACCTCGGTCGGTGCGCGCAGTGACGTTTCCCGCTATCGCCACGCTATTCTCTGATACGCAGAACCGCTGCTGAAGCAATATCTCATCCGGCTCACTCTCCGGATACACCTGCATGAGATAGTTGCCGCTGACGAGCAGCTGCATATCCTCATTCGGAATCTCCACTCGATAATTTACGTAATGCACGTAGGTGCCCGATGAATAGGCATAGTCGGTTATGTCACATTCATTGAACCCGCCGACGTATTCCGGCTCAAGCAGACGCGATGGCTGCCAGTCGGCATTACAATGCAGTATACGGTAGCGTAGATACTGATGCTCATCCCCGAGTATGTCGAATTTCACCACAAGGCGGTCAGACGTGCCGAGCCTCACCACCGGCGGCGACATGAAGTAATCCGGATTCTCCACCGACAGTGTGCGCACATCGCGGCTGAACACCCCCGACAACGTATCAAGCGGGTATACTGCCATCCCACCTAAATACAGCATGGAGAGGAGCAGCATTGCTCTCAGGCAATCCATCGTCACCATACAATCGGAGTCTTGCCGTGTGCCACAAGATATTCATTCGCCTTGGAGAAATGACGGTTGCCGAAGAATCCTCTGTAGGCGGATAGTGGCGACGGATGCGGGGAGGTGAGCACCAGATGCTTCTCCCGGTCAATCTTCGCACCCTTCCTTATGGCATCCGATCCCCACAGCATGAATACCAGCCCCATCTTCTCGCTCGCGAGTGCATTAACGGCGGCATCGGTAAACGTCTCCCATCCAATTCCGGAATGTGACTTGGGAGCATGCTCCCTGACGGTTAGCGATGAATTCAGAAGCAGCACACCCTGACGTGCCCATCGGCTGAGATCGCCGTCGGCGGGCATCGGTGCGCCGGTGTCGGCACTCACCTCCTTGAAGATGTTGACAAGCGACGGAGGCATCATCACGCCGGGAGCCACCGAGAAGCATAATCCGTTCGCCTGTCCCGGTCCATGGTAAGGATCCTGACCGATGATGACCACCTTGGTGGCATCAAACGGCGACGCATCAAACGCCGCGAAAATCTCCTTGCCGGGGGGATACACTCTCACCGTCGGGTCGGCATAATCCTGACGCACCTTCTGCGTCAACGCCCTGAAATACGGTTTTTCAAATTCCTCTGAAAGATGATTCTTCCATCCCTCCTCTATCTTGACTTCCATATTGATTTCAAATTATATTTTTGCAAAGTTCGGAAATTTTAATTAACTTTGCAACGGTGATGAGAAAATCATCCGCATATATACACGTCTCCATAGTTCAATGGATAGAATATCGGATTCCGGTTCCGACGATTAGGGTTCGACTCCCTATGGAGATACAGAAATATCCTTCTAATATATGATTGCAGATATATTGGAAGGATATTTTTTATTTTGGCAGGCAATAGCCTGAATGCATACGTCAATACCGGATGACACATTCCAGATATCCCCAACCCGGATTTCCAGCGTAAATAAACAAATAATTTATTTACTAATTTAATATTTTTTCACACTTGTAATGATGATTATATCGTAAATAAGTTATAACTTTGCAGTGAAATTTAGGTATCTATAATCCTAACATGTAAGAATTTATTTAGTTAAGCAAAAAAGAAGAGTGGACTGATTGTGAAATCCGTCCACTTTCTATTTTATATATACCTCTATCCCAATCATTTATTCTCCTGCTGACGCAGCCATTCCTTCGCAGTATGCTCCAGCTCGGCATACCATTCCTCTCCGAATTTACGGATCAACGGCTCTTTAAGAAATTCGTATGCCCTCACTTTCCTGGATCTACCCAGAATCTCGGCACACTTGCAGATTTTCCACCTATGAAGATTAACTGCGGTCATATCCCCATATTTTCTGAGCCTCACGGGATATAGATGGCATGATGAGGGCTTCAATTGCGGAAGTTTCCCCTTTCGGTATGCTTTCTCAAGGGCACAAAGGCACTTCCCTCCCTCGGCATACGTAGTGAACACACAGTCCTTCCCCTCCACAATCTGAGTGACAAGATCCCCCTCCTCATCAATATATGACGCCCCACACTCCTTTATGATGGACTGTGCCGACGGATTGAGCAGCGGGAGAATCTCATCCATGTGTCTCTCAATCTCCTCCCTCTCCTCCTCAAGAAGCGGCGCACCTGCATCTCCGTCAATGCAGCACTGACCAAGACAAGAATCAAGATCGCACACAAAAAAACGCTCTATAAGGTCGAGCGAAACCATAGTATCTTTTATAAGTAGCATCTCTTATCGTAGATTAAATCTCAATATATCTTCCAAAACCCTAACAATCGCTCCATCTACCCCACTATCAACCTTAAACCTTAAACCATAAACTATAAACCATAAACCCTACAAAATCGGCGAGACAAGACGCAACAATGACTCAAGGAATCGATGATACAACGGGCGTCTCTTCCATCGGTCGAGAGTCAGCTTAGTGCTCTGCGCGACATCTTCAAAGAATATGTCGCGCATCTTACGGTTGATATTCTCATCATATATCAGCAGGTTACATTCGAAATTATTCTCGAAACTGCGGAAATCAAAATTTGTGGAACCTGCAGTCACAAACATGTCGTCTATTATCATTGCCTTTGCATGGAGCATACCGGGCTCATACAGATACACCTTGATGCCGGATTTCAGGCACTCCGATATATAGGAGAATGATGCGTAATGAAGCAAGCGGCTGTCAGTGTTGCGCGGCATCATTATCCTGACATCCACTTTTGCCAACGCTGCTGCCTGTAGGGCACTCAGCAAACCGTCGGTCGGAAGAAAATATGGTGTCTGTATGTATATCGTGCGGCGTGCCGACGAGATGGCGCGCAGGAAACATAGCGTCAGGTTGTTCCATCTCTCCGTGGGGCCTCCCGTCACGAGCTGCACGCCGACACTGTTGCTGTTGACGTTGAGCTTCGGCGTAACCTCAGGCACGTATGGCTCTTTCTTCAAGAAATTCCAGTCAATCGCAAAGGAATACACAAGCGACTCCACAATATCGCCCGTCACCCTGAAATGCGTATCTCTCCACACTTCTCCGTTGGGCAGACCATTCACGTAGCGGTCGGCTATGTTCATACCCCCGATATATCCTATACTCCCGTCGATCACCACAATCTTCCTATGGTTTCTCCAGTTGATTCTGTTGGCAAAATGAGGGAAGTTGACGCGGAAGAAAGGATGGGTCTGCACTCCCGCCCTCTCCATGTTGGTAAAGAAACTCTTCTTGGCAGAGAAGCTCCCGATGTGGTCATATATCACCTTCACCTTTATCCCCGCCTTCGCCTTGCGTATCAGTATGTCGGAGATTTCCGTGCCTATCTTGTCGTCAAGGAATATGTAGTATTGCAGCAGTATCGATTCCCTGGCATTCTCAAGATCACGCTTGAGCGATTCAAACTTGCTGATGCCATCGGTGAAAATGTCAATCTCATTATTGACAGTGAACGGGGCGCGACAGAGATTATGGGCAAGCTTCACGAGATTGCGATGTTCGGCAGAGAGGTCAAGGCTGTTCAGATTTATGCGTCGCGGAGAGTGTTCCCGGAGAATCTTACGCTTGTTATGGCGCGAGATCATGTGCATCCCCCTCAGGCTGCGTCCGAAGAACAGATAGAACACCAGCCCCACAATCGGAAGGAAAACCAGAGCGATCACCCACGACAGCGCACGTATCGGATTGCGGTTCTCACGTAGCACCACAATCACCGAGGCAATAATCATCAGCGCATACGCCACCGTGAGAAGAATCGCCAGCCAACTGTCAAGATATATGGTTTCAGGGATATGCATATATATTCAATTAACCGCGCTAAGTTAATAAAAACAATTTAAACAGACAAGAGCGACACCCGTATGAATGTCGCTCTTGCGTAATATTAAATCATGCCGATATTTATTCAGCCTTAGGAGCTTCCTCCGTAGCGGGAGCCTCAGCAGCGGGAGCCTCGTCAGCAGCGCCTTTCTTGCGGCGGCTACGGCGTGTGGATTTAGCTTTCTTCTCGCCGGCAGCCTCGAGCATGTTTTCATTGAAGTCAACGAGCTCGATCATTGCCATCTCAGCGTTGTCACCGAGACGGTGTCCTGTCTTGAGAATACGAGTATAGCCACCGGGACGGTCAGCCACTTTCTCTGCTATTACGCCGAAAAGTTCCTTAACGGCTTCCTTGTTCTGGAGGTAGCTGAAGACGAGGCGACGGTTTGCCATATCGTCGGTCTTAGACCTCGTGATAATCGGCTCAGCATATATACGCAATGCCTTAGCCTTTGCCAGAGTCGTGAAGATTCTCTTATGCATGATAAGAGAGATAGTGAGGTTCATGAGAAGCGCATCACGATGACCTTTCTTACGACCGAGGTGGTTGAATTTTTTATTGTGTCTCATCGTTGTTTAGTCTTTATCTAATTTATATTTTGAAATGTCCATCCCAAAGGAGAGGTTAAGACTTGCGAGCAGTTCGTCAAGCTCAGTGAGCGACTTCTTACCGAAGTTGCGGAACTTGAGCAGGTCGTTCTTGTTGAAGACCACGAGCTCGCCAAGCGTCTCGACCTCGGCGCTCTTAAGGCAGTTGAGGGCACGCACGGAAAGATCCATATCAGTGAGTTTGCTCTTCAGGAGCTGACGCATGTGAAGGACTTCTTCGTCAAACTCATCGACATCATTCTCCTTAGGAGTCTCAAGCGCAATCTTCTCGTCGCTGAAGAGCATGAAATGATAGATCAGAATCTTGGCAGCCTCCTTGAGTGCATCCTGCGGCGCGATAGAGCCGTCGGTAGTCACTTCGATAAGGAGCTTCTCATAGTCAGTCTTCTGCTCCACGCGGTAGTTCTCCACCGCATATTTCACGTTCTTGACGGGGGTGTAGATAGAGTCGATAGCTATCACGTTGGGATCGGAATCACCGAGCAGCTCACGGTTTTCGTCAGCCGGGATCCATCCGCGACCCTTGTTGATAGTAAACTCCATCTGGAAACTTGCCGAGGGATCAAGACGGCAGATTTCCAAATCCGGATTGAGTACTTCAAACCCGGAAAGCACCTTGCCCAGATCGCCTGCCTTAAGCACATCGGTGCCCGACACATTTACCACAGCTTTCTCTGTCTCATGGTCTTCGGTCAGCTGCTTGAATCTTACCTGTTTTAGGTTGAGGATGATATTGGTGACATCCTGCTTTACCCCGGGAATGGTGTCAAGCTCATGAGCGACTCCGTCAATACGGATAGAGCAGATGGCAAAGCCGCCGAGCGAAGCAAGAAGGATTCTGCGCAGCGCGTTGCCTATTGTCTGGCCGTAGCCCGGTTCAAGCGGCCGGAATTCGAACTTGCCGAACGAATTGTCGGCCTCAAGCATGATGACCTTGTCGGGTTTCTGAAATGCTAATATTGGCATGGGTTTCTATTGTTTATTATTTAGAATACAACTCAACGATCAACTGTTCCTTGATAGTCTCCGGAATGTCTTCACGCTGCGGAACATGGAGGAATTTGCCCCCCTTTTTGCTCTCATCCCATTCAATCCAGGGATATTTGCTATGGTTGAAGCCGGCAAGGCAGTCGGCGATAACCTCAAGCGATTTTGACTTCTCACGGACAGCAACCACATCACCGGGTTTAACACGGTAAGAGGGGATATTTACCACCTTTCCGTTGACGGTGATATGCTTGTGGAGCACGATCTGACGTGCAGCCGGACGAGACGGAGCGATACCGAGACGATACACTACGTTGTCAAGACGGCTTTCGAGAAGCTGAAGGAGCACCTCACCGGTAATACCCTTAGTGCGGGCTGACTCCTCGAACAGGTTGCGGAACTGACGTTCCAACACGCCGTAAGTATATTTCGCTTTCTGTTTCTCTTTCAGCTGAGTGCCATATTCCGAAGTCTTTCTTCTGCGGTTGGCGCCATGCTGTCCCGGTGGATAGTTCTTCTTTGCCAGAACCTTGTCCTCACCGTAAATTGCCTCGCCGAACTTGCGGGCGATTTTTGTCTTTGGGCCTGTATATCTTGCCATTTTTTTCTTTGTGTTTTAATTAAAGTGGCCTTTTATCCTGCCTCCTTAGCGCAGCCGCGACTGCCGAGAGAAAGATGCTGGGGCAGTCTATTCGCATTCAGCGACAGGACAGGGGCTGCTTTTTCCTATTAAACTCTTCTTCTCTTAGGAGGACGACATCCGTTGTGGGGCAGCGGTGTGACATCTACAATCTCTGTCACCTCGATACCAGCTCCGTGCACTGTACGGATAGCTGACTCACGGCCGTTGCCCGGCCCCTTCACATAGGCTTTCACCTTGCGCAGGCCGAGATCGTATGCGACCTTGGCACAATCCTGCGCTGCCATCTGAGCTGCATAGGGAGTGTTCTTCTTGCTGCCTCTGAAGCCCATCTTGCCTGCAGAGCTCCAGGAGATAACCTGGCCCTCGCTGTTGGCAAGGCAAACGATAATGTTGTTGAAAGAGCTATGCACATGAAGCTGACCGTTGGCGTCAACCTTGACATTCCTCTTTTTAGCTGCGACTGTCTTTTTTGCCATACTTTAATTTTATTTAGTAGCTTTCTTCTTGTTAGCGACTGTTTTCTTACGGCCCTTACGTGTGCGGGCGTTGTTTTTGGTGCTCTGGCCTCTTACCGGAAGTCCGATACGATGACGGATGCCGCGATAGCAACCGATATCCATGAGACGCTTGATGTTGAGCTGGATCTCCGAACGGAGGTCGCCCTCAACCTTATATTCTGTCTGGATCACCTCACGAACGGCTGCTGCCTGATCGTCTGTCCAGTCCTGTACCTTGATGTCGCGGTCTACACCCGCCTTCTTGAGGATGGTGTTGGCTGCGCTGCGGCCTATGCCGTAGATATACGTCAAGGCAATCTCTCCTCTTTTGTTTTGCGGCAAATCTACGCCGACTATTCTTACTGCCATAGTTTGTTACAAATTTTTTGCAAAGGTAATAAAATTATCCCTGACGTGTTTTAAATTTTGGATTCTTCTTGTTGATTACGTATAATCTTCCTTTTCTGCGCACGATCTTGCTGTCGGCCGTACGCTTTTTGATTGATGCTCTTACTTTCATATGGAGTGTCGTTTTTTTATTTATATCTGAAAGCGATACGTCCTTTCGACAGGTCGTAAGGGCTCATTTCCACCCTCACCTTGTCGCCCGGAAGTATCTTGATGTAGTGCATTCTCATCTTGCCTGATATGTGGGCTGTGATTTCATGCCCGTTGCCAAGCTCTACCTTAAACATTGCGTTTGACAATGCCTCGAGAATCACTCCGTCCTGTTCGATTGCAGCTTGTTTTGCCATATAGTCTTTTCAGTTTTTGCTTTGTTTATTCTTAGATGCTGTTGTTGTCGCCTGCGGAAAGTGCAGCATCGATGTAGTCGAATGTTGTCATTATCTCAGGACCATCCGTCGTGATGAGGATGGTGTGCTCATAGTGAGCGGAGTGCTTGCGGTCGCGTGTGCGGCATTCCCAGCCGTTGCTCTCTATAACCACGTTCTTGCTCCCGAGATTTATCATCGGCTCAATAGCGATGCACATGCCCGGCTTCAATACCGGACCGATGCCTCGACGCCCGAAATTGGGCACCTCGGGATCCTCATGCATGCTTTTTCCGATGCCGTGTCCGCACATCTCACGCACCACGCTGTAGCCGGCGCGTTCGCAGTAGGTCTGCACGGCATTTGAGATATCGCCGATTCTCTTCCCCGCCTGCGCTGCATTGATGCCTACGTAGAGCGACTCCTTTGTGACCTGCAACAAGCGCGCCACCTTCTCATCGATCTCTCCGATGGCAAACGTGTAGCAACTGTCGCCGTTGAAGCCGTCGAGTTCAGCCACACAGTCTGTGCCGACTATGTCACCTTCCCGAAGCTCGTAGCCCGACGGGAAACCATGCACCACCGTCTCATTTACCTCAATGCACAACGTGCCCGGAAATCCGTGATAGCCTAAGCAAGCGGGTTTACCCCCGTTGTCGAGGATAAACTCCCTTGCTATGTTATCAAGCTTTCGGGTCGTGATTCCGGGACGTGCCCATTTGGCCACCTCTCCGAGCGTGCGGCTTACGAGGTCGCATGCCGCGCGCATCTTGACGATCTCCTCAGCTGTCTTGATATAGATCATTAGCTTACTGAATCTGACTTTTAGAATGCACCACTACCTGTCGTGCGCCCCTTGATGCGGCCATCCTTCATCAGGCCGTCATAATGACGCATCAGCAAGTGACCTTCCACGATTCTCAGCGTGTCGAGGATAACGCCCACCATAATCAGAAGCGATGTGCCTCCGAAGAAAGCGGCGAACTGACGGTTGAGACCGCATACGTGTGCTATCGCCGGAAGAATCGCCACGATGCCGAGGAAGATAGAGCCCGGAAGGGTTATCCTCGACATGATGGAGTCAAGATATTCCACGGTAGGCTTGCCGGGTTTGATGCCGGGGATGAAGCCGTTGTTGCGTTTCATATCCTCTGCCATCTGTGCCGGACGCACTGTAATTGCGGTGTAGAAGTATGTGAATGCCACAATCATTACGAAATAAACCAAATTATACCAGAATCCATAGAGGTCGGTAAGAGCTCCGAAGAATCCGGTCTGCTCTGTGCTGAAGCCAACAAGTGTGACAGGGATGAACATGATTGCCTGCGCAAAGATGATCGGCATCACACCGGCTGCGTTCACTTTCAGAGGAATGTACTGACGTGCACCGCCATACTGCTTGTTGCCCTGTATGCGCTTTGCATACTGCACGGGCACCTTGCGTGTGCCCTGCACGAGAAGCACAGCACCGGCTATGACGGCTACGAGGATTACAAGCTCCACAAGGAAGATCACAAGACCACCGCCGGCGGAGTTCATCAGTCGGCCGGTGAATTCCTGAATCACTGCCTCCGGGAAGCGTGCCATGATACCGATAAGGATGATGAAGGAGATACCGTTGCCGATGCCCTTCTGGTCAATCCTCTCGCCAAGCCACATGATGAACATTGACCCGGCTGCAAGCACAATGGTCATGAACACCACGGTCCAGAATCCCATTTCCACATGGCCACCGGCAGCCTGCACCTGATATTTGAGGTTCATCAGGTAAGCCGGACCCTGAAGAAGAAGGATCAGTACGGTGAGATAGCGGGTGTACTGATTCAGCTTCATACGTCCGCTCTCACCCTCTCGCTGCATCTTCTGGAATGCGGGGAGCACCATGCCGAGAAGCTGTATCACGATTGATGCCGTGATATAGGGCATGATACCCAACGCAAAGATGGATGCCTGAGAGAACGCACCGCCCGAGAACATATCAAGCAACTGCATCAGACCGTCCGATGTGAAGTTCTTCAGTGCCATGAGTTCGTCAGGATTGATACCCGGCAAAACCACGTAGCACCCGAAACGATAGATTATCACCAGCAGGAGCGTAATTCCTATACGCCTGCGGAGATCCTCTACGCTCCAGATATTTTTTATCGTTTGTGTAAATCCCATGAGAGTTAGTTTTTGCTGACGGTTCCACCTGCTGCTGTGATAGCCTCCTCAGCCTTCTTTGAGAATGCGTCAGCCTGCACCTCGAGGGCACGGCTGATAGCACCGTTGGCGAGAATCTTCACGAGCGCTCTCTTAGGAGCGAGACCTGCAGCACGGAGATCGGCAACAGTAATTTTGGTCAGGTTCTGAGCCTCTGCCAATGCCTCGAGAGCATCAAGGTTGATAGCCTTGTATTCAACACGGTTGATGTTCTTGAAACCGAATTTCGGCACTCGGCGCTGAAGCGGCATCTGACCACCCTCAAAACCGATCTTATGTTTGTAGCCTGAACGTGACTTCGCGCCCTTGTGACCACGGGTAGACGTCCCACCGTAGCCTGAACCTGGACCGCGACCTATTCTCTTGTTGCTCTTGTTGCTGCCGGGAGCCGGCGTAAGATTATGTAGTTCCATGTAGTTCTAATGAATTAGAGAGTTGTGACTTCTACGAGATGATGCACAGTCTTCACCATTCCTCTGATCGAGGGGGTGTCTTCCTTTACTACTGTGTGATTCATTTTTCTCAGTCCGAGTGCATCGAGCGTGCGCTTCTGCACTGCCGGGCAATTGATGCGGCTCTTAACCTGCTTGATTGCTATCTGTGACATTTCTGTTGTTTTTAGCCGTTAAACACTTTATCCACTGCCACACCACGGTTCTGAGCCACCTGTGCCGGGCTTCTGAGCTCGCCGAGGGCTGCGATTGTGGCCTTCACGAGGTTGTGGGGGTTGGATGATCCTTTGCTCTTTGCAAGCACGTCGGTGATGCCTACGCTCTCCAGCACGGCACGCATTGCGCCGCCGGCCTTAACTCCGGTACCCTCTGATGCGGGTTTCAGGAATATGCGTGAGCCGCCGAATTTCGCGCTCTGCTCGTGAGGGATTGTGCCCTTGTGCACCGGAACCTTGATAAGGTTCTTCTTTGCAGTCTCAACGCCCTTGGCGATTGCAGCTGTCACCTCATTAGCCTTGCCGAGGCCCCAGCCGATAACGCCATCTTCATTACCTACCACTACAATTGCCGCGAAGCTGAAAGCACGACCACCCTTTGTAACCTTAGTCACACGGTTGATGGCCACAAGACGGTCTTTCAGATCCAAATCATTAGTAGATTTTACTCTATTGTTTCTCTTTGCCATGATTTCCGATTAAAATTTAAGACCGGCCTGACGTGCTCCATCGGCCAATGATTTAACTCTGCCGTGGAAAAGGTAGCCGTTACGGTCGAACACGACCTCAGTGATACCGCTTTCCATAGCCTTTTTTGCCACTTCTGCACCTACGCGTGCGGCAATCTCAATCTTTGTGCCGCCCTCAAGACCCTTTGAAGAGGCAGCCACGAGAGTGCGGCCTTCGAGGTCGTCGATAAGCTGGACGTAGATCCCCTTGTTGCTGCGGAACACGCTCATGCGGGGCCTTTGAGCTGTACCGGAAATCTTGCCGCGGATGCGGGTCTTGATCTTATTTCTTCTTGCTATCTTAGATACCATAGTTCTTCCTTATTTTAATTATTTCGCATTGGCAGACTTACCGGACTTGCGACGGATAATCTCACCAACAAACTTGATACCTTTGCCCTTGTACGGCTCAGGCTTGCGGAGCGAGCGGATCTTGGCGCATACCTGACCGAGAAGCTGCTTGTCGGCGCTCTCAAGGATGATGAGCGGGTTCTTGTTACGCTCTGTCTTTGCCTCGACCTTTATCTCTTTCGGAAGCTTGATGTAGATAGCATGTGAGAAGCCCAATGACAGCTCCAATACCTGACCTGTGGATGTGGCACGGTAGCCTACACCGACAAGCTCCATCTCCTTTTTGTATCCTGCTGACACGCCTACCACCATGTTGTGGATAAGCGCACGGTAGAGACCGTGCATAGCGCGGTTCTGACGCTCGTCGTTCGGACGCTTTACTTCGATGTGGTTGTTCTCAACCTCTACTGAGATCACAGGATTCACTTCCTGAGAAAGCTCACCTTTCGGACCCTTTACGGTCACTACATTTCCGTTTACCTGTACTGTTACGCCGGCAGGTATCTCAATGGGTGCTTTACCTATTCTTGACATGTCGAATACCTCCTTCTTTTAATATACGTAGCATAATACTTCGCCGCCGACCTTACGCTCTTTGGCTTCTTTGTTTGTCATCACTCCATAGGATGTGCTCAGGATGGCGATACCAAGTCCGTTGAGTACGCGGGGCATATCCTTGTAGCCTGTATACTGGCGAAGACCCGGGCGGGACACACGGCGGAGGTTCTTGATGGCGCTCACCTTGTCGACCGGATCATACTTGAGGGCAATCTTGATTGTGCCCGATGGAGTGGGACCTTCCATAAACTTGTAGTTCAGGATGTAGCCCTGCTCGAAAAGGATCTTTGTGATCTCCTTTTTCATTTTTGAAGACGGAATCTCCACCACACGGTGTCCCGCATGGATGGCGTTTCTCAATCTCGTCAAATAATCTGCTATTGGATCAGTCATTGTTTTGATTGTTAAATTGATTCAGATAATCCGAACAATATTTAATTTTCACTTTGTCTTTTTTTCGAAATCCGGCAAGGAATCGCCGGATGTGAGAAAGATTGGAGACGCCCACAGGGCACGTAAATGCTCTGTGGGTCAGTCACCAATTCTTATAACGTGGTTCTTTCAAATTTATTGTATCACCAGCTTGCTTTCTTTACTCCGGGAATCAGTCCGGCAGATGCCATCTCACGGAACTGGATTCTCGAAATGCCGAACTGACGCATGTAGCCTTTCGGACGGCCGGTAATCACGCAACGGTTGTGAAGACGCACTTTTGAAGCATTCTTGGGAAGCTTCTGGAGTTTTGTCAATGCCTCGTAGTCGATGTTGCCATCAGCATCAGCAAGCGCAGCTTTCTTGAGCGCAGCCTTTTTCTCAGCATATTTCTCAACCAGCTTCTGGCGTTTTACCTCGCGGGCTTTCATTGATTCTTTTGCCATAGCTCTTATTTTTCGTGTTTGAAGGGAAGTCCGAATTTCTTGAGAAGTGCGAAGCCTTCCTCATCTGTGGGTGCTGAAGTCACGAATGTGATGTTCATACCCTGAAGTTTCGGAACATTGTCGATGTTAATCTCCGGGAAGATGATCTGCTCAGTGATGCCGAGGGTGTAGTTGCCACGGCCGTCGAGCTTGGAGTTGATGCCCTTGAAGTCGCGGATACGCGGAAGCGCGATCTTCACGAGTCTCTCAAGGAACTCATACATCTTCTCTCTTCTGAGAGTCACCATAGCGCCGATAGGCATTTTCTTACGGAGCTTGAAGTTGGAGATGTCCTTTCTTGAAAGAGTGGGCACTGCTTTCTGGCCAGTGATGGCTGTAATCTCGTTGATTGCAGTCTCAATCAGTTTCTTGTCCTGAGTTGCAGCACCAAGACCCTGGTTGATAACGATCTTCTCAAGACGGGGCACCTGCATCACGCTGGAATAGTTGAACTCCTTGAAGAGCTCTGGAGCTATTCTCTCTTTGTATTCTTTACCAAGTGTAGTCTCGCTCATTACTTAATCTCCTCTCCTGATTTCTTAGAATAACGTACCAGTTTGCCGGCCTCGTTGAGTTTGCGACCCACACGGGTGGGCTTGCCGGTCTTGGGGTCTACCACATTCAGATTAGAGATGTGGACAGGCGCCTCAATTTTCACTATTCCTCCCTGAGGATATTTCGCATTGGGCTTCATGCTCTTGGAAACAATGTTGATGCCCTCCACGAGTGCGCGGTTTTTCTTAACCAGCACTTCAAGGACGCGTCCGGTCTTGCCTTTGTCGTCGCCGGCGTTGACATAGACAGTGTCGCCCTTCTTTATATGGAATTTTGCCATTGCTACTTTTCTTTTAGTTGATTGACATTAAAGCACCTCGGGCGCAAGCGAAACGATTTTCATGTTAGTGGCACGAAGTTCGCGCGCAACGGGGCCGAAGATACGGGTGCCGCGGATCTCACCTGCATTGTTAAGCAACACGCATGCGTTGTCGTCGAAGCGGATGTAGCTGCCGTCGGGACGGCGGATCTCCTTCTTCGTACGGACCACCACAGCCTTTGATACTGTTCCTTTCTTCACATCAGAAGAGGGGATGGTGCTCTTTACGGTGACAACGATGATGTCGCCAACCGAAGCATAGCGACGGCCGGTGCCGCCGAGCACATGGATACAGAGTGCTTCCTTAGCACCGCTGTTGTCTGCTACTGTAAGACGTGATTCGGTCTGTATCATAATTACTTAACTTTTTCAATGATTTCCACAAGTCTCCATCTCTTTGTCTTGCTCAACGGACGGGTCTCCATAAGACGCACTGTGTCGCCTACAGAGCACTCG
The DNA here is from genome assembly GCA_003762615.1 of Muribaculaceae bacterium Isolate-037 (Harlan). Lineage (GTDB taxonomy): Bacteria > Bacteroidota > Bacteroidia > Bacteroidales > Muribaculaceae > Lepagella > Lepagella muris. The sequence continues at coordinate 60,790 of RIAZ01000018.1, forward strand.
TTCTTCTCATCGTGAGCATGATACTTCTTTGTCTTGTTGACAAACTTTCCATAGATCGGGTGCTTCTCTTTCCACTTGATCTCGACCGTGATGGTCTTATCACACTTGTTGCTCGAAACAACCCCAATTCTTTCTTTTCTCAAATGACGTTTTTCTTCCATTTTTCTCAAATACTTTATGGGATCAGTTGTTTACTACGGGAGCCTCTGCAGCTGCAGCGATCTCCTTTTGGCGCAACACAGTCTTCAAGCGGGCAATCTCCTTGCGATCTTTGGTGATCTTGGAGGGATTGTCTACGGGAGATATCGCGTGCGCTACTTTCAATTCACGATAAGCCTTCTCGCTCGCCTCGATCTGGGCGCGCAGCTCCTGAATGCTTAATTCCTTGATTTCTTCCTTTTTCATATCTATCGTTTAATCTCTTTGATTGATTACACGTTCTGGCTGGGATCATAGTCGCGGCGCACCACGAACTTAGTGATCACAGGAAGTTTCTGGGCTGCCAGACGGAGTGCCTCCTTGGCAATGTCGTAGCTTACGCCCTCCACTTCGATGAGGATGCGTCCCGGGGTAACGGGCGCAACGAATCCTTCGGGGTTACCTTTACCTTTACCCATACGTACCTCGGCAGGCTTCTTGGTGATCGGCTTGTCGGGGAAGATACGGATCCAGATCTGACCCTGACGCTGCATGTAGCGGGTCACTGCCACACGGGCAGCCTCGATCTGACGGCCGGTGATCCATTTAGACTCGAGTGTCTTGATGCCGAACGAGCCGAATGCAAGCTGATTGCCTCTCTGGGCCTCACCCTTCATTCTGCCTTTTTGCGAACGGCGGTATCTGGTCTTTTTCGGTTGTAACATTGTCAGTCTTCTTTATTAACGATTGTTGTTTTTCTTGTTGCGGAAACCACCCTTACGGTTATTGTTCTGCTGACGGCCGGTCTCTTTCTGACCGATGGCATACGAGGGAGTGAGCTCCTTCTTGCCATATACCTCGCCACGGCAGATCCACACCTTGATGCCGATGATACCCACCTTGGTGAGAGCCTCTACCAAAGCATAGTCGATGTCAGCACGGAGAGTGTGGAGCGGAGTACGACCCTCCTTGAACATCTCGCTGCGGGCCATTTCTGCGCCGTTGAGACGGCCGCTGACCTGCACCTTGATGCCCTCTGCACCCATACGCATAGAAGAAGCGATAGCCATCTTCACTGCGCGACGATAAGCCACCTTGTTCTCAATCTGACGGGCGATGTTTGTAGCCACGATCTCGGCGTCGAGTTCGGGACGCTTGATCTCGTGGATGTTGATCTGCACATCCTTGTCAGTGAGTTTCTTCAGCTCATCCTTCAGATCGTCGACGTCCTTACCGCCTTTGCCGATCACCATGCCGGGACGGCTTGTGCAGATAGTGACTGTGACCATCTTAAGAGTGCGTTCGATGATGATTTTCGAAACACTTGCCTTCGCAAGACGAGTGCGGAGATACTTACGGATCATAGAGTCCTCAAGAAGGGTCTCACCGTATTTCTTTCCGCCATACCAGTTGGAGTCCCAACCGCGGATTACACCAAGACGGTTGCTTATAGGATTAACTTTCTGTCCCATCTTTCGATCAAGCTTTATCGTTATTAATAGTGTCGACAAACAATGTCACATGGTTTGAACGCTTGCGGATTCTGTAGCCGCGGCCCTGCGGAGCCGGACGAAGGCGCTTGAGCATCGGTGCGCAGTCTACGAATACTGTCTTCACGAAGAGCTCGCCTGCCTCGGCCTTGCGTTCGTTTTTCTGTTCCCAGTTGGCAATTGCAGAGCGGAGCAGCTTCTCCACCTTGCGGGCCGCCTCCTTGTTGGAGAACTTGAGGATGCCGAGAGCCTTGAATGCCTCCTGACCGCGGATCATGTCCACGACGAGACGCATCTTGCGGGGCGATGACGGCACATTATGCAGCTTAGCGAAATATTCGCTCTTGCGAGCCTCTTTGATGGCATCGGCTGCTTGTCTTTTTCTTACACCCATTGTATTTTCTTACTATACTTTATTAGACTGTTATTGAATGAGCGGGCAGCCATTATTTCTTCTTGTTGCCGGCATGTCCGCGGAATGTGCGCGTCGGGGCGAACTCGCCAAGTTTATGACCCACCATATTCTCTGTAACGTAAACGGGTATAAACTTATTGCCGTTGTGCACTGCGAAAGTGTGGCCTACGAAATCAGGCGAGATCATTGACGCACGGCTCCAGGTCTTGATGACCGACTTCTTGCCGCTCTCGTCCATGGCTGCAACCTTCTTCTCCAGCTTTACACTGATAAACGGTCCTTTTTTAAGCGAACGACTCATAATTGTCTTCTTTTAATCAAATTTACTTTTTCCTTCTTTCAATGATATACTTCGAAGAATGCTTCTTCGGCGAACGAGTCTTCAAGCCCTTAGCGTAAAGACCAGTGCGCGAACGGGGATGACCACCAGACTGACGGCCCTCGCCACCACCCATCGGGTGATCGACAGGGTTCATCACGACACCACGGTTGTGAGGACGACGACCCAACCAGCGGCTGCGACCAGCCTTGCCGCTCTGCTCGAGAGCGTGGTCAGAGTTGCCTACCACACCTACAGTAGCGCGGCATGCCAGAAGCACCTTACGGGTTTCTCCGGAAGGCAATTTGATTATCGCATAGTTTCCCTCACGGGAAGTAAGCTGAGCGAATGTGCCGGCAGAACGTGCCATAGCGGCACCCTGACCGGGACGTAGCTCGATACAATGGATGAGTGTACCTACAGGTATCTTTGCCAAGGGGAGGCAGTTGCCTACCTCGGGTGCAGCCTCTTCACCGCTCATGACAGTCTGACCTACCTGAAGACCGTTGGGGGCGATCATGTAAGCCTTGGAGCCGTCTGTGTAGTAAAGGAGCGCGATACGAGCCGAACGGTTAGGATCATACTCGATGCTCTTAACTGTTGCGGGTACACCGTCGTTTGTTCTCTTGAAATCAATGAGACGCAATTTTCTCTTGTGGCCACCACCACGGTAACGGGTTGAAAGATGACCCGATGAGTTGCGGCCGCCTGTTGAACGCTTGCCAACAACAAGAGACTTTTCTGGCGTGATTTTCGAGACTTTCTTTACCTTTTCGGCGCCCTCTGCGGGCTTTGCAATGGCGATCTCGTTGCGGAACACACCAATAATCTTGTGTCTTTGCCCGGGAGTAACGGGCTTAAATTTTCTTACTGCCATCGGTTTTTAAATATTGCTATAATAGTCTATCGTTTGTCCTTCTGCAACGGTCACGTATGCCTTCTTGAATGAAGGTTTCTGGCCGCTGATAAGCCCGCCTTTGGTGTAACGCTGTTTGCGCTTGCCTGCATAGAGGGCTGTATTCACTTTCACGACGCGCACATTGTAGAGCTTCTCCACAACGTCTTTGATCTGAAACTTGTTTGCGTCGGGAGACACAGCAAATGTGTAGCAATTCTGCTTTTCGCTGTAGGCGGTCGCCTTTTCAGTCACGATCGGTTTTATCTGAATATCCATTTTCTATATCTCCTTTTGTTTAGAAGTTCTCGTTGATCAGTTCTACGCTGCCCTCGGTCATGATGATGGCATCATTATTCAGAAGGGTGTAGGCGTTAAGGTCTGATGCCTGCTGCATGAGTGCGTTGGGCACGTTGCGTACAGACAGGAACAGATTGTTGTCAAGACCGTTCAATACAAGAAGAGTCTTCTTCTCGTTTACGTTGAAAGCCTTGGCGATGTTTACCCAGTTCTTTGTGCTCGGCTTCTCGAAGTTGAAGTTCTCAACCACGAAGATGCTGCCTGCCTGAGCCTTTGAAGTCAAAGCGATCTTGCGTGCAAGCTGCTTCATCTTCTTGTTCATCTTGCTGCGATAGTCGCGGGGACGCGGACCGAACACTGTGGCACCGCCGCGAAGAAGCGGAGAGTTGATGTCGCCACGACGTGCGCCACCGCCGCCCTTCTGACGACCGAGCTTACGTGTGGAACCGGAAATCTCGCTGCGCTCCTTGCTCTTGTGAGTGCCTTGGCGCTGGTTGCCCAAGAACTGCTTCACGTCAAGATAAAGGGTGTGCTCTGCATTGCCTTCGCTCAAATCACGCGCGAAAATTTCGTCATTGAGAGTGATCTTGCGTCCTGTGTCTTCTCCTTTGATGTTATAAACTGCTACTTCCATTATTTCTCAACTATAACGATTGAACCTTTGGCTCCGGGGATGGAACCCTTTATCATTAACAAATTGTGCTCGGGAAGCACTTTTATCACCTGGAGATTCTGAACAGTCACACGCTCATTGCCCATCTGGCCAGCCATACGCAAGCCTTTGAACACTTTTGCGGGATAAGAGCAGGCACCGATAGAACCGGGAGCGCGGAGACGGTTGTGCTGACCATGAGTGGACTGACCCACACCACCGAAACCATGACGCTTCACCACGCCCTGGAAACCTTTACCCTTGCTCGTGCCGACAACGTCGACGAAGCCGCCCTCCTGGAAGAGGTCAACTGTCAGTGTCGAGCCAAGCTCGGGGGTTGTCTCAAACGATTTGAACTCGGCCAAGTGACGCATGGGGGCTACTCCAGCTTTTGCGAAGTGGCCGGCCTCGGGCTTGTTGGTGTGCTTCTCTTTCTTCTCCTGGAAGCCTACCTGAACAGCCTCATAGCCGTCTTTATCCACTGTCTTGATCTGAGTAACCACACAAGGACCTACTTCGATAACAGTGCACGGAATATTTTTTCCGTCGGCACTGAAAACGGATGTCATTCCGATTTTCTTTCCTAATAATCCTGGCATTTCTTACTTTGATTTATTTTGGGATTCTATATTTTGTTTGTTTTCTGTTCCATGGTCTGTCTCCGACAGTTGCGGAGACAGACCCGGATATATCTCAGACTTTGATGCTTACGTCAACACCGCTGGGAAGTTCAAGCTTCATGAGCGCGTCTACAGTCTTTGTTGTTGAGCTGTAGATGTCGATCAGACGCTGGAATGAAGAAAGCTGGAACTGCTCACGGCTCTTCTTGTTGACGAAGGTGGAGCGGTTGACGGTGAAGATGCGTTTGTGGGTGGGCAAGGGTATCGGACCGCTTACCACTGCACCTGTCGATTTTACCGTCTTCACGATCTTCTCGGCTGACTTGTCAACCAAATTGTGATCGTAAGATTTGAGTTTGATTCTGATTTTTTGATTCATATTAGAATGGTGGCTTTATTATTTCAATAGATCAACTCTGCCCTGCACCTCTGTAAGCACATTCTTGGCGATTGAGCTGCTTACTTCAGAATAGTGGCTGAAAGACATTGTGCTTGTCGCACGTCCCGATGTGATGGTACGAAGAGCTGTCACGTAGCCGAACATCTCTGCGAGAGGAGCCTTTGCCTTGACGATGCGCGCACCGCTGCGGCTTGTCTCCATACCCTCTACCTGACCGCGACGCTTGTTAAGGTCGCCGATCACGTCACCCATCGACTCTTCGGGGGTAACAACCTCGATCTTCATGATAGGCTCCATGAGGACCGGACCTGCCTTCTCACTACCCTTCTTGAATGCCTGGATAGCGCAAAGCTCGAATGAGAGCTGGTCAGAGTCAACCGGGTGGAAGCTACCGTCAAGAAGCGTGACTTTAAGACGCTCCACAGGATAGCCGGCGAGCACACCATTCTTCATAGCTGTCTGGAAACCCTTCTGCACTGAGGGGATATACTCCTTAGGCACGTTACCGCCCTTAACCTCGTCGATAAACTGGAGGCTGCCCTCGAAATCATCATCAGCAGGTTCTATGCGCACGATGATGTCGGCAAACTTACCACGACCACCGGTCTGCTTCTTGAATACCTCGCGGAGCTCAACAGGCTTGGTGATTGCTTCCTTGTAAGTAACCTGGGGACGACCCTGATTACATTCCACCTTGAACTCACGACGCAGACGGTCGATGATGATGTCGAGGTGAAGCTCACCCATACCGCTGATGACAGTCTGACCTGTCTCCTCGTTGGTCTCGACACGGAATGTCGGGTCCTCCTCAGCGAGTTTCTGAAGACCCACGCCAAGTTTGTCGAGGTCTTTCTGAGTCTTAGGCTCTACAGCGATACCGATAACGGGATCGGGGAACTCCATTGACTCAAGCACGATCGGAGCATTCTCGTCGCAGAGAGTGTCGCCGGTGCGGATATCCTTGAAGCCAACGCCTGCGCCGATATCACCACAACCAATAACCTCTTTCGGGTTCTGCTTGTTGGAGTGCATCTGGAACAGACGGGAGATCCTCTCCTTCTTGCCGCTGCGGCTGTTGAGCACGTAGCTGCCTGCCTGGATTTCGCCTGAGTAAACGCGGAAGAAGCAAAGACGACCTACATACGGGTCGGTTGCAATCTTGAACGCGAGGGCACACATGGGAGCCTCGGGGCTCGGTTCGCGGGTAAGCACCTCATCGGGATCACCCACTGCATGACCCTCAACCACGCCTGAATCCTCAGGAGAGGGAAGATATGCGCAGACTGCATCAAGGAGAGTCTGCACGCCCTTATTCTTGAAAGATGAGCCGCAGATCATCGGGTTAACCTCCATTGCGAGGGTTGCCTTGCGAATAGCAGCCTTGATCTCCTCCACAGTGATTGTGGAAGGATCATCGAAATACTTCTCCATGAGGGCCTCGTCAAACTCAGCAAGAGTCTCAAGCATCTTGTCGCGCCATTCCTCAGCCTCGCCAAGGAGATTAGCGGGAATCTCGTCTACCTCATACTCAGCACCCATAGTCTCATCATGCCAGAAGATAGCCTTCATCTGCACGAGATCCACGACGCCCTTGAATGTCTCCTCTGCGCCGATAGGGATCTGGATGGGGAGCGGAGTTGCACCGAGCACCTCACGCACCTGACGGACAACCTCGAAGAAGTTTGCGCCTGAACGGTCCATCTTGTTGACGTAACCGATACGCGGCACATTATATTTGTCAGCCTGACGCCATACGGTCTCACTCTGAGGCTCCACGCCGCCTACTGCACAGAAGGCAGCCACTGCGCCGTCGAGCACACGGAGAGAACGCTCCACCTCTACGGTGAAGTCAACGTGCCCCGGAGTGTCGATCAGGTTGATTTTATATTTGTTACCTTGATAGTTCCAGAAAGTGGTAGTAGCAGCGGAAGTGATGGTGATGCCTCGCTCCTGCTCCTGCTCCATCCAGTCCATGGTTGCAGCGCCGTCATGCACCTCACCGATTTTATGGGTCAAACCGGTATAGAACAGAATACGCTCGGACGTGGTGGTCTTTCCGGCATCGATGTGAGCCATGATGCCGATATTTCTGGTCAGTTTAAGATCGTCTTGTTTAGCCATTGTTATATAATATCAATATTAAAATCTGAAGTGTGCGAAAGCGCGGTTAGCCTCAGCCATGCGGTGCATATCCTCTTTTCTCTTGAATGCGCCACCCTGGTCATTGAAAGCGTCGACGATCTCAGCTGCAAGTTTGTCAGCCATAGTCTTTCCGCCACGCTTACGGGCGAAGATGATAAGATTTTTCATTGATATTGATTCCTTACGATCGGCTCTGATCTCTGTAGGAACCTGGAAAGTGGCGCCACCTACGCGGCGTGATTTCACTTCCACCTGAGGAGTAACATTCTCAAGCGCCTTCTTCCAAATCTCAAGCGCGCTCTTCTCCTCGTTCGGCAATTTGGCCTTCACGGTCTCCAATGCCGTATAGAAAATTGTATATGCCGTGTTCTTCTTTCCGTCATACATCAGGTGGTTGACAAACTTGGTCACTCTGACGTCATGAAACACGGGATCGGGCAGAATCACCCGTTTCTTTGGTTTTGCTTTTCTCATTTCTGTTTGTTTAGTGTTTTTGTTGCGGTTGCTTTTGTAAATCTTCAACGTCGGCTCTCTTGCCGCCGTTTACTCAACCATGAAGCCACCCAGGCAATCAAAAACATGGTTAATGTTTGCTGGTGCCTACGCAATAGCCTATGCTAATTACTTCTTGGCGGCTTTAGGACGCTTAGCTCCATATTTGGAACGGCGCTGTGTGCGACCCTGTACACCTGCTGTATCGAGCGTACCGCGCACGATGTGATAACGCACACCCGGAAGGTCCTTGACACGACCGCCGCGCACCATCACGATGGAGTGCTCCTGAAGGTTATGACCCTCGCCCGGAATGTAGGAGTTCACCTCCTTGCCGTTGGTCAGACGCACACGCGCCACTTTACGCATTGCCGAGTTAGGCTTTTTCGGGGTGGTCGTGTAGACACGCACACACACGCCACGGCGCTGCGGACACGAATCCAAGGCGGGCGACTTGCTCTTTTCCTTCAGAGCCACGCGTCCTTTTCTTACTAATTGCTGAATCGTTGGCATTCTTAGTCTCTAAAATTGATATTGTTTATTGTTAACTCGTTTCTATACGAATTGACGGCTTATCCAAAAGCACCATGTACACAATCAGAATTATCTAATTTTCAGACATTTATATACACAAGCACTGAGGAAAGCCTCAAAAACTTTGCAAAGATAATGAAAATTAGCCTATTACACAAGACATCCTCCAATTTTTATTCAAAAAATTTTAATAATTTATATTTTATTCCGATTTATGCCCGCCCCTCTGCCCCATCCTGCATATCCATGATGCCGATTTACTGACAGTGATTTCCGGCAGCAGACCCTGACTTACCGACACTGCATCCCAACTGAAAAAAACATGCAGAGATCCAGCCTGCATCCAACTCCTCGCGGATTCATGACCCCCGTTTATAGTTTTTAACAATTTATCGTTTGACAGATTCTTAAAAAATGTTACTTTTGCACAATTTTTAATCTTTTGCGCAAACGGGCTGTGGACAGTCTCTCTCGCCCATGCAGCGGGTACGCAATAACTAACCATCATCACAATAATCATCATGCAAACCTCCATATATCTCTTCTGCTCACAGGAAACGCACGAGAATCTTCTGCCGCTGAGCTTCACGCGTCCGATCGCCGACTTCAGAATCGGCATATCAACAATAAAGGAGAAATGGGAAAGGATAATGCCGGCAGATTACAGATATCTGCCCGTGGAATTTCTAAGGGAAAAATTCGGATCCGCCCCGCAGCCCGACCAAGAGGTGATGCTAATCGCCGACTCCATTCTCCCCGATGAGACCTCTGCCGCCGTCATTGCCGGCATCGCCCGCGGGGAGGCGATATGCGACGGCGACATGGTGCTCGCCTTCAAAGGCAGATACGCAGATTTCACCGATGGTAATTACGTGCGCAAGGAATCGACGGAAAAAATCAGACGGATTGAATATGCCTTCGACATATTCCGCAACAATGCAGAAGAGATAAAACGAGATTTCCTCCGCATCACCGCCGGACGCGAATCCGCAGAACCGGACAAAACAAACACCATAATCGGCGATCTCTATGACGAGGAGGGATACCGCATGCTTTTTATCGAAGAGGGAGCCACAATCCAGGGCGCGACGCTCAACGTCAAGAACGGTCCTATATATATAGGTAAGGATGCAGAAATAATGGAGGGATCCTGCGTGAGAGGACCGATTGCCCTATGCGAGAATGCAAAGATACGCATGGGGTCAAAGATATACGGCGGCTCTACATTCGGACCCTACTGCAAGGTTGGCGGAGAAATCGACAATTCCGTATTCTTCGGATTCAGCAACAAGGCACATGACGGCTATCTGGGAAACGCCGTGATAGGCGAATGGTGCAATATCGGAGCCGGAGTAAACGCATCCAATCTGAAGAATGACTATTCTAAAATAAGAATCTGGAATTACCATTCGCACACCTTCATGCGCACAGACCTTCAATTCTGCGGACCCATCATCGGCGACCACACAAAATTGGGAATCAACTGCATGCTCAACACAGCCACAGTGCTCGGTGTGGGTGTCAATCTCCACGGGGCAGGTTTTCCGAGAGTATTCGTGCCAAGTTTCAGCGAAGGCAGTCCCACAGGTGGATTCTCCGACGTGCCTATGAAGAAATTCATGCAGATAGCAGAACGGGTATTGAGCCGCCGCGGCATCACTCTCACCGAGTCTGATCATCGCATCTATGAGAAAGTATACGAAGTGGCATCAAAGTTCAAGAAATAACGGCAAATTCCATTCATACAACAATAATATATTCCACACCCCGTAAATACTTCGGTGTTTACGGGGTCTTCATTTCTGAAAAATCCCTACCCGCAATCGTGCGACCATCTCCTGACCCACAATCGCGAGGATAGAGAGAAAAAAATACAAAAACGGCAGACTGTTTCACAACATTCTGCCGCTCTGTGATTTTGTAGACTGTCATACCTTCACAAGCCTGATTTGCCTAACTCAACCACTAACTTACAATTTATATCACTATTACTTAAAAGCTTTTTGACTTGCCATTTTCCGTTAGCCGCTATTGAACGATTCCGGAATTTCGCATCAGAATCAATCGTCGCGGACAAATTCACTGCAAAATTACTACAACTTTTTTAAATTGCAAAAAATATCTTAAAAAAAATTCATCTATTTTTGATTTTCATATAAGGCATCACGTCGAAATGTTCCTTTTTGACCAATTTAAGTCCCTTATTAGCATTATTTTTAATTACGATGTCCCATGATACAAAAATTTTAAAATAATTTGTATAGATTTTTCATTATTCCTGTACAATGAAGCGATCTTTACAATCGTAAAAAATCACAAAAAACATCCATTACTTGCAACCATTGAGATATTTCATTAATTTTACGTCTTGAAGTTGAAATGTTCTTTCAAACTTCACTTAATCTAAGATCACGTCTTAGACCACATAACATAAAAGCGAAAACATTCTCTATGGAAAAGAAAAACCTTGAATATCTCAGGCTTCTTCGCGAAACCATGAAAAGCCATGGCATTGATGCCGTGGTAGTGTCAGGCACAGATCCCCACCAGTCGGAATTACCACCAGCCCACTGGAGAGGTCGGGAATGGCTCACCGGATTCTGGAGCGAGAACGGCACAAACGGCACTGCCGTGGTCACTGCCGACAAAGCTCTCTGCTGGACCGACTCCCGTTATTTCATACAGGCTACCGACCAACTCAAAGGCACCGGATTCTCCATGATGAAAGAGAACGGACCTGACGCCGTGGATCTCATCGACTGGCTCGTGGAGAATCTTAATTCCGGGCAGACCGTCGGAATCGACGGGATGACATTCTCCATCGCATACGCACAAAGACTTGAGCAGGAGCTTACCGACAACGATATCAAGCTTAACGATAAGTTTCCTATCTTCGACTACATATATCCCTACCGTCCGCAACGTCCTAAAAACAAGCTTTTCGTCCACGATGAGAAGATTGTCGGGGAGTCTGCCGATTCCAAGATTCGCAGAATCATGACCGAAGTGAAAGCCGAGCTTGCAAACGCCGTACTCCTCTCCGCACTCGACGACATTGCTTGGGCAACCAATATCCGCACCGCCGGTGACATCAACTTCTCCCCCATCTTCGTGGCATACCTCTACCTTGACGATTCTCGCCGTGTGCTTTTCGTAGATGAAGAGAAACTCACCGGGGAAGTGACAGATTTCCTCGCAAAATACAATGTGGAGATAATGCCCTACGACAGTGTGGCAGACTTCGTGAAGACACTCCCGAAAGAGACGCGCCTTCTCATTGATCCGGAGACCACCTCACGCGGGCTATATGATGCCATCGGATGCACGCCGGTATTCGGTGGTGCGGGAATCGCACGCCTGAAGAGCGTGAAAAGCGATTCCATGATTGCCAATTTCGAGACTGCGCTCGAAAAGGATGGTGTGGCTCTCACAAAATTCTTCATGATGGTGGAGAAAGAACATACTTCCGGCAAACTCACCGAAGTGGAACTCGGCAAACGACTCCGCGCATTGCGTCTTGCCGACCCCACCTGCGTAGACGAAAGTTTCGCCCCCATCATAGGCTGGAACGAACATGGTGCGATCATACATTATGAGGCCACCGAAGAGACCGACGTGGCAATCGAAGGCGACGGCCTGCTTCTCGTCGATTCCGGCGGACAATACGTATTCGGCACCACCGACATAACACGCACCGTGGCACTCGGCACACCCACCGATGAACAACGCCACGACTTCACCCTCGTGCTGAAAGGCAACATCGCTCTCTCTATGGCAAAATTCCCCGAAGGCACACGCGGCGGGCAGCTCGACGTGCTCGCACGCCAGTTCCTATGGAATGAAGGGAAGGCTTATTTCCATGGCACCGGACATGGCGTCGGTTTCTTCATCAACTGCCATGAGGGTCCGCAGAGCATCTGCACACGCCGACGCCCCGCCCCATTGGAAGTAGGCATGATCAACAGCAACGAACCGGGATTCTATCTTGAAGGGAAATACGGCATACGCACGGAGAACCTCCTCGTGGTGGAGCCTTGGAAGACCACCGAGTTCGGTCCGTTCCTGCAATTCCGCACTGTGACGCTGTTCCCTATCGACCTGTCGCTGATCGACACTTCGATAATGACAGATGACGAAATCAAATGGGTCAACGACTATCATAACATGGTGCGCGATCGTCTCACTCCGCTTCTCTCGCCCGAAGAGGCTGAATGGATGAAAGATAAGACCCGCACCCTCTCCCGCAGTTGATTGACAATCCTCACAAAAAAACTCAAATAAAATAATAGACATATTCAAAATAAGAAATGGCAATCATAAAATCAGTAAGGGGATTCACCCCTGTGATAGGCAAAGACTGCTTTCTTGCTGAAAACGCAGTGATAATAGGCGATGTCACCATGGGGGACGAATGTAGCGTATGGTTCTCCACAGTGCTTCGCGGCGATGTCAACACCATCACCATCGGCAACCGCGTCAATATCCAGGACGGTAGCGTCCTCCACACCCTCTATCAGAAATCTACCATCGAGATCGGCAATGACGTATCCATCGGACATAACGTGGTGATACACGGTGCGAAGATTCGCGACTATGCCCTTATCGGCATGGGTGCCGTAGTGATGGATGATGCCGAAGTTGGCGAAGGCGCGATCGTTGCAGCAGGGGCTGTGGTGCTCAGCCGCACAAAAATCGGACCTCATGAGCTATGGGGTGGTGCACCCGCAAAGTTCATAAAGATGGTTGAGCCGGAGAAAGCGAAGGAGATGAATGAGAAAATCGCACGCAACTACCTGATGTATTCCAAATGGTATGAGGAATGAATGACCTCAAGCCCTACATAATCGACCTCCCCCGATTCCTCGACCACCGTGGCAACCTCTCGGTGATCGAGGAATCGAAGGAGATCCCTTTCCCGATATGCCGCGCATATTGGGTGTATGACGTTCCTGGCGGCGAGGCGCGCCAAGGTCATGCCTACCACGTGAATGAGGAATTTATCGTGGCATTGTCAGGCAGCTTCGATGTGGTCACAGACGACGGCACCGACCATACACGCTACTCCCTCAATCGCTCATACTACGGACTGTACGTGCCTGCCGGCACGTGGCGCACCCTCACCAATTTCTCAACAAATTCCCTCGCCCTCATCCTTGCATCCACGCCATACGATGAGGAAGACTATATCCTTAACCACCAACAATTCCTCTCGCTCAAAAGGAAATGAACAACAAGACCGTCTATGACTGCTGTATGTTGCAGCTTAACCGTCATCATACTGACCGACAGGGCAATCTCACCGTAGTGGAGAATAATACCACCATACCCTTCCCGATACGACGCGTGTACTATCTATACGACGTGCCGGGAGGATTAGGTCGCGGCGGACATGCCCACCGCGTGCAGCAGCAACTGATTGTGGCGGTGAGCGGCAGCTTCTCGGTCACTCTCGACGACGGCAACGTGAAACGCACCTTCTTCCTCAATCATCCATACCAGGGGCTTCTCGTCACGGATGGCATCTGGAACACACTTGAAGACTTCTCATCGGGAGCCGTATGCATGGTGCTCGCCTCTGACCGTTATGACGAATCGGAGTATGTACGGGAATATGATGAGTTTATCAAAATAAAGAACGAAGCCGAACAAAACTCCAATCATGTCTGATTTCTGCATAACCCCCTACTCCAATCAATTCAAGAAAGAATGGGACCGCTTTGTAGATGATTCAAAAAATGGCACATTCCTTCTCAAAAGGGACTATCTGGAATATCATTCCTCCCGATTTACTGACAATTCCCTAATCATCACCCACAACGGCTCAATCTACGCTATCCTACCCGCATCCCGACGGGAAAACATCGTATCATCCCATGCCGGACTGACATACGGCGGACTCATATTGGGGAAAAAGGCAACAACCTCCGACGTGCAGCATCTGTTGCAATCAATCACCGGTTTTCTTGCCGGGCAGGGTGCGGAATCGCTTGTCTACAAACCAGTGCCGCATATCTACCACCGTCTACCCTCGGAAGAGGACCTCTACGCCCTCTTCAGACTCAATGCCACGCTGTCGGTGAGAAACGTATCATCTGTCATCTTCTCAGAGGATAGGTTAAAATTCCGCGACATACGGAAATCAGGCATACGTAAGGCCATCCGACAAAACATAACCATATCTGAATCGACCGATTTCAAAACATTCTGGCAGATATTGACGTCAAACCTTCATGACAGATATAACGCAGCCCCCGTACATTCTGTGGAGGAGATAGAGCATCTGGCAACCCTTTTCCCCGACAACATACGTCTCTTCGGAGCATTTGACGGAGAGAGAATGATTGCCGGCGCAGTGATATACGTCACCACGCATGTGGCGCACTGTCAATATATCTCGGCATCACCCGATGGCAAGGGATACGGCGCACTTGACCTGCTGTTTGACCGACTAATCAACTCGGAATTCCTAGCCAAGAGATATTTCGACTTCGGCACATCCAACGAGGAGAAGGGACGGGTGCTCAACGAATCCCTGATATATCAGAAAGAGGGCTTCGGAGCGCGCGCCATCTGCTACGACACCTACACCGTGCCGTGCAAAATATCATGACCATTCAAATCACCGTATCCTGCGACACAACACATTTTTCATCCCGCAACATATCATATAACACATCATATAATGATCCCCTTCCTTGACCTCAAAAAGATAAACGACAGATACACCGACGAGATTAGCGCCGCCATACGCCGCGTGATGGATTCCGGATGGTACATTCTCGGCAACGAGGCGAAATCTTTTGAGAAAGAGTATGCCGTATACATCGGCACGAGTCATGCCGTAGGCTGCGGCAACGGTCTTGATGCGCTGACACTCATTCTGAAAGCCTACATGCAACTCGGCGTAATGAATATCGGCGACGAGATAATCGTGCCTGCCAACACCTACATCGCATCCATACTCTCCGTATCAGCCAACGGATTAGTGCCGGTGCCGGTAGAACCATGCGCCGACACCCTACAGATTGATGCTGAAAAGATAGAGGCAGCAATCACCCCACGCACGAAAGGGGTCATGATAGTACATCTATACGGACAATGTGCCTATTCCGACCGTATAGCCGATATATGCAGAAGATATAATCTCAAGCTGATAGAGGATAACGCACAGGCTCACGGATGCCTCTACGGCGGACGACGCACAGGCTCCCTCGGAGATGCCGCCGCCCACAGTTTCTATCCAGGCAAAAATCTTGGTGCTCTCGGCGATGGAGGAGCCGTCACTACCGACGATTCCCGACTTGCCGACATGGTAAGGTGTCTCGCAAACTACGGCTCATCCGAGAAATATATCTTCAGATATAAAGGTATGAACTCACGTCTCGACGAGATGCAGGCGGCTGTGCTTCGGGCAAAGCTACCCGGACTTGACCGCGACAACAACATCCGCCGCCACATAGCCAGCCTGTACTTACAAGGAATCGACCATCCCTCCATCACTCTGCCTACCGTAAGGGATTTCGACAGCCATGTATTCCACATATTCCCCATACTGTGTGAAGATCGCGACTCCCTGATGCGGCATCTCCGCGACAACGGAGTGGCGACGCTCATTCATTACCCCATCGCGCCACACAGGCAGGCAGCCTACCGGGAGTGGGACAGACTGAGCCTCCCCGTCACAGAACACATACATTCATGCGAACTCTCACTCCCAATATCACCGGTGTTGACCGATGAGGAAACCGAAAAAATAATCGGGATAATCAACAATTGGGTGACTTCTACCCCCAAAAAACCCCCAAAAAACCCCCGAAAAAGCCCGAAAACAACCTGTAAAAAGGATTAATACATAAAAAAAAGTCGTAAAATTTTGTCAAACAAATAACTTTGACTAATTTTGCAACCGCAAATATCCCATCGGCTCTCCCTTGGGACATTGCATAATAATAATTTCTGAAATAAATTAATAAAACAAAGAAACTCATAACAAATGATTATCGTACAAGTTAAAGAGGGCGAGAACATTGAGAAAGCACTCAAGAAGTTCAAACGTAAATTTGAAAGAACCGGCATCGTAAAAGAACTGCGTAGACGTCAGGCATTTGAAAAGCCTTCTGTCACCAACCGCAAGAAGATGATCAAGGCTGCTTACGTTCAGCAGCTCCGTCAGGCGGAGCAGTAATCGCGCCTCCCCGACATTTTCGTGGCGATCCGATAATCAGCCGGAATCACTCCGACGATTCAACTCATCTCCGGTGTCGGTCAACAATGACCGGCACCATTTTTATATCCACATATCCACCTCAACCCATGCCAATCGACAGATTCATATCCTACCTCCGTTACGAACTCAACAGAGCGCAGCTCACTGTTGAGGCCTACGAACGCGATCTTAGGCAATTCTCCGATTGGATCACTGCAAACAACAAGACGCAATTCCGACCAAAGGATATAACCACTTCAGATGTCCGCGCATGGCTTGCATCCCTCGCACGCGATGGCGTGTCGCCAAGATCCATCCGACGGAAAGTGCAGAGTCTGAGAGCCTTTTTCAAATACCTGTTGAGAAAGCAAGTCATTTCCTCTGACCCCACTTCCGAAATCACTCTCCCCAAGATACCCAAGCAGCTCCCCGACTTTGTGCGACACGAAGAGGTGGAAGGGGTGTTGCGACTTGAAGAGAGAGCCATAGAGCGCAACGATAATGACGCCGACCTTGAAGATGAGCTCCGCAATCATCTGATAATAGAGCTCCTATATTCCCTCGGAATCAGGCGTGCCGAACTAATAGCCATTTCCGACAACGATATAAGCTTCTCATCCGGCGAGATAAAAATCACCGGAAAGCGGTCGAAGCAACGTATCGTGCCCGTGCCTGAACTACTCCTTCAGCACATACGCCGCTGGCAACAGATGCGCGACCGACTCTGGCCCGACACAGAGATACCCAAGCCATTGATAATGATCAATGGAGAACGCATAACACCCATACAGGTTTACCAGATAGTAAACAAAGAACTCGCCTCCACATCAGCACGCAAGAAAAGTCCACACGCACTGCGCCACACCTTCGCCACAACAATGCTCAACGAAGGAGCCGACATCAACACTGTAAAAGAATTTCTCGGACACGCCTCACTCGCCACCACCCAGATCTACACCCACATCTCATTCGCCGAGATGCGCAAAGCCTACCAGAACGCCCACCCCCGTCTCCGCAACACACCCAACCCGACCAATCCCGACAATAAAGACAATAAAGACAATACCAACGATACTGCAATCTGACTTCCACGCATTTATGTTGTAAAACATATTTTTTATTTAATTTTTATTCTTTTTGTTCAAAAATTTTTACATATCTTTGCCAAATACATTTATTATCGTCAGTAAGGCAAAGACTTAGATATTTTATTCCGAAGAATTGCCATCTGTAGACTTACACAATACGTATTCTGATACTGATAATATTTTTCAACAGTTAACAATCATAACTAACTTATAATCATTCAGCTTATGAAAAAATTTACATTTTCACTGCTTATCCTGATTATTGGATTCATCACGAATCTCAATGCTCAGACCCCACTCCTGCCTTACGGGCAAGACACTTCAGAACCTTGGTCCGCCAAGTATTTCTACGCCAAGAATAACGGCGAAACTCCCCCCGCCGATTGGTTTGCCGCTGATTTCGACGACTCCGCATGGGGAACAATCGAAGGTCCAATCGCCACTACAGGAACCCTTTCCTACTCCGCTACTGAATGGAAAGATTTGTATTCTTCATATTGGCTTCGCAGACAGTTTGAATTAGATGAAACTACATTTTCAAAAAAAGTCAAACTTATACTCAAAATAACACATGATGACGGATATGAAGTATATCTAAATGGTATACTTATTCACTCAAATACCGACTACATGTTTCCTTCAGATTCTAAAAACATATATATCACACATCGTCTTTCAAAATATCTTAAGAAAGGGAAAAATGTTATTGCCGTCAAAATCTCAGATACTCGAGGAGGTGTAGCCTTTATTGATTTTGGATTATCTTGTTCTCCGTTCCGAGAACTCAATATTTCCGTTACAACTCCCGGAGCAATGGGTGATTCGATTTTAGCTAAAGTAGAAAACTTCACTGATGTTGACGGTCTTATCCTTTCAGGATCACTAAATGGTTCTGATTTTGAAAATATCCAAACAAGGCTTACAAACCTCCGTGAAATAGACATGACAAATGTCAACATGCTTTCAATTCCTAACCGATTTTTCTATAAACGGCATTTACTTGATAAGATTGAGCTGCCATCCCAACTTTCGTCTATAGGTAATGAGGCTTTTTATGAATGTAACTCACTAACAAATATTACATTTCCTAAGAATTTGAAAACTATTGGAGACAATGCATTTTATGATTGCAACAGTTTAGAGGAAATCATCTTACCTGAAGGACTGATATCAATTGGAAAATACTGTTTCTACTCTTGTGACAACAATAAGTATCTGAAACTCCCATCTACACTGAATAATATCACTGATTTTTCTTTTTATTACAATAAAAGTCTCCAAAAGATAGATTTTTCCGAAGGTCTTATAAATATTTATAATCATGCTTTCTGTAAGTGTGAATCTCTTTCTTCTTTGAAATTCCCATCATCTCTTTATTATTTAGGAGATAATGTATTTTCTTATAATAAGTCATTAACAGAAATATCTTTCAATGAAGGACTATATAAAATGCATGACAATGCATTCACTAACTGTACGTCTCTGTTAGAGGTTACATTACCTAGTACACTCGCTATTATAAACGCATCTCCTTTTGATTACTGTGACAATCTGACAAAAGTCACATGTCTCTCAATCGAGCCTCCCTACATGACTGACCAGATTCCTTACGGCTGCAGCATGGAGGGTCGTGAGCTATACGTGCCGGCTATCTCCATAAACACATACAAGCAATCTGTGGGATGGGACAAATTCCAGACCATCAAACCGATCGACCATCTTCCGCAGAACATCACTGTTCTCACAGACCTCCATCTCACACTCCCAGAGAATATCCCGGATGACTATAAACCATACGTAAGACTGATATCCGACAAAAAAAGCACTTCCTACGAACAATATGGTCGTCTCACCGTGAACGGAGAGGGAACTCTTTCCATGTCACACTTTCGGATGAAATGGGATCCCAATTATCTTTATGATTACAGTAGAAATTCGATATGCTACACGTCTCTTATCAACAATTCGCATCTGCGTGCCGATAGCGTGACTACAGATCTATTTACTCGTAATGACAGATGGACATTCATATCCTTCCCATTTGATGTGAAGATATCAGATATCAAGACTACGTCAGAGGGGGCTACAAACTGGATTATCCGCAAATATGACGGAAAGGCGCGTGCCAACGGCAGCGCACACGACACTTGGGTGAAGATGACCAACGACAGTATCCTGAAAGCCGGTGTGGGATACATACTACAAAGCAGCCGATACACCAACAATAATAACCGGCAAGCCTTCAGCGGCTTCCTTATGAAAGCTATCAACAACTCCAACAAGAATAACCTATTCCGCACGGAAGACATAACGGTTCCGCTCAACGAATATCTGAGCGAGTTCTCCCACAACCGCAGCTGGAACCTAATAGGTAACCCCTACCCCTCCTTCTTTGACACCCGTTTCATGGAATATGAAGCACCCATCACAGTTTGGAATCAGAGGAACAATACGTATGAGGCTTACAGCCCCATCGATGATGCCTACATACTTTGCCCCGGTGAGGCTTTCTTCGTGCAGCGTCCCGTGAATCAGGAAAGCATCACCTTCAATCTTGACGGTCGACAGACCACTCGCGATGCCCGCACTATTGAAGAGCAGTTGGGTACACGTGCTGCCTTCGCATCTCGCTCTGTAGTGAACTTGTCAATCTCCGACGGAAACGTATCAGACAGAACCCGCATCGTAATCAACGACGAAGCCAATATGGATTACGAATCCGATAAGGATGCCTCAAAATTCATGAGTCTTGAAAACAGTATTCCGCAGATATATTCATCAGCCAACGGCGTGGACTTCGCCATCAACGAGCGTCCAATGAATGACGGTGACGTGCAGCTATCAATCCGTATCGGAGCGGAAGGCATACACACCATCACTCTGAATGAAAGCGCGATAAACATTGTATATCTTGAAGACAACTATCAGAACAAGATAACCGCGATGATGCCGGGAGATGAATATGCATTCACCTCAGAGGAGGGCATATTCTCCGACCGTTTCATCCTGCATCTCAATCCCAACTTCTCCGGAATCGGTTCTATCCTTGACTCCGACGCTCCGGCTGACGACTCCTACTATACCATCGACGGCATTAAGGTAGCAAATCCCACTGCCCCCGGTATATATATCCGCAATAATAAGAAGATCATCATCAAGAAATAAGCGATAATTCTATGAACAGGTTACTATGCTTATTGCTCGTAGCCATCTTCAGCCTCTCGCAACAGAGTGTCGCCGCCACATTCCATCTGAATGTGGTAGTGACACCGGAGGGTGGAGGATCGCTGAACACGAGCAGCGGAGACTTCGAAGAGGGAAGCTCCGTATATCTCCGCACGTATGCCAACACCGGGTTCCGATTTCTCGGTTGGTATGAGAACGAGGAGAGAATTTCCGAGAAATCCAACTTCAACTACACCATGCCCGCACACGATGCAAACGTGGTGGCTAAATATGAATATGACCCCGACGTGCCCGCCGACCCGGCAATGCCCGACACCACCACCTATTATCTGCTTCAGACAGTGATAAATCCGGAGGGTGCCGGATCGCTCAACCTCTACGACGGGAGATATGCAGCTGGCGCATCGGTCAATCTTAGAGCCTATAACAACACAGGATTCCGTTTCATCAACTGGCAGGATCAGAATGGCAATATCGTTTCAGAGTCATCATCTTTCCGCTACACGATGCCGGCCAACGATGTCACGCTGACCGCCAACTATGACTACAATCCAGACCTCCCTGCTGATCCGGATTCAATAGCCACGAAATACAACGTCTCCCTTGAATGCCGTCCGGAAGGTGCAGGTTATTTCAGCAACAATGTCAACACCGCCACGGCAGGAAGCGAGATATGGATAAACGCATACCCCAATTCCGGCTATCGCTTCATCCGCTGGGAAGATGCAGACGGCAATCCCGTTGCTACGGAACCAAACATATATTATACCGTGCCGAATGAGAACGTCACACTATACGGCATTTTCGAATTTGACCCGGCACCACCATCCAACCCCAATGCCAATTATTGGGATGAGACTTCAGGCGAGGCTATTCTGGATGATTTCTATCCCGGCTATCTCTATGATGTCATAAGCAATCTTACAGGATATGGCAATCTGTCAAAGGTGGCAAATTTGATTGTAAAGGGTGAAATCAACTCTTACGATATCAACAGTATAAATTATTTCTCAAATGCCGCCACAATCGACCTGGCACGTACAGGTGGTACCGATGAGATTCCAAATTATGCTTTCTCTAATCTGTCGGTCTCTAACATAATTCTCCCCTCCACTATCTCCAAATTAGGTTACTATCTTTTCAGAGAATGTCCAAATCTGACTGCACTGACAATCTACGCACAGGAACCGCCAAAATGCGATCCTAACACATTCTCCGAATTTAGTAACAAGGATAACTGCACTATATACGTGCCCGCTTCCGCTATAGAATTATACTCTAACGCAGATTATTGGAAAGATTTCACGATTCTTCCAATCACATCAGATGCCCATGTGCTTCAGGTCAATCTCCCGGAAGTGGCAGCCGATGGTAGATATAAGAACTATACTCTTGAGATAGTCAATCTCAAATCGGGAGTGCGTCAGAGATACATTGTGTCTGACCGTATGCTCTACACGTTCAACGGTCTTCTGAAAGATGAGGAATACAACGTCTATCTCATCTCGCAGACAGGATTCGAGATCGGAAGTATCGAAGGGATTGTTATCCCCGAAGATGACGTGGAGGTGACATTCGACACGCTAAAAACACTCCATACCGTCACAGCAAAGGTGACAGCTCCCGATGGAAGCGACGTGACCGACAGTGTGACCGTGGAATGGTTGCGCCCACAGTCGGAAGGCTTGACCTATCTCCGCAAGGGAGTATCCGTCAGCGATATTCCGGAAGACCTTACGCTGATCTGCCGAGTGACGCTCGACAACAAACTCGGCGTCGTCTATACCGCACCGAAAGATACGGAATTTTCCGTAAACGGAAGTAATGCCACCTGTGAGATACCTCTGCAAGCGATACGCGACATAGCTTTATCCGGCTTGATTCTCGACGGCGATGAGGCACCTCTGAAGGATGCTTCCGTATCGGTCAGCCAGATGATAAATGGCAGATTCTCCAAATCCTACACTACCAAGACCGGACGTGACGGTAAATGGGAACTGACGGTGCTTGACGTGCCGGAGACTCGCATAACCTACTCTGCATCGGAATGTGTCAACCTCAACGACACGATCGCATCATTCGCTCCGGATGCCACCTCACTCGACATGGGCAGCGTGACGTTGCGATCCATCGTGGGCGCACGCATCACCTACGGATTCACGTATCATGCCGCCGGTGAAGAGGAGATTGAGAATTATTATCCGGATTATCAGAACGTGATTGTCAGCGTATTCAATACCACACAGAACCGTCAGCATAACGACGTGTCGCTCCAGTATCCGATGCTCGCCGTGCTCGATGAGAATATCAACAGTGGAGATGAACTTCAGTTGACAGCCACGTCAAAGACGGGTGCGTTCAAGCCGATTACAGAAACTGTCACCGTCAACGACAAGCAACGTGCAGAAGTCACTTTCGACATCGTGGGTAAAGGTGGGATAAAAGCATCCTTTGAGATGACCGAAAATCCTGCCGTCATCGCCATGCTCTATAATTCGAAAGGTGAGCTGCAGAAGAAGGGGAACTACTCCGAGGCGAATGCCATCTTCACAGGACTTGACGACGGTGACTATGCGCTCATCACCATGGGTCAGTCCGACCTGATGAGCTCTATCCTCCGTCTTGCGAATCTTGCAGAGGTTGGACTGACGGAAGGGAAGGATTTCGTGAAGAATGAGGTAACGGTTGAAAGCGGCAAACTGACGGAAGTTAACAACCGTGAGATACCGGCATTTGACGAAAGCCTCTTCTACTACACCGGCTCCGCCACCAACTTCTCATCCAACAAGAGCAGCATCACTACAGGCAATTACCTTACCCTCCGTTCGGCAATCGACTTCAAGAATGCCTATAAGGATGCGGTCAAGAACGTCGCGCTCATCGTGGATCTCCCCGATGCCTGCGACTTCGTAGAGCAGTCAGTGATACAGGGACCGAACCTACTCCCCTACACTCTCGACGGCAAACGACTGACCATCCAGTTGGGCGACAAATACGAGAGTCAGGTACGCTTCTGCGTCATCCCGACGGCAGGCGGCACATTCAATGCCTCCGCCTCCATCGCCTTCGACTGCAACGGCAAGACCGTGACGCAGCCAATCGGCTCCGCCATCTCCGAAATCAAGGATCTTGAGATTTCTATTCCTGAAATAATCCAATCTTCTGATTTTAATGTTTGCGGGATAGCTCCAATAAATTCTATCGTTACCATTTATTCTGGACTTGACATTATTGGTAATACAAAAACCAAATCTAATGGCAGATGGGAAGCATCTTGTAATATAAACCGGCCATTTAATATGACCGATTATAATATATTTGCAAAAATAACAACTGAAAAAAACGTATTACTTACCAAAACAAGGACAGTTAAATATATCAAAAACTATCCAACTATTAAAACGATACGAATGAATACATCTCCTGAGGTTGTTTTTGATTTTGAAAATAGATCTACTTCTCATTCTTGGTACTATACGCCGTCTAACGTTCTGTTTATACTTAATTTTTCCAATAATAATCCAGATATTATTCAAGAAGTATATCTCAATATCTATGGAGAAGATGGATCCATCAAAGTCATCGATTGCTCGTATGATAATGATAAATCAATCTGGTTTACCAACGTAAACTTTACTCCATTCAACGGAATTATAAATTTAAGTGTGAACTATACCGCAGTAGGAGATTATTCGTATGAATCATCTGAAGCTCAATTAATCGCATCAACACAAGAAGATAATATCACTAAAGAAAATGAAAAATTTAAAGAGTTTAAAGAAGCCATTACACAGACTCTAAATGACATAAAATCTGACTCTATACCAAAAGATGATATAATAAATATTATCTCTGTAATAAGAAAAAAAGTTACCAATTACTATTGTCCGATTCCAACATCTGACGATGGAAATATAATTGGAGAGAAAGATTTAGATAATTTGAAAGATCCAAATTATAGTGGAGGCAAGGTTATTTTATTTGGAGACAGACCAGAGGATAAAGATCCAAAATTAGATCCTTATTATGAAAATTTAGGTTCTCCTTATAATTCACCACTCTCATTGCCTGAAGGTAAGTATACCAACACCATCTGTTCTCACAAGGATACTACAACAGATATTCAAATTATTCCAGGAGATTTTGACTTTGAATCTTTAATAAATAATAACGAATCTGGATCCTTCACAGTCACAAATTCTATAGGTGATTCTTGGAGTTGTGATACTAATTTTTCACAGCCTCTTAATCCCGAATCTCCAGAATCAGTTAAAGATTTCTTTGAAGCCGCCTCGGAAGAAAGACAAAATGCCTATATCCAATGGGCACAAAGTGCTGATGGAGCTTTAACAGCAGCTGATTTAACTGCGACATTAGCAATTTCCGTTCAGACTAGATATTTTAACGCAAATTTCGATCAGCTCGCAGCAATAGCTGGCTCTAAAAATCCAGTAGTTCAAAAAGAAGCTGAAGCTTTAGGTAAAACAGTTGAAAAAAATTTGACTAACTTAAAGAACGCCAAGATTGCAAGTAATGTAATCAGTGGAGCAAGTGCTTTCGTTGGAGGTTATGGTATAGGAAAAGACATAACAACTGGTTATGGGAGATACGACGAATGGACCTACATAATTAATTCCATCCAATCTTTATGCAATGGTAGTGATATTGAATCACTAATCAACAAAGCTAAAGAATACAGATTGTGGGTTCTTTTAAGAGATAGTGGAAAAGCAATTGGGGATATCGGCACAACAGGGTTGGGCATTACCGGTGCAGTTTTAGCTCCAGAAACTGCAGGGATGTCATTGCTTTTAAATTTGGCTTCAGCAGGCATTTCTATTGGTCTCACACATTGGGAAAACAATTATGTCAGGACGAATACCCAACATATAGCTGAGATAACAAGAAAGGCAAGAATTTCAAAAAGTTGTCCCAATGATCCTTTCCCCTATGGGTATCCAGGGAATCCCTACTATGACGGATCCTTTCCCAATAGTCCATACTATGGAGGCTATACTCCAACCACTCCGCCTTTCGATCCTTTGACAATAAACCATGACCCGTCGGGATTCGTTTATGAAGCGGTGCCGGCAAACCGAGTTGAGGGCGTGCAGGCCACTATCTACTATAAGGAAACGAAAGAAGATATGTATGGAGACCCGTATGACGAGGTAATCCTTTGGGATGCCGAGGAATATGCGCAGAAGAACCCGTTATTCACTGACGAGAACGGTATGTACCAGTGGGACGTGCCGCAGGGTCTGTGGCAAGTCAAGTTCGAGAAAGAGGGTTACGCCACTGCCTACAGCGAATGGCTCCCCGTACCTCCTCCACAGCTTGAAGTCAACATCGGAATCATTCAAAGCACTCAGCCCGAAGTGACTGAGGCACGTGCATACGAGGATGGTGTGGAAGTGCAGTTCAGCAAATACATGGATATGACCACACTCCATTCCGGCAACATCTACGTCACCGCCAACGGTGAGAAACTTAACGGCGAAATCAGCTTCATCAACGCAACACTTGCTGATGAATACGCCTCCGAGGAGGATGCCAATGCCCTGCGTTATGCCTCTCGCATACGCTTCGTGCCCGAACAGCCATTGAGCGTCACTACCGGAGAGATACGTCTGACTGTAAGCCGCAACGTACTCTCTTACGCAGGAGCACCTATGACCGAGACCTATTCACAGACTCTCGACGTGGAGAAAGAGGTGCAGGAGATTGTTGCCGACAATGTGAAGGTGCTTTATGGCGGAGAGAAGGAAGTGACAATATACGCCCTTCCGTATGACGCAGCCGTAGGCAGAACCCTGCATATCGCCAATTCTTCCGACCTCATCGCATCTGTCGACAAGACTGAGGCGACAATCGACGAAGAGGGTAAGGCTACCATAATCGTGAAGGGCGAACTTCCAGGTCGTGCACAATTGACATTCACTATCGATGATGTAACCGCCACCGGTGAATGCACACTCGACGTTGTGACCGAGATTATCACAGCCGAGGCTCCGAAAGCCTCCCGCGCAAGCGGCACTGCCGTATATCGTGGCTCAAAGATAGAACTCACCACCGATTCCAAGAACGGCGTGATCTACTTTACCACCGACGGCTCTTGCCCGTGTGATGAGAACGGCACACGACGCAAGTACACCGTGCCTATCGTAATCGATGCAGATACCAAGATACTCGCCATGACAATGATAGGCTCAAACGGCAACGACGTTTCCGAGACCGTGGAATTCAATTATACCCTCAAGAAAACAGACATGGAACTGGCTCTTGAAGAGGGATGGAACTGGATTTCCCATACTCTCGAGACTCCTGTAGAGTCAACCACTGTCGCGGCAGAAGAGAACGTGATCCGTATCAAAGGCAAGGATAAGGAGATTGTACGCGATGCCGACAAAGAATTGACCGGAAATCTCTCTTCCCTCTCCGCTGCCGAGAGCTATAAGGTGGAGACCACCGGAGCGACATCCCGCATACGACTCAACGATGTGGCATGGAACCCGGCTACGCCTATTGCCGTAAGCAACGGATGGAACTGGCTCGGATTCCCTGTTGAGCAGACAATGACTCCCGACGAGGCATTTGCTCCCACGGATGTGGAAACACTCGACATCGTGGTCGGACAGAATGGGTTCGCACAATTTGACGGAGAGAAATGGGTCGGCACCCTCACCACCATGTCGCCGGGACTCGGCTACATGTATCATTCCGTATCCGCAAAGAACGTGATCTACAATTCATCCATCATATCCGATGCCTCTGCCAAGAGTGCGGCTGGAATATCCACAAGAGGCACCGTGGCAGTCGACATCCGCAAATATCCCGACATAATGCCGCTTGTTGCAAAAGTCACGAATCTCGAAGGTGCAGATCTTGACAACGAGAACTATATCGTGAACGCATTCTGCGGAACCGAATGCAGAGGCACAGGACGCGTGGTCAACGGTCTTATCATGATGAACGTCTACGGGAACGCCGGTGACGAAATCACATTCCGCATCACCGATAGCAATGAGACGACAAGCTACTCCAACTCAGCCGTCATCTCTCTTGACGGAAACGTACCGGGCAGTATCCACCGACCATACGCCATAGCGATAAATCCGGAGAGTGGTGTCGGGGAAGTTTCCTACGAAGGGAAGATCCGGATAAAAGTTGAGGGAGACCGCCTCTTCATCACCGGTATTTCTCCGGAGGATATCGAGCTTGTGGAAATCTACGACCTCGATGGGCATAAGCTTCTTCATGCCGCCAACGTCACGGAAGCCGGCATAAAGATCTCTCCGCTTGGCAACGGTGTATTTATCGTGACAGTAAAAGGGATCGGTGAACACACCTATCATAAGATAGCGATCCGATAACCAACCGGCAGGCGGCAGTCCAACCGCACAACGCCTATAAGACAGCGGCACGGCAATCTCAACATTGAGACTACCGTGCCGCTACTTTATTTTGAAATAATTTTCATTTTTTTGCGAAAAAATTTGCATTTCGGGAATTGACGTATTAACTTTGCGGACGTATTCGTTGCGAAAGTCGGTTGACGGGTGACGAATCATACATTTTTACTGTTTTATAGGATGTCCTTGTACATCCTAAACTTTGTAGCATTATTTGATATGACTACATCACCACATTTAGCACAAATACATTATTTACCGGTCACGCTTTTGGAGTGACGTGGTAATGGTGTCTCCTTACCTTAAGGAGAAGTGCGATGTGGATTCTTTTTTTCACACCACTTTTTATTGTTTTTAAATTCTGTCACGACAGTCATGGGATTGCTGTGCTTTGTGCGCACCCTTATCCTGTCATGACGGACTGCACCTTGACGTATTGCGACAAGGTGGCTTGGGGTATCGGTCAGTGCCATATCCTGCCACCCGCCTTATGCCCAGCTGAGGGGTTTCGCCTGGCATGAGGTAAGTTGGAAACCCGCCAATCATTCATCCTTTTATCTCTTCTCAAAACGCCTACCGGCAATCGGTGCAAATCAAAAAACATAAAAATCTAAAAACAGTAAAAATATGAAAACAAACAATATCAGCATCAAAAACATCCTCGTAAAAACAGTAGAAAACGGAACTAACGCCGATGACAATCGGCTCTACAACAACTCTCACTATTTCTGCTTCTCACGCAACATACGGCAGATTGCAGCCATCTTCACCGCAATCAACAATAAGCACATTGAAAAAGGTACACGCAAAAGTATTACGATTTCCCTTGAAGATAAACTACATCGACAGATACTCGGCACAAAGGACATCAACGTCTACATACCTAAAGGAGAAATATCTAAATCATATACCGTGGCATTCCCGATTGATTACCTCGATCTTGAAGACCAACAGGTGCTTCGGCTCACCATACGCAACACAAAGACCAACCGTCTTATAGGCGCATTCACCATGCGCATGTATGAGGATCTTGAAATAGATGCAACTGAATCTGAGGAGATCGACGAATTCGAACGCCTTCTTCAGGAATTCATATCATCACAGCTCTCCGAATCCGACAATTCCGACGATTCTGACGATTCTGACGATAATGTCAATTCTGACGATATTGACATTACTGACAATATTGACATTACCGATAATACTGACAATACTGACAATATTGACGAGAGCGACGATAACGAGGCTATAGATTACAATCCTGCCGAGCCTGAGCCTGAATCAGAGCCGGAGTCGGAAGCGGATTCAAAGTCAGAAGCGGAGACCGAAGCGGAATCAGAGTTGGAGCAGGAGCCTGCTCCAATCGATGAAGACCAGCAGATCATCGATGATATGGTCGGCATAACGGAAGTGAAAGAGAAGCTGAAGTCATATTCCCGTCTGATGCAGTTCAACCAACGTCGTCTTGAACTCGGACTCCCCGTCCTTCCAATCTCCCTCCACTCATTATTCATAGGATCACCCGGCACCGGCAAGACCACCATCGTGAAGCATCTCGGTAAATTGCTTCAAAAGGCAGGCGTACTCTCGAAAGGGCACGTCGTATTCCGCGAACGCGCCAACCTAATCGGGCAATTCTACTCCTCCGAGGGTGAGAATATCATCAAGGCTATCGACGAGGCACAGGGTGGAATCCTTTTCATCGATGAGGCATACCAGCTTCACCAGCCTTCCGATCCTAAGGATCCCGGCAAATTCGTGTTGGAATCGCTCATGACCGCCCTCGCCGACGAAAGCAGACGCGACTGGATGCTCGTATTGGCAGGATATACCGAGCCAATGCTGAAAATGCTGGAACTGAATCCCGGTCTGAAATCAAGGATACCGGAGACAAACCATTTCCATTTCCATGATTTCTCTGCCGATGAACTGATGGAGATTGCAAAAAGATATTTCAATAAGATGAAATTCTCCATTGAAGAGGAAGCCGAGAAGCAGCTTCAGCTAAGGATTAACCGTGATTTCGCCAGGCGCGACAAGAATTTCGGGAATGCAAGATATGTCATGAATATCGTACAACTTGAGATACTTCCTGCCATGGCGGAACGACTCGCCGCAATCAATTCCCCCTCGCCCGAAGATCTGTCAACCATACGCTATGCCGACATCCAAATGCCGCAAACCACTTTCAACGGAAGCCCAAGGATAGGCTTCCGTTGAAATATACCATTATAATCGAATAATTATACACAAAATCAACGGTCGGAAAAATTTTTCAAAATTTTTATCCCAAAATAATCCTTTCATTCAGTTTTATTGTTTATCTTTGTAAACGAAGAACTCACTCTCCGGTCTCGAAAATCCAACACCCTATGCCGTCTTTTCACGGCATAACGAAACAATAACCATAAAAATTAAAGTTATGGACGTAAAGATTAAAGCGATTCATTTCGACATCTCAGAGAAACTTGTTGCTTTCGTCAACAAAAAGATTGATAAGATCACACGCCGTTTTGAGGCTATCAACGATGTAGACGTCACTCTGACTCTCGTAAAACCTGAGACCGCTATGAACAAAGAAGCCGGTATCAAGCTCCATATCCCCGGCAGTGCGGATCTATTCGCATCCAAGACAGCCGACACTTTCGAAGAGGCTGTTGATCTTGCTCTTGACGCTCTCGAGCCTCAGCTCGAGAAGATAAAAGCCAAGAAATAAGGCACATCTTCTCCGCAATCAACCCTTCGATGGGGATTCGCAACGACCGAAATTCTCCGGCGGCTAACGCAGCAAATTCAATCATCGACATATCCCCTACTGCAATGACGGGTTGACCACTCTTTTCATACTAAAAATCTGACACGTGGCACGCTTCATCTGTGAAGAGAGCCACGTGATTTATCTGTATATATCCCCAGAATTATGGAAGAAAACACACCTCCTGTCCCCGAAAAAGACCACATCCCCGCTCAAGGGGACACAACACCGGCTCAGGAAAATATACCACCAACTCAGGAAAATATTCTGCAAACCTCGGAAAATGTACCGCCGGTTCCGGGAAACGATATACCCAAGCCGCAAAACAAGAAGAGATCGATAAGGATAGCCACGATATTCATAATTCTTTCCGTGGTCGTGGCGGTCATACTGATGTGTCTGCCACTACTCATTGAGAAGGCAGCAAAAGACGCTCTGATAAAGATTCCCCACCATGCCACCAGAGAGATGGTGCAAGACTCTATCTCTAAATATCTTGACGATGACTATGCCGAGAAAGTGATGAGAGTGGCAAAGCTGAGAGGTTCTGATTTCGGAGAGCGTCACGGCGCGTATCTCATTGAGCAAGGCATGTCGCCCCTACAAGCGGAGCACAGGCTCTCACATGGAGCACAGCAACCACTCACCGTCACAATCAACCATTTCCGCACCAAGGAGAATCTTGCAAAGAAAGTGGCGGCAAAACTCGACTTCACATCCGACCAACTCCTGAAGACTCTCAACGATGAGAAGTTGCTCTCCGAATACGGACTCACGAAAGAGCAGGCACTATCCCTGTTCCTTGAAGACTCCTACGAGTTTTACTGGACAGCATCCCCCGAGGCATTCATCTCCAAGATAGGCGACAACTATAAGAAAATATGGAATGAGGAGCGCACGGCAAAGGCGAAGGAATTAGGGTTATCCCCCGCCGAAGTGATGACAATAGCATCAATCGTCGATGAGGAGACTAATAAACTCGACGAGAAGGATGAGATCGGACGTCTATACATCAACCGCTACAAGAAGGGTATAAAACTACAGGCGGATCCCACCGTGAAATACGCCATAGGCAACTTCGCATTACGCCGCATACTAAGCGGACATCTGAAGACACGCTCACCTTACAACACGTATCTCAACACCGGACTTCCTCCCGGTCCGATACGCACTACCAGCGTAGCCACAATCGACCAAATCCTCAACTCGCAACCCTCCGACCACATCTACATGTGCGCGAAAGAGGACTTCTCCGGACGCCATAACTTCGCCTCCACATATCAGGAGCACCTCGCCAACGCCCGCCGCTACCAGGCAGCCCTCAACAAACGCGGCATCCGCTGAAATCAAAAAAACTCCCCCGCCACACAATATGATGCGACGGGGGAGGTATAACATGCAACCGATATCAATACGAAATATCCCTAATTGTATACCAATATTGTTTTATCTCATTTTCAAAACAGTTGATCTCAATAATTCCTGAATAATTATACTGAGCGGCGGCCTGCACCCATTGCTTACCAATATTTGGATGATTGTTTGTTTTTATCAATGATGCCCCATATACATAAGCTGCCAATGGAACCTTACCCGTCTTCGCTGCATCTTCCGATAATATCAAAGCATTAGTATAATCTTGTTTATCAAAATAAATTTTTGAAAGGATAGCATTAGTTACATGTGAGTCATAGTCATTCTTAGAATTCGTTTCGGTCGCCATTTTTAAGAACTCTTTTGCATTCCTGACATTCCCTAACTTATAATAGCTGGCTGCAACTACATTCATTAAAAATGAATCCTTAGGGAACCTTCCGTTTTTAAGACCTTCTGCCATGTGATCAATCGCCTCCTTATAGTCTCCGACAAGGAAACACAAGGGACCATAGTTAGACATTACCACCGCATACAACTGTTTTCGACCGGCACCTTCTTCCATATTAAAAAATGTATTTATTGCCATAGCCGTCCATCTTAACGCTTCAGAATAATTACCCTTACCACTACCATCATAATCACCGTGAGCATACATATGGATCAGAGGTTCATAAGCCTCCGATATTCCTCCCTGCACTGCTTTCTTTAACAGCGGAAGTGCTTCTACATAGTTTTTATTATTGTATGCCAGAATACCTTTCTCGAAAGCTTGTCTTGGAGTTAAATTTTGCAATGAAACTACTGTTGCCGCAAATTTATTATTACGTTCATGCACTTTAATCCTATTATTCATTTTTTCAATGAATTCTTCGGACAAATATCTTGGTGCAGAAATCGATATTGTTATATATAATGACAAGATAATTGTTATAAAATTCATAATCTAAATTTATTTATGGCTATATGATAAATTTATTTGTAAGAGACCCATATTCTATTATTATACCAATTTCAAAATCTCGCTTACATGGTTTTTGCAATCGGTCTTCAATATCTCTTCCGCTTTAACAGAATCTTTCTCAAGACCACCCCAACCGTTTTCATAACAAGATGCATAACGTTTGGCCGCATTCTCATTCAATTGGCCCTGAGCATTTGCCTTTTCATATAAAGCCACAGCCTTTTGATAACTCTGCTCAACTCCACGCCCCTCAAAATACATATCGGCCAAAGCGCACTCTGCTGCACCATAACCCATATCCGCAGCCTTAGTCATGTAGGCCACTGCTACTTTCATATCTTTATTGACTCCTTTCCCTGCCTCATACAACGCACCAAGCAAATACATAGCCAGAGCATTAGTTTTTGATACATCATCAAGCAGCTTTATCCCTTTCTTAATATTATGTTTCGCATAATTCGGATTTGCAATTACAGCGGCCTCCATCACTTTACCATCGGCAATCTTAGCCTTCTCCACTATCTTAAATTCTTTTAAGGCTGTTTCAAAATCTTTATTTGTATATGCCTTGACTCCCTTTAAATAAGCGACAAAAGGAGAACCTGAAATGGAATCCACAATAAGTTGTCGGAATGCTCTGGAATAGCCTTTCTGTAAAGATTCCGCATACCAATATAATGCCTGATCAAAATTTATATCCGTACCAATACCCTCACGATAGCATTGCGCTAATTTCCACTGAGCATTCGGCACACCTTTTCCGGCAGCTGACTTATACCACTTTATTGCTTGCTCTGCATTTCTTGTCAGACCTTCTCCATCCATATAGCAATTGCCGATATAGTACATTGCCTGAGGGAAACCTGCTTCAGCCGTCTTTAAAAGGTAATTTGCACCTTCTTTCTTAGCTGCCTTAACACCAAGACCCTCAACAAGCATCTTGCCATAATAGAACGTGCTTGAAATATCCCCACTGGAAGCTCCCTTCTTAAACCATTGGAAAGCTTCTCTTGATCTTTTACCATTAAGTAATAACAAGCCAAGATCACGTTGTGCTGTGACACAATTCCTATTAGCTGCATTTGTAAGATACTGCTCTGCCTTATCCAGATCTTTTGCTACGCCAAAACCATTTTGAAAACATGAAGCAATAAGCATATTGCTGAAGACATTTCCCTTTTCGGCAAGATTCACATTTTGATTAAAAAGAGCCTTATTTCCATCTTTTATCGAACGCTGATAAAGCTTGACAGCACGGAGAGAATCAGCACCTACGCCATGACCTGTCTGATAACACAAACCCATATTGCCGATTGCCTCTACATTCCCTTGTTTAGCAGACTTTGACCACCATTGCAACGCCTCCTCATAATTCTGCCTAACGTGACGTCCGCGATAATACCATCCCCCCACTTCATTTTGAGCGACGGCATCTCCCTTCTTGGCAAGAGCCATTATGTTCTTGATACTATCTGTTGCTTCCTCAATTGTCTGCTGTGCATAGACATCAATCAAACAGAAAGCCAATGATATCGCAATTCCTAAGACATATAATCGTTTACGCATACTTTCTAAATTTAAATATTCAATATATCATCCAATACATCAGGTACTGACAAATCATCTCCTACTGCAAGATCATCATCTCCTGACCAAAACAATTCTTCGGAATAATCAACCAATTCTTCACAATCGTCAGGACCGACATATATTTCCTTTCCATCTATCTCTACGCAATCAATCTCAATAGTGGGGTCAATCTCATCCGGTGTATCTATGTTCGCAATCAGGTTATCCACCGATTCGGGATTCTCCCTGTTTTCCGCAGTTATCGGCTGGGGTTCAATGGATGAGGCAAGGGTTGAATGGTGTGTACCTTGCGCCGTATCATTTGTCTGAATTTCGGCAACATTAGCAACAGGCACTTCCTCCACATCCACTATCATGATGTCATTCGGGTCAAAATCAGTAACAGTAGTCTCAACCACCTCCCCGATGTCTCCACCGGAAAAAGTCGGCGATGTGCTTGTCACATCTCCGATAGCTGTATCAGAATCTTCCGTAATATTGATTGCCTGTACCGCCATCGTTCCGACAACACCAAGACCTGCGGTACCGGCAAAACATGCCGTTTTACCGACAATTTTCTTCGCTTTGGCACACATCTTTGATTCACTGCCCGATTCTCCGTTTTCAGGAGTGGCATTAAGTCTTTGGGTATCCATTATATTTGTTATTAAGTTGTTTCTGCCACGAAGTTATCACTCTACTTCCAAGATATCAAACTTTTCAAAATATCTTGTACGAACCTCATCGGTTCTTGTATGAATATTTGTCAAGAAGTCAGCCGCCCACCAATATTTCGCTCATCAATATGTATTGGACAGATCTCTTTCTTCATCAGTTCCCTTAGAGACGTTTCAATATTGATATGGCATCCTCACTTCCATTTTCCGCAGCCAGTTGAAACCATTTGCGAGCCTCTTCAGATTGATTCTGCTTAAAATAATAGACCCCTACATTATATTGCGCACCAGAATGTCCTTGCTGCGCTGCCAGCTTAAACCAATCAAACGCTTTTCTTTCATCTTTTTCCAATCCTATTGAACCTCGCGAATAAAAGAGACCAAGATTAAATTGAGCCACACTATAACCACTCTCGGCCGCCCGTCTAATCCAATATCCGGCCTTCTTATGATTTATATCCACACCTTTTCCGTAAGTATACATATAGCCGACATGACTCTGACATTCAATATCTCCCTTCTCAGCCGCTTCTTTATACCAATAGAAAGCATGTTCATAATCCTTGATTTGGTAATAAGTATCAGCAAGTCTATGCATCGCTCTGACATCACCTTTCTCAATGGCCTTTTCATACCACGAGATAGCAATTAACGGTTCATCATGCCTATACCAGTTTCCCAATATAAATTGAGATTCAGTGTCATCTTTATTTGCGGCATCTGTCATCCATCGGAGAGACTCCTCGGTATTATGTTCCATATCTTGATAATATACCGCTAATCCCCTCGATGCCTTCGCACTTCCAAGCTCTACCGCTTTTTCATACCAATATTTTGCCTTCATATCTTTCCGTACCATGTAAAAATCCCCCAGATTAAGACATGCCTCGACATTCCCAACTTCTGCCGCTCTCATCCACCATTTCAAAGCATCATCTTCATCTCCGTTTTTCATAAAGAACCACCCCATCGACACCTGTGCCGCAATATCTCCTTTATTGGCCTTCTTAAACACACTTATCGGAAACGGCATCTTTTCCGCAAAGGAGACAATTGAAATAACTGAAAATACCATGAAGTATATAACACGAAAATTTATCCTCATAATTTATTCTCAAACTTTGATCATTCCATATATTTTCAAAATAAAAGTTCCAATTGCTCACGTGCATTCTTATCGCCCGCTTCCGCTGCTTTCTGATACCATTCTTTTGCTTTCTGCTTATCGATTTCTGTACCCACTCCGTTATAATAGCATTCCGCCAGAGTATATGCGGCACCGTCAATAGCACCGGTCAAAGCAGCCTTACGTATTTTTTTAAAACCGCCTAACTCATTTTTAAGTATGCCTTTACCATAAGCCATACAGTAACCTAATACAAAAGTACCCTGAAGGTTACCTTCCATATCCGCCTTGGTCGCTAATTCCACTGCCTTATCGTATTCTTCCAGTCCTAAATATAGATATGATGCCCAGCCGATAACGGGTATGTAATCCGGATAATCCGTCATTATCCTTTCAATCCATTCAATAGATTCGGTTATTTCTCCTTTTGTCATGTCGTACATTTGTACGGTTAAATGTTTTTGAATAATTTCAAC
This sequence comes from Muribaculaceae bacterium Isolate-037 (Harlan), assembly GCA_003762615.1. GTDB lineage: Bacteria > Bacteroidota > Bacteroidia > Bacteroidales > Muribaculaceae > Lepagella > Lepagella muris. The sequence continues at coordinate 98,020 of RIAZ01000018.1, forward strand.
TTCAAATTTCAGGATATTCAAGCATGGAATAAGGCAGATGTCATGTTGGTTGACTCCATTAAGTACGATAGGTCCCCATGCTTTT
>RIAZ01000019.1 GCA_003762615.1 Muribaculaceae bacterium Isolate-037 (Harlan)
GTTCTTCAGGTAGTGAAAGCTACTGATGACAGACTCAGCGTAAGGAAAAGATTGGTCAGGGCATCCCTTGATTCTGAATATTTGTTTACACTTCTAAATAATTATGGATTTTGATGCGGTTGCCCTGATAAATTTATTTAAAATTTTTTAATCTTTGCCATAGAAGTCACTTAAATGGTTTATGGTTTAAGGTTTAGGGTTTAGGGTTTAAGGTTTAGGGTTTAAGGTTTAAGGTTTAGGGTTTATGATCATTAAATTTTGTATAATGAAAAGATTCGTGGATTTTCGAGAATCTTAAACCTTAAACTATAAACTTTAACCCACTGAAGTGCATCTTGCGAAACTTCAGTAAGATTGTGGTGGGGTCAGAATGGGGAGATACGCCGGATGCCGACAGAGAGAGGAGGAGAGGAGTTGAGGTCGGAAAGGAGCAGATCGGCGCGTTGCCGCCATGTGGGTGCGGCTGCCGGAAGGGTTACGGATAACCAGCCGTGGAGCACACGGCAGATTATGTATTCCCTGGCAGTCTCCTGTATGCGAAGTATGGCGGCGGAGTGCAGTCGCTTGTCGGTGATGTGCAGCGTGGGATCGATGGCTGCGATGGGTTGTGCAACGGCTGCCAGACTGCCGGCGACCTCACTGAAGGCAAGGTCGATCAGGTTGTTCACCCGATGGATGTTCTCTCCTTCGCAGATGTCGAATGTCTGGTGGAGCCTGTGATCGGCTCCTTCTTCTGATGCTACATCGGCTGCTATGTATGCAATTTCTGCGATTGCAAGATGCAGCGATTTTCGTGGGAATAGGATTTTCATGATTTTTTTTTTTGATTAAAAGTAGTCTTAGTGGTCCAAGAAGTCTTAGTGGTCTTGGGACTTCTTGGACTTCTTGGACTTCTTGGACTTCTTGGACTTCTTGGACCACTTGGACTGCTTGGACTACTTGGGCTTCTCAATGCAAATTCTCACGGGGCGGAGTCGCTTGTTGATTGCTTCGGAGATTACTTTCAGGCAGACGTCGGCAAGAGCGGTGTATTGCTGGCTGTCGGGCTTGTTGGTTATCGCAAACCATTCTGCCACGGTTGTGCTGACGATGTACTGGTGGGCTGCCGAGGCGATCGTGTCGGTGGTGGCGTTGTTGTAGTTGGAGGGCATCTGGAGGGCTATCGCCAGGGTGCTGTCGCGGGTCAGTAGCTCATTGTTGCCGGAGAGCACGTTGTTGTCGATATATTCGCCCAGTTTTGTCTTCAGGGTGTTGAATGCTATCGAGACGCTGCGCAGGATCTGGTTTGCGCTTTCTTCGTCGTCGTTCGCCTGCATGTTGGCGACTTGCTCATGATTTGTGCCGTCGTGGCGGCTTCGACCTGTAAGATAGGTCTTGTTCTGGATGTCGTATATGATCTCGTTGAGATCGAGTGTGATGCTGATTGTCTTCATGATTTTCTTAATCTAATGGGTGGACGGTGATAAAGTAGCTTGGCTGTCACTTCCGATATGTGGCGCATGGCGTCGGCTTCGTAGCCGGCGGCGCGTTGCTGCCACGTGATGCCAAACCATCGGGCTGCCATGACTGATATTATATAGGAGAAGATATCGGTCTGTATGGAGGCGATGAGGGAATCGTCGGAGGAGGTGCCTGCCGCGAGGGTCAGGCATATATCCTCTTCAGAAACGTCGAATGTGACCAAGAAACGGCGCAGCCGTTCGAGAAGTCGGGAGAGGGCGATGTCGCGGTAGCGCGACAGTAGCGGAAGGTCTGCCTCTACGGTCGCCACGCGATCAAGGCAGTCGTTGCTATCCTGCTCGTTTTTGATACCGGCATACGCCGTTATCTTCTGCAACTCGCGGAAAAGATCCGCGCTGCGGATGGAAATTTTAATTGTTTTCATAATTTTGCTTGCGGTAGATTGAAATTATTTATAACTTTGCTATAATTTTGTAGTAGACTTCCACTTTACCCCCTGAATGTGGGAGCTGAAGATTCATATTAAACCTCCCCATCAGGGGGCGGGGGATAACGTTATTATGACAGTAAAAGATCGTCTGCTGAGTTTTCTTCGGGCTGAGGGCATCAACAACAGTGAGTTTGCCCGAAGGATGGGTGTGTCGGTGGCATATCTTGGCGCGATGCGCAAGTCTATGCCGGAGGAGAAGGTGGCGAAACTCATGCAGGAGTTTCCGAAACTAAACCGCGACTGGCTGCTTTATGGCGAGGGGGAGATGCTTCTTCCTCATGATGATGCTCCGAAGGTGGCTACGGTTGAGAGACCCGGCATGGAGGATTATATGGTGCCGTTGCTGCCGGTGGAGGCGTTTGCCGGTAATCTGCAGGTGTGGTCGGAGGGGATATTGCCCGATGAATGCCGACGAGTGCTCGCGCCTCTGAAGGGGGCTGAGATGGCGATACAGGTGACGGGCGACAGCATGGAGCCTAACATACCCAACGGTGCGATGCTCTTCATAAAGCGTATCAACGACAGGGCATTCATCCCATGGGGACATCCGATGGTTATTGATACGGAGAACGGTGTGCTGGTTAAGGTGGTGCAACCCTCGGCAGAAGGTTCGTCCTATATTGAGGCACAGAGTTATAATGATAAGTATGCACCGATACAGATTCCAAAGGATTGCCTTTACGGTCTTTACCGGGTCATGGCGGTGCTCACCACGATGTGCACTCTCTGATTCTTTCGGCTATCAGGCGTAGCGTGCGGTGATAAGCGGCGGGTGGGATATCTATCTCGCCCGCTTTTATTTTCGGGGCTGGCATATACCATCCCTCTGTCATCCGGTCGTCGGCGGAAGCGGGAAGCATCCGCAGTGCGCGGTGTCCGTTTTCATCAAGACCCTCGATTATGATGGGACGGAGAGGCGTGGCGTAGATTCCCGACCACGGGGCGCGTATGTGGGTTGCCGAAGGATGATCTGCCGGGAGCGACGCTGTGACGTCGCGTTGCCATCCCGACAGGCGGAGTGAGAAAAGCATCAGAAAATCATCGGGTAGAGGCAGTAGTGCGGAGTTCCCGTCTATGGTCATACTGTCGTCGGGGAGCAGCCGCCAGCCTGTCAGCTGCATACGCGGGGTGGAGAGGATTGCCTCGGCGGCACACGATTCTATCTCAAGGAGGATATGCGCGGCAAGCGGCGACGTGACACCGGCGTTGCCGGGTGCCATCCCCTCGGGTGTTGTCCCGAGGAGAATGGCGGTGTCGGATATTATTCTGTCGGTGGTCATGATCGCGGTGCATGCTTGTCGTCGGAGAAGTCCTCTCTCAGAAGGATGATCCGTTTGTTCTTGTAATAACGGCAGTTCTCGATGATGTGCTGTAGGGCAGGGTTGGCTGTTGTGAGCCGGGCGGGCTGTATTCCGCCCGAACCCATCTTTCCGCCAGTGAATGTCAGAGTCACGAGCGCGTCCCCTACGGGAAGTGACAGGTGCCATTCAAGCATGCCACGCGCTCCGTATGTTTTTGTTGTCATGATTTTTTTTGTGATTTTTGGGGTTAAGGTCATTAAAGTCCTTAATGTCCTTAATGTCAATTTGTCAATTTGTCAGTAATGACAGTAATGTCAATAGGGTCAGATTATGCCGGATGCTTGTGTCCATGTGCCGTCGGGTCCCGTCTTCCAGATCTGTCCGGCGCGTGCGAGGGGTGAGATTTCGGGACAATCTTTCGTGAGGTAGTAGTTGGTGCCTTCCACTGCATCTTCGGGAGCATTCTCCGATTCCCAGAGTACGATGCGCGATGTGCCGGTAGTGGCAGTCTCTTTCTCGCCGTCAATCCATACGTGGCATGTGCCTTTGAGTGCTACGGCATCCCAGATTAGAAGCCCGTTGCGGGTGGCTTCCTCCCCCTCCACGCGGTCTTCGAAGGAGTGCTCTGCGGAGTAGACGTAATGCACAAGTCGGTTCTCACCTATCAATGCGCCGGAATTGCTCCATCCGAGACGGTCGAGGGTGGGCTCGCGCTTTATCTCTATGTCGCCGAAGACGGTATGGAAGTTGGTGACGGTCCAGCCTACGGAGTTTGTCTTCGTGGTGATGTGTATCTCCGGATGATTGGCATAGTTGATCTTCTGTATCGACTCCAGAAGGTTCTTTCCGGCGAGGAGTATTGCGCTTTTGGGGACATCCTCCCCCGTGAAGAACATTTTCGCGAGTGCGATGATCTTGTCGACGGTCCACTCGCCGCGCTCCTGTATCTCGCGCTTGAATTGCCAGCGCAGACCTTCGGTAGTGTAGACGTACTGCATACCCATCTTGGAAACGTTGATCTTGAACTTCCCGGCGCGCCCTGCCCAAAGGGTGCGGTTGCCTCTTACCTTGAAGTTGGCTATCGCCTGCTCAGCGATAACTGCCTTTGAGAAGGGGAGATGCTTGCGCTGGCTCTCGAAGTAGTCGCTGACCACCTGGTTCATGCCGCGCTTCTGAAGGAATATGCGCGACGGCTGGGGGAGGATGAGGTCGGGATCCACCTCTTTCTGGGTCTCATAGAGGGAGTTGGCGAGAATAACGATGGTCGTGCCTGCCGGGATTATTGGTATTGTGCCGAACTCATCCTCCGGAGTAGTTTTCTCCCCGTTGACGGCACGCACCACAGGATTTGTTGATGCCGGATCTTGTCCGGTGACGAACAGCATGAGGTCTTTTCCGGGAGTCTTCTCCTTGCCGTCGGCGTCATATCCGTCGATGCCTTTCACGAGGAGAGTGGTAAAGGGACGGATCACGTTGCCGTCGTTCTCTTCCAGGCTGAGCACGCAGTAAACTTTCCTGCCGCCTCCGCAGCTATCCGTAGTCACTACTGTTGAGCGTGCCTCGTCGATCATGTAATGGTCCACCTCCGGACTGTTGACGTTTACGCGCTTTGCACGTAGCATGAGGTTCATGAGGGGAGTGTCCTCACTGTTGAAGCGGAAAAGCTCATCGTCAACGGCTGCTCCAAGGAATGAGCCGGAACCAATGCCTCCGGTGGCTGCTGCTGCGTTGCTTACTGTGGTGGCGTGTCCGGGAAGCTGGGTCGATGCTCCGGATGTGCCGGGTTTCAGGGTCGGGGTCTTGATTCCCTCTACGTTGATTGTTTCGTTTGTTGCCATGTTTTTTGTTTTTTTTGTGGGTTAAAGTCATTAAGGTCATTAAGGTCATTAAGGTCAATTTGTCGAGTTGTCAAATTGTCAATTTGTCAGTAATGTCATTATTGTCGGATTGTCAATATTGTCGGGATTGTCCTTGCGTCAGAGTAGAGGGGTGTCGGTGCCGGCGTCTTTGGCTATTGAGAAGATGCTTGTGGTGGCGGTGGCTGATGTGGTGCCTCGCGTCAGGTGGGGTGGACGGGAGTCTTGTGCGGGGAAGTGTTCCTCTATTATGCGGGCATTTCTGCCGTCGAGTTCACCTTGACGGTATGCCTCCTCTCTCATGCGTTCGAAACTGAATATCTTCAGCAAGGCTTCCAGAACGTTCTCGCTCACTTTCCCTTTCAGCGTGCCGATTGCCATTTCCGCGAGAAGGGTGAGGAGTGCACGTATCATTGTGGCGGCGAGGTCATGTTTCTCTGCAAACCGTCGAATCTCCTGAAGGGATGCTACGATATTCCTCTTCAAGGCGTAGGGACAGCATTCCTTTTTCTCCTTATTGTCATTATTGTCATTATTGTCATTAATGACAGTATTGTCAGGATCGTCCTTGTTGGCTGGATTTCCGGCGGCGCGATTGATGAGCGTCGTCACGGTCTCCGGGGGCGGGATGGAGGGGAGTGGTGTCTTCTCGATCTCGTGAAGGTGGAGGATGTCGCGGATCCATGCCAGAATCCCTTTTCTGTCGGGAATCTCTTTCCTTTCGGAATTCCCGTTGCTGTCGGGAATCTTTTTTGTGTCGTTGTCTTTCTGTGTCATAACCATTTAGTTTTGGTGGTTTCGATTTTGATAGTGCAAAGTTATAAATTGTTTAAGCAATGCTATTGTTATTTTAAAACTTTTGCTTAAATTTGCTGTCGGGGATAATTCCTATATTTACGGGATTAGAACCTTAAAATATTAAAAATCAAAGTTATGAAAAAGAAAAATTCAACAGCAGAATTTGGTAAGGAGAGGAACGAATTTCTCATCCGTGCTTTCAGGGAGTCGATTGCGGCACAATCGCGCATCTCAATCAACAATGCGTTCAAACAGGCGGCAGAGGTGCCTGCTCCACGTTTCTGGGTGAGTGAGGCTCGGGCTGCCGTAGTGCTCGGAAAGATGGCGGCGGGGGAGGATCCTACCGAGTCGATGTTTCCGGAGAAACGGGATATGTATCGCGAGATGTTTGCCCGTTTCTTGGAGTTGCGTGAGCAGTATCCCGATACGTCGGTAAATGAACTTGTGTTTCGAGTGGTGAATGATGAGGCACCGCGTTCATATCTGTCGTGGCATCGCGCACGCGTGATCATATTCTCTGAAATGAGTCGTCTGAAAAGGGAAAGGAGGAAGAGATGGTCGGAGTGATGGAATTACTTAGAGAGAACAGGCGCAGGATGGAGGAGAGCACCGCACCATACGACCCCATTTCCGGACACGATGAACCGGGACGCTATTATTTCCCGGTGAAGGGGTTGGAATGTTGGTTGCCTCTGGAGATGAGGAGTGAAGAATTGGTGATTGAGCTAAGTCGCTTAGGGAGCCTTGATGAATATTTTGCGGAGATGGGAGGCGCGGGTAGCGACGAGATGCGGGAGAGGGTGATGGAGCAGTGGACCCGTCTGCGTTGCCGTCATGATTTCCCATTCTGGGCGGCTACCTTCGCCTATATAAAGAGGAAGGGTGGTGGCGACGATGTCCCCTTCATTCTCAATCGTCCGCAGCGGCGTCTTGTCGGGGTGTTGGAGGGGATGCGTCGCGCACAGCGTCCCATTCGCCTTATCCTGCTGAAGGCACGGCAGTGGGGAGGGAGCACGTGCGTGCAGCTATATATGGCATGGCTTCAGCTTGTGCATGAGAAGGGGTTGAACTCATTGATAGTGGCGCATCAGGGGACCGCCACCGATGAGATAATGGATATGTTTGACCGTATGCTCTCGCATTATCCTGCCAAATACCTTCATGAACAGGATGAGGATTACTCTGACGATGAGAAAAAATTGGTGCGGGCAGGTGGGTTCGGTTCAGCATTCCGTGTTGTGGCACGCAACTGCAAGGTGAAGGTCGGCACAGCCGAGCGTCCTAATTCCTGCCGTGGGGGCGACTACAACCTCGTACACTGTTCGGAGGTGGGCTTGTGGCCTTCGACGAAGCGTAAGACGCCGGAAGACTTGGCGCGAGCCGCCACTGCCGGAGTGCTATTGCGCCCTATGACAATGATTGTGTATGAATCGACGGCAAACGGCACCGGCAATTTCTTCCATACCGAATGGAATGCGGCGAAGAGTGGTGAGAGCCAGTTTGCACCGATGTTTGTGGCGTGGTATGAGATAGAGCAGAACTCACTCCCATTCTCATCGCCCGAAGAGGAGGAGAGGTTTGCGGCAGATCTTATCGCCGGACGTGAGGCGGAGCAGCCGTTGAGCAGTCGCCGTCAACCGGGGCAGTATCTATGGTGGCTCTGGGAGAAGGGTGCGACGCTTGAGGCGATACATTGGTACGTCAGCGAACGCGCAAAGTATTCCGACCACGGACAGATGGCGTCGGAATGTCCGTCGGACGACGTTGAGGCATTCGTGCATTCAGGTGCGCGGGTGTTCGACAAGTATAAGGTGGAGGCTTTGCGTGCGGGATGCTGTGCGCCGGCGATGCGCGGAGAGATAGATGGCGACAAACCGTCGGAGGAGGGTTCGTTGAAGAACGTGAGATTCAATGCCGATCCGCATGGTGCGTTGGCAATGTGGCGCGACAGGGAGATCACGACGATGGAGCGCGTGACCGACAGGTATCTGGTCGTGGTAGACATTGGCGGACGTTCGCTGACGGCTGACTGGTCGGTGATCGTGGTGTTTGACCGCGCACCGATGGCACATGGCGAAGGTCCGGAGGTAGTGGCGCAATGGCGGGGACATACCGACTTTGACCTCCTGGCATGGAATGCCGCCCGGATTGCAAAATATTATGACAATGCACTCCTTGTCATAGAGAGCAACACGCTTGAGACGCATGATCCCGACAGGAGTGGGGGTAGTGAGCAATCATCCTTCATCCTTAATCGGTTGCGTGATGCCTACGATAATCTCTATGCACGTAAGCGGAACGAGGATGAGATACGTCAGGGCGCACCGGTGAGATACGGTTTCCATACGAATGTCAACACCAAACCGATGGTAATATCGATGCTTGTGCAGGCGATACGCGAGGGGCAGTATGTGGAGCGCGACGAGGGTTGTCTTGCGGAATATATGGTATATGAGCAGCGGCAGAACGGAAGCTACGGTGCGCTGCCGGGACATCATGACGATATGCTGATGACGCGTGCCATAGGACTCCACATCTGTTATCAGGAGATGCCTACGCCGCGCATCGTCATGCGTACCTCCGGGGGCAATCCCTACTGCCCGCGTCCCGTCTCCGCCGCTGTCTTCTGACCCATAATCAAAACCACGGAGAACGCGGCTGTAATTTAAACCACTGATAGCGCGCTGTAATTTAAACCACGGAGAGCACAGAGAACACAGAGAATTTATTATATTAAGAATCAATTTTTAATAAAAATCTCCGCGCTCTCCGTGTTCTTCGTGGTTTATATTGTGAGTTTGGTGGTGATTTCGGAGATGAATGAGGCGAACGTGTCGAGCAGGTCACTGAGGGATATGAGCGCGTTCTGCGTCTGCTGGTTGTAGAGGGTGCCGCTTATGGAGTTGTTTGCGAGATTCCCTTGCAGAGCACCGTTGACCCCCGACACGTCTTCAAGCATCTTCAACTGGATATCGAGGAGTTCGCTGATTCCAATATTCGTAGCGTTGCCGCTCACTTGTTTGGGATCCGGATAACCGGGGCGTGGGCGATATACGATGACACCGTTGAAGCGGCTCCACTGGTCAACCACGTTCTGCATGTTCTCCGGGTCGACAGCACCCTCCGGCATAAGCAGCACACCCTTCGCCGAAGCCCGCATTATCCAGTCGTACATCGTGATAAGACGGTTTGTGTAACGTTGCTGGTCGATGATATCAGCCACGAAGCTATGTATCTCCCCATCGAGGAAGGGATAGCATTTGAATACGAAGGGGTGTCCGCCATCGGGTAGCGGACTGTCGCCCGACGATAGGATTCTCCCTTCCGAATCAATGAAATAGTATCGCCACACGTCGGCTATATGCCAGCTTGACGGGAGAGAGCGTATCTCGCGCGGGAGTTTAACCCCATCATCTGCTACTATTACAGAACCTTTACGGGAATCATGATACACGTGACGTCCCACGCGTTCATGCCGCCATATCTCCACCACTCGGATCGGTTCGCCGGAGTTGCAACGTGTGGCGATGCGTTCATAATCCTCCTGCGTCTGCACAAAGGCATCGCAATAATCGGGGAAGGAGAGATCGTGAAGCTGACCGACGAGATTAGCGTCACGTCCGCAGATGTCGCGTGCGCCCTTATCGAAAAAGAAGTCCTGTGGCGACACACTGTCGCATGCCACAGGCTTCCCATCCGAATGCCACACCTTATGCACCGCCATGCCGGATATCAGAAACTCCTCCATGGTGCGCGACAGAAGTTCATACATTCGGTTATGAGCGGCTATCTGCTGCAATGATTCGCTCCATCCCTCTATCTTCTCCGCAAGTTGACGTCGGAACACTCCCACCACATTACGCACGATACGGCGTATGAGATTATTCTTCAGGGGTAGACTACCCTCCGACACGATATAATCATACTCCGTCATCCGACGACCATTCACGGAGATGACGTCACACCATTGCCTGCCGAAAGTATAATTCTTATTACGAGTGCGTTCGCGGCGGAACTCCGACAGCGACTGCCAATTCTGCATCGCCTCCTCAAGAAGCGGTATGCCATAAAAAGAAAGTGCCATAGTTTTTTTCCTGCAAAACTACGGCACTTTCTATTGATTGCTGCTTTATTCTGAAACTGAGTAGGAGGCTTAGGAATCCTAAGACTTCTTGGACTTCTTGGACTTCTTGGACAGCTTGGACTTCTTGGACAGCTTGGACAGCTTGGACAGCTTGGACTTCTTGGACAGCTTGGGCTGCTTGGACTTCTTGGACTTCTTGGACTTCTAATCTGCTCAATCTTTAATTGTGATTGCTTGCTTGCTATAGTCCCAGGGGAGCCGCACGTAGAGGCTGCGTGATGCCTCGTCGTAGGCCCAGCCATATTGCCTGATTGCCATCACCGACATCTCCTCGTCGAGATTGGTGCCGTCGGAAAGGGTAACGCCCTTCGGTTTCTCCACACCGATTATGCGGAAGGTCATCATGCGTATTTCCGGCATATCGGCGTAGCTGCCTCCGTTTGTGCTCATATTGATTGTGAGCTTCCCGTCTGACGGGTCAGCGGAGAGATACGTGAGCTGATACTTGCCGTCGGAGAGCGACGTGGGGGAGAGACGGTTGTCGTCAAACATCGTATATTCCGATTTATCCTTTGATGGATAGTAGCTTATAGTGATAAACTGCGGGTCATACTGCATGACATTTTCTATCTCGGCATCATATAGAGGTATGAACGATCCGGCACGCACGAACATCGGCAATTCCTCAAGAGGAGCCTTAACCGTTGCTTCGCTGCCACCCTTATAGCGATTCTCCGGATGGTTATAGTCGATCCATTCTCCGGCAGGGAAGAGCACCTTACGTTCACGTGCGCCCTGCTCCATGACGGGAGCCACAAGCACCTCGTTGCCCCACATGTATTCATCTGTCAGCGACGCATACTTCTCACCGGGGTTCTCTCCGTTGAAGTTGAGCGGACGGGCAAGCGGACGACCGAAGGCAGAGTTCTCGTAGGCAAGCGTGTAGTTGTAGGGGAGCCACTGATAGCGCATCTTGACGAATCTCTTCAGAATCTCCTCGCTTCCCGGATAATGGTAAGGCTCAGGCTGCTGCTGGGCATGAGTGCGCATCACGGGAGTGAACGCGCCCATCTGCACCCAACGCACGTAAAGCTCCTCGTCGCGTGGATGCTCAGGATCTACGGCAAAGCCGCCGAGGTCAGAACTCATGTAGCCGAGTCCGGAGAGTCCGGAGTTGAGCATAAGGTTTACCTGTGGCTGAAGACCACCCCATGAGCGCGACACGTCGGTGGTCCATGGGAACACGCTGTAACGCTGAAGACCTGCTGTGCCGCCGCGCATCATGATGAGCGGACGCATCTCCGGGAAATCCTTTCGCAAGCCCTCATATATCAGGCGCGACCATTCATTACAGTAGGTGTTGTGGTATTGCGGTGCGGTCTCACCGTTGGCGTGCATGATGCTTCGCGGATGCACCTCAGGTTCGCCCAAGTCGCCCCACCATCCGGCGATACCCTCGGCAGTGAGTCCCTTCAGACGGTTCCAGAGCCATTCCCGCGTATCGGGATTGCTCACGTCAAACATTCCGGCGTCTCCCACCCATGTGGTGACGTCGTGTGTGCCGCCGGCAGAGTCGCGTGTCAGCATTTTCTTCTCTGCAAGGAGATTATAATTGTCGATTGCACCCTTTTTATTGATATACGGCTGATGGATAAGCACAAGGTTTACCCCCTGACGTTTCAGCGAATCGATCATGCTCTTATGGTCAGGCCATTGCTTCTTATCCCATTCAAGCCGCCCCATGTCGGTCTCCACACCATACCAGTAGAGGTCGAGCACCATGCCGTCTACAGGATAACCGCGGGTCTTTAGCGAGTCGATTGCTCCGAGAGCCTCACGCTGGTTGTGGTAGCCATATTTGGAGGTGATATATCCAAGGCTCCAGAAGGGTGGGAGGTCCTGACGTCCGGTCAGAAGCGTATAGCCCTCAGTGGTGCCCTCAAGAGAATGATTACCGTTGATGAAATAATAGGAGAGTGGAGCGGGTGTGTCGGAGGTATAAGAGATTGTGTCGCCGAGCACAAGAAGAGCCTCGTTGTAGTCATCGAACAGCACGCCATACCCCTTGTCGGAAGCGAAATATGGTGCCGTGATACCCATCTGCGAGATTCGCGGGTCGCCGGCTGTATAGCCATAATTCTGGCGGTTATACATCACGAGGGAATCCCCGTTTAAGCGGAGGGAATGTCCGCGTTCTCCGGCACCGTAAAGCTCACCCGGAGCTGTGCCATCGAAAGTTACTCTCTTCACATCTCCGGAATTGTCTACCCCCTCCGTCTCGGAGAGGAGCAGTTTGCCTTCTTTGTCAAGAAACGATACGCGCCCCGTCTGGCGGTCAACCTTTATCGTTGTGGTGACGCCGGCGAGAGTATAGTCCTCCTTGTCGGAAGATGCCTTTATCTTGGTGTCTGACGGAGAGAGTATAGCCGACTGCGACGGGCGATACGTCAGTTCGGCATCCGCAGGACGCGTGGTGATGCGGAAAATATCGTCAGAGAGAGGCGTGACCGACACGATGCCCTTGTCGGTGGTCAGTTCGAAAGTGCCGTCTTTTTCGTTGATCCCTTCATGGGAAGCGCAGGCTCCGAAAATCCCGAGCGCAGCTATCGGCAGAAAAAATTTGAAATTCATGGTCAATTCTATTTAGTTAAAGCAAATTAAGAGGATGACATTGCCGTCATTTCAGTCAATTCTGTCATTATCGTCATTATTGTCATTACCGTCAATAATGACAAATTGACAATAATGACGATAATGACAAATTGACAATAATGAAATTTCTTAGAGCTCAAGATCCCCGTCCACGATTACGTGCCAGGGAAGTCCGCTGTGGGCAAGTTTCTCCAGGAACGGATCCGGATCAAACTCCTCTACGTTATGCACACCCGGTTTCACCCATTTCCCCGTAAGGAACATGTAGGCTCCGACCATTGCCGGCACACCGGTAGTGTAGCTCACCGCTTGTGCACCTGTCTCCTTATAGGCTGCCTCATGCGAGCAGTTGTTGTAGATGTAATATGTGGATTCCTTACCCTCCTTGTCGAGTCCGGAGATACGGCAACCGATGGAGGTCTCGCCGGTGTAGTTCTCTCCGAGCGAACCGGGATCGGGAAGAACCGCCTTCAGGAACTGGATAGGCACGATCTCCTTACCCTCATACATCACGGGGTCGATACGTGCCATGCCTATATCCTGAATCACGCGGAGATGAGTGAGATATTCCTGTCCGAAAGTCATCCAGAAACGTGCGCGACGGATTGTCGGGAAATTGATCACGAGGCTCTCAAGCTCCTCATGATAGAGAAGATACGACTCGCGTTCGCCGATGTTGGGATAGTTGAGCGGGCGGTGCACCTCCAGATTTTCTGTCTCCACCCATTTGCCATCTTCCCAATATTTACCCTTCTGGGTGATCTCGCGGATATTGATTTCCGGATTGAAGTTTGTTGCGAACGCTTTTCCGTGGTTTCCGGCGTTGCAGTCAACAATGTCGAGATAGCGCATCTCTGAGAAATGATGCTTTGCGGCATACGCCACGAACACTGCCGACACACCCGGGTCGAACCCGCATCCGAGAATTGCGGTCAGACCTGCCTTCTCGAAACGCTCGCGGTAAGCCCACTGCCAGCTATATTCGAAATGAGCCTCATCCTCCGGCTCATAGTTGGCGGTGTCGAGATAGTTGACGCCACACTGAAGGCATGCCTCCATGATGGTCAGATCCTGATAGGGGAGAGCTACATTGATACAGATATCGGGCTTGTGACGGTTGAAAAGCTCACAGAGCTGCTCAACAGAGTTGGCATCCACTTGATCGGTGGTGATGTTGGGCGCACCGATACGTGCTGCAAGACGGTCGCATTTCTCTTTCGTGCGCGACGCTATGACGATTTCCGTGAAAACGTCAGGATTCTGGGCACATTTCGCTGCCACTACTGTGCCGACGCCTCCGGCGCCGATGATAACAACTTTTCCCATGATAGATATTATATATAAATATGATATGTTGCAATCTTGCCACCACGCATTGCAGCCGGAATCGCTTCAATACGCATATAGATTGCAAAGATAATGATTTTTGTCAATCTTTTTAAGAATCGATATGACAAAATATGTGAAAAAAGGTATAACCGTCGTCCCCACGACTGTGAAAACGACGGTTATACCTTTCCCCTTTGCCTGGCAGACGGTCAGATGAGCCCGTCTGTTGCCTTGTTAAGTTGCTTGATACGGTAGGAGATGGAGATACGGAACACTCCGAACGTTATCAGCGAAACGCCTAAGTAAAGCCATCCGGCTATCGCCATTGATACCGGCGACGAGATGAACATTATCGCGAAATAGATGGTGGCGACGAGCATGATGACGGAGAACACCGTCCACCAGAAGGAGTTGCCACTAAGCACAAACGTCTCGCATATCGCGTTTATTGCCACGCAGATAAGCCAGATGCCGAGCACGATGACAAACGTCAGCGCAAGCTCCTCCTCCGGAAGGGTGAGCATCCAGATACCCGCCACGAGGTCAAGAAGACCGAGAGCAAGCGACCATCCCCAGTTGGGTGCGATGCGATGGTTGAAGGCGGCAAACGCAAGGTTGAAGATACCGGCGATGCAGATGAGCGCGGCAAAGATATAGGCCATGACAGGCACCGACGTGACAGGTGAGCAGAGACACCAGATGCCGAGTCCTAAGGCGATGACGCCCGTCAGCATCGGTATCCACCAATAACGTGTGATTCCAAATTTAAGTGTTTCCATAGTTTCTTACTTTTGTGATTTTTATATTCAGTATTTAGTAATCTTCAAAAAATAACTTGTTAAAGTTATAAATGTAAATTTTTTCTTGTGGCAGCATCTTTCCGGTGCTTTCGGAGTAAGGAAGATGCGCCAAACTTTCACAACTTATTTTTTTACGATTACTTAATGATTTGTTATGAAATATTAACGCTTTAGCACTCCGAAAGTTGCTAAAGAATACTTCTTAATAATTATTTCAAGTTTTTTTTGTAATTTTGCAATGTGTCTTCCGTGTGGATGACGCTTCGCAAAATTTATATTATGGAATTGATATTCACTCTTCAGCAGCTGCCGGATGCAGCTCGCGACTTCATAAAGGCGATGGGCGACAATCGGCTGTTTGCCTTCAACGGCGACATGGGTGCCGGCAAGACCACGTTCATTACGGAGGTATGCCGTCAGCTTGGGGCTGCCGACGACTCCGGAAGCCCTACCTTCAGCATTGTGAATGAGTATCTCGCTTCTGACGGCAAACCGATATATCATTTTGACTTCTACCGTATTGATAGTCCGCAGGAGGCTCTTGACCTCGGTGCGGAGGATTATTTCTATTCCGGACATCTCTGCCTGATGGAATGGGCGGAACGTATTGGCAACCTGTTGCCGGAAGAGACCGTTGAGGTGAGCATATCGGAGCTTCCCGACGGTTCGCGTAAAATAGAATGGTGAGGATTGCCTATGATGACGCTACGGATTGAAGAGGCGGATTCGACAAATTCCTGGGTTAAGGAGCATGAGAGTGGGTTGCAGCCCACGTTTCTGCTCTTTGCCGACAGGCAGACAGCTGGAAGAGGTCAGCGTGGAAACTCATGGGAGTCGGAGCCATATATGAATCTGACTGCCTCCATTTGCCTGCGACCCGAAGGGATACTCCCTTCGGAGCAGTTCCTGATATCGGAGGCGGTGTCGATGGCTGTCGTCGACCTGCTTGCGGAGTTAGGGGTGGAGACAAAGGTGAAATGGCCAAACGATATCTATGCAGGCGACATGAAGATATGCGGCATATTGATAGAACATTCCATCATGCCTGACCGCATATTGCGAACAATTGCCGGGGTAGGGGTCAACGTCAACCAGACGCGTTTTGTCAGCGATGCCCCGAATCCTGTGTCGGTGAAGCAGCTGACCGGAGAGTCGCATGAGGTTAGCACTGTGGCGCGACGCCTTGCCGAACTTGTTGAGATGAGGATGGCGGGCATGTCTGCCGATAAGAGGGCTACGCATGAGGAATACATGAGCCGGCTATGGCGTGCCGACGGCACATTCCATCCATTCCTTGACTGCCGCACTAATGAGAAGATATCGGCGCGTATCGCCGATGTGGTCCCCGACGGTATGCTGACTTTGGAGACGGATGGTGGCGAAAGCCGACGGTATGCCTTCAAGGAGGTGAGCTTCATGCTTTAGATTACTACGTGAAACGTGGAATATGGAGAGAATTAACATTATTATTAACCGTTTAAATATTTGCCCTGCTATTGGTTGACCATGCTGAAGACTGCAGGGACCCTTATATGCAAAAGATATTAAATATCGCTGTGCGTTACTTGCTGCCGTTGGCGTTGACGGTGTTGCTCGTGACCTATATGTTCAAGAAAGTGAATTTCTCGGAGATGTGGGACCTTATAAAACATGGAGTTGACTATTGGTGGATTATCCTTGCAATGGTCATCAGCGTGTTCTCCCACGTGTTTCGTGCTGCACGCTGGCGTCTTCAGCTGGATGCCTTGGGTATACGTCCTCCGTTTATGGCACTATGTTGCAGCATATTCGGCTGCTATGCTCTCAATCTGGTGTTCCCAAGACTTGGGGAGGTGTGGCGATGCACCTATATTGCATCATCGGAAAAGGCTTCGTTCACCTCTGTGCTTGGGTCGATGATAGGCGACCGTCTTGCCGACACTCTCATGGTGCTTCTTCTTCTGCTGCTCTGTCTTGTGGTGGCAGCTCCGGCTTTGGAGGCATTCATGACGAAATATCCTGTCGGACGCGACTTGGTGGCGTTGATAGGCGAGTGGTGGTTTTGGGCTGCCATAGTGGGTGGCGTCATACTCGTGTGGGTGCTCCTGAGAGTGTTCCGCGACACTAAGGTAGTGGAGAAACTGAAGGGTATGGCTCTTAATATGTGGGAAGGCTTTTCAGTCGTTGCTCGTATGAAGGGACGCTGGCAGTTCCTTATCCTTACCCTTTGCATCTGGGGATGCTATTTCACCCAGCTTTACGTGGCGTTCTATGCTTTCGGATTTACCCGAGCACTATGTCATGAGCCGGGATTGGCAGCCGGACTCACACCATGCCTTGTAGCATTCGTACTCAGCTCGATAGGTATGGCGATACCATCCAACGGTGGACTTGGACCGTGGAATCTCGCAGTCATGTTCGGTCTCGCGATATACGGCATAAGCGATGCGGAAGGCACAGCCTTCTCCATGCTCCAATGGAGCGGTCAGACTGTCATGCTTATAATCCTTGGCATCTACACGATGGTCTATATCTCATTAAGGAAAAAAGAGACAAAATCAGCTGCACCCACTTCCCGTTCCTTCTAAGCAGTTGTCTGGAGTCCTGTGCCCTCTGAATTT
Organism: Muribaculaceae bacterium Isolate-037 (Harlan); assembly: GCA_003762615.1. Lineage (GTDB taxonomy): Bacteria > Bacteroidota > Bacteroidia > Bacteroidales > Muribaculaceae > Lepagella > Lepagella muris. The sequence goes on from RIAZ01000019.1 coordinate 17,372, forward strand.
CCAGTCGTCTGGAGTTCTGTGCCCAGCGCCCATGGGCGAGGGATCCTGTCCGGTCTCTCAGATCAACCAGAATAATACAGATAACAATAAAATCATAAACAATAAAAAACACAACCCCAATGCTATTAACTCCAAAAGACGAAAAAGAGGATAATGATTTTTTCGAAAGTGATGAAGAAATCCCTGAGGTGCGTGTGAAGCGCCCCAAGAAACCGTCATATCGTCCGGACGATCCAAATTATTGGGATCAGGAAGAATCGGAATGGGAGCATCTGAAGCCGCGTCCACGCCTTGCTATGTGGCTATGGATAGGTGGTGTCGTGGTGCTGATCGCCCTTATAATAGGCTGCTGGTTCAGATACTTCTCCCCATACGTGGATGATGCCATTCAATTCGGATACGTGGAGAATATAGAGCGTCGGGGCACAGTGTTCAAGACGTTTGAAGGTGTGCTGATACCATATAAGGAGCTTATGGACACCACGCGGATATATAGCCGAGACTTCATATTCACGGCAGTGGATGAGAAGGTGGCGACACGATTGAAGCGGGCGCAGATCAGTGCGGAGCCTGTACGTGTAGGATACCGGAAATATCATGCCACTCTACCGTGGAGAGGAGCCTCGAAGATTGTAGTGACCTCTGTAGACAGCGTGAATCCCGACAAGATACTCCCTCCCGAATTTGCCCCGCACAGATAGCATGCGCAATTCTTTTGCAGACTACAATCAATGAAGATCTCAAAGCGAAACGCAATTTTCGTCAGGACAAAAAACTTTTCATCAAAAAAATTTTGATGACTGAAAAATAATAACTAACTTTGCAGTCCGAAGAGAGAATGTGGATCATTCTTGAGGCAGGTCTGGTAGCTCAGCTGGATAGAGCAACAGCCTTCTAAGCTGTGGGTCTTGGGTTCGAATCCCAACCGGATCACATTGAAACCTGCGAAGGCGAGAGTCAAACCGACTCCCGCCTTTTTCGTTATAACAATAAAAATCTCTCTTGATATGACACAATTAGTATTAAACATTGAAGACCCCAAAGCTGCTGCTGCCCTGAAAAAAATAATAAGTATGATGAATGGCATATCAATCTCCAAGCCAAAACGGAAAACAAGCTACGAGCGTGCTTGCGAAGACATTGATGCTGGCCGTATCACCTATTGTGAAAGTGTTGAGGATATGTTTGATAAATTAAACAGCTGATAATGTATCAAGTAGCATTCGCAAATAGCTTCAAAAAGGCATATAAAAAATGTGTCAAGAGGGGCTTACCTGTTGAAGATCTTCAGGCGACTATCACATTGCTTGTTCAAAACGGATCGCTTCCTCCGGAATATAAACCTCATAAATTGCAAGGTAAAAGGAAAGGGCAATGGGAATGCCATATAGGAGGTATAGGAAGTGATTGGTTGTTGGTTTGGGAGCAACATGATGATACATTATTAATGATTATGGTAGACACCGGCACGCATGCAGATATCTTTGGTTAGAATAAAAACTCTGCTGATATGTCAGAAGAATAATTCAACTATAAATGAGAAATAGGCTGTCTGACCCGGTTTGTCAGACAGCCTATTATGTGTAGTGTGCCACTTGCTTGTCGGTTGACGCGATGGCGTCAGCGGCGGATGGCATTGTAGAGCCCTTCGAGCACACGTCGGAGCGGCTCTGCATCCGGGAAAGTCTTCTCATGGGCTCCTGAATAGAAGATGCCCATCGACATCGTGTGAAACAGGAGTGCCGTCTCCTTCGGGTCTATGTCTGCACGGAGCTCACCGGATGCTATGGAATTGCGTATGACCTCTTCCCATACCTTCTTCTCCTCTTCAAGAGCAAGCAATTCCCGCTCCTTAAACTCAGGGATAAATTGCATTGCGTTGTGATCGATGTTGAGATTCGCTTCTGCTACGTTCGGTATCTGATAAGCTTTCATCCTGCGGATGTTGGCATCATAGAAATTGACAGCCGCATTATAGAAAATCTTTAGGGAAGTGCGCAATTCTGAGGGAAGTGCCGAGACGTAGGAGGCTCCATAGAAGAACTCATCCAGTACTGCACTGAAAATTCCCTCTTTATTCTTGAAATAATATACCATTGACCCACGGCTGATGCCGGTGGCCTCCTCAAGTAATGAATATGATACGTCAGGATAAGAGTATGTGGCAAATAGCTTAAATGCCACTTCAAGTATTTTCCGACGTGATTTGATGCCTTTTTCCATGATAATGTTGTTAGAGATATGGGAGTGTGATTTTTTATTGATATATGAGGAGAAAGATAAATCGTCTTGCTTGTTGGCAAGACATTGACCGCTTATTCAAAAAGCAGATTATGTCGACTGTGCCTTAATATGATCTTCTGCGTCCCTTGTCGTTGGGATCAAACGGGTTACGGGTCGGGTCAAAATAATCCTCATCCTCTTCTTCTTCGTTATTCTTTTCATTCTTCTTATTGCGGTTGCGTTTGTCGGCGGCGGGTTTGTTCTTCTTGATTGCCTCCGGCTTCATCATGTCGACGGCTGTCTCAAACACGTTCCACGATTCCGATTTCTCCCAATTCTTTTTCAGATTGATGAGTTTGGGATAATAGTATGCCACGTCGGGCTGACGTCCTTCCGTGTAGTCGCCGGTGTCATATATGCCGTTGCCATTATTGTCTTCAAATATGCGTGCGTAATATTTCCCAGGTGCGAGATAACGGAAGGTGACGCTCCCGTTCACTACGGGTTCTCGTCTGACGACGGCATCCGATCCGTTTACAAGCTCCACGAATGCCGGCACCGTGTCGGTGAAATTGGTTATGTTGAAGGTGAGGGCACAATAATCCTCCTCCGATTTAGTCTTAAACTTATGCTCGGTCGGGTTGGTATGCAGCCCGTAGATGCCGGTGGCGGCAAGTGTGTCTATCATAAGACGATATTCCGTGGCATATTCCCAAGGATAGCTGATTCGGAAAAGCCGTGGATTGAGAGTGTCGGAGCGTTCCGGTTTCCATCCCGATGTTATGGGGGTCCATACGGTGTCTACCTTCATATCCAGGTGAAAGGCGGCAGTGTCAAGGCGCGTTATCGGGGTGTCAAACTCCATGAGCAACGGCATATACACTTCCTGTGTGGATGAGGTGACCATGCGTAGTCCGAGAGGAGGTATCACCGGGGGCAAAGTGTCGGTCTCCTCCTCATTCTTCTTCTTTTTCTCCTTCTTTTTCACCGCTTTGGGACGCTGGGTGTAGAAACGCAGCGTGTCGGTGGCTTCCGTCAGGTTCTGGGCGGAGTCGGTGCGCAGATATGTCGTGGCTATGCGGAGACTGTCGACTGCCACAAGCCCCGGAGGGGTGATCCAGTAGGTGAGGGTGTCGTTCTTGGCAGAGCGTTCGAGCACCCACCAATCTTTATATCCCTCTATATTCACAGGCTCGATCTTAGGCAGGACGTCTGACGGGGCATTGAAGATGAATTGCAGTCTGGTGGAGTCCACTCTCTCATATTTCTGAAGGAACTGCGATTTGTAGTCGCTCTCGAATGAGCGCAGTAGTATGTCGTTGGGGAGGAAACGGGTCCTCTCGCGGTTGAGCACAGTGTCCACCTCCCCTGTAAGAAGGTTAAACACCGTGTCGACGGCATTGACGCGTTCGGAGGTGGGGGAGAGGGTGACGTCATAGAATGCCATTGCCTCTTCCGGATTGGCACGTTTGTAGTCGTTGTCCACATCTGCAAGGGCGAAGATGCGGTATTCTCCGGGCGCAAGACCCTGCACAGAGAAGCGTCCGCGGTCATCTGTCTTTGTGACGCGTTCGAAGGGGAGGGTGGAGAAGGCGGAGTCTGCAAGGTTGGAATACACTCCCACCAGCATCCCCTGTTGTGGCTCAAGAGCGTCGGCGGAAAGAACCATTCCGGAGATCTGGAGTGTGTCAAGCACGTCGCCTGTTGAGAAGGAGTAGGTGAATCCCTGTAGCTTGTTGTTCTCGTTGTTATCCTCTATGGCGTCTGCAAAGTCTATTGTATAGGTGGTGTTGGGGACGAGTGTATCGGTAAACTGCACGATTACCTTGCGTCCTTGTGAAGAGACGCGGGGCACGGACTTCGACACCGGCGACACCACTACTTTTGAGAAAGCATCCTTGACGTTGACGAGCTCATCAAATTCCAGTTCTACTTTCTGCTTCTTCACGTTGAGTGCCCCCGGCGCGGGATTTCCTTTCACGAATATGGGCGGGTCTTCATCGCGCGGTCCTCCCGAAGGGTTTCCTATAGAGGCACATGAGACAAGGACTCCTGTCGCAACAAGAGCCCAAAGCAGGTAAATTAAATCTCTTTTCCCTCCGGTCTTCATCTTTCTTTGTCGTTTTCAGACTTCAAAAGTAGCAAATAAATTTCATATATAGCTAAGTAAGGTGTGAATTTTGTTTAAAATGAGAGAAAAAGCCATTTTTACCTACTTAAATGTGTCATAGGTCAAAATTTTAAGCTATATTTGCAAGCTGAAAAAGTAGACAGACCCGGAATAGGGCCTGGCTCTTCGTATACCTGACAAAAATCAATAAACACAATAAAACAACAAAACATGCAGAACAAAGGGTTTATCAGCACCATTGCCGTCCTTTTGGTCTTGATTTGCGGATTTTATATCTCCTTCTCTTTTGTGACCTCTCACTATGAGAAGAAGGCAGAGGAATATGCCGCGATGATGTCCAAGACAAGCGACGTAACCAATGATGCCTACAAACAGAATCTAAAGCAGTTTAACGATTCTATCGACAAAGAGAAAGTCTATCTGGGCTACACCTACAATCAGGTACGCAAACTTGAGATCGGTCTTGGTCTTGACCTGAAGGGTGGTATGAACGTGGTGCTCGAAATCTCGGTGCCTGACATACTACGTCAGTATGCGTCGGGTGAGCAGCAGCTCCGTCAGATCAACAGCACAATTGCAAAGGTGCAGTCCGACGGTGTGAAAGGCAGCGATAAGAATTTTATCTCTAAGTTCACGTCTTACATCCAGCCGGGCGCGATGGTCGGATTGTTCACTCGTGAGGGTGAGTATATGGGTAAGGTGAAGAGCAATGCTTCTAATGAGGAAGTGGCTGATGCGCTTCAGAAGCAGATCGACAGTCAGGTAGACGCAGCCTTCAATATCTTCCGCACACGTATCGACCAGTTTGGTGTCGTTGCTCCGAATATCCAGAAACTTCAGGATAAGAACGGACAGATCCTTCTTGAACTCCCGGGCGTGAAAGAGCCGGAGCGTGTCACTGAGTTGTTGAAATCTTCAGCCAACCTTGAGTTCTTTGAGGTATATAATTATAATGAAATAGCCAACGATCTTTCTGCTTTCGCTCAGGCTTGGGCTCAGCAGGACACCATTAACCATACAAATATCATCGAGCTTCTCGGTGGTCCGCAGCGTGCCGGCAGCCCCGTGATCGGTATGGTGACGCCCCGCAACAAGGCAGTGGTCGACAGTATCCTCTCGTCTCCTCTTGCCAAGCAGAAGCTCCCCAGCGATTTCTCTGCCGTATGGAGCGTGAAGCCGGTGGATTTCCCCGTGTATGATGCGCAGGGCAACGTGGTGAAGAAGGCTAACGGTGAAGACCGCACTACCCCTTACTGGGAGCTCGTGGCTCTCAAGGGTGAGGCTGCCCTTCAGGGCGATGTCGTGACTTCTGCTTCAAGCGAATACGACAATATGCGTGGCAACACTGTCAACATGCGAATGAACGATGCCGGTGCTCAGGCTTGGGCTACTCTTACCCGCAACAACATCGGACGCCCCATCGCAATCGTGCTTGATAACAATGTATACTCATTCCCCAATGTAAACAACGAGATCACCGGCGGCTCTTCCGAAATCACCGGTAACTTCACTCCCGAAGAGGCTAACGACCTTGCAAACGTGCTCAAATCCGGTAAGATGAGCGCGAAGGTTGACGTAGTGAGCAACAACGTTATCGGTCCGAGCCTTGGTGCTGAGGCTGTGCAGCAGGGTTTCCTCTCTTTCGTCGTGGCAATCATCCTTCTGATGATCTTCATGATCCTTATATATGGTGTGATTCCCGGTCTTGTGGCTAACGTAGGTCTTATCCTCAACCTTTACTTCACTCTCGGTATCCTTGCCTCTTTCCAGGCTGTGCTTACTCTGTCAGGTATTGCCGGTATCGTCCTCTCCCTCGGTATGGCTGTCGATGCCAACGTGCTTATCTTCGAGCGTACTAAAGAGGAATTGCGTCTTGGCAAGAAACTCCGTCAGGCTATCTCTGAAGGCTACAGCAACGCATTCTCCGCAATCTTCGACTCAAACCTCACTTCTGTCATCACAGGTGTGATCCTCCTGATCTTCGGTTCAGGTCCTATCAAGGGTTTTGCCACTACTCTTATCATCGGTCTTGTATGCTCATTCTTCACAGCTGTGTTCCTCACCCGCATTGCGTTTGAACTCATCACGAAGAATGGTCGTTGCGAGAATATGACGTTTGATACAGGCATCAGCCGCAACCTTTTCTCCGGCACCAAGTTTAATTTCCTCGGTCAGTGGAAGACCGCCTCTATCGTATGGCTCGCCCTTATCGTGATATCGGTGGCTTCGCTCATATTCCGTGGAATGAATCAGGGTATTGACTTCTCCGGTGGTCGCAACTATGTGGTGCAGTTCGACAAATCTGTAAATCCTGCCGACATTCAGGCACGTCTTCTCAGTGAGCTTCAGAAAGAGGCTGACGACAAGACTGTCAGCGTGGGGGTGATCACGATTGACAACGACACTAAGGTGCGTATCTCTACCAACTATAAGATTGATGCAGAAGACGCAAATATCGACAATGAGATTTCTGCACTTCTCTATAAGAATCTTAAGCCTGAGCTTACCGGCGCTGACGGTAAGGTGATGGATGAGAATGCTTTTGCCGTGGCTGACGAAAACCGTGGTATCATCTCTATCCAAAAGGTGGGTCCCTCTGTGGCTGACGATATGAAGCGTGATGCCGTATGGGCTGTTGGTATCGCTGTAGTATGTATGTTCCTTTACATCCTCGTGCGTTTCCACAACATCGCCTTCTCTGTCGGTGCGGTTTGTGCCGTGGCTCTCGCAGCATTCCTCATCATCGGCTTCTATTCTATCTGCTGGGGCTTCTTGCCGTTCTCAATGGAGATCGACCAGTCGTTTATCGCAGCTGTCCTCACCATCATCGGTTATCAGATCAACGATACTGTGGTGGTATTCGACCGTGTGCGTGAGATGATGAAGCTCTATCCGAAAGAGGATCGCTACGAGACGTTCAACAAGAGTCTTAACACAACTCTTACACGTACAGTGATGACCTCATTCTCAACATTGCTCGTGCTCTGCTGCATTTTCTTCCTCGGTGGCGACACTATCCGCAGCTTCACATTCGCAATGATCTTCGGCGTGATTGTAGGTACGTTCTGCTCACTCTACTGCGCAGCTCCCATCGCCTACAATATCATCAAGAGAAACACTAAGAAAGTGGCAGCCGACAACGGCAAGCCCGCTCTTGAAGGCAACCGCCGTTTCAAATAAAACGAAAAGCAAAAGTCATATACAGTATAAGCATAAATTGTATAAAATGTTGTGTCGGATTGCCCGTGAGGGTAGTCCGGCTTTTTTTTTATGTGATATCATTAATGTCCCTAATGACAATAATGACAGTAATGACATTTAAGTCCTCAAACCTTATTTTGGATAGCTTATCATGACTGTAAATGATGCCTAATCTTGTTGAAAAAACAAGATTATCACAAGAATCCCACATCTAATGGTTACAATAGTAGGTATGATACAATAAAATGGTAATTTTTTCTTTTTAAATATATGATTACCTCTCAATTTTTTAATATTAATCAAAAGAATGAAGAAAATCGCCATAATAGGAGCTGGAAACATGGGGGGTGCTATAGCAGCCTCTCTTGTCGGTGCCGACTTCCGGGTAGTATGCACTGCAAAGACAAAGATTACCATTGACAGAATCCATAAGGAGATTCCCGGAGTGGAGATTACGCAGTCAAATGTGGTGGCTGTCTCTGATGCCGATATTATTGTATTGGCTGTGAAACCCTATATTTCTGCCGGTGTAATTGAGGAGATAAACCCTGTAATAAAGCCGGGGGCGATTGTTCTCTCTGTTGTGGCTACGTTGTCGCTCGCTGATCTTAACTGTTTGCTTCATTCCTCCGAGAGGGAGATGAAGATTATGAGGGTCATACCGAATACCGCCATACGCTTAGGCAAGAGCGTTACATTTATAGCTCCCGATAGCAACGTTGATGCCGACACGCTGGCAGTGGCGGAGGGTATCTTCAACCGTTCCGGAAAGGCTTTCGTAATAGAGGAGAAAAGCATGGGGGCTTGTATGGCACTCGCATCATGCGGTATAGCCTATTTCCTTAGATTTATTCGTGCTGCTGCTGAAGGTAGTGTAGAACTGGGACTTCGTCCGACATTCGCCACTCAGATTGCAGCCCTCACTGCCGAGGGTGCGGCGGCATTGCTTGCCGATGGCGCACATCCCGAAGCGGAAATTGACAAAGTGACCACCCCGGGCGGCATAACGATTAAAGGATTGAACGCTTTGGAGGCAAACGGATTCACGAATGCTGTCATAGAGGCTCTGCGTGCATCCTGTGTGAAATAGGACTCCTTAGACTCCTTAGACGTCTAAGAAGTCTAAGGAGTCTAATTAAAAAATAGCTGATGAAAACAATTGTAGTTAAAATAGGAAGTAATGTGCTGACCCGAAATGACGGTTCGCTCGACGGCACAAGAATGTCGGCTATCGTTGATCAGGTGGCGGCAATTCGCAAACGTGGTGATAGGGTAGTGCTGGTATCTTCCGGTGCGGTGGCGGCGGGACGCAATGAGGTGCGTGCCCGTTATGCTCTTGATACTGTATCTGCACGGCAACTTTATTCCACCGTCGGACAGGCAAAACTCATAAACCGATATTACGAATTGTTTCGTGACTACGGGATGACGTGCGGACAGGTGCTCACCACTAAGGAGGGTTTCGGATCGCGCACGCATTATCTCAACCAGCGTCATTGCATAGAGGTGCTCCTGATGCATGATGTAATACCGATAATCAATGAGAATGATGCCGTATCCGTCACCGAACTTATGTTTACCGACAACGATGAACTGTCAGGACTCGTGGCTGCAATGGTGGATGCCGACATGCTTATAATCTTGAGTAATATCGACGGTATTTATAATGGCAATCCTGCTGACCCGACATCGGAGGTGATTCGGGTGGTTGAGCCGTCGGTGAAAGACCTGTCAGACGTGGTAGTCGCCGGAAAATCAAGTTTCGGACGCGGAGGTATGCTGACGAAGAGCCGTATCGCTCTTCAGGCTGCTTCCGAAGGTATAGAAGTGGTGGTGGCGAATGGTAAGCGCGACGACATACTGCTATCCGTGCTCGATGACCCCGACACTTTATGCACCCGCATATTGCCGGGCGAACACGTGAATGGTGTCAAGAAATGGATAGCACATTCCGGCGATTTCACCAAGGGGGAACTCTATATCAACGACGGGGCGGAGCGCACACTGTTCTCTCCCGATCATGCTGCCAGCCTTCTCCCTGTGGGGATAGAGGAGGTAAGCGGCAACTTTAGGAAAGGGGATCTGGTCGACGTGATAAGCTCACGTGGAGGGCATCTCGGGGTAGGCTGTTGTGAATATTCCTCTTCAGAACTCAAGGAGGTGATAGGGAAGAAGGGTATGCGGCCTGCCATACATTACGATTACCTGCATCTCGATTTGTAAAATAAAAATGATTATATATGATTTCAGGATTATTACGGGAAGTTAAGGAAGCGTCTGTCACTCTTCCGCTTCTCCCGCCCGAGAGAATTGAGGAGATTCTTTTGAAGGTGGCTGATAAGATAGAGGAACAGACTGAGACTATCCTGGCAGCCAATGCAGTTGACTTGTCGGGAATGTCATCAGGCAATCCTGATTATGACCGTCTTATGCTTACACCCGAACGTATTGCCGATATTGCCGCCGACATGAGAAGGGTGGCTCAGTTGCCGTCACCCTACGGACGCCAGATATCAAAGACGGTACGCCCTAACGGGATGGTGATACGCAAGATCTCCGTACCGTTCGGAGTGATAGGGGTGATTTACGAGGCGCGTCCCAACGTGACCGCCGACGTGTTTGGACTTTGCTTCAAGAGCGGGAGTGCATGCGTGCTGAAAGGTGGACATGATGCCGATAATTCCTCACGTGCAATTGTCGATGTGATATGTGGAGTGTTGCGTGAAGAGGGACTTCCAGAGGTATTATGCACATTGCTTCCTGCAAACAGGGAGAGTGCCGCCGAGATGATGGAGGCAGTTGGGGATATTGATGTGATAATACCGCGAGGCGGACGCGGACTGATAGATTTTGTCAGAAAAAATTCGCGTGTGCCGGTGATTGAGACCGGTGCCGGAGTGTGCCACACATATATTGATCTCTCTGCCGATATTGAAAAATCGGCACGGGTTGTATGCAACGCCAAGACGCGGCGTGTGAGTGTATGTAATGCCCTCGATTGCCTTATCATACATAAGGAACGGCTTGCATCCCTTCCCGATATCTGTCTGCCGCTTTCCGAGAAGGGGGTGATGATATATGCCGACGAGCCGGCTTACGATGCGCTTAGAGGAAAATACCCCGACACATTGCTGCTGAAGGCGGATGAGAGAAGCTACGGTACAGAATTCCGCGACTACAAGATGGCGGTTAAGACGGTCGGGTCGATGGAGGAGGCTATGATGCATATTGCCCGTCATGGTTCACACCACAGCGAATGTATCATGAGTGAGAATCCCGACAACATAACACGTTTTCAGGCAGGTGTGGATGCCGCTTGTGTATATGCCAACGTCTCCACAGCCTTCACCGACGGCGGACAATTTGGATTCGGCGCAGAAATCGGCATTTCTACCCAGAAACTCCACGCACGCGGACCGATGGGACTCCCCGAACTCACCACCTACAAATATTTCATCTCCGGCGACGGTCAAACCCGCCAATAATGACAATAATGACAACGCCCACAACGTTCTTTCAAAAAAAGAAATTGAGATGAATATAGCCGTAGCCGGAACAGGATACGTGGGTCTTTCAATAGCCACTCTCCTCGCTCAACATAATCACGTCACTGCCGTAGACGTTATTCCCGAAAAGGTGGAACTTATCAATGCCGGTAAGTCGCCCATACAGGATGAATACATCGAGATATATCTCCGTGAGAAGGAACTTGATCTCCGCGCCACTCTCGATGGAGCGGCGGCATATCGTGATGCTGACTTCGTGGTCATTGCCACTCCTACAAACTATGATCCCGTGACAAATTGTTTCGACACTCATAATATAGAGGATGTCATAGATCTTGTGCTCAGCGTTAACCCGGAGGCGGTAATGGTGATTAAATCTACCATTCCCGTAGGCTATTGCAGATCGCTATATCTCAAATATGCCCGGCAAGGCGTAAAACGGTTGAATCTTCTCTTCTCCCCCGAATTTCTCCGCGAGAGCAAAGCCTTGTATGATAACCTGTACCCTTCACGCATAATCGTCGGCTATCCAAAGATGATAGGGAAGAGTGAACGTTATGATGCTCTTGACGCAGAGAACGAGGCAATTGGAGAAATTGCCGATATACCATTCCTTGAGAAAAAGGCTCATGAATTTGCCGACCTTCTCAAGCAAGGCGCAATCGGACCACAGGGATCCGACAAACCAACCCCACAACCCCGGTCTTCCACTATCCCCACTCTCTTCATGGGCTTGAAGGAGGCAGAGGCTGTCAAACTATTCGCCAATACCTATCTCGCTCTACGTGTCAGCTACTTCAACGAACTCGACACTTACGCCGAGGTAAAGGGGCTTGACTCCAAGGCTATCATAGAGGGGATTGGTCTTGACCCCCGTATCGGCACTCACTACAACAATCCATCCTTTGGCTACGGTGGCTACTGTCTGCCTAAGGATACAAAGCAGTTACTCGCTAACTACAACAACGTGCCGCAGAACATGATGTCGGCTATCGTGGATAGCAACCGCACGCGAAAGGACTTCATCGCCGACCAGGTGCTCAAAATGGCAGGCTGGTACGATTATACACAGGCTCCCCAGCCCCCTAAAGGGGGAGTGGATATGGTGCCCTCCCCGATAGTCGGAGTTTACAGACTGACGATGAAATCCAATTCCGACAATTTCCGTCAATCCTCCATACAGGGTGTGATGAAGCGCATAAAGGCAAAGGGTGCCACTGTCATTATATATGAGCCGACACTTCCTGACGGCACTACCTTCTTCGGCAGTCGTGTGGTGAACGACCTGGAGAAGTTCAAGAGGGAATCACAGGCGATTCTTGCCAACCGCTCGAATGTGGAACTGGAGGATGTCAAAGAAAAAGTATATACGCGTGATATTTTCTCACGAGATTGAACCTAAATTATGAAGAAAAAAGCATTGATAACCGGTGTCACCGGTCAGGATGGGTCATATCTCTCTGAATTGCTTCTTGAAAAGGGATATGATGTGCATGGTATAATACGCCGTTCATCGGTCGACTTCCGGGAGCGTATAGCTCATCTGGAGGGGCATCCTAATTTTCATCTGCATTACGGGGATCTGGGTGATTCCATGTCGATACTTCAGGTGATCGGGCGAGTTCGTCCCGATGAGATCTACAATCTTGCCGCACAGAGCCATGTGCAGGTGAGCTTCGATGCTCCGGAATATACTGCCAATGTTGATGCCACAGGAGTGTTGCGTATCCTTGAGGCGGTGAGACAATGCGGACTTGCCGACACATGCCGCATATATCAGGCTTCCACATCCGAGCTATATGGGAAGGTGGAGCAGGTGCCGCAGAATGAGGAGACTCCGTTCCATCCCTACAGCCCGTATGCCGTGGCAAAACTTTACGGATTCTGGATTGTGAGGGAATACCGCGAGGCTTACAATATGTACTGCTGCTCCGGCATTCTGTTCAACCATGAGTCGGAGCGTCGCGGTGAGACCTTCGTGACGCGTAAGATCACCCTTGCCGCCGCACGTATCGCGCAAGGTAAGCAGGAGAAACTATATCTCGGTAATCTATCCTCCCTCCGCGACTGGGGATATGCCAAGGACTACGTGGAATGTATGTGGCTTATCCTTCAGCAGCCACGTCCGGATGACTATGTGATCGCCACAGGTGAACAACATTCCGTGCGAGAGTTCTGTCTACTGGCATTCAAGCGCGCCGGTATCGACCTGCGTTTTGAGGGTGAGGGTGAGAATGAGAAGGGTATCGATGTTAAGACCGGGAAAGTGCTCGTGGAGGTGTCACCCGACTTCTACCGTCCGACTGATGTGGTCAATCTGTGGGGCGACCCCTCTAAGGCGAAGCGTGAACTTGGTTGGAACCCTACCGAAAAGACAAGTTTTGAAGATCTCGTGAATTTGATGGTGGATGCCGACATGGCAAAGGTGGCTGTAGAGCGTGCCGGAGATCATGTCCGCATGAACCTTGCCGAATATCTTGAGAAGGGGATTGTGAAATGATACGCTGTCTGATCGCAACTATATTCCTGTTGGTCTCCGTCATAAACTCATACTCCTATACCCGTTCTGACTTCGCGGTCTCGGTATGCGGAACGGATGCCGCTGATTCTGTAGCCGTGGTGCCCGCTGGTGTGACGGCTATCCCTGATTTCGCTTTTGCCGACAATGCAAATATCCGTCATGTGATATTGCCGGAGGGGTTGGAGACGATAGGGGAGTATGCGTTCTTAGGCTGCACCTCGCTTGAATCCCTGACACTACCCTCATCCTTGAAAACTATTGGTGAGGGTGCATTCCGGGAGTGTACCGCCCTGGAATCACTGACCATACCGTCGGGAGTGACGGTGGTGCCGCGATATCTGTGTGCATGGTCAACCTCACTCGAATCGGTATCCCTTCCCGACAATCTCAAAGACATAGCAAGCCATGCGTTTGCCTACTGTGCGTCATTACAGAGAATAGAGATACCATCCGGAGTCAAGCATATAGGAAGCAACGTGTTCAGCGAATGTCATTCATTAGAAGAGATAGAACTCCCCACCTCAATCGAGGAACTCGAATCGTATGCATTCTCTGGATGCAGATCCCTGCGGAAAGCCGTACTCCCCGCCAACGACAAACTCCTCGGAGAATACCTCTTCACCGGATGCCAGGCATTACAGGAGATAATATGCCAAAGCCGGAAGCCCGCACCCTTCGATTGCGGCACCCCCTTCTTCGATCCGTCAGAATCTGCGCTCTACACCAGTTGCCGTCTGATAGTCCCCGCCTCCAGCCGCCACCTCTACCGCTGCTCCCCCGTCTGGTCCCTTTTCCTTTGACATACGGCTGTGTCGGATTATTCCTCCGTTCTGATCCCAACGGTATGCAGAAATTCAGAGGCAGTTATCCCAAACTCTTTCTTAAACGCTTTGGCAAAGGATGAGTGGGTGCTGAAGCCTGTCTCAAAAGCGATATCGGTTATCGACAGCTTTCTTTCCATAAGCAGTTCCTTTGCTTTTTGCAGGCGTATGGTGCGGATATATTCATTGGTCGACACTCCGAGCACAGCCATTACTTTGCGATAGAGTGTTGAATTGCTCATGCACATCTTGTCTGCAAGGAAATTGACACCCAGATCCGGATTTGAAATGTTCTTGTTGATTGTCGATACAATCTTTTCAAGAAATTCTCGGTCAAGAGGAGACAGAATGCTTATATTCACACCGTTCCCGGCACTTTTTGTGGAATTTGGATTATTATCGGATGGATTCTCTTTTATCTGTTTATCCACGGGATTGGATAGTGATAGCATTCTTAGATGTTCTGCCATGTTTCTTTGTAGTCTCAAAATATTGTTTATTCTTGCGAGTAGCAATTTTGCAGTGAACGGTTTTGTAAGATAGGAGGATGCTCCGGCTTCATATCCCTCTTGTTTGTCGGTGATGGAGTCTTTTGCTGTCAGCATGACGATGGGGATATGAGAGGTGAGGATATCCGCTTTTATGTTGCGACACATTTCGATACCGTCCATCTCCGGCATCATGATGTCTGTCACGATAATATCCGGTGTATCTTCATGGGCGCATCTTAGTCCGTCAAGACCATTCTCTGCCGTCAGCACCTGAAATTGGTTTTCCAGGCATTGACACATATATTTGCGAAGATCAAAATTGTCTTCTACAATAAGTACTTTCTGACGCTCCTTTTTCTCAACGGGATTGTCGGCATCTTGCTCTTCTGCAGTCTTATCGCGGGCGGATGTGTCGTTATCTCCATGCAGTGCATCCGGATAAAGATTATCATGCAGGAGTCTAATTGTGAATACCGATCCTTCCCCCGGTTCTGACTCTACGTCAATCGTTGCTTCATGTATATCAATAAGGCTCTTCACCAATGCCAATCCTATTCCGGTGCCTGATGCCTGATGAGTGTCGTTCGCTTGATAATAGCGTTCAAATATATGCGGGAGTTTATCCTTTGAGATGCCATAACCGGTGTCGGATATTTTGATTTCAAACGTAGATTTACCGTTGATATTGATAATATGGCATGATAGCCTGATTTCCCCCATTTGGGTATATTTCAGAGCATTGATCATTATATTGTTGATGATGATTGTAATGATTTCGGGATCAAAGAGAGAGTCGCTGCTATCATCGTCAATGTCAAGAATTATCTCCACGTCCTTGTTATGGTTGAGCTCTTTGAAATTAAGACCGATTTCCCGCAACAGATTGGGAAGGTTGCCGGATTTCACTTTCAGACGACGGTTCTGTGTCTCTGTCTTGCGGAATTCAAGGATTCCGTTTATAAGGTTGAGGAGTTGTGTTGAACTGTTGCGGATCATTTGAAGTTTGCCCGAATAAGATGCCGGCAGTTTAGGGTCGCTGACGAGTTCTTCAAGCGGACCGAGAATTAGAGTGAGCGGAGTGCGTAATTCATGCGTTATGTTGGTGAAGAATCGCATTCGTTCCTCATTTAGTTCACTACGGTTGCGGTCGGTCTCTTCAAGCAATGATACTTGCTGCTGAAGATTTATCCAGTTGCGGTAAAGTCGCATACAATATGCTATAAGGCTCACAGCTATTATGAGATACAGAATTTTTGCCCACCATGTCAGCCATATCGGAGGAGCAATGTGTATTGTCATGATATTTTGTGGAGCTCCCCATTCATTTCCTTCCTGACGTTGCCTTACGTATAATTTGTATGTGCCGGGTTTAAGGTTCCTGAATAGAACCTTATTTTTTGATGATGAAGGGGAGAGCCAGCCCTTGTCTATGCCCTCAAGAGAACATTGGAACTCGGATATGCTGGCTATTGCGTGATCAAGGACATTAAAAGTGATTGAAAATGTGTTTTGGTTGTGCGACAGATTGATGATGTCGGAGAATATAGGGATACTATATGAATTGTTGTCACTTTCATTATTCTCTTGGAACACTGAGAAATCTGTCACTTTTGCAGGAATGTTATCCTTTTTACTCAAGATTATTGTCGGGTTAATCTCAAACAGTCCATTGCTTGATGCGAATAATATGTTGCCGTTGTCATCCCTTGTCGCGCCATTGTCAATGAACGTATGGATGGGAAGAGTGTTGGAATACTGATATAATTTTGTGGTATTGTTCTCAGGGTTGATTTTTCCGATACCCCTTGAATGACTGAACCAGATGTTGTGGAAATTATCCTCTTCAAGAGATTTTATCTGTAGATACCGGTTGGTAGTCTCCGTGATATTAGTGAAAGAGGAGAGATTTGACAGATTGGGTATCATGGTCACACCGGCGCGTGTGGCAAGCCATATTCTGCCTGAACTATCCTGAAGTATTGAATTTATGGTGTTTGATAGCAGACCTTCCTGTTTGCCGAGATTGCTTTGCAATTCAAAAGAGCTGTTGAGTATGAACACTCCTTTCCCGAATGTGCCTATCCAATAATTGCCGTGGTCATCAATGATGACCGACATAATCACAAGGTCGGAAAGGGATATGTTGATATTATTGTCGTATTCTCCATGAGGAAGACCATTATGGCATCTGTATAGACCTTTGTCTGTACCGATGAGCATGTCGCCATCCGGAGTCTCGGTAAATACTTTCACATCAGGATTGATATTTTCCACACGGATGAATGATTGATTGGAAGGATTATATATCATTGCGCCTCGGTCGTAGGTGCCGATCCATACTCTCCCTTTGCGGTCGATTGTAAGTGCCTTGACGTAGGTCTTTGCAATATCCGGGACGTAAGGTATCGGGATATGTTTTGTCTTACCATCTTTTATTTGGGCGATTTCATTAACACCGCCTACCCAGAGAGTGCCGTCTTGGGAGTACGCGCAGCTCCATGTCGGAAGATATGGGGAACTACTATTGTTTTTGCCGATATATTCTATCCTTGATATTCCGGGACTTATATGATTTATCACCGACAGACCAGTCCTATGGTTCCCTATCCAGATATTTCCGAACGAATCCGGATATATTGTCCTGGCATATTCATTGGAGGTGTATAAACTGAATCCGTTTGTGGGAATCCTTGTGAATTTGGCTTTGCTGTAGCCATCGGCTTTTGAGGAGGAGGCGGGAAGCATACATACTCCGGCAAGGGTGGATGCAAACCAGATGTTGCCGTTACGATCTTGCGCTATGTGGCGTATTCTTCCCGGCAGAATGGAATTAGGATTGTTTTCATCATTTGTGAATGGGATGAAGAGATTCTGTTTCGGAAGATAGAGAGCCGCTCCCTTATCTGTACCTAACCACACATCGTCATCTTTATCCACACATACAGAGTATACTTCGTTGCCGGGTATTGATGGTTTACCTTCCTGATGCCGGAATGTGACTACTTTCTTTTGAACAGTATCTACCACACTGAATCCTTCTCCGGCATGCCCCACATACAGTTTGCCATCCTTCCCCTCGGTCGTGGTCCAGCAGTGTTTTGGCATTCCGGGAATTTTTCGGTAGGTGTATTCCCGGCTTTCTCCTGTTTGGAAATTTATATATTGTGGTCCGAAGTGGTAATAGTTTACCCACATCCCGGAGTCTGATGCAGGGGTGATTGTCGTGACATCAGTCGAAATCTGCACGGGGTGTGTCAAACCATGTATCTCTCCTGAAGCATGGTCATAATAAAATATTCCGTCTCGTTGGGAACCGATCCAGAGCCTGTCTGGATCATTGGGTAATTGTGTCACGCAGTTCAATGCATTTGAACCAAGTCCGGAATTTTCCATGGTGAAATTTATGAAATCTGTCCCGTCAAATCGGTTAAGACCATTGGCTGTGGCAACCCAGATCTGACCTCGGCTGTCTTGTGTAATCGATAATACGTCGCCATCCGAAAGACCAGACATAATTCCGAGATTTTCGATATGGTATTGTTCGGAGGCTAAAATGGTGTTGCTCTGCCAGCATAATATGGCAAACACAACGAGTAGGTTGAGATAAGTCTTCATTACACGATGTTGTGATTCCTATTAATGATTGCAAAATTAATATCATATTTTCAAGTCTGATTGTCGGAATGAATTATTAGTGTGTCCGTATCATTCATAATTTATCGGACAAATCTAATGAATTGTTTGGATAGGTGAGAAAAATAAATAAATATCTAATTTTGCACAGTAGATTGAGGTGATGTTATGATATAAGGTAGAAAATTAAAAGAGTAAAAAAGGTTTTTATTAGGTATTGATTACTAAATATATTAACAAAATACTTTATTTAATACTAACAGACATAATGAAAAAAGAACGTTACCTGATGTGGCTGTTCTTCCTTGTCCTGGGAGCAGTCACCATGAAAGCTCAGCAGTATCAGCTTAAAGGTGTGGTACATGATGAGGTGGGAGAAGCGGTGATCGGTGCTACTGTGATAGTCGAAGGCACGACAAATGGCACTTCCACGGATGTAGACGGACAATTCACACTCAATGTGAAGAACGGAGATAATCTGATTGTCTCTTACGTTGGCTATATCACACAGACAATCAAAATCAATGGACAAAAAGAGATTACAGTGAATCTGAAGCCTGATGACCAGCTTCTTGATGAGGTGGTGGTAGTGGGTTACGGTGCCGTGCAGCGCAAGAACTTCACCGGTTCGGTTTCGACAGTGAAGGTGTCTGACTCTCCTCTGTCAATCATGCCGACCTCAAACGCAATGGATGCGTTGAGAGGTACAGTCACTGGTATAACTGTCGGGCAGCAAACTGGTGCGGGACAATCTCCATCCATGCTCGTGCGTGGTCAGAAATCTGTAAATGGTGGGTCGTCGCCGCTGCTTGTGGTGGATGGCGTGATTTTTCAAGGTGCCTTGCGCGACATTGATCCTTCCGTGATTGAAAGTATGAGCGTATTGAAGGATGCCACATCTCTTGCTGCATACGGTTCGCAGGCTGCAAACGGTGTGATCATGATTACTACTAAAAAAGGTACAGAGGGTAAGCCTCTTGTGTCGCTCTCAACCTCATGGGCCTGGAGCGAGGCGGCTGCCAAACCTGATCTTTTGAGTCCTGCTGACTATATCCGTAAGAACAATATTCTTTCAGGTCTTGATGAGAATGCCGACCCGACATGGATGTCGAAATTTGAGTATGAAAATTATAAGAAGGGGCAGACTACTGACTGGTTTGACTATTCCACTCGCACCGGTCTTATGCAGAACTACGCGCTCTCAATCAGCGGCGCGACAAGCAAGGTCAATTATTTCCTATCTGGATCCTACACTAATCAGAAGGGGGTGATAAAGGGTGACGATTATGAGCGTTTCGTGATGAACAGCCGTATTACCGGCGATGTGACAGACTGGTTGCAGATCGGCGGGCAGATGATGTATTCTCACAACAACTATTCTGGAGCAAGCGTCTACGACCTCTATCAGACCACTCGTCTAAGTCCGTATGGACAGCCCACCCGTGTCAACGGTGAAGTCAACAAATATCCCGTCAATGAGGGTGGATATCGTCTTAATCCTCTATGGAGCGTGCTTTCCAACACGATTGATGACCATGATATATACAATACCACCACTCTTAAAGGGCACATCCTTCTGAAATGTCCTTGGCTGAGAGGTCTTACTTTCCGCATGAACGGCAGTTTCTCTTTGGAGAATATCGAACGCGATTATTTCACCCACGAGGGTTATTATGTAAGGGAGATGAGTGGCGTTGCAATTGAGGATGCCGAGTCTTATTATACGGATGCTGCTGTGAGCGGCTATCTCGCTTCGGCAAACGGCTACACTTCAAGAACCAAGAACAAATCGTATGTATGGGACAATATCCTTAATTACAACGGTCAGTTTGGTGAACATTTTGTGGATGTCACTGCGGTCTATACTCGCGACTCATACGAATATTTCTACAAGGGATATAGTGGTTCTGACTTCTCCGCTCTCGGCAACACAAATCTCGGATATAACGGTCTTAACCTCGCTGCAACTCAGAAAATCAGCAATCCCGGATATACAAAGCACACTGACGTGGGTTATCTCGGACGTCTGAACTATAATTATGACCAGCGTTATCATCTCAGCGTTTCTGTACGTCGTGACGGTTCATCCGTATTTGGTGCTAAGAAGAAATGGGGTACATTCCCTGCTGTCGGTCTTGCATGGACTGTTTCTAATGAGAAATTTTGGGAACCGGTTGCTGAATATGTAAATAATCTGAAGATTAAGGCTTCTTGGGGTAAGAATGGTAATCAGTCGCTTAGTCCTTATCAAACATTGTCAAAGATCACGCTTGGTCAGCAGGGCGGACTTCCCTATGCGTTCGGAAATACAGATAATGTAAGCTGGGGACAACGTATCACGGCTATGGGTAATCAGCTCCTCGGTTGGGAGACTACACAGTCATGGAACTTCGGTTTTGAGGCAGGTGCTTTCAACAATAGGGTAGTACTCGAACTTGATGCCTACAAATCAAAGACTACCGACCAGATTTTCTGGCGATCAATCCCTGTTATGATTAACGGTCTCACCGGTATGTATGCCACTATGGGTCGTGTCGACAACTGGGGTATCGAAGTCAACCTTAACACAATAAATATCGAGAGTAAGGATCTGACTTGGACCTCAAACCTTAATTTCTATCTTAACCGCAACAAACTGAAGGAACTCTATGGCGATGGAAAGGATGATATTTCCAACGGTCTTTTCCTCAATAAGTCGCTCGGTGCAATCTATGGATATAAGAATATCGGTATTGTTCAGGAAACGGATACGGAATATATAGAGGCGAACGGTGCCCAGCCCGGCGACGTTATGTTTGCAGATACTGATGGCGACGGAAAGATTACGTCTGAAGACCGTACTATCCTCGGCTACAGCAAGGAAAACTTCCGTATGGGATTCGGAAATACTGTGACATGGAAAGGTTTCACTCTGTATGCTATGTTTACAGGTGTGTTTGGTGGTCGTGGATATGGTATGGCAAGCAATCTTTATGCTTACCGCACGCTTTCTGACGTAAACATGGATAACAACCTTAATCACGGTTGGTGGACTCCGGAGAACAAGAGCGATAAATATCCGCGTATAAATTATACCGACGGTAGATACAATCCTCTTCAGAACTATTCTTTTGTGCGTCTCGCTGATCTCAGCCTTGCTTATACGTTCAGCCAGCCTTGGGTGAAAAAGATGCATATCAACAACATAAAGGTATTCTTGTCTGCCAAGAATCTATTCACTATCTCATCATGGGATGGTGGTGATCCTGAAATTCGTCAGACAATCGGGTCAGGATATAGCTATGGTTATCCTTTGGCTCGCACTTATTCTGTCGGACTGAACCTCACTTTCTGATAATGGGTCAAAATACTCAACATCTATTTAACATGAAAAAGATGAATTTTAAGAAATTATTGAAATATACGCTCAGCGGCATGGCTATCATTCCGATGCTATCGGCTTGCAATAGCGATACGGATTTTCTCACTGAAAAACCGGAGACAATATATACTCCAGAGAATGCATACGAGACTGTGGATCAGGTGAAAGCCTGCGTGACAAACCTATATGTCCATATCAGATATTGGTATGATGTGGATCAGTTCCTCAAAGGTCTCGGTTCTGACGTGGCGGACACCCCCAATTGGCGTGCGTCGGGAAACGGTGTGTGCAACTTCTCTAACTGGAGCACATCCTCCAACCAGTCGAACAAGATTTTTGAATCGATGTATCAGCTTGTGAACTATGCCAACCAGAGCCTTGAGGGTGTCAACCAGCCATCCCTTTCATGGGCGAGTGAGGATGAGCGTCTGGAGTGTTACGGAGAGATGATGTTCATGCGCGGCTATGGCTATCTTCGTCTTGGTGAAATGTTTGGTGGTGTGCCGCTTGTGACTAAGTTCTATCAGGAGCTTAAACTTGACTTTGAACGTTCTTCACGTAGTGAGACCTATAATCAGGCAATCTCTGATTTGAAGGAAGCTGCCGAGAATCTTCCTGACTATCCGTCTGAAGCGGGACGTGTGGGTAAGGGTGCCGCATATCACTTCCTGTCGGAAGCATATCTTGCGTTGGCTATAGAGAACGATAACAATGCATCTGACCTTGATATGGCAATATCATACGCTGACAAAGTGATGGCTCTGCATCCTGTCATGACCGAGTGTTTCGGTTCTCGTGCAATACCCGGTGGGGGTAAGGCTGTGAACGGCGTGGAGGCATATCGTGAGGACGGCAACGTATTTTTTGATCTTTTCCAGAGAGGAAATCAGGATTATCAGGATGGCAACACTGAAGCTCTTTGGGTATTCCAGCATAACTATAATATTTATCATGAGTATGGCGGCAACAAAAGCGAATCTCCCCGCAACTGGTCTCCCGTATTGCGTGATGCTTTCTGGAAGGATGAATATAAGGAGAATGGTGAGAACTGTCCGTGGAACGGTGCCGATACCGAACTCTATCCCGGTGGCAACATCTGTGCTTATGTAGGCGGACGAGGAATTTCCGCCAATGCGCCTACAAACTATGTGATCAATGAGGTATGGCATGGTGATTTCAGCGATGATATGCGTAATGCTCCATGCAACATACATCGTGACTTTGTGGTAATCGACAAGAACCATTCAATGTACGGTCAGGTTGTCACAAAAGATATGCTTGACCCGACACGTATCGACCGTTATTATCCAGTATGGGAGAAATGGGCATCGTGGGACGATTATAACTACGATGACCTCAGTGAAGGTTGGCAGCGCAGTGCATATTTCATCGACCAGTATGCATGCCGTTCAGCCGAGACGGTCCTTCTGCGTGCCGAGGCTAAGCTTCGCAAGGGCGACAAGGGTGGTGCTGCCGATGATGTCAACATTCTCCGCAATCGTGCGCAATGCTCTTATAAGGCTCAGGCAAGCGACATGACAATGCAGTTCATCCTTGATGAGCGCGTGCGTGAGCTATTCTTTGAGGAACAGCGTTGGCCTACTCTGCTCCGCATAGGCAAGGAGGGTATAGAGAGCATCAATAAGCATGCAATGTATATAGCCGACCAAAGTGAGGCTTGGCCCGGTTGCTTTACCTCCACTCTGCCAGGTATCTCAAAATGGACACTTTTCCCGATACCGCAGACGATTATCGATACCAATACCGGTGCTGTAATCGAACAAAACCCCGGTTGGTAATAAAAAAGGTTATGTAAGCTAACCTTATACCCGATATGGGTGGGAGGGCTGCATCATTAATGAATGGTGCAGCCCTCTTTATAGATTGAAGGTTATGGTTCTATGAGAGCAGTGGTTATGCGGACTTGTAGAAGGAGTGTTATAATTTTTTGAAAATGACATGGGAATTTTTGGTGAGAATACAAAAAATATTTATTATTTTTGCAGAAAATTAAATCTAACCTTGACATGGAAAATTTACTTCCTTTTGCATTTATTTGTCTCACCTCCTTCTTTACACTGACCAATCCGTTGGGGACGATGCCTGTGTTCTTGTCTATGACTAAAGGATTAAACAATTATGAACGTGCGCATATAGTGAAACGTGCCACCATCGTTTCGTTCATAATTCTGATCTGCTTCACAGTTGCAGGACAGTTTCTGTTTACTCTTTTCGGTATATCCGCCAATGGTTTTAAGATAGCTGCAGGTTTCATCATTCTGAAGATCGGATTTGATATGCTTCAGGCGAAATATTCCAATACTAAGTTGAGTGATGAGGAGGTGAAGGTGTATGCCGATGACATATCTATAACTCCGTTGTCAATACCGATGCTTTGCGGTCCGGGTGCGATTGCCAATGGCATCGTCCTTATGGAGACTGCCACAACGGTTCCGATGAAGGTTACTCTCCTCGTGAGCATCGCTCTGATATATGCACTCACATACGTCATTCTTCGTGCATCAACCAAACTGGTGCCTCTTATCGGAGAGACCGGCAACAATGTGATGATGCGATTGATGGGTCTGATTCTTATGGTGATTGCTGTGGAGTGTTTTGTCGGTGGTCTCAAACCGGTCCTTGTCGACATAATCCGTCTGGGCAACGGGCTTCCCGGCTAATATTCACATTACTGACCTACAAATAGAGTGGCGACAGAATCCCGTCGCCACTCTATTTTGTCGGTAAGAACTAAATTATAGGAGTCCGGTCATATATAGGGGAAGATAGGTTACATTTTCCTTTATTTCCAGATTGTCCGGATGGAGCACAATCGCCTTATTTAGTTCCATCTCATATTTTTTCATTGCTTTCTTCAATGAGTATATATGATAATCTTTTCCGGATTTTACTTCTACAAAGTTCATGTTATGCTTGTTTGTGACATGGCTTTTGGGCAGGAGAAAATCAAGTTCCATGCGGTTTTCATTGTCGTTGCGGTCTGAGTTCGAATAAAAGAATAGGCTATAACCTTTGGCAACCAACATCTGTGCCACGATATTTTCCATAAACATACCTTCATTCAACGATAGTTTACCGCGAATTATCTTTCTATATACGTCATTCTTCTCCTCAATATTTGTGAATGCCAAAGAATAAAGTAGTCCGGTATCACCAAAATAGCATTTGAGAGTGGTTCGGTCAGCATTTATAGCCAATCCCATGCTTGGTTCAGTGCTTCCGAAACAAAGGTTTACAAACTTTGCATCTTGTAGCCATGTGAAAGGCTCGATATATTCTCGCATCCTTGCATTCTCTGAAATGGAGGAAAGTCTGAATTTCTTTTCATGTTTTGACAACTGTGATGGTATGGCATCAAAAACGGATTCCACTTTAAAGGTCTGAGATCCGGTGTGTTTGGCAATGTCTCCACGATAAAGGGTCAGGATTATGGATTTCTGACGGTCAGCCTCGTTGAAATCTTTTGTTGAAAGATAGGCTTTTACAACTTGTGGCATCCCTCCGATTACCATATATTCCTTGAAAAGTTGAAGAGCTTTCCTATGAAGCGCCTGTGGTAGTGGAGTCGTTTTGTAATAACATTCTGCAATGAAGTCGGCAAGCATCTCCTCTCCGTTGGCATATAGATATTCCTCAAAGTCCATAGGATACATATTGATATGCTCCTCTTCCGACGGAATAATGATATTCTCGGTATTTTTTCTTATTGACATCAGTGAGCCGATTTCAATATAGTCATACCTGCCGTCTGCAACAAGATACTTAATGGCGGCACGCATCTTCGGACATTCTTGTATCTCGTCAAGAATTATTAATGATTCCCGTTCAAACAGTTGTGTATTATAGATTAGTTGAAGATAAGAAAACAGCCGGTCGCGGTCATGCAGATTATCAAGTATCAAATTCAAGTTATCATCGGAGATGTCGTTGAAATCAATCTTGATAAATGAACGGTATTCATTCCTGCCTAATTCTTCGGCGATATAGCTTTTCCCTACTCGTCGGGCACCATTGATGAGAAGTGCGGAAGTTCCGTTATGTTTCTTCCAATTCAGTAAGTGATTGTATATCTTGCGCTTCATATCATTGTATCACGTTTTCAAGGTTTAGAATACCTATGAAATACACGTTTTCAAGGATATTAATGCTGCAAAAATACACGTTTTCAAGGGATAAACAAAATTTTTCTGTAAAATTGATTTATAAGAAATGCCATTATTAGACAATCTATTTGAGAAATAACTCAATTTCCATAGTACTTCGTAGGGATTGTCTTGTTTTTTCATGTTATTCAATCTTTTAAACATGAAAGAGGTATTACTTTTACCCCATCTGGTCGTGTGTAGGCAATAGGTCCCCCGGTAATCACAAGCAATAAATCTGGTTCTCGCATTTTTAATTGAGTTTCTGTTTCATTCTTTTTCTTTACAAGATCTTTGATCTCAAGGAGATGTTTTGCGCCCATGTCAATTTCAGCACTTCCAAGTTTGAACTCAATCAATGCATATCGTCCATCATCAAGATGCAGCACAGCATCTGCTTCAAGGTCGTATCGATCATGATAATATGATATGGAGCCATACGAAGCCTGGGAGTATGCACGCAAATCCCTAATAGCCATACACTCAAAAATGAATCCATAGGTTTTTAAATCCATCTGTAAGTATTGCGGAGATAACCCTAAAGCTGCTACAGCAATAGATGGATCAGTGAATCCTCTTTTTTTACCTCTTCGAATCGCCGTTGCTGAGCGAACAGCTGGAGACCATGAATCAATGTCTTGAATTACAAATAATTTTTCCAATGCTGATACATAGCTATCAAAAGTCGGTTCCGTGCAACTTTCAGTAGTTGCTGATACATCCTTGATCATTTTGCTTTTCTTTGCAAGAGTCGAGATATTTCGAGCGTATGACCTTAATATTTCACGTGCTAACTTTTCGTTTCGATCTACCCCATCAATTGTAGATATGTCGGTAGCACAAACGCTTTGTACGTAATTCTTTGCCACAAGTAATTGTGCTTTGGTCGATGTTCCCAATAATGTGGCTGGCCAACCTCCTCGGCAGGATGCGAATATGAGCTGTATTAAATCAAGTTTTGATTTTTTACCATCAATGACTAAGTTAGGATTATCGAATAATTCGTTCAAAGATATTTCACCTGTTGATTCCCCTGATTCCCAAAGACTCATGGGAAGCATTCTGATTCGTGCGATACGCCCAGTGCCGGAATGTAAAATTTTTGATTTATCCACAGAATTGGAACCAGTCAAGATAAATTGTCCTACTTTTTGACGTTCATCTACAACAGTCCTTACGGCATCCCATAGTAAGGGTGCGTCTTGCCATTCATCTATAAGCCGAGGGGTAGCTCCTTCTAAGAGAAGAGATGGACGAGTTGCTGCGGTTGCGAGATAACCATCACGTGTATCCGGATTTTGTAGTTTGAGTTCACTGTTGGCTTGTTGTTCTGCAGTTGTGGTTTTGCCGCACCACTTTGGCCCTTCAATAAGAACGGCTCCAAATGCTTCAAGATATTCTTGCAATATTTGATCTGCTATTCGGGGGAAATATAACATGTTTTTTTGAGTGCAAAGTTAATTATTTTAAGGGATATAGCAAATTTATTTTGGTTTTTTGTGGCATTTCATTTTGGTTTTTTGTGGCATTTCATTTTGGTTTTTTGTGGCATTTCATTTTGGTTTTTTGTGGTTACGGAGGACTTTCAAGTTTTATGCTGTTTTCATTGTCTTTGCAGTCTGATTTGGAATAAAAGAAGTGGGGATGTGCCAAATTTTTAAATGTATTTTGTTTTTATTAGCATAAGTTTGGTCAACATTAGTGCGTATAAAAGTGTTATGAATTTGTATCGCCGGCTTGTAAGCGATATGAACCGATTCAGGTACAGGTAATGAAATAGAAAAGAATGAGGTTCAATTCATGGAATGGCCTATCGTCGGAGAAATCATAATTATCTAACGTTTAACCAACATGGGAGTCAATAGCAGTACTTTTCCAAACAAATCAACAGAAGAGGTTATCAACAAAAATCGGCACACAGAAGACTCTAACGGGTATGATGGTGGGCACAAAAAAAGAAATTTCATCATTGCCGGCATCGTTCTGTTGGCGATTGTCGCTGTAATCCTATATATATGGATGCGTCCGAAACCGCAAAATGTGGTCTTGCCGACTGTAGAAGTGGAGGAGGTAAGCACTGATAATGTCAATATATATGGTGAATACGTCGGACGTATACGAGCACAGCAGTTTGTGGAAGTACACGCCCGCGTGGAAGGGTATCTTGAAAAGATGCTCTTCAAGGAGGGTTCCTATATAAAGAAAGGACAGACGCTCTTTGTCATTGACCCTCGTCTTTACAAGGCTCACGTCGAGAAGGCGCGTGCCCAGCTCAACAAGGCACGTGCGCAACTCAACAAGGCGAAGCGCGACCTCGACCGAATCACACCTCTCCACGCACTGAATGCGGCATCCCAACTTGACCTTGACAACGCTACAGCTGCCTACGAGAGTGCGAAAGCGGAGGCTACCGTGGCTGAGGCTGATCTGACGCAAGCTGAATTGACCTTAGGTTACACGCAGGTGACATCCCCCATCTCCGGATATATATCGGAAAGAGTAGCCGACATAGGTACCCTCGTCGGTCCCGGTGGCGGTAAATCGCTACTTGCCACTGTCGTGAAGAGCGACACCGTAAGGGTGGATTTCTCAATGACCGCACTCGACTATCTCCGCAGTAAGGAGCGCAACGTCAACTTGGGCGGTTCCGATCCTGACCGGAAATGGGATTCTTTCGTGAAAATCACCCTTGCCGACGGTTCCGTCTATCCCTATCAGGGTCAGGTGGATTTCGCTGACCCACAGGTAGACCCCAAGACTGGCACATTCTCCGTGAGGGCGGAGATGCCTAACCCCGACAGAAGTCTTCTCCCCGGTGAATTCACAAAGGTGAAGGTGCTTCTCGACGTCAGGGAGAATGCCGTGGAGATTCCCGACAAGGCTATCGTAATTGACAAGGGTGGTGCCTACGTCTATGTGGTGCGCCCTGACAGTGTGGTGGAGAAGAGATTCATAGAGACCGGTCCGCAGACCGACAACAAGACCATAATCGAACGCGGTCTGGCGAAAGGTGAGAAGATCGTGGTGGAAGGCTACCATAAACTGTCGCATGGTATGAAGGTGAACCCTGTGACAGCAGCTCAGGAGAAGAATGGTGCCGAAGAAGTGAATGCATCGGCAAAGGATAAAGGGGATGTGGATGCCAAGGATAAAGGGAAGGAGGGTGCTGATGAAGCGTAATTTCTTTCTTGACCATCCGGTGTTCTCAATTGTGATATCCATCGTGGTATTCATAATCGGTGTCATCGGACTGATGCTTCTCCCTGTCGACCAATATCCGCAGATTGTGCCACCGGTTGTCAAGGTCAGTGCCTCCTATCCCGGAGCCGATGCCCTTACGGTCACTCAGGCAGTGGCTACCCCTATTGAGCAGGAATTGAACGGCACTCCCGGCATGATCTATATGTCGTCGTCAAGTTCAAACTCCGGCGGCTTTTCCGCCATCGTCACATTTGATATTGATGTCGATCCGGAGTTGGCTGCCGTGGATATCCAGAACCGAGTGAAGAAGGCGGAATCACGTCTCCCTGCCGAAGTTGTGCAGAATGGCATATCGGTGTCGAAGGAGACGGCAAGCCGACTGATGACCATCACAATCCAGTCAGACGATCCAAAGTTTGATGAAGTATATCTCAGCAACTACACCACTCTCAACGTCATTGACCCTATCCGACGCATACCGGGCGTCGGCAGTATAAGCAACGTCGGAGGCAGGTATTACGCCATGCAGATATGGGTGGATCCTGCGAAACTTGCAGATATGGGGCTTACGGTGAAGGATATACAGAATGCCTTGAAAGACCAGAACCGAGAATCTGCCGCCGGCACTCTCGGTCAGGCACCTTCGGAGAATGTTGACATAACTATGCCGATCATCGCAAGAGGGCGTCTATCGTCAGTTGCTGAGTTTGAGGATATCGTGTTGCGTGCGGAGAGCGGCGGCTCGGTGATAAGGATGAAGGATGTGGCGCGTGTGTCGCTTGAGGCGTCAAGCTATGCTACGGAGAGTGGTATCAACGGCGGGAATGCTGCCGTAATCAACATCAACATGCTCCCCGGAGCAAACGCCATGGAGGTGGCGGATGCCGTGAAGAGGGAGATGGAGAATATTGCAAAGGGATTTCCGGAGGGTATAACCTACGATATACCGTTTGACATGACCACCTACATATCGGAGTCTATACATCACGTCTACAAGACATTCTTCGAGGCTCTGATACTGGTGATTCTCGTGGTCTATCTATCGCTTCAGAACTGGCGTACAACACTTATCCCAGTGATTGCCGTGCCGATCTCGCTTGTCGGCACATTCGGCGTGATGCTCATGTTCGGATTCTCCCTCAACATGCTGACTCTGCTCGGTCTTATCCTCGCCATCGGTATTGTGGTGGATGATGCGATAGTCGTCGTGGAGAATGTGGACCGACTGATGAACGAGGAGAAACTATCTCCATACGAGGCGACGGCAAAGGCGATGAGTGGTATCGGTTCGGCACTGATTGCAATGTCGCTGGTGCTCTGTGCGGTGTTTATCCCCGTGAGCTTTCTCCCCGGCATAACCGGTCAGCTCTACCGTCAGTTCACTATCACTATCGCGGTGTCCGTCATCATATCCACGATGGTCGCGCTCACGCTGTCTCCGGTGATGTGTGCGAAGCTGCTGCGTCCGGAGACGAAGAAAAAGCGGGCGAAACTGTTCCGGCTCATCAATATCTGGCTCGGTAAGGGGAACCGATTCTATTGCGGAATGATAAGGAAGGGGTTGGCACGACCCAAGACTATGGTTGCCATCTACGTAGGGGCGATAATTCTTATCTGCGTGATGAACTACCTGATGCCGCGCAGCTTCATGTCGCAAGAGGATCAGGGTTATTTCACGGTGGAGCTTGCCCTTCCGGAGGGTGCCACAATTGAGAGGAGCCGTGAGGTGACGGAGAGGGCTATCGCTTATCTGAAGGAGGATCCCGACGTGAGATATGTGCTCAACGTGACCGGATCATCACCGCGCGTGGGCACGAATCCCGCCCATGCGCAGCTGACCGTGATTCTGAAACCATGGGATGAGCGCGAGACGGAGGATATAACCGTTGTCCGCGAGCGCATTAGGGATCATCTTGCCGGGTATCCGGAGAGCGAGGTGTTTGTCTCTACACCTGCCATCATACCGGGTCTCGGTTCATCCGGCGGCTTTGAGATGGTACTCGAGGCGAAGGGGGATGCGACGTATCAGGATCTGCAACAGGCAGTCGACTCATTGAGGCATTATGCCGCAGCAGTGCCGGCGATTGCGAATCTGTCGGTGTCGATGCAGCCAGACATCCCGCAGCTATATTTCGATGTGGACCGCGATAAGGTGAAGATGCAGGGCATACCGGTGAGCGATATCTTCTCCACGATGAAGGCTTTCACCGGTTCGGTCTACGTCAACGACTTCAACATGTTCAACCGAATATACCGCGTCTACATACAGGCGGAGGCACCCTTCCGCGCCAACAAGGAGAATCTGAACCTCTTCTTCGTGAAGAGCACCGACAACACGATGGTGCCGATCACCTCGCTCGGTACATCTCGCTTCACCACCGGACCCGGAACTATGTCGCGCTTCAACATGTTCTATTCAGCCACCGTGTCGGGGGATGCCGCCAATGGCTACAGCACCGGTCAGGCTATGGATGCGCTGGAGAAAATCGTCAGGGAGAAACTTCCCGAAAATATCGGGGTGGAATGGAGCGGTCTGTCATATCAGCAGAAGCATGAGAGCGGCAATACGGCTCTTGTGCTCGGTCTCGCCTTCCTGTTTGTGTTCCTCTGTCTGGCGGCGCAATATGAGAGTTGGAGTGTGCCGTTGGCAGTGATTCTGTCCTTACCCGTAGCCGGAGTGGGAGCATATCTCGGTATATGGGTATGCGGACTTGAGAACAACATCTATTTCCAGATAGGATTGGTGATGCTTGTGGGTCTGGTGGCTAAGAATGCCATTCTGATTGTGGAGTTTGCGAAGGAGGCTGTCGACAAGGGTGCGGATGCCGTGAGTGCCGCGCTTACTGCCGCACGACTGCGTTTCCGTCCTATCGTGATGACTTCGCTGGCATTCATGCTCGGACTTATACCGCTCCTTTTTGCATCCGGTCCCGGTTCTGCCGCACGCCGCGACATTGGCACCGGAGTATTCTTCGGTATGCTTGTGGCGATTACTGTCGGTATCCTGTTTGTACCGTTCTTTTTCGTGATGATAGAGCGTTTCGTTAGAAAAAATAAATAGAAAGATCTAAAGATGCGATACAATTTGAAATCAAATATAATTCTGTCGGTGCTACTTGCCTGCACAATGGCGTTTGCCTCATGTTCGGGAGTGAAGGGGCTTGCGAAGCCCGACCTTCAGATGCCTTCGGCGTTCATGGACAGCCCGACCACTGATTCTCTTTCGATTGCCGATATGGATTGGTGGGAATTTTTTACGGATGAACCGCTGAGGGAGATAATTATGCGTACTCTTGAGAATAACCGCGATATGCTCAAGGCACAGGCACGGGTTGATGAGCTTCGTGCCCTCTATGGCGTGGAGAAGGTCAACATGTTGCCTGAAATCACCGGCACGGTTGGAGCTGACCATGAGACCAATAACTATCATGGCGACGGTGTGGATAAAGATCCGGAATTTGACCTTAAACTATCCGTAGGTTGGGAGATAAATCTATGGGGAGCCCTCACGTGGGCACGTCGTCAGAGCAAGGCGAAGTATGTGGCTACGGTGGAAGATATGCGTGCCATGCGTATGACTCTCATATCGCAGGTGGCATCCGCTTATTTCAGACTTATAGCTCTCGATAATGAGCTTGAGATCGTGCGTCAGACTCTATTGACCCGTCAGGAATCTCTTGAACAGGCACGTCTTCGTTTTGAGGGTGGTCTCACGTCGGAGACTGTATATCAGCAGGCAAAGGTGGAGTATGCCACCACTGCATCGCTTGTGCCGAATCTTGAGAGTGAAATCAATAAGGCACGCAATGCCATAACGCTTCTGATGGGGGAATATCCGGAGAAGGAGATTCGCCGATCGGCATTGAGCCTGTATGAGAATCTGCCGGAACGTCTTCCGGTAGGTGTGCCCTCATCACTGTTGCAGCGTCGTCCCGACCTGCGCAGGGCGCAGCAGAACCTGGAGGCGGCTATGGCGGATGTCGGTCTGAAATATGCCAACCGTTTTCCGAATCTGAAGATCTCCTTGTCAGGAGGTCTGGAGAATGATGAGCTGTCTACTTTCTTCAAATCCCCGTGGACTTACGTGGGAGGAAACATTGCCGGACCGATTTTCGATTTCGGGCGACGTAAGAAGAAATATGAGGCTTCGAAAGCCGCCTACGAACAGGCGCGTTATTCCTACGAGCAGGCAGTGATAAGCGCATTTACTGAGGTAAGCAATGCCGTGGTAGATTACCAGAAGGCGCATGAGTCGGCATTACTGAAGTCGGAGCTTTGCGATGCCGCCACAAAATACGTGCAGCTTGCCCATGTGCAGTACCGTGGCGGAAGTCTCAACTATATAGACGTGCTCGACGCACAGCGACGTTTCTTCGATGCCCGCATCGGACTCAGTAATGCCCTTCGCAACGAATACCTTGCCATAGTCAATCTCTATAAGGCACTCGGTGGAGGACTTGACCCGTCGCCCAAATCCACCGCCCATTCCACATCTCCAACCCATTAGTAATCCAATCTGCCTGTAATAATGGAACCGGTTGAAACTTTATTATCCCGGTGGTCCGACAATACAGATTCAAACACAAAAAGCAGGTCACCATGACGGTTGCCTGCTTTTTGTGTATGTATGGGGTTGAAAGTTGTGTGCTGACGTGTCGGTTTACAACTTTGGCAGGGATGACAACAGAGTTGTCGGATGTTTTTATGTTATTTTGCGGAAACCGACTCATCCGGCTGTTGACTGACCTATCTTTTTGCCGGAATGTGGTCAATGCTATAGAATCAGATTGAATTTATATATCATGAGACAGAACAGAAAAGATTATGCGCGCTTGTGGCGCGTGGGCGTGGCTTTACCATTGTTGGCGTCAATGGGCGCCGGTGTGTCGCCGATGATGGCAGACGACAATGTGAAGACCACGTTCCAGACTTCGCGTGAATGGCGTCCTACTATTGATAACCGTGCGGATGCCGTGATGGTGTATGGTGTGGGTGGCAATCCTTCCGACAGGAATGGAAACCGTAATTTTGAGAGTCGCGTGAAGAGCTGGCGCGACCGTGGCTATACAGTGCATTTCATGACCGGAATCGCATGGGGCGAGTATCAGGATTATTTCACCGGGAAATGGGACGGTCGTTCCCATCTTGATGAAGGACAGGTGACGCAGCGCGGCGACACTATCTGGCACGGGCACCTTGTGCCTTATATCGTGCCGTCGATGAACTTCCTGAAATATCTGAAGGAGGCTCACGTGAAGCGCGTGATTGATGCCGGTATTGACGCTATCTTTATGGAGGAGCCTGAGTTCTGGGCGCGTTCGGGATATAGCGATGCTTTCAAACGCGAATGGAAGGAGTATTATGGCACTGAATGGCAACCGCAGCATGAGTCGCCCGAAGCTACGTATCTCTCCAATAAATTGAAGTATCATCTCTATTATCGTGCGTTGAATGAGGTGTTCACCTACGCCAAGGAGTATGGCAAGACGCTTGGTCGGGATATAAAGTGCTATGTGCCTACCCATTCTCTCGTCAACTACTCTCAGTGGCAGATTGTCAGCCCGGAGGCGAGTCTTGCATCTCTGCCTTGCGTTGACGGATATATCGCACAGGTGTGGACCGGAACTTCCCGCGAACCGAATTATTATAATGGCAAGGCACGCGAGAGGGTATTTGAGACTGCTTTCCTTGAATACGGCTCTATGGAGTCGATGACCGCACCGACGGGCAGAAAGATGTTCTTCCTCACTGACCCGATTGAGGACCGTGCGAAGGATTGGGATGACTATAAGCGTAATTATCAGGCTACCTTTACTGCCAAACTTCTCTATCCCGGTGTAGGCGACTATGAGATAATGCCTTGGCCTGAACGTATCTATGAGGGGCTTTACCGCGTGAGTGCCGACAGCGATGAGAAGACGAAGATTCCGCGTTTCTACTCTGCGCAGATGCAGGTGATGGTGAATGCCTTGAATAAGATGCCGGTGGTGAAGAACACTGTCAGCGGCAACCAGGGTATCGGCGTGCTGATGTCAAACTCCCTTATGTTCCAGCGTTTCCCGCTTCATGAAGGTTATGACGATCCGCAGCTCGCGAATTTCTACGGCATGGCGATTCCTCTTGTAAAGAGGGGTGTGCCTGTTAAGACTGTGCATATCGAGAATCTCGGATTCCCCGCTACGCTTGCATCGACGAAGGTGCTCGTGATGACTTATTCTAATATGAAACCGCTTGACCCGGCTGCTCATGAGCATCTTGCCGAATGGGTGAAGAAGGGTGGTGTGCTTCTGTTCTGCGGCTCGGATAAGGACCCATTCCAGAGTGTGCCGGAATGGTGGA
Organism: Muribaculaceae bacterium Isolate-037 (Harlan); assembly: GCA_003762615.1. Classification (GTDB taxonomy): domain Bacteria; phylum Bacteroidota; class Bacteroidia; order Bacteroidales; family Muribaculaceae; genus Lepagella; species Lepagella muris. Next base: position 52,963 of record RIAZ01000019.1, read on the forward strand.
ACAACGGCGGCAATTCATACGCTGCACCGTCGCAGCATCTCTTCTCTATGATGGGTATGCCGCAGAATGCCGGTGAAGGTAACTATAAGGTAGGGAAGGGCACTGTATGCGTGATGCGTCATGACCCGAAGGAGTTCATTCTGAATGAGAATGGTGATGCCGGATATATATCTACGTTGACCGGTCTTTATGAGAAGCAGGCTAAGGGTGGCGCACTCAAATTCAAGAACAACTATCTGCTTCAGCGCGGTCCCTACACTCTCGCTGCTGTGGTTGATGAGAGTGTGAGCGATGAGCCGCTTACTCTGAAAGGTAAGTATATAGATATGTTTGACCATACGCTCCCGATGAAGGATGAGGTGACTGTTACACCAAACACACAGGTTATGCTTCTCGATGTCGCTAAGGTGAAGGATGGCAAGAAGCCACAGGTGCTTGCCGCTTCTTTCCGTGAGAGCGATGAGAAGAGAGCGAAAGGGGAGTACACATTTGTAGCAAAAAGTCCGATCGATACAGACGGCGTGGCACGTGTGCTTCTCCCCTCAGCACCCAAGAGTGTGCTGATAGATGGAAAGGAATCATTGGTTTCCAATGCATGGGATGCAGCTTCAAGAACGTATCTAATTAACTTCGAGAATAACCCCGACGGACGCAAGGTGACCTTCCGTTGGTAATATTAATCATCAATTAAATGACTAATCTACTGAAATATGCTATTGCGGCGGCAATGATATCTCTGTCGGTGTCAGCCGTTGCCGAGAGCCGGATAGATATAAATTTAAAGAAAACCGGTGACAAGGTGCCGGCTACGCTCTATGGCGTATTCTTTGAGGAGATATCCGGAGCCGGCGACGGCGGACTATACGCCGAGATGGTGCGCAACCGTGGCTTTGAGGAGGGTACTCTTCCGACCGGCTGCACGCTTGATGCCGACGGCTTTGCCGCCGCTCCGACTGCGCGTTGCTATTCCAATGATTCCATCAACAATTTCAAGGTGCGTTGGGGTGCCGACCGTGGCATGACCGCGTGGCGCACGCAGTATGCCGACGGCTCACAGGCATCTTCGCAAATCACCGATGAATATCCGTTAAATTCCGCAACGCCTCATTCTCTGCGCATTGACCTCAGCCGCGCCCATCGCGACGTGTCGGCTGTAAATACCGGATACTGGGGTATGGCAATCGAGAAAGGGAAAACGTATCGTCTCAGTCTATATCTGCGAGGGGAGGGTGCCCGTCGATGCACGGCTTCGCTCGTGGATGCTGCCGGAAAGTCTCTTGCCTCCGCTCAGATAAATATAGATTCCGATGGCGAATGGCACAAGTATGACGCCACTTTTGTCGCCGATGATTCGTGCGACAAGGCATCCCTTAGCCTGTCGTTCCCTCCGGAGGGTACTATATGGCTTGATTTTGTGTCGCTGTTTCCTGCCGATACCTACCGCAACCGTCCCAATGGGCTTCGTCGGGATATCGCCACAACCATCGAGGAGTTGAAACCGGCATTTATCCGCTGGCCCGGCGGTTGTATCGTGGAAGGTCTTACGCTGGATAACCGTGTGAATTGGAAAGAGACGATAGGTGATCCGGTGAAACGTCCCGGTGAATATGATCTCTGGGGCTACCGTAGCACCTACGGTTTTGGTTACCATGAATTTCTGCAATTCTGTGAGGATATCGGTGCCGATGGTATGTTTGTGTGCAATGCCGGTATGTCGTGTCTGTTCCGTAACGGTGACTATGTGGATGGTGACGACCTTGAACCGCTGATTCAGGATGCTCTTGACGCGATAGAGTATGCCATAGGCGATACCTCTACACGTTGGGGTGCGGAACGTGCCCGCAACGGGCATCCGGAGCCATTCCCTCTGCGATATGTTGAGGTAGGAAATGAGAATGTGTTTGGTAGATATGCCGTAAACTATAACCGTTTCCATAAGGCTATTAAGGAGCGTTATCCGCAGATTGAGCTTATAACGGCTCTCATGTTCAGCAAGGATGTCGAAAAACTTGATGAGGTGGAGATTATCGATCCGCATTATTATGAGACTGCCGACTGGTTCTATAATAATGCCGATGTCTACGACAAACTCCCTTCGCGTCTCCCCTACAAGGTGTATATAGGTGAATATGCCGCTACCGGACGTAACAATCTCTATTCTTCGCTTGCCGAGGCTGCATTCCTTACCGGGGTGGAGCGGAATGGCGACAAGGTGCAACTCGTGTCGTATGCACCATTGTTGCAGAATGCCCATTATGGCAAGGGTCATCTGATTGTGTATGATGGTAAGCAGACTTACGGACGTTCGAATTATCATCTCTTGAAGGCGTTTGCTGAGAATCGTCCTGATGTTAATGTGAATACGGTGATAAGAGGGGAGGATACCGCTGTCCCGTTCGCGCCTCATGGATTTATCGGTCTTGGCACGGCAAATGCGTCTGCGGAGTTCCGCGATATACGGATTGAATCCGGTGGTAAACTGGTATATTCCTCTGAACGTGATGGTATTGACGGCAGATGGAGTCCGCTGAGAGGTAAATGGGAGTTTGGTGCGGATGGCACCATCATTCAGACAGAGGCGTCGCATGAGTCAATTATCAAGCTCAACGACCTTACCACCGGCGACTGCACAATACGTCTTAAAGCCAAAAAGACAGATGGAAGGGAAAGTATGCGCGTGATTTTCGGTATGGAGAATGAGGGTAAGTATTTCATGGCGGATTTAGGCAGTCATTCCAATGAATCTGTAATCTTCCGTGAGATCAGCGAGAAGGGTTCCGTATCGCTGTTCGACTACCGCAATCAGTTGCCGATTCTCAAAGACAAATGGTATGACGTGTGCATCAAGATACGTGGCAATAAATGGACCTGTTATCTTGACGGTAAGGAGGCGTATACCTACAACTATCGCGTTGTCAACAAGCATTATGCGGTTGCCGGCGTTGATAAGGATCGCAAAGAGTTGATAGTAAAGATGGTGAACGGACGTACTGAGCCGTGGCGCACGTCGATAGCACTGCGTGGTGGCAGTGCAGCGAATGGAGATGCACGCCGTATAGTCGTTGGAGCCGATGATATCAATGCGGAAAATTCATTTGCCGAACCATTGAAGATCAGTGCACAGGAGAGCAACATGAAAGTTTCCGGCAATACGATAGACGTGGAATGCCCGGCAAGCTCCGCCATGATTCTCCGTATCCCATTGAAATAACCCGAGTCAACCTCCAATAACACAAAGAGTCAAGGATGCACGATCCTACGCGCATCCTTGACTCTTTGTGTTATATCATTTTTATCGATTGTTGTCGGGTCAATTGTAGAGGCGGAGCCATTTGGTATGCAACCAACATTTTGGAGTTTCCGTCATTTTCGGGCTAAAACATTTTGGAGTTTTCGTCAAAATGATTACTTTTATGTTAAGAATAAGCAGATTGCTCAATTATGGAAAGAGGAATATTCCGATGCAAGATATACGACAAGATTAAGGAATGGAAATCATGGTCAGATGGTTTCGTAGAAAATTCTCATCAAGGATAAGGTCACACTATCTTCTTTACACAAAAGACATACGTTGTGAGGAAGATTTGATTTGTCTGCCGGTCTATAGGCAGGACTATTGTGAAGTTCAAACTGAAAACTGCGATTGTTCCAAAACAAAAGCATGTTGAACCATACTTAAAAAACAATATGTTACAAAAAAGACACTATTTTGATACAATTATGAAAGTCAGGGTTACAAATAATAAAATCTTTTAGACAAAAAGAAATATCATTTAGAAGATTTATATCTAACTTTGCATCGATACTTATCTAAGTAAGACAAACTCAATTTCTGTTATTCTTAGAATGGCATTATGTAAATGACTTCAATAAGAAAAAATCAAAATCAATATACTTTGACAATTATAGTTGTTTATGATTTCAATATCATTCATCAATGGCAAATTTAAAGAATATTTTATTTTCTGCGTTGCTTCTATGTGGTTTAGCTTCATGCAGAAATACAGATGAAAATGCCGGTTCACCTGTGACCGGCTATGATACGGAAGTATCAGCGGAATGTCTGTCATCATTGATTTCCGACTTCGAATGTCTCCAGCTTGAATGTAAACCGGAATGTCTCCTGACAAATATAAACAAGATTGAGATGACCGACTCATTACTCATCATTTCCGACATGGAACATCTCTTTGCATTTACGAAAGATGGAAAATTCTCCCATGTGTTCGGGGCAAAAGGGAATGCTGAAAATGAGTATATTGTCATTGGCACTTTCATGATTGATCCCGAAGGGAAGGTCGTACTGGTGGATCCTTATTCCGGCAAATTCATATATTTCCGACAAAATGGCGAGTTTATCTCATCAACCAAGGTTGATCAATCCATCTTAATGAATATTCAAGATGGATGTTTTGTAGATAAAGACAGAATATTCACCAGCCAATATATCTATAATGACCAGAACACCGCATTCACATTGATCGACTTGAATAAGAAAATAGTACAGGAGGTTGCAAAGACACCTATGCGTACTGACAATACAATGGAACGGATCGGGTTCCACCCTTTCTCCCACTATCAGGATTCTATCAAATGGATCCTTCCATTTGAGCCAAAGGTTTATGGACTCAACTCCGGCTGCATATATGATATCCTCACATCAGAAACGGTATGTGCTAACCTCGGGGAAATAAATAATTTTTCAATCATGACATACATGGATTTTATGCAGAAAAACATGTTCATCGGGTTTACTGATATCTTTGAAACGTCCGGACACATAATCTTACCATGTAGCAACCTTGACTGCACAATTATAAACAAAAAAGATTTGTCTTGTCGTCATTTCTTTACTGAATCCGGAAAAATCGCCTCAATGCAATTGTTTGGCATGCGTTACGCAGGTGGTGACACACTCATAGGTATGTTGATGCCGTTCCAACTCCAGAATATGGAGTTTGCTGAAAATTGTGATGCCGGACTTTTAAAACTAAAAACTCTTAAACAGTCATTTGACAAAGACGGCAATCCTATAATCCTATTCTACTCAATAGAATAGCTAAGAGTTGACTCAGTTGAAATGATACTCACTAAAACGTCTATAAACTAAAAACTCTCAACAAATCTCCCTATGTAACAATGATTTAATCTTTGTCACACCAAACAAAAACATCCACATGAGACGTAACCCTTTTTTCACATTCTTAGGCATCATGGTTTTAGCCGTTTTGCTAAACAACGCATGTAAAAACGAAAAGACACTTAGCGAATTTACTGTCGAGATTGAAAATAATGACGAGAACGTTTCTGAACAATTTGATTCCATTTTCAAATATTCCGGACATGTCGTCCTTAGTACGGATGACCAATCAATTCTTGGGAATATTAACAAGGTATATGTTGATAACGACACGCTATATATAATGCATGAAAATTCTCACATTGCCTCATTTGACAAAAGCGGAGCATATATCAGAGATTATAGTCACCTTGGTCATGGTCATGGGGAATATATATCACTCTCCGATTTCGACATACATGACGATTTCTTATATCTCCTCTCAGACAATAAAATCTTAATATATGATAAACAAAACAATTATTCCGGCACGATAGATCTACCCAATGCCGCGCAAGGGCTATGCGTGATGGATTCAGGTATAGCATTAAATAACGAATTCGGGTATGGCGACAGCTCCACTGTAGATCATTTCTGCTATTCCTTCATATCAAACGATGGGAAAGTTATCAACCGGGTACGATTTAATGATGCGTTGCTCGGTCATACATACTCTACAAACGGACAAGTCGGTAAATTCATAAAAAATGGCAATCGAGTCTACACCTATTTCCCATATAACGAGACTATCTATGAGATTGATTCCATTTCCGGTGACATCAAACCATTAGTTGATCTAAAAATGGAGACTCGCCACATCGGAGCGGATACGGAAGCCCAAGAGGTTGATCGTATTCTGAAATCTAATGTCGCAAAGGTATTTCATGCTGCTTATATCTATGGCGACTTACTTTTCTTTTCCTATTTTGACAACAGGATAAAAAGCGTGCTCTGCTCTCTGCAAGGGAAGATATATCTTAACGGAGCTGCCACAATTGATTCAAACGGACTGCCTATTTCTTTTTACGGATTATACACTTCTTCACCATCCGACAGCATACTTAGCATCGTGCCTGCCCCGGTTGTGAAATCAATCGCATCTGGGAAAAATGGTCTGTCGGAATATCCTGTAATCAACGAAATTTCGCAACAGCTCGAGTCGGATTCAAATCCGGTATTAGTCTTTTATCGGCTAAACAAGCAGTCGCTTTAGATATCGAGATTACCTCCGGAACGACATATTTCATGTGTATCTCAAAACCTTAAATGGTTTAATGTTTAATGTTTATGGTTTATGATCATTAAATTTTGTATAATGAAAAGATTCGTGGATTTTTGTGAATCTTAAACCTTAAACTATAAACTTTAAACCCCTGAAGTGCAGCTTGCGAAACTTCAGTTATTTAACAAATAGGACATATAGATATAAATTCTTCGGCTATGTACTGACTCAGTTGAAATGGTATACAATGGATACAAAATACATTGAAACCATCAAAAAAATAACCACAATGAAAACAACTTTAAAGGTGGCAATCCCTCTTTTTCTATCGTTGGCTATTGTATTGGTCGGATGCTCTGAAAAGAGATCCGACTGTACATCCATACCCCTGAATCTAAGGAAGGTTGCTCGTGATTCAATACCTTATTCGGAATTTGTCGACTCCATCACGTATGTCGATCTTGAAACATCCGACAACTGCATAATCGGCACAATATCCAACATACGCATTGCTGACGGGCAAATCGTGGTTCTTGACGATCTTTCACAACGCGTGATGCTGTTTGACAGCATCGGCAGTTACATACATGATATAGGTAGCCGAGGATTAGGAGCCGGAGAATATATACGTGCCGCCCAAATTGATGTTGACAAAGAAGCGGAAAACATCCTTATACTCGACCACACCGGGTGCGCTGTGCTGAGATATTCGTATGATAACAAATTCATTGGTAAAGATTCCGTAGGATATGCCGATGATATTGTATACCTTGGGAATAACACATATCTGACCGCTAATTACAATGATGCTTCAGACAATGCAGGAATATATCTTGCATCCACATCATCCGGAGAGATCAGAAAACTTGAAGGATGCAGCAATGGTCTGCCTACTAATAAGCCGTGGTTATTTTTCTATGACGATGGAATCATGAGCATCATGACCCGACCTTATGAAAACAGGCTTATGGAATGGAATGGAAACAATCTCACATCTGTTGTGGATTTTATTGTCGAACCGTCACCCACCTCTTGGCAGATTCAAGAGATAGGGAAGGATCGAATGAAAGCAACTGAATACATAGATCGTGTGGTCTTCCATAACAGCAGACGTTGGTTTTTCATGTATTTCTGGATGGATGGCGAGGTCAGGCATATATTCTGGGATAAGACCGGCACTAATCCTGAAGTTGTCAGATACTTGAAAAATGATATCGATGGTGTTAACGGAATAGGACTGCCTGTATGCATTGACAATTCATTCGTAATGGTTGTTTCAGAAGAAAATCCTGAGGCAAATCCACGTCTTCAATTCCTGCATCTCAAATGAAAAACAGATATTCAATACGACACCCGCCACATCCGACATGAAGAGGGAAGCCCGCCTGATAATATCCGAAATGTAGAGGCCGTTTGATTCCATATCATGAAATGTGACCGTAGTGTTGGTGTTATCTTAGCGGTAACATTTTGGAGTTTTCGTCATTTTCGGCTCAAAACATTTTGGAGTTTCCGTCATTTTCGGGCTAAAACATTTTGGAGTTTCCGTCAAAATGGTTGCTTTCTTATTAAGAATTAATAGATTACTTGATTGTGGAAAGGATGTGCCTTTTATGAGCCGTGAGGTTCATTTAGTTGTAGAGGCGGAGCCATTTGGTGATGAAATAGAGGAGGGTGATGAAGGCGACAGCGATACATAATGACAGGAGCCATGAGAGACCGAGAGGGTTTTGCAGCAGGTCAATCATGGTGACGGTCAATATGATGGTCGAGATAAGACGTATGTTATTCTGTGCTTTCCACGACATACGGAATTTTCCGCAGAAGAGTAGCACAATCGTGCTGATGATTGTTAGGATTAAATTTGCGATGATCATAGTGTGTGGGATTGAAATGACATACCAACCCCCCACCCCGTAAAGGGGGAGTTAAAGATTCGCACATCAACTCCCCCTTTACGGGGATGGGGGCTGAACCGTATGCAAAGTTATAATTTATTTTTTTGTTGCACAAATTCAGTTAAAATGTTGTAACTTTGGGATGTTTTAGAAGGATATGTGTAAATTAACTGAAGTTTCGCAAGCTGCACTTCAGTGGTTTAAAGTTTATAGTTTAAGGTTTAAGATTCACGAAAATCCACGAATCTTTTCATTATACAAAATTTAATGATCATAAACCATAAACATTAAACCTTAAACCATTTAAGTGAAGCAAGTTGGAAAACTTGCGAAACTTAAATAAATTAACGACATTATGAACTTAACCTTGAGACGAAATTTAATATCACGGATGGGAATAGCGGCTTTTACGATGCTTGCATTTATGCCGGTGGGTGTGTATGCAGGTTCGGGAAGCTTGGTTAAAGGGGAGCATGAGGCAACTGATAGAGAGCGTGACGTTTTTATGGGAGCCGAATGGATCGGGACAGCTTCCGATGACATACCGCTATATCCGGATTATCTTTCTGTGTTTAAGATTGATTTTGATATAGAGGTGGATGCCGGTGGTTCGGCTGCAATACTTTACGGCATGAACGACCCACGTCTGATGAATGTTGACCTTAACATATACAATATCGCTGCTCCTCGTGATGAATCCGCCATAAAGATAGAATTCAGTCATTCGGGAGAGATACGAGTGTTCCGTTATGGGTATCATCCGGCTGACAGCAAGAGCAAACCATTGGGGGTGTATCAGTGTGGAGATGTCTGGGGAAAATCCAATCATGTCAGCATTGCATCTAATCTTGGACATACGGATATATTTGTCAATGGGAAGAAGGTGTGCTATATAGGGATAAATCCTATCGGGAATGGAGGCGACTGGCTGGCGTTCCCGGTATTGGCGGAAATGGGGGTGGATATTTCCGGTAATGCCGTAATCTCAAACTTGAAAGTACGCAATTTCCGGGAACCTTCCAACGTATTGTTCGCCGATTCTGCCGCTCATGCCGTCACAGGGAGGATAAATCTCCCGGAGAGGTCAATGCCGCAACTTCGCACTAATATACCGGTTGACGGTAAGCGTGATGTGAAGTCCGCGAGAATTGATGTGACAGCCAGAGGTATATATGATTTGAAGGTGAATGGCAAACGTGTGACCGAAGGATATTTCTATCCCGGATCCACACAATACAACAAGACACATCTCTTTAATACCTTTGACATAACCCCTTACCTTACGGAAGCGAATAATACGCTGGATGTAAGCATGGGGGAGGGATGGTGGAGCGGTCCTGCCACTTTTATGGGGGAGATGTGGAATTTCTATGGCGACAGGCAATCCTTGCTTGCTTGTGTGACGGTGGAATATACGGATGGAACCGTCTTATGCTACCCGACATTGCCGTCCACATGGGAATATTGTGCAGATGGCGCAAACGTGGTTGGAAGTTTTTTCAACGGAGAGATATATGATGCCACGCGCCGAGCGTCGGATATGACCTGGCATCCGGCAGAGAGGGTCGGTTGCGACTCCACCACTTATCCATTCCCCGGAGGCTGGGATAACGTGGTCATCCGTAGGGATTACGGAGATAAGGTTGTGGCTGCCGACACATTGACCGCCGTCTCTGTCGTGGAGCCGAGGAAGGGTGTCTTCATCTATGATTTCGGACAGAATTTTGCCGGAGTGCCTCTTCTGCGTCTGTCGGGTCAGAAACGGGGTACGGAAGTAGCCATGAGATATGCGGAGGTGCTCTATCCCGATATGGAGCGGTATGGTGCCAACAGAGGTATGATAATGACCGAGAATATCAGGGCGGCAATGAACAAGGATGTATACGTGGCTGCCGGAGAGGAAGAGGAATATTTCTCTCCACGTTTCACGTTGCATGGTTTCAGGTATGTCGAGATCACTGGAATAGACAAACCTCTCCCGGTAGAGGATGTGAAGGCAGTGGCGTTAAGTTCAATTGATAAGTTTAAGGCATCGTTTGAATGCTCGGATACACTTGTCAACCGACTGTGGAAAAATATATTATGGTCAACACGCTCCAATTTCATATCCATACCTACCGATTGCCCTCAGCGTAATGAGCGGCTCGGATGGATGGGGGATATCTCCGTATATGCCCCTACCGCCACAAAGATTGCCGATGTCTCGGCAATTCTGCGTCAATATCTTCAGTCTGTGCGCGATTGCCAGACGCCGGAAGGTAAATTTCCCGATGTGGCTCCTACCGGAGTGGGGTTCGGAGGGTTCCTCTGGGGTAGTGCAGGCATCACCGTGCCATACGAGCATTTCCTGCAATATGGCGACACTACTTTAGTGAGGGAGCATTATCCGGCGATGAAACGATATATGGATTACGTCTTTGATAAGACTATTGATCCGCAGACTGGGGTTATGGTGCAGGACAGGGCTTGGGGAGACTTGGGCGATTGGCTTAGTCCGGAATATGATAAGAATGACAAGTCGCTCCTTTGGGAATGTTATCTTATATATGACCTTGACATAATGACTTATCTTGCGAAGGTGGTCGGTAATGATACGGATGCAGCCTTTTATAAGAATAAAGGGGATGAACGCAGGGAGTTTTTCAAAAAGGTGTATGTGGATCCGGCTACGAAGAAGACACGTTTCTCTTCGTTTGACCCGGAGAGGGAGGGTAGGTTTGTCGATACACAGGCATCATACGCTCTCCCCATAGCTATGGGCATCATGGATGATCCTACATTCGCCGACAATTTTATTGCCACCATCACGCGTGAGAATATTGCCGATAACGGGAAGGTGTGTCCTCCGTATTCCCTTATGACAGGGTTCATAGGCACGGCATGGATTCAGGAGGCATTGAGCCGGATAGGAAGGGGTGATGTGGCATACCGGATACTTGCCAATAAGGAATATCCGTCGTGGCTATATCCTGTGACTCAGGGGGCGACCTCTGTATGGGAGCGACTGGATTCTTATACACATACAGATGGATTCGGAGCAAACAACAGTATGAATTCATTCAACCATTATTCATTCGGCTCTGTCGGCAACTGGCTGCTTACCCGCTGTCTCGGCATAAAATATGATGATAATGGCATTACGGTAGCTCCAGATCCTGACATTACGGGTGCCCTCTCTTATGCCAATGGTGAGCTGGAGACGCCATGGGGATTGGTGAAAAGTGGCTGGAAGATTGAGGGGGATAAGGTGAGATATGAGGTGGAGGTGCCGATCGAGTCGTGTTTTGTCGCACCCGACGGCACAAAACATCGGCTTAACATCGGAAAGAATCGTATCATATTGCGAAAGTGAGATTATTTTGGCTAACTTTGCATTAGTTTTTATGACTTTGATATGGAGGAACGGATTTTACTTTGTCTTTGCCACATGAGTGGCAAGGAGATGGACTTTATAAATGAGGCGTTTGCGGAGAATTGGGTGCTCCCGCTCGGTCCGAATGTCAACGGATTGGAGAAGGATCTTGAGAGGATGTTCATACCCACCGCCGACTCAATGCCGAAGGATGGCGTGACGGTGCAGTCGCCTGATCTTCTTTTGAGCCATGACCCCGCTCTGTTGGAGAGGAAACGTATTGTGGCTCTCTCTGCCGGCACGGCTGCAATCCACCTTGGACTTGTGGCTCTCGGTGTCGGGCACGGGGATGAGGTGATGGTGCAGAGTTTCACGTTCAGCGCATCGGCAAACCCCGTGACATACGTCGGTGCAACCCCCGTGTTTGTCGATTCCGAGCCTGACACGTGGAATATGGACCCGCAGCTGCTCGACGAGGCTATCGCCGACCGTGTGGCTAAGACGGGTAAGAAACCGAAGGCGATAATTCCGGTATATCTATATGGTATGCCTGCAAAGATAGATGAGATATTGGCAGTCGCCGCAAAATGGAAGATACCTGTGCTGGAGGATTCCGCCGAAGCATTCGGCAGCCGCTATCGCGGGCAGTATTGCGGCACGTTCGGGCGATTCGGTGTCATGTCGTTCAATGGCAACAAGATGATAACCACTTCCGGAGGTGGTGCGCTGGTATGTCCTGACGAAGAGACTTGGCGTCTCGTGATGAGCTATGCCACACAATCCCGTGAGCCATATCCATGGTATCAGCATGAGCGGATAGGCTATAACTACCGCATGAGCAACATCTCTGCCGGCATCGGACGCGGGCAGATGACGATAGCCGAGGAGCATCTTGCCCACCATCGCCGGGTGCAGCAACAATACCGTGAATTGTTTGCCGACATAGAGGGCATAGAGCTTCATGAGAATCCCGGCGAGGAGTTCGACAGCAATTTCTGGCTTTGTGCAATCACTTTCGTCCCGGATCTGAAGGTGAGGGGCGATGACGGCTGCGGACGTCCCGAGGCAATGCGCCGTGCACTTGAGGCACGCAACATAGAGACGCGCCATCTCTGGAAACCGATGCACCGTCAGCCGGTGTTCGCATCCTGCCCCGCCTACGTCAATGGAGTGAGCGACGATTTGTTCAGCCGTGGGCTGTGTATCCCCGCAGGTCCATACGTGGGAGAAAGGGAGGTGCGTCGCATCGTGGAGGCTATCCGCAGCTCTATTTTGGCATGAGGATGAAAAATACACGGTGAAAACTTTGTATTAATGAACAAAAAAACATAAATTTGCACATAATTCCGTGTGTCATGCAGATGCCATGCGTAAATTGCTTTTTCCCAAAAGGCGACAAACCTAAGATTCTAAACTAAATAACTTAAAATAACTTTAATTAAATTCAGAAACTGCTATGTGGTTATCAAGCTCATCTGTAGGACGTAAGTTCGTCATGGCCGTCACAGGCGCCGTTCTCGTCCTATTCCTCACATTTCACTGTTTGATGAACGCCATAGCCATCTGCTGGCCGGCCGCCTACAACTCCGTCTGCGAGTTCCTTGGCGCAAACTGGTATGCTCTTATAGCTTCAGCAGGTCTGGCTCTGTTCATCGTAGTCCACATCATCTACGCGGTGATGCTGACCCTTCAGAACCGCAAGGCACGTGGCAAGGACCGCTACGCCCTTTCCAGTCGTCCCAAGACTGTGGAATGGTCAAGCCAGAACATGCTCGTGCTTGGTATCGTCATCCTGGCGTTCCTTGCTGTTCACATGATCCAGTTCTGGGCAAAGATGCAGCTCCAGGAGATCCGTGGCGTGCACGACGTTCTGCCCCCGGCAGCCGGCACCCTCTTCATCCAGGAGGCATTCTCTCAGTTCTACACTCCGATCATCTACATCATCGGGTTCATCGCCCTCTGGTTCCACCTCAACCACGGTATCTGGTCTATGTTCCAGTCTATCGGTTGGGATAATCAGGTTTGGATCTGCCGCTTGAAGAAAGTGGCTTGCTGGTGGAGCTCCATCGTCGTGGCTCTCTTCATCATCCAGGCTATCGTGTTCACAGTGAAGGCTCACGACAATTTCTACAAGACTGACGAGACTCTTCGCCAGCAGTATAAGGAGATGCTCGTGCCTATGTTTGAGAAAGACTTCGGTCCGGATGCAGCCAGCGCAATCACTGCAGCTCCGTTCGACCAGATGAAGCAGATGATCAAAGGCACACTCTCTCAGATGGAAGCTCCCGAGGCTCAGAGCTATTTCGCAAATGATCCTCAGTTCCCGTCTCGTCTCGAAACTATCAAGGCTGCCGCCGCTCTCATCGACTATCTTGACGTCGACGTGGAAGAGGCTGCCGTTGAATCCGCTACAGAAACCACTCCCCAAACAGAACCAGAACCAGGCAAGTAATTAGCGATATGGAAAATACAAAAGAAAACATCAGAGTAATGAATCCGGCTGATTCCAAAATCCCGGAGGGTCCTGTCGCTGAGAAATGGACCAACTATAAGGCTCATCAGAAACTCGTCAACCCCGCCAACAAGCGTCGTCTTGACGTGATCGTTGTGGGTACAGGTCTTGCAGGTGCATCTGCTGCCTCCACTCTTGCCGAGCTGGGTTTCAACGTGCTCAACTTCTGCATCCAGGATAGCCCCCGTCGTGCTCACTCTATCGCGGCTCAGGGTGGTATCAATGCAGCAAAGAACTATCAGAACGACGGCGACTCCGTGTATCGTCTTTTCTACGATACTGTGAAGGGTGGTGACTATCGTGCCCGTGAGGCAAACGTCTACCGTCTTGCAGAGGTCGCTAACAATATCATCGACCAGTGTGTGGCTCAGGGCGTGCCTTTCGCACGTGAATATGGTGGGCTTCTCGCCAACCGTTCTTTCGGTGGTGCGCAGGTAAGCCGTACTTTCTATGCAAAGGGTCAGACAGGTCAGCAGCTCCTTCTCGGTGCTTACTCTTCACTCAACCGTCAGATTCAGGCTGGCAAGGTGAAGAGCTACAACCGCTATGAGATGCACGACGTTGTGCTCGTGAAAGACAAGGATGGTGTGGAACGCGCTCGCGGTATCATCGCCAAGAACCTTGTGACCGGTGAGTTCGAGCGTTTCGCTGCTCATGCAGTAGTAATCGCTACCGGTGGCTACGGCAACACCTACTTCCTTTCAACCAACGCTATGGGCTGCAACTGCTCCGCTGCTATGGCTTGCTACCGCAAGGGTGCTTATTTCGCTAACCCCGCTTACGTACAGATCCACCCGACCTGTATCCCCGTGCATGGCGACAAGCAGTCAAAACTTACCCTTATGTCGGAGTCTTTGCGTAATGACGGACGTATCTGGGTGCCCAAGAAGAAAGAGGATGCCGAGAAACTTCAGAAAGGTCAGATCAAGGGTAGCGATATTCCGGAGGAGGATCGCGACTACTATCTCGAGCGTCGTTATCCGGCATTCGGTAACCTTGTTCCGCGTGACGTGGCTTCTCGTGCTGCCAAGGAGCGTTGCGATGCCGGCTTCGGCGTGAACAACACAGGTCTTGCAGTGTTCCTCGACTTCTCCGAGGCTATCAACCGTCTCGGCATCGACGTGGTTCGCCAGCGTTACGGCAACCTCTTCGATATGTATGAGGAGATCACCGACGTGAATCCCGGTGAGTTCGCTCGTGAGGTGAACGGCGTGAACTACTACAACCCGATGATGATCTTCCCCGCTATCCACTACACTATGGGTGGTATCTGGGTTGACTATGAGCTTCAGACTTCTATCAAGGGTCTGTTCGCAATCGGTGAGTGTAACTTCTCTGACCACGGTGCTAACCGTCTTGGTGCATCTGCCCTCATGCAGGGTCTTGCCGACGGTTATTTCGTGCTCCCCTATACAATCCAGAACTATCTGAGCGACCAGATTACAGTACCTCACTTCTCAACTGACCTTCCGGAGTTTGACGCTGCCGAGGCTAAATGTAGAGAGGCTATGGATCGACTCATGAACATCAAGGGTCATCGTTCTGTTGACTCTATCCATAAGGAGCTTGGTCATATCATGTGGGAATACGTCGGTATGGCTCGTGATAAGGAGGGTCTTGAACTCGCTATCAAGAAGCTCGGTGAGCTCCGCAAGGTGTTCAACACCGACCTGTTCGTTCCCGGCACTCAGAAGGGCATGAACGTCGAGCTTGACAAGGCATTCCGTCTTAACGACTTCATCACTATGGGTGAGCTTATCGCATACGACGCACTCAGCCGTAATGAGAGCTGCGGCGGTCACTTCCGCACAGAGTATCAGACTGAAGAGGGTGAGGCAAAACGTGATGATGAGAACTGCTTCTACGTAAGCTGCTGGGATTATGCAGGTAGCGACGCAAAGGCACCCTCACTCATCAAGGAGCCGCTCCACTATGAGGCTATCAAGGTTCAGACTCGTAACTATAAGTCATAATCCTTATATAACACAGAAATTTCAATCATGGAAGAAAATATAATGAAAGTCAACCTCAAGGTTTGGCGTCAGGCCAATCCGAGAGAAAAGGGCGGTTTTGTGACTTATAATGACGTCGAGACCACACCCGATACATCTTTCCTGGAGACCCTCGACATTCTCAATGAGACTCTTATTGAGAAGGGTGAGGAGCCTATCGTGTTCGACCACGACTGCCGCGAGGGTATCTGCGGTATGTGCTCGCTTTATATCAATGGTCATCCCCACGGACCGGCAACAGGTGCGACTACCTGCCAGCTCTACATGCGTCGTTTCCAGAACGGCGAGACTATCACTGTTGAGCCTTGGCGTTCGGCTGCGTTCCCTGTTATCAAGGACCTTATGGTGGACCGTAACGCATTCGACAAGATCCAGCAGGCTGGCGGTTATGTATCGTTCAACTGCGGTGGTGCTCAGGATGCCAACGACCTCCCGATCTCTAAGGTGAATGCTGACGAGGCTATGGACTCTGCAAGTTGTATCGGCTGCGGTGCTTGCGTAGCTGCCTGCAAGAACGGCTCTGCAATGCTCTTCGTGTCGGCTAAGATCAGCCAGCTCGCTCTGCTTCCGCAGGGTGCTGTGGAGAAAGACCGTCGCGTGCGTGCTATGGTTGCCAAGATGGACGAACTCGGATTCGGCAACTGCACTAACACCGGTGCTTGCTCTGCTGAATGTCCGAAGAACATCAAGCTTGCCAACATCGGTCGCATGAACCGTCAGTTCATCGCTGCAAAGTGCAAGGAATAATATCGACGGGCGAATTGTCCCCGGCGACATAATCTGTGGCATACGTCCACGTTAACGTTAAGAGCATGGAGATTCTCAGGCAATGCCTGGCTCTCCATGCTCTTGTTATCATTGAGGAAGAGAGGATTTTGGCAAACCTCATATCTCTTTCAAAATAAGTTTAGAGACTTTAATTAGATTAGTGTAAAATGTTTTGAAAACAAGTGATTATTTATTACTTTTGTAAAGAATTTACAATACTATTAAGAAAGATACGTTATTTGTTGGACTTTGAGAATAATTTAAAATTGGAAGATATGAATAGGTTAAAATCAGTTCTGTTATTATGTTTTGTTATGATGATGGCTGTGTCGTGTAAGGATAAGGAGGAGCCTGTCCATACATTGCAATTTGATGTGGAAGGCTTGAAACTGTCATACGATGCGATTACGGGTGCATTTGATGGGGATATACCGTCGGAAGGTAGCGTATTCACTATTATCGGAAAAGGTGAGTATTCAAACTATGTGTATGTCACTTCAATCATCATGAGAGATGATATGGAAGATGGGAAAGATGAGAAATTTGAACTGTTGCCCCCAGGTTCCGAGGTTTCTGCTATTCAAAGAGGGGAATGGGGAGAGATAGAATATCTTACCATTACTCCACCATACAAGATTAAGTTCAGAATCAGTCCTAACAAGGGAAAAACGCCAAGGATTATTAATATCCGATTTGGGGAAGGAGATAATATCGGCAATATAAATCTCCGTCAGTCTAAGGATTTGAATCAGGAGGAGATACAATGGGATTATATATTCAGCAGCCCGGTCTCTACAAATGATATTTTCATAGGTAGCAGGTATCTTGGTATCCAGAATTGGAACTGCTCCGGAAATGCACCGCAGATTTATCCATCGGCAGTATTCCCGGCAAGCACATTTGCCACTACTTTTGACAAAGAATTTGTCGGGGAGAAAAATCCGATAACGTTATATACGGATTTCAGCGATCCTTTCATGGCAGAAATCAAGCAGCCGTCAATGGTAAATTATATCCGTTTTCTGAAAGAAATGCAGGCTTCGGAAGAATATGTAAAGGAAGCAACCCCGTCACTTAACCGGTTCCGGTTGGCAGATCTTGGTGCACCTGACAACATAAAGAATGTATTTTCTGATAATCCCCGTCTGGCAGATGCGTTCTGTGAGATTATTTACCAGAAAACAGATGTTGATAAATTCAAGAATTGGGTTGTCGGAGAGATTATATTCAAGGGATTGACCGTCACGATGGACTCTCCCGGAAAAGAGGGGTTATTTGTCGATGGGGATGTAGATAAGGACGATCCGGTATATGTTAAGAGTATCACCTATGGAGCCTCTGCTTATTTTGTAATAGGGAGTAATCTTGGTTACGATGAGATTAAGGTTATCCTGACTAAGCCGTCACTCACGGACGATGTGTGGGAGAAATTGGATAAAACCGCACTTGTCCTTATCACTTCCTCATCCCCGGATGAGGAAGCTGATTTGTCAACTTCATACTCTTCATTAAGCTCATTTATGGAGCATCCATACGATTCCGGTCAATACGGATACCCCATCTATTGCACAGGATGCTATCTTGACGATAATTCCTTTTTCCATTACCTCTGTGAGGAATATGAGTAGATTATTGCATAAGGAAAAACAGAAGGACATGGTAAACTGAATCTTTATAAAGAGAACCGGGTGGTACATGCGATGAAACTCTGAAGTGAAACTGCGCCAAACTCTGAAGTGAAATTGCGCCAAACTCTGAAGTGAAATTGCGCCAAACTCTGAAGTGAAATTGCGCCAAACTCTGAAGTGAAATTGCGCCAAACTCTGAAGTGAAACTGCGCCAAACTCTGAAGTGAAACTGCGCCAAACTCTGAAATGTCAAAATTATTTATTATATTTGCACCACAAAACAAAGGAATAATATGGAAACGCGTAAATATAAGAAACGAATTGTTGACAAGATTCTTGCAAGGAAATTATCCGGGAAAGGAGCTGTTTTGATTGAGGGTGCTAAATGGTGTGGAAAAACTACTACAGCAGAGCAACAGGCAAAGAGCGTTCTTTATATGTCCAAATCAGGATCATTGCAGCGTAACCGTGAATTAGCGATGATGAATCCTGATCTGTTGTTGCGCGGTGAGCGTCCTCGATTGATTGACGAATGGCAAGTAGCACCTGAATTGTGGGATAGTATACGGTTTGATGTGGATCATGCCGGTGCTCTTGGACAGTTCATACTTACCGGTTCATGTGTACCGCCTGATATGTCAAATGTTATACACAGCGGCACCGGAAGATTTGCATGGCTGAGAATGCGTCCTATGTCGCTTTGGGAATCAGGAGATTCAACAGGCGAAGTGTCCTTATCAAACTTATTTACATCGCCCGAAAGGATAGGAGGGATAAACACACAAAATCTCGAAAGCATTGCATATCTCCTGTGTAGAGGAGGTTGGCCGCTTGCTGTGGATATGGCAGACCGGGAGATTGCTCTTGATCAAGCATTCGATTATGTCAAGGCTGTTGAGCAACGCGACGTGAGGGAGGCAGATGGCATTGCCCGCGATCCATCAAGAGTGCATCGCTTATTGAGGTCTTATGCCAGGCATCAGGGAGCGCAGGCAAATTTTGCCACGATAAAAGCCGATCTGATAGAGAACGAAGGAGAGGGTCTTGATGAAGTCACAGTTGCCTCATATATAAAGGCTCTTAAAAGCATTTTTGTCATAGAGGATTCAGAAGCCTGGAATCCTAATCTCCGTTCCAAAACCGCGATTCGGACATCAGATACAAGATATTTTACAGATCCATCAATTGCAACTGCAGTATTAGGTCTCGGTCCGGATGATTTGATAGCTGACCTTGAAACATTTGGGCTATTGTTTGAGACAATGTGCATAAGAGATCTCCGTGTATATGCTGACGCAGTAAACGGAACTGTTTACCATTATAGGGATAAGAATGGATTGGAATGTGATGCCGTAATTCACTTAAGAAATGGCAATTACGGCTTAATTGAAGTAAAATTGGGAGGAGAAAGACTAATCAACGAAGGCGCATCTACGTTGAAAATGCTTTCCGAAAAGATCGATACGACAAAAATGAAGAAACCCGCGTTCATTATGGTTCTTACTGCTGTTGGAGATTACGCATACCAAAGACCGGACGGTGTCTATGTGGTTCCTATTGGTTGTCTAAAAGACTAAGTGGTAAAGGCTGTTTAACCTTTAGGAATAAGTTTGCGGATGAAGGTATTGACTTTGAATGAGGAGGGATTGCGGATGGCTGCGAGGCGGCTCGCTGACGATATTGTCGGGAGTTGTCCTGATGGTTTTGACCTTATGGTGGGGATACGTCGGGGAGGTGCGTTTGTTGCCGACGGATTGCGGGAAGCGTTGCCCGACGGTTATTGCCGCTGTAGGAGGGATGTGGAGCTACAGCGTCCGTCAACGAAGAGGAAGGGTGACAGACTCTTTGCAATACTGCGTAAAATGCCGATATGGATGCTTGATACCTTGCGCTGCGTGGAGGCACGTATGTTGCAATTATCTTGCCGTGGCAGGAGGGTGGAAGAGATGGGACTGTCGCTCGATACCGCTCCATTACCCTCGTTGGATGAGAAGCCTCGGATATTGGTGGTGGATGATGCAATCGACTCCGGAGTGACGATACGCGTGGTCTGCGACGCACTGCAAGAGAGATATGGCACGGATGCCGTGATAAAAACGGCTGTCGTGACAGTGACGACCGATGCCCCGCTCTTGGATGCAGATTTCTATTGCTGTCATGACCATACGCTCGTGAGATTTCCTTGGTCAATGGATTACAAACGGTAGAGGTTATGGAGAAATACGACATGGGGAAAACTGACACAGGGAAAGACGACAGAACACCTCTCATGGTGGTTGACCTTGATGGCACTTTGGTGAGCGTCAATACGTTCACGCTTTTTACGAAATGGTTGGTGCGACATCTCTATCATGATTCCGGATTCATTCCTCTCATGGGATTGTGTCGTGATGTGTTGCTTAGGAAATGTCGTCTTATCCCACATTCTGAAGTGAAACGACGGATATTGAGGATTGCAGCAAATAATTGCAAAGAGAGCGATTTCCGAAAATTTGCAGAATCACTCAAATCCTGTCTGCGACCGGAAGTGATGACTCTTATCAAGGATTTAATGCAGGAGGGTGGTACGGTAGTACTTGCCACTGCAGCTACGGCTGTATATGCCCTGCCGTTTGCCGGGATTTTGGGCATACCATATTGCGAGGCTACCCAATACTCCGGTTCATCCGCTACCTCCGAATCAGATTTTGAGGAATGTAGGGGTGTTGTCAAGAGGATGCGTGTGGAGAGACTTGCACGCGATAGGAATCTGCGTATAGAGTGTGTGCTGACGGATCATCATGATGATCTGCCGCTTCTCTCGCTTCCCGACATAGAGCGCATCTTGGTGGCACCATCGTCTCATACGGAATCCGTGGTGAGGGGAGAAGGTTTGGATTACCGTATTATAGGGAACGAAAAAATATAGTGGATGGAAAAAGACCCCCGTCATGGACGAGGGTCGGGGGTCGGGTCGATTATTATGACCGGTGCGTTCTTATCGTCAGTGCCCTTCATTGCATTCAGTAGCGGTGTCAGGGTGGCTATGGCATTCTTACGTGCCTGGCGCACGTAGCCGCGTTTATACACGCGCTTACGCGACTCCTCCTGCCATTTGCTCTTTATTGCATTCTCCTCGGCGGCGGTCATTGTGCGGCTGAAGACTGAGTTGCGAGCATCCCAAGCATCCAGCACCTCGTATGCTCCCGGTTCGGCATTCTCAAGAATGTCTACGCGTTCGCGGGGAAGATACACAAGGGTGGTGTCGCCACGTTGTTCTATACGCAGGCTGTCAAGGTCAAAACGTATGCGACCCTCCACAGTCTGGCGTGCCACAATCCATTTCCCGTTGATATGTGCCTTAATAGCCATCTCGTCATGAATGTCGGAGGTGCATAGTTCCACCATACGGGTGATTGACTTAATGCGAGCCTCATTGGTCTTATATTCCGGAGTCGGGGCAGACGGACGAAGGGTCCATGCTATGAATGCAACCATAGCGATAACCGTCACGGCGATTATTATCTTAATCCATTTGTTCATCGTGTGCAGGAATTACTGTGTGTAGGTATTATTGTAAACCTCATTTGAAACTTATTTCAGCCTTATATCCCCAGTTGGAGATAAGTTCCGTAAGGTAAGCACGTGCCTTATCCTCGGCAGCCTTGCGCAGATGATCGGTGGCACCGGCTTTTGCAGACATCTCCTTTTTCACCTCCTTTGCCATCTGTGATTTGAGCGATGCGCGTTCGGAAGGGGTGATTGAGGAGCGGAGTCCCGTCACGCGGCTGTGCACCTCATGGAGCTGGGGTTCTCGTCCGTCGGTCATGATCTCGATCGGAGGGAGTGTGAGGTAGGCGGTGCCTGTCTCTGTGTCCACTTCGACATCCTCGCTGGAAACCTTGCTCAGATCGAGATATGCCACGATATAAGTATCGTAGGAATATACGCCGAGACGCGTGCCTATCTTCATCCGATTCAGCAGGGCGGATGCCTTAGCTTCGATACTCTTGGCGTCCTTATATTCCGGATCGGAAATCATACCCACCTTCCCGACAGTCATACGTGCCAATTCCAGACGGCTCACGTTCTGAAGCTGCGAGGAGATCTCAAGCGGATAATCCTTCTCCTTGTGGGAGCATCCGGAAAGAGGAATCATAAAGATTGCAATGATGATGTTGATAGTTATGCCGATAAGATTCTTCATAATACAATTATTCTTCATACCCTTATTTGACATATTCCCCGGTCATAAGTTACATTCGGGATGGTTAATAATTGCAAAAAAAAATTGTATTCTAAATACGAAGCATATATTTTTATTGTAACTTTGCCATGTCAAATAATGAGGTTTAGACAAATTCAATCAGAATGATTCAGAATCAATCATGATTATCCGTTTCATTGTCATATTAGTGTTTGCAATCGTGCTGACCTGTTGTGGAGGTCAGCCGGATCCGCGTCTTGAGGAAGTGGAGAGGTTGATTTCCGTCTCTCCGCGAGAAGCGATGGATTCGTTGGATGCAATCAGGTATGACAGATTGTCATCTTATGATAAGGAGTATTATGATTTCCTTATGGTAAAATCGCGCGACAAGGCGTTTGTCATCCACAAGTCTGACAGCCTTATCCTACGGGTTATTTCCAATGAGAAGCGGCATAAGAGTAGGGGAAGATATGCAGAGGCACTTTATTACGGCGGACGTGTGTATCACGATTTGGGAGATTACCCCACAGCCCTAAATTATTATCAGAATGCGTTAGACTACACTCCGGCTGATGGTGGGGATAATGTTCTGCGTGGAAAGATACTGGCTCAGACAGGCGATCTGTTGATGGCACTGAGACTCTATGAGAAAGCTATACCATACGTTGAGGAGGCGTTGAAATTGGATTCCATACAAAGGGATTCACTCAATATGATTTATGATGCTGAATTGTTGGGAAGTCTTTATCTTTACATGAAAAATTATGATAAGGCAGAGGAGCAATTTCGGCAGACAATGCAACTGTCAGATAGAATATCTCCGGACGATTCACCATCTCTTCAGATAAATCTTGCATGGACATGCTACAAAAAAGGAGATATTGAGCAAGCGTTGAGATTTATACGTTGTGCGTTATCCGGCAGTGATTCATTATCCAAACCTGCCGCCTTGTCATGCGCAGCTTTCATATACAAGAGAGCGGGTATATGCGACACTGCGATGATGTATGCGAGTGAGTTGATACGAGATAAGCGTTCGGACAACAATAAAAATGGATATAAGATATTGCTATCTAATCAGATGAGAAGATATGTGCCGACAGATTCATTACTTCGTTACATTGATGAATATCGCGATGAGATTGAGTCATATCTTGAACGTAACGGCGACCGGCAAGCTCTGCTACAGACGTCATTCTACAATTATCAATTGCATCAGCGCGAAAAAATAAAGGTGGAAAGGGATAATGAGTATCTATATATGTGGATTTTTGGCATGTCAGTTCTCATTTTATTACTGATAGTTGCACTCCTTTATCTTAAGAATAGGAATCAATCAGAGAAGTTGCGACTACATGAGGCAATAGACAATACGAAAATTTTGCGTGGGATGCTTGAAAGCGGGGAAGATGGTATCCGGCAGTGGTCGGAAAATACGGAGTATCGAAAGGGGGTATCATTGGATATAAATAGTAGTATTCATTCATCCGGTATGAATGAATTGCGGATGCGCCTACGGGAAGAATTGCTTTCTATTGTGAACGATAATAAACAAATATCGGAAATCTCGCCTGTAATATTGAATTCGGAGGCTTACAAGAAGATTCAGCAATATCTCGATGCTGGGAAACCGATTGTTGCTAAGAACCGTCTGTGGGATGAAATAGAAAGTATGGTAATAGAGAGTTCTCCGGAATTTAAGCAGCGGTTGTACCTGCTTACGGGTAGTGATCTGTCGACTTTCGATTATCATCTCGCTCTGCTCATAAAGTGCGGTTTTACTCCTACAAATGTGTCGGTGTTGATAGGAAAGGCAAAAAACACTATTTCATATCATAGAGGAGAACTTGTGCTAAAGGCATTTGATAAGAAATTGCCTACGGGTATAATTGATAGGATAATACGTTTATTATAAGGTATTTATATGTTTGGGTTGTGTTCCAATTTAGTTCCAATTTAATTTCATATATGCATTTTGGAACTAAATTGGAACTCTTTTTTTATCATTAATGTAGATTGATGTCTTAATTTTGGGGAAATTTTTGATACTAAACTTATGTCAATTTGCATGAATAAATTTTTCATTTATCCGATAATAGTTGGTGCGGTACTTTTTTCTGTAGCAGAAATCCAAGGTGCTGCCGACACTGCCGACGACACAACTTATGTAGTGGAGATCACAGAGAATTCAGATACTGAATATCTTTATCCAACTCCAAATAAACATCGCATGCCTTCAAAGAGGAGTATTTGCCTGATAACACCGCAAGGAATAAGCACGCAGATGGTTGCAACGGAGGATATCGATCTTTTTGAGATATATAGTCCGCTTGGAGAATGTCTGGGTATTTTTGCTTCAGAGCAGGATTTCATAACATTCATCTATAGAATGGATGGTACGGTGGAAATCAGACTTCATCACGATGATGGTATTTTGTATGGGTATCTTTATCGTTGATGATAGGAAATGGTATGCCTGTGGCTGTTTGCTAATGAGTGAACTTGATTGATTATTAATACACCTAAATTTGTTTTTTATGAAGATTGTAAAATGTATATTATCAATTTTGTTAGTGGTGATCTTTGCCCAATGTGGTAAGGATGATGAGAAGGTAGATGATCTTATTAAGGTTTCCGTTTTCCAAACTATGTGGGAAGGTACCCTCAAAGATAGCCAGGGTAAGGAATATGCAGTAAGGCTACTTTTTGATTACGAATCATTCGGAACATTCCTTTATAAGACAAATAATGATGATTCCTTTGATGATGAACAGGGCTTTAAATATAATCAGGAAGGTCGTATTATAAAAATTTTCCCGATTTACCCTATTGATATTATTGTAGGAGAATGGTGGATTACTAAATATGATGGCAAACACATGACCCTGACAAGAGATCCGGAAACCACATTTTCATCAACAATTACTTTAACCCAAATAATAAAATGAAACAATTAACATTCCTTCTATTACTATTCTGTTTGGTATCTTGCGTTGAAAACGAACCAATGCTTCTTGATGAATACAAATCATCAAGTGAATATATAATCAGAGAAAGACCGGCAGATAATCCGTGGATTCCGTATATTCCTAAGTCTACCTCTATTGAAACCAGAACGGGCAGAGGGGCTTTGGCTCTGAGGGATTTCTTGGGTTATTCGCTAAACCCACAAATAACACCTATTGAAAATACTCTAAATCTTGGTTATCCGGTAATTGATAAGGATAAATTATCAAAGTCGCACTCTTCGTATTTCACGTATTGGAAAAATGCGAGTCACAAGACAAATGTATATTCTTACAAGAATATTGATGATTATTTATCAAAAACGAAATTTACTGATAAAGTTGCACATGGGAGTGAGTTTAAGTTTTTGGGAATACATTTGGGTCATAAACATACAATGACTTCCATATTTGGAGAGAATTTGATTAATGACACAACATCTGTATTTGGTGAACTGAATGTAATTGCGAATGATTCCGTATATCGAATGCAGTACTCAGATGCTATTCAGAAGGAGATATTGGTTGACTATCTTGATTCTGAGTTTATTAAAAATGTCCATACTCTTCATCCTTATGAACTATATAAAATGTATGGAAGTCTTGTAATGACAAATTTTTGTTCGGGCGGTAGAGCAACTGCATATTATGTAGGAACGCATTTAAAATCTTCTTCGGAAGAAGAACAAGAATCGGATTTGTCTCATGAAATTAATGATTCGTTTACATGGAAGACAAATGATACTGGTAATGTGAATTTGTCTATTGGAAGAGGGAAAAATGGAGTATGGTCTACAACTCGAAATTTTGGACATATAAAGTTTAGTGCTACTACCCTTGGTGGAAATGCATTTGGATTCGTTACTCCTCAGGAGGTTGGAAATACGACATTAGATCTTACTTCTTGGGTAGCTTCATTGTCAAACGAATCAAATAATGTAATTTCAAAATTTAATCAGAATGGACTGATCCCTGTAACAGATTTTATATTAGAATTAAATATAAAGAATAGATTGCGTAATTATATAAATCAAAGTACTGAGGTTAGTGTTACTCATAAAGAACCGATGTTAATGATTGGAAAGTTTACTGCAAATTCAATTTGGTGTTGGTTTAACGATAGGTTTGGAAATCCATATACCCTTTTATGTGGATCTTTTAGTGGATCTGATGGAGTTGTAAAGACGAATAATTGGATAAATGGAATAACTAATATGTTTAAGATTAAAGTACTGAGTAATGATACAACTCTTAACACTAATAATGCTAAAGAGCAACTTGCGAGTCCGGATCCATTTTACAATATAGGGTTTCAGAATATAGGATTTCATCGATATAAAAAACTTATTCATCAAGGTGTCGTATATTTAATAGATGAAGAGGATAAAGTGGGCTTCTCTATTTATAATAATGGGATTTTGATTAATGAGTATGGACTGAAAGATTATATTTCATCTGCCCCAGCAGCTACAATAAGTTATTCAAAACTGATTGATGACAATTATAAGATATGTTGTTTATAAATATGTATTTAATTGAATATTATTTAAGTAACTTCAAATTAATATTATAACAAAAGAATGATTTTATGAAAATAGTAAATTGTATATTGGCATTTATGATGGTTTTATCCTTTGCGCAGTGTAGTAAGGAAGA
The DNA here is from genome assembly GCA_003762615.1 of Muribaculaceae bacterium Isolate-037 (Harlan). GTDB lineage: Bacteria > Bacteroidota > Bacteroidia > Bacteroidales > Muribaculaceae > Lepagella > Lepagella muris. The sequence continues at coordinate 80,321 of RIAZ01000019.1, forward strand.
ACATGAAAATGAGACTAAGATAGAGGTGTATCAAACGATATGGCAAGGGACTCTGACGGATAGTTCCGGAAAAGAGTATTATGTGATGTATTCGTTTGGATCGGAATCTTCAGGCGATTTTCTCTACAACACCAAAAAGGATGAACCGTTCAAGGATTATAATTCTTTTGAATATCGGTTGGAGGGTCATATTTTACGCATAAGTCCCATAGTCCCAAATAACATATTTGCGGGATATTGGTGGATTACAAGGTATGATGGTAATAACATGACCTTATTAAAAGAGCCAGACACAGCTGAACAATCAATCATGACATTAAAAAAAGTATTGCAATGAAGTATTTAGTATTTACACATTTTTTTAATGTCATGTATCATGGTAATTTAGTTGAAAATGTAATCGCGAAATAGCAAGATGAGTCGGTTATTTCTAATAATAGATAAATTAGTTATTGGGGACATTCTCCCATGATAACAGAGTGTATAATAAATATAAGAAATTGGTACATAAAGAGGTAATATATCTATAGATGAAGAGGATAAGGTAGGTTTCTCTATTTATAATAATGGGACTTTGATAAATGAATATGGATTAAATGATTATATATCATCCGCACCGGCAGCTACAGTAAGTTATTCAGATTTAATTACTGAAAAATACTACATTACTTGTCTGTAAGATATATTAGATTGAAGAATTTGAAGCTTATAATTATATGATAATAGTTATGTGAATTGTGGTGATATAATCACAGATTTCGATGTGGCGTGCAGAAAAGGCTTTGAATCTACAGAGCTTTAATCTGCACGCCATTTGGAAATTGTTACATCATGCCCATCAAACCAATACATCCGGCACACAGATTATTTTGTGCTTGATGTCATAATCATGATGTGCTTGATGTATTTATTCATTCCAATTACATCATGCACATCATATCGTTACATTATGCACATCAATCCAATACATGCGGCACACAGATTATTTTGTGCTTGATGTCATAATCATGATGTGCTTGATGTATTTATTCATTCCAATTACATCATGCACATCATATCGTTACATTATGCACATCAATCCAATACATCCGGCACACAGATTATTTTGTGCTTGATGTCATAATCATGATGTGCTTGATGTATTTATTCATTCCAATTACATCATGCACATCATATCGTTACATTATGCACATCAATCCAATACATGCGGCACACAGATTATTTTGTGCTTGATGTCATAATCATGATGTGCTTGATGTATTTATTCATTCCAATTACATCATGCACATCATATCGTTACATTATGCACATCAATCCAATACATGCGGCACACAGATTATTTTGTGCTTGATGTCATAATCATGATGTGCTTGATGTCTTTTTCCATTCCAATTACATCATGCACATGATATTGTTACATTATGCACATCAAGCCAATACATCCGGCACGCAGATTATTTTGTGCTTGATGTCATAATCATGATGAGCTTGATGTATTTATTCATTCCAATTACATCATGCACATGAAATTGTTACATTATGCACATCAAGCCAATACATCCGGCACGCAGATTATTTTGTGCTTGATGTTATAATCATGATGTGCTTGATGTATTCGGAAGAGGATAGTAGATTAAACTTTTTATGAAAGGGAAGGTCAAAATGACAAAATAAAAGGCAAAAGTATGAAAGACATGTTTAAGAGAATAAAGAGATGGATTCCGGTGGGGCTTGTGGCTGCCACTTTCGGACTTATGATACCGTCGTGTGCACCCGGAATGTATTGCGGTGACTGCTACTACAGTGAATATCCGAATCCGAACCATCATCACCATCACAAACCTCCCAAGCCACCGAAACCACCGAAGCCTCCCAAGCCCAATAAACCGGGTAAACCATCGAAGCCGCATAAACCAGGCAAACCGTCGAAGCCGAATAAACCCGGCAAACCCGGCGACAAGAATGATCATCGTGGGCATCGATAAAGAATGGTCGGTAGAATTAGGTTGTATTTCATAAAAGCCGTCTTTTGAGAGATTTGACAGATACTCTTCAGAAGACGGCTTTTTGTTTATTTGGAGGGATACCCTTAGTTTTCATTGTTGTCGGAGCTATCCAGACGTGGACGCGGGCGGGGTCTGCGTCTGTTTGTAGGTCTGGCATTCTCCCGGGTATTGTCATTCCCGCTTGCTGAAGAATCCTTGTTGCCGTTGGCATTATTGTTTTTAGTTTTCTTGTCGGTCGTGGGATTGTCGTGCGGAACGGTGAGACCGAGAGAGTCAGTGATCAGTTCGGCGGCATAGTCGCTTGCCACACTGTTGCCGAGACGGCGTTTGAGATTCTTGTAGCCCGACAGCTGCCAGTCGCGTTTCGGCGACGGCTGAAGCAGCGGCGAAAGTTCGCGTGCGATAGTCGTAGGTGTACAGTTGTGGAGAAGTAGTTCCGGTACGACCGTATTGTTTACGATAAGATTCGGGAGGGAGACATACTTCACCTTCAGCAGCTTCTCCATCAGACGATACGTCAGTTTCCTGCCGTTGCCACGATAGCACACCACCTGTGGGGTACCGATAAGTGCCGTCTCGAGAGTGGCGGTGCCGGAAGTGACGATTGCCGCCTGTGAATACTTCAGAAGGGTGGGAGTCGCACCAAACACCACCTGAAGTCCCGGATCCTGAGCCACCTCACGATAGAATTTCTCCGGCACGGCGGGGGCTGCCGCCACGGCATATTGGAAATCCGGAAATCTCTTGGCGGCAGCTATCATGATGGGGAGATTATTGCGTATCTCCCCCTTGCGCGAGCCGGGGAGGAGGGCGATGATAGGCTTCTCCTTATCCTCAAATCCCTGACGCTCCACGAAATGCTTGCGAGGAGGAAGATGACCCATGGAATACTCCACCTCCTGCACCGACGGATTCCCGACGTAGGTCACGTTGTAGCCGTGTCGCTTGTAGAAACCTACCTCAAACGGCAGTATGGAGTAGAGATTGTCTACCCACTTCTTGATCTTTTTCACACGGTATTCCTTCCATGCCCACACTTTCGGCGATATAAAATAGTCCACTTTTATCCCTAATGAATGGGCATATTTTGCCAGCTTGAGATTGAAACTCGGATAATCCACGAGAATAAGCACGTCGGGACGATACTCTGCCACGATACGTTTGGCCGTGCGCAGGTTCTTAAGGAGCGTGGGGAGCTTGCGGAGCACTTCCGAAAAACCCATCACATTCATCATCTCATAATGGATTTCCGGATTCTTACGTGCGGCTTTCGCCATGAGATCCCCGCCGAAAAAACGGAAATCAGCATCCGGATCAATTTTTTTCAAGGAATTGATCAGGTTGGAGGCATGAAGGTCGCCGGATGCCTCGCCGGCAATTAGCATATATTTCATCTGGGCTACAATCTTATTGATGCCTACGTCTATGCCGGTGGAATCCGGCGGCCGCCGACGCCTTTCACAAAGCGCAATATACGGCATGACGGAAGCGTTTCTTATATATGAACGAAATGAAGTACATTTTATTGATACCGCTGGTGATGTTTGGTTTAATATCCACCTCGTGTATCAACGACGATTTCACCGATTCTTCATCGGCGACACTCGCGTTTTCTACTGATACGGTAAGTTTTGGAACGGTTTTTACCGATCTCGGCACTCCCACTGCCCGGTTGAAGGTGTTCAACCGCAATAAGAAAGGTGTGCGCATATCCTCCATCCGGTTTAAGGATTCCGCCACTCCGTTCTCCCTTAATGTGGATGGCGTGAGCGGCACGTCGTTCGGCGATGTGGAGATCAGGGGTGGGGATTCGATATTCGTATTTATCGAGAGTTTTATCCCGGAGACCTCGGCTGTGGAGCCTTGGAGAGTGGCGGATCAGTTGGAGTTTGTCACTAACGGTGTCACACAGGAAGTGGAGGTGGAGGCTTGGGCGCAGAACGTGACCCGTCTGAAAGGGGAGAGGATTACTGCCGACACTCGCCTGACACCTAAATTGCCCTACCTTGTGTTTGACTCGCTCACCGTGGATAAGGATGCCACGCTCACTATCGACCCCGGCGTCAGGATGCTCTTTCATGACGGCGCCTCATTGATTGTGCACGGACGGCTGGAGGCTGTCGGGGAGGTTGGCAATATGATTCATCTGCGTGGAGACCGTATCGACAATGTGCTCCCCGATGTAGGTTATGAAGTACTCTCCGGACAGTGGGGGGGAGTGGTCATAGCTCCCGAATCGTTCGGCAACCGTATCGAATACGTGGAGATGCAGTCAAGCTCCACCGGATTGCGCGTGGATTCGTGCGGCGACCTGTCGCGTCAGAAACTGACGCTTGTCAACAGTTGGCTTCACAATTCATCCGGTTCTGTGTTTGAGTCGCGCTACTCAAAGACGGATGCCTACGGCTGCTGTTTCTCGGAGTCACCGTTGGCAGTGGTCTCGCTGACGGGTGGTGAGCATGAGTTCGTGCAATGTACCATCGCCAACAACTATCTCTTCACAGCCGTGACGGAGGCTAATCTCTCATTATATCATTGCCTACCTTCTGATGATGCCGATAATAGAAACTCTCTGATGAAGGCTAATTTCGAGAATTGCATAGTATGGGGTATAGGCAAGGCGATAAATGAGGGGAAACTCGACGGGTCAGACGTATATCTGAAGAATGTGCTTCTGAGGGCTGATGGCACGGATGACGGGCATTTCGTGGAATGTATCTGGAATGAGGATCCCCTTTTCCTGACCATACGGAATGACTACTATTTCAATTATCATCTTCAGCCCGATTCCCCGGCGATAGGGCGGGGGAATCCCTCCTACGTCAATGCGGCGTGCCTCTACGACATGGATGGCGTGGCGCGTCTGCCTGAACCTACGTCACTCCCCACTCTCGGAGCCTATGCCGGAGTCTCTTCTGGGGAAGGCGTCGATCATTGAGCCGGGAGTGGCATTGATGATCTCTATGCCGCGTGAGCGTGCATAGTCGGCGATATGCCAGTAGCTGCGGAAGGCTATTGTCATGCTGCCGAGCACGTCGTGCAACCGTAGCCCCTTGTAGGTTTCGCGGACGCGGGCATGTTCCTTCTCGTTGTCCTTATAGAAGTGAGGCTGAACGCTGACCACGAAATTCTCGTCGTCTACGCTGAGCGTGCGCGTCCATGTGTGGTCGGCACCGCAGAGGTATATCTTGCGGTAGCCTTCGCGTATCGCTGTCATGATGGCGGGTATCATCACGTTGCGAGGGCGCGGCATACCCAATCCGGAATCGAATATGGAATGTGACAGCCATTTGTAACCCTCAATCGGGGTGAGGTTGAAGGTAGCCAAAGTAAGATTGGTGTTATCCATGGTTAATCCCAAAGCAAAGTCTGCAAATTTGAGTGGGACGCAGACGGTCATATCCCAGCTGACCTTATCCAATTCCTGCCACAGTCGCGCCACGTTGGGGTCGGTGTCATTCCCGGAGAAGAAATGACCGTCGGCAAGTATGTAGTATTGCGGTCGGAGGGAGAAGAAGTCGGGGGTGTTGGCAGCGAAATTCACAGCCATGAGGTCGTTGGAGCATAACCATTCGCTGTCGTTGTCGATGGTCTGCCGCAATGACGGACCGTTACCCATGATGACGATGGCTTTCCCCTCTTTCACAGGGCGACGGGGCGACACACTGCGCGATTGCAGCGCGATCTTAAGTAATGATGCCGCTGAAGCGGCAGTGTCGGAGAGGAATGATTGCAGTTTATCGGTCTTCATTTTATTTCTCGGAGTAGGGGTAGGTTGGGTCGGTTCGGGAGATCACATCAAGGGTGTTGTGAAATGTAATTCCGGATTTTTCGATTAGTTTGGAGCCGTCAAAGGTCAGGGTTTTCATCCGTTCAGTGACTACTTTGGGGTTGAGGTTTTGGTTTATTACCGGAATGAATCTTCCGAGACGCCATATCCATTCCGCCCAATCGGGGGTGAGACATGTTATACGTTTCTGTTTCCCTGCATTTGCTGTCATGGCTTCCATGAGGTCTACGAGTCGAGGTGATTTTCCGTCGGAGGCATTGTATATGCCGCCGATGGTATATACCTCCTTTATTGCGCGTGCTACGTCGTAGGCTGTCACGATGCTGAGTCGGGCATCATTGCCGCAGATGTGTATGTAGCGACCGTTGACGGCATCTCTGAACATGCGGAGTGTCTCGCCGCCAACACCGTTGCCAAACATACGGGCGGGGCGTATTATCGTGAGACAAGTCTGATGTCGGCTTGCAAAGGTCTCGCATTTTGTCTCTGCACCTTTCTTCGACAATCCTGTCGGACTCTCCGGTATGATGGGTTGCCCCTCTGTTATCTCTGTTCCCTCCTCTGCGCCATACACTTGCCAGCTGCTGATGTAGACCATGTATCGTGGTGGATGTGAGTCAAGAGCATCCATAAGGTTGACAGTGCCGTCTACGTTTAATTTTGCATTATCATAATCATTCTCTTCCGATCCGGCGCAATGCACGACGATATCGAAACTCTGAGAACCGAAATCGGGAGCTCCGGTCTTGAGATTGCACCGGAAATCGTTATCTTCACCTCTTCCAAGCGTGAAAACACGGTAGTCCGGATCTGAACCGAATATCTCCTTCAAGTAGCGTCCCAGCATACCCGATGCGCCGGTGATCAATATGTCTTTCTTTTCTTCCATTGGAATTTATTGCCTAATGCTTGGATTTTAAGGAATAAAATACTAATTTTACCCATGTTAAGAGGTGAATGTAAAAATTTATGTTTTTACACTTCAAATTTATGTTTTTTTGCTGACATGAGCAAATTTACTTCTTTTTATGAAGTTTGAATCACCCCCAAGTTTCAGTGAAAAAGTTACGGTTGTACAAATTTTTATTAAATAAAAGTGTATGAAGATTAGCCAAATTTTAGGGATAACAATTGTTGCAGGCATACTTTTTGAATTGCCTTCATGTGGAAGAACAAATTCTTCTGCATCTGATATGCTTTTTGAGCAAACGGATTCGATTGCGTGGACTGTGTTGGGAGGTGATGATATTATCCCTTTCGCAAATGATATGTTGGTCACGGATTCCTCGATTTATGTATTAGGGCTTGCTAATGGGAAGTGGCTTCATATATACAATCAGGAAGGTAAGTTGTCAACTTCCAAACTGAGTCAAGGGAAAAGCTCGGAAGAGGCAGTCAATGCAATTGGCATGAATATTGAATCGGATACACTTCTCTCTGTATATGATCATGACATTTCAGTTGTCAAGATTCTTAATACAGATACATGGGAGATTGATAATTCAATAAATCTGCACAATTCGTTGCCGGTGGTATGGCAGGCGTCCACTATCGGTAAAGATTTAGTGCTCGTAAACCATCCCTCTATAAAAGGAGAGGAGGATATGGTGAGAGGTTTTTCAATTGTTGATGCCAAAAGTGATAAAGTCATATCTACGTATGATTCCATACCGGATGTATTCAAGGATAACCCGATGATGTTGATGGCACAGGAGAATCTTTCCGTAGCACCGGATGGAGTGCATTTTGTCTCTGTGACCGGATTAGGTGGGACAATTGAGACTTTTGAGGTAAAGGATGGTAATATTCATCCGCTCTACTCCTCAGTAGTGTTTCCATTGGATTTTGTTGATGTCAATGGTATGAAGCAGATTGTTCCGGATCCGATATTAGGCTTTTTCTCGGTGTGTGCTGCTGATGATTATTGGTTGGCATCTTATGCCGGGACAAAAAATGACAAGGATCTTACAAAAATCGGGATTTGGGATTGGAAAGGCAAGCCTATCCGAGGCATAAAGACCGACAAGTTGATAATGAAACTCGCTATAAGTCCTGATGGCAGACAATTATATGGTCTTTTGATGGAAGATGATGGATCGTTTTCCTTTGGGACAATCAATCTTGATAATTGAATAAAATGTGGACTGCAATTGTAGATTCCGATTCACTTCATTTTAATTTCAAATAAAATCTATAAAAATATAGTTTATGTGGAGTCTTATTGTTGTGAAATAGATTCTAAAGTATTACTTTTGTTTCGTAAGATGAAGTGAAATAAATATTTTTAGGGTGAAGGAATTGATAAGACGTGTGAGGATATGGTTGGCGGGGTTGACGTTCCGGACGGGTGTCATTGTCGCCTGTGTGTGCGTGGTGTGTTATGCCATGTCGTTCCTGCAGATGCTTCTTCCGCTATCGGTGACTGCGAAAGGGGTGCTTTGGACCATCTTCTTCGGTCTGGCGAAGACTGCACAATACACTGCCCTCGCAATACTCGGCACATCGGGTTATCAGCGGCTCAAACGTATCTTCGTAAGGCGTTGACGCATGCATTGGATGAGATGTGGCACTTTTCTTAAATTCTGACTTAAATTTACGGCTTAAATTTATGGCTAAAGCGTAAAACAAAACATGCCGTTGTGGCGTTGAATGGATAGAGTTTTATGTAAAGAATGTCAGACCCGACTGTCGCACTCTTCGCATGATGCGGTGATGAGGCGGTCACTTATAAAAATAAGAAATAGAAATGAAACATCAAGATTCCTCTCCCGATATGATTATCCGCAAAGTGCGGCGATTCCCTTTAGGTTTATTACGTGTGGTGCGCAGTCTTGAACACCTCAAACGTTTCCATTTCCTTTGACAAGAATCGCATACTGTCACTTCGGGCCCGACATCCAAACAGACGAAACGATAACTTAAATATTATAAAACTTATGATCAGCAAGAAAATAGTTGATGCACTTAATGAGCAGATCAACTGGGAATTTTGGTCAGGCTATCTGTATCTTTCCATGGCGAATTATTTCGAGGAGGAAGGTCGCAAAGGTATGGCAAACTGGTTTCGCGTGCAGTTCAAGGAGGAATTTGACCACGCCCAGATTTTTATCAATTATCTGAACGCACGCGGCGGAAAGGTGGTTCTTTCTCCCATAAACGCAGTGCCCCAAGGTTGGGAATCTCCATTGGCAGCTTTCGCAGCCACGCTTGCGCATGAGCAGGAGGTGACACGACGTATCCACGACCTCTATGCCCTCGCAGAGGAGGAGAGAGATTTCGCTACTCGTCAGAAACTGAATTGGTTTGTGGCTGAGCAGGTGGAGGAGGAAGAGACCGTGAAGGATATTATCGACAACCTCACTCTCGTAGGCACTGACGGCACCGGTATATATCAGATCGACAGTAAACTCGGTGCACGTACTTACGTGCCGGCTGCTCCGCTGGCAGAAAAATAAGCCGGCTCCGGTCAGTATATGAAGGAATAATACAAAAAACAGAATAAAAAGTAAGCGCAGCTCATGGAGTTGCGCTTATTTTGTAGGTATAAATATGGGTATATAAATAACGGCATCCCCGAAGGAATGCCGTAAATATTAGAATTTAAGGCTCTATAAATACTCATGTTCGGCTTGCTGACGTTTCACAACGTCGTTAGGCCATATCTTACTACTAACTTAATTCGTCATATTATGAAATATCTTACTCTATTGTCGATATAATCTTGTTTGATATCACCTGATTTCAGGCATTTGGATCATGCCTCAGCCCGAAGATGATATTTTGACGCAAAATTAATCATTATTTTGTATTTATCGTAAAATATTTGAGGTAAAGTTTTTTTAATGCTAAAAACTTCACTCTGTGTAGAAGTTGATGAGCTTTGTTAGGGCTGCCTCGCATACGGGGCAGAAGGTGGGATGGTAGTTGTCGCGCATACGGCATGTCTCAACCGGACGATATACCCCTTTCTTTTTGTAGCCACCACCTTCAAACACACCGACCACCTGCTTGTCGCCCTTCTTGGCATTACCTTTCTGCTTCATACGCTCCTCGCGTGTGCCGCCTTTATCCACCCATGGGGTCGGCACCGGAGTGCCCGGAGTTATCATATCCTTCCATTTGGAATCGAAATCCACGAGCGTCGTTATGTTCGGTTCCCATGGCTCAATGTCGAGTGGATACGTGCCGTCCTCCTCTCCGTCGTAGAAATATTCGTCGGCAAGTCCGCCGAAGCTGTGCCCGAACTCATGTACGGTGACGGGAAGCGTGAATTGGTTTTTTGCGGCTGCGATATGGTATGAATTGTAGATACCACCTCCTCCGTATTCATCCGTATTGACCAGCACCATTATATGCTCGTAGGGGATGCCGCTGAGAGCATCGTGCATCTTTTTCACGTGGGGGGAGGTGAGATAACGGGATGAATAGAATGTGCTGTAGTGCGATCCGAAAGCCGTATCTTTCCATTGCTTCTTCAGCGGCACACTGACGCCACTCTCGCGTGATGGCACCATCACTGCCACGAAGTTGAATTTATCCTTATTGGAGGCATACGGCTCGTATGACAGCATCACATCCGCGAATTTCTGTGCATGGTTGATGAATGAGTCCATCTCTTCAGGGCGGTATCCCTCGGCAATCATAGCCACGTCGATAGCTTTCTTCGGGTCGCCACCTTTATGTATGTATTTATGAGGATATGGATTCTCACCTTTTATGGCTACGAGCTCATCATCCGGACGGTAGAGGTGGGTCATTGTCCCGATAGGCTTGTGGCGGTTGTCGCGAAGCTCAACCGTGATTTCCGCCTCACGCTTGGGTAAGGGCACCTGGAAGGAATTTTCAAAAGAATTGTTTACCGATTTTGCTTCCGGAGTATTGATCCATTCTTGAAATAGCGAGGAGAATGAATTCATGTAGAGAGTGTCGCGGGTCTGCGGGTCAATGACGGTGATTGTGCCGTTACCGAGATACGGAGCCTCCTTTAGATGGGCGCGACGTCCGTACCATCCGGCGGATTTCGACTGGGAGTCGAGCATGATGTGTATTCCGGAGGGACCACCACCGAATATGTAGTCCACGCGTAGAGTGCTGTCGGCAAAGTTCTTGCAGAATCCGCATCCGGCATGACCATCTGCTGCGGCAGTCGAAAGTGCCGCGGCAATGAAAAGTGTGCTTAAACTGAATTTTTTCATCTGAATGTAGTATTAGGTTGAAAGAAAATACGAAAAACAGGTTATATCCGGATGCTTCTCTTAGAACCGGAATATTCAATCCTTTTGCTTGTGCCGTCAGGAAGGATTACGTTGAATATCCGTTTTTTTTGCATACCGTCAAATTCTCCTTTCCTCTTGCCGATAGTAAGGCGGCGGGTGGAATCTTCCCAGATAATAGGTATTGTGGAGAATGCACCTTTCTCATAGTTGTAGTTGTCGCCCTCATCTTCGTAGAGTGTGAAGGTGCAGTCTGCTCCGGGATATACGTGCAGGTCTATCGGAGAATCGGCGTTATCGGCAGCAAATTGTCCGGCTTGTTTCATCGGTATGATGGATCCGGCTTTCGCGAATACCGGTATCGTGGCGATTGTCTCTTTTGTCAAGGCGATTGTGCCTCCGTCATATCTCTTGCCGTTGCGGAAATCATACCATCCGCATCCTTCGGGTAGATACGTGGACCATTCCTTCACCCCTCCCTCCACGATGGGCGACACGAGCAGCGACGGTCCGAACATATATTCGTATTTTTGCTGCAGTGCATTCTCATCGGTGGTGAAATCCATCACCAACGGGCGCATCATCGTGTAGCCATCTCGGCTTACGCTTGCTGATACGGAATAGATGTAGGGCATAAGTTCGTATCTCATGCCGATGAATTTACGTGCCACGGAGTCAACCTCATTGCCGTAACGCCATGGTTCGGTATTGCTCATGTAGCCATGCACGCGCATCAGCGGAAGGAATGTGCCGACCTGTAGCCAGCGCAGCAGCATCTCCTTATATTCCTCATTCTCATATTGGTTGCCGGGACGGAAGAATCCACCCGCATCAAATGTCCACCATGGGAGTCCGGTTACCATCTGTCCGAGACCGCCGGTTATCTGTCGGCGTAATGTCTCCCAGTCGTGTCCTACATCGCCCGACCACGTGGCGGCGGCATAGCGTTGCATGCCCGGAAATCCGCTGCGGGTCAGTATCATTGCGCGTTTATGAGGCGCATCCTTGCGCAGCCCTTCATAGACGGTGCGGTTGACGAAGAGCGGGAAAGCATTGCGGTAGACCTCCCCGGGTAGTTTCCCGCCATTTATGCGTCGTCCCTGAAGGTCATCGTTTTCCGGCTCCGTGGCGTCTTGCCACCATGCATCTATTCCGTATGGCTTCAGCAGACGGCTGCTGAAGTTGTCCCAGTAATAGCCTGCCGCTTCCGGATTGAAGAAGTCAACCCATTCGCTTCCCGGCAATAGATAGCCTCTCTCTTTGGCTACCTTGCCTACCTCCGAGTTTACGTCAAGTTTTGACCATACGGAGATCATAAGCCGGATGTCGGCATCATGAAGGGAATCCACCATCAGCTTTGGGTCGGGATATTTGTCAAGGTCGAAGCACATTGCGTTCCAGCCATGTCGTCCCCAATATTGCCAGTCCTGTACGATCACGTCTATCGGTATCTGACGCCGACGGAACTCGTCGGCATTTTCAAGCAGTTCCTTCTGTGAGTCGAAACGTTCGCGGCAATGGATGTAGCCGAGAGTCCACTGCGGCATCATCGGGGCGGGTCCCGTCAGCTGGCGGTAGGAGGCGATCACCTCATCTGGAGTGCCTGAAAAGACGGTGTAGTCTATCCCTGTCGACACGGGTGAGCGTAATTCCGTCTCATTTATATTCTTGCGCCAATGGAGTGTCGGCGCGTCATGACTCTCTCCCTCCACTCTCACGCGATGCTTGCCTTTGTCGAGTGTGGTCATCAGGGATGTGGTCGGCGGTAGCCAGAGGTTGTTGAAATCCACAAGCACTTTTCCGTCGACCGATAGCTTATATTTCCGGGCCATCCGTTGCCCCACGTCAAGAAGTAGGCAGTATTCACCGGTCTCTGGTATATTCATCTCCCCTTCAAATGCGTTCACGCTGCGTGTCTCGCGGGCATTGCCGGTGGATGTGGTGATATCTACGGTGAATGAATCCCCTTCGGTGCCTGCCGGGGTCAGACTGACTGAATCGGATGCAGGATTTAGCTCGGTAAGTCCGTAGTTGTTCCAGAGAAGACCATATCCCTTATTGGAGAGTATGAAGGGGATTGAGATCTGAGTGTTGACCTGGGTCAGACGGCGTGAGAGTCCGCGTAGATTCAGGTATCCGTCCTGAAACTGACCGGTGCCGTAGATGTATTCATCGGCAGGTGAATGAAAACGTTGTCCTGATATTGTGGTGGGTTCATTCTGTATGGTGGATGGTTGCGATATTCGGGAATGTTCCACCTCGCGGAGAATCACGTTGCCATCTGCGTTGATGAAAGTGATGGCATCAGCGGTGGAGTCGTAGGTGGCAGTCAGATTCTTCACTTTCAAAGTGTTGCCGGAAATGCTGCTTTCCACATTCTGCGGATTGACGTATATCAGTTCATCGGTGGTATGCCCTTGCTGGCCATCTATCTTTACGCGTATCGCATTATCACTCATCGGAATAAGGACGATATCTCCCCCTGTGCGTGCTATCGTGAGGTTGTCTGCGGTCACTGAGGGGGCAAATAGTATTCCTGCCAATAACGTGGTAATCAAGTTTCTATGATGATTCATCGGTCAGTTGCTTTATATCTTTATAATTAAATGGTTTAAGGTTTAATGTTTATGGTTTATGATCATTAAATTTTGTATAATGAAAAGATTCGTGGATTTTCGTGAATCTTAAACCTTAAACTATAAACTTCACTTCAGTGGGTTACAATATGCAAAGATAGCTCTTTTTGTCAAATCGGCAAATTGCGAAGTGTAACTAAATGAAATATACCCCAAAAGTTGGATAAAAACTTTTGGGGTATGGTTGCCATGATATCTGATTTCTCAGATGTCGGTGATTCTTCCAGATATTATGCAGGCTCCTGTGCTTGTCTCATTAAGGAAGAAATAAAATGGTCTGTCTACAGTTACGGAATATGACTTTCCGGCTAATGGAGCAAGTATGTCAACAATACCTCCTGTAACAGCGGCAGCCTTGACACCTTTCTCATCTATCTGGAATGCGGCTCCCTGAAGGAATGTGATATAGCCGTCCTCTATGGCTGGATCAAACATATCCAGTCGGAGATCCCGGTTGACTTCCGGTAGATTCCCTGATGCAAATATATTGTTCAGTCTTATTTCGTTCTCAATCTTGAATTTGGGTATTCCGACAGATAGATTGCACAATACGGATTCTTGCATCAGCTTATTCATAGTTTCCGGCGTTAGCATGGAGTTGGCTTCTTCAAGCGACAGCTTTTCATTAGGTAGCACAATTCTAAGATTGAATGCTGAGTTGCCGAAATTAAGTGAGAACATTTTGAAATTTCCGTCGTCGGCATATAGTCTGTTGGCGGAATATGCATGCATCATATCCACCTGAGCAGGTCCGTTGCTTCCGTTGAAAATCTGTTTCTTGGTGTTCTCCTCAAGGAATGTTCCCTCTTTCCATAATCCTTTGAAATATACGGCATTCAGGAATACTGCAAGCGTGGCAGGGTCAAGCTGCTTAATAAATTCGGGAATAAGTCCGGCAGTCTGTGTGGAACACCATTTGTTGATGTCTTTTATCACCTTGTTTATATTCCCCTTAAAATCATTGTAGCTGATTATTGCCTCATACTCCTTATTCATTAGGGAAGAGAATGAGTCCGTAAGTTTGAATTGATTGTTTACCCATATTGAATTTGCAAGTTTCAATTCAGTCTGGTTATCAAGTTTGGGTAATTCGGTGAGTAGTATTTCGGCGAGTTCATTCAATGCGTTTATGTCGCTTGTGCCGAGATATCCCGCGATTTTCGTTTGCACTTCCTGATCTGTGCCGTTGGCAATCATTGCGAGCACCATAGATGCCGATAGAGGTGATACGGAGAAGTTTTTTGATGTGAAACTTGCATCATTATCAACAAAATTAGCGGCATCGGTGGTGAACCCGATATAGAAATCCATAAGGGATCGTGCGGCAGCACGGGTTTCGGAAGATAGCTGTATGTCTACCCGTTCATTCGGGGTTACGTTATCTGGACCATTATCAATGGAATCTGAAGAACATGCTATTGGTATGAATGCTCCGAGAACAATCATGCAGCTACTGATGATTAGATTTATTTTCTTCATAATGGGATGATATTTAAATGATTATTGAATGTCAGATCTGATAAGTATACTATGATCAAGATTGAAATTATGTCCTCCCGCATTCCAATCGGTATCATATGGACTGTAAAAAATATTATCGTATGATCCTGAATATCCCCAATTCATGGATATGCTGGATGTTGTTTCCGTTTTGATGATTTCATTTGTCCAAGGATAGCTATTATCTAAGGCTCGGAAATATAACCGGATAGAATACATGCATTTGTGCTAAATTCAGTAATAAAAAAGAAGAACGGTCTGTTGACTTTGAAAACACTTGGATTTTCAGAGTCGGAACCACCGAATCCAAAGATAAAATCTCCTTTGGAGGCACTTGCAATCTCAGCACCTTTTTCGTCAAGTTTCAAGGATGTGGCGTGTTGCATATCAAGGAAAGCCTCAAATTCTTCATTTGCAAATGTCGCGGTGATAACTCCTGATATTTTGGAAAGTCCACTTCTCTTGAGAATGGAATTCAATGATAGGGATGAGACAAGATTAATTTTGGGGAATTCGACTATAAAAGTATCTTTAAATGAGGATTCATTAAGAACATCGAGATTCTTTTTGGCTAATATATCCACAACGTTTATTGTAGGAATCCCCGGCTTGGGCATCACCACCCACATACCGAATGCAGAATTTCCGAATTCAAGAAATACAGCTTCAAAATTATCATTCTCACAACAAGAGAGAACTGATGGTTCGGACACCATCATGTCAACTGTTTTATTGCCGTTTTCCCCTTTGAATGAATCTTTTTTAGTATTCTTCTTTGTAAACAAGTTGGCAGACCACGGCGAATTGAAATATATAGAGTTCAGTGCGATTGCTGCGGTTAATGGATTTATGTGGTCAATAATATTCGGGATCTGTCCATTCGTGTGGTTATGACACCATGAATTTATTTTTTTTACGGTTTCGGATTCTTGCCCTGAAAAATTTTCATTGTGTATCCCCGCAGTATAATAATCGGTCAGAAGGGATTGAAATTCTTGCTTTGCCGTAAGCGGATTATTGATCCAGAAAGAATTTGCGATAGAGCATGAAGAGAGTTCGTCAGCAAGGGGAAGTTCTTCGATAAATTGAGCACACAGGGAATTTAGAGATGACAGATTCTCACATCCGAGATATGAGACTATTTCTTGCTGTACCTCTTGGTCAACGCCATTTGCCACCATTCCCAGCATCATTGATACAGATAATGGCGAGATAATTATGTTTTTATCCTGACTGTCTGATTCAAGTGCATTTTTCACAGCTTCAGCTGTGAATGACGTGTAGAAATTCTTAAGATTTTCGGCAGTCGCACGTGTCTGTGCAGTCATCTGTATCGACTTCCTTTCAGATGCGATCAGTTTCTGATCTGTATCCGGATTGTCATTTTCGGAAGAGCATGACGTAATGAATCCTAAGCTTCCGAGAAATGCCATTATTGAAATGAATGTAAAAACAGTTAGTCTCATAGTCTTTTATTTTATACGTGGATTGTTTCGGTAAGTATTTTGGATATATGTTTAGAGATGGATGTTGAGTACTCCGTTGAAATTTAGATCATCAATTATCCATGCATCATCAGTGGAATAAAATGCATCATCAAATTCTCCATCATATTATTTGGGATGGCAATGGAATTTCATCTTGACATGCGACAAAAGTCAGAAACAATGACACAAATGGAATAATAAGAGGTTGTTTAAAAATTATTGTTAACAGAGGTGAGTTTTCGGAGCGTCAACACCACAGCTGCCACCATGAGCATTTCATTGGCGGATGCAGTGGTTTCCTCATAGTTGCGGCATAGCCGTCTGAAG